>NZ_JAACFS010000063.1 GCF_029051645.1 Bradyrhizobium sp. CSA112
TAAGAGACAGGTGTTGGCTTGCTCCGGAATCGGCCAGGACGAGGCCCGCGGCGTGCCATTCTGAAACGGCCGCGCTGCCGCCACGTTGCCCTCAAGGACAATATGCGGCGATATCGAGCTGTGGTGTTTTGGCGCCGGGCAGAACCTTCTGCCGTGTTCTAGCGATACGCGGGGCCGCGATGAGAATTGATCTGTCAGCCAATATGGGGACGCAAACTCTCAGTGCCCAGCCCGTTAGCCCCTGTCGAGACCTCGTTGAACGGGCTGAGGTGCTGGCGCTCGCCGAAATCGACGAGCCCCTCCAGATCCCAGCTCTTTGCGCCGCTCTTTCGGTCAGCGAGCGCGCGCTTCGCAAGGCATTTCACAGGATCCGTGGTCTTCCGCCCTGCCGGCATCTTCGAATGCTGCGATTGTCACAGGCAAGACGCGCGCTGATGGACACTGACAGCGGTCTCTCGACCGTAACAGAGATTGCTACCGGGTTTGGGTTCCTGGAATTGGGACGCTTCTCGGTTGAGTACCGAAGAGCGTTTGGCGAAAGCCCCTCTCAAACCTTGCAACGCGCATCAAGTGCAAGTGCGCATTTGGTCCGGACCGTTGAGCACGAAGACCGAGTCGAACTTTATGTATGAGAATTCGCGCGGCGCATCTTGGCGCCGAAGCCGCAGCAATCTGAGAGTGACATTGGAGCCACAGCAAAGGACCGAGGTGGATAGACGACCGATTTTGCATAGTCATTACCAGCACGCGGATGTTCAGTCGCGAATCTGGCGCATCGTGGTATTGAGGATGACATGCAGATGACGGGCTATATTTCCAAGCAGGCGTCCACCCATCGGATCGCGCACTCCGCTGGCCTGGCTATGTTGTTATTTGGCTCGCTGTCTGGCGGGGCCTATGCGGACGAAAGCGGCGTGTCGTACTGGCTGCCTGGGCGGTTCAGCAGTCTGGCTGCCACTCCCCAGGTGCCGGGCTGGTCTTGGGCCGAAGTCTACTATCATACCTCGGTCGGAGCATCCGGAGGCGTGGCGGCCGCAAAGCAGATCCAGATCGGAAGGATCCCCGCGAACGTCAACGTCAGCCTGAATGCAAGTCTTAATGCCCAGGCCGACCTCGTGCTGCTTAACCCGACATACACGTTCGCTACACCCGTGCTGGGTGGACAACTGGCCCTAGGTGTTATCGGCCTGTTCGGTCGAGCCAGCACCGGCATCGACGGCACGCTCACGACAGCGGTTGGTCCCCTTGTGACGACCCGGACGGGAAGCATCTCAGATTCGCTTACATCGGTTGGAGACCTGTATCCGCAGGCCACACTAAAGTGGAATGCTGGCGTGCATAATTTTATGACCTACGTGACCGGAGACATCCCGGTTGGCGCCTACGATCCCAATCGTCTCTCCAATCTCGGCATCGGTCACGGCGCAATCGACGGCGGTGGCGGCTACACCTTTTTCAATCCAGCGGCAGGACAAGAGTTTTCGGCTGTCGCGGGCTTTACCTACAACTTCAAGAACCAGGACACGCAGTATCAGAACGGCATTGATTTCCACCTTGACTGGGGCGTTTCCCAATTCCTCTCGAAGCAGGTTTTCGTCGGGTTTGTCGGGTACGCTTATCAGCAGATCACCGACGATTTCGGTCAACACCCCATCCTCGGCGGATTCCGGTCCCGCGTTGCGGGCATTGGCCCGCAAATCGGGTTTCTGTTTCCGGTTGGAGACATGCAGGGATATCTCAACCTGAAAGGATATGGCGAATTCGCTGCCGAGAACCGGCCATCGGGATGGAATACTTGGGTGACGTTCTCGATCTCGCCGATGGCGCCGACCAGCACCGTGACGCCGACGCGGCGGATCGTGAACAAGTGAGACAACACGGGCAGTTCCGCAGAAGCTGCGGAGTTGTCGTATCCCTGTGCACTTAATTTAATTTGCGCAGCATGGTCCGGCGATGGCTCATCAAGTATTGAAGCCTGTGGGCTGTCAGACTTAGCGCGGCCATAGCGGGGCTGTCGGCCCCCTCGCCATTCGCGTTCCTGGCGAGTTCAGACTTCAGGATATCGTCGATACGCTTTTCTATTTCTTCCAATTGGGCTTCGCTCTTGGCACCCTTGATCTCGTTGCCGAACTCATAGAGCGGTTCGAGCATGCTTTGCGGGGTATTTCCAGAACCTGCGAAGCGCCAAGCTGCAACAATGATCGAGATCAACGATCCCAGCAGCAATGACCCATAGTACAGCTTGTCGTCATACTTATCGAGAAAGCTCTGCTGGTTTCCGTTGTAGTACGTAGCAGCTCCGGGATGGATAGGGATCAGCGCGTCGGCGTCGGTGCTCGGTGCGGCAGCTTGCGCCAGTATCGGATATTGGGACAGCAGGTCTCTTCGGACGTCGACCAGCGACTGCGTCAGGTCGGTGATAGTGCCGTTATTCACCGACTTGTTGGCAACAAGGAAATATGAAACGCGAAGCGAGGTAAGGTCATCGGATGGAACGGGTGGCGCGCCCCGCAAGGTCCCCTTTGGAATGTCGTAACTCTCGTAATACTGCGCGACGTTCGCCACGGCGCCGGCCGATTCGATTGCGATCAGTTTCGGAGCCGATCCTTTTGGGTGCTCCCGCTGAAAGAACTGTCTGACCTTGGTCAGGTACTTCTCGGTAAGAGGAGCGACAGCAAGAAGGGCGTGAACCCGTCCGGATGAAAGCGCGGTCGCGCCGTCGGCAATTGAGACATCCTGGAAAATGACCTTTGCGCGATCAAGCGGGTAAACTTGCTTCAGCGCGTCTACCGTGGGCCTGTTGATCGCACCTCCGATGACGCCGATCGTTGTATTGCGAAGGTCGCCGAGACTATCGCCGCTCGCCGTCGAAGGCGCCATGAGCAGAACCACGCCGTGGGTCAGGAGAAGCACGCTCCTGGCATCCTCCAGGCCACCGGTATCGCCGCGAACGACGGCGAGGTCGGCCTTGTGCGTAGCCAGCAGTTCCGATGCCTTGGCCGATGTATTGGTATCCACTACCTTCAATCGGACGTGGGCGTTCGAAGTCGTCAGGCGCGCCGCGACTGCGGAAATCAACGACAAGGCCTCTCCGTCAATCGAGCCGACCGCCACTGTCAAAACGACAGGCTTGGCGAAGTAGCGATAAGACAACCACCCGCCGCTTATGATAGCCGCGGCAGCGGCCCCCACTATCGTTAGCCTCAGCCATCGCGGCCACAGGCTGATCGCTGGGCTGGCCATCGGGTTCAGGGCGCCAAAGCCAGCGTGAGGCCCGACACGCCCAGCGACACGTTCAAACCCGCCTGCCCCTCGACCGATAATGGTTGCAGGGCAATCGTCCGATTTGAGCCGCCAAACAGGACGTTAGCTCCGACCCCTACTCCGACTGCAACGTCGCCGCTGGCGCCGACATACTCGCCCGCCAGCGCCCCGATCGGCGCCCCCTGAGTGGGAGCAAACACGCCCCACGCCATTACCCCGCCCGCGGTGATCCCGAGTTCGAGCCCGACTGTATTCATCACACCGTTATAGTTCTGAGGGGGATACGGCCCGTTGGGTGCATACTTGCAACTCATCCGCTGGCTTTCGGCGACAATCAGGCCGATGCTGGGGGCCAGGTTGCAAGTCAGCATCCCAGCCTGGACGCCCGGAGGGGGCTGTTGCGCCGAGGCGAACGCGGGACCGAGAAGAATGAACGCCGCGAGACCTATAACCCTAACAGAACGGGGCTTGGGCATGATCGATCACTCCCTGCGAGGCTCGCACCGCTCGCTGTTATAGATGAGCCCACTCGGGCTGATGTGCTGGAGTAGCTATACGAACCGGCGTAGTCATCTGCCTATGCAAAATCGGACCGTGATCGGCAAGCAACGCTGATTATCTGTCCCAACGAATCGACGGCTCAATGCAGACGACGTAGATTTTGCATAGGCGATCGATCGGATCGTGCGTTACGTGGCTGCGAACAAGTCGGGCGGCCTAGACGACGCGGCCTGATCGTGAACGGAAGCCCGCTCAATGTTGACAGACACGCCGTCCGTAACTCAGCTATCTCAAGTGATCTCGCAGTCAGCGGCCCCCGCCTTCCTGCTGGGCGCACTGGGCGCCTTCATCGCTATCCTGATCTCCCGCCTGAACCGGATCGTTGATCGGACGGTGATCCTGAACGGAATCCCGGATGACGATACCGTCCGATGCCGGCTGAAGGCTGATCTGCCGCGTCTCATGCAGCGCGCGGCGATGATGAACCGGGCGATCTTCTGGGCAGTGACCGCAAGTATCTCGGTGACGCTTCTTGTGATCGTCGCTTTTGTAACGGCGTTCTTTCAGATACAGCACGAACGCGGAGTCGCCATCTTCTTCATGATTTCGCTCGGCGCGTTCACCATCTCGCTGGTCGATTTTGCCCGTGAGGTCCGGATCGCGCTGAGCGAATATGATCACTACGGCTGAGCTTGCTACCGCAGCCACTGCCCCATTTGGAGGCAGGTCTGCAAACTGACGTAACTTGGCGTGCCGCCAATGCTCTCTTGCGAGACACAGCTTGCCCGGCTTGGCGCAGGAAATTTCGACCACCGGCCGGCCAGCTGCCGCTTTGCCTTCTGTTCGTCATTGATACAGCTCCTTAGCGACTGATCAACGGAGAGGCTGGCGGTAGCAGCGACATCGAGCTTGCAACTCCGCGCGATATCGAACTTCGGCACACCGCCAGCCACCGGCATGACCAACTGCGAACTCAGAACAATCATTGAAATTGAGATGGGCATCCCCTCATTCGCATTTTTGGCTCAACGGTCACAACGAAACCGCTTTCGCAAATCATGTCTATTTAGGCACGGCGCCGTCTATGCAAAATCCGCCTACAGGAAAACGACTCCTGGGATACTCAAGACATAGCCGCATGCACGGGTAACATCCTGTTCGGCATTGATGTCAAGGTCGCCAGAGCGGGCTGTTCAAATTCTACCTCGTGTTCGCGATTGCCTACTGCAAAACCTGGTCCGGATTGCAGCTCCGGACGTATCGGTTGCCCAAGTTCATGCGAAGCGGGCGAGCATGGGCGCGCGGCGCGAGGTTGGCATGGGCGATGACGGAGCGTTATCGGTCGGCGAAACGGGCCGAGAAGCGGCGCGGGGGACGCGGTGCGAACCGCACAGGGCACAGGGCTACACAATCACATCGCATGACAATCGGCTCGCCGGCAAATTCCTCTCGCCTGAAGTCAGGATCAATGCTGCTGGCAGGCCGGGCTTATGATGCCGATTGGATCAGACGGCTTGTCGCTGAAAAGGGCGCTTGGGCTAACATCTCGTAACGAACCGATCTGTATCTCTATCGAGCGCGCAAACTGATCGAAACATTCTTCAATGAGATCAAGCAGCGTCGTCGAGTCGCCACTTGTTACGGCAAGTTGGCGGCCAACTATCGGGGCCTTCATCCATCTCGCATCAAAACGGCTGTGGCTGCGCGTTGATGGTACACGCCCTAGCTAGTTCAATCAACAGGAACTGGCGAGATCTCACATCACACCTCAACGACCGCTTCGCGCCAGAAGCCGCCATTCCCCGCAAGGGCGAGGCAGGCAGGACCGACCTACCGCCGCGCCCTCTGGGCATTGTCTATCTTTCAATTCTGGCCGGCAACGTTCCAGCCGCGTGCGCCGTCGCCTGCCGCTTCCCAGCCGGTGTTAGTCACGATCAGCGTATCCTCGAGCTTAATGTAGCCGCGGGTCGGATGCGGCAGCGCCGTCTCGATCGAGATGACCATTCCAGGCTGCAATGGACGATCGGCATCATAAGCCGCGTACGGCACCGGGCCGTGATCGGACAGACGAGGCGCTTCGTGACTGATCAGGCCGATGCCATGCGCGGTGAAATCCAGGATGTCGCGATGCGGAGAGGATTTCACCGCCGCTTCGCCGGCGGTGACGATTTCGCCGCCCGCCGTACCCGGCCGGACGACCTTGCGCGCTATCTGCTGGATTTCCTCGACCTCCTGCAACAATTCCTTCAGCTGGGCGTCGGGCTGCCCGAGGATGCCCATGCGGCAGAGGTCACCGATGTAGCCGTGAAAATTGCCACCGGAGTCGAGCGACATCGCGTCGTCCCGCTCCAACCGCTGGTTCGACGGCGCGCGGTTGCGGCTTGTCCCCGCTGTTATCAGGCAGTATTCGAACGTCAGATCGCGCGCCTGCTCTTCCTTCCTCAGCCGGTCGACGACACCGTGCTTGCTCATTCCGGGTTCGCAAGCCTTGAACGTGGCCTGCATGGCGCTGACGACGCGCGCGGAAGCCTGACGGACAAGCTCGATCTCCGCTGCCGTCTTGATCGCGCGCAACCGTTCCAGCACGAACTGCCCATCGAGCAACTCTACATTGCCGAGTTGAGCACCGAGAAGTTGCCTGGCGTCAGCGGGCAGAAAACTTGGTTCAATACCCACCCTCCTCACGCCGTCGCCGAGCTGTTTGATATGTTGGACAGCAGTTTCGGTCGCGTCGAGCGTTCCCCAGCACGACGTCTTGACGATCGGCGCCGGAATGGTTCCCAGCTCGCGCTCGAAACCCTCCATGCGATTACCGACATAAAGCGTGTTTTCGGGCCGGCCCCTTTGATAAACGACGACAGGCAAATAGCGGCTGACGCCGATCGCATCCATCGCGTCGAAAAAGAAAAAGCGGTAGCCACCCAACAGGTACTGGACGTTATGCCGCGAGGTGGCGACGAGGACATCGAGGTCCGCCTCCCCCATCAGCCGGTCGAGCTTCACCGTATCGAACGGCGGCTTCGCTGCGGCTTCGCTGTGCGTATGGTTCATGATATTCAATTCCTCTCGAGGGTTACGCCGCGGTTTTTGCCGTCACCGGCTTCGACGCTGCACTCCCGCTCCTTGTGCCGCCGAACAACGAGACCGGGCGCCCATGCGGCTCGACGCCAAGGAAGGTAAAGGCAAGTCCGACCAGAAGGCCTGCACCAGCCAGAAAGATGAACGCCGGCGTCACAGCAGATGCAGTCGCCTGCGGATGCACGAAATTGTCGGCACCCGCGATTACGGCGAGACACAGCGGCCCCACGATCTTGCCGACGCCATTGGCGAATTGTGCCAATCCAACCGCGCGCCCGCTGAGCTGAACCGGGAATATCTCCGCCGGATAGGGGGCGAGATTGGAGAACCCGCCGTCGAAGAACAACGCACCGACGATCAGGAAAACCAGGAACAGTGGCACCGAGCCGACGAAATCATTATGGAAGAATGCGGCCAATCCCAGTGAAATGGCGATGCCATATCCCATCAGCTGACCGCACGGCTTGCGGCCGACCCGATGGGCCAGAAAGGCAAACCCGGTCCGGCCGAGCACGCCGGCAAGACTGACATAGATGAACATCTTCGCTGCATCCTGGGGCGCGACCCCGAGCAACAGGGCGACGATCGTAGGTCCCCACAGGAAGACGCCATAATTGGCGGTGCTGGCGCCGAACCAGATCAGCACCGTCAGCCAGAAACGCCGTTGTTCGGCAAACAAATCGGCAAACCGAGCGCGGCTTGCGGCTGGTAGCGCCGGCAGGGCAAACGGTTGATCGCCGACCTGGTAGAGCTTGCGGATGCTGGTCTGCGCTTCCCGTACCCGGCCCTTGCTGATCAGCCAGCGCGGCGACTCCGGCATGACAAAAGCGGTCAGGATCGCGAGGATGATCGGCAGGAAGCCGACCGCGGCGAGCCCGCGCCAACCAACCAGCGGCAGCAGATAGCTCGCCGTGATCGATGCCGACAACACGCCAAAGGCGACGGGAACTACCACGAGGCTGGTAACCAGCGTCCTGTGGCGGGTCGGCGCGAATTCGACGATCGCCGGCACGGCTGCCGCCGCGCCCGCCGCAAGGCCAAAGCCGACGAAGAAGCGCAGTATCGCAAAGAAGATCCAGCCGTCCTCCGGTATCAGCGCAATCGCTCCGGAACTGAGGCCGCAGATCAGGACACCGGCGACGGCGAGCGGCTTGCGGCCAAAACGATCGGCGAGGAAGCCCGACGCCAGCGCGCCAAGCATGGCGCCGATGCCGGCGCTCATCAGCATGATCGAGGTCTGCCCGAAGGTCAGGTGCCATTTCGGCGCCAGCACCGACACCAGAAACCCGACCACGAAGAAATCGAAGAAGTCGACCACGCCGGTCACGGCGAAAAGGATGATCGATAGCCAATATCGCGTTGTTACCGGCGCTTCGTCGAATGGCACTACGCTCGTCTGGTCGGCCATTTCTCTTCTCCCCGTGTTGTCGACCCGCCTCTTACGAATTCAGAAATGCAATCACCGCCTCCGCCACGCGTTCAGGCGCTTGGATCGACGACACATGTCCGACCTGCTCGATCACGCGCGTCTTGGCGCGCTTGAGATCGCGCGCAATGGCAAATGTTTCCGCGTTCGGAATCAGGCGATCCTCGCTGCCGGCGAGCAGAAGCGTCGGGCGATCGAAGCCTGAAAGGTCGGCCGCGACCGGCTGCGCCAGGACGCCGCCACGCCGCGCCTTCTGGCCGTCGTCACGGCTGTTGCCGCGAAATATCTCGATCAGTTCGGGCCGGTCGCGCAGGCAATCCGGCGGAAAGAAGAACTCCGCAATCTTCGGCGCGTTGGCCGCGGTATCCGCGCGGTAGGACGCCAGCCTGCGGAAAACATCCGCATTCACCTCCAGCGGGCTCTTGTTGACTTTCCACGTGCTGCTGAGGATCAACCTGTCGATGCGATCCGGATGCCGCGCCGCCAGCACCTGCGCGATCAGGCCACCCAGCGAGGTCCCCATCACATGGGCGCGGTCATGGCCGAGCCCGCCGATCAGGGCGTCCGCATCATCGGCGAGGTCAGCCAGCGAATAAGTCGCGGTGATATTGCGCGTGGCGCCGGAATCGCGCTGGTCATAAGCGATGACGGTAAAATGGTCGCTCAGCGCGCGTACCAGGTCGTCGAACATCGCATGATCGGCTTCGCCGCCGTGCAACAACACGAGCGGGGCTCCGCGGCCGGTTTTTTGATAGGCCGTAGTGACGCCATTGGCTTCGAACGTGTGCATCGAAGCCTCCCCTAATGCAGCAGCGTCGAGAGCGCGCCGGCGAGTTCCTTTGCCGGATCCGATGGTATCCACGGCATCCGCCACGCCACATGCCCATCAGGACGCACCAGCACGGCGCCGCGCATGCCCAACTGATATCCGTCTGCCGGATCAGCCGCGGGCAACTGCCTGAGCTGCAACGCCATGCCGGTCTTTTCGGAAACCTGGCGCCCCGCTTCGAGCCACTCGTTGCCGAGCGGGCCCGTGACGACGGCGAATTCCTTGTCGAACCAGTCCAGCGTCGAATGCTTCCGCGCGGAGTCCAGCCACATATGCGGAAAGCGCGCGCCGGGGCGATCGGAAGGCGTGTAGTAGCGCGAGTTCAGTGCCTTGGCGACGGTGCCGTCCGGGATCACCGCGCCTTCCTCGTAATTGTGTCCGAGATTCTGGCCGATGCTGTGAAGATGATTGTCCATATCGTTGATCCAGAACCGGATCCGGTCCGGGTTCCGGGATCTCACCGCATCGTCGGTGAGGCCGAACCGCAGGCGATTGCCGAAGCTAAAATTGGCATTGGACTGGGCGACAGGCCGACGCTCGCTGGAATAGCTGTCGAGCAGGCGGTCGTCCGCCCAACCCTTGAGAACGAACGCCAGCTTCCAGGCGAGGTTATGCGCGTCCTGCACCCCGGAGTTCAGGCCGAAGCCGCCGGTCGGTGGAAAGCGATGGGCGCAGTCGCCAACCAGAAATACCCGGCCCTTCCGGAACGTTTCGGCGACCTGCATGCTGACGCGCCAGACCGAGCGGTTGAGCAGCGTCACATCGAGGTCAGGGATTCCGACATGCCCACGCGCGATTTCGATGAACTCCTGATCGGTCCAAGGCCGCTCGCGATCGTCCTTGGTGAGACCGATCTGCGTCACCGTCAGCCACCGATCACGGCCGTTGGTGTTGAGGATGCCCGCGCGCGGCAGGCCGGGCTTGTCCGGGATGACGATGAAGCCCGCCGCCTCGCGCGCAATCGGCAGGCTCGACAGATCGGCGCGCCAATACTCGTTCGACATCACCGCCAGCGTGGCCGGCCCGACCATCTCGATGCCGGCGTTGCGGCGGGTTCGGCTGCCGGCACCATCTGCGGCAATCAGGTAGGTCGCGCTCCATTCGGTGATTTCGCCGGTCGCCTCGGAGCGCGTCCTGACACGGACGCCGCTGTTGGTTTCCTCGAATGATTCACATTCGGTGCTAAACAGCACGGTGGCATGTTTCGACCGCTCGACGACGCGCAGGATTTCTTCCTCGACGGCATCCTGAGCGACCAGACTCTTCCACGCCGGCGTATGCCCGACATTCGGTTCGGGCCGTGTGCGGCCGAACTCATGTCCCGCGATGCTGTCGAGGAACACGAACATGTCTGAGTTCTCTTGCAGGCCGCGGTCGCGGATCGCCGTTTCGATCCCCCACTGCCTGAAGATCTCCATGGTTCGGACCCAGCAGCCGCGCGACTTTGGATGATCTGTTGTCGTCGTACTCTTCTCGACCACGACGCAATCGATGCCGAACCTGTCGAGCAGCAGCGACATTGCGAGCCCGACCGGGCCACCGCCGGCGATGAAAACGGTCGTCTGGCGTGCTTCGTCCGCGGCGATGCCCATGCCCGTTCTCTCCCTGTATTTATTTTGGGCAGAGACTGCCCTAATTCTGTTATCTCACAAGAATATGTTTGATATGGTTGCTATCTTAATTTGAGAAGGATGCTGAAATTGGACCTGCGGCAGCTTCGTTATTTCGTCGCGGTCGCCGAACGCGGCGGATTCGCGGCTGCGGCCAGCACGCTCAATATCGCGCAGTCGGCACTCAGCCGGCACGTCAAGGAACTCGAGCGCGAGCTTGGCGGTGCGCTGCTTGAACGCGGCGCGCGCGGCGTAACCGTGACCGAGTCCGGCAAGGTGCTGTTGGCACGCGGCCGCTGGCTGTTCGGCACCATTGATGACATCAAGGCCGAAGTACGAACGGAAAACCGCGAGCCCAGCGGCACGGTGCGGTTGGGCGCGCCCTCCAGTCTCGCCGATATCTTCTATGCGCCACTCGCCCATCTAATCGTGAAGCGTTTCCCACGGGTGCGGCTCGAATTGAGCGAAGGCCTGACGGAGGGAATGTGCGACCGCCTGCTGCGTGGCGAACTCGATCTCGCCGTCGTCACCACGCCGCAGCCCAATGATCACCTCGATTACGAAACGCTAGTGGTCGAGCAGGTATTCCTGATTGGTCCGCCGCGTGATCCCCTGCTCAAACGCGGCAAGCTGACCCGCAAGGAATTCGAAGGCCTGCCGGCCGCCATCGTGCCGCTCAGCCGCAATCCGTTCCCACCAACGGTGCCGTTCTCGCTGCGGGTTGACAGCGCCGTTCCGATGAAGCGAATCGTGGCCTCCGGCCTCGGTTATGGCCTGCTGCCCTTCTCCGGCATTCACGAAGAGATCGAGGCAGGCAAATTGTCGGCCGCACTCTTGCCGTGGATGCGCGCCGATCGCGTATTGGCGCTGCCACGCGGTCGTCCGGTGAGCCGCGCCACGCGTGAAGTTTTCACGGGATTGATGCAGGTTTGCCAAGACCTAGTTGATGAAGGAAAAATTCTGGTTGCCAAGCCGCGCAAAACTTCTCGCTGATGACTTCAAGCCCTACGCATAAATTGGTGGCTTACTGAACATTTCCCATCCTCTCGCTCCAGACGCTCGTAAGGTCTTGATGGAAATTTTAGCCTCGTGCGTCGGCGAAATCCCGGTGAGCAGGTCAACGACTGCTTTGCGCCAAAAGCTGCCCTTGGCAGCCTCGAAATCCAACTTCCGCCTTACCCCCGAAAGCAGACTCAACTCGGCAATCGCGGCATGTCTCAAATGTGCCACTTCCGGACTCGTGCGCCGCAGCAAGCATGACGACTATCGATCACCTTGTTGCCTCTCAAAACCAGCGTGTAGGGCAATCCCTGTCTTCCGCATCATGACGTGAGCACCGTTTCTTGACTTGCGTGGCAGAGGCACCCGCAGCAATTTGGAAGGACATTCGCGACGACAAAAGGCACGAGCGATGAACGCCCCTGAAGCCGATGACCCTGGGCCTGCTCCCGGTCCCTCGCTCTCACTCGACGACGCGGCGCTGGCGCGCGATTACGATCAAATCAGCGCGACGTGGCAGTTCGTAGCCGGCCAGTTCCTCGTCGACGAGCTTACGATCAAGGCGGGTGAGCGGGTGCTGGATGTCGGCTGCGGCACAGGTCTTCTGGCGCAATACATCGCCGACCGGACAGGCGCTTCCGGTTATGTGCTGGGGATCGACCCGCTGCCGTTGCGCATCGATATCGCGGCTGCGCGAGCGCGCCCGGGATTGGAGTTTCGGGTGGGTGATGCCTACGAGCTTGGCTGCTTTGCAGACGGCAGCTTCGACGTCCTCTGCCTGAATGCCGTGTTTCACTGGCTGCCTGAGAAAACAGGACCGCTGCGCGAGTTCGCGCGGCTTTTGCAATCCGGCGGGCGCCTCGGTATCAGCATGGGGCTTGGTCACCGCGAGTGGCCCCTGCGCGAGGCAGTTGCGCGCGTGCTGGCGCAGGCTCCCTTCGCGGACTATGCGATGCCGCCAAGCGCCAAGAGGTATCCAGTCACCGAGCAGGACATGCATGACATGCTGCCAGCGGCCGGCTTTGCGGTTGCACGGGTGCAGGTTCGCCAGTCCGTGCGCGAGATGGCCTCGGCCGAAGATTCGATCCGCCATTCCGAAGCCAGTTCGTTTGGAAATTTCCTGAGCCATCTTCCAGCGGAATCCAGGGCTGCGGCGCGAGACCTTATCAAGCGCGAGCTTGAGTCGATGGCAGCGTCCGGACCTCTCCGCGAAGTCAGAGATCGCATGATCGCGATCGGCGTGCGGCAATAGGGCAGTATTCGCACTCGGCGCCCAGCGGACATCCAGACTAGCGACGCCTGCGGCGACGCCGGGGCGAGGCCGTCGTATTCACAACCCTTGCGGCGAAAGCTTGCCGACCAAACCTAAAATCAACCCTGCGGCGCCGCCTCTGGTCGGCAATGTCTCAGTTGGGTCAATCACGTCACATTGACCGCTCGCCGCTCACTTCCGGTCTTCCTCCGGAAACGGACATCCTCAGAGCAGGCCGTCATGTCTCTAGGGTCCAGGCTCAATTGATTAAAGCCAGAATGCCACGGCGGCAACGAGGCACAGGGCTGAGAAGTAGTTCCGAGCGAGTTTGTCGTAGCGCGTTGCGATGCGCCTGAAACCCAACCGCTTCGCCAATGGGGAGATGTTCTTTTCCGAGGGCCGTTAGCGTGCTTGCTCGCGGCGCCGGTGAAGCGTCCGAGACCGGTCGCGAGCAGCGGCCCGCACAACCGCGGGCCACCGATCATTTCGACCGCCATGGGGTCATCCGCGGTATCCAGCGCGGGACGGCGGCGCGGAACGCCTCGTACTCTCTCCCAAACGTCCGCTCGAGCGTGGGTTCTTCGTACGCCACGACGAAGACGTGGAAGGCGAGCCAGAGCAGCGCGCCGTAGACGATGAGGCGCCAATCGCTCATCAGCACCGCTTGACCCAGGATGATGGCAACGACCGCGACGTATATTGGATTACGCACATAACGGTAGAGACCGGTCACGACGAGATTCCGGGTCGGCGCGATGGGCGCGGGGGTGCCGAGACCCTGCAGCGCGAAACGCGCAAATGCGTCAACGAGCCCAGGCACGCCTGCGAGAATCATTATCGCGCCGATGCCGCGCGTCAGCTCCAGACCAAGGAACGGCGGCCGGAGTTGCCAACCCGTGATTGACCATGGAACGAGCCCCGCCAGCGTACATGGGGCGACCACGAAGAAAACCGCCGAGCCCAGGACGGCAATGGTTCGTTGCACGGCGGTTCCCGACACTCGCTGCGAGCTCATTCCAACCTCCCCTTCATGGTTTCCCGTCGTCATCCGGGTGAGGGGCCAACAGCTGACATGCGGATCCCTTTGCCCACACTCGCCCTCGAACGAGACGTGCTTCCGCTCGCTATCTATGACACGGTCGCACAGGCAGACGGGGGACCCGCTACCACGGCCCACGCTCCTACTGTGCCGGCTGCACCAAGGGCTTGCCCTTCTCGACAATAAAGACAACCATCACCTTGACCGGATTGCTGCCCGCCGAGCCCTCGTTGTGGATCGCGCTATGAGGCAGTTGGAACGACTCGCCGACCTTGTAAATCTTCTCCGGCTGGCCATCGACGAGATACCAGAATTCGCCTTCTGTCACGTAGGCGAGCAACGGACCGGGATGAGAATGTCGTCCCGACTTGAAGCCGCCAGCTAATTCGGTGATGCCGAATACAACTTCATAGTTTGAACCCGGCACATCTACCTTCCCGAGCGGCGTCCGTTTGACCGGCGATGGCTGTACTGGCGACGGCTGTACTGGCGCTTGCTGTGCATGGGCAAAGCCGCCGAGTAACGCGACTATCACCGAACTGACGAGCAAAGACTGCTTGAGCATGGGACTTCTCCTTTTAAAAAAGGCCCCCGGCACGGACGTCGCTGCCCTTGTGCTGCCACGACCCGTTGCAGTATCCTATAGCAGCAACATTGGATACAATCAATATGGTTTTGGATTCAATATTGCGATACCAAGGACCCAAGAACATGCGGAAACTCAGAAAATTGAGCACCCCAGAGCCAGACGATACAGGTTTGCCGTCAGTCGCAACCTTGTCGGGGTCTATAGCCACATCAGCAGAACAGCTCGTCGCCAGTCTTGCCGACCGTATTTCCGCAAAGATTGTCGCGGGAGAGTATCCGCCGGGAAGCCGTTTGCGTCAGGAAGCGCTCGCCGAGGAATTTTCGGTCAGCCGCACCCCCATCCGCGAAGCGTTGCGGCAGCTTGAGGTGAAGGGCGTGATTCAACACCGGCCGAACCAAGGCGCAATCGTGCTCGCACCGAATGCGCCGGACATCCGAGATGCCTATCAGGTCCGGGCCGAACTCGAAGGGCTCGCCATATCGTTGGCGGTCGAATGGATTACGGACGAACAGATTGAGCGCATGCGCCGCGCTCAGAAACGATTTGCCAAAATCGTGGACACGCTGATCGCGGCCCGGAAGTCAAATGCGAAAACTCATCTTAAAGACGTTCCGAACTGGGTCGAATCGAACGATGAATTCCATGGTGTCGTCATCGAGGCCAGCGGAAACAGACGGCTGAAACAGGTGATCCAGGATTTGCATCTTGGTTTCACCAGAAACATCATGCTCTCGGCCCTGACGATGGACGGACGGCGCATGCGCGAAAATGTGGCTCAGCATGAGGCGATCCTGAGCGCGATCAGCCGACATGATGCGATCGAGGCGCGCAAGGCGATGACACACCATATTCTGCGCTCGGGAGAACTGGCCGTGTGGTGGCTCGAAAGCCAGGGCCGATTGGGCGCTTCCGGGCGATAGTCGTTCGTCGTCGGGCACGTCTCGCTGCTTCCATCCATCAAAGCCAAAGGACGTAATCTCGACGTTTGGCCGCCCGGTGACAGGCCTAACAGGGGGTATGCAGTTGGTGGTATGATCGGAGAGAGCCGAGATGCTTCTGACCAAAGCCCGTCGATTTTGCTAGGGGGCACCATGATCCGCCTTTTGCTGCTCGCGTTCCTTTCCATACTCGTTTTTGAACGCGTCGTTTTCGCGGAGTCGGGTCCAGTGTTCTCCGACACCGGTCCCGATGCGGAGGCATATGGTGCTTCGAAAGGATATCCGGTGCCCCCCTTTGAATACCCACCGGGTGTCCGGCAGGACTTCATGATTGGAACGTACAGTCATTTCGACAAGGTGCACCCGATGCGCACCGTTCCAAAACCAGCGACGCCATCGGTTTTGAAGTGCACGGCAGAGGAAATCGTACCAGTCTATCATTACGACGGGCGGCAGAAGGTGATCGGCGACTATCTCGAGACGCACCCTGTGACCGGCCTGCTAATCGCGCGCGGTGATACGATCCTGTTCGAGCACTATCGCTATGCCCGCAGCGATCGGGATCGTTTGCTCTCGAACTCCATGGCCAAGACGATCACGGCGTTGCTGGTCGGCATTGCGACCTCGGAAGGAGCAATCCGCTCGATCGACGATACCGCGGCAACTTATGTGCCGGAGTTGGCGGGGACGGAATACGGTGCCACGCCGTTGCGCGCGCTGCTCCGCATGTCGTCAGGTGTCGCGTTTCGCGAACAAACCTATCAGCCAGACGATGACATTATCAATTTTCATAAGGCGCTGGCGGGGAATAATCCGGTCGGTGCGATTGCCGCGCTTCGCCAAATCAACACGCGCGATGCGCCACCGAATACACGCTTCGCCTATGCCAGTTCGGAGACAGAGGTGCTCGGCCTCGTCGTCAGCCGTGCGGTCCGCATGCCGCTTGCCGACTATCTTGCGACGCGGATCTGGCAAAAGCTCGGTGCCGAGTCCGACGCCGCCTGGGCCATCGATCCAACAGGGCAGGAAGTGGCTTACTGCTGCTTCATCGCCACACTACGCGACTGGGCGCGCCTCGGATTGATGTTGGCAAATGACGGCGCCTGGAACGGCCAGCAGATTGTTCCGCGGCAATGGCTTCTCGATGCGACGGCGGTGCCACAGGATAGTCACCTACGCAATACAATTGCCCAGTCCTTGGGGGTACGGCTATCAGGTCTGGTTACTGCCGGGAGAGCGGCGGATGTTCCTTCTGTTGGGTATTAGTGGGCAGGGTCTCTTCGTCGACCCCGAGTCGAAGCTGATCATGGTGCAAACGGCGGTGCGTAAGTTGCCAGTTGGCGATCCGAAATCGCCGGAAGCTATGGCCCTGTGGTATGCGATCGTGGCGCAATACGGGCATCGTTAGATCCGCAGGTAGCACGTCCGTTCCGGGTCAATCGCGTCATTTTGGTCGTCGGCCGAGTACTTCCGGTCTTCCCCCTGGAAACGGACATCGCCAAGGGTGGTCGGCATGTCTCAAAGGTGCCACTTGCGGACTCATGCACTGCAGCAAACGTCGCTGTTATTCAATCATCTCGGCGGCAAGGATTGCAGATCGCCCCAGCAGCCTGGATATTGGCTCGCATTCATTCTCGTGCCTAAAATTGGCATTTTTGATCCCGATCCATTTTTGATCCCGATCCAAGGTAGACCCAGTCAAAGCTTCGTCCTACGATCGTCGTTGCGGACGGATAAACTATCAATCAGGCGGACGGGCGCCCTCCAGCATTTTTCGCCAACTAATCATACGGGAAGTCGTTCGAAGACTTTTTTGCGTTTTCTTTGGAATGAACGATGACTTGATTTGCGGGCTACTAATCACTGGAGCCTTCGATGACCAAAGAAACAAGAACTCCAGAGCCGCTCTACGATATGGATCTTTGTCAAGGTTCATTTCTGATCGAAATAAACGACCCTGCCGGTTTTAGACTAGGTCAACTCATCGCCATGGCGACCGTTCTACTTTTCGCTTTGCTTCTATTTTGTATAGCCAGCTGGGTCTAGGCGGCGCGTCTGCGTCATTACGGCTCTTTACCTGGAAGCGACCTGATTGTTCCTCGCACGCGAAATGACGCGAATCTTCAGTTCATATCAAACAGCGTCTGAGCTTCGCGGCTAAGCTGGCTTTTGCGCAACGAACAGAACATGAGCGAGGCGTCCCTCGCGCGCGAGGCGTTCTGCCACGGCTCTATACGTCGTGAACGTGTCGAACAGATTGTCGCCTTCGAGGGCTCGCAGTTCGGCGCTGTGATGCACACGGGCCGCGCAATGGCGCTTGGCGACGTCCGCCAGCGTGTGGGTAAGGTCTTCGCGATGCGTGAGCTTGAGGTATTTTTCGCCGAGGAGGCGCTCGCTCAGGCCCGGCACTGAGATCACAAAGGTAAATGACGGCGAGCGCTGCGCGATCTCCTCCTTCGATATCAGACCCGTAACGATCGGTTCGGTGAAGAGCAGTCGCCCCCCGGGCTTAAGCAGGCGTGACCATTCCGCAAACAATCGGTCCCGGTCGAGGAAGTGCCCGAGCGCGTCGATGCAGCAGATCGCGTCGAAGGCGCCGTCCGGGAAGCTCAGAGGCTGACCTGCGTCGCGCAGCTCGAAGCGGACCCGGGCGGCAAGATCGAGCTGTTCGGCAAGCGCGGTCGCGCTCGCCACGGCTTCTTGGTTGATCTCGATACCGACGACCGAACACCCCGTCCGGCGCGCAAGCCGCAGCGCCGGCGCTCCCCAGCCGGAAGCGACATCCAAAACGCTAGAGGCTCGCGCGACCTCGAGCATGGAAAAGAAGCGGTCATAGTCGGCCGTGGTGATCCAGCTGCTTTGACCGAAGTAATCGTCGTATACCTCGGAGAAGACCGCGTCTTGCAATTGCCGAAGCGCACCGGAGTAACGCACCCGATAAAATTCGGAGGATTGCAGCTCATGATTCGTCATCGCCGCCTCGGACCGAGCATCGCAAGCACGATGGCATTTGGTCTGCCACCAAACTTGATCTCCATGCCATCGACGCTTCAGATGCGTTCCATATTCGCATCGGCGATGACCGAAGCCCATTTGGCCACATCGCCGGCAACGCGCATCTTGAACTCTGCTGCACTTGTCGTCTTCGCCACCATGCCGGCGGCATGGAGGCGCTCGATCACAGCAGTCTCTCCTAGCAAGCATGCCATATCTGCGTTCTCCTAGCAATCGCGATCCGGACCTGATCCAACTCCTTCCGCCGGAGCGTGTCAGATCAGTCGACCTGCTGCTCGTCACTCACTGCGATCTTGCGCGAACCGCGCGCGTGCGCGCCGCCATGGATTTCCTGGTGGAGATCGCGCCGTCGTAGGCTTGGGGGAGGCGAGGCCACCAGAACATGGCTGTTGGAGTGGCTGCAATGTCCGAGTTGGGTCAACTCGGAAGTCCCTCTTTCGATCACCTCGTCGCCACGGGCGAACACTGGCTGCGATCGTCATTCGGGCAGCCCGGCTCGCCGCAATGCTTCTTCGTATCGCGAGAGGTCTTCGGCACGCCGCATAGGGGGGAGCAGGTCTTTGAGATTGGAAATACGTAGCGCGGGATTGAGTTGCCGCAGCCGAGCCATTGCCTTGTGTGCTTGCTCCGGCCGTCCGGCCATTGCATTACTTGCGGCAGCGATCCGTAATCCAGGTTGATAGTCCGGACTGTCCTGCAATGCCATTGCCGCCCACGGTGCCGCCTCGTCATAGCGGCCCAGGAAGAAATGTGCATGCGCGGTCCCGCTTCGCATTCTTAACAGCGACGGATCAAGTGGGCTCAGGCGCATGGCACGCGCGAAGCGCTCGATCCCCGCTTCCGGCTCGCCGAGCCAGTTTTTTACCCAGCCGCCGAAAGCCCATGCCTCGGCCAAATTAGAATTGAGCACAAGCGCGCGATCGATCAAGCCGGCGCCTACCCCGAGATCGCGAACAACATACGTTAACGCCCACCCGCTGGCGGCGAGCGCGATTGCGTCATCCTTGCCCAACTCAACCGCCCGCTGAGCCAGCCTCGTCACTTCGGCAATCTCGTTCGCTGTGCCTGAAATCCAGCCGTTGGTCTTGGCAATGGCGTAGCAATGGGCGGCACGACCGTAGGCCGAGGCAAAATCAGGGTCGAGCTCGATCGCGCTGTTGAACAGGCGTAATGCCTCTTCGTTCGCTTGCCGACTAGTAACCTGATAAAGCTTTGCCAAACCACGTAAATAGAGGGAATAGGCATCGAGGCTCTCGGTCGGCCTGCGCTTTGCACGCTCGATCTCGGCCTTCTCCACTGCCGGCGCGATCGCCCCGACAACGCTCTCGGTCACCTGGTCCTGCAGATCGAAGACGTCGCTGAGCCCACCATCAAACCGGTCTGCCCAAAGATGTGCCCCGGTGGCGGTATCGACGAGCTGTCCCGTGATACGCACCCGGTTTGCCGCCTTGCGAACGCTCCCTTCCAGCACGTAGCGCACCCCAAGCTCGCGCCCGATCTGCTTCACGTCCACGGCGCGCCCCTTGTATGTGAAGCTCGAGTTGCGGGCGATGACGAACAGCGCCTTGAAATGAGACAGCGCCGTGATGATGTCCTCCACTATCCCGTCGGCAAAATATTCCTGCTCTGGGTCGCCGCTCATGTTGATAAAGGGCAGAACAGCAATAGAGGGCTTATCGGGGAGCGTAAGGGCGGCGTCATCAACACGCAGGCGGGTCGGTACAGCTGGCACGGCGCGACCGTTTGGAACGCGCCAGACCCGCATCGGTTCGGCGATATTCTTCAAGGATTGCGAACCCAAATCCTCAAACGTTACATCTACCTTGCCACGAATTTGCCGACGAGCGTCGTCCGAGATGCTGATACCGCCCGGCTCTGCGATCCCTTCGAGGCGCACCGCAATATTGACCCCGTCACCAAAGATATCGTTCTCTTCGATAATGATATCACCGACATGAATGCCGATGCGGAGTTCGATCCGCTTGTCCTGCGGCACATCGATGTTTTGTTCGGCCATGCCGCGTTGAATTTCGTCGGCACATCGGACGGCGTCGACCACGCTGGCGAACTCAGCGATAGCGCCGTCCCCGGTATTCTTGACGACACGACCGTGATGCTGCGCGATTTTGGGATCGAAAAGCGTCCTTCTAAGCGCTTTCAGTCGCGCCAGCGTGCCTTCTTCGTCGATCCCTATTAAGCGGCAAGAGCCCGCGACATCCGCCGCCAGAATAGCTGCTAGTCGTCGCTCTACGTGCTCGCTGCTCAAGATGGTCCCCCGTACTGGGGAAATCGAATGGTTATATAGCACGATTGTGGGTCGATGTCCGGCTACGCCCAAGGTCCGAAATGGGTCATTCGCGTCATTTCGACCGCGCACTGACAACTTCCGGTCTACCCTACTAAACAGACATTCTCGGAATCTGCAAAATCGGACTCGCGCACTTTGAGACAAGAGAGGCCTGTCGACCGCTGCGTCGGCAAGGCCGAGCAATGTCGATGGCGCGGCTGGTCACCTTCCGTGCAAAGCGTCAGTCGTGCTTGAAGCC
>NZ_JAACFS010000064.1 GCF_029051645.1 Bradyrhizobium sp. CSA112
GAGGGAATCCCAAAAACGAAATCGCAAGGTTCCGATGCCCAAAGCATCAAAACCTTGCAATCTGCAAACGCCCCTTAGCCCAAATCGAGATTCCCGATCAGTGGCTTAGGCCTTCTTCACGGACGACGAGATAAGGTAATTGGACTGGCGCTTGGGCCGCGTTGATCAACGGAGCAAGCGCTGCCGCAGGCACATCACGACGCATATGTCTCGAGATCTGCCCCCCTTCCGTCCGCAATCTGCGGTCGAATAACCTGACGGCATGCTACCGCCGAGACCGGAACGAAAGCTCGTCCCGCCAGAGAGGCCGTCGTCTGCTCATTGCGCAGCCCGATTGAACATCATGTCCCTCGATTCTCTCGTGTCAACGACACCCTGCGATTATCGCTATCTTGCCTCCGTCCTGTGGACGCCATGGTCATCCGGCAAAGGTCCGTAATGTCATAGACAGGCAGCTTCGCCATTCGACGGATTGCCGCTGCAACCATTGGGAAGGCCGCACATTCGAACAGGATTGCCGCTATCTCCGGATGCGCCACTCGCAGCCTTGCGATGCAGGTGGCGACATCTGTTTCGATTGCGGCAACATCGATGGGCGGAGCAGGACGCTTCAGTTCGTCATGCCAGAATTTGCCACCTTCGATGCCCCCTACCACGACCCTCGCCCGGTCAGCGGGATCATCCAGCCCGAAGAGATCTTCGCCAAAATGCGTCGAGTCGTATGTCAGGACAGCGATCTTAGCCTTGGGCGGCAACTGACGGACTAACAACGGCAACAGAAGCAAACTAGACATCGCCACCGGAACTTCGACCGACGCTGACAGCGCTCGCTGATGGCGAATAGAGAAGCCACACGTGGAGCTTATCGCGACAGCGCCTCGCTCGACCAGCCGCCGCGCCGCCGCAATGAAAGCCGGCTCCAGCGCCGGATCGCCGCGAACCACGTTCTCGACCCAAGCTCCCGCGACGGTTTCGGAGATAACCGGGAAGTCGAAGGTCTCCGGATTCAACATCGAGCCAGGCGGGGGCTTTGGCGGCGCGGCACCCGACGGCACGCCGCGTTCGAGATGGAGAATTCCAAGTGAGTATGGAGTTTGCGCGCTCATAGTAACATCTATAGCATAGATCTAGGCCAATTTTCTTCGAACTTTGCGCTTCATTTGCCGAGATCGCTCGAGCAAATCGCAACAGCGACGGATTACTGCAAATTGGCATGCGGGATCTCGTGAATTTCGCCGGCGCGTGCTTCCCGATCAAGCTCGAGCCGAGCTTTACTTAAGCGAAATTGTTCGAAGGGTTGCGACGGCGGCCCAGGAGACGCTATTCCTCTGAGGCTCAGGCCGTCGTGGACAAACCATTACATTTTCGCTTTCGTTAGCGCTGGTGCTGTGTTGCTGTCATACAATTCAGAATCGGCGCGAACCCGTGAGTGTGCCCAATTAGAATATTGAGCGAATTTCGATCGGGACGCCGCACGCCGCAGAAGGTGGTTTGGAGAGCGCAGATCGCTGTTGCTGCCGGCAACGGACTGACGGCAGAATGGATTGCAGCGGCAGTCGGCGCAAAATCGCCGCGGAACGACGCCACGCCTCCTGAGCTACAGCAAGCACGCGGGAACGATTCCTGAACTCGATGCTCGCAACGACGGTGAAGAAGATGCTCAAGTGGGCGATCGACGCGTCGTAGCTACCGTCACTGAAGGGACGCCGTGGGGGACCGGAAATGCAGACGGACGGCATATCGGCAACCAGGTCTCCTGCAGAGATAGCGCGCGCCGGCGGGCACGTCCACCCGCTGGCTGTCTCCACCATTCTGCGCCGACATCTCGACGGCCTACCGCGCGGGCAGGAACGGACCTAGCACGGTATCCGGAACGTATTGGTCGATCCGCGAGACGTGACCACGGGTCAGGCCTGCGACGTTGGGAACGCCTAGCACCCCAAGCGCGCGGCGAAGGTCAGTGACGAGGTCCTCAAGGTATGCGCTGACCACCTCCGCACCGCCACAGGCGAGTGCGCAGACCACGGGACTGCCGAGCCCGACGGCCGCCGCCCCGAGACTGAGCGCGACCGCGATATCGGTCGCGCGGCGCACTCCGCCGTCCATGAGAACGGGAATCTTGCCGCCGACCGCATTGAGGACCTCCTCGAGAACCTCGATCGTTCCCGGAAGCCCATCGAGGTGGCGGCCGCCGTGGTTCGAGAGGATGATCCCGTCGACGCCAGCATCGACGGCACGCCGCGCATCCAGAGGCGACATGATGCCCTTAAGCAGCAAGGGGACACGCACGATCGATTTGAACCACTCGACGTTCTTCCAGCTTAGGGACACGTCGTCACCCGGGTCATGCAAGCGGTCGCGCAGGCGCGCCTGCCATTCCGTACTTCCATATCGCTTGAGATTGGCGACCGTGTCCTCGACCGGTACGCGGTAGCCCGTCCGGACGATCCTCCGTCTCGCCACATCCCCGTCATCGACCGATAGCACGACCGCCTTGTAGTCCGCCTTTTCTCCTCGCTCGACTAGGTCGCACATTACCTCACGGCTGGGTTGCCAGAAGATCTGCTGCCAGCGCGCGGGCCCTGCCGCCGCCGCGACCTCTTCGAGCGTGACACTCGACAGGCCGCTCAGCATAAATCCGACACCAGCCGCCGCGGCTCCGCGGGCTATGCCGCTCTCGCTCTCCGGATGCACCGCTCCGACCCCCCCCGTCGGACAGGTGAAAATGGGGGCATCAAGCCTGGTCCCCAGTATGTCGACGCTCGTGTCGACCTCGGCGACATCGACGAGCACGCGGGAGAGCAGACGGTAACGACCGAACCCGGCGCGGTTCGCTGCAAGGGTCCGCTCGTCGCCGGCGCCGCCGATTACGTGCGCGAACACACCTGCCGGGAGCAGTTCTCCCGCGCGCTCGCGAAGATCGTCCGCGGTGTGCCCGCCCGGGATGTAGGCCCAATCAGCTTTCACGACGCCCACCTTCCCGTCACGTTTTTCGAGCCATCGGCATAACCGGGACCGCAATCCCCGAACTTTGAGATTTTCCTTCGCTTGCTCCTCTCGCGCGAAGAGCAAGCATTTGCCGACCACGCCGAGCGTCGCTGCTGTTCAAAGAATTCCCGGCGTCTGCGATTCATATCTACTCCTTTTGCGACGGCGCCCACGCGCTCGCTTCCTGCTGAAGTTCGTAAGACCGGCTAGCTCCATCACTGTATAGTAAGTCGACGCAAAAAAAACGCGTAAATGGGTCCGGATCGCTGCAACCCTGCAAAAATGAGAACGCATTCTATGAATTTGGACATGCCCCAACTCGAGCCCGGTACGCGAGCGGCTGCGAAAACGCCGACCATGGAGGCCACGGCTGCATCGATCCGAGCGCGGCGCGATCATCATCATCATTGACGTCGCTCCAGCTTCAAAGACGAAGCCAAGCGCCAGGAAGAGAAATCCGCGGCATGCGAGTCGCAATGGATCCATGTCATGGAGCGTGCTACCGCGCGGCAGATCGCTCTTCTCGTTTGTTCTAGTCGGTTTGATCTAGCCGTATACGGAATGGACCAGCAAGGGGGAAAGCCGGGGGCGGACGGTTGTTGAAGCGGGCTTGCGCACGTGCACCGTTGAAGACCAGCACCGGCCGCGCTGGTGTCGCCCGGTGCCTGCACCCGCGGGGCAATGACCGGCCACGCCCGCTTATGCTTTTCAGGCGCTGGCTTCCTGCTGAAGTCGTCAGGCGGCTACTTCGGGTAAAGTGGGTCGATGTGGAAAGACCGCGCAAATCGGATCGGGATCGGTGAACACTGCAAAGTGTTGGGGGCGTTTGTTACGGATTCGGCCTCCTCGATTCGAGCGCTGGCTGAAAAACGCCCAGATGACATCTGCGCCTCAGCGATGCGGCCCGCCACGCAATGATCGTCATTCTGCCAATCGATGTCCACATTGGACTGCGCGGCAGGGATCTTCTTGATCGAGTCAAGTGAGACCTTCACTACCCCATTCAGTCGCAGTAATCCTTAGGCCAGCGCCCCGCACCTGGTCTTCAGCCTTCAACGAGATCCGTTTCGAGTTTCCCACCGCTTCTTCCCTCTGCAGATTGCTTCTTGCCTCAGCAGTTTACCTGTTCATCAAGCTATTTAAGTCGACTCCACTCACATGGAGAGCTCGCCTTTAGCTCAGCGACAATGTTCCAGTGCAAAGGGGAGCGGATTGGGAGTCAGCGGCTATAGGTCCACAGCACTTTGCAGGCCACGTTCACGTAGTTGACGATTGTTTCGCGAGTTCGTCCATAACTTGCTTCGTCGCTTGATATGCCAGATCAACAATCTCGTCGATCTCAGTCTCTGACACAACTAGAGGTGGCGCAAAGCCGAGAATGTCTCCATGCGGCATTGCTCGCGCAATAAGCCCCCGATCGCGAGCAGCCTGCGAGATGCGAGCCCCTACTTTGAGCTGTGGATCAAATCGGCGCTTCGTCTGGCGATCCGCAACGAATTCGATCGCCCCGAGCAAGCCAACGCCTCTAACTTCCCCGACGATCTCGAGCTGCGCAAACCGTTCTTTGAGCCGCTCATGGAAGTGCGAGCCGACGATCCTCGCGCGGTCGCTTAGTCGCTCCTTCTCGACAATGTCGAGGACAGCGTTGGCAGCAGCGGCCGCAATCGGATGGCCCGAATAGGTATATCCATGTGAAAATGCTCCGACTCGATCAGCAGCTTCCTCCAAAACCGAATAAACCCTCTCACCAACTATAGCTGCCGAGAGTGGCACGTAGCCGGAGGTCAGTCCTTTAGCGACCGTCACCAGGTCAGGCTCGATCTCATACAACGTGCTGCCGAAGTCAGCCCCAGTTCGACCGAATCCGCAAATCACCTCATCGGCAATCATAAGAACATCGTACCGTCGAAGCACGGCCTGAATTTCGCGCCAGTAGCCGGCAGGCGGCGGTGTGATGCCCCCCGTACCTAACACCGGCTCAGCAATGAATGCGCCTATTGTTTCGGGGCCCTCACGCAGGATGAGTTCTTCAAGTTCGGCGGCACGCCGACGGGAGAAAGTTTCCTCCGTCTCGCCCGGCTCAGCGCCCCAATAGTGATGCGGCGTGCCGGTGTGCAAAATGCCCGGAAACGGAAGGTCCATGTGATCATGGTAGAACGTCATACCAGTCATCGAACCGGAAATGACTGAGCAGCCATGGTAGCCCCGCTCGCGCGAAATAATCTTCTTCTTCTTAGGCTGGCCACGTAGATTGTTATAATACCAAACTAGCTTAGCTTGGGTTTCGTTCGCGTCTGATCCGGAGAGTCCAAAAAATACCTTGCTGGGCTTACCCGGCGCCATTCTTATGAGACGATCCGACAGGATCGCGAGCTCTTCAGTCGTGTGGGCTGCGTATGTGTGGTAGTATGCTAGTTTGTAAGCCTGCCGCGCGATGGCCTCAGCCACCTCGGTCCGACCGTATCCAATGTTTACGCAGTAGAGGCCAGCAAAGCCGTCGATGTAACTATGCCCCTGCGCATCTTCGATTCGGATGCCTTTGCCCCCAGTGACGATGGTAGGATCACCGGACTTGCCACTGGCGTATTCTTTGAGTTGGGTGAAAGGATGCAGAACAGTCGAGCGATCGAGCTTGGCGATGGTCTTAATGTCAATCATTCCAATTTCTCCTAAGCCGCCAGATCGCCGAAGCAGACGTATTTCAGTTCCATATATTCCGCTAAGCCGTGCCTCGACCCTTCGCGACCGAGTCCGGACTGCTTCAATCCGCCGAACGGAATAGGAGGCCCCGTGAATGAAGCCGTATTCATGCCGATCATGCCGCACTCGATTTTCTCAGAAAGTCGAAGAGCCCGACGTAAGCTGTCTGTATAGACGTAGCCAGCCAGCGCCATTTCATTAGCGTTAGCCCGAGCGACGACCTCTTCTTCAGAGTCGAATGGCAGCACGGCAGCGACCGGCCCAAATGTTTCTTCACGAGCGATGAGCATCTCGTCGGTGACTTCGGTGAGCAACGTTGGGACTACGAAGTTCGGGCCCGGGCTCTCATCTTGCTTTGCGGAAATCATCCGCGCTCCCCTTGCTACCGCATCCTCAATTTGCGCCCTGCACTTGTTGGCTACCGATAGCTTCGTCATTGGCCCGATGTTTGTTGCAGGGTCCAAGCCGTGGCCGACCCTGAGTTGAGCGATTGCCGCGGCAAAGGACTCGACGAACGCGTTGTAGATGCCCCTTTGTACGTAGATGCGGTTCGCCGCCAAGCAATCCTGACCCGACGTAGCGAACTTTGCGGCCATCGCGCCATTGACAGCTTTATCAAGCTCAACATCGTCAAAGATGATAAAGGGGGCATGCCCCCCCAGTTCGAGCGACACCTTCTTTACGGTCTTACCCGCCGCTTCCAGAAGCAGACGCCCAACTTCCGTAGATCCGGTGAATGACAGAGCGCGTATTCTTGTATCGCGCAAGAGAGGCGCCGAAAGCTCGATGGGATTTCCGACCAGCACCTGAAATACGCCGGGCGGGACGCCCGCTTCTTCAGCCAATCTGGCCACAGCAAGAGCAGAGAGCGGGGTCTCGGGAGCAGGCTTCACAATGATGGGACAACCGGCGGCAAGAGCCGCTCCAGCCTTTCGCGTAATCATTGCGACAGGAAAATTCCACGGAGTGATCGCAGCGGCCACGCCAATTGGCTGCATGCGCACCTGAAGAAGAGTCCCAAGTTTGTGACTAGGGATCGTCTCACCGTATGCGCGCTCGCCCTCCGCAGCGAACCACTCGAGAAAGCCAGCGCCGTAAGCAATTTCGTGGCGCGCCTCAGCGAGCGGCTTTCCCTGCTCGCTCGTTACCAATATGGCGAGCTCTTCCGAGTGCTCGAGCATCAATGACGCCCAAGCTCGAAGAATTATCCCCCGTCTTGCAGGCAACAATTCTCGCCAAGCGGGAAACGATCGCTCAGCTGCCGAGATCGCCAGATTCATGTCCGCGGCACTGCAACGACCCACCTCCGCGATCTCTTCCCCCGTGGCCGGATCGACCACAACGTCTCTTTGCTCGCTCGCAATCCAGCCACCGTCGATCAATGCAGCGCCCGCAACAAAGTCGCGGCGCCGCAGGTTTTGCAGATGCCCAAGAGCAGGACCGGCCGAATGTCGAGTTTCCTGTCGAATAGTTTGTAAGGCCATTGAGAGCCCCCGCGCCGCGCCTGTTGAAATTGCCTATGCATTCAGCATACTGCTGTCGTAAACGTGTTTGCGTCGCATTTTCCTGTCGTTCGGACGATTTCCTGCATAGCACAGGCACTTCGCGGCGAAATTCATCAGAAGGGGGAAAACCAATATGCAATACGACCGAATAGACGCCCGCATTCTCGAGATCGTGCAAAAGAACAACCGACTAACCTCCGAGGTGCTCGGGGAAATGGTCGGGCTTTCTGCGACAGCATGCCAAAGACGACTGAAGCGACTCCGTTCGGAGGGCATCATAGAGTCCGACGTGTCAATCGTTTCGGTGAAGTCGGTAGGAAGACCAATTCAAATGCTGGTGCTCGTGACCCTGGAGCGAGAGCGTTCAGACATAATCGATAAATTTAAGAAGGCCATCAAATCGTCAGCTGAAGTCGTCAATGGATTTTACGTCACCGGTGACGCCGACTTCGTCCTGTATATTTCCGCTCGCACCATGGAGGATTATGAGCGATTCACTCGGCGGTTCTTTTATGAGAACTCGGACATCAAGGGCTTCAAGACGATGGTGGTGATGGATCGCGTAAAAGCTAGCTTCGCCGTTCCAGTCGAAGTCCCGTCTGAAGATTGAGACACGCCCGCATCCAGACGGCTCATCGATAGGTTTACGCGCTTTTTCTTCGCGCACTCTATTAGAACGCGAAAAATCTGCACCATCCCTCCTCTACTCTACCGTTATCAGCGCTTGAGCTGAGAAGAGGTAATCGCAGATCAAATCTTCCAAAGAAAGTAAAACGGACGAAGGTCGGGTTCGCTTTCGAGCTCTCTTCGCGAACCAGTCGCCACGGAGACGGTATTCGGTCGCGCAGCTGATGTAGCCGCGCGCCTTAGACTCTACAACGCGCGATCATTCATTGGCAGCAAAGGTCACGAGACGATTCAGAGAGCAAGAATGAGCAAAACACGCCGCGAGGTCGACAGTTTAGGAGAAGTGGAGGTCCCGAGCGAGGCATACTATGGGGCTCAGACGGTGCGAGCGATCAAACATTTCCCAATCTCGGGAATCCGGATCAGTCATCTTTTTCAACTTATTCACGCGCTGGCTATAGTAAAAAAGGCGGCCGTTCTGGCGAACTCTAAGCTTGGAGATATTGCAGCCAGCAAGGCCGTGGCGATTGCCGCAGCCTGCGACGACATCCTTGCTGGAGAGTTGAGCACCGAGTTTCCGATCGATGTTTTCCAAGGGGGCGCCGGAACCTCCGCGAACATGAACATCAACGAAGTGATCGCAAACAGAGCACTAGAGCATCTGGGATTTCCTCGTGGTCGCTACGACGTTGTCCATCCAAATGATGATGTCAATCTTTCTCAGTCGACGAATGACGTCTATCCAACTGCAATCCGACTAGCGATTGTGCTTGCGCATCAGTCGTTACATCGAGAGCTGCGCCTTCTTGGGGACGAGCTGGCGCGGAAAGGATCTGAGTTCTCCAGCAATTTGAAGCTAGGCCGCACACAGTTGCAGGACGCCGTTCCAATCACTCTCGGCCAAGAATTTAATGCGTTCTCGACGACAATTAGAGAGGACGTATTCCGGTTGAACGAGCTCGTGTCTCTGTTTAGAGAGGTGAATCTAGGCGGCACTGCAATTGGGACTGGAATCAATACCAGACCGGAATACGCCCGTATCGTCGTGGAGGAGCTCTCACGACTTACTCAGGTTCCATTCGTCGCAGCCGACAACCTGATCGAGGCATGCTGGGACACGGGATCGTTTGTTTTGTTCTCGGGAATGTTGAAGCGCACCGCGACGAAGCTCTCTAAGATTTCGAACGATCTGCGGCTTCTCTCAAGCGGACCTCGGGGAGGCCTTGCCGAGATCAATCTACCGGCTCTCCAGCCAGGCTCCTCTATAATGCCCGGCAAGATTAACCCCGTTATACCCGAAGTGGTGAATCAGGTCGCCTTTCAGGTAATCGGCGCCGACCTCACAATAGCGTTTGCCGCGGAGGCAGGCCAGCTTCAGCTTAACGTAATGGAGCCCGTGATCGCTTACAGCATACTGCAATCCATTTCTCTTCTAACTAACGCGGTGCGAGTGCTTCGTGAAAGGTGCATTATTGGGATAACAGCCAATGTGGAACGATGTCGCGGACATCTGGAGGCGAGCACGGCCATCGTCACAGCTCTGACGCCGCTGATCGGATATGAGCGCGCGTCCGATGTTGCAAAGGAAACACTAAAGAGGGGCCAAAGGATCTGGGAAGTTCTCCAATCAGAGCTGCACCTCCCACCCGAGTTAGTCATTCAGTTGCGCGACCCATCCACACTGACCACACCATGGAAAGCAAAGGAACTCTAATTTTCAAGGGACCCGCCTGCGGTTCAGGTGACAAAATAGAAACTCGGCGGAGGCGGTCGTAACGTTAGTAGAATGTTTATCGGTCATCGTCGCAATTTTGCAGCCGAGATCATCGCGGAGCAGAAAGCGCAGAACCTGATCATGGCGAGGCTTGCCAAGAGGCAGAACATCGTAAGGATTCATAGGGATGATGGCGTTGCCATGTCGAGGCAATTGGCACCGCAACGGGCGCTGTCCTTGGCGCTTACTCACATACGGTGCCGTCCGGACGATTGCGCGCGAGCCGTCCAGTATGGGTTCTTAGGGACACCCCGGGGCGTTAGCTGGCCTCACCGGATGATCGTGCTTCAACAGCACAAGGAACACGAGGTTGATAGAGCGCTTGCCCATTTGAAAGCGGCAAACTTGCCCCGACCACTACCGATTTGGTCGAGAACCAGCCATCAGACGCGAGGAAGGGAGCCGGCATGATCGATCTGCATCAGCCACAGATGTCCGATGTCGGCGGCATCACCAGTCCGCTGCGCTATGCCACATTCCGGCACATCTGGTTAGCGAGCTTGTTGTCCAATCTCGGCCTCCTCATCCAGCTCGTCGGGGCGTCGTGGGCCATGACGGAGATGACCTCGTCAGCCGACAAGGTCGCGCTGGTCGTGACCGCATTGATGCTCCCGGTGATGCTGATCGCGATGCCGGCCGGCGCCGTTGCCGATATGTATGACCGCCGTATCGTCGCGGTGGTCGCGCTCTCGATCGCACTTTCCGGCGCGACTACGCTGACGGCGATCGATTGGTTGGGCCTCAACACGCCGAACTTGTTGCTTGTGCTTTGCTTCGTGGTAGGCAGCGGCATGGCGTTGATGGGTCCCGCCTGGCAATCCTCTGTTAGCGAGCAGGTGCCGGCGGAGGCGCTGCCTGCCGCGGTTGCGCTAAATGGAATCAGCTACAACATCGCGCGCAGCTTCGGGCCTGCGATCGGCGGTATTGTGGTTGCGACCGGTGGGGCTGTAGCAGCCTTTGCACTTAACGCGTTACTCTTCCTGCCGCTAATGGCGGCGCTGCTCCTTTGGAAGCGTCTGGCGAAGCCGCCACGACTGCCGCGCGAACAACTTAGCCGCGCCATTCTCTCAGGCATGCGCTATATCAGCAATTCGCCCTCGATCAGGATCGTAATGGCTCGCGCCATGGTAACCGGTCTGATCGGTTGCTCTTATTCGGCCCTCATGCCGCTAGTCGCTCGTGATCTCTTGCACGGTGACGCGCAGATCTATGGTATCATGCTCGGCGCCTTTGGTCTCGGGGCCGTTATTGGAGCACTCTGCCTCGGCGAGGTACGCAACCGCATGAGCGGCGAAGCCGCCGTTCGCGCCTGCACGCTCTCCATGGGAGGCGCCATCGCGGCCGTGGCGTTGAGCCGTGAGCCGGTTCTGACTGCGACCGCACTGGTCTTGGCCGGTGCGGTTTGGACAATGACAACCACCTTGTTTAATATCGGCGTGCAGCTCTCCGCGCCCCGCTGGGTGTTAGGCCGAGCGCTTGCGGCTTATCAGGCTGCATCCTCGGGTGGCTTTGCTATCGGTGCCTGGGGCTGGGGCCGCCTCACCGATGCTGCCGGCGTCGAGGTCGCGCTGCTTAGCTCTGCCGCACTGCTGATGATTTCGCCGCTGCTTGGGCTCTGGCTGCGCATGCCCCGAATCAATGCGCTAAGCCAGGAGGCAGAGGTGCTGGCCGATCCGGAGGTTCGGCTTCCGCTTACATACCGCAGCGGACCGCTGGTGGTGGAGGTCGAATATCGCGTCGCACCGGAAAATGCGCGCGCCTTCCACAATTTGATGCAGGACATACAGTTGTCCCGTCAACGCAACGGGGCCTACGGCTGGTCCATTGCGCGCGATATCGCCGACCCCGAACTGTGGACCGAGCGCTATCACTGCCCGACATGGCTCGATTATTTGCGCCAGCGAACCCGCTGGACACAGTCGGAGCGCGCCCTGGATAAGCAAGCGGTGACTTTCCACATCGGGCCCGACCCGGTACGTGTCCGCCGCATGCTAGAGCGCCCGTTCGGATCGGTACGCTGGAAGGAAGACGTCCCCGACCGCACCGCGAGTGAGTTGCTGCTGTTTGAGAGCGAGCACGGCGAAAACCAGTAATTTTTAGGCAAGAGGATCACAAAGTGCGTGCTCTCAGCATTGGCAATACGGATGATCATCGGAGTGGCAGTTTGCTTACTGTCGATGCGTCTAAACCGCTGCTTGGCTGACCATTGAATTCCTATCGCTCCCTGCACGCGAAAGTACGAGGCAACTCGCACCGATGATGTTCGATGCGGCTTTCATTTGCTTCTTTGACATCCAGAGATCTTCATCTGAAAAATGGATCCTTGCTTGTGCGCTGGCTGGAGCTGCCAGGGAACCTCAAGATCTAACCCACGGCCTCATCCTCAACCGTGCGGGGCCTGCCGGTACGCATCTCGTCGTGGAGCCCCTCGATCAGATTTGCGATGAAGCGATTGCGCCATTTGCCGATCGTATGGGGGCCGACACCAAGCCGCGTCGCCACGACCGCGTTGCTCGGCTCCCGTTCGCAGGCCAGCACGATCCCAAGGTCAGGGCCTGGCTCGCCCGCCGTCCCGCGTTGGCACATTCACTTCACGCGAACCTACGCCTCCTGACTTAACCAGGTCGAACGCTTCTTCGCGCTCATCACCCAACGCGCCATCCGGCGGGGATCGTTCGATTCCACCGCCGACCTCGTCAAAAAAATCGACCGCCACAATGCAGATACACGCCCTTTCATGTGGACCTCTACCGCCGACTCCGTCCTCCAGAAACTCGCGCGACTTGTCGGCGAATTTCCCGGACAGAACACTAGTTAACTAGGTGGTGTGGACAAGAATGATCACCTTCAAACTCACGGCAGCCCTTGAAGGTGCTCATGCCCTTTGCCGGGGTGAGTTGCCCTGTTGCCGGTCGCTGGAGCGTCAATTCTTGCTCGACCTAGGAAGCGGGAAACGAAAGCGCGCGCTTCACTTGCTTCCGGATCATCCGCTTTCCCCAGAATCAGCGGACTTAGAATGGTCATCCGCTAGAGATACCCACCCCGGAAGGTGACGAGCGGCTTGACGTTCTCCGCCTGCAGGTAGGCGGCGATGCGCCCGATCGCGATGATGGTCTCAAAGCGCTCGATCATTTCCTCGAGCTGGCAGTCGAGCACGCCGACGGCCGCTTTCAATGTCGGCGCGCCTGTCGCGAGCGTTGTCCACTGCTCCGGGACAAAGCGATCGGTGCCTTTGAGCGGCCCTGGCCGCCAAAGCTGCGCGCAAGCTCCTCCGTTCCGGTCGGCAGGTAGTTGTTGCGAAGTGCTTGGCTTCAGCGATCGCCGCAAGAGCCGATGTCTTCTTGCCGATCGAGACCAGCATGGTAGGCGGATCGGAACTCAGGTGCGTCGCCGAGAGTGCGTAGAAAGCCGGCTGGGCCGGCAGAGCCGCCCGCGGTCACAACAGCAGCGCCAATCGCGCGCATGCCCAGCGCGCGCCAGAATGTCTTTGCGTCGGAAATGGTCGGCATAAATACCTCTTGCTGGATGACCATGCTGTTGCGAACTAATACTGATTGCCCCGTGGCCCCTGCCCGACGTCCAGAGCGCGATCAAATCCACTTCATCCGGTGAAATCGATGCGGCTTACAGATGGCTCAAGCCCGGATCGCGCTGTGCATCGCAAAGGCGCTACCATCGATATAGCGGGCGCCGCCGCGCGCCGGCGAGACGACGAACTCCGAATTCAGCTGGCTTTTCGCTCGCCCCGCCTCGCAACAAAGGCTTGTGTGCCTTCGATCAGCGCCAGATCGGCTTTTCTCACGTCTTCACCACTTCTTTTCCGGAAACACGACGGGTGCCACCTGTTCTCTGAAGGTGTGAAGGAGTTTCGCGAAATGCTCGTGGGGAATACCATTGAGGTTCCAGATAATAAACTCAGTGAACGGGTAGACTTCCCGGACGACGGTCTATGCCGCCGGTTTAGGCGTACCGGAAGTCGTTTTTCTCAAGGTTACCGATATCGATAGCCAGCGGATGGTGATCCTGACCTTACCCCACTGGCTTAATCCAGTTTGAAGTTCGCTCTGGCCCAGACGAGGACCAGAGCATGAAGCGCAACCGCTTTTCGGAAGAGCAGATCATAGGGATTTTGAAGGAGCACGAGGCCGGCGTTTCGGTCACCGATCTGTGCCGCAAGCATGGCGTCAGCGACGCCAGCATCTACAAATGGAAATCCAGGTTTGGCGGGATGGAGGTCTCGGAGGCCAAGCGGCTGAAGACGCTGGAGGATGAGAACACGCGGCTGAAGCGGTTTTTGGCCGACGCTATGCTGGATAACGCAGCCTTGAAGGATCTCTTGGGAAAGAAATGGTGACGCCCGCGGCCAAGCGGAAAGCTATCGTGCATCTGCGGGAATCCTTCGGGATGAGCTAACGGCGGGCGTGTAAAGGCATCGGCTGTTGCCGCATGACAATGAGATACCGGACGGCAAGGTCGGACGATGCAGGCCTTCGCCAACGCATTCGAGCGATCGCCCAGGAGCGTCGCCGCTTCGGCTATCGACGCCTGCACGTGCTGCTCAAGCGGGAGGGCTACCTGGTCAACCACAAGAAGCTGGCTCCACCGAGAAGAGAAGCTCGCGGTGCGTCGCCCTGGCGGCCGCAAGCGGGCGATCGGGACTCGGACGCCTATGATGGTGCCGATGGTGCTCAACGATCGCTGGTCGCTCGACTTCGTCTCGGATCAGCTCACCGACGGCCTACGCTTCCGCATCTTGACCGTGGTCGACGATTGCACCCGCGAGCGTCTGGCTCTGGTAGCCGACACCTCGCTCTCGGGGACCCGGGTGGCTCGGGAACTAACCGGCTGATCGTCGAGCGCGGCAAGCCCAACATGGTGGTCAGCGACAACGGCACCGAACTCACCAGCAACGCTATCCTGACCTGGGCGGATCAAAGCCGCGACGTCTGGCACTACAGCGCGCCCGGCAAGCCTATGCAGAATGCGTTCATAGAGAGCTTCAATGGCCTACGGGACGAACTGTTGAACGAGACGCTGTTCACGTCACTGCTCCAGGCCCGCGTCACGCTCGGATGCTGGAGGGCCGACTACAATGGCGCCCGACCCCACTTGCAGATCGGATGGAAGACCCCATCTGAGTTCGCCCTCGCTTGCCGACGGCTCCGCGCCAGCTCCCGTCGTAACAGCGTTCAACCGGGCAAATCTAACCGTCAGGGCGAACTCAGGACTGGCTAAAACTTGATGTGGTGGAACGGCCCGCTCTAACAGCATCAAAGTGCTGGAACGTGGTCGTTGATCGAACGCCGCAAAGGAGGGGCCGTTCCGTGAAGCAGGTTAGCACCATCGGGTTGGATTTGGCCAAGCACGTTTTCCAGGTTCACGGCGCGGATGCCGAGGGCTCGCCTGTGTTCAACCGGAAGCTGCGGCGCAGCGAAGTTCTGCGTTTCTTCGAGAAGCTGCCGCCATGCCTGGTGGGGATGGAAGCATGCGGTAGCGCCCACTATTGGGCGCGCGAGATCGCAGCTCTCGGTCATCAGGTGCGGCTTATTCCGCCGGCTTATGTCAAACCCTTCGTCAAGCGAGGTAAGACGGATGCGGCGGATGCGGAGGCGATCAGCGAAGCGGTGACCCGAAAGACCATGCGCTTCGTCCCGTTCAAGACGGCCGAGCAGCAGGCTGCCACGATGGTGCTGAAGACCCGCGCCCTTTTGGTGCGGCAGCGAACGCAGGCGGTCAACGCCCTACGCGCGCATCTGGCCGATTTGGGCATCATCGCCACCGCCGGCCTGGCAAAGGTTGAGGCGCTGGTCGCGATTGTACGGGACGAGACAGATGCTCGCCTGCCCGCAGCAGCGCGCTTCGCGCTGATGGCTATTGCCGATGAGATTGAAGCTTCAGCCGACCAGATCGACAGGCTCGAGCGCGCAATCGTCGTCGAGGCTAAGCACGACGAGGACATGCGTCGGTTGACCACGATCCCTGGTGTCGGCGCCATTACGGCGGCGACCATCAAGGCGCTTGTGCCGGATCCCCGCGGGTTCAAGTCGGCTCGCCACTTTGCCGCGTGGCTGGGATTGACGCCGCGGTCTCATTCAAGCGGAGGCAAAGAGCGACTGGGACGAATATCGAAGATGGGAAATCCGGAACTCCGCGCTCTCCTCGTTGTCGGGGCAACAGCCGTCTTGCGGGTCGCCCGAAACGACGCTCGGACGCGGCCGTGGCTGAAGGCGCTTCTCGCCAGACGGCCCTTCAAGGTTGTCGCGGTCGCGCAAGCCAATAAGACGGCGCGGATCATCTGGGCGCTTCTGAACAGGGGCGGAACTTATCGGCGTCCAGACCCACTGGCGATTACCGCGGTCGCCGTCTGATGGACGCAGTGACCGCCAAAACGATCTGACCGGCGCAGGTCGGCAGAGGGCAAGGTGCAACAACAGGCGATGAACCCATGGGACGAAATCCCGAACGAGTGAAGCTACTGCCCCCAATGCGCTCAAGCGCGTAAACTTGATTTAGCTCCTTGTTCCGCGGATCTCATCGAGGCCAGCGGCCATGTGCCGCGCACAAAAGGCCGGACATATGACCGCACCGTTCCAATGTGTGAATCGACTGAAAAAGCTCTTGCCACGCGGGCCGTTCCACATATGGGGGCAAGGTCACCTTGATCGAGGGAAGGATCGCCTTGCGATCCTTCCAGGACACGAAGGACAGGCTGTTGCAGATCAAATGCACGATGCAGGTGTGCACCATCGTCTTTGGAAAGACGCTGTTGATCGCCTCGGGAAAGCCCTTCAAGCCATCGACGACGGCGATCAGGATGTCGGCGACGCCGCGGTTCCTGAGATCGTTCATGACCTTGAGCCAGAATTTGACGCCTTCGGTCTGCTGGTCCAAAGCCCGAGCACGTCGTTCTCGCCCGATGCAGTGATGCCAGTACGACGTAGACCGCCTTGTTCCTGACCATCCCCTCGTCCCGGATCTTGACCCTGAGCGCGTCGAAGAAGATCACCGGATAGATCGCTTCCAGCGGCCGGCTTTGCCATTCGCGGACCTCGTCGAGGATCGCGTCGGTAACTTTGCTGAGCAGATCGGGGGACACCTCGGTGCCGTAGAGCTCGGCCAGATTGGCCCTGGATCTCCCGCACCGTCATGCCCCGCCCATAGAGGCTGATGATCTTCTCGTCGAAGCCGTCGAAGCGGTGCCCTTGGCGACGATCACCGGTTCGAAGGTGCCGGCGCGGTCGCGGGGCATCTCGATCGCACCGTCGTCCGTCAGCAGCGCTTTGCTGCTCGTGGCGTTACGGCTGTTGCCCGACCCGCGGCCCGCTCTTCTCGTACCCAAGATGGTGCGTCAGCTCCGCACCTAGCGCACGCTCCAGAAGCGCCTTCTTCAGTGAACTGCCGGACACCGCCGCGAACTTCCTTTTGGTGCGTCGAAGCTTCGCCGGATCGCGGTAGTAGGCAATCAATCCTCGGCGTCGTAGACCAGCTACTGCGCCACAAGCGGAAGGCCGACAGCGCCGGTTCGCGCCGGTGATCAGAAGGCCGTCCTCATTCAAGCAACGCGTTTGTCCATAGGACTGCCCGCCTAGGCGAGCAAGTCCCTGTAAATTTGGGTAATGATTGAAAGCGCAGAACTGATCTCAGCGGCTCATTCGTAGTAGACGAAGAAGCGAGCCTCCACACTTTCACGGGCCTTTGCATTAGCGTATGTGCGGCGATCGTCAAATGCCGAGTGAGGTGACCACAGCTTGTAGTGGTCATCGGAATCATAGCCCTTAAACAAAATGAGCTCGTCCGCCACCATGTCCGGGAAGTAGTACCAACGATGGTCCGGATTGAAGCGAGACACTAAATTTTTCGTCGTGGTGGCAGCCTTGTTTTGGGCATCCGAAACGTAGTCCGCGATGGCAATATCGGTATCGCGAACGGTCGTAGCGTCGCAGAACGCCAAGGGAATGTCCTGCGGCGGCGGGGAGAGAGCACGCCAAGCTTGAATGAGCATCAATCGAGAATACGGGCGAATTGGAACACCCTCATGCTGGCTCTCACGCGCGGCGATCATAGGGGCGGCGACCGGCGCGTAATCAATATGCGCAAAGCCACCCGGCCCCCTTGCTCCGGCGGCGGCGGTGTTCCAGCCGCCTTTGGGAACGGCGGCCCCAGCGGCACGACGCAAATGAATGGTCCTTCGGAAGGGCACGACCCAAGAGGCATTGAAATGGTTCTTGATGAACGGAACCATCTCATCGACATACCTCTCGCGCATGAGCTCCAGGTCACGCACGTCCGCACAGGCGGTTTTGTGGTGTGTCAGAATGAAGCCTTCTTTGTCGAGGGATAGCTCGTCCATGATCGGCCGCGCGTTGCGAATGGGGACGTCGTACATCACCATGGGATAGCTCTCGTAATTCGGCAAAATGCACGCCGGAGCCTCCTCATCGGGTGCGCGTCGAGCAAAGACAATCTCGCCCTTCACGCACTTCAAATGATCACGGTCCACACGCAACGTCGATGAGGCTTGCGTCGCGTTTCCCATTGCTGCGTCCCCTTCTAGGATTACTCGTCTGAAGGGAAAATATACGAGTGTATACGCCTAAAGACCGCAAAATCCGCTCGGAATCGCAGAAATTCTGCACAGCCGTGCCTTATAAGATTTTGCGCGGGGCATCGATCGGGAGGGCGCGGCGGCGTGTGGCTAGTACTGGTGTGTGCAAGGACGCGTATGCGGCGCGGAGCCACGCTGGCCAGGCGATCTACGTACATTCGAACGACAAGGTGGTTATCGCCGTCGATTCCGCCGGGCTCGAGCTAGGACCTGATGACGACCGTCAGGCGCGGTGCGCCTTCGTCCAGGCGCTGTACGACGTCGTCCAAGCGCTGTATGCAGTGGCGGTGGCACGAGGACTGCGCAGGCGCCTCATTTCAAACTGTATATCGGACAATGCGACGGGATCGTTGAAACCCTGCAAACTGAGCGCGTTTCGCCGCGCGCCAGATCAGTCTTTTTCGTTGTTCCAGCCGCAAACAGCAAATGGCTGATGGAAAGCGTTACCGATGACACGATCGGGCTGCAAGTCGCCGAGCATCAAACGGCGCTTGAGCGGTGCGCAGCCGATGTGCTGGTGATGCCCGGAAGCGAGCGGCTCGCTACAGTCGATCAGCCAGAGAGCAATGCCATGCTGCCGATTACAGCAGCAGAGCGCGGTGAAGTCCAGTGCTGGAATCGCACGGCCTGGACGTGGCCGGACCACGAGATCGTGGCCCTCAGCGCAGCGTCGAAAATATCGTGGTCAGCCATGCACTCCGGCAGTCCGCCCGGATGCGGATCCTAGACTAGATTAGCGTTTTCTTGGTTCGAATCATATCAGGCGACCTCGGCGAGTTTGTAGGACCACGTGTGGATGACCGGATGGCGATTGACGTCGTCGATACCGGCCATGATGCGCTCCTTGAGTTCGTG
>NZ_JAACFS010000065.1 GCF_029051645.1 Bradyrhizobium sp. CSA112
GGGTGGGGTGACGGTCTCTCCACATCCAACAGTTCCCGTGTGGAGAGATCACCCCACCCCGGCGCGCATCTGGCGATGCGTGCCGACCCTCCCCCTCCAGGGGAGGGTAAGAAAAGGAATTCGCATCGCGAGCCTCCGCGCCACGCCAGCGAATGTCATCGCAATGACAGATGCTCGCAAAATCCTAGTTGCAAGTTCCTTCGCCGCTGTCTCTAATTGGAATAATTATAAAACATCGGGAGGTACCACGCGTGTCTACAGTCAAGCTGACGGTAAACGGCAAGGCCGTCTCGGCCGAGGTCGAGGACCGGACCCTTCTCGTCCATCTCCTGCGCGACCATTTGAACCTGACCGGCACCCATGTCGGCTGCGACACCAGCCAGTGCGGTGCCTGCGTCGTCCATATCGACGGCCGGGCGGTAAAGTCCTGCACCGTGCTCGCCGGCCAGGCCGCCGGCTCCAACGTCATCACCATCGAGGGCATTGCCAAGGGCGACGAACTGCACCCGATGCAGGCGGCGTTCCGCGATAATCACGGCCTGCAGTGCGGTTACTGCACGCCGGGCATGATCATGTCGGCGATCGATATTGTGCACCGCCATAGCGGCAAGCTCGACGAAGAGACCGTCCGGCACGAGCTGGAAGGCAACATCTGCCGCTGCACCGGGTACCACAACATCGTCAAGGCGGTGCTCGACGCGGCCGGGCGCATGCAGGCCGCGCAGGCGGCGGAATAGCGGCCGCCGGCCAGCAATTTTTCGAGTTCGAACCGCGTTTCGAAACGAAATGGCGGGAAACAATAATTCCGTTTGGGAGGACAGGACATGGGCGTTGAAGGCATTGGCGCAAGCGTGGTGCGCAAGGAAGACCGCCGTTTCATCACCGGCAAGGGCCGTTACGTCGACGACATCAAACTGGTGGGCATGACGCATGCGCATTTCGTCCGCAGCCCGCATGCGCACGCCAAGATCAAGAGTGTCGACACGTCAGAAGCGATGAAGATGCCGGGCGTGGTCGGCGTGCTGACCGGCCAGCAGATCGTCGACGACAAGATCGGCAATCTGATCTGCGGCTGGGCCATCACCTCCAAGGACGGCACCGGCATGAAGATGGGTGCATGGCCGGCGATGGCGCCGGAAACCGTGCGCTTCGTCGGCCAGGCGGTCGCGGTCGTGATCGCCGAGACCAAGAACCAGGCCCGGGACGCGGCCGAGGCCGTGGTCGTTAATTACGAAGAGCTGCCCGCCGTTCCGGACATTCGCGCCGCAATCAAGCCGGGAGCACCGCAGTTGCACCCGGAGGCCCCGGGCAATGTGATCTACGACTGGGTCATCGGCGACGAAGCCGCAACCGATGCCGCCTTCAAGTCGGCGGCCAACGTCGTCTCGCTCGACATCACCAACAACCGCCTGGTGCCGAATGCGATGGAGCCGCGCGCGGCGATCGCGGAATATAACGAGCCGGAAGAGCATTTCACGCTCTACACGACCTCGCAGAATCCGCATGTCGCCCGCCTCGTGCTGTCGGCCTTCTACAACATCGCGCAGGAGCACAAGCTGCGGGTGGTGGCCCCGGATGTCGGCGGCGGCTTCGGCTCAAAAATCTTCATCTACCCTGAGGAGATGGTGGCGCTCTGGGCCTCGAAGAAAGTGGGCCGTCCGGTGAAATGGACCGGCGACCGCACCGAAGCCTTCCTGACCGACGCCCATGGCCGCGATCACCTCACCAAGGCGGAAATGGCGTTCGACAAGGACAACAAGGTCACCGGCTTGCGCGTAAAAACCTACGCCAATCTCGGCGGCTACATGTCATTGTTCTCCTCCTCGGTGCCGACCTATCTCTATGCGACGCTGCTGTCGGGCCAGTACAACATCCCCAACATCTTCGCCGAAGTGATCAGCGTCTATACCAACACCGTGCCGGTCGACGCCTATCGCGGCGCGGGCCGACCCGAGGCAAGTTTTGTGGTGGAACGGCTGATGGAGACGGCGGCGCGGCAGTTGAAGGTCGATCCGGCCGAACTGCGCCGCAAGAACTTCATCACGCAATTCCCGCATCAAACGCCCGTCATCATGGCCTATGACATCGGCGACTTTAATGCCTCGCTCGATGCGGCGATGAAGGCGATCGACTACGCCGGCTTCGCGGACCGCAAGGCGAAAGCCAAGTCCGAAGGCAAGCTCCGCGGCATCGGCATCTCCTGTTACATCGAGGCCTGCGGCATCGCGCCGTCGAAGGCGGTCGGCAGCTTAGGTGCCGGCGTGGGCCTGTGGGAATCGGCGGAGGTGCGCGTCAATCCGGTCGGTACGATCGAAGTCCTGACGGGATCGCACAGCCACGGCCAGGGCCATGAGACGAGCTTCTGCCAGCTCATCGCCGAACGCCTGGGCATTCCCATCAGCCAGGTCCAGCTCGTCCATGGCGACACCGACAAGGTCCAGTTCGGCATGGGCACCTACGGCTCGCGCTCGGCGGCGGTTGGTCTCACCGCGATCCTGAAGGCGATGGAGAAAGTCGAATCCAAAGCCAAGAAGATCGCCGCCCATCAGCTCGAGGCATCCGAGAACGACATCATCATCGAGAACGGCGAGTTCAAAGTCACCGGCACCGACAAGTCGATTGCGCTGCCGATGGTCGCGCTGGCCGCGTACACCGCGCACAATCTGCCTGACGGCATGGAGCCGGGCCTGAAGGAAGGCGCGTTCTACGATCCGACCAACTTCACCTTCCCGGCCGGCGCCTATATCTGCGAAATGGAAGTCGATGCCGGCACCGGCAAGAGCACCTTCGTCAACTTCGTGGCAGCTGATGATTTCGGGCGGCTGATCAATCCGATGATCGTCGAAGGCCAGGTGCACGGCGGTCTCGCCCAGGGCATCGGGCAGGCGCTGCTGGAAGGTGTGGTGTACGATTCGTCCGGTCAGCTCGTGACCGCGTCGTTCATGGATTACACCATGCCGCGCGCTGACGACCTGCCGTCGTTCAAGCTGTCGCACACCACGACGCTGTGTCCGGGCAATCCGCTCGGCGTCAAAGGCTGCGGCGAAGCCGGCGCGATCGGTGCATCGGCCGCCGTGATCAACGCCATCACGGACGCGATCGGCAACAACAACCTCGAAATGCCGGCGACGCCCGATCGCGTCTGGCATGCGATTCACGGCTGAGAGGAGCACACAACATGTACCAGACAACCTATCACCGCCCCTCCTCGGTCGACGAAGCCGCAAGCCTGTTCGCCAAGGGCTCAGATGCGAAATATCTGGCCGGCGGCCACACGCTGATCCCGGTCATGAAACAGCGGCTGGCCTCGCCGTCCGACGTGATCGATCTCGGCAAGATCAAGGAGCTGATCGGAATCGAGCCGACCGGTGACGGAATCATGATCAAGGCGGCGACGACCCATTCCGACGTCGCATCGAGCGATATTGTGAAGAAGGCCATCCCGGCGCTGGCCTACCTCGCCTCGCTGATCGGCGATCCGGCCGTGCGGCATCGCGGCACCATCGGCGGCTCGCTCGCCAACAACGATCCCGCGGCCGACTATCCGGCGGCGGTGCTGGCGCTCGGTGCCACCGTGAAGACCAACAAGCGTTCGATATCGGCAGATGATTTCTTCAAGGGCCTGTTCACGACGGCGCTTGAGGACGGCGAAATCATCACCGCCGTGTCGTTCCCGGTTCAGGCCAAAGCGGGATATTCCAAGTTCAACCATCCGGCGTCGCGCTTCGCCCTGACCGGCGTGTTCGTCGCCAAGACCCCGGCAGGTGACGTCCGCGTCGCAGCCACCGGCGCATCGCAAGATGGCGTGATGCGGGTGCCCGCAATCGAGGCCGCGCTGAAAGCGAACTGGTCGGCAGGTGCGATCGACGGCGTCAGGATTTCCGCCGACGGCTTGATGAGCGACATTCACGGCACGTCGGACTATCGCGCCAACCTGATCAAGGTATTGGCGCAGCGCGCGGTCACTGCTGCGGGTTAGCCGTAATGGGTCATGAGTCCCTCATGGTGAGGAGCGCGAAGCGCGTCTCGAACCATGAGGCCCCGTCTGTGGCCTACATCCTTCGAGACGCCCGCTTTGCGGGCTCCTCAGGATGAGGGGCTTGAGCGGCCATGGCACAACAGAACTATTGTCGTTCTGATTGAATCAGAACCGACGTTCTAGATTCTTACTTTGACGCGGCTCGCGGGATGGCACCTGAGCGCAACTTTCATGCGAGCGGCGCGCAGCAATGGGCGCCGCTTCTCATTTTGGTTCGATTCTCGGCAAAAGATGCTTGCCACGCTCTCGCTTCGGCGGGAAAATTTAGCTAATCAACTAATTAAGACGTCCCCTTTGGGAGAGAAAACAAGTGCTCGAAAAACCAGCCACCCAATCCGCGACCCGCACCTCCGGCCCGCTCGCCGGCTTCCGCATCGTCGAATTCGCAGGCATCGGCCCGGGTCCGTTCGCCTGCATGATGCTGGCCGACATGGGCGCGGAAGTCGTAACGCTCGACCGCGTCGGCGCGAAAAAGAACCTGAAATCGGTGGCGGGTCGCGGCCGCAAAGTCGTCGAGCTCGATCTGAAGGACAAGGCTGCCGTCGCGCAGGTGCTCGACCTGCTGAGCAATGCCGACGCGCTGATCGAAGGTTTTCGCCCCGGCGTGATGGAGCGGCTTGGCCTCGGACCCGACGTGGTGATGGCGCGCAACCCTCGCCTGGTGTTCGGCCGCATGACCGGCTGGGGACAGGAAGGTCCGCTGGCCCACGCGGCCGGCCATGACATCAACTACATCTCGGTCACCGGTGCGCTCGCCGCGATCGGCACCAAAGAGAAGCCGGTGCCGCCGCTCAACCTCGTCGGCGATTTCGGCGGCGGCGCGCTCTATCTCGTGGTCGGCGTGCTGGCAGCGCTACTGGAAGCCTCGAGATCCGGCAAGGGCCAGGTGGTCGACGCCGCGATGTGCGACGGCGCGGCCTCGCTGATGTCGATGTTCTTCGACATGACCGCGATCGGCCGCTGGGTGGAAGGGCGCGAACAGAATTTCCTCGACGGCGGCGCGCATTTCTACGGCGTCTATGAATGCTCGTGTGGCAACTTCATTTCGATCGGCTCGATCGAGCCGCAGTTCTACGCCCTTCTGCGCCAGCATGCCGGTCTCACCGACGCCGATTTCGACGCGCAGATGGACCGCAAGGCGTGGCCGGCGTTGAAGGAAAAGCTGACAAAAGTATTCAAGAGCAAGACGCGCGAGGACTGGTGCAAGATCATGGAAGGCACCGACATCTGCTTCGCGCCGATCCTGACCATGGCCGAAGCGCCGAACCATCCGCACAATGCCGCGCGAAATATTTTCGTCGAGCGCCACGGCGTGACGCAGCCGGCACCCGCGCCGCGCTTCTCGCGCACGCCGTCGGCGATCAGGGATGCGGAGACGGCTGATATCGGGGAATTGACCGATGCGTGGAAGGCAGGGCGGTAATTCTCTCCCCGTCGTCCCCGTGCACGCGGGGACCCATAACCACAGGGTTTGGTTGGTGAGACGGATCTAACTCCAGCGCAAGATCGCGAGATCACGCGGTATGGGTCCCGGCTCAAGGCCGGGACGACAGCATCCTACGCCGCGTTCCCCACCTTCAGCACGCCGCGGCGAATCTGATCTTCCTCGATCGATTCGAACAGCGCTTTGAAATTACCCTCGCCGAATCCATCGTCGCCCTTGCGCTGGATGAATTCGAAGAAGATCGGACCGATCGCGTTCGCTGAAAAGATCTGCAGCAGCACCTTGGTGTGGCCACCGTCGACGACGCCCTCGCCGTCGATCAGGATGCCGTCGCGCTGCAGGCGGGCGACGTCCTCACCGTGCTGCGGCAGGCGCACGTCGATCTTCTCGAAGTAAGTCTCCGGCGGCGACGGCATGAACGGCAGGCCGGCCGCGCGCAGCGTTTCGACGGTAGCGTAGATGTCCCGCGCGCCGCAGGCGATGTGCTGGATGCCCTCGCCGCGATAGATGTTGAGGTACTCCTCGATCTGTCCGGAATCGCCGGCATCCTCGTTGATCGGGATCCGGATCTTGCCGTCCGGGCTGGTCAGCGCGCGGGAGAACAGGCCGGACGCGCGGCCCTCGATGTCGAAGAAACGAATCTGGCGGAAGTTGAACAGCTTTTCATAAAAGCCGGTCCACACGTCCATGCGGCCGCGATGGACGTTGTGGGTGAGGTGGTCGATGTAATAGAGCCCGGCGCCTGCGGGGCGCGGATCCTTCGCGCCAAGCCACTCGAACTCGATGTCATAGGCCGATCCCTTGGCGCCATAGCGATCGACGAAATAAAGCAGGCTGCCGCCGATGCCCCTGATGGCGGGAACGTCGAGCGTCTTCTGCGCCGAAGAAACCTCGGCGGGCTCGGCGCCCAGCGACAGTGCCCGCTCATAGGCCTGCCTCGCATCGACCACGCGAAACGCCATCGACGGCGCGCAGGGCCCGTGCGCCGCGACGAAGCCATGGCCGTGGGTACCGGGCTCTTCGTTGACGAGATAGTTGATGTCGCCCTGGCGATAGACCGTAATCATTTTAGTCTTGTGCCGGGCGACCGCCGCATAGCCCATCAGCCTGAACAGCGCGTGGAGCTCTTCAGGCTTCGGATGCGCGTATTCGACGAACTCGAAGCCGTCGGTGCCCATCGGGTTGTCGGCGCTGATGGTGGCGGCCGGTGCGTCGTGCGGAAACGGACCCATGGCTAAACTCCCGAAGTTTGATCTGGATCAGTATCGATCGAAACAGGCGCAAAGAGCATGCAAACGGGCCCGAGCTCGGCTATCATTATGCACAATCCATGCACCAGAACGGCAATTTACGCATGATATCCGTAGACACCTTCGACCTCAAAATGCTGGCCGCGCTGCAGGACGACGGCCGGCTGACCAACCAGCAACTCGCCGACCTTGTCGGCCTGTCGGCCTCGCAATGCTCGCGGCGGCGGATGCGGCTGGAGGAAGAGAAGGTGATCGCGGGCTACCACGCCGACCTCGCCGGCGAGGCGCTGGGCTTCAATTTGATCGCCTTCATCCACATCACGCTGGCGACGCATTCGCCCGACAACGCCAAGAAGTTCCGTGCGCTGGTCAATCGCGTCGACGATATCCAAGAGGCCTACTCACTCACCGGCGACGCCGATTACGTGCTGAAGGTCGTGCTGCGCGACCTGAAGGACCTTTCCGGCCTCGTCAACGACCTGCTAATGCCGCACCAGAGCGTGGCGCATGTGCGCTCGTCGATCGTGCTCGACCGGCTGAAGGAGAGCGCGAAGCTGCCGCTGAAAGCGGCGCGGTGATCCTGCTGAAGCATCGGGGCCGCATGGTTCGAGATGCGCGGCAGTGCCGCGCTCGCTCACCATGAGGGGAGCGAAGACCTTATCCTGAGGAGCGTCGCAAAGCGATGCGTCTCGAAGGATGAAAGCCCCATCATTCGTAGGATGGCCCAATTCGAGGGAAATTTGTCATTCTCGGGCCGATTTGCGATGATCCCCGAGATTCACACTGCGAGATCACCATGGCGCTGCAACTCCGACCGAACTGCGAATATTGCGACAAGGACCTGCCGCCGAATGCGATGGATGCGCGCATCTGCTCGTATGAATGTACGTTCTGCGCGGATTGCGTGGACAACAAGCTGCACAATGTCTGCCCGAACTGCGGTGGCGGCTTTGTGCCGCGGCCGATCCGGCCCGCCATCGAGCGGCGGCCCGGCGTGTGCGTCACGATGCAGTTGCCCTCGGACAAGCGGGTGCATTTGAAGTACAGCGTCGAGGATATTGCCGCGCATTCGGCGCGGCTGTGGGATATACCGCCACAAGAGCGCTGAACCATCCACGTCATTGCGAGCGGAGCGAAGCAATCCATCCCACCGCGCGTGAAGAGAGATGGATTGCTTCGTCGCTTCGCTCCTCGCAATGACGGGGAGAGAGTTACTCCACCGCCAGAATCGTCCCCTCGACTTCGCCAAAACCGACGCGGTAGCCGTCGCCTTGGCACCAGCCACGCATGACCAGCGAATCGCCGTCTTCCAGGAACGAGCGCTTCACGCCCTCGGCCAGTTCGACCGGCTCGGTGCCGTTCCAGCTTATCTCCAACAGGCTGCCGCGCTGGTCCTTCTCCGGACCGGAGATGGTGCCGCTCCCCAAGAGATCGCCGACATTCATGGCGCAGCCTGAAGACGCATGGTGCACGAGCTGCTGCACCGACGACCAGTACATGTACTTGAAGTTCGTCCGACTGATATTGACGGGCGCATTCATCTGCGCGGCGCGCAGGCCGACCTCGAGCGCCATGTCGTAATTGTTCGGCTGCACCTGCTGCAGATAAGGCAGCGGCTTCGGATCCTGCGCGGGACCGTGGAGGCGAAACGGCTCCAGCGCCTCGCGCGTCACCACCCACGGGCTGATCGAGGTCGCGAACACTTTTGCCTGGAACGGCCCGAGCGGCACATATTCCCATTGCTGGATGTCGCGCGCGCTCCAGTCATTCAGGATCACAAAACCGAAGATCATCTCCTCGGCCTGCTTCTCCGTGAGCATTTCGCCCATCACGGATGGTTGGCCGACCACCACACCCATCTCAAGCTCGAAATCGAGCCGCTTGCACGGCCCGAAGCTCGGCACCTCGGCGGTCGGCGGCTTCAACTGTCCGCGCGGCCGCCTGACCTTCGTGCCGCTGACGACGACAGTCGAGGCACGGCCGTTGTAGCCGATCGGCATGTGCAGCCAGTTCGGCTGCAAGGCATTGTCCTTGCCGCGGAACATCACACCGACATTGGTGGCGTGCTCCCTCGACGAATAGAAATCGGTATAGCCGGAGACCGCGAACGGCAGATGCAGCTTCACGTCCACCATCGGCACGAGCGCGCGCTTGCGCAAGCGCTCGTTGTCACGCAGTTCGGGATGATCATGCCGCAGAAGCTCGCTGATCCGCGCCCGGGTGTTCGACCAGACTTTCGGACCCAGCGCCATGAACGGATTAAGTTGGGGCGCGGCGAACACCGCGGGCTCGACGACATCGAACCGGCAATCCTGCGCGAGCTGCCAGAGATCGAGCACGTAATCGCCGATTGCGACGCCCACGCGCGGGGCAAGCCCGTCCTTGGCGGAGAACACGCCATAGGGGAGATTCTGGATCGGGAAATGGGAATCGGGCGCGACGTCGATGAAGGAGCGGAGTTTGGGATCGTTGGGGTGGGGCACAGCGATTGTTCCTGTTATGCTTAGACGAACCCTATCCGCCGTCATTCCGGGATGGTCCGAAGGACCAGACCCGGAATCTCGAGATTCCGGGTTCGATGCTGCGCATCGCCCCGGAATGACGGCAGAGGATCACGGCTTGCTTGGATCGAACCGCTTCTCCAGGCCCTTCCAGCAATCCGCGTAATCGTCCTGCAAGGTCGCCGACGTCGCCGCATGCTTGGTGACCCGCTGCGGAAAGCGCGTTTCGAACATGAAGGCCATCGTGCCGGTCAGCTTCACCGGCTTCAACTCGCTATTGCTGGCATGATCGAAGGCCTCGCGGTCCGGGCCGTGCGGCAGCATGCAGTTGTGCAAGCTGATGCCGCCGGGCACAAAACCCTGCGGCTTGGCATCGTAGACGCCGTAGATCAGCCCCATGAACTCACTCATGATGTTCATGTGATACCACGGCGGACGGAAGGTATTTTCAGCGACCGCCCAACGCTCCGGGAAAATGACGAAGTCGATGTTCGCGGTGCCGGCAGTCTCAGACGGCGAGGTCAGCACCGTGAAGATCGAGGGATCGGGATGGTCGAAGCCGATGGCGCCGACAGGTGAGAAGGTGCGCAGATCGTATTTGTACGGCGCGTAGTTGCCGTGCCACGCCACCACATCGATCGGCGAATGCGGCAGCGTAGTCTTGAACAGCGAGCCGCCCCATTTCACGTAGAGCTCGGTCGGCGTGTCCTTGTCCTCATAGTTGGCTACGGGAGTAAGGAAGTCGCGCGAATTGGCGAGGCAGTTGGCGCCGATCGGCCCGCGTTCCGGCAGCGTGAAGGCGCCGCCGTAATTCTCGCAGAGATAGCCGCGCGCAGGTCCATTCGGAATCTCCACCCGGAATTTGACGCCGCGCGGAATCACCGCGATCTCGCCCGGCTCGATATCGATACGGCCGAACTCGGTGACGAGGCGCAGGTTACCCTGCTGCGCCACGAACATCATCTCGCCGTCGGCATTGTAGAAATGCTGATCGACCATCGATTTCGTGATGAGATAGACATGCGCGGCCATGCCTCCTTGCGTGTTGGCGTCGCCCGACGTCGTCATGGTCTGCACGCCCTGCAGGAAGGTCATATCTTCCTTCGGGATCGGCGCCGGATCCCAGCGCAGTTGTGCGATCGGCAAGTCATATTCGTGGCACGGCGCGGTGCGCCACAGCCCAGCATCAACTTTCGCAAAGCGGCCCGAATGCTTCACCGACGGGCGGATGCGATAAAGCCAGGAGCGCTCGTTGGCGCCGCGCGGCGCGGTGAAGGGTGAGCCGGAAAGCTGCTCGGCATAGAGCCCGTAGGCGCAGCGTTGCGGCGAGTTGCGCCCCATCGGCAGCGCGCCGGGCAGCGCCTCGGTCTCAAAACTGTTGCCGAAGCCGGACATATAGCCCGGTGTGACCTGTGCGGTGCTGCGAACGATCTGATCAGGCGAGGTATTGATATTCATGGTCATCCTCCTCCTTGCAGGGCGGCCCACATTTCCTGGTCGCGCTTGTCGGTCCAGATCACGGGATCGTCGATCCCGGATGCTTCGTCGAACGCGCGCGAGACGTTGAACGGCAGGCAGTGCTCGTAGATCGCAAAGCTGGAAAACTTGGGATCCATCACCTCGCGCGTCGCGGCAAAGGTCTCTTTCAGGGTGCGGCCCTTGGCGACCGAGCTTTCCGCCGCGCCATAGAGCGAGGTGACGAAATCGCGCGTCATCGCGATCGCGTCGCGTCCGGTCGAAAGCCCCTTCAATGCATCGCCGCGGCCCGGCGCGATCGCCTTCGGATTGAAGGCCCGGATTTCATTCAGCGTGGCGGGCCATTCGCGCAAATGCGCATCGCCGCAATAGCAGGCCGAGTGATATTCGATCAGGTCGCCGGAGAACATGACTTCGGCATCCGGCACCCAGGCAACGATGTCACCTGACGTATGCCCGGCGCCGAGCTGCATCAGCCGCACCTCGCGTTTTCCCAGGTAGATCGACATCTCGCCTTCGAAGGTCAGCGTCGGCCAGGTCAGGCCGGGAATGCTTTCGGCATCCTGAAACAGGCGCGGGAAGCGGCCGTACTCCGAATCCCAATCCTGCTGGCCGCGCTCCTCGATCAGCCGGTGGGTTTCAGCCGACGCCACGATGCCCTGCGCCTTGTAGGCGGAAGCGCCCAGCACGCGCACGGCGTGGTAATGCGACAGCACGACATATTTGATCGGCTTGTCGGTGACGGCGCGAACGCGCTCGATCACCTTGTTCGCCATCGCCGGCGTCGCCTGCGCGTCGAACACTAGGCAGCCGTCATCACCGACGATGATCGCCGAGTTCGGATCGCCCTCAGCGGTGAACGCGTAGAGGTCGGTGCCGATTTCGGAGGAGGTGATCTTCTTCTCCGCCAGATCCGTGGTGGACGCGAAACCTTTGGCCATCAATTCGATTCCTGACTTCGTTCGAGACGTGAATTATTGCTGCTGTTGTTGCTGTTGCTGGCTCGCGTCGAGCATCCGCCGCTTGGCGAGCGCGATAGCCTCGTGCAGGACGGCGATGTCGCCAATATGGTTGGCGAGCACGAGAACCAGCGCCGCGTCGAGATCAGCGCTCTGCTCGTCGCTTAAGCCCTGATGCGCCTCGACGATGGCGCGAAACGCGTCGTCCGGCTTGGCAAAGTTCGAAGCGGTCGATAGCGCCATGAGAAAACCTCAGTTCAAAACCTCAGTTGATGCCGGCGGCACGCGCCAGCGCGGCGTCGAGCCCCTCGCGGGTCGGGTGCCGGAACCGCGCCGCGACATAGCCGTCGGGCCGCAACAGATAGGCCGTGCCGGGTTCGGCATCGTACCGCGTGACGGCAAGCCCTGCGGCATCGGCAAAGCCGCCTTCGCCGCCAATCCGGATCGCCCCCACCCCTTCGGGCACCTCCACGGCCGCACCATTGCCAAACGCCAGCCATGTGAACCGCGTTCCCGCACGGATGAAGGCTTCGGTCAGGAACATCGGGTCGCCGCCTTGCGCCACAACCGGCGCATCTCGCATCGACGCGCCGGGCCGCGGGCCGCCGCGCCACGCGTCGCCATCGGCGGTCGAGAGCGGCGTTTGGTAGATCGAGGGCGTCGAGAGGCGCCCCGCATTCACCATGCGCTTGCCGAATTCGGTTTCCTTGGCGAGCGACAGCACCGCCTTGCGCAGCCGCGCCTCCTGGTGGGAGTTGGGCGCCATGAAGTCGGTCGAGCGGGTGGATTCGCGGATGTTCTCGTCAGCCGCGGCGCTGCGCTCGATGTGGTAGCTCTCAAGCAGCGCCTCGGGCGACGTTCCCCGCAGCACGCGGTCGAGCTTCCACGCCAGATTCTCGGCATCCTCGAGCCCGGAATTGGCGCCGCGCGCGCCGAACGGCGAGACCTGATGCGCGGCATCGCCGGCAAAGATCACCCGGCCGTGGACGAACTTGTTCATCCGCCGGCACTGGAATTTGTACAGCGAGATCCACTCGAAATCGAACTTGTCGTGGCCGAGCATGCGGGCGATGCGCGGCCGCACGTTCTCCGGCAGCTTTTCGACGGCGGGATCGGCAAAGCGATTGAGCTGCAGGTCGATCCGCCAGATGTCGTCCGGTTGCTTGTGCAGGAGCGCGGAGCGCCCGGCATGGAATGGCGGATCGAACCAGAACCAGCGCTCGGTCGGAAACGCCGCGGTCATCTTGACGTCGGCGATCAGGAACTGGTCCTCGAACACCTGGCCAGCGAATTCCGCGCCGACCATCTGGCGCAGGGAGGATCGGGCGCCGTCACAGGCAACGACATATTGCGCTGCCAGCCGGTAGGGACCATCCGGCGTCTGGATCGTCAACGCCACGTGGTCGTTGTGCGGCTCGAGGCCCGTCACCTTGTTGCGCCAGCGCAGGTCGATCGCCGGAAGCTCTTCGACCCGATCGACCAGATAGGCCTCCGCATAGAATTGCTGCAGGTTGATGAAGGCCGGCCGTTTGTGGCCCTCCTCCGGTAGCAGGTTGAACTGGTAGAGCTGCTGTTCGCCGTGAAAGATCTTGCCGACGCTCCACACCACGCCCTTGTCGACCATGCGCTGGCCGATGCCGAGCCGGTCCCAGAATTCGAGCGAACGTTTGGAGAAACAGATGGCCCGCGAGCCCTCGCCGATCCGGTCGGCGTCATCGAGCAACACTACGGATTGGCCGCGCTGCGCCAGATCGATCGCCAGCGACAGCCCTATGGGCCCCGCGCCGACCACGACGATCGCATGTTCAGCAATGTTTGCGCCCGCCCGATCCTGATCGGGGTGGCGACGATAGCCGAACTGGGTTTTAGTCAGCGCCATGCGGGCTCAACCCTGTGACTAGAGCCTGATCGGCTCTGATTGGATCAGAACCGGTATCCACTTCGCTCGAAAACGCTAGCTAGTGGCCTGCGACCCTGCTAAATTAGTCTCACCTGCAACTATCTTAAACCCCCGGCCGGGTCCGGCGTCAACTCAAATCGAGGCGATTCTTGCCAAAAGCGATTTCAAGCGAAATGGCTGCCGTTCCGCGGGAAGAGAGCGCGCCGAAAAAAGCTGCGCGGCTCGACCTCTTCAAATTCGTGCCGTTTCGGCTCAACCGGCTGGCCGCGGAAGTCAGTTCCGCGCTCTCGGTCGAATATGCGGCCCGCTACGGGCTCGACATTCCGGAATGGCGCGTGCTGGCGACGCTCGGCTTCCGCCACGACGCCTGCAGCGCACAATATATCGCCCACTGCACCCGCACCCACAAATCCACCATCAGCCGCGCGGTCACGTCGTTGCTGAAGCAGCAGATCATCGAGCGCGTCGAGAACGAGGACGACCGCCGCGAATTCCGCCTGCGCCTGACGCGCAAGGGCGCCGCGCTCTACGAGGAATTGATTCCGCGCCTATTGCGCAAGGAGCAGGAAATACTGTCATGCCTCTCCGCGCAGGAGCGGCGCGATTTCGCGCGGCTCTTGGGCAAGATCGAGGAGGGCCTCGATCTGGTGCAGACCAGCGAAGAGGCCGATGCGAAGGAAGCGTATTGAGTCGCGCTGCCTCCCCGTCATTGCGAGGAGCGAAGCGACGAAGCAATCCATCTTCCCGCAAGTGGAGAGATGGATTGCTTCGCTGCGCTCGCAATGACCGGCTGGGACAGCTCGACTACTTCACTGCCGTCACCACAATCTCCACGATGTGCGGCGGTTCGAGATCGACGCCGATGCAGGCGCGCATAGGCGGGTTTTTGGTATCGACCCATTCGTCCCAGGCGCGGTTCATCTCGCCCTTGCGCTTGATGTCGGTAATATAGACGATCGCCGAGAGGATCTTGCTCTTGTTCGTGCCACACAGCGCGAGGCTTTCGTCGATGCGGGCGAGCGCCTTTACGCTTTGCTCATACATAGAGGGACTGACCGGATCGGGCGCGACCGCCACCGTGAAAACCAGATCGTCGTGAGCGACCGCGCGGCTGCGGGTGGGCGTGAGCCCGGCAAAGCGAGTAATCATGAGAAGCTCCGGTTAGCGGCCACCAATATGCCTGGCGATGACAGGAAAATAATTATCCCCCGAGCCGGCATCGATCGCTTCCTGCAATACTGTGCCGATCAGCTCAGCGCCGCGAATTCTGATGCCGACGTCGGACGCCAGCTCCAGTGCATAGGACAGATCCTTCAGCGCATATTCGGTCGAGAACGCGCGCTCCGGGAAATTGCCCGGCACGATCGCCTTCATGCCGTGATTACGCAGTGCGAAGCTGTCTGCCGAGCCCTTTGAAAGCGTATCGAGCAACTGCTTTGGATCGACGCCATTATGCTTGGCGACCGCAACCGCCTCGGCGAGCGCGTTGACGGTTTCGAACAGCACCATGTTGTTGAGGATCTTCGTCACCTGTCCGGCGCCAACATCGCCGCAATGGGTGACGTCAGTCGCAAAGCAGCGGATCAATGGCTCGATATCGGCATAAAGCGCTGATGTTGCGCCAACCATCACGCTGAGCGTGCCGTCCTGCGCTGCCTGTCGGGTGCGCGCGATCGGCGCATCGGCCCAGGCTGCGCCCTTTGCCTGCAACTGCTTCGCAAAATCGCGGGTCTGGCTGACTGAAGAGGTGCCGAGATCGACGACGACCTGCCCGCTCCGGATATTCTTGAGAATGCCGTCGCCTTCGAACACCGCGCGAACATGCCTGGCGCTCGGCAGGCACAGGAACAGCAAATCGCTTTGCGTGATGACATCCGCAACGGAGCCCGCGATCTCGGCGCCGTCGGCCTGCAACCGCGCCAACGGCTCCGGCGACAGATCAAAGGCAAGGACGCGCTTGCCGCTCTTCTTCACGAGATTGCGGCAGATCGGCTCGCCCATCACGCCGAGGCCGATGAAGCCGACAGTCTTGTATTCCGGCATGGCTTTTCTTCAGCCTATCTTGCGAAGGAGCGTGACGGCGCAAGGTGCAGCGCGAACGCATCGACCTTGTCGCTGGCGCGCGGGTAGATCTCGCTCACGATCGGATCGTGGCCGGGGATGAAACGGTCGGGATGGCCGGCCAGCCGCTCGACGATTTCCCAGCCCTGCGCCATGTCGCCGACATTATAGACGATCGGAAACGGGCTACGCTTGTGCAGATTGGCGTAGTAATGTGAAGCGTCCGACGCCAGCACCACCGGCCCGCGTGCGGTTTCCACCCGCACGACCTGCAGACCGTCGGAATGGCCGCCGACCCGATGCACCGTCACGCCGGGCGCGATCTCGCCGTCGCCGGAATGGAAGGTGACGCGCTCGCCATAGACATGGCGCACCATCGTGGTGACGTGCTCGACTGAAAACGGATGCCGCAACATGCCGTTGCACATGCAGCGCCCGGTCGCATAGCTCATTTCGCGGTCCTGCAGATGAAACCGCGCATTCGGGAAACGATCGAGATTGCCGGCGTGGTCATAGTGCAAATGGGTGATGATCACGTCGCGGATCGTGTCGGCGGCAACGCCAAAATCCGCCAGCGCATCGACCGGATTGAGCGTCAGCTTGCGCGAACGCGCCTTCGCCTCTTCGGCATTGAAGCCGGTATCGACTAGGACGTCGCGGCCGCCCCCTCGGATCAGCCAGACGAAATAATCCAGGTCCTGCGCCGTGGTTTCGTGCGGATCGGGGATCAGAAAATTCAAATGGGGGGTGCGGGGCGACATCGTCGCGTAGCGCAGCGCGTAGATTTCGTAGGCATTTCCCATCGGTGTCACTTTTTTCTTGGGCGTTTGGATTGGCCGATCCCGGCAGCAAGCCATTGTCATCCGCAAAGGTCAAACCCGGAAGGCGAATGGCTGCCGCGTGACAGTGCGGGACGCTATGTGAGAGGGATCACATTGCCGCCCGCGAAAGTGGCCGGCTCAACATTTACGGGCGACAGCGATTGAGCCGACAGGTTGCGGGGCTTTCGCGGGGTGTCACGGTCAGGACACGAAGCCGGGCATCTGCGCGGGAATGGATTATCGTCCCAGTTGGGCCCGTTTGCACGGACCAGATCGCACGCCGCGGTGCCGCCACGATGGTCGCTTTTATTCCCTGATCCGCCCAGGCCCTGTAGCGGTTAATTGTCGCAATTAGTGACGACATCGCAAGCAGTTGACGGGCTGCGGACCCGGTTTGATAATGCCGGTAGCGTAGAGTAAGGTCGCCGCGGCGCGAGCTGGCATCGGCGCTGTTTGGGCTGGACTGCCGTGATCTGGACTGCCGTCATTATGAAAATCCGCGTTGCGTTACTCCTCACATTGTTTTTTTCGGTCGCGTCGGTAACCCCGTCTTTTGCTGCCGGCGAACGCTATGCGCTGGTGATTGGAAACGCGAAATATCCGGACGCCGAGGCGCCGCTGAAGGAGCCGATCAACGATGCACGCGACATCGCCGACGAGCTCAAGCGCGACGGCTTCAATGTCGATATCGGCGAGAACCTGACCGGCGAACAGATGCGCCGCGCCTTCGAACGCCTCTATGGCAAGATCAAGCCGGGGTCGGTCGCGCTGATCTTCTTCTCGGGCTTTGGCGTGCAGTCGAGCCGCCAGAGCTACATGATCCCCGTCGATGCGCAGATCTGGACCGAGGCCGACGTTCGCCGTGACGGTTTCAGCCTCGAGACCGTGCTGGGGGAGATCAACACCCGCGGCGCCGGCGTCAAGATTGCGCTGATCGACGCTAGCAGGCGCAACCCGTTCGAGCGGCGTTTCCGCAGCTTTTCCGCCGGCCTCGCGCCGGTGATCGCGCCGAATGGCACGCTGGTGATGTATTCGGCCGCACTCTCGTCCGTCGTTCCCGACAATGGCAGCGACCGCAGCCTGTTCGTGAGGGAGTTGCTGAAGGAAATCCGCACCCCCGACCTGATGGCAGAGGAAACCCTGAACCGGACCCGCGTCGGCGTCACCCGCGCCTCGCGTCAGGAGCAGGTACCGTGGATTTCCTCGTCACTGGCCGAGGATTTCTCCTTCATCCCCAGCGGCGCCGGCCCGCGACCGGCGAGCCCGCCACCTCCGGTGGTCGCGGCCCCAGCCC
>NZ_JAACFS010000066.1 GCF_029051645.1 Bradyrhizobium sp. CSA112
CAGGTCAGGCCGACATCCGGGTTGTCGACATATCGAGCGATATGATCACGCTTTCCGTAGATTGGCCGACCTATCCTCTTACGAACCCCATCAGGCGACGGCCTTGCGCCGATCCCGTACAGAAGCAAGTTCCCGGCGAGTGGATGACGCAAAAGGGATTGACTAATCGAGGCCCGTTACAGAAGCCCGGATGGAGCGCAAGCGAAATCCGGGGCCGGGGCCGCGGCTGAATCCCGGGTTGTGCTACGCTTCACCCGGGCTACGCAAAACTACCGATCCGGGTTCGCCCGCTCGAACTGGCGCAGCAGGCGGTTGCCACGCTCGACGGCCTGGTCGAGCGCGGCCTGCGCAGCGCGCTTGCCGATGAACACGTGTTCCAGTTCGTCGTCGATCACGTCGCGGATCAGGACGAACGAGCCAAGCCGGATTCCCTTCGAGTTCTCGGTCGGCGGCTTCAGGGTCAACTGCTCTATGCCGATCGCCGCACCGGGATTGCGATCGTAGAAGCCCTGCGCGCGGGTGAGGTCGAAGGCGGCGCGGGTGATCGGCAGATAGCCGGTGTTCTGGTGCCATGCAGCTTGAACTTCCGGCTTCGAAAGATAGGCGAAGAACCGCGCGACGCCGGTGTATTCGGCGCGCGGCCGGTCGCGCAGCACCCATAAAGTGGCGCCGCCGATGATGGAGTTTTGCGGAGCGCCGGCGATTTCGGGGCGGTACGGGATCATGCCGTAGCCGACCTCGAATTTGGAATTGGCCTTGATATCCGCGCGCGTTCCGGACGAGCCGATGAAGATGGCGCATTCGCCCTTCTGAAAGCGCGGCTCGGCCGATTGGCCGCGGCCGCTATAGTCGAAAACTTTCGTCTTCTGCCATTCCGCAAGTTGTGCGATGTGCCGCACCACCTCCGGATTGTTGAAGGCGAGCTCCGCATCAAGGCCGCTAAAGCCGTTGGCCCGAGTTGCCAGCGGCAGATCGTGAAACGCGGAAAAATTCTCGACATGGACCCAGGAAGGCCAGGATGTGGTGAGCCCGCAGGGCGAACCGGCCGCGCGCAGCCGCTTCGCCGCAGCGCCGACCTCGGCCCAGACCTTCGGCGCCATCTCCGGGTCGAGGCCCGCGGCGCGGAACAGATCCTTGTTGTAGTAAAGGATCGGCGTCGAGACGTTGAATGGGAACGAGAGCATGTTGCCGGCGACGTCGGAATAATAGCCTGTTACGGCCGGCAGATAGGCCTCCGGCGAGAACGGCTCCGACTGATCGCGCATCAATTCGAACACCGGATAGATCGCGCCCTTTGCCGCCATCATGGTTGCGGTCGCGATCTCGTTGACCTGAACGATGGCGGGCTGGCTTCGCGAACGGAATGCGAAGATCGCCGCCGTCACCGTCTCGGTGTAATTGCCCTTGTAGGTCGGCACGATCCGGTGGTCGGACTGCGACGCATTGAAATCGGCCGCCAGCTTTTCGAGCTGCTTGCCGAGTTCTCCCGACATTGCGTGCCACCACATGATCTCGGTGGCGGCCTGCGCCGGAGACGCAAGCGCCGTGGCGGCGAGCGCGACGAATTGCAGGAATCTCAAGACCAACTTCACTGATGATTACTCTGCTCTGTCGCGCGGGCGATGCACCTGTCCGCCGCGTCCTCTTAAATCGCGGCGATGGCGGTTTCAATCCGCCCGGTATCGCCGCAGCGCACAATTACGGATTGCAGTAGGATTATGAGGATTACCCGCAGCAGACCACCTGCCAGCCAAGCCATCAATAGCCAAGCATCGGTAAATTCTGCTAAAATTGCGTTGAACCTTTTCTTCCCGCCGTAGACTCCATCTCTAAGGGGATTGTCGCCTGTGTATCGCCGCGCCGACCTTTCGCGGACCGTCGTGCTTGTTGTCGCGCTGTTGCTTACGGCGGTCTCAACGGGGGCTTTTGCGCGTGAATTTTGCGCCGCCGCCCCCCAAAACGAGCGGTATTCGATCGAAATGTTCCATTCCCGCCAGTTCGGCGCGGAAACCCGGACCGGCACGATCGATCTCGACCGTACCAACGTTGCATTGATCGGGACGGTAAGGCCGCTATTGGTCGGGCGCCTTTGCAAGGTGGAGCGAATTTGACTGGCGCACCGCAACAGCACCGAACAGCGGAACGGCCGGCGAGCTTCGCCGCGCGCGGCCGTTTTCGCGTGGTGCAGTGGCTGCGCGCGGTGCCCATACGCTGGCGCATTCTGTCGATCGCGGGATTGAACTCCGCCGTCGTCGTCGTGCTCGCCGTGTTGATCTGGAACGGCTCCAAGGTGCTGGGGTCGGCCTGGGACGACGTCCGCCAGGTGCGGGAGTCCGACAAGATCCTGGCGCTGCTGGAAAGCGAAACCAGCCGGCTGCAGAACCTGATCCATCGCTACATCAACCAGCCGAGCCCCGACCTGTTCGCCGAAATCCTGCTGCTGCGGGAAGCGGTGCTCGGCACGCTCACCAATCGCGCCGCGAACGACCCGATGCTGTCGGGATCGGTCGAGCGGCTCGAACACGTTACCGACCGTTTCCTCAACGGCTTCGGCGAATTGCGCGCCGTGCAGGCCACCATCACCAAGACGTATGAACAGCAGGTGCTGGGACCGGCCCGGGAGATGGCCGGGCTGTATTCGATCATCGAGGGCGCCACCGGGCATCGCGATGCGCTGATCTGGCCGGCACTCGGGAAATCCCGCGAGGCTTTTACGGCCATGCTGGTCGCCACCAACGCCTATTATCTGTCGCGCACCGCGGCCTCCGCCGAGGACGCCCGCAAGAACACCGAGACGATCGAGAACACCATCCCCGCGATGGCCGACCTCGCGGACAATGATTTGCAACGCATGGCGCTGACGCGGCTGAAGGCGCGGACCGTAGCGCTGCGCGAAGGCATGGCCAAACTGACCGAGCAGCTCACGATCCGGACCGAGCTCTTGCGCAATACGATCGACGCCAGCCAGGCCGAGGCGATCGGGGTCATCGACGAACTGTCGGTCAAGATGCGCCAGCGCGAGCAGAAAGCGCAGGAGACGTTCGACAAGACGCTCTCGGCCATCTCGCGCCGGGTGCTGTCGATCGCCGTGATGTTCCTCGGCATCATCCTGTCCGCCGGCGTCCTGATCGCGCTCTCGATCCGCCTGCCGCTGCAGCAGATCCTGGCGGCGATGCATGCGATCACGTCAGGCAATTACGATCGCAGCGTGCAGGGCACCACCGCCAAGGACGAGGTCGGCGCCATGGCGCGCGCCGTGGACGTATTCCGCGAAAACGCCATCGCCAAGCGCAAGACCGAGGACGAGTTGCGCGCCTCGAAGGAAAGAGCCGAGAGCGCGCTGCTCGAGCTCAACACCGCGCAGCAGAACCTGATCGACGCCGAACGGCTGGCGGCACTCGGCGGGCTGGTCGCCGGCGTCGCCCATGAGGTGAACAACCCGATCGGCATCAGCCTGACGGTGGCATCGAGCTTTGCACGCCGGGCTGAAACGTTCGAGTCCGAATTGCGCAGCGGGCCGCTCCGCCGCTCCAAGCTCGATGACTTCGTCAAGAGCTCGCGCGACGCCGCCCAGCAACTGGTGGCGAACCTGCACCGCGCCGGCGAACTGATCCAGTCGTTCAAGCAGGTGGCGGTGGACCGCTCGCACGCCGAGCGCCGGCAATTCAACCTGAGCGAAGCCACCGACCAGATCGTCGCGAGCCTGAAGCCGGTCCTAAAGAAGGCGGCGATCACTCTGTCGGTCGAGGTCCCGGAAGGGCTCGTCATCGACGGCTATCCCGGCTCCTACGGCCAGATATTAACCAATCTTTTCCTCAACGCCGCCAATCATGCCTTTGCCGATGGCCGTTCCGGGGCGATTTCGATCTCGGCGCGGGCCCGCGGCAGCGACGATGTCGAGATCATTTTTGCCGACAACGGGGCCGGAATGACGCCGGACGTGCAGCGGCAGGCGTTCGACCCGTTCTTTACGACGCGCCGCAACGAGGGCGGTACCGGACTGGGCTTGCATATCGTCTATAATCTTGTCACTCAACAGCTCGGCGGCCGGATGATGCTGGAGTCAAGACTGGGACAAGGCACCACATTCCGCATTATCATGCCGAAAGTCGCCAGGGGCGGATCGACAGGCGGATCCACGCGTACAGACCAGACAGCAGCCGACGGAACTTCGCAATGGCCGAACAGGACGATGTCCTCCACCTGATCGACGATACCGGAGCCGCTCCGGAGGACTCATCCGCGCGCAAGTGGAAGATCGCCGTCATCGACGACGATGCCGCGGTGCACGAGGGCACCCGCTTTGCGCTGAGCGACTACAATCTCCACGGCGCGACGCTGGAAATCCTGTCGGCCTATTCCGCGGCCGAAGGCCGCACCTTGATGCGCGACAATCCCGACGTCGCGGCCGTGCTGCTCGACGTCATCATGGAAACCGACGTCGCGGGCCTGGACCTCGTCGAGTACATCCGCAACGAGCTCAAGAACGAAACCGTCCGCATCATCCTGCGCACCGGCCAGCCCGGCCAGGCGCCCGAGCGCCGCGTCATCGTCCAGTACGACATCAACGACTACAAGGCCAAGACCGAGCTGACGGCCGACAAGCTGTTCACCTCGCTCACGGCTGCGCTGCGCAGCTACCAGCAGCTCGAGCGAATGGTGCAGACCAGGCGCGGGCTGGAAATCATCATCGACGCCGCCTCGACGCTCTACGACTTCAAATCGATGCAGCGGCTTGCGGAAGGCGTGCTGACCCAGCTTGCTTCGCTGCTCAATGTCGACTGCGCCGGCATCCTGGTGCTGCGCGACGACGGCGCCCCGGGAAGCGAATTCTCGGTGCTGGCGGGATCAGGCTGCTACAGCCGCTTCATCGGCACCACGAGCTCCAAGGCGCTCGACCCGGATTTGCGGCAGATGGTGGAAGCCGCCTTCCAGCGCCGCAAGAACGAATTCGCCGACCATCGCAGCGTGCTTTATCTGCGCACCGGCTCCGGCCGCGAAGTGGTGGTGCTGCTGCAGGCCGAACGCCAGCTTTCCGATACCGACCGCGCGCTGGTCGAGATTTTCTCCAGCCGGCTTTCGATCGCGTTCGACAACGTCATTCTCTATCGGCAACTGCACGAGGCCAACACCCAGCTCGAGGACCGCGTCGCCCAGCGCACGCGCGCGCTGATGCAGGCCAACCGACGGCTCTCGGCGCAGTGGCTGCGGCTGCAGCGCGCCAACGGCTTCAAGAACGAGATTCTCGGCACCGTCGCGCACGATCTGAAGAATCCGCTCGGCGTGATCCTCGGCCGCACCGAAATGCTGACCGAGCTGATCGGCGCCGGCTCGCCCAAGGAAAACGTCACCGCCCAGGTCGAGCACATCAGGGACGCCACCAAGCGCCTGACCTCGATGGTCGACCATCTGATTTCGGATGCGATGGCGGACGCCTTCGACATCACCATCCGCCGCGAGCCGGTCGATGTCGCAGCTCTCGTCGCCGAGGTCGCCGATTCCAACCTGCCCTCGGCGGTCAACAAGCAGCAGGCCATCTCGGTTTCCGCCCCGCCGAATGTCGTCACCATGTGCGATGCCGACCGGATCCGCGAGGCGATCGATAACCTCTTCAGCAACGCCATCAAATATTCGCCGATCGGTGGCAAGATCACGGTCGCCGTCACCCATGAGGGCGGCGACACGGTGATCCGCATCGCCGACCAGGGCGCCGGCCTTTCGCCGGAGGACCTCGGCCGGCTGTTCGGCCGGTTCCAGCGGCTCTCGGCCAAGCCGACGGCCGGGGAAAGCTCGACCGGCCTCGGCCTGTCGATCGTCAAACGCATTATCGATATGCATGGCGGCCATGTGACGGCGGAAAGCGCAGGCCCCGGACAGGGATCAACGTTTACCGTTACACTGCCCGCGACAGAGACGACATGACCCAGAGCCCGCACATCATCATTGTCGATGACGAGGCACCGGCCCGCGAGATGGTCGGCGATTACCTCAAGATGCACGGTTTCGGCGTCACGCTGTGCGACGGCGGAAAAAGCCTGCGCGCCGTCATCGAGACCAACGTGCCCGACCTCGTCGTGCTCGACCTCAACATGCCCGAGGAAGACGGGCTTTCGATCATTCGCGACCTGAAGAGCCGCATCAACGTTCCCGTCATCATGCTGACGGCGACCGCAAGCCCGATCGACCGCGTCGTCGGCCTCGAACTCGGCGCCGACGACTACATCGCAAAGCCCTGCGAGCTGCGCGAACTGATGGCGCGCATCCGCTCCGTGCTTCGCCGGAGCACGCCGGCCAAGGCGGCTGCCGCGCCGGAAGCTGCGGCAGCAAAGGCGGAGAAGGAGCAATTGGTGCGGTTCGGCACCAAATGGCTCGACCTCGAAGCCCAGGCGCTGCGCGACGACGAAGGCAACGAGCATCCGCTGACGGCGTCCGAATTCGGTCTGTTGAAAGTATTCGCGGCCAACCCGAAGCGCGTGTTGTCGCGCGAGCGGCTCCTGGAGCTGGCCAACGCGCGTGACGCCGAAGCCTTCGACCGCGCGGTCGATCTGCGCATCATGCGCATCCGGCGCAAGATCGAGATCGATCCGACCAAGCCCGCCGTGATCCGCACGATCAGGGGCGGCGGCTATCTGTTCTCGCCGACGGGCGAGAAGGGTTAGCGTTTCTCCGTCGTCCCTGCGAACGCAGGGACCCATACGCCGCGGCGGTCATATTGACATGCTGTGGTAGACGGCATTTCCAGACAACAACGCGCTGTGGTTATGGGTCCCTGCGTTCGCAGGGACGACGACACGTCGGTGTCTGCTGCCCGGAACAAATCCGCGTCTGAAATCTTCCAATTTTCCGCATATTGAAATTATTGGCGTTTCTGCCCCGAATGTTTCGTCGCAGGCTCCGCGACGAAACAATTCTCTCCTGCACGAAACCATTTTTCCCTTTTGGTGCAGACATCCCGAAACCGAGCCTAATTAACAATTCTCCCAACGAACGCCGCTGGGCGTCGGAATTTGGGAGCCTGTCATGTCGAACGTCGTCGCCATTAACGCCGCAGCCAACAAGTCGATTGCCGCCGCCCGCGCGACATCCGACGAGATGCTGCTGCAGAGTATTGCCAAGGGCGACCGCACGGCGATGCATGTGCTTTATTCCCGCCATAACGTCCGGGTTTACCGTTTCGTGCTGCGAATGATGCGCGATACCACGATGGCGGAAGACCTCGTCAGCCAGGTGTTCCTCGACGTGTGGCGGACCGCCAAACAGTTCGAGGGCCGCTCGCAGGTTTCCACCTGGCTGCTGTCGATTGCCCGCTTCAAGGCGCTGACCGCGCTGCGCCAGCGCAAGCATGAGGACGTCGAGCAGGAAGACGTGCTGGAGATCGCCGATGAGGCCGACACGCCGGAAGCCTCGCTCGACCGCAGCAATACCAGCGCCATCCTGCGCGCCTGCGTTGCCAAGCTGTCGCCGGCCCATCGCGAGATCATCAATCTGGTGTACTACCACGAGAAGTCGGTGGAAGAGGCCGGCGCGATCATCGGTATTCCCCAGAGCACGGTGAAGACCCGGATGTTCTACGCCCGCAAACAATTGGCCGAGTTGCTTAAGGGCGCCGGCGTAGACAGCCTTGCCGCATAAAACGCAGCCATTTCAACTGGTTAAATTGGCATCGGGGACGAAAACCGGGTCGGTTTCGACGAACAAAGATTACCTCCGGCGAAACAAATGAAACAATTGGCGACATCACCCGGAAAAATTCAGCCCCTATACCGATCCTCACCAACTTAAACGCCAACGCCGAACAGGAGAGCGAACATGCTGAAGCCGTCCTTCCGCTTTTTCATCGTCCCGCTCGGCGCCGTCGCAACCCTGGCCACCCTGTCGGCTCAGAACGTCCAGCCCCGCGCCCAGCGCGAAACCGGCTCGACGGTCGTGCGTGAACAGGTGGTGGATTGCGGCACCAAGAGTCCCAAGGAGATCTGCGTGATCTCCTACGACAGCGAGACCCCCCGCTGAATTTCTAGACCTCCCAAGCGACCTCCAACGACCCGGCCGGGATGCCCCCAGCCGGGTCGCTCTGTTTTGGCGTCCGATTTCGCATGCGCGGGGCGAAATATCGTCGACCATAACAAGATGGTATTTCGGCCCGATGGCCTATTGACCGCACCGTCGCACGGCTGCTGAACGCCACGGTCTGACATGAGCCTTATCTGGCTTGCCGTATTTCAGCCTTACACTTAGCCGCTTACGTGACCACGTCGGTCATGATGCTTGCCGCCATCGATGGATGCTGTGTCAAACGAGAATGAAGTCAGGTTACGCAAGGGCACGTCGCTCAATGAGCGGCTCGTTCTCGCAGGCATTGCCGTAATTTTGTGTTTGATTGCTCTGCCCGGCCTCGCTCACCTTGCAAACGACCAGTGGCTCGGCATCGCCGCCCTCTTTGCGTTGCTGTTCGGGTGCCTTCTGCTGGGCGCCGCGCTCTTTGATCGCAACGTCGTCTGGATCATTACTCCAGGCGAAATCCTGATCGGCGAACAGCGTCCATTCGGGAAGTTGCACCGAAGATTGATCAGGGACGACGAAATATCCGGGATGCGTCTGCGAAAGAGCATCGGCAAATCAGTGGAGTTCACCCTCGTATTCGAGACCGAATCGAAAGATACGCTCACCTCACCTCCGCTGCCGGATATTACCCAGGTGCAAAAAACCATTTTGCAGATTGCCCGGCTGCTTCAGTTGCCTGTTCCCGAATTGGCCGAGAATCCGCTCGACGCCGCCAATCCCCGGATACGACTAGGTAAGCCGATCAGTTTCAAACGCGTCCGGGCCTACAGGGCTCTGGTCGTGCTGCTTGCCTGCTCGCTGAGCCTTCCATTCATCTATGCGCTCTGGAGCGGCAAATTGTCCGCCCTTGGAATCGCCGTCTGGTCTCTCGGCGCGATCATGGCCTTCGTGCTGATCAGATATCTCTATCGGACAAGCGCATTCTGGATTGTCCACGACGGCGCCATCAGGTTTGAACGGTTGTCGTTGAAGGGTACGACAGAGACGGATACGATCGGCGGTGATGATGTCGAGCGCATCGACGTCGATAGCGGCGGCCGGAGGAGCAGCCATTACGTAATCGTGATTCGGCTCCGCACCGGGAGGAAGATCCGCAGTCCGATGCTGGTCGGCAAAGACCAGACCCGAGCTGTACAGGCAGAGATCATCCGGCGACTGGGACTGAATCGATCGGATGGCAGATAGGCATGCACGCCTGTTCCGCACGGCGCGCAGGTATAATCGTCGCATCAGGCGTGGTAGGATATACGCCTGGTTCGGACGCAATTTTCGAAAACTGTCGTTCTGTTTTTGAAGATGCCGCGCCCGGCGAACTTGCGACAGGGTGGTGCCGATGTTCGAAGGCTGGGATGCGGTTGTATTGGCCCGGGCGCAATTTGCTTTCACGATGTCGTTCCACATCATATTCCCCGCCTTCTCGATCGGGCTCGCCAGCTATCTGGCGGTGCTCGAGGCGCTGTGGCTATGGACCGGACGCGAGGTCTATATCAACCTGTTCAATTACTGGCTAAAAATCTTTGCCGTCGCCTTCGGCATGGGCGTGGTGTCGGGCATCGTGATGTCCTACCAGTTCGGCACCAACTGGTCGGCCTTCTCCGACAAGACCGGCCCGGTGATCGGGCCATTGATGGCCTATGAGGTGCTGACGGCGTTCTTCCTCGAGGCCGGCTTCCTCGGCGTGATGCTGTTCGGGCTGAACCGCGTCGGCCCCCGATTGCATTTCCTAGCGACGCTGATGGTCGCGATCGGTACGCTGATTTCGGCGTTCTGGATTCTATCAGCCAATTCCTGGATGCAGACGCCGGCCGGCCACGCCGTCAATGCCGACGGGCAGTTCATCGCCGCCGACTGGCTGAAAGTGATCTTCAACCCGTCATTCCCCTACCGTCTCGTGCACATGGTGCTGGCGGCGTATCTCACAACCGCGCTGGTGGTCGGCGCGGTCGGCGCCTGGCATCTGCTGCGCGACCGCCATCTCGCCGGCCCGCGAGTGATGTTTTCGATGGCGATGTGGATGGCGACGCTGGTGGCACCGATCCAGATCATCGCCGGCGATCAGCACGGGCTCAACACGCTGGAGCACCAGCCGGTGAAGATCATGGCGATGGAAGGCCACTTCGAGAGCCACAAGGACGGCGCGCCCCTGATCCTGTTCGGCCTGCCCAATCAGAGCGCCGGCAGGGTCGACTACGCCGTCGAAGTGCCGAAACTCGGTTCGCTGATTCTCAAGCACTCGCCTGATGCGCCGATGGCCGGCCTCAACACGGTGCCGCGCGAAAACTGGCCGCCGGTGGCGATCGCGTTCTGGTCGTTCCGGATCATGGTCGGCATGGGATTACTCATGCTGGCGCTCGGCTTGTTCAGCCTGTTGATGCGTATTCAGGGCAAGCTCTACGATTCCCGGCTGTTGCACATGTTTGCGGTCGCGATGGGTCCCGCAGGCTTCATCGCGGTGCTCGCAGGCTGGATCACCACCGAGGTCGGACGACAGCCGTTCACGGTCTATGGATTGCTGCGCACGGCTGAGTCCGCCTCGCCGCTGGCGGCGCCCGCGGTCGCTTCCTCGCTGATCGCGTTCATCATCGTCTATTTCGCCGTATTCACAGCGGGCGTAGTCTACCTGCTGCGCCTGATGGCAGCGCCGCCGCATCCCGGCGAAGAGGGACCGTCGCACGAGGTCCCGATCCGCTCGGCCGGCATCACGCCCGCCGCCGGCGCGGTCCCCGAGGGAGCCGCCCGATGATCCCGATCGACCTTCCCACCATCTGGGCCTTCATCATCGCGTTTGCCGTGTTCGTCTATGTCGTGATGGACGGCTTCGACCTCGGCCTCGGCATCCTGTTTCCACTCTTCTCGGAGAAGCGCGATCGCGACGTCGTCATGAACAGTGTCGCGCCGGTCTGGGACGGCAACGAAACCTGGCTGGTGCTTGGCGGCGGCGGCCTGATGGCCGCGTTTCCGCTGGCCTATGCCGTGCTGATGCCGGCGCTCTACACGCCCATGATCGCGATGCTGCTCGGCCTGGTGTTCCGCGGCGTCGCCTTCGAATTCCGCTGGCGGACGACAGCTGCGCGCAACCGCTGGGACATCGCCTTTTTCGGCGGATCGATTTTGGCGACGTTGGCGCAGGGCATTGCGCTGGGCGCGATCCTGCAAGGCGTGCATGTCGCAGGCCGAAGCTATGCCGGTGGCTGGTGGGACTGGCTGACGCCGTTCAGCATCCTGACCGGCGTGGCGCTGGTGATCGGCTATGCGCTGTTAGGGGCGACATGGCTGGTCATGAAGACGGAAGGCGAGTTGCGCGACCGCGCCTATCACCTGAGCTGGGTCCTGTTGCTCGCGATGCTCGGGGCCATCGCCGCGGTCAGCATCGCGACGCCGTTCCTCCATATACAGTACACCGAGCGCTGGTTCGCCTGGCCGAACGTCCTCATGACGGCACAGGTACCGATTGCGGTTGCTGTAGTCACCGCCCTGTTGCTGCGCAGCCTCGCCAACAAATACGACTACCAGCCGTTCTTCCTGACGCTGGCGCTGTTCGCGCTGTCCTATGGCGGCCTCGGCATCAGCATGTACCCTTACATCGTGCCGCAGAGCATCACGATCTGGCAGGCGGCGGCGCCGGCGAACAGTCAGCTCTTCATGCTGTTCGGCGTCGCCGTGCTGATCCCGCTGATCCTCGGCTATACCGCCTGGGCCTATTGGGTATTCCGCGGCAAGGTCAAACCCGAGAGCGGATACCATTGATGCCGACCGAGCCGAAACCTCGTCCGCTGCTGCAGCGCCTGTTGTGGTTCGCCGCGCTCTGGCTCGGCGGCGTCGGCACCGTGGCGCTGATTTCCTTTGGCCTGCGGCTGTGGATCGCGCCGAAATAAGGCAAGGTCGCATCCCATGAATGTGGCAGTTGGCGAAAATAGAAGATATTCCAGCTACGTACCGACCTCATTCGCCCTAAACTTGCCAACAAGCCGGCCCTGAGATTTGATGGTTCCGACTGATTTGGCTTAGCCGCTAGCGATTTGGGCCATGCGCCAACACCATGCGCCAACAAGGAGTGTTTCCGCGATGACGAAGTTTCGGCACCTGATCTGGACGTTGATCGCGACCGGCGGTCTGATCCTGTCTGCCTCGCAGAGCCAGGCGCAGATGCGACAGCCTGACGTCGGCGACCAGCCGGGACTGCTTCCCGATGAGTCCGTCGAGCTCGATCCGCAGTTCAGGAAGACGGCGGTGCTCTATCGCACCAACGAACCGCCGGGCACCATCATCATCTCCACCCAGGACCGCCATCTCTATCTGGTCCAGGGCAATGGCCGCGCGCTGCGCTACGGCATCGGCGTCGGCCGCGAGGGATTCCAGTGGCAGGGGCTGCTCAACATCACCCGCAAGGCGGAATGGCCGGACTGGACCCCGCCGCCGGAGATGATCGCGCGCCAGCCCTATCTGCCGCGCTTCATGGCCGGCGGCCCCGGCAATCCACTCGGCGCGCGGGCGATGTATCTCGGCACCACTGTCTACCGCATCCACGGCACCAACCGGCCCGACACCATCGGCACCGCCGTCTCCTCCGGCTGCTTCCGGCTGGTCAATGGCGACGTCGCCGATCTCTATGAGCGCGTGCCCGTGGGCACCAAGGTGATCGTGCGGCAGAAGCCGGAGCTTTAATTGCGACGCGGTTTCTCCCGCCGATCCATTTCCCCTGAAATAGTGAGTTAAAAATGCTACGGACATTTCGAGGCGGCCTCCTGATTGGGCTGGCGGTCGCAATCGCGATCGCGGCTGGCGCGATCACCTATGAGCGATACGACACCAAGACCCTGAAGCGGACCATCCGCCGCGGCGACGTGCTGTGCGGCGTCAACAAAGGCCTGCCCGGATTCTCGATCCCCGACGACAAGGGCGACTGGACCGGCTTCGACGTCGATTTCTGCCGCGCGGTAGCAGCGGCGATCTTCGACGATCCCAAGAAGGCGAAATTCGTACCGCTCGATGCCAACGAGCGCTTCAAGGAGCTGCAGAGCCGCAAGGTCGACATCCTCTCCCGCAACACGACCTGGAGCATGTCGCGCGAGAGCAACTACGCCCTCTATTTCCCGGCGGTCGCCTACTATGACGGCCAGGGCTTCATGCTGCCGCGCTCGCGCAACATCGATTCCGCGCTGGACCTCAACAACAGCAAGGTTTGCGTGCAGGAGGGAACGACGACGCTGCTCAACGCCGCCGACTATTTCCGCGCCAACAATATGAAATACACCGAGGTAAAGTTTCCCAGGCTGGAAGATGTGCTCAAAGCGTATGAGTCCGGCAAGTGCGACACCTTCACCGCCGATGTCTCCCAGCTCTACGCACTCCGGCTGAACCTTATCCAGCCGAGCGACCATGTCATCCTACCCGACGTCATCTCCAAGGAGCCGCTTGCACCCGTGGTGCGTCAGCGCGACGACGACTGGATGATGCTCGTGAAGTGGACGCTATATGCGATGATCAACGCCGAGGAACTCGGCATCACCTCGAAGAACATCGACGAGGCGCTGAAGTCGAAGAAGCCCGACGTGATGCGGCTGGTCGGCACCGAAGGCGCCTACGGCGAAGACCTCGGCCTGCCCAAGGACTGGGCCGCCCGCATCATCCGCCATGTCGGCAACTACGGCGAGATCTACGAACGCAATGTCGGCGAAGGATCGAAACTGAAGATCCCGCGCGGCCTGAATTCGCTCTGGAGCAACGGCGGCATCCAGTACGCCCCGCCGATACGGTAAGGCCGCCAGGCCGTCATTCCGGGATGGTCCGAAGGACCAGACCCGGAATCTCGAGATTCCGGGTTCGTGCTTCGCACGCCCCGGAATGACGGCGTAACTCTCAATACCCCTTCATCCGCGCCAGTTGATCGGCGTGATAGTTGCTGTCCCCGAACAATTCCTGACAAACCCGCGCGCGCTTCATGAAGAAGCCGATGTCGAACTGGTCGGTCATGCCCATGCCGCCATGCATCTGCACGCCCTCCTGCACAGCCAACGTCGCGGTCGTGCCGGCGCGCGCTTTGGCGACCGAAACCGCTGCACCGGCGTGGTCGAAATCGCCGTCGAGGGTCTGCAGCGCCTTCAGGACGGCCGCGCGGGTGATTTCGATATCGATGTAAAGCTGCGCGGCGCGGTGCTGCAGCGCCTGGAATTCGCCGATCAGTTTGCCGAACTGCTTGCGCTCTTTCAGATAGGAGACGGTGCGGCCGAACACCTCCTCGCTCAAGCCCACTAATTCGGAAGCCACCGCGCCGCGGCCGATATTGAGCACGCCGCCCAGCAGCGTCCCGCCCTGATCGACCTCGCCGAGCACATGATCCGCGTCGACCTCGACATTGGCGAACTCGATTCTAGCGGCGTTATGTGCGTCGACCATCACGGTGCGTTCGATCGCGACGCCCTTGGCCTTGGGATCGACCAGGAACAGCGTCAGCCCGTTACGCTCGCCGGCAGCGCCGCCGGTGCGGCCAGCGACGATCAGGAGATCGGCGGTGTGGCCATCGACCACGAGGGCCTTGGCGCCGTTCAGTTTGAAACCGTTACCGGAGCGGGCGACCTGCAAGTTGGTCTGCAGCGGGCGATGCTTTGCCCCTTCATCGATCGCGAGCGCCGCCAGCAGCGAGCCATCGGCAATGTCAGGCAGATGCGCCGATTTCTGCGCGTCGCTGCCGCCGCGCGCCAGCGCGGAAGCCGCCAGCACCGCGGTCGAAAGAAACGGTGACGGCATCAAGGTGCGGCCAATTTCTTCCATCACCACGCCGGCCTCGACATAGCCGAGCCCGCTGCCGCCGAAATTTTCGGGCACCAGCAGTCCCGAAAAGCCCAACTCGGCAAACGCCTTCCAGAGATCGCGGGAGAATCCCGTTTCATCCTTGCTGTCGCGCAAGCTGCGCAGATGCGACACCGGCGCCTTGTCGCTGATGAGGCCGCGCGCGCTGTCGCGCAGCATGGATTGTTCTTCGGTGAGGACGAGGGGCATTAGCTAGTTCCGGTTTCAAAAGTAACGCGTGATTGTTGAGACGTCATTCCGGGGCGATGCGCAGCATCGAACCCGGAATCTCGAGGTTCCGGGTTCACGCTTCGCGTGCCCCGGAACGACGTAAGAGGTTCACGCCCCCGGCAGATCGAGGATGCGCTTGGCGACGATACCGAGCATCACCTCAGAGGTGCCGCCTTCGATCGAGTTGGCTTTGGTGCGCAGCCAGGCGCGCGGCCGGGCGCCGCCGCGGGAGCGCTCGCTCTCCCATTCCAGCGCATCGATGCCGCCCGCCGACATCAGGATTTCGTGGCGGCGCTTGTTGAGCTCGGTGCCATAATATTTCATCGCCGAGGAAAATGCCGGATGCGACTGCCCGGCCTTGGCGAGATCGATCGCGCGTTCGGCCACAGCCGCAAACGCCGCCTCGTCGATGTCGAACGCCGCAACCTGGCTGCGCAGCATCGCATCGTCGAGCCGACCGGAATCATCGCTACCGACGGAGTCGGCGGCGACCTGCCCGAGCGGACGGCCGATGCCGCGCTCTCCAGTGCCCGAGATCATCGCGCGCTCATGCTGCAGCAGATATTTCGCGACATCCCAGCCGCGGTTGACTTGGCCTACCACATGCGACTTCGGTACGCGCACATTATCGAAGAAGGTTTCACAGAACGGCGAATAGCCCGATATCAAAAGGATCGGCTTGGTCGACACGCCCTTCGAGGCCATGTCGAACAGAATGAAGCTGATGCCGTCATGCTTCTTCGCGGTGGGATCGGTCCGCACCAGGCAGAAGATCCAGTCGGCGTAGTTCGCATAGGACGTCCAGATCTTCTGGCCGTTAATGATGTAGTCGTCACCGTCGCTCTCGGCGCGGGTCTGCAGCGAGGCGAGATCCGATCCGGCGTTCGGCTCGGAATAGCCCTGGCACCAGCGGATCAGGCCCGCGGCGATCTTGGGCAGATGCTCCTTCTTCTGCGCCTCGGTGCCGTACTTCAACAGCGCCGGCCCGAGCATCCAGATGCCAAAACTCGACAGCGGCGAGCGCGCGCCCATCGCCGCCATCTCCTCGCGCAGCACCTTGTGCTCCGCGGGCGCGAGCCCTCCGCCGCCATATTCCTTCGGCCAATCCGGCACGGTCCAACCCTTGTCACGCATCCGCTCGAACCAGACGCGCTGCGGCTCGGACGCGAATTTTGCGTTACGCCCGCCCCAGTAGGTATCGCTTTCGGAGGTCATCGGCCGTCGCATTTCCGGCGGGCAATTGGCCTCCAGCCAGGCGCGGGTTTCACGGCGGAAATTTTCCAGATCGGACATGACGGCGTTTCCATGCGGGATGTTGGAGACGACCTTAGCCCTCGCGTTGCGGAATTCAATATATGTCTGGCGTCAGCCCATGCCGCAGGTACGATGGTCATGACGCCGGAACGGGTGTATGCGCAAAGCCGTAGCGATTGAAAAACAAGGGGAAACGAGCATGCGGTTGAAGTTGCTTTCGCCTGGCGAAATGAGCGCGGACCAGAAAGAAACCTACGACGAAGCAATATCGGGCAAGCGCGGCGCCCCGCCGGCGCCGATGATGGCCTGGCTCAACAGCCCGGAGATGGCGCGGCATGCCACGCGGCTTGGCGAGCAACTTCGCTTCAACACGATCTTTCCCGCAAAGCTTTCCGAGATCGCAATCCTCGTCACCGCGCGGCACTGGACCTCGCATTACGAATGGTATGCGCACAAGCGCCTGGCGCTGAAAGGCGGCATGGATCCCAAAATTATCGAGGACATAAGGGATCGCCGCACGCCGACGTTCGACGATCCGAAAGGCCGGATGATCTACGACGTCGCCAAATCACTGCATGAGGGCCACGGCGTGTCACAGGCGCTGTATGACGAGGCCGTGAAGGTGCTCAGCGAACGCGGGATCGTCGAAGTGATCGGGCTGTGCGGCTACTACACCATGGTGTCGATGACGCTGAACACGTTCGAGTTCGGGCTGCCGGAAGGTGAGGTGTCGGACTTGGCGTGATCTATCCTCGCCCTCTCCCCGCTCTTCACGGGGTCGAGACGAGCGAAGCTCGCTCTTAGAGGGTTAGGGTGAGGGGCTCCCTCCGCGAAACGTGACCTGACGATAGACCTGTACCCCCTTGTATCTGCCCATTGAGCAAAATGTGCGATGGAAGCGACTGAGCGCTTTGGCCGGTGGCCACCGGCCAAAGCGCGCGGCGATGTCGCCCGATACCCCCTGGGTAACACCCGTG
>NZ_JAACFS010000067.1 GCF_029051645.1 Bradyrhizobium sp. CSA112
GCCTCCGGCTGCTGCGCCGAAGGCACCGACGCCACCTCCGCCTCCGCCCGCTGCCGCGCCGAAGGCACCCACGCCGCCTCCGCCACCTCCGGCGGCTGCCCCTGCGCGCCCGACGCCGACGCCGCCTCCTCCGCCGGCAGCAGCGCCTGCCGCGCCGAAGCAACCTGCCGCACCGACTCCGCCTCCTCCGCCGCCTTCAACTCAGAAGGCGCCGCCATCGCCTGCGCCGACGCCGCCCCCACCGGCCGGCGCCAAGCAGCCGCCGGCGCCTGCCACCACGCCGACTCCGCAAACCCAAACCGCGCCGCCGACCGCAGCCCCTCCGCCTGGCGGAACAACGACGGCGCCGCCGCCGCGTCCTGGCGCGCCCACACCGCCTCCGAGTGCAGGCGCCCCGACAACGGCACCGACCGCACCGACGGGACGACCCGGAGCGCCGACCCCGCCCGCTCCAGGCGCGGCTGCACCGGCCGCAACTCCTGCGCCGACGACGAGCCCCGCGCCAGGCGCCGGCGCTCCCGCCGCGCCCGGCACCACAACCGCTCCCGCTGCGCCGACCGCTGTACCAGGTGCTCCAGCCGCGACGCCGCCAGCCGGCCGCGTCCAGAACGCACCGCCGACCGTCGCGCCGGCCTTCCAGCGCGCGCCTCAGGTCACAGCGCCATTGCCGGCGCCTCCTCCGACTCAAGAAGGGCTCAGGGTGATCGCCCCGGGCACTCGGGCTACAGGGCCGCAGCGCCTCGACGACTTCCGCGGCCAGCGTCGCGAAGTTCAGGAAGGTGGTCGCACGGTTATCACCGAACCCGGCCGGATCATCGTTCGCGATCCCGGCGGACAGGCCTATGTCCGTCACAACGAGGTCGAGCGCTTCCGCTACGGTGCACGCGACATCCAGACCCAGACTGTCGGCGGCGAGACCCGTACTGTCGTCATCAGACCCGACGGCAGCCAGGTCATCACCGTGATGGGCCGCGACGGTCAGTTGCTGCGGCGTATCCGTCGCGACGAGCGCGGCCGCGAGATCATCATCATCGACAACAGCTACCGCGATCCGCGCGCGACCGGCGGCTTCTTCGTCGCGCTGCCGCCGCCGACGATCCGCATTCCCTACAACCGCTACATCGTCGACGCCGAGGAGGCGTCCCCAGACGTGATCTACGAGACCATGATGGCGCCGCCGGTGGAACGGATCGAACGGCGTTATTCGCTGGACGAAATCCGCTACAGCCCCACGGTGCGGCAGCGGATGCCGAGCATCGACGTCAACACCATCAACTTCGAAACCGGGTCGTGGGAAATCCCGCCCGATCAGGCGGCGAAGCTGCAGGCGATCGCCGACGGCCTCAACCGGGCTATGCAGCAAAATCCGCGCGCGGTGTTCCTGATCGAGGGCCACACCGATGCGGTCGGAAACGACGTCGACAATCTGTCGCTGTCGGATCGCCGTGCCGAATCTGCGGCCACCTTGCTGACGCAGCAGTTCAACGTGCCGGCGGAAAACCTGACCTCGCAAGGCTATGGCGAGCAGTACCTGAAGGAACAGATCGACGGGCCGAGCCCGATCAACCGGCGCGTCACCATCCGCAACATCACGCCGCTGCTCACTGGAGGTCAGGCGGCGCTGCCGCCGCCCCCGCCCGGCACCGCGCCACCGCGCTGAGGCGATCGTTCTCTAAATGAAAATGGCCGGGAGCAATCCCGGCCATTTTTATTCGTTCTAAAGCAGGATGAAATTGCGTTTGATTGCGACCACGAAGAAGGTTCGCTCCCTCTCCCGCTTGCGGGGGAGGTGAAGCGCGTCTGCGGCCAAATCGATCTAACCAAAAATCATTATGCTCTAGGCGCTGAGCGCGCCGACCGGCACACAGGCATCGCAAATCGCCTTGGCGTGCCGGTGGTCGGTGCCGCAGCACCCGCCGAGAATACGCATCTTCGGGAACGCATCTCTGAGATTGAGGTAACGCCGCCCGAGGTCGGACGGATCTCCCGAATCCAAGGTTACTGATTCGTCGAGTTCGGCGTGGCTCTTCGTCGATGCATTCGCCCTGACGCCATGGATGCGCGCCGTCCAGGCTTCGTCTGCCTTCAACGCATCCTCAAAATGCGTCGGATGCGCACAATTGATCAGGAAGTATTCGGGCGAACCCTCGGTCTCGCGATCCACGGTCTCGATCGCCTCGCGCAACGTCTCTCCCTTCACCAGACGGCCGTTGGTCTCCACGGTGAACGAGATGGCCGCCGGAATCCGCTGCGCCCGCGCCGCCCGCGCGATACCGATCGCTTCATTGATACTGGTGAGCGTATAGGCGGTAACCATGTCGGCACCGCCCTCGACGAAGGCAGCAATCTGCGCCTGATGATAGGCTTCGGCTTCCTCAGCTTCCATATTGCCTGCTTTGTAGCCATCGCCGCGCGGCCCGATCGCACCGCTGATGACGCAAGGTGCGCCCGGCCTCTCCCAACCGGCGCGCAACTCCTCGAGAAATGCAATCGAACGGACATTGATCGCCTTGAGCGCGGACGCGTCGTAGCCAAGCTTTGCGCCCCAATCCGGATTGGCGCGCCAGGTCGGGCTGTCGAGCACGAAACCGACCCCATGCTCGCGCGCGACGGCGAGATAGCTGGCGTAATACTGCTTCAAGTGCCGCCGGCCTTCGGCGCTGTCGAGCAGCACGAAGGCGGCGAAATGCGGCAATTCGATTCCTTCGTGAAAGATCAGCGTCGTTTCCATGCCGCCATCGGTGAGGAAAATGCCGCCGCGCCGTTGCGGAAGATCGTCTCTGTATTTGGCCATCTCAACATCTCCGGAGCTTTTCATGACGTCGGTAGGTCGTTTCCGCCTCGGTCTGGGTCGGGCGATGTTGGTGCCTCATAGTGTCGCGGCTTCCTAGGCGGCCCGTGGTGCGGATGAACCTAAAGCTGCAAAATGATACGAATTCAAATGGTTGCGGCTTAAGACGCAAAACCGCCGCACCATCGGCAATGGAGAAACCGTACCGTGAGTACAGTTTTGGAGAAGCGGATGGGAAAGGGCGAGGCGACGCGCGAGCGGATTCTCGAGATCGCGGAAGCCGCCGTACTCGCCAAGGGATTTGGCGCGACCTCGATCGACGAAGTGATCGCCGAGGCCGGCCTCACCAAGAGCGGCTTCTTCTACCACTTCAAGGACAAGAATGCGCTCGCCCGCGAGATGCTTCGACGCTATGTCGCGACCAACGACCAGCTATTCGACGAAATCTTTGCGCGCGGTCATCAGCTCTCCGACGACCCGCTGCAGGCCTTCCTCATTTCGCTGAAGCTGCTCGCAGAAACGATGGCCGACCTGCCGAACGGCCATCCCGGCTGCCTGATTGCCAGCATCTGCTATCAGGAGCGGTTGTTCGATCGCGAAGTGCGCGAACTGACCGCGCAGTCGGTGCGGGACTGGAACGCGCGCTTCCGCAAGATTCTCGACGGCATCGCCGCGGTGTATCCGCCGAGAGAGCCGGTCGATCTCGACGATGTCGCCGACATGCTGTCCTGCATCGTCGACGGCGCCATCATCATGTCCAAGACGCTGAACGATCCGAGCCGTCTCGAACGGCAGATCCTGATTTTTCGAAGCTGCGTCAAACTGATGTTTGCGCCGCAATCGTCGTAGGCTCGTGCCCCGGACGCCGCGCAGCACACTCGGGTCCGCGCGTCGCGCGGCCTGAGCGCAGGCTCCGTGGTGCGCTGCTGAGCCGGGGCCCGGACTCCGATGTAGCTGATGGCGCCGCTGGGTCCCGGCTCTGCGACGCACCGCTAACGCGCTGCGTCGCGTCCGGGACACCAAATCCCGGCAAGCCCCTCACGGACCAGCCGCGGCAAGACCGAGCGCGTCCGCCATGATGCGGAAGACATCGGTGTTGTCCATCGACCCGTGAATCCGTTCGCTGCCCGGTCCGGTCGCGGTCAGGACGACGTCTTCTCCCGAATGCACGCTGGCGCCCATCATCGCCGGCAGATTACCCGGTCGCAGCACCGCGCCGGGGACATCCTTGTACTTCTCATTGATTTTGAACGTGCCCGGCGCATCGCCCTTGACGCTAGGCTCGTTGGGATTGTCGAGCTTCGGGCGGAAGGTCTCGTAATGGTCCGGGAGGCTCGCCGAGAAGATCGCAAGCCGCCGGCTGACGTCGACGCGTGACGGATAGCCATCGGCGTCGGGAGCCGGATAGTTGGGAAATCCGGCTTTGTCATAGGTGCCGACGCGCTCGCGGAGCGGCACGTTGGGCGTCGTGCTCATGTCGTCGCTGATGGTCCCTACAAGGCCGTTGGGATGATTGTGGTCCGCGAGCACCAGGATCAGCGTGTCATCACCGCGCGCCTGCGCCCATTTGCGCGCAAGGCTGACCGCGTTGTCGAGCATGATGGTGTCGTAGACCGCGCGCTCCATATCAAGCAGATGAGCGTATTTGTCGATCATCCCGGACTCTACCATCAGGAAGAAGCCGGCATCGTTCTTCGACAGAACGTTCAGCGCGGTTTGCACCTGTTCGGTCAAATCGGGCTGGTCGGGAAATTTCTTGACGCCGCCGCCCTTGAGAAATTTGCGGTCCAGCGCGCCGTCCATATTGCCCGCAGCGAACAGGCCGAGCAATCTGCGCGTGTCGGATTTGGCGTTCACCGCATCCAGTTCGGTCTTTGTCGTCGCAACCGAGTAGCCAGCGTCGCGGAATCTGGCGACATAATCGACGTCGTCCTTGCGCTTCGACCCGGGGGCGGCTTGCGGAAGGAAATTCGCAGCTCCGCCGCCCATCAATACGTCGGGCTTTGCCGCAAAAAGCTGTTCGACAATCTCGTCATAGGCGGCACGCCTGCGGGTATGCGTCACCATCGCCGCCGGCGTGGCATCCTCGACTTCGGTATTGGTGACAATGCCGATGCCCATGCCGTGCCGTCGCTTCGCCACGCTGGCGATGGTTTCGACCCGGGGATCGTCGAACGGGCTTGCGGTACGGTCGGCATAGACGCCCATGGCATTGACCGCGGTCTTGTGGCCGGTGGCGTAGGCGCTGGCGGCATTCGCTGAATCAGTGATGATCGAATCCGAGCCGGCAGTCGCCACCAGCGCCATGTGCGGCATGTCGTCGATCGCAAGCTTGCCGAGGCTCTTGCCTTCCGCGATGCCCTTGGAGAGCAGACGGGCGGCCGTGCGATGCGCCGGCGACAGCCCGTCGCCGATGAACAGGATGACGTTCTTTGCCTTGCGCGGCCCGGTATCGTAGACCGTCCACCCGACGGTGCGGCTGCGCGTACCGTCGCTGACTTCCACCGTGACGTTGCCCGGCCTGGTCAGGATTACGCCGCGAAGCGTCAACGCCGACTGATCCTTGCCGTCTTCGCGCTCCACAAATGTTCCAGGCTGGCCGAAGGCGGCGGCATAGTCCTGGCCATTGACCATCACCTTCAGCTTCGCCGGATCGACCTTGTCGGGAAACTCGACCTTGAAGTCGAACTGCGCGCCGGAAAGGATTTCGGCGCGGTTGATGGGATAGATCGTCTGGGCATTGGCCGCTGATGCCGAAAGCAGGAGGCCGAGGGTGATGGTGACAGGCTTGATCATGGTCGAGGCTCCGGTCAGATCACACGGAGCGGGCAGCGTGCGCGGCTGCTCCGCAAGAATTCAGGGTCAAATCTATCTGCCCCGCATGACGTATCCATAACGGGGGCTCATCCTACGCTCGTCGCCCCGGCGAAAGCCGGGGCCCATAACCACGGATGGTATTGGTTCGAACAAAGCCCTCCCCCAGCGTGTGTCAACAACACTCGCCGCGGCGTATGGGTCCCGGCTTTCGCCGGGACGACCACAATGGCGGCCCGCGCAGCTAACCCTTATCGCTTTCGAGCTTGAACATCTCCGAGCCTTCGCTGCCGGACAGCAAGCCCGCATCGGAGTAGAGCTTCAGCTTGGCCCTCGTATCGGTGATGTCGAGGTTGCGCATCGTCAGTTGGCCGATACGGTCCGCCGGCGTGAACGCTGCATCCTCGACCTTCTCCATGCTCAGCCGATCCGGCTGATAGGTCAGATTGGGGCTCTCGGTATTGAGGATCGAGTAGTCGTTGCCGCGGCGCAGCTCGAGCGTCACCTCGCCGGTGACGGCGCGAGCCACCCAACGCTGGGCGGTTTCGCGCAGCATCAGCGCCTGGGAATCGAACCACCGCCCCTGGTAGAGCAACCGGCCAAGGCGCATGCCGCTGATCCGGTATTGCTCGATGGTGTCTTCGTTGTGGATACCGGTGACCAGGCGCTCGTAGGCGATGTGCAGCAGCGCCATGCCGGGCGCTTCGTAAATGCCGCGGCTCTTCGCCTCGATGATCCGGTTCTCGATCTGGTCGCTCATGCCGAGGCCATGCCGGCCGCCGATGGCGTTGGCTTCGAGGAACAGCGCGACGGGGTCAGTGAACGTCCGGCCGTTCAGCGCAACGGGCTGGCCCTCCTCAAAACGCACGACGACCTTTTCCGCCTTCACGGTGCAGTCATCGCGCCAGAACGGCACGCCCATGATCGGGTTGACGATCTTGATCCCGCTGTCCAGGCGCTCGAGGTCCTTGGCCTCATGGGTCGCGCCGAGAATATTGCTGTCGGTCGAGTAGGCCTTCTCGGCGCTCATCTTGTAGGCGAATCCATGGGCGGTCATGAACGCCGACATTTCCGCACGGCCGCCCAGCTCGTCGATGAATAGCTGGTCGAGCCAGGGCTTGTAGATCCGCAAGCTTGGATTGGTCAGCAGGCCATAGCGATAGAACCGCTCGATATCGTTGCCCTTGTAGGTGGAGCCATCACCCCAGATGTTGACGCCATCCTCCTGCATGGCCGCGACCAGCATCGTGCCGGTGACGGCGCGACCGAGCGGCGTGGTGTTGAAATACGCAATGCCGCCGGTCGACACGTGGAACGCACCCGCCTGGATGGCGGCAATTCCCTCATGGACCAATTGCGTGCGGCAATCCACCAAGCGGGCTTTCTCCGCACCGAACTCCATCGCCTTACGCGGGATCTCGTCGTAGTCGGCCTCGTCCGGTTGGCCAAGGTTCGCGGTATAGGCGAAGACGCGGGCGCCCTTTTGCTTCATCCACAGCAGCGCCGCGCTGGTGTCGAGACCGCCCGAGAAAGCGATGCCGACTTTTTCCCCCTTGGGCAGGCTTTTCAAGATCGTACTCATAAAGCTTCCAATCGGTCGAGATGGCGGATGTCATTTGCGGTTTGAGGGCGCGAATAACAAATTTCGCGCTGATGGGCACGCGTTTAATGGCTCTCTTTAATAGCCCTTGGCGGCCAGGATCGGATTACCCCACCTCGCGCCCGCGCCAACGCTGCCACAGGCGGTAGCCGGGCCAGCCCCAGCGCGCCAGCGCGACTTCGATCTGTGCATCCGACAGCCGCGTCGACGGCCAGCGGTAAATCCAGGCATAGGCCAGCCAGATCACGAAAAAGCTGACGAGGCCTGCGGCGGCAACATCGGTAAAGAAATGCCCGCCGAACGCCATCCGCAGCCCGCTGGTGGCGATCCCGAACAAGGTCGCCGCCACATAGGCCAAAGGCCGCCACGCCGGCGGCGTCAGGGCCGCGGGCGCATAGGTCCAGAATGCGGTTGCGCCCTCGCCGGAGAAGAACGAGCAGTTACGGCCGCACTCCCCGCGCGGATCCCACCACGGCACGAACTGCCAGGGGCCGTTGAACTCCGTCACCACCACCGGCCGCGGCCGGCCCCAATAGCTCTTGAAGGTGAGGTTGGTCAGTACGACCGCGGACAGCAGGATCGTGACCAGCAGAAACACCGCCGCGCGTCCCGGGATCAGCATCGGCCGGTCCGGCCGCAGCAGTTTGGCGACGATGGCAATCAGCGCCGGCAACGCCAGCGCCCAGGCGATCCACATCGCGCCATCGCGCGCCAAGGAGGCAAGCCCGTTCTGCTTCAACGGAAACGATGTGCTCGTGGAATCGTAGAACAATGCCGCCAATTTCAGGTCGAGTTCGGGGAAAATCCCGAACAGCAGTCCGATGACGAGCGATAGGCCCAACGCGATGAAAAGTCCGGTCCGGTTCATGGCGCGGGGTTTAGCCGAGGCGGTTGGGGATGAAAAGGCAGAAGCTCATCTTCCCTTCTCCCCTTGTGGGACAAGGTGGCGTGGACGCAGTCCGCGCCGGATGAGGGGTCTCTATCCGCGGAGACAAACCCCTCACCCGCCTCGAATGAGCTTCGCTCATTCGATCCACCCTCTCCCACAAGGGGAGAGGGAAAAACGAAACAAAGCGTCACGCCTGCGGCCGTGACTGTGACGGCAATGGTGGCGGTGGCCGCAGCGGAGGTCGCGGTTCGCGCCAGGCTCCGGCGGACCGTCCCGCGATCATCCAGTAGACGAGGCCCGCAACGATGCCCGCGCCGGTCATGATTTCGAGATGGCGGCGCACGATGCCGTCGAAACGCAGCGTCTCGGGATCGAACGGAACAAGGCCGAGATAGCAGGCCGCGCCGACGATCCCGCCACCCACCGCGTAAGCGAGCACACTGCGGATATAGAAGGCCTCAGTGATCAAGACCACGATCAGCGCAGGCAGCAGCGCAAAGCCGGACAGGAAGATGAAGCCGAAGCCGAGCACGATATTGATGGCGCTCTGGTCGATCGCCCCGCCATCGAGATCACTGAACTCTGGATACAGCACCGCGCCGACCACGATCATCCCCGCCACAAAGCAGGCGGCGAGGAAGGCGAACAGGACGACGAAGATGCGGCCGATCAGGGACATGATTTCACCGTCATTGCGAGGAGCGCAAGCGACGAAGCAATCCATCTCTCAGCAAGCGGAGAAATGGATCGCTTCGCTTGCGCTCGCAATGACGAGAGACTCATCTCAATCCGTCATCGCCATAGCGCGGAGCGCCTGGCGCTCGCGCGCGGACAGTTTTTCGGTCTCCGACTTCAACTGCCCGCAGGCGGCGAGAATGTCGCGGCCGCGCGGCGTTCGCACCGGCGACGAATAGCCGGCGTTGAAGATATATTCGGAGAATTTTTCGATCTGCTCCCAGTCCGAGCACTCGTAACGCGTGCCCGGCCACGGATTGAACGGGATCAGATTGATCTTGGCCGGTATGCCCTTGAGCAGCTTTACCAGGAGCTTGGCGTCATCCATGGAATCGTTGACGCCCTTGAGCATCACATATTCGAAGGTAATGCGCCGCGCGTTCGACGAGCCCGGATAATCGCGGCAGGCCTGCAGCAATTCCGCGATCGGATACTTGCGATTAAGCGGCACCAGCTCGTTGCGCAATTCGTCGCGCACCGCATGCAGCGAGATCGCCAGCATGACGCCGATCTCGTCGCCGGTGCGGACGATGTTAGGCACCACGCCTGAGGTCGACAGCGTGATGCGGCGGCGGGAAATGCCGATGCCTTCATTGTCGGCGACGATCAGCAGCGCATCGCGCACCGCGTCGAAATTATAGAGCGGCTCGCCCATGCCCATCATGACGACGTTGGTGACGAGGCGACTGCCGGTCGGCGTCTCGCGATCGGCCCAGTCATTCAGGCGGTCGCGCGCCACCATGATCTGGCCGACGATTTCGCCCGCGGTCAGGTTGCGCACCAGCCGCTGCGTGCCGGTGTGACAGAACGAGCAATTCAGCGTGCAGCCGACCTGCGAGGAAACGCAGAGCGTGCCGCGATCGGTTTCGGGAATGTAGACGCACTCGACCTCGTGCGCCTTTTGGAACACATCGCCGCTCGGCAGGCGCAACAGCCATTTGCGGGTGCCGTCGTTGGAGATCTGCTCGGCCACCACTTCGGGTCGATCGACAGTGAAATGCTGCTCCAGCTCGGCGCGCATATCCTTCGAGACGTTGGTCATCTCGGCAAAGGTCTTGGCACCGCGGACATACATCCAGTGCCAGAGCTGCTGCGTGCGCATCTTGCGCTGCGCCGGCGCAACGCCGACCTCGCCCAGCCGGTCGGCGATCTCAGCGCGCGACAGGCCGATCAGCGAGGGTTTTGCCGGCGCAACGTAGGTTTCGAGCGGAACCTTCTCCAGCGGCGCCACCGATACAATCGGCGTGGAATTCGTCTCGGTCGAAACTGCGGTCATGATACTTCTGTTCTAGGAAGGTTTCTCCCTCATCCTGAGGAGCGGCGTCTTCACCGCGTCCCGAAGGATGAGAGCCGGGGCCTCATGGTTCGAGTCGGCGCGAGCGCCTCCTCACCATGAGGTGAGACAGCTTCAAATAGGCCCTCGAGGGCCCGTAAACAACGTCATTCTGGGCTTAAAAGCGACCTAGCGCTTGCAATCCTGTGCCAGCCGGTCGAGCGCCTGGGACAGCCCCTTGAGCGAGAAGACGTCCGTGGTCTCGGTGCCCTTGGCAGAGACGCCCTTGATGGTGACCTCGGCAGACTTGCGCATGGCCGCGACCATCTGCTCTTCCTCCGCGGCGTTCTTGATCCAGAGCCCATCGCCCTGGGTATACATCGCATAGGACGCGCCGCCGACCTCGAGCGAGGATTCCGAGCCCGGCTTCAGCGCGTAGCCGATCATGATCGAAACTTCGTTGACGACTTTTTCAGCCGGCCGCGTCGAGACGAAGGCGTAGGCGGGATCGCGCGGACGGTTCGGCGGGTTGGTCTTCGACGACGACGGCTTCGCCAACGCGAAGCAAACCTTCTTGCCATTCGGCGTCGCAGTGTAGGCGCCCCAGGTCCCGTACTGGCCGATCAAGGTAGGTTCCGCGCCGCCCGCGGCAGCAGCCGCTGCCGGTTCCGGCTTCTTTGCCGCTGGTGCAGGTGCAGCCTTGCCTGAGTCCTTGGCGCCCTTCGCAGCAGGGCTCGGTGTTTGCGCGAGGGCTGTCGTCCCGCACAACGCCGCAATCGCAACCAGAAATGTCAGTATTCGCAACACGGACAACTGGTTCCCTCATCATTGTGACTGGAAGATGGCCCGAGAGCGCTTCGCGCCGCCGGGGATGGATAGCCGGGAAATGCTTTTTTGGGAAGGCAGTTACGGTGTTGCTCACCGCCGTGGCGACTCTTCGTCTCAGGTCCCTTTGACGAACAAAATACTGGCTTTGGCTTCAGCCCTTCGGGCGGCGTTCGCGCTGCTTCTGCCACTGCGCATCGGTCCATTGCAGCAGATCCTCGGCGCCGGAACTGCGCAAATGGGCGCCGCCATCCTGCACCACCATTTCACCATTGATGTAGCCGGCCTGGTCGGAAATCAGGAAGCTTGCCAGGTTCGCAAGTTCGCCATGCTCGCCAGCGCGGCCGAGCGGATTGCGTTGCGACCAGCTTTCATCGCGGCCCTCGGGGCGGAGCTGACCCGAAGCGCCAGGCGTCGGAAACGCGCCGGGCGCGATCGCGACCGTGCGCACACCCTTCGGTCCCCACTCCACCGCAAGGCTCTTGGTCATCGCGAGCACGGCAGATTTCGCCATCGCCGACGGCACCGTGAAGGCGCGGCCGGTGATCGTCGAGGTCGAGAGAATACTAAGCACCACGCCCCGGTGCCCGCCGCCGATCCAGCGCCTGCCCGCGGCGAGCGTGCAATACATCGTGCCGTGCAATGTCGGCGCCAGGATCGCGTCCGCCGCCCGCGGCGACAGATGTTCGGTCTGCGCGATGAAGGTCGCGGCGGCGTTGTTGACCAGCACATCGATCGGCGCCTCGCGCCATATCCGGTCCATCATGGCATCGACCGCCGCACTGTCGCGGATATCGCAACTGATCACGCCAACCTTGCCGCCGAGTTCGCTGCGCATCCGCGCGGCCGTCGCTTCCAGCAATTCGAGCCGGCGGCCGCAAACGATCAGCTCGGCGCCAAGTTCGACGAAGCGGCGTCCCATCGCAGCCCCGAGCCCCGAGCCGCCGCCGGTAACCAATATCCGCTTTCCCGCCAGCAAGCCCTCTTCAAACATCGTTTGAACCCTTCGATCACCACACGGCCATGCGCCTGAATCGGATTGTAGCCTGCCTTCAAATCCGGCAAGAAGCATCCAGCCTCTATCTTCCCCGTCCGAAAATCAGGTGGGCCCATGAAAGCCATTCTCTGCTCGCAATATTGCCAACCCGACGACCTCGTGCTGGCCGATGTGCCCGATCCGGTGGCCGAACCCGGACAGGCCGTAATCGCGATCAAAGCCGCGGCGCTGAATTTCTTCGACATCCTGATGATCCAGGGCAAATACCAGATCAAGCCGCCATTCCCGTTTTCGCCGGCCGCCGAAGTTGCCGGCGTGATCGAAAGCGTCGGCGCCGGCGTGACCGACCTGAAGGTCGGTGACCGCGTAGTGGCGTCCTGCGGCCATAATGGTGCGCGCGAAAAGATCGCACTGCCGGCAAATTCAATCGTGAAGATTCCAGACAATCTGGATTTCGACCGCGCCGCCGGGATCATCATCATCTACGGCACCGCGCTGCATGCCCTGGAAGATCGTGCCAGCCCGAAACCCGGCGAGACGCTCGCCGTGCTGGGCGCTGCCGGCGGCACCGGCCTTGCCGCCTGCGAACTCGGCAAGCTGATGGGGCTGAAGGTGATCGCCTGCGCGTCATCGGATGAGAAGCTTGAATTCGCCAAAGCGCACGGCGCCGAGCTGACGCTGAATTACAGCAAGGAAGATCTGAAAGAGGGCTTGCGCCGGCTCACGGGCGGCAAGGGCGTCGACATCATCTTCGATCCGGTCGGCGGCACTTTCGCCGAAGCCGCCTTGCGCTCGATCGCCTGGGAAGGCCGCTTCCTGGTGATCGGCTTTGCCGCGGGCGACATTCCGAAGATGCCGCTCAACCTGGCACTGCTCAAGGGCTGCGACATCCGCGGCGTATTCTGGGGAGCGTGGACCAGGGTCAATCCGGAGAAGAATCGCGCCAACCTTGAGAAGCTCGTAAAGTGGACCGCGGAAGGCAAGATCTCCTCGCATGTCGACCGCACATTCCCGCTGGCGCAAACCGCAGAGGCGCTGAAGGTGCTCGCCGGCCGCAAGGCTATGGGCAAGGTGATCCTGCATCCCTGATAAGGCCGGATCCCATCCACTTGAAGAAGTGCAATCGGTCCGTGCCATGCGCGGGCCGGCGCCGCATGCCTCTCATCACGTCACCGTGATAAGTCATCTCACCGATATAAATTCTCGGTAACAATGCGTGTTTCTAAACGGCGTTATGCCGCTTCTCCGCCTTAATCATACCAAAAAATATCCTAATTCGCCCCGGGTAGCGTCGTTTTTTGAACCCAATCCGTGTGCGACTTTAGGGGCCGGTAGAGGGGCTCCTGTACGTCAAGAAGAGCAAGAAGCAGGTGCAGGGGAACGCCCGTCGTTGCGTTCAGTAGTGGGGAGCATCATTCATGGCGGAGAATAACAGGCCGGTTCAGGCAAGAGATCCGTTTGACAGGTTCGACGAAGCCATCAGCGATCCTCGGTTGTATGAGGCCGATCAATCCAGGTACGAGCCGCCGCGATACGAGCAGCCCCGGCTTGAGCAATCCCGATACGAGCTCCCCCAATACGAGCAGCCCCAATACGAGCAGCCCTTTGCGCTGTCGTTCGATCGGAGGGATGCGTCGTTTGAGCGGACGGACGTGCTGCCGGAGGAGCTGCCGCCACACGAGCCGGTGCCGCTTTTCCTCTCCAACTACGAGGAAGAGCATCATCAGCAGCTTTCCGAATATGCTTTCGCGGGCGGCGACCGAAGGTTCGGCAGCGGCGGCCTGAAGAAATCTCGCGCGGGGCGCATTGTAGCCGGCGTGGCGGTGGTGTCGGCGATAGCGGCTGTTCTCGCGCTGTTTTCGATCGATTCGACGCGCGCCGTCATCTTCAACGCCTCGCTTGGCGGTGGCGGCGGTGGCAGCCCACCGGCTACCCAGCTTGCCGCGGCGGTGCCGGAGCCTGCGCAGCCGCAGCGCGTTGCCGCGCCGCCGCTGGCCGCCGAACCGACCGCCGGCGCGGAGGTTGCGGCCGCTCGCCGTACGCCGCCCAACGCGATGGCATCGGCGTCGCCGTCGCGCGACGAAATTGCCGCCGCCTATCAGAGCGCGCTCAAGGGCAAGGTCGCGGTGCCGGAGCCGGTGGCACGCGAAGCGTCCGGCGACGTTGTCGCTGCGATTAATCCGGTGGCTGCGGCTGCACCGGCGGTTCGTGAGCCGGCGCCCGTTACGCGCGAGGCGGCTCCGGCACGGCGCATCGATCCGGACGAGCTTGCGGCGTTGCTGAAGCGGGCGAAGGGCCTGCTTGCGATCGGCGACATTACTTCCGCCCGACTATTGCTTGAGCGCGCGGCGGACGCGCAGGAGGCGGAGGCAGCATTGATGCTGGCCGGGACGTATGATCCGCAAGTGCTGGGCAGCCAGGATTTGCGGAGCGTTACGCCTGATCCGGCGGCGGCGCGGCTCTGGTACCAGAAGGCCGCCCAGCTTGGGTCGCCTGATGCGAAGCGGCGGCTCGGCCAGTTGCAGAACTAGGCAATTACTCAAGAAGATTACTCAAGACCAGCGCAGAGGAACCCATGCGACATTTACTGGGAATGGCAATGCTTGCCATGACGGTGGCGTGCAGCAATACGGCGGCCAGGGCCGCCGAGCCGGAATACGATCCGGCCAAGGTCAGCGAAAGTCTGAAAGCGATTTTTCAGTTCGGCTCGGTCGCCACCAAGCAGGCGCTGAACGCCAACACGGTCACGCTGATCTCGGGAACGATCGGCGGCACCTATGTGCAGTTCGGTGCCGACCTCGCTTCCGTGCTCGACGACGGAAACAAGTTGCGCGTACTTCCGATCGTCGGGCGCGGCTCTGTGCAGAGTGTGGCCGACATCCTGTTCCTGCAGGGCGTCGACCTCGGCATCGTGCGCGCCGATACGCTCGACTATCTCGAGAAGAAAGGCTTCGCAAAGGATATCAAGAAGCAGTTCACCTATGTGACGAAGCTCTACAATGAAGAGATGTACGTTCTCGCGTCGAAGTCGGTGACCAACATAAGCCAGCTCAACGGCAAGAAGGTCAGCGTCGACCTTCCCAACGGCGGCACCTTCGTAACCGCGGCGATCGTGTTCGAGCGGCTCGGCATCAAGCCCAACTTCCTCTATCTCGAGCAGCGCATTGCGATGGAGAAAATGCGGGCTGGTGAAATCGACGCTGTGATTGCCGTCGGCGGCAAGCCGTACAAATCCGTCGCAGCATTCAAGGACGACCGCTTCCATCTGGTTCCGGTCGACTATTCAAAGCCGCTGCAGACCGACTATCTGCCGGCCGCGCTCACCTCAAAGGATTATCCGAACCTGATTGCGGAAGGCGCGCGCGTCGACACCATCGCGGTGCCCGCGGTGCTTGCCGCCTATAATTGGGCGCCGAACACGGATCGGTATCGCAAGCTTGCGCAGTTCGTGGATGCCTTCTTCACGAAGTTTCCGAGGTTCCAGAACCCGCCGTTCCACCCGAAGTGGAAGGAGGTTTCGCTGTCGGCGCCGTTGCCTGACTGGCAGCGTCTGCCGGTCGCCGAGCAATGGCTCAAGACCCACAACGTCGAGGCCGTATCGCGGGCCAGGTTCGATGAATTCCTGAAACAGAGCCCGACGACCGCGGCAAGCGTAAAGTCCGACGCGGACAAGGAAGCCCTGTTCAAGCAGTTCCAGGCGTGGGAAGCCGAGCGAGGCGCGAGGGCGCAGGCTCCCTCACCGGCGCAGCGCTAGCCAGCGCCCGCTATTCGGTCCCATCGGTGGTGTCGATCCCGCGCTTCAGTGCGGCGCGGGCGGCATCGCGATGCTCCTGTGTGATGTGGCTCGCGACCATGCGGATGGCGGTGGCCAGCACGGCGGCGTCGTCGGTAAAGCCGAGCAACGGCAGCACATCGGGCATGAAATCGAACGGCAGGATGAAGTAGGCGACTGCGCCGAGCAGTGCCGCCTGCACGTGACGCGGCGTCTGCTTGTCGAACGCACAGTAGTAAGCCGCGAGCAGGTCCTCGGCGAAGGGAAGCTGCGCCACCACCTGCTTGAACTTGCCCCAGAAGCGCCGACGCACGCTCTCACGGTCCTGCTCCAGCCGGTCGGCCGGCTCAAAACCCACGGTGTGATCGGATGCCATCGGCGCTCCTCGGAATCCGGCGCGGCAGATCGCCGCGGCCGCTCGGATGATTCAAGAATTGGGGATGTCTTGCCGCCGCCGCAAGATCGCAGGCTGCGCCAGCTCAAGGGACGCCAAATTGCCTCGCGATCGCGTTCATCGCCTTGGCCAGGTCGATGTCGAGCACGGTCACGCCGCCGGCGTCGTGGGTCGCCAGCACCACTTCCACCGTCTTGTAGACGTTCTTCCATTCCGGGTGATGGTCGTTCTTTTCCGCCACCAGGGCGGCGCGGGACATGAATCCGAATGCTTCGCTGAAATCCTTGAACGTGAAGGTCCGCCCAATCGCCTCGCGTCCCGGCGTCTCGGACCAGCCGGGAAGTTCCGCCAGCGCTGATTTCCGTGCCGCCGCCGATAGCCGTTCCGCCATGATCGCCTCCCGTTCCAGCTCCTCTTACCCTAACACCGAAGGCCGCATCGGGGATCCCTAACCCAAAATTCGCGGCAACAGGCGTCCAATGGCGGCTTGGGGGCGGCCGGTAACCATGACGGAGATGTAACAATGGTTAAGCGGGAAAATTTGCTAGAATATTTGAGTAAGCGTGCCGGCGGCATAAAATTGTACCTCAAACAATCATCCAGGGATTGATGAGCGACGGCCCCCTCCC
>NZ_JAACFS010000068.1 GCF_029051645.1 Bradyrhizobium sp. CSA112
CGCTGATCGTGCGGAAGTCCGGACGCTGCATCCCCGTTACAGCCGCAAAATCCAGCCGCTCCTCGCAGCCCCGTGCGATCTTGCGCGACGAGTAGATCCCCTGGCTGTACGCATAAAGCAGCAGCGCCACCATCATGCCAGGATGATAGGGCGGAAAGCCGCGCTCCTCGTCGTAGACATCCATGATCCGCGACAGGTCCAAGCCGGTGCGAACCGTGTCGCGCACAACACAAAGTGGGCCGTGTGCCCGGAAGGCACCAAATCCTGGATCGACGGCGGCAGCAGCCAAACCTGATCAACGTCCCAAGGACGAAATGTCTTGCTCATCCACCGTTTGAATCACGACGCTTGTTCTTCGTCGAGAAAAATCCGATTACTCGGACAGGCTCCTAGCTAGGCGAGGGCGATGACACGGCCACCGAGCAGCCAGAGCGCGTTCGCAAGCTGAAACAGGCCGAAGTGCATCACGAGCTCGGTCATGTGCCGAAGCGGATCGCGAAGCTGAATAAGAACCACGCCGTCGCCTTCGTCAAAGGCAAAACGGTGATCCTCACCTTCGAAAAAGACGGCACGACCTCCTATGGATCGGTGCATGACGTCTACAACTATTACGAAAACGATCGCGTCGCGACGGAGAAGTCCACCGAGCCGGTAACCAAGGCGTGGATGCGCCACAAGGCTCGGCGCAGCTATCCGAACGGCATCGTCTTCGCGCCACAGGGCGGGCCCGACGGCGCCTACAATCATTGGCAAGGCTTCGCCGTCGAACCCGATCCATCGTCATCCTGCGCGCGCTTCCTCGACCACTTGCGCGATAACATCTGTGCCGGCGACGACAACGCCTATCAATGGGTGATCCGCTGGTTCGCCCACATGGTTCAGCGCCCCTGGGAAAAGCCCGGTACCGCGCTGGTGCTGAAGGGTCGCAAGGGCGCGGGCAAAGACACGATCGGCGACTACGTCGGCGGTCTTTTCCCCCATCATCACAATTGCGAACCCCGAACATCTGGTCGGCCGCTTCAACGCGCATCAGGAAAAGACCCTGCTGCTGCATGTCGAAGAAGGCTTCTGGGCCGGCGACAAAAAGGCCGAAGGGAACTGAAGCACCTGATCACGTCCGAACAGGTGATGATCGAGAGCAAAGGCATCAACGCATTTCAAGTCGCGTCGGTGCTGCGCATCATAATCAGTTCGAACGAAGACTGGATCGTGCCGGCGACATTCGACGAGCGGCGCTTCTGCGTGCTCAACGTCGCCGATACCAGGGCGCGCGACACCGTCTACTTCGCCAAGCTGCGCGAGGAAATGCACCACGGCGGTCGCGCCGCGCTGCTGCACCACCTGCTCGACCTCGATTTGACCGGCTTCGACGTGCGCAACCCGCCGATGACCACCGGCCTGCGCGATCAGAAAATCGCTTCGCTCCGCCGCATCGAGCAATGGCTTTTCGAGATCCTGTCCTCCGGCCGCGCGCCCGGGGATTCGATGTTCGAGGACGTCGAGCTCTCCTGGGAAGACGCCTCGATCAAGGTCGCGGTCGACGATTTCCGTCTCAATTACGAGGACTGGTTAAGGCGACGCCGGTTTGCCGGCGATCCGCTCAACGCTTCACGGTTCGGCGTGCGTGCCAAATCTTTCCAGCGATCACCCGCATTCACCCCAAGGTCGGCGATAAGCGGCAGTGGTATTATGTTATTCCCCGCCTGGCTAAATGCCGCGCCGAATTCGAAAAATTGATTGGCAGCACGATCAATTGGGCCGGCGATTTCCCCCAAGACGACGATCTGCTCGGCTAAACGCCATAATTTTCCATGCGCGCGCCATCGAGAACGTCCTCCAACAGGTCCTTTACCTCGTCCAAGGGGAAATCGATCAAGCCTAGTCGGTGCATCCTCGTCAGGCGGGCATATGCGTGCCTCTCCGCGTCGGTGTCCTCTTTCGACACGTAAGCATCCCGATCGCCGTCATATTCGATCGCTTCAACCTCGCACGCTAAATTTTCGAGCCGCGATCTCAGGTTGTTCCATGCGTCCAATTCCCGTTTGGCCTGACTCATACCTGTCACTCCAATTCAATGTTCGAACGAAATATGTGCTCAGCATTGTTACTACAATCACGCTGCTGAAATTATAAATCAGCTGCGGCGCCCGAATTCCCAGCTTTCGGCGTCGATTTCGAAGCGTGGACGAGAAGGCTCCTGTACCGGTACAGGAGGAATCCGGCTTCCTGTACGCGGCTAACGCTTTGATCGACCTATTGAAGAAAGGTTGGTACAGGAAGAACGGGCAAGACCAACCAAAATTCTCCAACGTGGGACGGAGACCATGAGGTGGTCGGACTGCCGACCTCCAGTTCGCGCGCATACACGAGAAATGTACCTATACTTCCTGTACTTACTGTACCGGGTATAAAAAACAATAATAAATCAGAGGTTGACAGCCGGTACGGGAAAACGGGAAAATTGGGACTTCACATTCTTACCGTACGCTCCTGTACCAGGACAACATGAGACATTGTTGTCGAATTTTCACTTCTCGGTTTTTCGGGACATTCTGAGACAGTCCCGATTTCGTTACGTTTTCTCCGATGTTCTATAGGAGGATTTTCAAAACTCGCGATTGCCCCGGCTCTGCGCCCCCCGCGGAATGAGACGCCCTGAAGAGGGACCCGTAGCCAACCTGATACCCGATGACACAAGCCAAGACATGTTTGGCGCCCTATACCCCTGAAGCCCTGACCCAATGATACATAGGAATATAATCTGTCTCACATTGTCCTGTGCCAATGGGGCAGGGCTACCCTTGTGCACGGCACCATGGGATCAGGGGCAGGGTAGCAGGGCAGCCCGTAGGCAGGCAGGCAGGCAGGGCCCCGGTGATCACAGGCGCCCTTGTCCGCTTCCATCCTAGATTAGCGCATAGGCGAGGCCGGCTAGTCGAACGGTCGCGCTACGCTCCGACCATGCGGTCCGTTCTTGTGAGCGTGCTATCCAGCGCTTCGACCGAATTGCGCAACCAAGACGAAATCAAGGCGCTCTACCTCGGGGCACGCCGCGAAGTGCAGTCGGCGAGAAGCCGCTGACGCATGCCGTTGCCTGACTTTGATTGACAGAGAGGAAACTGGCCTGGCTACGGACAATCCAGCGCAAGATCAATCAAGACGTTTATTCTCGAACGATAGGCGGAGCAATCGACATGTTCTCGACGATCTGCACTATGAACCCGACGATCGGCGGTATGGCGATCCGCAGGGCTTGCGCTAGGACGACAGTGTTCATGGGGCCAGCGGGGTGGGGCCAGCCGGGCCTCCTGGTCAGAAACTTGTGAGATGAACGCCCTCATAAGTCTTAGCTCGCATCGAGGCGAGCGGCGATATATTTTTCGATACGGAGGCAACGATTTTAGAACGGGATTAGGGGTGTCAGGCACCCCGTGACCGCGACTGGACAGCAAAACTGATCGGTGGTGCAGGAACCGCTTGGCGCGATGGCGAGCACTGGCAGTTTTTAAGGCGCACCGATAAGCAGCACCCGCTGCAGTGCCCGGCGAATGATTCCGTCGTCATTAGACACGAACACGCGTCGCCGGTCCACGGCTTCGGCTGTTTCGACTCCGATCTACAGCATCGCTCGCCTCTAATCCTGTCTGGCAGGGAGAGGGGTTAGCAAGTTCCGTTCGGTGACTCACAAACCAGGTTTTCTGGCCGCGCGAAGCGCGCAATTCGTGTCCAACACCTGACAGCGGCACAAAGCCCGTCAGGTTCAGAACACCGGTCAGCTGGGCGCGTGGAGTTTTTTCAAAGCATAGTCAGACGCTTAATGCGCGCTGACGAAGATGGCACGGCTGTTGCTGTTGAGATCCAGCAACACTGAGAAAGGGCTGAGTGCATCCAGAGCGCAAAACGAGCGATGCTCCTTCCCTTGAACCCGTATGCCCCGTTCTGAGAGATAAGCTGGCGCAAAAAGTCGCGCAACGTTTGGCAATAGTTATGGAGAACAACATGATGCTGCGCATGGAGTCCCCAGCTCCTCCGATCAAGGTGAAGAACTGGCTGCGTGGCCAGCCCCTCACGAGCTTCCAGCCGGGAAAAGTGTACATCGTCGAATTTTGGGCAACTTGGTGCGGATCCTGTGTGGCGGCGATGCCCCATCTGGTGCAGCTGCAAGATAAATACAAAGACAGCGGAGTTGAGGTCCTCGGAGTCGCAGCTTATGAACGAGCTCGAACGGCGGACGAGGCCCGAGCCAACTTGGACGCATGGTTGACCGAAAAGCTCTCGAATCTCAACTACCGGATCGGATTCGACTACACAGGGAAAATGAACAAGCTTTGGATGGATCCCAGCTTTTCTGTCGGGATTCCCACCTCGTTCGTCGTCGACCGTGACGGTCACATCGCCTTTATCGGTTTTCCAACGCAACTCGATGACGTTCTGCCGAAAATTCTTAACGGCGGCTGGCGCACCAGCGATGAAGCTAGAGCTGCCGATACAGAGCGGATCGCCGAAGGCGAACGCACGATGCACGAAACGACGCGCAAGCGAGCGTTGACTGAGCCGATCTTCGCCAAACTTACGCCGGCGATGAAGGCGGAGGATTGGGCGAAGGCGCTTTCGGCGCTCGAAGAGGCCGTCGCTGTAATGCCGGACGACGTCAACTTTCGCGTGCTCCATGCGGATCTGTTGCTTCACAAAGTGCACGACTTGCAGACCGGCTTGCCGGTCATGAGCCAATTGGTTCGCGACGCGATCGACAAAAAATCTGAGCTGTGGATGGCCGGGGCGATGCGCCAACTCTTCGATCCGGCGAATGACAACTCCCACTTCCCGCCTGCCGAGCGCTTTGCGATGGGTAAGGAGTTGTCCGAACACATCCTGGCACTGAATCCTCCGCAACGCGGCGACGGCTCCAAGTTCCTGTCCTATGGGGCGGTCGCTCAGTATTATTATGAGAGCGGCAACAAGGATCGCGCGATCGAGTTGGTCGAGGTGGCGCTGAAGTCGCTGGACGGTTCTGAGCCTATCCCCGACGAGCTGAAACAGCACGTTATGTCGCTGTTGGTCCAAGCGCTGGCCAACTACAAGGGTGAGAAGGCTTGCTACGGGGCTCTTTGTGCGACTCCGCAAGATGGGTTTCCGAAAGAGTCAAAGCGCAGGCGCCGGAAGAGAAAACATGAAAAAGGGTAATAGTCGGAATTGCTCACGGGTGAATTCGTCCATTTCTCCGGCGGGCCAGTGGCAACTAAAGACCATCGAGTACAGCGCTGGATCGTTTGCGGCAGGTTGGAGATTCAAATTCCGATGACCTCCGGCCGGATCGAGGCGGACGTGATCTTTCAGGTGAAGTCGCGCCGTCATCCCATGATGCAAACACTCTTACGGTCTTAAGGTCTACACGAAATGCTGAACGACTCCTTCGTCATAAAAATGCACCCTTTGCGCACGGCCATGGCGGCGCCCGGACTTAGGCGGCCATCTCCATGCTTCTGCAGACGGGCGAAGATGAATGATGTCGATCCGCATGCCTGGCTCACACAAACTATCGAACGGATCGCGCAAGGCTGGCCGATTTCTCAGATCGATGCTCTCATGCTGTGGAACCCTCAAAGCTTGAACCGCTTCAGCTACGCTTACGCAAAGAGGGGGTGAAATGGGCAGAAGATTTCGATCGCAGCCCCAAACTCCGGGCATTATTGCTTCACCTCGGACGGCAGCGCCAAGCATTCGGCACATCGCGTCTGGATCAAAAGGGTCTTACGCCGCGTGTGGCAGAAACTGCTGGCGCCATGCTCGTTAAAGATGACAAACCACCCATCGCAATCGGCGTGGTGATCCCGTTCGTGTTCCGTCACTGGCTAAAGCAGCCCGTCCGCGTCGCGGTCGTCCTCGTCGGCTTCTTAGGGGCAACGGTGGCCGACCTGTTCATGCCGGTCTATTCCGGTCACTTGGTCGGGGCGCTGACATCAGGTCCGTCCGACCAGGCAGCACGGCAGGCGGCGTTCGTCGCCTTCGGCGGCATCCTCGCGCTTGGCCTGATCTCGATCATATTCCGGTTTGCAGGCTCGCAGGCGATCGTGCCGTTCACGCTGACGACGATGTCGGATGTGGCGCGCGAGGCCTTCATGCGGGTGCAGCGGTTCTCGACTGACTGGCACGCCAACTCTTTCGCCGGCTCGACCGTGCGCAAGATCACACGCGGCATGTGGGCGCTCGACCTGCTCAACAACACGATCCTGATGGCATTGTTGCCGTCGCTAGCGGTGCTCGTGGGCTCGATGATCCTGCTCGGTCTGCATTGGCCGGTCCTCGGCGTTGTGGTCGGCCTCGGCGCGGTGATCTATGTCGCGATCACGATGGCATTCACGATCGGCTACATCGCGTCGGCGGCGCGCGTCTCCAACACCTGGGACACCAAGGTCGGCGGCACGCTGGCGGACTCGCTCACCTGCAATGCTGTGGTGAAATCCTTCGGTGCGGAGGCGCGCGAGGATGCTCGGCTTAACGGTGTCGTCAGCCGCTGGCGGGCGCGGGTACTGCGCACCTGGCTGCGCTCCAACGCCACCGGCCTAGTGCAGCTCATGATGCTGTTGTGCTTTCGCGCTTCCGTGATCGGCGGCGCCATTCTGCTGTGGATCGACGGGCGCGCCTCGCCGGGCGACGTCACCTATGTGCTGACGAGCTACTATATCATCCACGGCTATTTGCGCGACGTCGGCATGCAAATCAACAATTTGCAGCATTCGGTGAACGACATGGAAGAGCTTGTCACCATCCATGGCGAGCCGATCGGCATTGTTGATGCGCCCGACGCCAAGCCGATCGACATTCAGGGCGGTAGGATCACGTTCAACGACGTGACTTTCCTTTATGTCGGGCATCACGCGCCGCTCTACGACGGATTGTCGATCGACATTCGCGCCGGCGAGCGCATCGGTCTGGTCGGCCGTTCCGGCTCCGGGAAGACCACGTTCGTCAAGCTGGTGCAACGGCTCTACGACGTCTCCGGCGGCCGTATCCTTATCGACGGCCAGGATATCGCGAGAGCGACGCAGCAATCGCTGCGGAGCCAAATCGCGATCGTGCAACAGGAGCCGATCCTGTTTCACCGCACGCTGGCGGAGAACATCGCCTATGGCCGGCCCGGCGCCAGCATGGCGGCGATCGAGCAGGCGGCGCGGCTCGCCAACGCGCATGACTTCATCCTGCGACTGCCGAAAGGCTACGGCACGCTGGTCGGCGAGCGCGGCGTCAAGCTGTCGGGCGGCGAGCGGCAGCGCGTCGCGCTGGCGCGCGCGTTCCTGGCGGACGCGCCGGTGCTGATCCTGGATGAGGCAACCTCGAGCCTTGATTCCGAGTCAGAGGGCCTGATCCAGCAGGCGATGGAGCGGCTGATGAAAGGGCGCACCTCGATCGTGATCGCGCACCGGCTGTCGACGGTGCGCAGCCTCGACCGCATCCTGGTGTTCGACCGCGGCGAGATCGTCGAGCAGGGCACGCACGCGGCGCTGACGGCGCGCCCCGGCGGTGTCTATCGCGGGCTGTTCGAGCTGCAGGCCATCGAGTGCGGTCAGATCTCGGCGGCAGGCCAGACTAAAGCATGGCTGGCCGCATCCCCGCAGCCTTAGCGCTATTTACCTTGGCTGCAGCTGATTGGCATCGCGCCGGTCAACACTCCGGCATCGCATCGGTATTCACCGCGAAGGTGTAGAATTGTCTTGAGGGAGAGCATCTCTAAAGCGGGAATAGGGCGGTTGTCGGAAGGACAATCGGAGATTCCGGGCCTTTTTTTCTGGGCGAGTATTATGATCAAAGCGAAAAGAAACTATTCACTCATCCTCAAGCGCGATGCGAATGTCCTGTGGGATAGCATTGGCAGTGATGACCAAAGCTGTTTTCAATTTTTGTGGGACTGTTGCAGAAGCGAATTGCTCAAGATCCCGCCTGACGATTTTGAATTGCGCCAATTGGGCAAGGACTTTAAGAGGCGGATCTGGTGTCCAGGCGCTGATTACGAGAGACTTTTTCAAGACAAGATTGTCGTCAAGTTAAATAAAGGGGACCCCCATCATCCTTAAGCAGACGTGCAAGTTTGCCTCAAGAGGTCACCTTCGTCATTTGACGGCCTGCATTGTCGTGTTCAGCCATGTCCAGTTAAAGACGTTATGTCCGCAACTCGACACTAACGCTAAAGTATTCTCCGCTTCGGAGCGAAGTGCATGGATTTGTTCCTTTTCAAGCAGGGCCTGCTCAACGTTTTGGGTGGCACGCTGATTGCTGGGAGACGGTGAAGGATCTGTTGCGATCATGCCGGTCCCGCAGCTGCCCGCCTACGGATACAAATGAAGCTTGCTCGACTCATCCAAATCCACGCCATGGAGGCTGCACTGTTGAGTGCGGCTTCATCAAGTGAAAGCTTTGCCGCTTCCATCACGGGTTCCGCTGTCGTTGATCGCGCTGGATACCTCTCAACACTGGCTGGCTTTGATTAGCATTCAACCCGGTTACTGCCGAGCGAATGCAAATCAGTGTGACCGGATTAAGTCGCGATGTGGCGCGTCGCATACGGCGAGAACTCCCCAACCTACAGCATGGAGTAGCTGAATATGGCACATTGGTCTGCTTCGGTGCTCGCAGACGCTTGCAAACTGGGCGATTGGGATGGGCAACCACCTGCAGTCGCATCAATTCGCTCCAGCATCTTTGTTGGCAGTGGTACGCTAGCTATCAGGTGTGCTCAGCTAGTAAGTAAGATGGGTCATGTCGTCTGCGCGGCGCTGTGTGCCGACGCCATATTCCGGGACTGGGCTTCTCGCGCCAATATCTTGTGTGTAGACAGTGTTGAAGAGCTCTCCGTGCTGATGAATGCCGACCCGGTAGACTGGATATTTTCCGTAGGAAATCCATTCATATTGCCGCCGGATGTGTTTGCCCGAGTCCGTCAAGGCGCTTTCAATTACCAAGACGGCCCGTTGCCACGATATGCGGGAGCTCATTCGATGTCTTGGGCGCGGCTGGCACAAGAGACCGACTATGCTATCGGGTGGTATCGTATCAATGATGGTGTTAATAGGGGTGAGTTGGTGGTTGAGCGCCAACTTTCTATTGCGCCAACCGATACGGCGTTGACCCTGAACCTCAAATGTCATGAAGCCGCTGTCGAAGGCTTCCGCGAGCTTCTAGCTGGCTTAACGAATGGAGAGCTCCATGCTGGTTCGCAGGCGCCAGTGGACGGAAGCGTTTCTCCGAGGCGTCGACGCCCAGATGCTGCGGGCTATCTGCGATGGAATCGCTCCGCGCAAGATCTCTCAAGGATCACACGCGCCTTAAACTATGGACGGTATCATTCCAATCCGTTGTGTCTGCCGAAGGTGCACCTAGGGGATGATGTTGTCGCAGTCAGGCGCTTGAAGGTATCTGCTGGACGCTGCGGCCTTCCGGCAGGGTCCCTGGTTGAAATCCACCGCAGCAACTGGCGTGTGGCGACAGGGACAGAGGATGTTGATGTTTGGTTTGGCAGCTCAGACGGTCTGACTCTGAATGCACGGACACTCGCGAGGCAGTCCGCTCTGAACGTAGGCGATCGCCTCCCGATTTTGAGCGATGAGGAGGCGTAGAGCATAACTGTTGCCCATGGAATGGTGGCGCCTCGGGAGAACTTTTGGCGGCAGCGGCTTGAGCAGTTTAAGGAATTGCACATTCCGTTTCTGTCGTCTTCGGAAACTGCGGCTCCGCCCAGATGGCAGTCGAGTTCCTGGCTCATTCCAAGTGCTTTGGCCGAGTTGTCGCCATTTGATCGTACTGAGTACTTGCTGAGTGCTTGGCTGATCTATCTCGCTCGCATCACGGGAGAATCAGAGCTTCAACTGGGGTGGACTCCCGCAACGAATGGATCGCGAGCCGGGATGAGGGCGGTGGAGGTGCTTGTCGCCTCTGTCGTGCCGATGCAAATGACCATCGATCTCGGTCGAGATTTTGCGGGCGTACGCAGGGCGGTCGCGGCCGAATGCGCGGATCTGAGAGAGCACGATAGTTTTCCGCGGGAGCTTATCGCGCGCTCTCCGACGTTGCGGGGCAAGGAAGCGCTACAATCGCGCCGGCCTTGGCCGATTGGCGTGACGGTGACCGCGAATAGCTGTTCTGCCGCTGGTGATCTACCTTCAGGCCCGAATTCTGAGACAGCCCTTTCCGGTGATTTCCTAACGTGTGAGGTTTGCGCTCTGGATGGGAGCTTTCGGTGGCACTTTGATGCCAGTCGCGTGGCGCCCAAGCAGATCGACCGTATGACGCAGCATTTGCAAAACTTGTTGTGTGCTGTGATAGCCGATGCGCAGCAGCCGGTCGCACGGGTTGAGCTGCTGTCATCCGAGGAGCGCGCATACCTCTTGGAGGAGCTGAACCGGACCGCGGCGCCCTATCCGTCGGAGCGGTGCATCCATGAGCTGTTTGAGGCGCAGGCGCGCCAGGCGGCGGATGCGGTGGCGGTGGTCCATGCGGACGAACGCTTAAGCTATGGCGAGCTCAATGCACGGGCGAACCGCTTGGCGCATCATCTGATCGCGCTTGGGGTGAGGCCGGATCAGCCGGTCGCGATTTGCCTTCAGCGCAGCCCGGCGATGGTGGTGGGGCTTTTGGCGATCCTCAAGGCAGGGGGTGCGTATCTGCCGCTCGATCCGTCCTATCCGTCCGGGCGGCTGCGGCAGGTTCTTGAGGATGCGGCGCCGCGGTTGGTGCTGGCCGATGCGGCGGGGCGCGCCGCACTGGGCGATGTGGGCGTCGATGTGAGGGTGGTCGATCTCACGACGGTGACACCGCCCTGGGCAAATCTGCCGGCGTCGAATCCGGATGCGCGCGCGCTCGGTCTGACCTCGCGCCATCTCGCCTATGTGATCTACACCTCGGAATCATTAGGCACGCCCAAAGGCGTCGAAATGTCCCACGGCTCGCTTGTGAATTTGCTCTGGTCATCACCGAAGCTTGGCGCGCCCAAACGACGCACACTTCAGTTCACGACCCTGAACTTCGGCGTGTCATTCCAGGAATTGTTCAGTTGTTGGAGGGATGGTGGCCTGCTCGTGCTCGCGCAGGAAGAGACCCGTGCGGACTTCTCCGCCTTATTGGAGTTTGTGTGGGGGGAGGCGATCGAGCGGCTTTTCCTCCCATTCGTCGCGTTGAACCATTTTGCGGAGGTCTGGGGCGCTAAGGGAGTGCTGCTGCCCTCTCTGAGGGAGATCTATACAGGGGGCGAGCAATTGCGGGTCACCCCAATGCTCAAGTCGTTCTTCGAATTGCACCCAAGGGCGAGGTTGATCAATCAGTATGGGCCCACAGAAACCCACGTTGTTACGGAGCACCATCTCGCGGCTGACCCAGCATGTTGGCCCCAACTGCCTCCCATCGGCCGACCGATCGCGAACACGCGAGTTTACCTGCTTGATAGTCATGGTGAACCCGTTCCGTTTGGCGCTGTGGGGGAGCTTTACATTGGCGGCGCGGGGGTGGCACGTGGCTATTTGAACCGGCCCGAGCTGACGGCGGAGCGGTTTGTGGCCGATCCGTTCAGCGGCGAGGCGGGGGCGCGGATGTACCGGACCGGCGATCTGGCGCGCTATCTGCCGGCCGGCGATCTGGAACTTTTGGGCCCGCAACGACGACCAGGTGAAGATCCGCGGCTTCGGGATCGAGCCCGGTGAGATCGTGGCGCGGCTCACGGAGCACCCGTCGGTGCGCGACGCGGTGGTGGTGGCGCAAGGAGAGGGCGCGGCCGAGAAGCGTCTTGTCGCCTATGTCGTTACGGCTGCCGAGCACGCCGGCGAAGCTGAGGGACCTGAACTTGCCGCCACGCTGCGCACGCACTTAAGTGCGTGCTTGCCGGAGTACATCGTGCCGCCTGCGTTTGTGCGCCTTGCGACGCTGCCGCTGACGCCGAACGGCAAGCTCGATCGCAAGGCACTGCCTGCGCCGGAGGATGAGGCGTATGCAACGGGGCGGCTATGAGGTGCCGCAGGGCGAGATCGAGACCACGCTGGCGCAGCTCCGGGCGGAGCTTCTGGGTCTCGCGCGGGTCGGGCGGCACGACCAACTGTTCGCGCCACACACACACAGGGCGGGCACTCGTATTGGCGGTGCGGCTTCTTAGTCGAGCGCTACATCGTGGGTTGAAGCTTAGCACCGCTGATCTCTTCCAGGCTCCCGTTTTGAAGGAACTTGCATGAAGATTGATTTGGAGCCACACCGCAATACAGCTCAACTGCTTTCCGTTCGTGCCACGGGATCGCAACCGCCGATCTTCTTTGTTCCGACAAGTCTGGGAGATTGTTCTTATGTCCTCATCTTGACAAACGAAATGGACATAGACTGTGCTGCCTGTGCTCTGCCCTGGCCGTCTTTCAATGAAGTTTGTCCACTAACTTTGAAGCGATAGCCGCGCAAGTCATCTTGATCAAAGAGATTCAGCCGAAGGGGCCATATCGCTCGCGGGGATATTCCTCAGGGGCAATGGTGGCTTACGCAATTGCCGAGCGCGTAACAAGTCTCGATGAAACTACATCATTCATGGCTTTCATCGATGTTACGGTTACCTGCAAATCATTGAGCCTATCGGAAGCCAAAATAGTACTGGAAATGGTGTCGGAGCCTCTCGAGTGCTTAGATTAGATGATGAGCGGTTCGAAGCGTTGGAGTGCTTTGCTGGACAAAGCTCAGTTGTTCAGCTGCTCGAAAAGGCGCAGCAAATTGGGGCGATACCTGCAGATCGTGATCTCCACAATGAGACTTTGATGTATGAAAGAATTGCCCATTATCAAAAAGCGCTGCAGTTGTATCAAGTGCCGCCCCTGCCAGTTGAAATACATCAGTTTTATGCCGCTGAGCCTTTCCTCAGCCGTCGGGCACGAGCAGCCAAGACTTCAATCGGTCCAGGAGCAAATTCGCCCATGGGGGTGGGGCCAGGTTTTAAGCGCGCCGGCCATTCATGCCCTGCCCATTCAAGGCAACCACATGACGATGATGATTGTTCCAGAGAACGACCGAGTTCTGGCCCGATCCTTATCAGCGGCCTTAAACAGCTCACAAACAACGGCTAGAGGCGAAGCGGTCAAGCGCGGCAAGCGGCTCGACCATCACAAGCAGTCCGGGTTGGGACAACAGCGCCAGGCCGATGGTGACGCGCTGCCGCTCCCCGCCGGAGAGATGTGAGGGACACCGGTCGAGCAGCGGCACTATGCCGAGCAACTCGACCACCTCATCATGCTCGACCGGCGTCGGTTCGGGGTTTGGGGCGCCGTAAAGCAAGTTGCGCCGCCGCGCACTTTTTTCTCTGGGATTGGACCAGACCATCAGCCTGGCTCTTTCTCTGGTCCGCAATGGTGGGGCCTATGTCGACTTGGGCTTCTTTGGAGGAGACGTAAAATGTGCCGTTCAGCTCGGTCACATCGCGTGTACATGTGGGAGTTTACTTCTGCGGGACGTGCGCTGATCTTTAGGCCGAGTCAGTCAGAGTCCTGAGCAGAGGAGCTTGTCGGATGCGAGGCGATCCGAAATCGCACGGCTTATGGGAGCTGACGGCTCCAGCGCTGGCAGACACCGGTCCTCTTGTAGGAGATGCGGAAGTCGATGTTGTTGTGATTGGCGGTGGATATACTGGACTCTCTTCGGCCATTCACCTTGCGGAGGCTGGCATGCGGGTCGGCCTGCTCGAGGCATCCGAAATCGGATTCGGTGGTTCTGGGCGCAACGTCGGGCTGGTTAATCCGGGCATGTGGATCATGCCCGACACGCTCGCAGCTACTCTTGGCTCTCCGTTCGGGGAGCGGCTGATCGAACTGCTCGGTCGTGGACCACAAAAGGTTTTCGAACTCATCGAGAAGCACGGCATCGAATGCGAACTTGAGCGCGCGGGGACCCTGCATTGCGCCGTCGGGCGCAGGGGTCTACAGGAAATCGAGATGCGTGCCGAACAGTGGCAACAGCGCGGCGCTCGCGTCGTGCTGCTCAATGCGGAGGAGACGCGCAGAAAAATCGGTGGCGGCAACTACACCAGCGCGCTGCTCGATGAGCGCGCCGGCACAATACAGCCGCTGGCTTATGTGCGTGGCCTGGCACGTGTCGCGCTTGCAGCGGGAGCGAAGATTTTCACGCGGAGTCAGGTCCTCACAGCCAGCGACACCGGCTCGCGCTGGAGGATCGGTACGGCAAAGGGATCTGTGAATGCTAAGTGGGTAATCGTCGCCACCGACGCTTACGGCAATGGACCGTGGTCACAGGTTCGGCGGGAGCAGATCCATCTACCTTACTTCAATTTTGTCACGCGGCCCTTGTCGGACCATCTGAGGGCCTCCATCCTGCCCGAACGGCAAGGCGCATGGGACACAAGGGAGGTCCTCTCCTCGTTTCGCCTCGATCGCTCGGGACGTCTGGTGTTCGGCAGCGTTGGCGCTCTTGAGCGCGCGGGCGCCTCGGTTCACCGGGCCTGGGCGGTGAGGTCGCTGCGCAGGCTATTTCCGCAGCTCGGCGATGTCGAATTCGAGGCCGGCTGGTTCGGCATGATTGGGATGACCTCGGACAACCTGCCGCGCTTTCACAAACTCGACCGCAACGTGGTCGCTTTCAGTGGTTACAATGGGCGCGGTATTGCGCCTGGGACTGTCTTCGGCAGTGTGCTGGCGTCCTATGTCCTCGGCCAGGTTGCGGAAAAGGATCTGCCGCTTCCGGTCGCCCCCGTCGAAGAGCGACGCTTTCGTGCCGCCCGTGAGGCCCTTTACAGAGCGGGGGCTCAGCTTGTTCACCTGATTGAAGCGCGGCTCTGATTCTGATCTTGGGCTTACGGAGAACAAGGGCCGATGCCAAGGGAAGAACAAACCAAGGCCAAAGAAATTCGCCACTCTTCAATCCACTGCAGTTCTGGGAGCCTACCGCGGGATGCGATCGTTGCGGCTAAACGGCTAGGGGGCTTTGAAGAATGGGCCACTGCCGGCGACTCAATAGGACCTAAGTTCAATTACCTTGCCATCTGAAAGGCAGGGCGAGCGACTGAGCATTGGCATCGCTCGGGGGCAGCTTGAAAACGTCTGACGCTGCTCATGGGCATTGCTTAACAGTGAATGCGCGGGTGGGAAATCGACCGTCTTGCATAACGACTTAGAGCTCCACAAAATACGCGATCGAGCGTGCTGACGGGTTGATGTGTCGCCGGAGCGTTAGGCCGCCCAAGCCCATGCAATGAGGTATGCATCCGAGGAGAGACGTCTTGTCGGATGGGCCAGTAGTTGAGAACTGTGCGTATGGACAGCCGTACGATCACGCCAAACTAAGCAGTCGGCCGTGAAGAATTCCCAAGGCATTGATTTGGAATCAAGAAACGGGCTGCTGGGGTAATCGAATTTGCCGGGAAGTGGGCGTTTGGAGCGGGATTCCTTGCAAACTTGATTTGTGATTCACTC
>NZ_JAACFS010000006.1 GCF_029051645.1 Bradyrhizobium sp. CSA112
GCTCGCGCAGATCAAGTTTCTCGACGTAAGCCCAGATCACCCGGACCGGATGATCGGCGGCCACCAGCGCCTCCAGATCGACTGCCCGAAGCTCGATCTGATCGCGTACCGGTTCCCGCATCCGTGGTTGTCCCGGATCGGTCACCCGCCCATCTGTTTGTATCGGTAGATCGGCAAAGAGTTCGTCGCCAGACATCGCTGCACCTCTCCGACAGTACAGCAGCAGGAATCACTCCGCGCGTGCAAATTCAATCCTAATCGTGCACAAAGATTCACACCCTCTGAGGAGGCCGCAACGCGGCCGTCTCGAAGGATGAAGGCCACAGTCGGGCCTCATGGTTCGAGACGCGCTTCGCGCTCCTCACCATGAGGAACTGGTGACGCAGTAAGACTAGGGCAGCAGCTTGTATTTTCCGTTTTCGATCTGAACCAGGATGCGCGCGCGGCTGTCGACGCCATGGCGGTCGGCCGGCGTATAGGTGTAGATGCCGTGCGCGCCGACGACATCCTTGGTCGTGAACAAAGCCTCGCGCAGCGCGTTGCGGAATGCCGGCGTCCCCGATGTCGCGCCGGATGCCTTTGCGCGTTTGGCGGCATCTGTGAATACCAGCCAGCCATCGAAGGCATAGGGTGAAAACGCATCGGCCGGCGCCTCGCCATTGGCCTTCTCATAGGCCGCACGGAAGGCGAGAACAACCTTGCGGATCGGATTGCTCTCGGGAAGCTGTTCGCCCGCCGTCACCGGGCCGGTCGGGCAGATGATGCCCTCGGCGGATTTGCCGGCAAGCCGCAGGAAGTCCGCGCTGATCATGCCGTGATTGCCATAAAGCGGGCCCTTGTAGCCACGCTCGGCCAGCGCGATCACGGGCAGTGCGCCTGGCGTTCCGGTCCCGCCCAGCATGATCGCATCGGGGCGCGCGGAAATCGCGCGTAGCACCTGTGCGGTGACCGAGTTGTCGGAGCGCGCATAGCGTTCGTTCGCGATCACCTTGATGCCGGCCGGATCAGCGCTTTGCAGCAGCGAGTTGTACATCAGGTCGCCGAAGGCGTCGGAGAAGCCGATGAACGCCACCGTCTTCACGTTGCGATTCTTCATGTGATCGACGATGCCCTGAACGAGAAGCGGCGTCGGCTGCGGCGTTTGCACCACCCACGGCCCGCCCTCCCCGGCCGGCACCGGTGCGATCGGCGAGACCGCCACCATCGGGACCTTCATCTCGATGGCCGCAGTGGCCATCGCGAGCGTCTGCGGTGCGCCTGACGTGCCGATCAGGAAGTCGACCTTTTCCTGCTCGACCAGCTTGCGGGCGTTGCGTGTCGATGCGGCCGGATCCGAGCCGTCATCGAGCTGGATGACGCGGACTTTTTCGCCATCGATCTCGCCGACATAGGCCTGGCCCGCGGCCAATCCCTTGGCGTTCGGCACGCCTATCGAGGACACCGGCCCGCTCAGGCCGGTGACGAAGCCGACGAGGATGTCGGCACGCGCCGGCGCCACCGCGCCGAGCAGGAGCGCGGCGCCGATCAACAAGGTCTTCCTGTTTTTCATGATCTCACTCGATGTGGACGAATGGGCTCAAACCTGCCCTGGTACCAGCGCAAGCACACGCAGCGGACTGCCGGAGCCGTTCTGGATCTTGAGCGGCGCAGCGAAGATCACTGCGCCGGTCGGCGGAAGCTGATCGAGATTGCACAGGCATTGCAGGCCGTAACGTCCGCCGCCGTGAAGGAAATGGTGCGCCGGATAGGGCGGATCGAAATGACCGGCCTGGCCGGCATCCGTTCCGATCGTCTCGGTGCCGAAGCCGATGACGCCGCGCTCCTCGACAAGCCAGCGCATCACGGCGGCATCCGGCCCCGGCGTATGTGCGCCGTCATCCTTCAGGTTGGCGTAGTCGCGCCAGCCTTTCTTCGACCAGTCGGTGCGCAACAGCACCCAGTGTCGCTCCGGAATCCGCCCGTGGCCTTTTTCCCAGGCTTCGATGACCGGGATCGTCAAAAGAAAATCCGCATCCTTTGCCGCCTGCGCCGAGCAATCGATCACGCAGGCCGGCGCGATCATGTCGCGCACCGGCAGCGTGTCGACCGCGTTGTTCGGCAGGTCCTTGCCGGTGAACCAATGGATCGGCGCGTCGAAATGCGTACCGGTATGCTCGCCAAAAGTCAGGTTGTTCCAGTACCAGGCGGGACCACTCGCGTCGTAGCGCGAAATCTGCTGGATGCGCACCGGCGCGGCCTGGCCAAACTCGGGCGGCAGCACGATAACCGGAAAGTCCGGGCTGAGCGTGAAGGTCAGATCGACGACGCGCACCGCGCCGGATGCGACTGCGCCGGCAAACTGCATGAGACCATTGCTGTCCATTGCACCTCTCCCGTTTTCAACAAGCCCGCCTACGCCCCAAGCTCGCGCTCGACCGCCTTGGGATTGGCGATAAGGCGCTGGCGAATGTCCTCGGCGACGTCGCCCACGAACACGTCTTCAAGTCCGCGCTTGAGTGCAGATACGATCGCGGCCGCGACCGCACGGGGCGCGACCTTCGGCGGCGGCACCGTCTGGAACCACTCGATATCGAGCGGCCCCGTAAACACGTTCACCACCTTGACGCCGCCGGGCCGAAGCTCCGCCCGAAGCGAGTGGGACAATGAAAGACAGGCGGCCTGCGACGCCGAATACGCGCCGAACACCGGCCAGTTCGCCAGCGCATAGACCGAGAGGATATTGACCCAGGCAGCCGCACTGTTGACGCCGTCAGATCCCCGCATCCGCATCGCCGGCCCGAACGCCTGCGCCAGCTGCACGAAGCCGAGATAGGCCTGGTCGATCTCGTCACGCACGATGCTGGTGCCCTGGCGATCGAGCAGCCCGCCGGCACGAACATGTTCGGTCGTGTTGACGAGGATATCGACCTTGCCGCCGATATCGGCCGCCAGATCGGCGACGGACTTCTCGTCGCCGATATCGAGCGGTACGATCTCGACGCCCTCCAGCGTCCTCAGCGTATCCTCGCCGTGGAATGGCTTCCACGGCTCGGCGACACCGACGAACACGATCGACGCGCCGGCCGCCTTCAGCGCGGCCACCGTTTCCTGACCGACGATGCTCCGCCCGTTCGTCACGAGAACGCGCCGGAATTTTGGATCGGCCGTCATCTCACGCCACTGCCTGTCGTCCGTCATGTTGGGGGTCTCTCGTTCGGGGTGCGCGAAGGCTACCGCCTGCCCGCTCTTGTCCAGTTGAAACGACATCACGACCGGACCGCCCTCTTCGCAGTCCGCATGCAGGTGCGCCACCAGCCTTGGCCCGCATTCCATCGCGACCAGGCCGACGCGCCATGGCGCGCGCTCGCGGAAGTGCACGTCGGCCGGGACGTGCAGCGTGGTTTCGCACAACAGCATGCCTCGCCGCGGCGCGTCCGCAAAGACGAGATCGGCGGAAAGACACGTAGGGCACGCATCGCGCGCCGGATAACAGAAGGTCCCGCAGGCGCCGCAGCGCTGCAGCATGAAGCGGCCTTCGGCGGCGGCCCGCGTAAAACCGTGCGACGCGCGGCTACGCGCGCGCGGCGGCAACGTCGGCAGCCGCGTCCGCTTTAGCGGATTCTTTCGGCGCGGTTTTGCGATCGGCTCGATCATGCGCCTGGTCCCGCAAGGATCGCCGCGCCCGAGGCGAGGCCGCGATCATAGTTGATCATTCCGAAGCCCGACGCCAACCCGATACGCGCATCCCTAACCTGCGTCGGACCGGCCTGCCCGAGCACCTGGCGCAGCGCCTCGACCACTCCGAGATAGGCGCCGCCCGCACCGGCCTGCCCGACCGAGAGCTGGCCGCCGGAGGTGTTGTGCGGGAAGCTGCCGTCGATCGTGAGATCGTGCTGCCGCACGAAGTCCGGCCCTTCGCCCTTCCGGCAGAAGCCGAGATCCTCGAACTGCATCATCGAGATGACGGGATAATCATCGTAGGTCTCGACGAAATCGAGGTCATCGGGCTTGACGCCAGCCATCGCGTAGAGCTCATCGATATCCATTGCCCATCCGCCCCGCACCTGAACGGGATCGTCGCCGAACGCATTGTGACGCTCGATCGTGGCGAGAATTTTGGCCGCAGGCAGATTCAGCGATGCGGCGACATCCTCGCTCATCACGAGGAACGCCTCCGCACCGGCACACGGCATCACGCAGTCGAACAGATGGATCGGGTCGGCGATCGGCCGCGCCGACATATACTGCTCGATCGTCAGCGGCGTTTTCATCAAGGCATTGGGATTGCGAAGTGCGTTGCTGCGCTGGGCGACGGCGATCCTGCCGAAATCCTCGCGCTTCGCGCCGAACGTCCGCATGTAATTGCGCGCGATCAGTGCAAAGCTCGCATTGGCACCGCCGGCCCCATAGGGATAGACCGCGTCCTGATTGAAGCGCGAGAAATTTTCCAGCGTGTAGCGGAAGGAATCGACATGGTTGGTGTCGCCGGCGACGCAAGCCACGATCCGGGCGTCGCCCGCTTGCACCGCCCGCGCGGCGCGGCGCAGCGCGGCAATCGCGCTCGCGCCCCCGAGCGGGATGGTGTCGAGCCATCGCACGCACAGTCCGAAATGCTGGGTGAGGCCGATGCCACTATCGAGCCCCGCCGTGAAACTCGAAACACAGAACCCGTCGATATCGCGCGGCGTGATCCCGGCACCATCGACCAGCGCCTTCAGCGCGCGGCCGATCCACCACTGTGCGCTCTCGATCGAGTAGCGCATATAGGGGATCGTCACCGGCACCGCCATCACGACCCGGTCATAAGGTGTTCGGATGGAGCTCTGCATCGGACTGCCGGATTCCTGTGAGCCGTCTAGAGCACGGTGAGTTTGACGTCGATATTGCCCCGCGTCGCGTTGGAATAAGGGCAGCGCTCATGGGCGCCGGCAACCACTTCCTCGGCGACAGATTTCTCCAGCCCGGGGAGCAGCACCTTGAGCTCGACGGTAAGCGCGTAGCCGACCGCGACCGGCCCCATGCCGACCTTGGCGGTGACGGTCGGCTCCGCCGACGGCGTGATCTTGCGCGTACGCGTCACGAGTTTCACCGCGCCAAGAAAACACGCGGCATAGCCGGCTGCAAAAAGCTGCTCCGGATTGGTGCCGGGCCCGCCCGGACCGCCCAGCGATTTCGGCAGCGAGAGCGATACCGACAGAAGACCGTCGTCGCTCGCGGCCTTGCCGTCGCGCCCACCGGTCGCTGTCACCTCGGCCTCATACAGAATCTTGTCTGGCTGCAGCATATCTCGTCCTCAAGATTTGTCGGCTTGCGTGCGCGCCACCAGCGCGCGGAAATCCTGGCGGGCGCGGTCATTGGCCAGCGCGAAGCTCGGCCCCCGGCTCGGCCCGGTGCCGTTGAGGCGCTGCAACTGCACCCACATCTCGGCGCTCTTCAGTGCAACCGCCGCGCAGTTCACCACTGGCGCGTAACCGATCTTGAAGCCATGCTCGCTCGCAATGAGCAGGCCCGGCAGCACGCCGGCCGGAATGATGACGTCGGCGCCGCGATCGACCAACGGCTGCGCGCAGGCTGCAAAGTCGCTCAGCATGCGCGTCCTCGCCGCCGCATCGCCTGCAAACGCGGCGCTGAAATCCTCGGGACGGCAACCCATGCCGGTGACGTGCACCACGCGGCCGGAAAGTCCGTAACGATCGGCCTGCTCGTAGTGCCAGACCTCGAACGCTGAATCGAGCGTGACGAGGCCGAGGCGGCGGCCGAGCTGCGAGGCCGCGAGCAGCGTGGCTTCGCCGGCGCCGATCACCGGAATCGTGAGCGCCGAACGCAGTTCGTACAATCCGGGATCCTGGAAGTGCCCCATGACATAGGCGTCGAAGCCGCTCTCCTGCGCAGCGAGCCCGTTGTCGACCGCCTGGATTGCGCAACGGAATTCGCTGAGGCGACCGAAGTCGCGATCGGCGGGCGTGATGCCCTCGACATGGACGCTGGTGCCGGGCGCCGCGATCTCGTTCAGATAGGCCGCAAGCCGCGCCATGTAGGGCGCGCTCGTAGCCTGGTCGACGAAGCTCTGCCAGAAGATGCGCACAGCGGATATCCCGTTCACAGGCGGGGCGTGCCGATCTTTGAGCCTCCGCAGTGAGAAGGCTAACGACACGCACAAGCCGTTCGTTGTGAAGGCGCGCCGAAGCGTAGCGCCATTCCATCAACCGAAATATTTCAACCACAAAATAATTTTGACGTCAATTGAACCGCGCGCGGATGCTGCTGCACACGACAAGATCGCGTTGCCGAAAGCACAGGCAAATTGCGCCTCACCCTTTTGCACAGGCGAATTCAGCTTTCGCGGCCGCACACGCCGCCGCAAACTTTTCCGCAGGGGCGCGAAACTGGCGTATTGACCTTCAGCCGATAAATACTTTAGGCTTTAAACAATTGGCAGGCACCGGAGCCTGTGCAGGCGCATGTCGCACTGGTAGTTGCGTTGATAAAGGCTCATCAATCGTGGCTGAGATTATCGACCTTGGAACAGCACGGGCTCCAGGCAGATTCGCATTCGCCGCGATTGGGCCGTGCGTTGCATCTGGCATTTCAGCTCCTGGCCACCTGCGCAGCGACGAAGTCGCGGACAAGGCCGGCGAAAGCCTCCGGCATCTGATCGGGAAGCGGCACCATGCCTCCTGAGAGCTCACGCAGGATACTGCCCTCGATCGCTCCGGCGACTTTTGGAGCCACCGGATGAACGTGCGGATCGCCCGTTGGAGCAATGACCAGCGTGGGACAATGGATGTTTCCCAGACGGTCTTCCATCCGATAGCGATTCACCACGCGATGGCCTTCCGCCGCCATCTCACCGGCCCGCAGTGCGTCGATCATGAAGCGCTGCAGCAGATCGATATCATCAGCGGGATAGAACGGCTGCCGGCGCGCCCAGAGCTCGATCAGATGGGAGCCGTCGGCACGTGCCTCCACATCGTCGATGACGCGCATGCCCTCGTGTTTGGCCCGGCGCGCCGCATCGACAAAGGGACAGGCCGAGAGCACCAGCGCGCTCACCCGCGCATGCGCCGAAGCGGCCATTTCGACCGCGATCACCGCCCCGGTGTGATGGCCCACGATCGCGGCGCGCGGCTCCTCCAACGCATCGAGCAACGCGAATGCCCCTTGTGCCCACAGTTCGATCGAAGGATCGCCGGCGGGGGAATCGGAATTCCCAAAGCCGAGCGTGTCCATCGCGATGGCGCGGAAATCGCGGCCGAGCAGCGGCAGCACGTCGCGGTATTCGTCCCACGAGCGCGGCGTCTGATGCAGCAGGAGAACGGGAAAGCCGGTTCCCGCTATGGCGACATGGATGCGCCCAAGAAGCGTCGTAACAAAGCGGCGCTCGACGTCGGAACCGGCTCTGGCAGCGCTCATTTCATAACTCCATGCGGACGCGGGGACCATGCCCGCGCCGGCTTTCGGCGGCAATTGCGGCATCGATCGTGCTGGTCCGACCTCGATCCATGCTGACATCTCGCTCAGGTCGCGGCTGTTTTCAACCAAGGGGAATGCAATGCGCAAGATGTTGAGTTTGACTGCACTCATCGGCTGCCTCGTAGCAGCCTCGACCGCACAGGCCGACATCACGGTCGGATTCGTAACGTCGCTCAGCGGACCCGGCTCCTCGATCGGCATCCCGTACGGGCGCGGCATCCAGGCCGCCATGGAATACAAGAGCGAAGTCAACGGCGAGAAAATCCGCCTGATCCAGCTCGACGACGGCTCCGATCCCTCCGCCGCAACCCGCAACGCGCGCAAGCTGATCGAGGAAGAGAAAGTCGATCTCCTGATCGGCACCGCAACCGCGCCGTCGACGATTGCGATGATGGCGGTCGCGACCGAACTGAAGGTGCCAATGATCGCCGTCTCCCCGGTGATCGGACAGCCCAACCCGGCGGACCAGTGGGGCATTTCCGTTCCGCAGCCCGCCTCGCTGCTGGTCAAGGTCGTGGCCGACCGCATGAAGCGCGATGCCATGAAGAACATCGGCTATATCGGCTTCTCCGACGCCTGGGGCGATCTCGTCTATAACGGCGCCAAGGCCGTGGAAGCCGAGGACGGCATCAAGGTACTGACCAACGAGCGCTACGCGCGCGTCGATACGTCGGTCACAGGCCAGATCCTCAAGGTTCTTGCGGTGCGCCCCGATGCCGTGCTGATCGGCGGATCGGGCACGCAGGGCGCGCTGCCGCTGCTCGCGCTCGGCGAGCGCGGCTTCAAAGGCAAGACCTACGGCACGGTCGCGCTGGTCAATCCCGATTTCGTGCGCGTCGGCGGCAAGTCCGCGGAAGGCATTCAGGTCTCCGCCGGCCCGGTCATCGTGGCCGAGCAGCTTCCCGACAGCCATTTCGCCAAGAAGCTCGCGCTCGAATTCCGCGCCGCCTTCCAGAAAGCCAACAATCTGCCGACCACGGACGGCTTCTCGGCCTACTCCTTCGACGGCTGGATGATCTTCACTTCCGCCGCGGCGCGCGCGCTGAAGACTGCGAAACCCGGCAGCGTCGAATTCCGCAAGGCGCTGCGCGACGAGATCCTCAACACCAAGGAGCTTTCGGGCGTGCACGCGGTCTACAACTTCAAGCCCGGCGCCTATCACGGCGTCGACGAGCGCGCGCTGGTGATCGTCCGCTTGAACAATGGCGCCTGGACCTACCAGCCCTGAGCGATCCCAAAGGGTAACACGGAAGGACGGCCGACGGCATGACGGCAGACATCGCAGCGATCCTTGCGATCGACGGAATAGCGACCGGGGCGGTCTACGCCCTGGTCGCGATCGGGACCGTGCTGATCTTCACCGTGACGCGGGTGATCTTCATTCCGTTCGGCGACATCGCCGCCTTCACGGCGCTGACGCTGGCAGCACTCGATGCCAAGCAGCTTCCCGGCACAGTGGGGCTGGTTGTCGTGCTGGCATGCATGGCCTGCGTGATGGAAGTCGCCTCGCTGGCGCGCACCGGCGAGCTTCGCGCGGTGCCAAAGGCCGTCCTCGGCTATCTCGTGTTGCCCCTGATCGTGGTCGGGATCGTCTGGCTGACGATGCGCTTCAATCCGCCGATGCCGGTCAGGATCGTGCTGGCGCTGCTCTTGATCATGCCGATCTCGCCGCTCTTGGACCGCATCGTGTTCCGCCCGATCGCGGACGCCTCCGTTCTGTTGTTGCTGACGGTCTCGGTCGCGCTTCATTTCGCGCTTGTCGGGCTTGGCCTGTTGTTCTTCGGTCCCGAAGGCGTCCGGACCGAACCGCTGACGTCGATGGCGATCGAGATCGCCGGCGTGCACGTTTCCGGACAGACGGTGCTGATCCTCACCGCGGCGCTGGTGTTCAGCGGCCTGTTGTTTCTGTTCTTCGACTTCACGCTGATCGGCAAGGCGCTGCGCGCGACCGCGCTGAACCGGACCGGCGCGCGGCTGATGGGCATCAGGCCTGCGCGCGCCGGAACCATCGCCTATCTCCTGGGCTCGCTGATGGCGGGCGTCTCCGGCATCCTGATCGCTCCGGTCAACACGATCTTCTACGATTCCGGATTCCTGCTCGGTCTGAAAGCTTTTGTCGGCGCCATCGTGGGCGGCATGGCCAGCTATCCCGGCGCGGCGCTCGGCGCGTTCGGCGTCGGCATAATCGAGAGCTTCGCTTCGTTCCAGAGCAGCACCTTGAAGGACGTCATCGTGTTCTCGCTGCTGATACCCGTCTTGCTCTGGCGCTCGCTTGCTTCGCAGCATTCCGAGGAGGAAGTCGAGGAATGACACTGCAGCAGATCCGCCTCATCGCTGCCGCGGCGATCGCCTGCCTCGCGGCGGCGCCCTTCGTGCTCAATCCGTTCAGCATCACCTTGCTGAACTACATCGGCATCTATGCGCTTGCCGCCATCGGACTCGCGCTGTTGACCGGCGTCGGCGGCATCGTGTCGTTCGGCCAGGCGGCCTTCGTCGGCGTCGCGGCTTACGCGACGGCGTGGGCAACAGCGCTGAACGGCTATTCGCCCTGGCTCGGATTGGTGCTTGCGGTCATCCTGACCTGCAGCATCGCGGCGATCCTCGGCTTTGTGACGCTACGCCTGGGCGGCCACTTCCTGTCACTGAGCACGGTCGCCTGGGGACTGGCGATCGCGTTCCTGTTCGGCAACATCGATGGCCTCGGTCAGCATAACGGCATCTCGGGCATTCCGCCGATCTCGATCGGCCCGGTCGCCCTGGTTGAGAGCCGGCAGATCTACTTCCTGATCTGGGCCATCGTCGTCGCGGTCCTGCTCGTCTGCTACAACCTGCTCGACTCCCGGATCGGCCGCGCGATGCGCGCGCTCCGCGGCGGCAATACCCTGGTCGAAAGCCTCGGCATCAGCGCATTCCAGATCAAGCTGGTGACATTCGTCATCGCCGCCTTCCTCGGCGCGCTGTCCGGATGGCTCTATGCCCATCTCGGCCGTTTCGTCAGCCCCGGACCATTCGAGGCCGGCATGGGCATCGAATATCTGATGATGGCGATGGTCGGCGGCGCCGGCAGTATTTTGGGCGGCGTGGTTGGTGCTGCGATCGTCACGCTTCTGAAGAATTCCGTGCAGGACTACCTGCCGCTGATCGCGAGGGGCGCCTCGGGCCAGCTCGAGATCGTAGCGTTCTCGGCGCTGTTCATTCTGTTCCTGCAACGGGCCCGTCAGGGCATCGTCCCGTTCCTCGCTGGTTTTCTCCCGGACCTTAAGCTGTCCCGCCCGCAAGCGGCGGCCCCGTTATCGCGCCGCGAGCAACCGCCGCCCGGCACGCTGCTTCTTAAAGTGAGCGAGGCGCAGCGGCGATTTGGCGGCCTTGTCGCCGTCAACAACGTCAGCTTCGACGTGAAGTCCGGCGAAATCCTGGGGCTGATCGGGCCGAACGGCGCCGGAAAGACCACGATGTTCAACCTGCTCACGGGCGCGCTGCGCGCCAACAGCGGCGAGATCACGTTCGCGGGGCGGTCGATCACCCGCGACCAGCAATTTCACATCGCCCGGTCCGGAATCTCTCGCACGTTCCAGCACGTCAAGCTACGGCCGCGCATGACGCTGCTCGACAATGTTCTGCTCGGCACCTATTCGCGCACCAGGACCGGCCTGCTGACCGGCGCCCTGCGCCTCAACCAGGCGGAAGAGGCCAGCGCGCGCTACGAAGCGCTGCAGCAGCTCGAACGGGTCGGGCTCGGCGACAAGCCATTCGAGCTCGCCGGCAACCTGCCGCTCGGCAATCAGCGCGTGCTCGAGATCGCCCGCGCTCTCGCCGCCGATCCGACGCTGCTCGTGCTCGACGAACCGGCGGCCGGCCTGCGTCGCCAGGAAAAGCTCAAGCTCGCCGAGCTGCTACGGTCGCTGCGCGCCGATCACCTGACCATTCTCCTCGTTGAGCACGACATGGAGTTCGTGATGTCGCTGGTCGACCGCATCGTCGTGCTCGATTTCGGCTCAAAGCTCTGCGAAGGCGAGCCGGCGGCGATCCGCAGTGACGCCCGCGTCCAAGAGGCTTACCTTGGAGGTGTTGCGTGACGCAGATGTTCTCGATCGAGAATGTATCGGTCGCCTACGGCAAGGTGGAAGCTGTGCGGAACGTCTCGCTTTCCGTCGAGCAAGGACAGATCGTTACCGTGATCGGGCCGAACGGCGCCGGCAAGACGACGCTTCTGATGGCGGCGATCGGGCTGCTGAAGTCCACGGGGCGGATGGTCTTTCAGGGGACCGATCTTGCGCGGATCGATGTCGAGGGCCGCGTCGAACGCGGCCTTTGCCTGGTGCCGGAAAAGCGCGAACTATTTGCCGACATGTCGGTCGCCGACAATCTGTTGCTCGGCACCTACAGCCTGCGCGATCGCTCGACGACGCGCAAAAGCCTCGATGATGTGTTCGACCGTTTCCCGCGGCTGAAGGAGCGCAGCAAGCAGGCGGCCGGCACGCTGTCGGGCGGCGAGCGGCAGATGCTGGCGCTCGGCCGCGCGCTGATGGCGAAGCCGAAACTTCTTGTGCTCGATGAACCCAGTCTCGGCCTAGCGCCGCTCATCGTCCGCGAAATCTTCCGCACCATCGCCTCGCTCCGAAGCCTCGGCGTTTCGGTCCTTCTCGTCGAGCAGAACGCCCGCGCCGCGCTCGAGACCGCAGATTTCGGCTATGTGCTGGAGACCGGCGAGATCATCCAGTCCGGTCCGGCGGAAACTCTGATCCACGATCCCAAACTGATCGCGGCCTATCTCGGCGGGCATTAGAGCGACCAAGAGCGGGACCAAAAACTACGAAAACAACCCCATGCAAAGTAGAGATGGGGCCTCGCATCATCCGAACACACCAAATCTAGCTAGGACAGCGCGCTACGCTACGGGTTCGCGCGCCAGCCCCATCGCCCGCAGCGCCGCAGCAAAGGCCGCAAGTCGCTGCTCGCGGTAGGCGGCCTGGTCGACGCCTTCATAGTTCATGAATCCATGCCCGGTCTTCATGCCGATGCGTCCTTCGCGCATGTTTGCCTCTATGATCGGCGGCGCGGCGTAACGGCTGTCGCCGAGTGCCTCGACCAGATAGCGGCTGGCGTGATGCAGGATATCTCCGCCGCCCCAGTCGATGAACTCGAGCAGGCCAAGCACCGCGAAGCGGAATCCGAAGCCATAGATCACGGCGTTGTCGATATCTTCCGCGGAGGCGACACCCTCCTCCACCATCCGGGCGGCCTCGTTCATGGCCAGCGTCTGGATTCGGGGAACGATGAAGCCCGGCCGCGCCGCGCAGACGACCGGCACCTTGCCGATGCCTTCGAGCAACGTCTTCAGTCGCGCTGTGACTTCCGGCGCGGTGAGCCGCCCCGGAGATAATTCGATCAGCGGCACGAGATACGCGGGATTGAGCCAGTGCGCATTGAGGAAACGACCAGGATGCTCGATCGTTTCTGCGAGATCGTCGACCAGTATCGTCGACGTGGTCGAAGCGATGATCGGGCCTTCGCCCGCCAGCCGCGACGCCTCGGCCAGCGCCGCTTGCTTCAGCGCGAGAACCTCCGGCATCCCCTCGAAGATGACATCGCAGCGCGGCAGCGCTGTTGCCGCCTCCTGCCGGGACACGATCGTGATCCGCTCGGCAATCGTAGCCACATGCTCTGGCGAGAGCAGGCCGATGCGCGAGAGGATTTCGAGTGTCGAACGGATTTCAGCCCGCGCCTCGATCGCGAGCGCGTCGAAAGCCGGCGCTTCGCGTTCCTTGAAGTCGACGACGACAACCTGATGACCGGCGAATGCGAACACAACCGCGATGCCGCGGCCCATTCGGCCGGCGCCAAGACATCCGATAACCGGTTTCATCGAAAGCCCTCGGCGAGATGATTTTGCAAAGCCGCCCGGTCGAAATCGCCGAGACCGAGCGAAGACAAGGTCCGGCCGGTCACCGCAAAATCCTCGCCGGTGATGGCGGAGCCGATCGCCAGGAACGCCTTGGCGAGCGGCGCTTGCAGGCCCGCGAGGCGGCCCGCCACCGATGCGAGGAACGACAGGCCGAGACGCACATCCTCCAGCATGTAGCGGTGCTCCGCGAGAATGAGGCGTTCCGACCAATCGCCTGATTCCGTGAGCTCGTCATGTGCATCGCGCGCATACATCCAGGGCTCGCCGTCCTTCGAATAATGGTCGGCAAGCGGAAAATGCGGCTTTCCATAACCAAGTGCCTCGCGGATGGCGATGCGTTCGGCATCGAGCGCGTCCGTCACGCGGCGTATCGCCGGCTGCGTTCCTTCCTTGTGAATGTCCCATTTGTCGAAATGTTCGATCGGACCGGCGTTCATGGTGATCAGCGGTGGATGAATGATCGGACCGGCATTCATCAGCGCGGCCGACAGCGCATCGCCACATGGCTCGATGGCGTTCGGAAACGCGCGTTCGATCACGCCAAGCGCGTGCGGAGCAAGACGCAATGGAAACACGCCGGTCGGCAATCGCGCGCCCCTGCCCGAAATGCGGACGGCGTAAGGACCCTGTTTGCGCGCCAGCCACGGTAGGGTCCCGGTCTCCGCGGTTGCGATCTCGGCGCGGTTGCCGGCATCCCGCGCGGCGCGGGCGAAGATGTAGGAGCCGAACGTGCCGGGCGGCAGGAACACGACCTGGCCGTCGCGCAAATGCGGCGCGGCCAGTTCTGCGATCGCTGCTTGCGCGAACGCCGGCGCCGGACACAGGACAAGATCGGCCGCGTTGATCGCCTCCGCGATCGAAGACGTGATCGTCGCGAGCCTGATATCGCGGCGGCCGGCGCGGTCGATGACGGTGATCGCGCCGCCGTGGGCACGATGCGCCTCAACATCCGCGGGATTGCGCCGCCACAGCCTGACTTCGTGACCGGCCGACGCAAGGTCGCCCGCGGCTGCGAACGAACCGTTTCCTCCACCCAACACTGCGATCTTCACGGTGTCCTCCGCTTCTCCCGCTAAACCGGTTCAGCCTTGACGTTCTTTTCCCGCCACGCCGCCCAGGTCGGTCGATCGATCTGGAATAGATCGCTGGAGCGCGCATACCAGCCACTTCCATGCATGCGGGCGATCAGACGCAGCGCTTGCGTATCGATATGACAGCGCTCCTTGTCCAGGATCACGGCATCGTCGACATGGGCGCGAACGATACGGCCGATGACGGCAGTCTGCCGTGGCCCCGTCACCAGCGAAGTGAGGACTCGGCATTCGAACGACACCGGCGATTCCGCAATGCGCGGCGGGCGCACCGCGTTCGAGGCAACCGGCGTCAATCCGGCCAGCGCCAGTTCGTCGACATCGGGCGGCGCGTCGATGCAGGTGATGTTCATGGCCTCGGCGTTGCGCTCGGCGACAAGGTTCACGACGAACTCGCCGGTATCGAGAATATTCGCCGCCGTGTCCTTGAAGCGTTCTGACCCCGCCAGAAGCCCGATCGCGACGGTGGGCGGCTCATGCCCCATCACGTTGAAGAAGCTGAAAGGCGCGGCATTGATCACGCCGCTCGCGGAGATCGTGGTGACCCATGCGATCGGCCGCGGCGTCACAGTGGCCGTCAGGATCTTGTAGCGGTTCTGCGCTTCCAGCGTCTCCATGTCGAAGATCATGTCGGCCCCTCAGATCGCCACCACCGGGTGGCGCAGCCGGCCGATGCCGGCCACTTCCGCTTCCACCACGTCGCCTGGCCACAGCCATTCCTGCGGCGAGCGGCCGGCGCCGACACCCTCGGGCGTGCCGGTCGCGATGATGTCACCGGGTTCCAGCGTCATCGCCGCCGAAATGTCCGCAATCAGATGCGGCACCTTGAACAGCATATGGCGCGTGTTGGAGCGCTGCTTCTCGACGCCGTTCACCGTCAGCCAGAGATCGAGCGCGTGCGGATCGGCGATTTCATCTGCGGTGACGATACACGGCCCGAACGGCGCGTAGGTGTCCTGCCCCTTGGAGTAGATCCATTGGCCGGCGCGGCGGTTGTCGCGGGCGCTGACATCGATCATCACGCTGTAGCCGAACACGAAGCCGAGCGCTTCCGCCTCCGGCACCCGCCGCGCGGTCCGTCCCATCACGACGGCAAGCTCGACTTCCCAGTCGAGCTGTTGCGTGATCGCCTTGTTGTGATGGATGGCTTCGTCCGGCCCGATGACGCTGGTCGGCGGCTTCGAGAAGATGATGGGCTGCTTGGGCAGGTCCTTTGCCGTGTCGAGGGCGCGGGACGATTCCGTGACATGCTCTACATAATTGAGGCCGATGCCAAAAATGTTCTTGCGCGGACGCGGGATCGGCGCGAGCAGCCTGACATTCGCCAGCGGCAATGCCGCGCCTACAGGCCAATGGTCCTCGCCCTCGTTCAATATCTTCTTGAGCGCCGCCAACGCCGGCGGCCCGAGATCGATGAAATCGAGCATCGATGACGGAAGGGAAGCTCCTGCATGCAGGCCCGCCTTCTCGACGTCCACAACGAGGTCGTCAACAACAGCGCCAAGACGAGCGGCAGCCTCAACGGTGCTGCGGTAAGTAACTAGACGCACTGCTTGTCTCCTAGGATACGAGCGGCTGCCGGCCGCCATTGTCGCCAAAAGCTTCCTCGCGATAGAACCCGAGCGCGTGCATGACCGGCAGGTCGTTGAAGGTGAAGAGGCAGGCGTCGTCGCTGGCGGAGGCGTTGACGTGCTCATGCCAGGCCCAGGACGGAACGCAGAAGATGTCGCGCTCCTTCCAGTCGAAGCGCTTGCCGTCGATGATCGAGTGGCCGCGCCCTTTCGCCACCTGATAGATGAAGCTGCCGGTGTGACGATGCGCGCGCGTGCTCTCGCCCGGCCGCAGCATCTGCATCGACGCGCCGATCGTCTGCATCACCGGACCGCCGGTCACCGGATTCACATAGTTCATGAGAACGCCGTCATACGGCGAGCCGTCGGTGGCTTTGGCGTAACGCTGCAGCGCCTCGTAGGTCGGCCCCCACTCATATTTCAGTAGCGGCGAATATCCCTTGGACCATTCGGCGCCCACCGGACGCAGGCCGGGGCTTCCCCAGGTGTGCGTCATGTCGTCGACGGGATAGCCGACGCTCTGCTGCAGGTCGGGATGAACCATGTAGAAGTTGGCTTCGAGCGCGTTGACCAGGGGAATGTCGAGGCCGTCCTGCCAGATGCAGGGCGTGCCGTCGCTGGAGACGCCGTGTTCGTGCCAGGTGCCGTTCGGCGTCAGCACGAAGTCGTTGGCGCCGAGCGTCATCTTGTGGCCGTCGACGATCGTGTAGGCGCCCTCGCCTTCCATGATGAAGCGAAGGGCGGAAGCCGAATGGGCGTGCGCGGATGCGACCTCGCCCGGATGCATGACCTGCAGGCCCGAATACAGCCAGCCGACCGCGGCGGCGTGCTCGCGCCGGCCGGGATTGTTCAGATAGACAACGCGCCGGCCGGCCTTTTCGGGCGAGACCAGTTCAACAGAGCGCAACACATGCGCGCGAAGGTCCTCGTAGCGCCACAACACCGGAATGGAGGAGGATTTGGGCTGCCAGGGCTCGATCTTGTTCGCCACCGTCCAGAGCGCGCCGGCCTCCAGCCGTTCGAGTTCGTCGTAATAGGCGAGCAGTTCAGGCGTGTCCTCGACATTGGCCCGTCCGGCCACGTCTTCCCGGTGATTCTCACGAGCTTTCGTTGACATGCCGCTCTCCTGTGAGTTAGCGCCGTGTCCGGCGTCGCGTTGTCAGTTCATCTGATCGGGTATCATCGCAATCGCTTGAATTTCGACCTTGGCGCGATCCTCGACCAGCCCCGAGACCTGTAGTGCCGTCATGGCCGGAAAGTGCCGGCCCATGACGTCGCGATAGATCACGCCGATTTCCTTCAGGCGCGCCGAATATTCCTTGCGGTCGAGCAGGAACCACGTCATCGACACGACATGCTCGGATGCGGCGCCGCCGGCGCGCAGGACGGCTGCGACGTTTCTCAACGTCTGGCCGATCTGCTCCACCAGGTCATCCGACTCGAACTTGCATTGCTCGTTCCAACCGATCTGGCCTGCGACGAAGATCATCTTGCCGCGGGCGGCAACGCCGTTCGCGTAACCGCTCGGCTTGGCCCAACCGGGCGGCTGCAAGACTTCGAACATTTCGTACTCCCGTAGCAGGGCGACCGGGCCACGCGGCTAGGCCTTCAGGACGTCGCGCCCGATGATGAGTTTCTGAACTTCGGTCGCGCCTTCATAGATGCGCAACGCGCGTATCTCGCGGTAGAGCTGCTCGACGATTTCGCCCGAACGAACGCCGCGGCCGCCGAACATCTGCACGGCGCGGTCGATCACTTCTTGCGCGGTTTCGGTTGCGACCATCTTCGCCATCGCCGCTTCACGCGTCGTGGAAGCTTTCTGTACGTCGCGCCGCCAGGCTGCGCGATAGGTGAGGAGCGCGCTGGCATCGACACCCGCGGCCATGTCTCCGAGGGCCGCCTGCGTCAATTGCTGGTCGGCCAGCACGCCGCCGAACATCCGCCTGCTACGTGCATGCACTGTTGCCTCATCCAGCGCGCGGCGGGCAAAACCAAGCGCTGCCGCTGCGACCGAGGCGCGGAAGATATCGAGAGTGCGCATCGCGATCTTGAAGCCTTCGCCCGGCGAGCCCAACAGCCGCGCGGCCGGAATCCGGCAGCCGTCGAAACGTAGCGTCGCTAGCGGATGCGGCGCCATCACATCGATACGATCGGCAATTGAAAAGCCGGGATCGTCCGGAATCACCACGAAAGCCGAAATGCCCCGCGCCCCCGGCGCCTCGCCGGTCCGAGCGAACAGCGTGTAGACGTCGGCGATGCCGCCGTTTGAAATCCAGGTCTTCTCGCCATCCAGAATATAATGATCCCCTTCGCGCCGGGCGGTGCACCCCATCGCGGCGACGTCGGAACCGGCTTCCTTTTCCGACAGCGCGAAGGCCGCGACCCACTCGCCACGCCGCGCCTTCGGCAGCACCAGCGCGCGCATTTCGGGTGAACCGGCAATCGCCACCGCGCCGGTGCCAAGTCCCTGCATCGCAAAGGCGAAATCGGCGAGCCCGCTGTGCCAGGCCAGCGTCTCGCGGGCCAGACAAATCAGCCGGGAATCGATCACCGCATCGGGCCGATCGCCCGCGACCGATGCCTCCAGCAATCCCGCGGCGCCAAGCCTACGAACCAGCGACCGGCAGGTCTCGTCGACGTCACCGCCGTGCGTATCGCCAAGATCGGCTGCAAATGCATCGAGCGCAGCTACGTATTCGCCGTGGCGGGAATCGAAGAACGGCCACCCGAGATGTTCGCGCGACGGCCCGCGCAATGGCGAAATCGGGGTCATGTCAGTCTCCCGCAAAGGCCGCTTTTGCGCACGCCGCTAAATGCAACGCGCATCAATAATGTTTCATGGCTAAAATATCCTGTCAAGCGAGCCAGCCCTCGCCCAGAACGCGACGCCTGTGCATGAAGCCTACGAAATAGGCTGCAGAATGCATTGAAATGCGCGCACGGCGTTTTGCCGCGCGCAGACCCGCAAGTTCGATTGACATCATTTTTGTTTGATGTCTAAAATTATATTCGGTCGTCCAGAGTTCCCCGCAAGGCCGAGGAGACGAGCATGGCAGAACGCTCTTTCGCGCGCGAGGTGGAAGACTTAAAGCTCGGCGCCGGCCAGGAGTTTCGCGGCGAAGGCATCCTCGCGATCACCAAGGCATTGCTCGAATGCGGCGTCAGCTATGTCGCCGGCTACCAGGGCGCGCCGATCTCGCATTTGATGGACGTGCTGTCGGATGCCCAGGATATTCTCTCCGACCTCGGCGTGCATTTCGAATCGAGCGCCAGCGAGGCAACCGCGGCGGCGACGCTTGCCGCCTCGGTGATGTACCCGATCCGAGGCGCGGTCACGTTCAAGGCGCCGGTCGGCATCAACGTCGCCTCCGACGCGCTCGCCAACCTGTCCTCGGGCGGCGTCACCGGCGGCGCGCTCGTCATCATCGGCGAGGATTACGGCGAAGGCTCCTCCATCATGCAGGAGCGTTCGCACGCCTTTGCGATGAAGTCGCAGCTCTGGCTGGTCGATCCGCGGCCCAACGTGGCGTCGATCGTCAAGGCCGTGCACGATTCCTTCGAGCTATCCGAGGCGTCGAATACGCCTGTGATGCTGGAGGTGCGGATCCGCGCCTGCCATGTCCATGGCCGCTTCGCCACCCGCGACAACGTCCGCCCCGCCTTTCCGCTGGCCCGCGCGCTCGATCAGCCGTCGCGCGACACTAACCGCATCGTGCTGCCGCCGGCCTCGTTCCTGCACGAGAAGGAAAAGGTCGAGCGCCGCTGGCCTGCGGCGGTCGAATTCATTCATGCGCGCGGCATGAACGAGACGTTCGACGGCGATATTGATGATATCGGCATCATCATGCAGGGCGGCATGTACAACGGCGTCATCACCGCGCTGCGCGAGGCAGGACTTGCCGATATCTGGGGCGAGACGCGCATCCCGCTCTATGTGATGAACGTGACCTACCCGATCGTCGACCGCGAGGTGATCGACTTCTGCCGGACTAAGAAGGCAGTGCTGATGGTCGAGGAGGGACAGCCCGAGTTCATCGAGCAGGCGCTGCACAAAATCCTGCGCAATGCGGATATCCCGGCCAAGCTGCACGGCAAGGACCTGTTTCCAATGGCCGGCGAGTACACCGCGCAGGTCATGGGCGAAGCGATCGGCGCCTTCATCCGCCGCTGGCGATCCGACGCGCTGCCCGATTCCGCCCGTGCGCCGAACATCGACCGCGTCGAGGTCGACGACAAGATCCGCGCGTTGGCCGACGTCGTGCCGCCGCGCCCGCCGGGTTTCTGCACCGGCTGTCCGGAGCGGCCGATCTTTTCCGCGATGAAGCTGGTGGAGAAGGAGCTCGGCCCGCATCACATCGCGGCCGATATCGGCTGCCACCTGTTTTCGATCCTGCCGCCGTTCAACATCGGCGCCACCACAATGGGCTATGGGCTCGGCCCGGCGTCGGCTTCCGCCTTCAACGTTCCGGCGGGAAAGCGCTCGATCTCGATGATGGGCGACGGCGGCTTCTGGCATAACGGGCTGACCAGCGGCGTCGGCAACGCCGTCTTCAACCAACACGACGGCGTGATCGTCGTGGTCGACAATTATTATTCCGCTGCGACCGGCGGCCAGGACATACCCTCCTCGCGCGCCGACAATCGGTCGCGGTCGACCAAGCATCCGATCGTGGAAGCGGTAAAGGGCGTCGGCGCCAAATGGGTGCGCCAGATCGACCGCACCTACGACGTCACGCGCATGCGCGACACGCTGCGCGAGGCGCTGACGACGGAGGAGAAAGGCCCGAAGATCATCGTCGCCTCGTCGGAATGCATGTTGAACAAGCAGCGGCGCGTGAAGCCGCAGGTGGCGGCTGCCGCCAAGCGCGGCGAGCGCATCGTGCGCGAGCGCTTCGGCGTCGATGAAGACGTTTGTTCCGGCGACCATGCCTGCATCCGCCTGTCGGGCTGCCCTTCGCTGTCGGTGAAACCGACAACCGACCCGCTGAAGGACAACCCGGTCGCGGCCGTCGACAATACTTGTGTCGGCTGCGGCCATTGCGGCGAGGTCGCGGATGCCGCCGTCTTGTGTCCTTCCTTCTATCGCGCCGACGTCGTTTCCAATCCGAGCGCGTTCGAAGCGCGGCTCGACCGCATCTGGCGACGGCTGATCGGCGCGTTGCAGCGCCGGCGGGCGGGACGGCGGATCATGTTTGAGCAGGAGGCGGCATGAACGTCTCGCTCGCGCCCTCCTCCATCGCGCTCAGTCAGGCGCGACCGATCACCGTCGCAGTGCTCGCGATGGGCGGCCAGGGCGGCGGCGTGCTGGTCGACTGGATCGTGGCGCTGGCCGAGCGGCGCGGCTGGTTCGCGCAATCGACCTCGGTGCCCGGCGTCGCCCAGCGCACCGGTGCCACGATCTACTACATCGAGATGATCGCGCCCGATGCCAGCAAGCCCGGCCGTCATCCCGTGCTGTCGCTGATGCCGGCGCCGGGCAAGGTCGACATCGTGATTGGCGCCGAATTGATGGAAGCTGGCCGGGCCATCCTGCGCGGGCTGGTCTCGCCTGATCGCACGCTGCTGATAGGGTCGTCCCACCGCTCATTGGCCGTGATCGAGAAGACCGCGCCCGGCGACGGCACCGCCGACGCGGCGCAGGTCTTTGATGCGGCGAACGTCGCGGCCAACCGCTTCATCGCGTTCGACATGGCCGAGATTGCGGATGCCACCGGCAGCGTGGTTTCCGCTGTCCTTTTCGGCGCGCTCGCGGGCTCCGGCGCCCTGCCCTTTGCCAGCGAGGATTTTGAAGCCACGATCCGGGTGGCGGGCGTCGGCGTCGATGCCAGCTTGCGCGCCTTCACCGCCGGCCGCGAGCGGGCAGTCGCCGAGCTCAAGCAGGATCCAAAGATCAAGCCGGCGGCGAAGCCGCCGCTTGCCAAACGCTTTCCGCGCCTCGAGCCGATCGGCCACGCCGATTACGACGCACTGGTCGCGCGGGCTCGGCTATTGCCGGAAGAACTGCACGGCATCATCGCCGCCGGCCTGCAGCGCGTCGTCGATTTTCAGGACGTCACCTACGGCAGCGAATATCTCGACCGGCTGGAAGCGATGCCGCGTGAAACGACCGGCCTGCTGCATTCCTTTGCCAAGTATCTCGCGATTGCGATGGCCTATGACGACGTCATTCGCGTCGCGGACCTCAAGACGCGCGCGGGGCGATTCGACCGGGTGCGCCGCGAGGTGCGGGCCAGTGACGAACAGGTTCTCGCGATCACCGAATTTTTCCATCCGCGGATCGAGGAAATGGCGGGACTCTTGCCGCCGCGTCTCGGTGAAAAGGTCGAGCGCAGCGAGCGGCTCGCCCGGCTTATTGATCGCGGACGGAAACTGCGCACCACTGCGCCGTCGTCGTTCCTGCTGCTGTACTGCGTGGCAGGCTTGCGGCGATTCCGTCGCGGCACCCTGCGGCATGCTCGCGAGATGCGCCATCTCGACGATTGGGCGCAGCGTGTCAGAAAATTCGCCGCTGATGATCCCGCGCTCGCGACCGCCGTGTGCGAGGCGCGCCGTCTCGTCGGCGGCTATTCGGACACGCATTCCCGCGGCGAATCGAAGTTCGACAAGGTCATGCAGGCGTCCGAGCGCCTGGCCGGCCGGCCGGACGCCGCCGAATGGGTGCAGCGGCTGATCAAGGTGGCGCTCAAGGACGCCGATGGCACTGAGCTCGACGGCGCGCTGCGCACCGTCGAGACCCTGTTCGAGGACGCCTGAGGATGGACCAGTTCGAAGTCGTGGTGTCGAAGGCCGAGGCGGTCACGCCGCGCATCCGCGAATTCGTGCTGGCTCGCCCCAACGGCGCGCCGATGCCGGGTTGGGCCGCGGGCGCCCATATCGACGTCCATCTGCCCGATGTCGGCCGGCGCTCCTATTCGCTGATCGAGACGAATTCACCGCGCGCGGCCGCCGAACATCCGGCCGCCTATCGCATCGCCGTGCTGCAGGAAAGCAAGAGCCACGGCGGCTCCAGCTATATGCACGGTCTCAAGACCGGCGATCGCCTGACGATCTCGCCGCCGGCGAACAATTTTCCGCTTCGCGCCGGCGCAGGCGAAGTCGCGCTCGTCGCGGGCGGCATCGGCGTGACGCCGCTGCTCACGATGGCCTGCGAACTCTGCGCGGGGAAGCGGCCGTTCTCGTTCTACTACGCCGGCCGCAGCCGCAGCGAACTCGCTTTCCTCGGCGACATCGAGCGGCTGACCAGCGCAAGCGCGGCCATCCACGCCGACGACGAGGTCGGCCGCTTCTTCGACCTCGAGGCCCTGATGACGCGGCTCGCGCCGGAAGTGCCGCTCTATCTTTGCGGACCACTGCCGATGATCGAAGCAGCCATCGCGCTGGCGAAGCGGCTGAACTGGCCGCAGGGACGGCTGCATTTCGAAATCTTCACTGCGCCCGAGGAGAAGTCCGGAGACTCCGCCTTCGAGGTCGAACTCAAGAGCAGCGGGCGCATTTATGAAATTCCCGCCGGCAAGACTATCCTGGACGTACTGCTCGAGGCCGGCGAAGACCCAATGCACGACTGCAAGCGAGGCGATTGTGGGATCTGCCAGACCACGGTGATCTCGGGCATTCCCGATCATCGCGACTACATCTTGAGCGAAAGCGAGAGGGCGTCGAACAAGGTGATGCAGATCTGTGTTTCGCGCGCGAAAACCAAGAGACTCGTGCTCGACCTGTGATGGAGGAACGCATGATCCGATATGCCGGCAACGTCGCGGCCATTCGCGCCCTGATCCGCGACCAGGAGGTTCACCGGGACGTCTATGTCAGCGAGGAAGTTTTCCAGCTCGAGATGGAGCATATGTTCCCGAATAGCTGGGTCTATGTCGGCCACGACAGCCAGGTGCCGAATGCCGGCGATTATTTTGGCACCACGATCGGCACGCAGCCGATCCTGCTGGTCCGCCACACTGACGGGACGGTAAAGGTACTGCACAATCGCTGCCCGCATAAGGGCACGCGCATCACGTCCGAGACCTGCGGTAATGCCGGAAAGTTTTTCCGCTGCCCCTATCATGCCTGGAGTTTCAGGACCGACGGCTCGCTCCTCGCGATCCCCTTGAAGAAGGGTTACGAGAACACCGGCTTCGAGCAGAGCCACGCCGCGACCGGAATGGCGCCGGTGCGCCATATCAGAAACTATCGCGGTTTCGTGTTCGCCAAGATCAACGGTGGCGGCCTCGACTTCGAGGAGTTCTTTGGCGAAAGCCTGTCGAGCTTCGACAACATGATCGACCGCTCGCCCGTCGGCCAGCTCAAGGTCGCCGGGGGCGTGTTGCGCTACATGCACAATTGCAATTGGAAGATGCTGGTCGAAAACCAGACCGACACCTGCCATCCGATGGTGGCACACGAATCCTCCGCCGGGACCGTGGTCGAAGTCTGGAAGAAGGCGCCGCCCGGCACCAGGAAGCCGATGGCCGTCGAGATCATCGCCCCCTTCATGAGCCCGTATGAGTTCTTCGAGAACATGGGCATCCGGATCTGGGACAACGGCCACGGTCATACCGGCGTGCATCACTCAATTCATTCCGACTATTCGGCAGTGCCTGGCTATTTCGAGAAGATGAAAGCCGCCTATGGCGAGAAACGCGCCAAGGCGATCCTGGACGAGAACCGGCACAACACGGTCTACTTCCCCAACATCATGATCAAGGGACCGATCCAGTTGTTGCGGCACTTCAAGCCGATCGCGGCGAACAAGACGCTGGTCGAGTCCTGGACGTTCCAGCTCGTCGATGCACCCGACATGCTGCTCGAGCGCACGCTGATGTACAACCGGCTGATCAATGCGCCGACTTCCATCGTCGGACACGACGACCTCGAAATGTATGAACGCGCGCAGGAAGGCCTGCATTCGAACGGCAACGAATGGGTGAACCTCCAGCGCCTCTACAGCCCCGACGAAGCCGAACAGACCAACGTGGCGATCAATGGGACCAGCGAGTGGCCGATGCGCCACCAGTTCCGGGCGTGGACCAAGTTCATGACGATGGGGATGTGACATGAGCATGCTCGCGGAGGCTCCCCTCAAGAATGCGGTTCCCACCGACCAGGAGTTGATCGACTTCGTCGTCCGCGAGGCGCGCCTGATCGACCAGCAGCGTTTCGACGAATGGCTCGAACTGTACGCTGACGACGCCTTCTACTGGATGCCGCTGGAATGGAATCAGACCGATCCGCGGCTGACGTGCTCGCTGATGTACGAGGACAAGCTGCTGCTCTCGATCCGGGTCGAGCGGCTCAAGGGCGCGCGGACCTTCAGCCAGAAGCCGAAGAGTCGCTGCCACCACGTCCTGCAGACGCCGCAGGTGGATTCGCGCGACACCGCCGCCAACCGCTACGTGACCTGGACGCCGATACATTATGTGGAGACCCGCCTGGACGAGCAGGCGCTCTATGCGGCCTGGGTCACGCATCATTTGAGCGTCGAGGACGGCAAGCTGCGCATCAAGCTCAAGCGCGTCGACCTGATCAATTGCGATGCTGCCTTCGGCAACATCCAGCTCTTTATGTGACGGAGAATGAGCGTGGTCCATCACACGGCGATCGTGAGCGGCGGCAATACCGGCATCGGCGCTGCGATCGCGCGCGGTCTCCTCGCCGAGGGATATGACGTGATCTCGCTGTCACGGCGAAAGCCCGACTGGAGCCATCCGAAGCTCTCCTCGCGCGAGGTCGACCTGCTCGACGCGGCTGCGACGCGACAGGTGGCGTCTGAGATCGCCGCGAAGGTTGCGATCACCCACGTCGTTCACAATGCCGGCGCGATCCGCCCCAAGCCGCTGGAAGAAGTCGCCGACGAGGATGTCGGCGCATTGGCCCAGTTGCATTTCGGCGCCGCGATTGCGCTGGCACAGGCGGCGCTGCCGGGCATGAAGCAGGCGCGCTTCGGCCGCATCGTGCTGCTGTCCTCCCGCGCCGCGCTGGGGGCTGCCACACGCACGGTCTATTCGGCCACCAAGGCCGGCATCATCGGCATGGCGCGGACCTGGGCGCTGGAGCTTGCCCCCTTCGGTATCACCGTCAATGTCGTAGCCCCCGGCCCAATCGGAGATACCGAGATGTTCGAGAGCGTGATGTCGCCGGAATCCGAACGCGCGAAAAAGCTGGCGCAGTTGATCCCCCTCGGCCGCCTCGGCAGATCCACTGACGTCGCGCGCGCGGTCAGTTTCTTCTGTTCACCGGATGCCGACTTCATCACCGGGCAAACGCTGTATGTCTGCGGCGGAGCCAGCATCGGATCGATTTCCATCTAGCCCGGTGAGATCCCAGCCATGGATGCCACAGTCAAACGAAAGGCCAGATCCCCGAAGGGGGCGCGCGTGCAACCGTCGCGACCGGCCGAGCCGGCGCACGAATCCGACGGCGCGCATCTCGAATTGCGCATCTGGCTGCGGCTGCTCTCCTGCGCCACCCGGATCGAGAAGGCGCTGAACGCGCGGCTGCGCAAGGAGTTCAATACTACGCTGGCCCGCTTCGATCTGCTGGCGCAACTCGCGCGCAAACCCGCGGGCGCGACCATGTCCGAGGTCTCGGAACTCCTGATGGTCTCAAACGGCGCGATCACCGCGCTGGTGCAGAAGCTGGAAGCCGACGGCATGATCCATCGCGAGGTCGATTCCGAGGACCGCCGCACGTTCCGTCTGCGCCTGTCGCAGGAAGGCGCAAAGGAATTCGGCCGCATGGCGCGCCGGCATGAGGAATGGGTGATCGCCCTGATCGGGGAACTGTCACATGTCGCGCAGTCGGACCTGCTGCAACATCTGACCCTGCTCAAGCGCCGCCTCGACAAGCACGCCTGACGCGCATGCCGGGCGCGTGATCACCTGCGCCCGCTAACAGCACGCCCCCTTTCATTCGTGGGCCAACGAGAGGCAACAGCAGGCGTAAGCTCGCACGCTATGGGCTGCCGTTTCCGACCAGCACAAAAGGCGCCCAAACACTGGGATGCGCATTCTCGCTGCCCCTAGCCGTCAAGGCCGAGATCGAGCGGCGAAGCGCCTCGGCGGGGCCTATACCGGGATGTGCCGTCATCGCACTGGTTGCACCAGTGGTGATGGTGACGGCGGCTTCCGAATTGACCGGCCAGTGGGAGACCAGCAGGGCGCGCGTGCCGGCGTAGAAAAACGCTCTTGCAAGGCCGGAGAATGCTTCCGAATTTGACGCTTCGCTGCCGGCCGTGTTGCAGGCTGAAAGCACGACCCAGTCGGCGTTGAGCTTGAGTCCCGAAATCTCCGATGTGGAGAGATAGCCGTCATCGGCCGGTGTGGCGGTCGCCGGTGGTGTCAGGACCAGTCCTGGCTCGATAGAGCCACGCACCTGACCCGAAAGCGCTCCGTGTGTTGCAAAGTGGAGCATACGATATTGTTCCAGTCGGCCGCTTTCGCTGAGCGATTTTATCGCGGCTTCGGTCGCCTCCTTGCCGAGATAAACATCACCCTTGATGGGCGAAAAACTGTTCGCCACCAGGCATAGTTCGATGGCGGTTTCGGGCAACGGCGCAAGGTGCTTGAGTTGCTCAACATCGGCCGTGCCGCCTGAAAGAGCAACGACCGAACGTCGCTCTCTTTGAGCTACTTGGTTCGTTCGCGGCTCCGGGCTTGGGGCGCAACTCTGACGAAGGCGGGCCTGCGCGGCGCGGTCGACATCGAAAGCGCTCCGGGCATTTCCGCTCAGCAGCGGGTTTCCGAAGCCGATGAACGGCTTCGGCGCCTTACTCCTTTGAGCGACTTGACGTAGCCTTTTGAGGCTGGAGACGGACGGCAATACGGTCGTTGCAAAGCGTTTGACCAGCCAGGGTGCTTTGGCAAGATCCTGCCGGCCGGTGTTCGGCGCCGGCCTCTCGGTCAGCAGAACCTGGAACGGCAGCGTGGCCAGCGGGCCAGATGGAACAAGAATAAGCTCCTTGCCTTCAATGTCCTTTGCGACCGGTTCAAGAAGCGCCTGATAAAGCCCGAACGCCCGGTCCAGATCGAACGGCAATTGATCACCGGCAGCCGGCGCACGATCGCGGCCAAGCTTTTCGGCGCAAGCGTGGGACGTTTCGGTCCACGCTTCCGCGTCAAGACCGCAGCGCAGAATATTGATCGTTTCTGCCAGTTGCTTTGCGCCGATCGACGCGGCGTGCCAACGGACGCCTGCGCGCGTGACTGTCCAGACGAAGGTGGAGCGTGAAGTCGTGGCAAACAGTAACAATGCCTCATTCGGGTTCAGCCGCCTTTGAACCTCTTCGATGGAAACGGGCATCTTGGCAACGAGCCCGGCGTAATCAGGGAATTGGGTAGCGATCAAGCGATCAAGCCCTCTTATCTGGTTCGCAACGTCAGATGCCTGGGCTCGAAGCGCCTGCTCCGTCTGCTGGTTGCGCGCGGCATTCGGCTGTGAAATGACCGAGATGAGCAATCTATCGATGGCAAGCGCCTGTTCGCTTAAGTCCTGCCGCTCACGAACGCGCGCCGATAGATCGCCGCTGCCCGCCGCAATCCGGGCGGACATTCCCGTAATGGCGCGTGCCGCCTGTTCGTCACTAATCCACTGCGCAGCTTCGAAAGCCTGGGATCGCAACGCGATCGCTCTTTGGCTGTCGGACGTCTCCGCTAGCTGGTAGGCGGCAATGATGGCTCCGGGGAATGGATTCGTGGCGCCATGGACCTTGAGATCCGCTGCTGTCTGTCCCTCGCTTGATTCCTTGGCATTGCGGCCGATCAAAATCGATGAAGCGCGAGCAAACGCATCGTGGGCTTGCTGCCAATCCTTTGAATCCAGATAATGTGCGCCGAGATTGTTGAAACTGTTGGCGACGTCCGGGTGCACCTCGCCAAGCGCACTTACGCGAATGTCCAGCGCTCGTTTCAGGAGCGGTTCAGCGTCCTTTGGTCGTCCGACACTGTCCAGGACAACAGCCAGATTGTTGAGGCTGCTTGCCACCAACGGGTGGAGCTTACCGAGCGCTTCCTCGCGTATGGCCAGAGAGCGGCGCGCCAGCCCTTCCGCTTCGCTGTAATGCTCATCGTCGCCAAGCAGCACCACAAGATTGTCGAGGGAGACGGCGACATCAAGGTGGTTCGGACCGAGGCTTCTTTCGCGAATAGCCAGCGACCTGCGAAACAGCCCTTCAGCTTCTTTCTTTCGGCCGGAGTGGGCCTTTGCATCAGCGAGGTTGTTTAGCGCAATCGCTATATTGGGGTGATCCGGTCCGAAAGCCTTTTCCTGGATGGCAAGCGCACGAACAAGCAGACCTTCGGCTTCCGGAGCTCTACCTTGTCTTGAGAAAACGAGCGCAAGGTTGTTAAGGCTGGCGGCGACATCGGCATGATCGGGCCCCAGTGCTTTTTCTCTGATAACCAACGTCCGCCGCGCTAACTGCTCCGCCTCCTGGAGCCGTCCCTGCAGGCGCCTGAGCTCTCCAAGATTGTTCAGCGTTGACGTCAGATAAAGATTATCGCGGCCATGTCGCTTTTCCTGAAGGCCAAGCGCTTCAAGAAATCGCTCCTCGGCAAGTTGCAATCGGCCTTGCGTCTTATAAACTTCTGCGATGTTGTTGAGGGCAACCGGGACCATGATATCTGCTTGGCCCGGTGCATTTTTGAAGACTTCCAGTGCGCGGCTAAAGATATCGAGCGCCTCCGCCTCTCTCAATTGACGGTGACGAAGATTGCCGAGCTGCATACGCGCCAACGCCGTATTCAGGTTGTCTTGGCCGAGAGCGCTTTCATCGATGGCTATCGCGCGCAAAGTGTCGCGTTCGGCGTCTTTCAGCCGGTTTTGGTTAAGCGCTATCTGGCCAAGCGTAGATAAGACAGCGGCAACATCGGGGTGATTGGAGCCAAGCGCCTTCTCGCGGATGGCGAGGGCTCTTCTTAACACCCTTTCGGCTTCGGCCATTTCGCCTTGGGCCTGCAGAGTCTGAGCAAGCACAACAAGGGTCGTTGCCGTTAAAACTGACTGCCGACCCGAGGTTCTTTCAGCTTCAGTTGCAAGCTTTCTTGCCAGGGCTATCGCTTCGCCGTATCGCCCTTCCTGAGCGAGCGCCGTAATACGGCGCATCAGGGTCAACATTTCCTGGGGGTTGGCTTGGCAAGGCGACCCAACCATGCACGCGAAGAGTGCGATAACGATAAACCGTGCAATAGATTTTTGCCGGAATGCTCGCATATCCTGATAGCCCCGATCCGGTTTTCAATGCGTTTGCTATCGCTGCTCTCTAGGGCCGCAGCAAGGCGAAACCGACTTCAGCCCGCCGCGGACATTCAAGCGGTCAACTCGGCACGAAAAGTCGGCTCGTGAGATTTTCCTGGACTTCTCGATTCACCCCACGTTCTGCTATCGTTCGCGAAATGCGCGGGCAACCTGGTCGAATAGCGGCTTGGTCAGGTAGGAACCAACCGTCCGATCTGCCGTCTTGATAAACACTTCGACCGGCATGCCGGGCACAAGCCTGACATCGCCGAGGCGAGCGAGTTCGTCGGGCCCGATGGCAATGCGCGCCGTATAATAGGTCAGGCCGGTGCGCTGCTCGGTCGTCACGTCGGCCGAAACCCGGCTGACGACTCCGTTGATTTCCGGGGTCGTGCGTTGGCTAAAGGCGGAAAATCGCAATGCAGAAGCCTGGCCGACCCGCACCTGATCGATGTCTTGCGGCGTCACCCTCGCCTCGACCGTCAAGCGATCGGATGCGGGCACGATCAGCATCAACTGCTCGCCAGCGCTAACCACACCGCCGACCGTGTGGACGTTCATTTCGTGGACGGTGCCCGAAATCGGGGCCCGGATGTCGATTCGCCGCAACTGATCTTCGGCCGCCACTTTCCGCTCGGCGTATTCACCTGCCTTGCCGTCGATCTCGCGCATTTCGCGGCCGACTTCGCTCGCCAATTCGCGATCGATCTGGGTAATCTGAAGTTCGATCTCGGATATTTTTCCTCGGCCCTGCGCCGCCGCCGCGATTAGCTGCGCCCGCTCGCCATCAAGCCGCGCCGCTTCGCGCTCGAGCGCCGTCAGCCGGTTCATCTGGATGAGCTGCTTGGACCAGAGCTGCCGCACTCCTTCCAGTTCATTATTGACCAGAACAAGCTCCTGGGCTTTCGCCGCTTGCTGCGCAATGATCCCGTTGGCTTCCTCGTTGAGCTGAGCGATCCGCTCGCGCAACTGTCGTTTTTGGCCGAGCCGCGTCGTGCTGCGCAGTTCGAAAAGGCGCTGCTCGTCGGCCATCAGCTCGACAACACCTTCTTCGTGCCGTCTGCCGCTGAACGGAGAGGGCCATGGCACCTCCGATGCGCCATCGCGTTCGGCCCGCAACCGCGCACGCCGCGCCGTCATCTCGTCCAGGGTCCTTGACACGATCTGCAGATTTGCCCGCGTCATCGTTTGGTCGAGACGGATCAGGATATCCCCGGCCGTCACGTTCATCCCATTGGTCACTGCGATTTCGCCAACGACGCCGCCGGTTGGATGTTGAACCTTCTTGGCATTCGACTCGACGACAACGCTCCCCGCAGCGATCAAGGCGCCCGAGATTTCGGTGGTTGCCGCCCATCCGCCAATTCCGCCGGCAATGAGCATGATGGCAGCCAAGCCCGCCACGATATGGCGCCTGATCGACGGGCGCGCGTCAATTAAATCCGCGTCGGACATCGCCTTACCCTTGAGCGCCCGCGACAACTTTGGGTGCGCTGACGACGCTGTCACGCCGTAGCACCTTTGCCAGCACTTCGTCTTTGGGGCCGAAGGCCTGCTGTCGCCCGCCATTCAGCGCGAGCACGTGATCGACCCCGGACAACGCACTCGGCCGGTGCGCTACCACGACGACGATCGCGCCCCGCGCCCGCGCGCCGAGAATGGCCTTTGTCAATGCTTCGTCGCCTTCGACGTCAAGGTTGGAATTCGGCTCGTCGAGCACCACCAGAAACGGATCGCCATAAAGCGCACGTGCCAGCGCGATGCGTTGTTGCTGTCCGGCCGATAGTGAGGAGCCCTGTTCGCCGATCTCGGTGTCGTAGCCTTGCGGCAGCGAAAGCACGAGCTCGTTGACTCCCGCAGCCTTCGCCGCAGCGATGATCGCGTCCGACGAGGCGTTGGGGTCAAATCGTGAAATGTTCTCCGCAACTGTCCCTTCGATCAGTTCGACGTCCTGCGGCAGGTAGCCGATATGGCGCCCGAGTTCGTCGGGCACCCATTGGTCAAGCGTTGCGCCGTCAAGCCGGACGGCGCCGCGCGCCGGCGTCCACAGACCGACCAGAACCCGGGCAAGCGACGACTTCCCCGATGCGCTCGGACCGATCACGCCGAGCCCATTGCCGGCCTTCAGGGAGAAGGTCACCTCGTGCACGACCGCACGCTGGACATCCGGCGGCGCCGCACTGACATTATCGACAGTGAGTCCGCGTTGCGGCTTTGGCAGTGACGTCGGGTTTCTCTGTTCGGGCAGTAGCACGAGCAGCTTGTTCAGACGCGCGCGAGCCTGCCTGGCGCCGACGAAGCTGCGCCAGTGGGAAATCGCAAGATCGACAGGTGCGAGCGCCCGCGCCGATAGAATCGACGACGCAATAATGACGCCGGCGGTGGCCTGCTGGTTGATCACAAGATAGGCGCCGACGGCAAGCACGCCGGACTGCAGCATCATTCGGAACGTCCGTCCCATGGCGCCAAGGCCCGCGGCGAGATCGCTCGAATCGGCATGGCCTGTGAGGAATTGCCGGTTCAATGACTGCCAGCGGCGGGAAATCCATCTGACCATGCCGAGCGCGGTCAAAGCCTCGGCGTTTCGACGGCTCGTCTCTGCCAAGCGTGCGCGCTGGTTGCCAATACGATTGGCGTCCAGCGTCGACTGCCTGCCAAGCAGCTCCGACAGCAGCGTCAGCGAAACCAGGATCAGCGCGCCCGCCAGCACCGTGACGCCGATCCAGAAATGGAAGGCAAAACAGATCGCGAGATAGAGAGGCACCCAGGGTAGATCGAAGAACGCAGTTGGTCCAGCGCCTGACAGATAAGCGCGCACTGAATCCAGATCGCGCAGCGGCTGGATCGACTCGCCGCGCTTTGGCGCCTGGATCGGCAAACGCATCACCGTCGCATAGACGCGATCCGACATGGCCTGGTCGACGCGGATGCCGACCCGAACGAGCAGCCTGCCGCGCAGGGCGTCCATCAAGCCTTGAAAGACGTAGAGGGTGAGCACCAGCGCAAGCAGACCCAGCAGCGTCGGCACGCTCCGGCTGGGCAGAACGCGATCATAGACCTCCATCATGAACATGGAGCCCGTCAGCGCCAGAATGTTGAGGATAGCGCTGAAGCCGGCGATGGCCAGGAACGCCGAGCGACAAAGCGCGAGCGCGGTATCCAGCTCCCCGCGGGCACCTCCGGATCGTTGCCGACTGGCTGTCAATGGCTGCGCTCACTCATCCCACTTTGGCGGTAGCCGAGAATTGTTACAGATATCTGACAATACAAAATGGGGGCGCGTGCGCCCCCATTTAAAGGATCAAACCCGCGATGGACGTCAGGCGAAGCGGAAATCGTCCACCGTGAGCGTGGCCTTGTTGACCCCGACGAGCGTGATGCTGGACCCGTCGCTGTACTCGATCTCCGCACCGATCTGGGTGTTCGACACCGCGCCCGACTGCATCAGCGCATTAAAATCGGCAAATGCAGCGGCATCTAGCTGAATGACGTCATCCGAGCCGGCACCAGACTGGAAGTCGAACACGAGATCGCGTCCGTCCCCTCGCTGGAACACGAAGGCATCGTTACCCAGACCGCCGTAGAGCTGATCATTGCCCCGGCCGCCAGCCAGCGTATCGTTTCCGTTCTCACCGAACAGGATATCCCGGCCAGCTTCACCACGCAGGATGTCCTTGCCAGCGCCGCCAAACACGAAATCATTGCCGGTCCCGGCATTGACGACGTCGTCGCCGCCTTGGGCGAAGACAAAGTCAGTCGAGCCACCTGCGTTGATGAGATCGACGCCTTCAGTACCAAATAGCAGGTTGCTGCCGTTTGTGCCGTTGATCACGTTGGCGTCGGTCTCGCCGGCGACGGTCAGCGTGAAGTTTCCGGTCGATGGAGCGTTGGCGGCATCTCGCGCCGTGTAGCTGATCGAGATGGTGGCGCTTTCGCCCGTATTCAAGCCATCGAACAGGTTGCCCGGCGTAAACTGCAGCTGGCCGCCTTGGTTGATCGTGAAAGCGGACTGCGCGTTCGCGTTGCTCAGATTGATGCCAGATACCCCCGTCACCTCAAAGGCGGTCAAGGTTGGCGGAACGCCATCCTCGACGTCGGAGTCGTTCGCCGTGAGGGCGAAGGCCTTCGACTGGTTCTCGCCGACGGTTGCGGCATCGTCCACCGTGACCGGCGCGTCGTTCACCGGGGCGACCGTCACGTTCACCACCGCGTCAACCGGCGGCGCAATGCCGTCGCTGACCTTGATGATGAAGCTGTCGCTGCCGTTGAAATTCAGATCCGGCGTGTAGATGTACTGGCCCTGCGCGTTGACGCTGACCGTGCCGTGCTGGGCAGTACCAGCCTGGTAACTCAGCGCGTCGCCGTCCACATCGCTTGCGACGATCTGGCCGACCAGTTGGGTATCCTCGTTCGTGTTCGCGGCAACCGGCGAGATCGCCGTCGGCGCGTCGTTCACCGGTGCAACCGTCATGTTCACCACGACGTCAACCGGCGGCGCAATGCCGTCGCTGACCTTGATGATGAAGCTGTCGCTGCCATTGAAGTTCAGAGCCGGCGTGTAGGTGTACTGGCCCTGCGCATTGACGCTGACCGTGCCGTGCTGGGCGGCAGTACTGACCGCGTAGCTCAGCGTGTCGCCTTCGGCGTCGGTCACTGCGATCTGGCCAACGAGCTGAGTATCCTCGTTGGTCTGAACCGCAACCGGCGTGGTCGGCACCGGCGCATCGTTCACGGCTGTCACCGTGAAACTGACCTTGCCGATATCCGAACCACCGTTGCCGTCGCTGAGGGTGTATTCGAACGAAGCGGCACCGTTGAAGTTGGCAGCCGGCGTGAACCGGATGCCACCGACTACGATTTCGGCCGTGCCGCCCACGATATTGGCGAGAGCCGTGATGGAGAGCGCGTCAAGATCGGCATCGGTATCGTTGCCGAGTATGTCGGCGAGCGGGATGACGAACGCTGCCGCATCTTCCGCAACGGTTGCTGCCGTGTCGTCGACTGCCACCGGCCCGCGATTGACGATCGCGCTGTTGATGCCGCTCCGATCGAGCTCCTGACCGTTGGCGAAGGTCACCTTCTCGACGCCGCCGCCTGCGCGCTGATCCTTCAACGTGATCACGCTGCCGTTGGACAGCTCGATCCGGGTGTCGTTACCAAACCGGCGGAACGTGACGTCCGCAGCATTGATGTCAACCAGCGCCAGCGTATCGGTATCGGCCGGGGTATTGGCCGCTTCGGCAATGATGTCGGAGCCGTCGCCCAGCTTGTAGGCATAAGCATCCGAGCCCGCGCCGCCGTTAACATTATCGTCGCCAATGCCGCCGGCCAGCATGTCGTTGCCGTCATTGCCGCGAAGGCGATCATCGCCGGCACCGCCCAGCACGGTATCATTACCCGCGTCGCCGAAGACGAAGTCATTGCCCTCGCCGCCCTCGAGACGGTCATTGCCGTCGCCACCTTCGATGACGTCGTCACCGCCGCCGCCGAGCACGAGATCGTCGCCGCCGAGGCTACGAACGCGATCGTCGCCGTTCTTGGCAAAGATCGAGTCTTTCGCGGCGGTACCGGAGAGGTCGTCCTCACCGTCGGTTCCCATGATCGGCAGAACGGTGTCGTTGCCACCGTTTGCGACCAGATTCTGGATGCGCTGATCCTGGGCCGGAGCCGTATCCGCCTGCCCGAACGGGGTATCCGAGAAGTTCGCCGCGAGATATTCGGCCAGTGCGTCCTGCTCGAAGCCGTCGTCGGTGAACCTGCCGGCGCCGGTACGGGCCGCCACGTCGTCTGCCGGCAAATTATCCGGAGACAGGTCGACGCGATTGGCAAACGCCGGGTTGGCCGCGATGTACTCGGCAAACCGGAAGCCGTCGGGCCGGTTGAACCCGCCCGGAGCGTTGGGATTTGCTCCGCCGATCAGGAAGCTCAGCGTCACCATGCGGATCGCCGCAGGCGCATCCGCAACCACCTCACCGTCGGCGACAATAACCGCGATCACATGCTCATTTTCATCGACCAGCGTGACCGAGCGAACCCGATCCCCCGCAGGGCGCGTCAGATCATAGCTGAACCGGAGGCCACCGACCTGGGCGAAGATACCGCCCGGATTGGAAACACCGTTTTCAAGAGCCTCAAGCAGTTGCTGCGGCGTCAATGTGACAAGGCTGAGCGGGTTGTTGAAGCGCAGCGAGTTCTCGATGTCGAGCTGGCTGACCTCACCCGCTTCCTTGCCAACTTCCGGATTCGCAGCCGGCGGCAGTTCCGCGCCGTCGCCCTCGGAGCTGATCGACCCAATTGAGTCGCGGATGCCGCCGCCGTTCTTGATCGAGATCTGAACGGTGTCGTCGTAGCCGGACTTGGCGTACCACAGGTTGGCATCGGCGGAGAGGTTACCGAGGTTGGTTTCCTGCGAGCGCACCTCGCCACGTCGGCCTTCAAGGTATACATCGGTGCGGCCGAAGGTAACGGCATCCTTCTGGGTAATGATGCCGTCGATCACGGTGGTGATATCGCGCACCGTGTCACCACGCGAGCCCTCGGCGAACGGATCGATGCCGGAGCCTTCATAAACACGGGCCAGGCCCGCATCGTCGGTGGCATAAGCGCCGTTGATGCTCGGGTCGAGGCTGCCGGGAATGATGTCGCCGTTGGCATCGAACTCGAGCACCAGCCGACCGACATACTTGTAGTTGCCGTCGGTGTTGACGAGAACCGTGTTCTTGCCTTCCGCGTTGGTGATGATCTGGGCGTATTCGCCTTCGCTGACATCGCCCGGACGGAGAACGTCGTTGCTGTCGGAGAGCAGCGTGTTCGAGCCGCCGCCGATCACAACGTCGACGCCCTTCAGGAAGGTAATGAGCTTCTGCTCGTTCTTCAGCTCCTGCAACTGCGAAACGATGATGACCTTGTTCACGCCTTGAGCGATGACGGCATCGATCGCCGGCTGGATAATCGCTGCAAGCGCGATGAAGTCGGCATCGGTTTCCAGGGTGCGCGGGCCCACGATCCGGACCCCGCCCGGCGTCGTGATGTCTTCGAACACCGGGGTCGTGACGCCGACAACGCCGATCTTCTCGCCGTTCTCCTCAAGAATGGTAGACGGCGCGATCCGGCGGCCACCGCTTGCGCCGACACCAAACGTCGCTTCAGTCAGCGGCGTGGTCTGGGCGTTGGGCGCCAGGTCGGGCTCGCCGGCAAAGTTCAGGTTGGCGGCGAGATAGGCAAACTGGGTTCCTTCGTAGCCGCTCAGCGGACCGGCCCCGTCGGGATCCGCGGCGGGGCGGATGAGATTCTGCACATCGCGCGGCCCTGGATCGAACTCGTGGTTGCCGATGACGGAGGCCTCGATTCCGATCGAGTTCAGGATGCGGATATCGGCCCGGCCGATGCTCGGCGGGAAGAACGACGCCAGCGCCGGATCACTGGCTGCATTGAAGAACGGGCTCGGAATGTAATTGTCGCCCGACGCCAGGGTGATCGAGTTGGCAAACGTATCCTCGAGCCGGTCCACGATGGCTGCGAAGCGCGGCGCATCGTCGATCGCCTTCAGGCCTGCCTCGAAATCCGACGCGTGAAGGATCTGCAGCTTGTAGGTCAGCGGCGCCGCGACGGTAAAGTCGAGATCGTTCTGCGCGAGGCCCGTGAAAGCGTTGCCGGCGACGTCGGTGATCACGCCCGACGCCAGCGTGACATCATAGGTCGCACCGGCAGCCAGATCGGCCGTCGGATTGATGGTGACGGTATTGCCGGAGATCGTGACCTGCGACGCATCGCCAATCGCAATCGTCCGCGTGTCTCCCGCACCGTTGCTGATGACGATGTTTCCGGTACCCGCCGCGACGGCTTCGTCGAAGGTGAGCACTATGTTGTTTCCAGCCGCGACCGCAGTCGCATTGTCCGCCGGCGTCGCAGCGGTGAGCACGGGCCCCGTTGCATCGGTCAACTCAGCGGCCGTGAGCGTCCGGTCCGCGAATTCGAACCTCTCGACGTTGGTGATGGTATCGATGCCGTCTGAAGAGCCCGCGCGGGTATCGGTGATGACGAACGAGCCACCCTGCACAGTGACCGTGTAGTTGCTGCGCGCACCGGTGAACACCGCAACGTCACCCGCCGCGCCGTTGCTGCCACCGTTAATGGCATCATTGCCGCTACCACCGGCAATGCGATCATCGCCGCCAAGGCCGTCGATCGTGTCGTTGCCGGCGAGGCTGCCGCGCACGCCGAACTTCGCCGTATATGCGGCCTGGTCGAACACGTCGTTGCCTGAGGTTGCGATCGCAGCTGAACGGGACATCACCAGCGACGACACCGACGGATCGTGATCGGAGAGCTGGTCGATGAACTCCGAATTGATATGCACGATATCGAACTGAGCGCTGTCAAACAGGTTGTTGGAAACCAGGATGTGGTCCAGCGCCTGCGCGTTGCCGTCGAAATTGTAGGAATAGCGCTCGTTTTCAGGGAGCTTGCTGATCAGTTCCGAAAGCACAGCGGTGCCGGGCGCGAAGATGCTGGGAGTCCCATCCGGGCCCGCGGTGGTGCGAGTGAGCTGTCCCGTGATGAGATCAACCACCGGGAAGAACTGAAAGTCGTTGAGATCACCCAACACGACAATACGGTCGTCGGTCGCCGACGCGTTGGTCAGTAGCCCATCGACGAACGCGTTGATCGTTTCGGCCTGCCCTTCACGCTCGTTCGAAGTGCCGGTCTGTTGCGCGGATCCGTTGATCGGGTCGGCGTAAAGCGGCAGGTCCAGCAACGTGGTGTAAAGCGGCGCTGAACCGCCCTTCGAGGAGAGGTGGTTGTTGACAGTCCAGAATGTGCCGCCCTGATCGTCGGTGTAACCAACGGGCGACCATTCCATCGGCAGCGACTTACGCGTGGCGGTGAAGTCGGTATTGCCCTGCCCGATCTGGTTGGCGCTCGCGAACTGTTGTACCTTCACGCCATCAGCGTCGCTGACAATGTCCGTCAGGCCATTGCGCGCGGTCGGCGAAACCGCCAGCGGGTCATACAGATAGGCCACACGCTGATTGCCGGTCGGAATGCCGCCGATGTTGTCGATCGGCGGTGAATCAATAGCCACATAACGCGGTCCACCGGCAGCAACAATGGCGTCGATGAGTTGCGACAAGGTCTGCGAAGCGCTTGTGATGCTCGAGCTGGTAGCACCGTCATTGTCCAGCACCTCCTGGAGCGCAATGATCTCGGGCGCCTTGAGGTTGCCGACGATGGCGGCCGCAAGACCGTCGAACTTGCTTTGCGGCGTCGGTACACCATCCACCGGCTGGCCAACCGGCGCCAGGTTTTCCACGTTGAAGGTCGCAACGCGAATCCGGTCCAGGTTCTCCACGATGGTTGTGGTTTCCTTTTCCAGGTTCGCGGCCGTCACCGGACCATAGGCCTCGGTCGTGTTGACCTCGTACTGGCCGTTCGCGTAGTTGACGACGCCGGTCACATCACCCAGGCGATCGCCGGTCTGAAGGCCGGTGGGCAGCGCCACGCCTGCCTCGTCATCCAACTGAATGCGCTCTGGATTGAAGTCGAACACCTTGTCGGCCGGCTGCGTCGTTCCGGGTGTGGTGTCGCTGATGGTCAGGCCGCCACGCGAATTGCTTGAGGAGTTGGCGCCGACGTTCGGGGTGACGAACTGCTCGTCAAAGTTCGAGTGGAAGGGACTGGTAACCCGCACATCTTCAAGCGTGACGCGCATACCTTCCAGGGATTCCCAGAAATCCGATCCTTGATTGACCGGGTCATATGTGCCAGCCGGGGGAGCGGTATCGACATCATCGTCACCGAGCGACACCAGGGCCGGCTTGCGCTCGAGGCCGGTTGTGAGGTTATCGACATCGCCCACGCGGACGGCCGTCGGCAGTGCATTGCCGGTCGACAGCACGCTCGTCGTGCCTGCCACTGGATTGAGCTGCGTCACCGAAAGCTGGTTCGTGCCAGCGAACTCGCTGACGGTTGCGGTCAATTGCACTTCCGCACCAACAACGATGCCGCTTGGGATCGTCACGTCGGCACCCGTACCCAGGAAAACGAAGACAGCATCCGAGGTCCGGTAGTCGCCGTCGCCGACCGCATCCTGAATATAATAGCCGACCGGGTTGTTGCTGCCATTCTCCGTGCCGGACGCGTCGATCGCGGTGACGATGCCGCGGACGGTCACCTGCTGGCCCACGAATTCCGAGCGGTGCCCAGCGCCCTGGACGTCGTAGATATGCGCCACATCGTCGTTCTGGATCGTGCCGGTCGCGACCGCCTGGGTGGCGCTTACCGCGGCGGTAACGCCCGCTTGCGTCGTCGTCGCACCAGTGATGGTGGCCGTGAAGTTCTCGCTCGCTTCGAATGCGGTATCGCCGGCTACGTTGATCGTGACCGTCGCCGACGCCTGACCGGCCGGAATGGTGACAGTGACGTTGCTCGGCAGGTTCATGACACCCGCGAAATCCTGCGCGTTGGCGCCGTTGCTCGCACCCGCCGCCAATTGCAGTGTCACATCGACTGCGCCGATGGTGCCATTGGTGCGCTCGATGGTGAAGGTGAACGCGGTGGTGCCGGTGTTGCCTTCCACCTGCGACACGCTGGTCGAGGACGAGGCGACACGAATCTCCTGGGTGTAGTTTTGCGGCAGGGCCGCATAGACGGTCAGCCCTGCGCCCGCATATCCGGCGCTTGAGTTGCCTTCGTTGGCGGTAAGCACGAGCGCCGTACCGGTCGGGCTGTCTGCGGCGCTGATGAACTTCGTCATTTCGGGCGCATTACCCTCGCCAGCCAGCGGCGGCTGGTAGCCGACATACGACGCATTGGCCGGATCGGTGACATCATAGACCATGACACCGCCAACGCGCTCGAGGCCGACGAAGGCGTAAGTACGCCCATTGATGACGCCGATATCGACGCCCTCCGGCTCCGAACCCTTGTTGTCAGAACGATTGTCGACGGCACCGCCCTCAGCCGTGTCGATGTTGAAGCGCGTCGCAAAATCGCGTGCAATGATCGCCTCGAACTCACCGCCAGTCTCGCGAACCTTGGTGATGGTGCCGTCGGCGTTCTGCTTGAAGATCGAAATGCCACGGCCGCCGTATGCGAAGACCTGGTCGATGTCGCCGTCACCGTCGGTGTCACCGAGGTCGGAACGGACACGAAGCCGGCCAAGGCCGGTGGTGCTGTCCTGGAGTGCCGCCGCATTCGGATAGGCCGTCGGATCAAGCGTCACCTGTGCGAGATTGGACTCGTCATCAAGTCCCACCCGCGCATCGCCCTCGTTGGCAGTAACGAAATAGGTCTCGCCCCCGATAGCAAAGCTCGCGATCGCATCAGGCTGAAGCAGGCCGATCACGTCGGCATTCTGAATATTGATCCCGCCACGGTCGATACCGTCGAAGGCGTTGCCGGCCAGGTTGCGATCGATGCCGCCGAGCGGCAAAATCGCCAGCGGCTTGGTCGCGCCGGCGTCGGTGAGATCGATCACGGCGACTGCGTTGACCTCCTGCAATGTCACATAGGCGCGGGTTCCATCCGGCGATACCGTGATGTATTCCGGTTCGATGTCCGCGGATGCAGACTGGCCGTTGAGCAGCGCAACGCCTGCCTGCTTCAGCACCGCCTCGAAGCCGTCGAGGCCTTCGAACGAAATCGTGTTGGACACGGTTGCGTTGGCGGTGCCACCCGAAAGATTGATGATGGACACGCTGCCTTCCGGGTTTACGAGCTGCGACCCGCCTCCGGGGAGCGTGATCGACACCGGCTCGGCTTCGTTCGCTACCAGCAACTTGGATCCATCGGCGTTAAACACGATCTGGTCGGGGCCAGCGCCCACTTCCACGGTATTGATGAGCGCGCCGTTTGCGCCGAACAATGCGACAGAGCCGTTGGTGCCCGGCAGATCGCTGGCGTAGGCGACGGCGAGAACACCATTCTTGATCGCGACCGAGTTTGCTCCGCCAAAGCCGTCGAGGGCGGTCAAGTCGATCGAGGAAACGAGACTCACCGCGCCGCTGGCGCTGATGGCCACAATGTCGATTTGATTGCCAGCGGTGTTGAGCACGTAGGCGCGACCGGTCGAAGGATCGAACGATACCACTTCGGCATTGGTGCCGGCGGCCGGCGTGAAATTGTCGAGCCGCACGAGCTGAACTGGGTTGGTTGCATTCGGCGTCGTGGCCGACCCCTGCAGCGACTGCGCCTGGTCCAGGATCGTGATGCCGCCGATCACATTGCCTGTGGGCGCGTCGTCGTTCTGAATCGTACCGATTGCGGTGGTCTGGGCGCCGAGCGAGGTGGAAACCGCCGCATTGTTGGTCGCCGTCTGCAACGTCAGCGTAAAACTCTCGTCAGGCTCGACCGTTGTGTCGCCATTGATCTGGACAGTCACGGTTGCCGAAGCCTGGCCGGCGGGTATCGTTCCGTTGAACGTGAACGGGACAGCCGCAGCCCCATTGAAATCAGCGGCATTGGCCGCTGCCGAGGTCAGTTGGCCGCTAAAGCTGACGTCACCGGTCGTGCCGCCGGTGCGCTCTACAGTGAAAGTGAAGGCCGTCGTTCCGGTGTTGCCTTCCACATGGGAGATCGGGACAGAACCGGTGGCGAAGGCGACCGTTTGCGGCGGCGTGCCGACCTCGGTGGTGAAATCCACCGCAGAGAACGGAATGTTGCCTGGACTATCGTCGCCGCTGTTGTTCAGCTGGGTGAAATTTGCCGGATTATTGATGATTGGCAGATAGTCGGCAAAGCTCGCCTGGTTGTTGCGCAAACCGTTGAAGACGGCGAGATCGATGCCGCCAGTCAACTGAAGCGCCGTTGTACCGGCTGCAAGCCCGGTATTTGTAAGAAGTCCTGTAGTCGTAGCGTCGGTGAACCCGTTGCTGGCGACGGCAGCGAGAAATACTGTCGGCAGATTTGGCGTGGCGGCAGGCGCGAGATAAGCGTAAACGGTCTCGCCTCCATTGGAGAACCCGCGGTTGGAGCTGCCGCTCACCGTTACCGTGCCGACGGTGCCCAGATCGGAGCGGTTGGTCGAAATCGGATTGCTGGCGTTGTTCGTGAAGTTATCGATGCTGATTACGGTGCCGGCTTCGACGTCGGCGGTCGCGGTCCAGCGCGTATAGCTTTCACCCGTGTTGAAGGCCGAACCATCCCACTCGTTGTCGGAGAAGTAGATTGCCGTTCCTGCAGCAATTGCCTCCAGCGCGACAAACGCGATGTTGTCCTGACCGTCCGCGTTGAAACCGACGAAAGCAATCGAACCCGGGCCGAGAGCCATTTATGATCTCCATTGCAAAAAAGACAAAGACCTGCCGCAGCGGCACGAAGGGCTCGCGCAGCATTGAAAAGAGGGGACGTGGGGCATCCAGCGGCGGGAATATAGACTGGCGTAAATTACAGCGAGGTGACGGTTTATTAACCATTATGCGTTGTCCAACGCAGACCTCTGGCGGCGTGTCCGCCGAGGCGTACCGCTGATATGCCTGAAGAAATTTGTCAGCGCGCTCGCGAGCAGACGCCTGCTGGTGTTCTTGAGAGCGCAGCCCTGCTAGCTCGATCCTCGGCCGAACGGGGCGCTGAGGAAGCGGAGCATATCGGGGTCGTTCTGCAGGGTGTGAGCGCCGATCCCGAGCCCTCCGAGCGCGTAGACGCCGATCGCGATGCCGCCTAGAGCCCAATAGCCTGTTGCGATTCCGCCCGCGCCCAGCCCCAGCCCCAGCGCCATTCCACCTGCGCATACGAGGCCGAGGCTGATGCCGCCGAATGCCGCGAGACCCATCGCGACGCCGCCGAACGCGATGAAGCCGATGGCGATATTGCCCACCGCAATAATGCCGCGGGCAGGCTTGAAGCCGATGAGCCATGTCGGGCCGAAGATGACGTGGACGAGCGGCAGGCCGAACAGAATGATCTGAGACTTGTACTCGTAGAAGTAAGGCGGCCGCCCTGCCCACTCCCCGCTCGCAGCGGGACCGCGTTCCTGTAATGGCCTGCCGCATCCGGGGCAGGCCGTCGCATGGTCGCTGATCTCCCGGCCACAATCCGGACACCGCATCAAAGTCATTCCGGGATCTCCCTGGACATCGCCCCTGACTCCTGAATGTGGAGGCCCGCCCCGTCGCTCAAATCGGACCTGGATCAGTTCCACATGTGGACGGCGATGAGGCGGGCTGTACTCCCGTGCGCGAGCAGGTTCATCCAGTTGCCCTTGTAGAGCTGCAGACCGCCTGCATCGGGTCCCCGAAGTTCCCATCGGCCCGACACGACCAGAGACGCGTCCTTTGCGAACACGTCACCAACCTCTACGGCATAGTCGCGAAAGCCTTGTGCGCGAATGTCGGCGAAGAACATGCAGATCGCTTCAGCGCCGACCAGGGTTGATCGCCCGGGCGGCACGATCCGCGCATCCGCCGTGTAGAAGCGGGCCAGATCGGCGACCCTTCCTGTGTTGAATGTCTGCGCCCATTCATCGACGAGTGCCTGTGCCTCTCGCTGCATATCCGACGATTTCCCCTTCAACTGGATACGAAGTCATTGTGTGCCGCGGCCCGCTGTCGTGCTGTCCCAAGCAGCGGCCAGAACACCCAATCCTCAAGCGGACAGAGGGACACAGCGGCCTCGTCCGCGCCGATCGGCCGGATGCGCAGGCTGTCCGTCGACGGATAGTCGAGCACGATGCGCGGCGCTCCGAGCCGACGGGCAAAGCTCTGCGAGCCGGAGATCGTTTCGACCTGAAGCGCCGGCCCCGGCCCATGGGTGAGCAGAAGACGCGATCGGCCCCGCTCTTTTCGCGCCGCCTGCGGGAACGCCTCCGGCGGCATGTCGGTCAGATAGTAGATGACGGTGTCCGGCGTCGTCAGGCGCCCGAGGCGCGCGAACCAGTTTCCCTGGAGCGGAAGCGGCACCAAAACAACGCCGTGCGCTCGGCGCAGCAGGTCGGCGATGATGCGCAGCCGAGGCTCCGGCCGTTGACCCTGATGCAAAAGGACCACTTGGCTGAACTTCCGGTTCTTGCCAAGGAATGCCGCAAGCTGAAACAGCACAGAGAAGACGCAGACATGGTGGATCGTGTCGACCCAAAGCGGACCAGAGCAGTCGAGCCCGCCCGCCTCGCGAACATGGAGCGTGTTCTCCACCGCCCCTAAATATCTCATCGCCTGATCCGTCGACATGTTTTGCATCACGATCGGCTCAAAGGCGAAATCAATAATGTTCAGCGCGGCTTTCCGGTTGACCGCGTCAGACACGACCACGCCGCTGCGCGCGCGCAAAAGCATGTGGTCGAGGCGTCCCCCGTCGACCTGCGCAATCAGGCGGTCGCGCACGTGGCGGCTCTCTTTGCTGGCGGCAAAGCTGTTGGAGACAAGGCTGTCGAACCTGTCGGCGGTCAGATCGAAGGCGCTGGCCGGAGGGATCGCGTTCACGGCTCTGTGCTTTCCAGCGCCCGGTCTGCCTCGGTCGGCGCGTGCGAAGGCACAGCCTCCAGCGCCGGTTCGCCGGCAAACAGCATCGCGCTGTCGATCTGCCGTCCGTGCAGCACGCTCACCTTCTCCAGCACGCGCACTTGCGCTGCCTGCAGCGTATCAAGCGAATGACGCTCGCCGGATTGCTTGGCCTCGACGGTTGCTTCCTCAGGGAGCCATTTGTCGGCCGAGACCACGCCGAGATCCTTGGCGCGACTGAAGATGTATTCGGCCGTGTTCCATTTCCAGCTTGGACAGGGCAGCGCGGCTTCGGCCGGATTGCTGTAGATGAAACGGTGTGCACAGAAGCCGCCGCACATCGGCAAGATCTTGCACGAAGCGCAAACCGGATTGTCGAAGGGCGTCCATTGCGACCACAGGCTGGCGTTGACGCTGTCGTGCAGCTTATCCGGCTCGAAGATGCTGCCGGTCCGCTTGCTGGGATCGTGCGCCGTCTCCCAGCATTTATGCACGTCCCCCTCGCCCGACACGACGTAACCGCCATTCGAGGCGGCCACGCACATCCCGGCGAAGCCACTCGACGGCGCCTGGATGGACGCGAAGCCGAGACGCCTCGCGCGCTCCTCCAGAGCGAGGACCTTGCGGTTGAATTCCGCGCGGGAGAGTCTCTCCTCGTAGGCGCTGCCGCTTTCAGGCGTCGAAGCCTCGATCGGTGCGAAGTAGACGCTGAAATTGCCGCGCTTGGCGAAATTGCGCTCGACGAAACAATCGAGCATGGCATTCACATTGTCGACGTTGCTTTGACCGACATTGACGCGCGCATTGATCGAGATCGCGGTCTGGTCCAGCGCCTCGGCGATATTGTCGAGGATGCGGTCGAAGGTGCCGTGCCCTGACGTCAGGGGCCGCATCTTGTCGTGCGTCCCGCGATCGCCATCGACGGTCACTTGCACCCAACGGACTCTGCGGGTGTAGAGCTGAGCGGCCATTTCGCCGTTCAGGAACCAGGCGTTGGAGACGATTCCGGCGCTGTAGGCAATCTTGTGCTTATCGCAGTAGGAAATCAGCAGATCTGACAGGCGAAAGATCGAATCCTTGCCCATCAGGGGCTCGCCACCGTACCAGACGACACTCAGCGACTTGAGGTCCTTTTTCGCCTTGACGAAATCGACGATGGCGTTCTGAACGTCAGGCTTCATCTTCGTGGTCGGCTTGTTCAGGCCCTGGAAGCAGTACCCGCAGGCGAAATTGCAGGCCATGGTCGGCGCAATCGTGAGCGTGAGGCTGCCTTTGGCGCCCCGTGTCGCTTCGTAGCTGTCGCGCACGACGGCGAGCTCGTCGACCATCGCGCCCACGACGTGGCCGCCGCCGACGAGCGCTTCGAGCAACAATCGGTCGCTGACCTGTCCGCCTGAGAAGGCCGATCGTTCGGCAAGCCCGCGATAGATCTCGGCCTCGCCATCGGACAGCAGGATGAGCGACCGTGTCCGCGAATTGAAAAGCAGCGCGGCGCCATCGGCAAGCTTGACCGGAATGTCGTAGCGAGAGACTTTGTAGCGGCTCGCCGTTGCCTCTCGCTGGCGGCCATGAACGGTCGACAGCGCCTGCCGGGCCGCCACCTCCAGTGCGCCGGCTCGCGCGGAATCCTGCGCCAGCAACGCGACCTGCTGCTCACCGTCCTGGGAAACCTGGCATTCGAAATCTGGCATGAACTGTCCCGTCCTGCTTAGCGCGTCCGCGACGGGGCGGATCGTGCCGCCGCGATGTGCGCCAGTGTCGTTTCCGCCAGATCGGCAAGCATGTCGTTCCACAACGCGAGAAACACGTCCGCTCGGACCGAGGCATCGGCGATGGCGGCGCCGGAGGCCTCATCGAGCGGCAACCCGGTCAGCGTGACCACGCGCCTGTTGACGGCCATGGTGGTGAAATCTCCATGGCGGCCGATTCCCGTCACACGCAGGGCGAAGCGGCCGCCCAGCGCCTCCAGATGGCGTACGTCGTAGAGCTGCGGCAGCAATCCGAGCATGAGATTGCGGAAGAACGCGAAGTTTCCCGCCGCTCCAGCCGAGCTACGCCATGCTCCTTCCAGCAGCACCTCCGGTGTAAGCCGCACGCCCGCCATGAAGCTCGCGAGCGCGATCGGGCTCGACGCGTAGCGGCGGCCCGCCGCCGTGATCTCGCGCATGGTGATGCGCGCGGTAGAGTTGCGCATGTCGATCATCAGCATGACGGCAACACCGGGATGACGTTCACCGCGCAGAACGAAATTGGATCGAGCACCGGCGCATCGACGCCGCAGACGCCGCCGAGATTGGCGGCGCAGACACCGGTATCGACACCGCAGGCGTCGGCGCCGGCCTTGGCAGCGCAGGCATCCGCATCGGCCCCGCAGGCGTCGACCGTCGCGTTGGCCGCGCAGGCATCGGCATCGGCGGCACAGGCGTCGGCAGACGCATTGGCTGCACAGGCATCGGCATCCGCTGCGCAGGCCTCAGCGACCGCGTTGGCCGCGCAGGCGGCGCTGTCTGCAGCGCACGCTTCGACGGCCGCATCGGCACCGCAAGCGTTGCTGTCCGCCGCGCAGGCTTCGGCGCCCGCATCAGCGCCGCAAACATTGCCGTCAGCTCCGCAAGCTTCGACGGTCGCATCTGCGCCGCACACATTGCCGTCCGCGACGCAGGCATCCACGCCGCCGTCGACGCCGCAAGCATTGCCATCAGCCGCGCAGGCTTCGACGGTCGCATCTGTGCCGCAGGCATTGCCATCAACACCGCAGGCGTCCGCCCCGACGTTGGTTCCGCAAACATCACCGTCGGCAGCGCAGGCCTGGATAGTGCCGTCGGTCCCGCAGACGTTCCCATCCGTCCCGCACACGCCGGCGCTGCCCTTGGCGCCGCAGGCAAGGTTGCCATCGACCCCGCAGAGCTTCGGCCCGCTGTACTTTGAGCCGCAGTAGCTTCCGTCGATGCCACAGGCTTTTCCTTCCGTAAACTTGGCGCCGCAGGTCGCGTAGTTGACGGCGCAGACCGCGCCGGCCCTGGCATTCGCCGCACAGGCGCTCGCCTTCGCGCCGCACCCCGCTGCGCCGCCCGCCGCCGCACCACACGCGGTAAGATCGGCGCCGCAAACCGTGCCAATCCCCGCAACGGCGGCACAGCCGCCTCCCTTGGCTCCGCACACAGTGCCTTCGCTGAGCTTGCCCACGCAGGGCGATGCGTTCGCGCCGCAGGCGGTGCCGATACCCACATCGAAGCCGCAGGGCGTGGTTGCATTTACTGCACAGGCTGCGCCGGCGCTCGCATCGATGCCGCACGGCACGCCCGGGCCCGACGCGGGCTGGGCGTTTGGCGCGCCGCCAGGAGGCGGTGCACTCGGCGCCCCGGTGGCGGGTGGCACACTTGGGGCGCCGGTGGGAGGCGGCACGCTCGGCGTGCTGGTGGGATGCGGCGCGCTTGGTTGCGGCGGCGAACCTAGCGGCACGCGCACGGTCTCGCCCGGACGGATCACGTCCGGATCGCGGAACTGCGGATTGGCCTTGAGCACGTCGGGAAAGGGACGGTCGTACTGGCGCGAAATGCTCCAGAGCGAGTCGCCTTCCTTGGCGCGGTGTTCGATGATGTTGTCGTTGGCGGCATTGGACCTGGCCGGCCCGTTTTGGGCTGCCGATGCGCGGTCAACGCGGGAAGCGTCAACGCGAGAGGGCTCTGGCTGGGTCGCGCGCTGCAAGCTCTCCGACCAAGCCTGTGCGTCGCTGCTTTCTTCCTTCTTCGCCGGCCGCTGCGCGCGGGCGGCGAGAGGCCTGTCGATGACCTTCGCCATTGTCTAATCCGCCAGTTGCTAACGCTGTTCGCCGCTTCGACGAACCCGCAGGTGGCTACGCCACCAGCTCTTGTGCATTGAATAGCGCGTTGACCTGACATCGACCTGACGACTCAAGACGGCCGATTCACGCTCAGCCCAGAATCGCCTCACCGAACAGCACCCGTGCATAGTCGCGGAGCGCCGTCATGCTTCGTGGATTGGGATCCTCCATTCGTGCCGGGTACCAGCTTCCCGGCGCGGCACGATACTCACCCCGGAAACGGTGATCCTGCGGGTCATAAAGGTAGCTGCCGCCGAACTCCGGATCTTTGCCCGGAGGCGCCCACACATTGCGATCGTTGGAGGCTGTCAGCGGGAAGCGGCCCGAATCATCCTGATCGACCGTGTGCGCCTGGTCGACGAGGTCGCGCACCTTCTCGGGATCCATGCGATTGAGCCGCTCCATCAACTGCTCGGGCTTCACGCCGAACTGCCTAGCGGTGGCCGCAAGGGCGGGCCCGGCACTGCCGCCATCATTGTTGCTGTAGTCGGACAGCGCCGCGGCGATCTCGGGCCGATAACCGGCCGCCTCGAGGAATTCGCGGCTCGGCCCTTCGAACCGGGCCTTGTCCTTTGAGTCGTTGTATAAATAGAGACCGGTTGCGGATGCGAGCACTAGGCCCGCACCCACCGGGCCACCCCAGGTCGCAAGCCAGCCGCCGCTCGAGGCGACCGAGCCGGCCGCCATCAGGAAGCCGCCGCCGGCGCTCGTCGTATAGAGGCCCGAGGCAATCCAGTCGCCGCGGGCGGCCGCATCGATGGCGAAGGCGCTGTCGATCAATCCGCCGCCGATCTTGAAGTAAGTGCTGAACTTGACCCATCCCGGCTCGAGCGCAAGCCCGGTGCGGTTTGCCTTCGCGAGGATGGATGTCGAGAGGCGCTCGGCGCCCGGGACGGCGCCCAAACCGAGCCAGCCGCGCTGGGCGCCGACGGCAAGCAGTTCGGCCGTCTCCTTGCCCGTGCCGATCGAATAGTAGACCGCCTTGGTCATGTTGAGCAGATGGCCGGGATCCTTCGCGAACTTGTCCCAGGCCAGCGCCGCCTGATAGCCGTTGAAGGCAGCACCGAGGCCGTTCATGCTGCCAAGGAAGGCGGATGCCTTCTTCGGATCGAGCTTGACGTCCTGGCCCGTTCCGAAAATGTCGCGGACGGTATTCGAAGTTGTCGATCCCGCCGATGGAATGGCGGCGCTTGTGCCGGCGCCGAGATCGACGACCGCGCTTGACGAGGACGGCTGCGAAGTCATCAACGCATTGCCAAGTTCCTTGACGAAGCCCCTGGTGCCGCTGACCGATGAGTTCGGCGAGGCTGACGGTGACAACGTTCCCGCCTCCTGTCCGAGCACGATGCGCAGCACCTCCTTGCTGCCCTTGTCGCTCAGCCCCATCGCGAACTGCGCTTCCTTGCTGCCGACGAACTCGTTGCGTGTCTCGGTCAGCCGCTCCGTGGTCGGCAGGCCCTGCAGCCGCGGCAATGCGTTGTTCAACGCCATGCTGGTGCGCACCGCGCCATAGCCAAGCCCATCGACCGCGTTGTATGTGCGATCGAAATTGGGCAGCAGATCCGGCCGGTTGGCGACGTATTCGACGGTGGCGCGATCGAGCTGCTCCGGCGACATCGTGCCCGACCAGTCGGCGCGCAGGCGACTCACCTCAGCCGTCGCATCGCCGAAGGCTTTTACGTCGGCTTCGATCCTGCCTTTAAGGACCTCGACCCCGACCTGGGTAGCACTGAGCAGGCTATCGGCCTCGCCGGTCCGGCCGGCGTCCTTGAGCTGCGTTGCCATCTCCAGCGCCAGCGTCGCGCCGGTGCCGTCGCTGACCGATTGCATCACGGCTTCCTGGTAGGCCGGCAGCGGATATGCCGGACTGTCCTGGACGTGCGGCTGGAATTTCTCGCTCGGCAGGTGCCGCACCATGATGTCGGCGATCTGCCTCGTCACGTCAGCACCATCGTTGCCGCGCGCGGCGTAGTCCGTCGCCGTGGCGATATCCTTGTAGACGCCGGCGACGTCCTGATACGCGATCGGACCGCCTTCCGTGAGGCTGCGCTGCATGTCGGCGGCGACGCTGTCGATCGTCGGCAGGCTTGCCGCGACGATCCGCTCCGCGGTCTCCGGCGAGACGTTTTCCGTCTGCTGACGCAATGCCTCGGCTGCCGCCTTCGCGCCGCGCGTCTGGTAAGCGTTACGTACGGCGTCGACACCAGGCTGCACGGTCTTGTTGTAGGTCGCCTGGTCGACGATCTCCTTGAATGCTGCGTCGTCCGGACCGTGCTCCTGGATCAAGGCGGCGCGCGCACCGATGGCCATTTCGCGCTGCTCAGGCGGCACTTGCCCGGCCACACTGTCGAGCTGCCGCTCGATCTCCTCGCGCAGCGCCGACCGCTGTGTTGCGAGATTCTGTTCGAGGCCAGCAAGCTGTGCCTGCCCGGCAGGGCCGGCGCTCCGCGCCGCATCGACGTCGCGCTGCGCCTGCGCGACCGCGCCATACTTGTCCACGATAGTGCCGAGCGTGTCGCGCGTCCAACCTTGTTTGCGCCAATCATCGGTCACGTTGCGGTAGGCGGCGTCAATCGTTTCTCCAACCCTCGGATCATCGGGCAGGCTTCGCTTGAGCGCGTCGATCTGCGGGCGGACGGCCTCCTCGGGATAAGGCTTGCCGGTCCCGATGAGGCGAAGCTGCCCCTCGACCTCCGTTCGGACGTTGCCCCACGCCGTGCCTGCGGCGCTGCGCACCTCCTGCAATTCCATGTTGGCAAGCTTTCGCTCGCCCGGCGTTGCATTCGGATCATGCGCCACAGCTTCCAACGACGCGACCGAGCGGTCGGCCGCCTGCGCATCGCGGACCAGTCCATTCACTTCGGCCTGGGTCGTTCCGGCCTGCCGCCATTCCTTGTCGACCGCTGTGCGCGCGCTCTCCACCGTCTCCTGATACTTCGGATCGTCGGGAACCCGGCCGCGTATTTCATCGAGCGCGGGACCTGTCGCGACGTCCGGAAGCGCCGCGTTGCGCCCTGCCTCGCGTAACTCATTCTCCACCGAGCGCTGAATGTCGCCCCAGCGCTTCGACACCTCGCCGCGCGCACCCTCCAGTTCGATGCTCGCAAGCTTGCGCGCCGACGGCGTGGAATTGGGATCGCGCGCCAACCGTTCCAGTGACGCTACGTTTTCCTCCGCGCGATGGGCGCCAGCCACCTGTTCGCGCGCGTCTATCACGCGCGGATCTGCATTCGGCACGAAGGCGACATCGCCGGGCTTGATGCGGTCGGGATCGCGAAACTGCCTGTTGGCCTTCAGAACATCTGAGAACGGGGCGCGATATTCCTGCGAAATCCCGTAAAGCGTGTCGCCAGGCTTCACCTCATGCGGGATCTCGTTTCCTCGAACGCGCTGCGGATTTCCATCGACGCGGCTGCGCTCCCGCTGTGTCTTCTGCAGGGCGGCGTCGAACTCTGGATCCGGTTGCCCGCTAGCTGCGACGCGGTCGTTGCGGGTGGCGCCCGGTTGCACCTGGTTGGTGTTTGCCGGAGCTGCCCGTCGATCATCTGCAGTAGCTTGCTCAGGAGGCGTTCGCTGCTTTTCCGCGACACTTCGTGCAGGACTCGCACCAGACATCGATTTCGCTCCGGTCTTCAACCAAAATTAGGGCACTAGGACGCAGCGGCATCTGCCGGCATCGACATTCGGCCGATGCCGATCAATCAGCGGATTTTTGGCCAATGAAGCTGATGACAAGCTGACGTCGGGAATACGCCCGCGGCACGGTCAACGCGGCGGCGAGGCCGAGCGCGCGACCAGTTCAAATTCAACCCGTCGCGCGTCGAAGTTCTGCTTTTCGCCCACGCAGATCGTGGTCGTTCGCCCCTTCGGCGTCTCGACCAGCATGAACAGGGTTCGAACGTCGTGCGCCCGCGCCGGCAGACCGGGACGCGACTTGAAATCTCCGATCATCGCAAGGCCGCCAATCCCGTTGACATTGAAACGTTCAGTGGCGGACACATCATAGTTGATGGCTACCGCCGCCCGCGCGAGATCGATCCAGCGCGGCCCTTCGACGATGTCGTTGATGTCGCTTTGCTTGAGTTCAGCGTTTTGCGGAAGCGGCGTGAACGCGACCTGACAGCCCGTGTCGCGGTCGGAAGGCTTCTTGACCTCGAACCGCACAACAAAGGTTGGCGTCGGAGCGATGGTGCGGGCGATGTAGCCTTCAGGAGGATCGATCGCCAGCCCGGTGCTTTCATCGCGCAAAGGCTCGGCCGTGGCTGGTGCTATCAGCGCGAGCGCAAGACATACACTAAGACACGCACGAATCGAGCGCCGCAAAACCATCACGCCCCTCACAGAAACGCATTCAAAGAAACGGCGCTGGCCCTGACGGAACAGACCGTCAGGGCCAATCACTTCACATCAGTCGGGCGAAATTACGCCGCCTGCGGAACGTCGTGCTCTCCACCGCCCGCTCCGCCGAGCAGACGCCCAAGCAGCGAAACGACCGTGCTCAAGGCATCCTTTTCGTTCTGCGGCAGGTTGAGGCGACCGATCAACGACGAGAGCGCACTCATGATCTGGTCGAACGGACCACCGCCTGCGCCGTCCTGCTGCTGGGTCGGGGCAGCCTCACCTCCCTCGTCGGCCCGCGGGGCCGCGATGGGCTGCGGCTGCTGGCCGCCGCCGACGCTGCCGGCACCGTTCATCACACGGCCGAGCAGCGACACTACCGTCTTGAGCGCTTCCTTTTCCTGCGGCGAGAGGTTCAACCCGTCGATCACACCGTTGAGATTCTGCAGTATCTGATCGTCAGTACCAGCGCCCTGGGTCGGTCCGGTCCCTGCAAAGCCGTCGATGTCCTTGATATTGTTTCCGGTGATCTCCTGGCCGTTCGGCAGCACGAGATCATCGATCTCGCCGTTCTTCGTCTTCATGACGGTGCCGTCTTCATACTGCTGATCGAGCGCCTGTCCTTGTCCGGACTTCAGCTCGGTCTTCAGATCGCCGCGGAAGCCGGTCATTTCGGCAGCCTGATCGCCGCGCGTAATGGCGACCTTTTCGATATAGGTCTTGCCTTCGCCATTTGTCGGATCGATCGTGATCTTGGTGCCGTCGGGCAATTCGAACGTTGCGGCCTTCTTATGGAAGTCGGTCTTATCACCGTCGCCAGTCTCGATGTGGGGATCACCCCAGACCTTGAACTTCTTGCCGGTCTGCTTGTCAGTGACTTCAAGCTGGCCCTTATGTTCGTTGCTGGCGGTGATGCAGTAGCGGCCGGTGTCGACCGTGTTGCCGTTGACCTTGAAAGGCTCGCCGGATGAGCCGCCGCACGAGCCGCCGGAGCTCGGAGGCGTGGTCGGCTCGGTCGGTTCGGCCCCGCCGCTGCCATTGCAGCCGCAATGATCATCCGGCCGACGCCCGCCGCGACCCAGGACATCGTCGCTGGCCAGCCTGCGCACGAGGCCGGAGAAGCTCTGGAGCGCCGAACCCTGCGCATTCGGATCCTGGCCCGCCGACACGAAATCGAGCGCTCCCGTGATCAATCGAACGCGCTCGCCATCGCTCCATTGATCGCCGGACTGGCCGGCGCTCTTCAGGATATTCGAGAAGATCGACGCCACGTCCTGCTGCTCGTTCTGCTGGACACCTCCGCCCGCAAGTTGCCTGAGGCGATCGGCGTTCCCGATCATATGCTGTGCAACGTCTGTGATCATTTGCTTGCTCCTTCGCATCCCGTGATTGGTCAATCGCAAAAACGACCGAACGTGGTTCCTACCCGACCTGCCGTTCCGTGCAGGCCGCGGATCAATTGGATCGATGAACCTTGAAAGCGTGGGCAGTGTTAACGTACTGCACGCCGGCTCATGGTCGTACGATAGGCATGCAAGCTTTCGAGAACCTGACGGGGATACGGATTTCGGCGGGCGCCGCCAGCCAGCACGGAAACACGCGGCGGACCTCGCGCCGACGTGACGCTCGGCGCAGCGCGATTGAGCGCAATTGAAATTATATGGCTGTCGCGCCGCTGCAACGTCCGACGGAGCCGGCAACTGCCGCCCGCCGCTACAGGGCTCACGCGCTCATTGTTGGCGCGCCCGTAGGGCCGCTTCGTCCAGACGCGCCGACAGCTCGGCGTCGTATACAAAATTCACGAAAAATTCGCCGTCCGGCGTCACCCGAAACGTTGCCTTGTTCCACGGCTCGTGCGCGCTAGAAGTCATGATCGTCTGCAGCTTCTTGATGGCTTTGGCGACCGCATAGTCGAGACGATCGACGTCCAGATCGGCAACGCCGCGCTCCTCAGGATCGCGCGTGAAGTCACCGGTAAATCCCGTTGATGTCTTCCAGACTTCGGCCTGCAGCCGTATTTCCTTCCACGGCTCGTCGACCGCGGCCGCCAGCGCGTTCGCCACGAATTCGTAGATTTCCTCGACGGTATTCAATTCAGCCATCGCATCTGCTCCCGTCGGTGTCGTCTAGTCTATTCGGACGCATTCTCGAAGAAGCGCGTGTGCTTCTTGCCGTCGATCCAGAACGTCACCCGGAACGCCGCCGGCCGTTTCGAATCGCCATCGAATTCGGCACGGATTCGCGCATCGACCGTCCTGTTCTGCTCAAGCGCGGTCCGCCACTCCTGCTCCATATTATACCAGTCGCCGCCGCCTCCATTCAACTCACGCGTCATCGGGTGATAGTTGATCTGCTCGCCGGGGCCGTCGAACATCGCCGCGAACAGGTGTCCGCCCTGGTCGCCGTCAACGGCGTCCTTGATACCGCCGACCTCCGCCGCTTTGCCCTGCTGATGCGTGTTGCGGTCGTGGCGGTTCAGGCGGACCCGCCCCCCGGCTTCGACCACCCGGCCGGCCTCATCCGTCGTATAGGTGTAGCGTCCCACGACATAGTCGGTGTTGGGGACGAGTTCGCCGTTCAGCGCCTGGTTCCAGCCGTCGGCCTTGTTCCCCGGCTCGAGCACGATGCGTGGGCGCTCGCCGGGCTGGCTGCGTGTGTTTCGTGCTTCGATCACCGCGCGGCCGGGATCGCGCACGAACGAGCTGACATCTTCGGCCAACTGATCCAGGTGCTGCTGATCGAAGGCGTTCGCACGGACGATGTCAGCCCGTCGCTGGGCGGTGAGGCCAGGATCGGCCAGCTCGCGCGATCGCATCTCCATTCGCTCGCGGATCTTGCTGATATCGATCCGCGCTGCCCAGCCGACCGTGCCGGCCCGGGGCTCACCATGCTGGGTAAAGAAAGTTCGGAGCTGGCCCTCGAGCGTGAGGCTTCGCTGAATGTTTTGCGCGGTCGCGACATGCAGTTCGATATCGGCCGCCGTTGCCTGCGGAGAATGCCTGATGCCCCGGACCGCGCCCGTCGCCGGATCGTAATCGATCTGAACCGCATTCCCCTGCAGAGAGCCGTCGGGAGCGACTTGCGGCGCGAAGTTGCGCAGCAGCCCGTCACGCACGGCAATGGGGTTGAACATGTCGCCCGGCCGCAAGCCGCCGGCGCGCATGGCAGCACCGGTGCCGGCAGCCCAGAACCCCATGGACAACAGCGATTGGGCGCGCTGTTCGCCCGACATCCCGTTCCAGTGGCGCGACAGATAGATGCTCTCGTTGGCGATCGCCGCGGTATCGACGATCGCCGCGCCCGCCTGCACGTAACCATGAAGCGATGATTCAACCGGCGCGATCGCCCGGCCGGCGCGCCCCAGCTGGGCCAGTCGGGCGGCACTGCCGAATGCGCCAATCGACAACGCACTTGCCCCGACATTCAGCCACAGCCCGCGTGCTGTCTCGTCGCTGAAGGGATCGATCGACTGGCCATGATCGGCGCGGTCTGCAAGCTCACTGCCGCTGCGGTATGCACCCCACGCGCCGGCGCCAACGGCAACCGCGCCAGCTCCGATCACGATCGGCGTTGCGAGGCCGCCGGTGCCGACGATCAGAACGCCGCCGGCGACGATACCGCCAACCAGCGCGACCTTGTCGACCACCTGGCTGAAGTGCTCACCAAAACTATCGACGGTCTTCGGTGTGTTGCCATGCTCGAGCGCGACACTTCCATCAGGACGGGCGGTCAGATGTCCGCCGGATGGATAGGTCGTCGATCCCGGCGGAAGCTGGTTGTTCTCCCGCCAATCATCGAAACTATCGTAGGCGCGTCCGACATTGTCGACGAAACGCTCGCGCCCATCCGCGCCGGCAACACGAAAGAGCGGCAGTTGAACCGGGCCGGTCTCCGCGCTCGAATAGGTGACCGGCAGAACCGTCACCTGTGCGTCGGCGCCCCCGACTGCGCGAATTTGGTCGGTGACGGCCCGAACCGCCGCAGCATGTTCGCCGCTGGCATAGAGCGAGAGTTCGCCTCGCGAGGCGCCGGCCTGAGCTTGCGCAAAGCTTGTGCCCGGCGGCAGCACCGGCGGCATGCCCATCGCAAAACCGATGGTGTTGTCCAGATCCGTTCCGCGCAGGCGCTGTGGCGCGTCGCCACGCGTGGAAAGCAGGCGTTGGGCGGACGCCTGTGCCTGCGGTTCGACGATCGCGCGATTGGTCCAGGGATCGTCGGTCTGCCGCAACGTGTCGGCGGTGATCGCCGGATTCATGCGGATGGTCGCGAGTGCGTTCACGCGTGCCGCAAGCGGCGCCTTGTCGGCGCCCTGCGAGCCCAGCAGTTGACGCCCCTGCCGTGTCTCGAGAATGCCGCCAAGCCGCCCAGCCTCTGCACGCTGCCGGGCCAGATCATCGGGATGCCACTCGCGTGCGAGCGCATGCGCCATCGCCGGGCGCAGGGTCGGCATGCTGCTGTAGTCGGCCGCCGATGTTCCGGCGAACGCATTCTGCACGAACGCGCTCGCCGCTTCCGACTGAGGTCCCTGATTGAGCGCCGACAATGCGCGCTCGCGCATCGACGCGGTCATCTGTCCGGCGAAGCCAACCGATGCATCGGTCGAGAGCGCACGCGCGAAGCCGGCCGCATCCTCAGGCCGCAGCCCGTTCAGCATGTTCCGCAGCGGCTCGAGATCCGCGGGCGCGCCACCCGCCGGGCCCGACACGGCGGTGATGGCGGAGACGGCGTAGGACGCAGCCGTCATTCGGCGCTGCCACTGCTCGCCGGATTGTGCGGTGGCGATCGCGGGGTCGCGCGCGAGCTCGGCCGCCTCCAGCGCCGTGCGCTCGGCAACGACCGACCGCAGCTCAGGCGCGTCGTCCAGAGAGCGCGAAAGACGGGAAGCACTGCCCGGCCCCTCGCCGCGGCCCGCAGTCCAACGATCGAGCATGCGGTCCATCAGCAATCGTTGCTGTTGCTGGTCGAGCGCTCCGAGCTCGGACTGGCCGCGCAGCGCACCGATGACCTTCTCGGTCGTCGCCGTCTGACCGATCCCGAGGAAGCCTCCACTGGGGTCCGACTGCCGCTCGACCCAATCTGCAATTTGTTGCTGCCGCTGCGGCGAGACGTCCCGCGCCGCCGCTGCGACATCTGCGGCATTGTCGTTGGCGCTCCGGATCGGTGTATCGCCCGCATTGACAGGCGGTATCGATTCTTCTGAGGACACCCGCGCCGCGTCGATGGCGTTTTGAAACGCCGCGCCTGACGCTTCCGGTCGAGTTTCATTCTGCGGTACATCGCGCCGATCGGCTGCGACGGCACTGGCTCGTGGCGACATACTGCCTCCGTGTGTGCGCGGAGTGTCGATCAATTTACGCCACGGCCGGGCTTGCCGATCGATAGGCACGGACCGGCGACCGTGACAGTCGCACGAAAGCTAGCGTTCAAAGCTGATGCGAAACTGACACCAGAGGGCCGGACGAACTACCGGACGTTCGGGCTCCCCAGCGTCTTCGAGAGCGCAAGATTGTTGCGCGCCGCGCGATCTTCAGGCGCAACCGCGAGAGCGCGATTGTAGTGTTCCTGCGCCTCGGCGTGCCGACCGACAGCGTCCAATGCAATTCCGGCGCCGTTGAGCGCTTTGATGTTTTTTGGATGCTGTTCGAGAATGGCGCCGAACGCAGCGAGGGCTTCCGCATGCTGCTGTCGCGCGAGCAAAACTTGCGCGAGGCCGACCTGACCATCGACATTGCCGGGGGCTATCGCAAGCGCCTGGCGAAACGCGGCGTCTGCCCCGTCGAAGTCACCATTGCGCATCAGCGCGCGCCCGAGATCGATCTTGGGCTGTGCTGCGGACGGCTGGCGTTCCGCAATCCGGCGATAGATATTTGCAGCGTTGAGCGCGTTGCCGTTGCTTTCGGCCGCCTCCGCCAGCCGCGTCAGCGCCGCGGTGTCGAGATCAGCGCTGGCAGTCGGAGGGTCTGCCGATCCGGCGACAGTGCCGAGTTGCGCTCCTGCGCAGGCGCCTACACCGAGCGCAAGCAACGGTGCTGCGAGCGAGCGCAGCCACTTCGATGCCGCGCGCAATCCCGACGGCTGCGGACCGTTACTCAACGCGCACCTCATGGCTATCCAGCCATGCGGTCAGCCGACGGCCGGGACGACACCTTGCGGAAACGATCCAGATCGCGGAGCCGAATCGGAACCAAAGCTGCCAGCGAGCCCGATCGTACCGATCGGTTGAATGGTAAAGTCGCCTGCCAACTCTTGATACGAAAGCACCGGAATGTCCAGACCGTTGCGTATGAGAAATCCGCGCACGAAGCGGCGGATATCCATCGACGTTAAAATCACCGGCCGATTGTGATCCGAATGCGCATTCGCTCCGATGCGGCGAACCCTGTCCAGCAGCCCTTCCGACACTTTGTCATCGAGAACGAGATAGGGGCCCACGGCGGTATCGCGAACTGCGCCACGAATAGTGTCCTCTGCAGCACGCTCGATCAGGTAAGCAGGCACGATCCTGTGGGCATTGGCATATTTATGACAGATCTGTCGCTTGAGCGCAGCGCGCACGTATTCCGTCAGAAGCACGACATTCGCTTCCCTTTCGCCCCATTCGGCGAGCGCTTCGAGAACCAGCCGTGGATTGCTAACCGAAACGCCCTCGTCGACCAGGCGCCGCAGCACATCGGCCATCCTCTGTACCGGCGTCGTCCGCATCACTTCCTTCACAAGATCGCCATACCGGCCTTCCAGCCGCGTGAGCAGCGCCCTGGTTTCCTGAATGCCGATAAATCGGGCAGCATTGCGCGCAAGCACTTCCCGCGCACGGACGGCAACGACATCCGTGCAGTTCTGGTAACCGATGCCGGCCGCCATCAGCGAGCTTTCGTGTGCGGTATCGATCCAGATCTGCCCGGAAGATTTGGCATCGCCATCTGTCTGCGCCGGGATGCCGGCGAGTTCCAAATTCACGGGATCGTCACACAACAGTAATCGCTGCGGATCAGCGTAAGCTTCTTCAACCGGCACACCTTCCACCTCGATGCGAAATCGTGATGGGCCAAGCGAGGAATCGAAAACGATGCCGACGTCCGGCATCAGAATGCCCAGCGTATCGGCCAGACTGGCACGCGACTCATCAATCTTCTTCCGCAAGTTCTGAGTCTCTGCGATGGGGCGCAGATTATCCGACAGCAGTATGACGACCGGCGGCGCTTCTGCCGGCGCGGCCTGGCGTATCTCACGCATGCGCTGTGGGGTGCCCGCGCGCGCATCGGCTCCTGCCCCCATGCCGTCCCTGGAGATCGCAGCATCTTCGTCGCCCGCATTCGATCTCGTTCCTGCCACCAGGCTTGCCGCGCCGAATGCGAGTGCCAGCACCACGAATACCGCGGTCGGAAATCCGGGGACCAGGCCCATGGCAAGCAGGACGATCGCAGCGAGCCGTAGCGCGCGCCGGTCTGCGGAAAGCTGACCGGCGATATCGCGTCCGAGATCCAGCTTGCTATCGCCGGTGACCCGCGTGACGACGGTCGCCGCGGTAATCGAAAGCATCAAGGCGGGAATCTGTGAGATCAGCGCATCGCCGATCGTCAGCAACGCATACTCGCGCACGGCCTGCACGAACGGCATGTCGCGGCTCAAGGTGCCGACCGCGATGCCGCCGATCAGGTTCACCACAATGACGACCAGCCCGGCGATGGCGTCGCCCTTGACGAACTTCATTGCGCCGTCCATCGCGCCGTAGAGCTGGCTTTCCTGCTCGAGGCGGCCGCGCCGGCGCCTCGCCTCGGTCTGGTCGATGTCGCCGTTTCGCAGTTCGGCGTCGATCGCCATCTGCTTTCCCGGCAAGGCATCGAGAATGAAGCGCGCGCCCACTTCGGCGACGCGCTCCGCGCCCTTCGCGATCACGATGAACTGCACGACCGTGACAATCAGGAAGACCACCAGACCGACGAGAACACTGCCGGCGATGACAAACTCGCCAAATGTTCGGACGATGTCGCCTGCATTGGCCTGGGTGAGAATGAGGCGCGTCGTGGTGATGGTAAGCGCCAGCCGGAAAACCGTCGACAGCAGGATGATGCCCGGCAATGTGGAGAACTCGAGCGGACTCAGCACATAGAGCGACACCATCAGCAGCAGCACTGCAAATCCGAGGTTGAAGCCGATCAATAGATCGACCAGCAGCAATGGCATCGGCAAGATCATCATGGCGACGGTGAGCACGAGCACCAGCGCGATCATCAGATCCGGGCTGCCTGGAGCCCGCGCGATCAATGTCTTCAATCTTTCCATCATGCGCGGCCTCCTTGCGACCGGGCGAACACAAACTGATCGAACCGCAGGCGTGCGTCGGCCGTCTGCCCCTCAAGACGCAGCGCGTGGCTTCGCAGCAGCAGAAGCGGCGCTTCTGACGCCGGATCGGGGTCCAGCGTCTCCAGCCGATCGATTGCCGCGAGCGCGGCCGCCCCGTCCTTGTTTGCAAGATGCGCGTACGCCAACAGCCTGATCGCTTCGACATCGTCCGGCCGTGCCCGCTCGACGAGGCGCAGCAGGGCAAGCGCGCGGCGGCACTGTCCGCACACCACGTAGACATAGGAAAGCGCGCAGAGCAGATCCCGCTGATCGGCTCCGACTATCGCGCCGGATCGCTGCTGCAGCGGATCATCGGAGGGGTCTGGCTTCCGCATCACGCCGCGCATCGCAGGCTAACCTTCGACCAGGCTGTTGCTGTTCTGGCGCAACTGCGCCAGCCGCTTGAGTTCGCGCCGGATGGTCAACACCCCCTCGCGAACGATTCGATCGTCCGCACTGCCGGCCAGGTCGGACTGCAACTGCTCGAGCAACATGCGATAGCGCTCGGCCTGCAGCACGTGGGGATTGCGCAACCGCGGCATCACGAACGTCATCAACGCGTCGACCAGATTCCGGCCCGCGAAACCGGAAACGGCGCCGGACTGATCGGCTCGCGAGACAATGGTTTGCGCTTCGTCCAGATGCCGGCGGGTGACGCCATCAAGACCTGGCGCGGCGAGCGTTCGTTCGATCGCCGCGTCGAGGCGTACACCAGGTGGCAGGCTGGTCAGCTTGGGCATCGTCCGCACCCGGTTCCGGTCAAGGTGTGCATCACATCAGTAGCGAACGGCGACAAGCTTCCCCTCGCGCCGCAGCAGCACTTTCTCGGCCTCGATGCGTTCGATCGCCCACCCGCCATCGAGCATGGCGCCCTCGAGGTATTTCTGGCCTCTGATCAGAAGGTGGGGATGATCTCCGCGCCACACGCCTTCGATGGACAACGACACCGGCACTTTTTCCGTCTTGATGCTGACGCCGTTCACCAGCGTGATGTCGCCTTCAAAGCGTTCGTCAAACCACCTTTGAACGGTCTGCCACTGCGCCGCGGCTTTCGGATCGATCGTCCCGGTCGCTGCGACGATCCCGATGCCAGGCTCGATCAGGACATTCAGAATGCCGATGCGCTCGACTTCCGCTCGCATGGCGTCGGCTGCGGCCTTGACCCTATCGGATGCGAGATCGGGAACGTTTGCGCTGCCTTCCCGCTCACGCGGCACAGCTTCCCTGGCGACTTCAGCCGGTGAGATGTCAGGCACGTTCGCCGTCGATGCGAGCAACACCTGCCGCACGCCGCCGTGAAACGCACCCGTCGTTTGCGAGATCGGCACGTCCGCCATCGAGTGCATCATCAGACCGATCGAGACGATGCCGACCAGTCCCGCACCCATCACTAGACGCGACCGCGGCATCGAGGCGCCGAGCAAACCGCTTCGCGATTGCGGGCTCGAATCGTCGGCACGGCTGAAATGCAACTGCACGGCGCCGATGTTGATCCGCAGCGGCGTCGCAACGATCTGCCGCGCGCCGGTTGCGAGATGTTTCTGCGCGCCGACCGAAATCCTGCCGGCCAGCGCCTCGACCTGAATTTCGGGTCCGGTGGCATCGATCAGGGCATGAATCGGCTCGACATCCGCCTCCATCAGCACGATGTCGGCGTCCACCGAGCTCCCGATCGTATAACGCCCCGGCGCGAATTCGTGTGACGAACCGGCATACAGCCCGGACTCAATTGACATCGTCAGGCAATTGGACGGCAATGACATCGTTCGCTCCGAATTTTCTTGGCTGGAAGCCAGGCGTTCTGCAAGGCTGCGTTCTGCACGGCCGTTCCGCGACGGGAAAGAGACGCGTGCGCGGTGCGCGCAGTGACGCGCGCACCGCGATGTTGAAGCCGATGATTACTGAACGCGTTCGTCGGCCACCTTCTTCTGCGTGTTCTGATCGACCTGCAGGCGACGCAGTTCCATGCTCTTCTGCATCGATTCCTGATACGTTTGCTTGAGCTGGTCCATCATCCCCTGGAAGTCGCCGCCGGCCGCTCCGCCACCGCCGTTACCGCCGCCAGCGACTGCACCTGCAGCCGTGTTCACAACGTTGCCGACAGCACCAAGTATTCCGCCCATAGTTCAATCTCCTGTCGTTGGTCCTTGATGTCTTCGCGTCTTCGTCACGCCATGGCTTCGATCGATGTCTATAGCCAGCGCAACGCCACCAGGTTGCCACGCGGCAACCTGACGCCTTGTGCTCCGAAGGCATCCTGCCGTTCGAATTGCACCTGTCCGAGCGCATGTTCTTTTGCGAACGACGCCCTAACCCTATGAATCCTCTTCTTCCTCCAGCGCTTCCCGGCCCATGTCCATGATATCCATGAGCGGCTGCACCGACATCATCCCGATGGCCTTCTGCAGCTCCGCCTCAAAGGCTTGCGAAGCCTCGCCGCCACCGCCGCCGTTGCCGTCGATCGCGCCACCGACGGCGCCGCCGACCATGCTGCCGACCGGGCCACCGAAAATACCGCCCGCGATCTGTCCAATCGCTCCGAGTACACCCATGACGAATTCTCCTTCGCTCATCTGGCATGACGCTATGGGCGTCAGCTTTCAGGAAGCTGACGAGAGGTCGACTTTTTGAGGAAGGAGAGATAGATAACGCGCGGACAGAAGTTTAGCGCGAATTTTCGCGCCGGCCGGGCGTATTGGGATCGCCGTCACGTCCGCCAGGCTGCTCGCGTCCGGCCGACGCATCGGGGGGTTCGTTCGAGCCGAAGCCAGCTTCCAGTCGTCCGTTGCGAAGGATCGTCGTCTGAGAGCCGCGAAAAACGGTCAAGACCGTATCATGCGGAAGCGGCGGCGGCCCCACGCGCGCTTCGGCCGGCTTTGGGCGCGCCTGCTCCTCGGCGATCAATCCGTTGAGCGTTTGCTCGACCAGGGCCACAAATCGCGGCGGCCCGGTCACCAGCACCAGTTGGGTGTTCGGAGCCGGCCGCACGGCATATCGCTCGTCGGCGACGTCGAACGCCGCAAGCGTGGAAGCAAGTCGTTCAAACGGTACCGGGCCCGGAACAAGCAGTCTGCTTTGCGACTCGCGGGCGGAGGTGACGTGCAGCACCTGTCCGTCGAAGTACCACTCGAGATTATAAAGCGAGGCGAGCCGGTTCAGGAAGGCCAGCGGCGGGAGATCGGGAAGCCGGCCTTGAATACGGCTGCGGACCTCCTGGCTCACATTGACCTTAATATTGAGGTTGCTGCCGAACTCCTGAAGTGCGGCCGACAAATCCTGATTGATAATCGTGTAGGTATAGGTGGTGTCGGGCAGTTTGAGCTGCGCCGCAAGCGTCGCCGAAGGCAACAGAAGCGTCGCCGATGCGCCCAAACCTGCAACAGCAAGACCAGCAGCAACAAAACGGCCTGCCCTGTGACGCGAGGCGCTGGAACTCTGCTCGAGGGCTGCTGTTGGCGTCATATGTCCGTCGTTTACGCAAGCTCGTCGTCTGATCGTTATCCGACGTACATATCGAATCGATGACATGCGTCGATTCGATGGCATGAGCGGCCGAACAGCGGCCGATGACTTCGTCACTTTCCGGTCAGCTAGCCTCAATAGCCTTTCCCGCATCGTGAGCGATACGAAGACAATCCTTAAGACGTCAGGCCGAGCCGACACATGACCCTTGATCCGCTGACGGCCATCAACGGCGCGGTTTCCAACACGGTGCCCATGTCCGGCAGCGCCGCGCCAACCGGCGATGCCGCCGGCGCATTTTCCCGCGTGCTCGCAAACGCATCGTCGGACGCGAACAACGTGGCGACATCGCACGCATCGGCGCGCGCGCAGGAAAGCAGGCACGAGGCTACACGCGTGGCGGCGGTACGCGAGTATCAGCTCACCTCGTTGCCGAAAAATCCGCAGGACGACGTGGGGCACCACGTGCTGGACCGGCTGGAAACGCTCTATCGCGGTGATCAGCGGCTGCGCACGCCCAATGCACATTCCGCAACCGACTCCCCGGCAGTTGCGCTCGCCGGCGCCGGACTACCGCGCGGCCCCGCTGCCGCGCCGCTGAATGGAGCCGCCAACTCGACCGATGCCTTCAACGTCATGCTTCGCAACTTCGAGCAGGTCTATCAACAGTCCATTCAAGTCGGCCTGATGACCAAGAGCACTGGCGCCTTCACCACCTCAATGAACAAACTGATGTCCTCGGCGTGAGCTGCCGCCGGGACTTCCCAGATCTCAAGCGGAGACGCACATGATCGCCGTCCATAAAATGGTGAAACTCGCTGCGCTCGCGCTCGTGCTCTGCGCGCTGGCGGGATGCCAGACGGAGCTTTACTCCAAACTGGACGAGCGTGAAGCAAACGACATGATTGCGCTCCTGCACAAATACGGCGTCGCTGCCGAGCGCTCGTTCGCCAAGGACGGAACCAGCCAGATCAGCGTCGAGGAACGCCAACTACCGCAAGCGATCGAGCTCCTCAAGGCGAACGGCCTGCCGCGCAGGACGTTCACCAACATGGGAGAGGTCTTCAAGAGCAGCGGCCTGATTTCGTCACCGACGGAGGAACGCGCGCGCTTTATCTACGCGCTGAGCGAAGAACTGTCGCGGACGATCTCCGATATCGACGGCGTTCTATCGGCCAGAATTCATGTGGTCCTTCCGAAGAACGATCTGTTACGCCAGGATGCGACGCCATCATCTGCATCAGTGTTCATTCGTCATGACTCGCGCGCGCCGCTGAAATCATTGCTTCCGCATGTCAAGATGCTGGTGGCGAACAGCATCGAAGGGCTGTCCTACGAGAAGGTATCGGTGGTGCTCGTTCCGGTGGAACGTCCTTCCATCGAGCCCGCCGCGCCAGGGACGGTTGGCGCAGCAACTCCAGCCGGGCTGATGGCGCCACGGACGGCCGGTGGTTCGTCTCAGGCGCTCTATCTTTCCCTCGCGGCCCTCCCCGCGCTGCTCTTGACCGGCGCCCTGGCGTTCTGGCTCGGTCGCCGCCACGAACGGCATGCGCCCGGCGGTTTGTCACCGGTGCCCGGCGCGGCCCGAAATGACCCGCCAAGAATCAATCGTCTCTCCCCGAATGATCGTGACGCCGATCGGACGGTTACGCAGCGCGCTGCCTGAGGTTGGCGCTTCCGGCAGAGGACTCCATGTCGACCACATCGACCCTACGCTCCGAATCCAGGGAATTGCCTTCGTATGATGCCACGAGGATGGTCCTCGCCGCCCACCCGCGCAGACTGGCTGATACGCTCGATAGCCGGCTTTCCATGCCCGTTGTCCGCCGCCTGCAAAGCTGCGCGCGCCTGCATGACCGAATTGCGCCGTTGCTGATCCAGCAGCAAGCCGGCGGCTCAAACGATGTGCCGGCAGACAATGCGACCGCCCTTGCGGAGCGGCGAGCGACATTCGAGCGTCTGTTCCTGGCCGATCTGAAGGAAGCATCGTCGTTCGCCGGCGCGGCCTGGCATGCCCAGTCCCTTCGCCAAATGATCCGCGGCCGCGACGTCGCCGATCTGATCGCTCAAATCGGGCAGCGATCCCATGCATTCGGGTTGCGCCGCGACGGCGTCGTGCCTGCGCTGCGTTCCGTTGCACCCGGCATTTTGGCTGAACGCATCGCACGCGATGGCTATGCGTGCCTCCACGTCTGGTTTTCGTCCTTCCCGCCGCCAATGCGACAGCAACTGCATGTTCGGCTTCCGCCCGAAAGCGCCTCGTATCCCGAATGGAGCGACGCGGAGCAGAAACTGGCGCTTGGCCTGATGGATCCTGTGTTGTCAGAACTCGACGGGTCGACGAATGCCTCCGAATGAGCCGCCGGCACGTCCCAAGTTGAAACCATGCGGCCCGGTCGTGCGAGCCGAGGAGTTCAATCATTGGCGCGAGGCAACAGGCGCGGTCGATGCCGCACACCAGTATCTGAAGTCGATGCAAGAACTGGCCCAGGCTGCATACGAGCAGGAGAAGCAGCGGGGATTTCTTGAGGGTCGCGAGGCCGGTGCCAGCGAGGCCGCGCAAGTCGCGACCAATCTGGCCGGCGAAGCCGCGCGTTATCTCAATGAACTCGAGCGCACCGTTCCGTCCATGATCATCGTCATTGTCGAGCGCATTCTCGGCGCGTTCGACGAGACCGAGTTCGTGACGCGCGCCGTCCGACAGGCAGTAACGACGCTGGTGGGAACCGATATACGCCTGCGCGTCGCGCCGGAGATGGTGGAGCCGCTGCGCCGGTCGCTTGACGAAGATGGCTCCTGTGACGCCCGCCTGCTGCGCGTGGAGGCTGACGCCGGCATCAAGCCCGGCGACTGCCAGATCGTGACCCAGAGCGGCAACATCGACGTCGGCCTTGCCGCGCAGAGCCGGGCGCTGCGGAACGACCTGCAGCAACGGCTGAGCGCGATCGAGATCGCCGGCGCCAATTGGCAACGCGCCTCATGACAGAGGAACGGCTATCGATTCGCTTCGCGTCGCAACTGCCGAGGCTGCATGACGCGGTCAAGCAGATCGACACGCGACCGGTCAGGGGCCGCGTCACCAAGGCGGTCGGCACGCTCGTCCACGCGGTCGTGCCCAACGTCCGCATCGGCGAATTGTGCACGATAGCGGATGCGCAGGCCGGGCATTCGATCACCGCCGAGGTCGTGGGCTTCACCGGCAACGGCGTCCTGCTCACGCCGATCGGCGAGCTGCATGGGCTGTCGATGCGCAGCGAGGTGATACCGACCGGCCGGAGCATGACGACACCGGTCGGCGATGCCCTTCTTGGGCGCGTTATCGACAGCCTCGGGCGTGCGCTCGACGGTGGCGCAGCGATTAACCGCCGCGAAAGCGTGCGTTCCCTGCATGGTCCGGCGCCCAATCCGCTGTCGCGGCAACTGATCGATCGCTCATTCCGCGTTGGATTACGTGCCATCGACGGCCTGCTTAGCTGCGGCGAAGGCCAGCGTGTCGGCATCTACGGAGAACCGGGAAGCGGCAAGTCCTGGCTGCTCGCCCAGATCGTCAAGAATGCCGAGGCCGATGTCGTGGTCATCGGCTTGATCGGCGAACGCGGGCGCGAGGTGCGGGAGTTCATTGCGCGGCAACTCGGCGAAGACGGACTGAAGCGGGCCGTCCTCGTCGTCGCCACGTCGGACAGGTCACCGATCGAACGGCTCAAGGCGGCGTATGTCGCGACCGCAATTGCCGAGCATTTCCGCGACGACGGGCGTCGCGTTCTGCTGCTGATCGACAGCATCACCCGCTTTGCGCGTGCGGCGCGCGAAATCGGTCTGGCTGCAGGCGAGCCGCCCACCCGTCGCGGTTTCCCGCCGTCGATCTTCGCGACCCTGCCGCAATTGATCGAGCGCGCCGGCATGGGTGAGCGCGGCTCGGTGACGGCTTTCTATACGGTGCTCGTCGAAGGCGACGGCACCGGCGACCCGATCGCGGAAGAGACGCGGGGCATTCTCGACGGCCACATTGTTCTATCGCGCGCGCTCGCGAGTTCCGGCCATTTTCCGGCCATCGACATTCTCGCAAGCCGCAGCCGGCTGATGGAGGCGGTGATCTCCCGCGAACATGGCATCGAAGCGGGGCGGCTGCGCGCCCTGCTCGCCCGCTACGCCGAGATCGAATTTCTGATCCAGGTCGGCGAGTACAGGCAAGGCGCTGACAAAGTTGCCGACGAAGCCGTCGCCAAGATCGACGACATCAGATCGTTCCTTCGGCAGCCGGCTGACGAGCGGACAACCTTCGAGGAAACCAGACGATGGATGGCGCGCCTCGCCTCATGAGCATGACAAACGTGCACGCGCTGTCGCGCTATCGCGCGCTGCGCGAGCAGCAGGCCTGCCGCCTCATGCAGGCGGATGCCGCGGCGCGCGACAGGGCGCGCGAGGCAAGTGAGGCGGCGGCGGTCGCGCTTGCCTGCGCGGAGAACGATCGAAGCCGCGGCGAACGGCGTTACTACCGCGATCTCGCAGGCAGCGCGAGCGTTACGATCGAGATGCTGTATCGCAGGCACGATGAACTGGCCCGGCTGGCCGAAGCCGTGGCGGGCGCGAACCGCCTTGCCGAGACGGCGAGCGCCAAGCTCGTACTTTGCGAACAGGCGCTGCTCCGATCCGCCGCCGAGCATCGCGCGCGATTTCGCGAAGTCAGGAAAACGCGCCTGCTGCAGGAAAAGCTCGAGAATGCCGTCCGCTCTCACATGGAGCTGATCGACGAGCTGGATACGGATGAGCAAGGCAGCATCCGGCATGCGAACAACCCCGGCGGCCGGAGCGAACGGCCGTGATGGACGCCTATGGCGCGCGTGCGTCCCATAAAGAACAGCCGCACGACGCCGACGTCGCGCCATGGCAGCCGCGAATGCTGTGCGAGCCGTCGGACCTGGCTGTCCTGAACGCCTGTTCCGTCCGGCGCGCGCCGTTCAAAGCGTCGATCGAAGGTCTGCCGATCGACATCGACCTGTCCCCCGCTTACGCGACGGAAATCGTCCCGGCCGACAGTGATTGCTTCGAAGCGAGCTGCTACTGGGGCCAATCCAGCGCAAAGGCCACGCTTGCATACGCCACCGTGCGCCGTCTCCTGGACCGGATTCAGCCGGGGCTTTCCGACGATCCTCCGGACGAGCCGACCTTGTCCATGCTCGTCGAGCTTGCGCTCGCCCCGTTGTTCGAGAAGATCGAGATTGCGACCGGCGCGTCCTTCAGGCTTCAGTCATCGTCCCGCCGCGCGTCGCGCGATCTCACGACGCCTGGTCCGCAGTTGCACCGGCTTGTCTTCCACGGCGCCCTGGACGGCGTTCCTTTCGAGCTTGGGCTTGAACTGGACGGCCCGGCCCTCGAAGACTTCGTAAGAGTCCTGCAACATGCCGCACCGGCGCGATTGCCGCTCGCGGAGACATTCGTGCCGGTCGTCGCGATTCTCTGTGCGGGCGCGGTGCGGCTACCCCTGAGCACGCTGCAGGACCTGCACCATGGCGACGTGCTGATACCGGACGAGTTTCCATTCGAGCGCGGTGAGGCCGCCCTCATGTTTGGCCATCGATATCGGGCGATCGCACGCCTGGACGAAACCGGGGCGCGCGTCCGATCCGCGCTTCAGCACAGCAAGTCCATTCAGGAGATCAATGCAATGGAGGGCAAAGGCGCACCCCGCGTCGTCGAGACGGATGATCTTGGCGATCTCGAAATTCAGCTGACCTTCGAGCTGGGCCGTCAGACGGTCGAACTTGAGCAACTCCGCATGATAGCGCCTGGCTATGTATTTCCACTCGGGCGATCGCCGAATGATCCGGTCGACATCGTCGCCAACGGACGCCGCATCGGCCGCGGCGAGATCGTGCGTGTCGGCGACGGTCTGGGCGTTCGCCTCATTCGCCTGTTCGACCATGGCTGACATACAGCCCGGCATCCTCGCGCTTATCGCAATCACCTTCGGTTTGGGATTGCTGGTGTTCGTCGTTGTGACGACGACCTCGTTCCTGAAGATCTCGGTCGTGCTGTTCCTCGTCCGTAACGCGCTCGGCGTCCAGCAAGTGCCGCCGAACATCGTTCTGTACGGCGCGGCGCTGATTCTCACCATGTATATCAGCTCACCCATCATCGAGCAGGTATACGTGCAACTCAACGACCCGACCCTGCAGTACAGGACCTTCGACGATTGGGGCGTTGCGGTGAAGCGCGCCCAGGAGCCGGTGCGGGACTATCTGAAGCGTTTTACCAGGCCGGAGGAGCGGCAATTCTTTCTTTCCGCCACCGAACGCGTATGGCCGGCAGATATGCGCAATCGCGCCACCGAGGACGAGCTCTCGATTCTTGCCCCCTCCTTTCTGCTCGCCGAGCTCAAGCGCGCGTTCGAGATCGGTTTCCTGCTCTATCTTCCGTTCATCACCATCGATCTCGTAGTAACGACGATCCTGATGGCGATGGGCATGTCGCTGGTCTCGCCGACGGTGATTTCAGTTCCGTTCAAGCTGTTCCTGTTCATCGCGATCGACGGTTGGTCGCGGCTGATACACGGGCTGGTCTTGAGTTACGCGCAGTAGCGGGAGAGCATCATCATGGAAGAAGCCAGCATTCTAACGCATATGAGCACGTCGCTCAGCCTGTTTCTCGTGCTGACGCTGCCGCCGCTGCTGGCGGCACTGGTGGCCGGGCTGATCGTCGGGATCCTGCAGGCCGCCACGCAAATCCAGGATCAGACCTTGCCGCAAACCGTCAAGCTGCTCGTCGTCGTCGCCGTTCTCGGCCTGCTTTCTCCGCTGCTTGCTGGTCCGCTGATCGATCACGCCCGGCGCCTGTTTACGGAGTTTCCAGCACTCACCACACGTTCATGACGGATAATCGGCCGCGATGACGTCAGCGCTTTCATCGGCGGATTTTCAGCAGTTCATCGACGTGGCGTTGAGTGCGTTGCTGGGGCTTGGCATCGCCGCCATGCGGACCATGGGTGTTGCGCTGGTATTCCCCGTGTTCACAAAGGCGGAGCTCGGCGGCGTCGTCCGTATGGGCTTTGCGCTCGCCCTGGGCCTTCCCGTGATGTGGCACGCGACCGAGAGCATCGCCGCGCTGGGACCGCACCAGAGCGCCCAGCTTGTGCTGATCGCAATGAAGGAACTGCTGGTCGGTACGCTGATCGGCTTCATATTCGGCGTGCCGTTCTGGGCCATTCAGGCGGTGGGCGAATTGATCGACGAACAGCGCGGCGTGACCAACGAGGACGCCAGCGACCCCGCAACGCGATCGCAAGCGTCGTCGCTGAGCATTTTTCTCGGCATCAGCGCCATCGCCGTCTTCGTCACCGCGGATGGCATGCGCATCCTGGCCGGCACCCTCTACGACAGCTACGCGATCTGGCCGGTGACGAGTTTTACGCCGAGGCTCACCCTCGACAGCGCCCTTTCGATTGCCAAGACGCTCGATCACATCCTCGGATACGCGCTGCTGGTCGGCGGCCCGGTCATCGCGCTGTTCCTGCTCCTGGACCTTTCGGTGATGCTGATCAGCCGTTCCGCCCCGCAACTGAACGCCTACGATCTGCCGCCCACCCTGAAGAACGTCGTGTTCGTGGTGTTCATCGGCATCTACGCGACCTACCTCATGGACTATATGCGCGGCGAGCTTGCAGGAACGCACGGCATCAAGAGCCAGCTCGAGCGGTTTCTGCAATGAGCGACACCAGCGAACAGAAATCGCTGCCGGCCTCGGCGAAGAAGCTTCAGGACGCGCGCGAGAAAGGACAGATATCCCACAGCCACGACTTCGTCAGCGCGGTAGGCGCGGTGGCGGCGATCGCATATTTGTGGTCGTTTTCGGGAAATATCGTCGGCCTTTGGCGAGAAGCCCTGCTGCTCGCCATCGATATGCAAAACCAGCCGTTCCAGGTGGCGCTGCCGCAACTGGGGGCAGCTCTGATCGCGCTGTGCTGGCGCACGGTCCTGCCGCTACTGGCGGTCACCGTCGCTGCGGCGATGCTGGCCAACATCGCCATCAATCGAGGGTTTCTGTTCTCTCTTGCGCCGATGACGCCAAGTCTGGAGCACATCAATCCGTTCACTGGATTCAAGCGCATCTTCGGTCTCAAGAACTGGATCGAGCTTGCGAAGACCGTCGTCAAGGGCGTCCTGCTCGGAACCACGTTGGTCATCGTCGTGGCGGGCACGCTGAACACGTTGGTTCGGCTACCGATCTGCGGCGAAGGCTGCATCGGCTTCGTGTTCGGCAGCATGGCGCAACTGCTGCTCGGCATCGGCATTGCCTTCCTCCTCGCGACCGGCCTGGTCGACATTCTGCTTCAGCGCTGGCTGTTCCTGCGCGAGATGCGCATGACGATCACGGAGAGCAAGCGCGAGCGGCAGGATCAGGAAGGCAACCCTCTGGTGCGCAGCACGCGCCGGCGTCACCGCGAGGAGCAGGCCCGGGAGCCTCCGATAGGCCCACGCCATGCCACACTGTTCGTGCGCGGCGAAAGCGTGGTGGTCGGCCTTCGCTATATCAGGGGCGAAACATCCGTGCCGATCGTGGTCTGCCGCGCAAGAGGCGCAGCCGCCCTATCGCTTCTGGACATTGCAGTGTCAGCCCGCATTCCCGTTGTCGCGGAAGCGGCGCTTGCCCGCAGCCTGCGGCGCAAGCCGCGGCTCGGTAGCGCGATCGCAAGCCAGCAATTCGAACGCGTCGCGCGCGCCATGCTGGCCGCCGGCCTCGTCTAGATGGCGCTCTACTGCGCGGGCGCAGTGCCTGCGCCACCTGCCGGCGTCGCGGGGTTGGCAGGGGGCACGCTGATGACCGTTGCTCCGCGTCCCGTCTGTGGCGAGAGCGCGGCGTTGCCGCTGAAGCCGCGATGGCGCGTCACCGGGATGGCCGCACGCTCGCCGTCGGACGGCGGCACCGCGGTACTTACGAGCAGATCCTTCGGGTCATTGACGGTGGCGGCAAGGTTCGCAAGATTCGAGCAGCCGAGCGTCGGCTCGAAGTGATTGTCGTTGGGCGACGCCGTGATCTGCAGCGAAGGACATCCCGGCGCAAGTGCAGTGTAGCGCACCGCGACGACGCGGATCGCGAAGCGGTGGCGCTCGTCGGCGGGCGCGTAGATTTCCTTCACCTTGAAGGGCGCGACGCCCATCCGGATTGCGCTTCGCGTCACCGCGTAACGTGCGCGCGGATCGATCCCGATGACGTCCACATGGATCGCATCGAGCCGGCCATGGCTCGCAGTGTATATGAAGTCTTCCAGACGGCGCCGGTCTGCCGACGTCAGGGCGCCGCCCGAGCCGCTGGAAAGCAGAAGGACGTGCGATGCGGGTGCGACCAGGACGGCCGGCGGCGTTTCGATATAGGTCTGGCAGGCGGCGGGCTGCGGCGCAAACAGGCCAACTGCGAAGAACATGATGGTCATGCGCATCCTGGTTCTCTTTGTCATTCGAGAATAAACCCATCCTGGAGCGGCCGCGTCACCTTGGCTTTGGGCGCCTGCCGCCCTGGCGGCGGTGACGCAACCCTGTTCAGAAAAACGCGGTCGACATCGGACGGCGGCGCGACGCGATCGGTCGGCGCCTGCGTTTGCGTCGCGCTGACTGCCGCCCGCACGATGTAAGGCGTGACGATGATGACGAGTTCGGTCTCGTCCTTCTGGAAGTTGCTCGACCGGAACAGCGCGCCAAGCACTGGGATATCGCCCAGCCAGGGGAATGCCGAGATGTCGGTGCTGAAGCCCTTGCGGATCAAGCCTCCGATCGCAAAGCTTTGCCCGCTGGCGAGTTCAACGACCGTGTCTGCGCGCCGCGTCGCAAGCGCGGGAATGGTAAAGCCATTGATCTGAACCTGGCCGCGACTGGAAATGTCGCTGACTTCCGGCTTCACGCGAATGCTGATCATTTCACCTGCAAGAACCGTCGGGACGAAATCAAGACTGACGCCGAAGCGCTTGAACTCGACGCTGAAGCGGTCCAGCCCCTGCGCGACCGGTATCGGAAACTCGCCGCCTGCGAGAAAGCTTGCAGGCTCTCCGGAGACCGCCGTGAGGTTTGGCTCCGCCAAAATGGCGACCAAACCTTCGGCTGCGAGTGCGTCCAGCACGGCGGAGATATTGGTGCCGCCAGCGCCAAATCCCAAAAATGCGGAGCCGGCTCCCGTCGGCGATCGGATGATTTGTCCCGCCGGACCGACGGCAGACCGGCCATTCACAAAGCCAAAACGGAAACTGCCTGTCTCCGCGGTCGCATTGATATTAAATCCGAACTCCTTGGCGACATTTCTGGCGACTTCCGCGACCCGGACCTGGAGATTCACCTGTAATGCGCCGGCAACGCGCAGCTTGTTGGTGATTATGGCTCCCGGCCCCAGGAACTGCGTCGTGATGGATTTTGCACTCTCCGCCAGAGCGGCATTGGGCACGGTGCCGCTTAGTACCGCACCATTCGGCGTGTAGGACACTTGGATCGCATAATCGCCGACCTCGCTGCGGAGCATTTCGCGCAAATCCTTGATCGGCTGGGTCACGATGACTTCGTATTCGGCGATCGCCTGCTGATTGTCGTCGAGCGCGAAGAAGCTCGTTCGACCGGCCTTCTTGCCGAAGACAAAGGCCGCGTCGTTGGACGGCGCCTGGATATCAGCGATGGCGGGATCGGCAATGAACATCGTCTTCGCGGTCTGCGAAAGCCGTATCGTCTGCCCGCGCGACACATCCAGGCGAATCTGGCCACGCTCGGAGACGACGGGCATCTGGTCTTGCGCGGCCGGCTTGCGCAAGGGAACCATGCGCACCGATGGCTGTTCGGCCGCCAACGTTTCGCTGCCGCAAGCGCCAAGAAGAGCGCAGAGCAACAATGTCCGGGCTCTTGATGGTCGAAGCTTCATCAGCACTTGTCGCCGGCCTTTTCGAGATTCACGCTTCACTGGGCGTCGTAAGCGCGATTGCAACTTCTGGTGCTCGGATGAGCTTCGAGCCCCCGCATGCGTTCCAGAACTTCGACGCGAATGAGCGCGCGTGGAGTTTCGGATTGCACGTCCTGACCTTAATGACCCGGCGATGTGCCGTCATCACGCGACGTGCTTCAGATGCGCTAAACGAAACAACGTGTGGTCGACAGAACACACGTTCATCAATCCGCCCTTCAGCCGCCATGCTCGCGCCACCTGAACGAAACGATTCTGTTACATCAGGCGCGAGAGACCTCGGAGCTCTTGCCGCTCGCAGGCTTCGTGTCGGAAACACTTGATCGTGCAAGCTCGAGAATGTAGCCGATGCCGCGGTCCGTTCTGATCGAAACCGTCGCTCCCGACTTCGAGAGGTGGCTCCTCAGCCGGTAAATGCCGACTTCCAGCGCATTGGAAGAGACTTCATTGTCATAGCTGAACAGACTCTCTTCCAGCGCGGACTTTGGAACGACGCGCCCGAACCGGCGCATCAGCACCTCCAGCAGACAGATCTCGCGCCGCGGCACCTTGACCGATGTGCCGTTGACCCACACCTGCCTTCCGCCGGGATCGAACTCGACATTGCCCGCGCGCATCACCGGTCCCAACGCGGTGGTAGGCCGCCGCAGCACGGCGCGCAGTCGCGCGATCAGCTCTTCCATGTTGACGGGCTTCAAGATGTAGTCGTCTGCACCCGCGTTCAGGCCTTCGACGCGGTCGTCGACGCTGTCCATTTCGGCTGTCAGGATCAGCGCAGGCACCGGCCATCCCGACCGCCGCCGGTGGCGAAGCCAATGGAGTCCATCGCCGTCAGGCAATTTGCGATCCAGAAGGATCGCGTCATAGGTGACTACCGCGACGGATTCGGATGCGTCCTCCAGGGTGCCGACCGAATCCGCAGTGAAGCCGTTGAATTTCAGGATATCGGAAATTACAGCGGCGACCTTCGGCTCGTCCTCGACCAGGAGCACCCGCATCTCTTGTCCTCCCAAGGCATCTGCGTGCCGCATCGGTTCGACAACCCTGCACTCAGTTGCAACTGAACACGCCGCACTTGGAGGACGGTGCGTATCGTTGCTTCTGAGCGGGTTCCCCGAACGTGCGCACTCAGCATTTCAGGAGCGTTGAACCTTTTTTAGGTGACGTTCTAATGAAGACACCGCGGCGAACCCGTTCGGCATGCTCGGACCGGGTGGCTGTCATGCGGATAGATCAAACAGAGTCTGCTCGATTTCCGGCGGAGCCTCCAATTGCGCCCGCGGAAGATCGAGACGGATTTGAGTTCCGGTTCCAGGAGTGCTTTTCGCTGTGACGTCGCCGTTCGACTGCCGGGCGAAGTGCCTGACCATGCTGAGGCCCAGGCCGCTTCCCTTGCCGACGTTCTTCGTGGTGAAGAACGGCTCGAAAATTTTCGCCGCGATCTCGGCCGACATGCCGACACCGGTATCGCTCACCGTGATACGTACATATTCGCGCGACTGCGACGCCTCCTGACCTCGGTGATCGGTCGCATGACGAATATTCTCCACACAAATGCCGAGCTGTCCCCCATTGGGCATCGCATCGCGCGCGTTGATCGCCAGATTGACGATCGCGGCTTCGAGCTGCGGCCGGTCGACGAAAACGGGCCAGCAATCCCTGTCATAGTTGGTGCGGATACGAATGTTGGCGCCGAGAGCGCATGTCAGCAGATCCACGATCGATTCGACGGTCTCGATCACATCGACGACGTCGGTCTCGATTGCCCGGCGGCGCACGAAGGCAAGCAGGCGGCCGGTCAGTTCGGCGCAGGTCTGCGCCCCTTCGAGCGCCGAGTGGAGGCGGCGGCAGGCGCCGCTGTTGTCGCGAATGAGCAGATGAAGCAGGTCAAGATTGCCGATCACCACACTCAGCATGTTCCTGAAGTCGTGGACGATGCCTCCGGTCAGGCGGCCGACGGCCTCCAGCTTGCTTGCGTGAAGCAGATCCGTCTCAAGGGACTTCCTGTCGCTGACATCAAGCCAGAACCCAAGGAGCTCGCGGCGGCCGTCCCTCTCGCTCAGGACGGCATGGTCAAAGACGTGCTTTTCTGTCCCGTCCGCGCAACGCCAGCGGTATTCGATGCTCGCGGAGCCGGCCTTTTCGATGTTCGCAAAAGCTTGGATCACCCGCCCGTGTTCTTCGGGGTTGAGTCTGGCTTCCCACAGATTCGGCTGTCTCAGGAAATCCGAACTCGAGAAGCCCGACAGACGCCGGATGCTATCGTTGGTGAAGCGCAGCCGTCGCAAACCGGGGCCGCTGCTTGCCGTGTAAAGCGCAATCGGCAACGACTGCAGCACAAGCGATTGATGCTCCTCGCGGTGACGCAGCCGCTGCTCGGCAGCGAGCCTTTCCTTCTGAAAGCGCAAATTCTCCAGGAGCAACCGTTTTTCCTGGTCGGCAAGCCGGCGTATTTCCTCGGTCTTTCGAAAGAGATCGACGAGGATGTCGATCTTCGCGCGGAGAAGTTCTGGATTGACCGGCTTGAAGACATAGTCAATTGCGCCGGCGGCACCGCCGCTCGCGATCTGTAGTTCGTCGGGATCGTAAGCCGCGAGAAAAACAACAGGAATCCGCGAAGTGCGTTGATCCGCCTTCATCCGCGCGGCCACTTGAAGCCCGTCAAGATCAGGCATGCGCATATCAAGAACAACAGCCGCAAAATCATTCTGGCGCGCGCGGCGCAGCACCTCAGATCCGGATCGCGCCTGGACGACCTCGCGGTCAGGAGCCGCCAGGATCGCGTCGAGCGCCATCAAATTCTGCGGATCATCGTCGGCGATCAGAATTTGGGGTTTCGCAGCTTGATACAAGATCCGCGGCGCTGAAGTTTCGATCAGCATTCGGCGCAGCTCCCACCGGAAACAATGCAGGCCCGCTCAGCCGAACGCCGGATTGCGAAGACCGGATCGAATGGCAGTGCGGCGTTACGGACGATCACGATGACAGCCGATCTCAGAAAGCGACATCGTCGCTCGATGAATCTGTCTATCAATCGTGGAGAGACTAAGATCATTCGTCAGCAGGCATGAAAGTATTTTCGAGCAGCTCAAGCCCAAGTTGCGCAAGCGTGGAGTAATCGCGACATGCGCTTTTGGTTCCCGCGCTTGACACACAGCGCGAGCGAAGATGCGCTTGCAGATTTGTGACAAATGTATTTCGCGGGCGCGCACATCGTTGAGACCGTTGGTCAGCTTCGTGTCAGAATTGATCGGCAATATATTGAGGCCTATTCGCGGCGTTCGGACCGAGAGAAGGCGCGTCGTTGCGTACGACTTTGTGCAATATCAAAAAGGCTGGGGTGATCTGGCGCCAACGACAACGCGAACTATATGAGAGCCGTCCCCACTTCATGCCCTCGCGTTTGCTTTGCTCAAATCAGTCGCAATCTTTCTGGCGTTGGTCTTTTTTCCGGTCGGCGTGTCGGCCGGGCGCTACTGGTTTGGCGAATCCCGAGGAAATTGGCAAACTGCAGACCGCTCCAGCGCTGGCCTCTTGCCGTTGCCATCCCACCATCCTGACGCAGTAATCCGGGTTTACGGTGCGCGCACGGTTCGATGGAAGGCGATATTCGCCATCCACACCTGGATCGTCGTCAAGGAGCAGAATGCAGCTACATACACGCGTTACGATTATACTGCCTGGGGCGCGCCTATTCGCACCAACGGATTCACCGCCGATGCACGGTGGTTTGGCGCCGTCCCGGAAACCATTGCCGCCGTCGACGGTCCTGAAGCTAGCCGTCTAATTCCCAAGATCCGTCACGTCATCGAGAACTACAAGTTCAGTGCGCACGGCGACTACAATGCATGGCCGGGACCGAACTCCAATACCTTTGTCCAAGCGGCGCTTGATGCAGTTCCCGAACTCAAGACTGTCCTGCCGCCGACCGCCATTGGAAAGGACTACCCTTATCGAGGTGAGTGGTTCGGGCTGACCCCGTCCGGCACCGGGGTATACGCTTCCCTCGGGGGTTATCTCGGTCTCACCGTCGGCTGGGTCGAAGGTTTGGAATTCAATTTCCTCGGCGCGGTGGTGGGACTCGACATTCGCCGGCCCGCGTTGAAGCTCCCGGGCCTCGGCCGACTGGGAATGACGGCCGGGATCTAGAATTCTTCTATCTTGCGCTGGTGCGCCGACCACCACTTGGCGATCGCTTCAGTAAGATCATCCCAGATCGCAGTGGGAAGATCTGATGCCGCGATGCGGACGCTATAGCGGTCAGTTGTGGGATTACGGAACCATTCTGTCGCGGCAAAATCAAAGCCGAAGCTTCCCGCGTGCTGGATTGGCAAACCCGTTCGCGCCAGGTCGCTGCTCATTTCGGCAGCCGCCCGTCTAGCTGTTGCCTCATCAAGCGGTTGCTGACTGCTGACGGTGACATAAAGGCCATGGGCGAAATGGAGTTCAGCAGTCAAGCCTGAGAGCGCAGTCGCAAAATATCGGCTGGCGCGGCGGCTGTTGCGCAGCATGGCTGCGATCCGTTTGTTCGTCAGCTCGCGATATGACGGTGTGCCGATATAGGGAGGGAAATGCGCTGGCAGCGCCGCGCCGCCCAGTAGCCGAACAGCATTTCGTGTTTCAGCCGGAAGCTGCTTGAGTTTCGATCCGCCGGCTACGTTCTTTTCCCAGTCGACGAAAGCCACGGACCCAAGTCGACCATATTCCGCGCCGAGCGAATCCAGCTTCGTATGGCTACGCACCATGACGATGGGGATAGCCAATTCGCGAGCACGTCCCAACACCCTCCGGATACGGCCTGACCCGCTGGAGAAACAGGTGGTATCGAAAATCGAGAGATCAGGCGCCGCGTTCGTGCAGTGAAGCCCGGCATCAAACGCGGAAGCGGATGCGCAGGAATCCAGCAGCATAATCCGCGACGACGCCGATCTTGGACCGACCGCCTCTTCCGAGGGGCGGTTCAGCGTAATCATCCGCAAACGATCGGCGTAGTTTTCAATGAACTCCTGCGTCTCACCGTAGGCGCCGGGCAGAGCCAGAATATCCGCCTCTCCGATCACGCGGGCAGAAGCCAGCAGCAGCGCCGAGATCGCAGCCATACCGGAAGCAGTATAGATGGTATCGGTCGCGCCGCAGTCGAGCTCGTAGAACGAGGGGCCGCGCACGTCGAGATCGGCGCGCTGGTAGTCGTATCTGAATTCGAACGGGCCGATGCGCCGTTGGCCGGGATGTGCCCAAGCCGTCTCGGTGACGTTCCAATCATGCTGAGCGTGCTCTGCCTTAAGGGCAGCGGCGAGCTGAAACTTGTGCCTGATAACTTCGCCGACCGACCGCGGACAGGTCAACGGCAAGGGGTGTCTCAGGCAGTCATTTATCAGCCTGAGTTCCCTGTGCTTCCGCTCTAGGTAGGCCTGGACGCTCTCCACGTAAGTCTTCGCTGGTTGGGCATCTGACCTAACGTTTCAGGATGGCATCGGGTTCACTTCGATTAGAGCTGGCGAGGAAGAAGCTCGCACGTTGTGTCAGGCAGACTTTCTGTGCCTGCGCTTTCCAATCTCGGTTCCGGGAATGGCAATTCCCAAGTCTGCGGCGCGCGCCTTGATGGACGCCATCGGCCTGTTGAGTTTGACCGTCATCAGCGTGAGGCTCTTTCCGGCCTCAGACATCGCACGCAAGAGCTTGTCGTCTGCTTCCGACCAGCGGGCAGTTCGAGATTGAGGGGTAGACATCATCGGCGCCTCTGAGCCACTGAGGCAGGGCCTAACGTTGGATATTTCAAAAGGACCCAGCTCACCTTTCTGAGCAGGGCCGCTGGGTACAGTTGAAGGGCAGGTTTTAACGCTCCCGCCTGTCACTTAGATGGTTCAGCCGCACCTGGCCGCAACGAGATTACACAAACTTAAGGTCTGCGAAGCCGGTCAGTCGCAACGCATGCCGCTGTGCCGGACGTAGTGCATTAAAGGGGACCGCGGTAAAGTGGGCGGAAGAGGAAGGGAGCCAAGTCGACCTATTGGCGCGCCCAACCGAACATGCACGAAGAAACGCGGGTGGAAACCAATGACAACAATCAAAACGGTCGAGACTGGGCTCTATCGGATCCCGCTGACGGTTACCCTCTCCGACAGCACACATGGCGAAATCGCAGCCTTCGAATTGGTGACCTGCCGCGTTCGCGATTCAGATGGGGCTGAAGGCACGGGCTATACCTACACCGTCGGCCGCAATGGCGGCGCGATTGCCGATATTCTCAGGCGGGAAATCCCCGAACTGATCGAGGGCCGGCACGCCGACGACACCGAAGCCATCTGGCATCATATCTGGTGGGGCCTGCATTATGGCGGGCGCGGCGGGCCGCCCGTGCTTGCGCTCTCGGCGCTCGATATCGCCCTGTGGGACCTGAAGGCGCGCCGCGCCAATCTGCCGCTGTTTGGTCTGCTCGGCGGCTTCGACGCCCGCGTGCCCTGTTACGCCGGCGGCATCGACCTCGATCTCTCCGTCGAGGCGCTTCTCAAGCAAACCGACGATAATCTTGCCAAGGGCTTTCGCGCCATCAAGATGAAGGTGGGCCGCCCGGATCTCGCATCCGACGTCGCGCGCGTGCAGGCGATGCGCAAACATCTCGGCAGCGGCTTTCCGCTGATGGCGGATGCCAACATGAAATGGACGGTCGAGGAAGCCATCCGCGCCGCGCGCGCCCTGCAGCCCTACGACCTCACCTGGCTCGAAGAGCCGATCATTCCCGATGACATCGCCGGTCACGCCCGCATCATGGCTGCCGGCGGCGTGCCGATCGCGGCCGGCGAAAACCTGCGCTCGCTCTGGGAATTCAAGAACTATATCGCGGCCGGCGCGGTGTCCTATCCCGAGCCCGACGTCACCAATTGCGGCGGCGTCACGGCATTCATGAAGATCGCGCGGCTTGCAGAAGCGTTCAATCTTCCGGTCACCAGCCACGGCGCACACGACGTCACAGTCCACCTTCTCGCGGCCTGCCCAAATCGTTCCTATCTCGAGGCGCACGGATTTGGGCTCGATCGATATATCGAGCACCCGCTCGTCCTCGATCAGGGCATGGCATTAGCGCCGACCCGGCCCGGCCACGGAATCGCCTTCGATTGGAAAGGATTGGCGCAACTCGCACAATAATCGCAGAGGCTGCGTGGGCACCGCAGAACTGGCAACCACACGCAATAAAGGGCGGCGAACTTTCGTTCGCACAGGGCAGGATCGCTGTCCCTGCGCTCTCCTCCTTTAAAACTCTCTCGGGAAACGATCGCTGCCTCGCGCGTTGTGTGCGGAGAGGAACAATAGGAAGGATAGCTTATGCGAACCTCAATGCTCACCATGACGGCCGCGATTGGCGTTGCCATCGCCGCGCCGGCACAGGCTCAGCAGTCGACGGCGCCCGGCCAACAACAGATGCAATCCGACAAGCAGATGCAGGAAGAAGCGGATAAAGGCATCAAGACTCGCGACTCCGGAGAATCCGGCCTTGTGGGGCAACAGGAAAGTTCGGGCGCGTCCGCGCATCCGCCCGGGCGTCCCGACTCGAGTAGCAGCCAGACGACGACCGGTTCAGGCGCTGGTACAGGTGGCGGCCAGGGTTCCGAGACCAGCCGCACGCCACGCTAGCGCTGAGTTCAGCACGAGACTGCACGAAGAGGTCCGGCTTCGCCGTTTCCCTTGTGGTGCGGGCGTAGCGGCATCGAAGGCTCGCGCTGTGCGCCGTTGTCCTTCGAACTTAGTCTAGCGAGCCCGAAGAGCAGGCTCGGTGGGGTCTGACGTCGATGGCGGCGCGCTATGGGCTGTCGCGCCGGGGCGGCTAGAGAAGCTTTGCCATGGTCCACATTGCCGAGACCGGCGTCGGCTCGCCTATCAATAACATCAGCACCAGCGTGATAATGAGATAGGCGGTCCACGCTAAGCGTTGCTGCTTCCAAATTCCGAAGACTGCGATGGCAACGTTTATAAGGAACAAGAGATAGCCGCCAACTCTGGCTGCTTCTAATGAAGAGTAGCCATGCCGCCAGAGTTCACTGCAAACAATCCCTAACGCGCCAACGAAAAGAGCCGCGGCCCAAAAAGAAATTGCACCTAAGGATAGCATATGCTTGACCTCTCGCTTACACCGGGAGGTAGTTAGCACGAGTGATCATAAGTTTAGCGTGTAGGACCGGCGGAACGCACATCTTCACGTTCAAGACCCTTTCCAATGCACCGAGTTCTTTCAACGTCTAGGTGTACTATTGGAATGGTACTGAATTTGTTACTCAGACGTTTCCAATTGCCGGTTCAGGCACTTTTAGGCGCGTACCCATAAATCGAGCTTGATTGCTACTCGATGTCCGAAATGCGTCGCCCGATAGCGGACCAAATTCCGCATCGCAGCGAAACGACGCCAAGTGCGATAGCGGAAGTGAAGCTGCTCTTTTGGCTGCACCGAAATTGGCGTAGTCTTCGATGACCTGCCAATGGGACGTGCCGGAGTTCTGCAGTTGAGCGCAGCACCAGTGCCTTCGGCGGGCAAGCACTACTCATTCATTGATTGGATTTGAGGGCGCGATTTTGCGCTCTCTATACTTCATACTTCGCCAGTTTTGGAGTCATCCAGCCAAGGATACCGCTTGGCTCCATTGCAGGGAGGGATCGATGATCGAGCAGTTCAAACGCCGCGATTTTCTGAGGGGTTGTGCGGCCATTGGGGGAGCCGTCGCCGCCGGTAGCTTTACCTGCATCGAAATCGCCAAAGCAGCCGCGATCGACATTCCCGTGGTGGACAAACTCTCGATCCGGGTGCTGATCGATGGAAGCCAGAATATTTTCGAGCGCCCGGGCAAGGTGGGGAACGTCTCGATCGAGCCGGCACCACGGCAGCAGGATTATCGTCGCGCACTACACAATCAATGGGGTTTGTCTCTGTACCTGCAGTCACAGCGCGGCAACGAGCAGCGTACTATCCTGCTCGACTTCGGCTATACGCCGGAAGCTCTGCTCAACAATATCGAACTGACCGGCGCTGATCCCGGCAAGATCAATGCAATGGTCGTGAGCCATGGCCACTTCGATCACTACGGCGGCCTCATCGGCTTCCTGCAGAAATACCGCAGCGCGTTGCTAGCCGATGTGAAACTCTATGCCGGCGGGGAGGACAATTTCTGCCAGCGCTATAGCGGCGCACCCGGTGCACTTGCCGAATTTGGTGCGCTCGATCGCCGCGAGCTGGCTGCGAACAAGGTATCAGTCGTTCTGGCGGAAAACCCGACGGTTGTCGCCGACCACGCTTTCACGACGGGTAAGATCAAGAGGTCGGGCATCGAAAGAGTGTTGCCGAATACGCACGTCGGATTTGCTGTGAAGGACGGTCTCGGCTGTGACGCGAGCCACTACCTGCCGGCGGAGATGCTGGGCAAGATCGTTCCGGACGAGCACATCCACGAGCACGCGACCTGTTTCAATGTAAAAGACCGCGGGCTCGTGGTGATCAGCTCCTGCGGTCACGTCGGCATCGTCAATTCGGTCCGGCAGGCACAGGAAGTCTCCGGCGTGCAGAAGATCCATGCTATCGTCGGTGGCTTCCATCTCGGGCCGGCACCCGAGGACTATCTCAATCAAGTTGTCGCCGAGATCAAGAAGCTCGAACCGGACGTGATTATCCCGATGCATTGTAGCGGCGACAACTTCGCTCGCGCCGTGCGCGCGCAGCTACCGGACAAGCTTCTGGTTTCGACAACCGGCGTCCGCTTGACAATGGGCGCATGACGAACAGTCGGGTGCTTGTCGGCTTGGTCGTAGCCGCGGGACTGCTCGGTGCAGTGCCCGTGGTGCACGCGCAGAGCGAACGCAGCGCCGGCGAGTTGATGGATGCAGTGATGTGGGGCAAGGAGCCGATCGGCGGCCCCTTCACTCTCATCGATCACACCGGCAAGCCTCGTACGGACGCCGATTTCCTTGGCAAGCTGATGCTTGTCTATTTCGGGTTCAGCTTCTGTCCGGACGTCTGCCCGACCGATCTGATGGCGATCGGGCAGGCCGTCGACAAACTTGGCCCCGGCGGCGACGCGGTGCAGCCGTTGTTCGTCACTGTCGATCCCGACCGCGATACGCCTGCGCATCTCGCCGACTATGTGCCGTCCTTTCACCCGCGCCTGCTCGGCCTGACAGGCGATGCTGCGCAGATTCGCGACGCTGCGCGCTTGTATCGGGTCTTTTACGCCAAGGTCCCGGTCGAAGGCGCCGCAGAATACACCATCGATCATTCGGGTTTCATCTATCTGATGGATCGCGACGGCAAGTATCTCGGGTTCTTCCCGCCGGGCACCCCCTCGGATCGGATGGTCGCGGTCATCAAGGCTCATCTCTCAGCCAAACGCTGAAGGATCCATTGCGCGAAAAATCTAATTTGCTGCACCGGGCATTCCCTGCACCCTCCGATTTCGAGGGTGGCACTGGAAAAGCCCGGACGCCATGCGCCGCGGGAACGCAGACCTGTGTCCGGCTTCCGGAGGGGAATCGGCGGTTGACTCGGGAACCGCCAGCAATCAGAAAAAGTCCTGAAAAATGAATGGCAAGCGTAAATGGTCGGAGTGGCAGGATTCGAACCTGCGACCCCTGCGTCCCGAACCCGGTTATCGGCCCATATAATGTTGAAAAGTCGGGAGTTTTAACTTCATTCGACCCTGGTTGTGTCCGTTCGTTCCTGGCGTAGCCGGGGTTATTCCGGGGTTGGCACTTCATACAGAAAATCGGCTTCGACCAAGGCTCTTCGGTTGTTGCTGGGACACGTAACTATCTCAAATTTCGGTCGCTTAGCGTTGCCCCCGAAGGCAAGGGTCACCACTCTGAGTACCTGTCAGCTCGACTGTTTTAACAGCAGCTTGGTGTTTAGAGCGCACCGCATCAGCTTCGCACCAGAAACGACTTTACCAAAGCGCAACGAACACGATCAAGCGGGAATAAAAATGCAGCAAAATCAGCTATCGTGTTCGTTCTCCTGCCGCTCATACGGTCTGGTTGCAGGTTCGAGTCCTGCCGGGCCCACCATCCGGCTATTTGCGCTTTGATTTCTCACGCGTATTTCTCCGTTTTGTCTCATCGTTTGATTTTAGCCCTCCGAGTGAGACACTTTTGCGATTCCTATGCTCGTCGAGACGAGCGAAAGCGTTGTCGACCATCACGCGCTTTCTCGCCTCGCGAATGTAAACCTCGGCGGTCTCTAGTTTCGACCAGCCGAACAAGGCGCACATCTCCGGTGCGGTGGCCCCGCTTTCTGCCATCGTTACAGCGCTAGCTTTGCGAAGGCCGTGCGAACTGCACCGGTGTAGACCAGCAGCATCACACCATTCGCGCATCTTGTTGCCGAAGCCGGAAATGGTGAATGGACGCCCCAGGTCGTTCACAAGATATGAGAGATCTCCAACAGGCGTCTCGGCGAGAGAAGCACGCAGCTCAGGCGTGAACTTCGCAACAATTGTCTTCCGTGTTTTCTCTCTATTGCGGCCCTTCCAAGCAACGAACTCCAGATAATCTCCGTGTTCGTGCTGACGGCCTACCCTACATGCATCAGAGCGGCGCGCTCCGATGTTGAGCATAATCTCCAGCGCAAGCCGCGCCTTAGAGCCTATTTTATGGTGTGCTCGGTAGGTTGTGACTTCTCCGGCAGTCCATGTGCGCCAACCAACGGTTTCGTTGATTTTCTCGACCCCAATCGCGGGATTGCTTTTGGCGTATTTTTTGCGAACTGACCATTTGAAAAGGGGTCGTAAATACTTCACAAGCTTGTCGGCAGCACCCGGGGTCGCGCTTCGTTTGTCTCGGCTTCGCTCCACATCCTCTGTTCGGTAGGCGTCATACGGGTGATTGCCGGCGCTCTCGCAAAAGCGATTGAGCACCCCTCGCTTGTCGTTCTGCGTCAAAATATCGAAGCGCTTGAACTCTTCAGAGCGGTAGTACTGATCAACTAACCAATAGAATGTCTTTTCACGCGGCGGGGCCTGTAGCGATCGCGGCACATTCGAGACGCTCTCGAGCGCCGCGAAATATGCCTGCATGAATTCCGGCCTGATGTTCCCGTTGCTGTCCTCAAAGATCTCGCGGATTCTTATCTTCTTGGAGCCCGGCTTACGGATGTAGTAGCGCGGATTGCCTCTTCGGTCCGGGTCAAACACGCAGTACCGGAGACGGGTCTTGATCACGCGACAACTCCATCGAACGGGTTGTTTTCAGCCGGTTCGCTGTCGCGCAATCTCTCCCAGGCCTCCCGGACCTCGCCCACATCCCACAGCACAACGCCACCAACCTTGTGCCCGACCGGCATCCTCCCGCCCTTCACCCATTCGTCAAAAGTCGTCGGCGAGACGCCAACCGACGCCGCCGCCTCATTCCGCCTTAAGGCAAACCGCGGGATGGAAGCATCACGGGGCGACAATGCCGGGCGGGACAGGGTCAGAGACATCAGCCAGCCGCCTGGCACTGGGGAAACTATGGCGGCCAGAGTAAAAAAGCGGACCGATACATCCACAAATAGGGAATCTGACAAAATCTTTGTCCGGCTACCGGCGGGGATGCGGAAGCACCTCGCTCAAGTGGCCGCGCGTCGTGGCAAGTCGATGAACGCCGAGGTCGTCACCGCGTTGGCGATACATATTGCGCGCGACGGCGAGCCTGATGAGACCACAATCAAAAGCGAACTCGCCGAGCTGAAAGAGGGAATCAAGCTCAGCGAGGAAGGCCTAATCCAAATGTCAAAACGGCTCCAAGCGGGGGTGACCGGGCTGGAGAATCTGTTTTTCGACGTTCGAGATGTCGATCTCGATGCCTTCATATCCGATCAACGCGGCCAAGGTGTCGGCCTGACGCGGACGGAAGCGATCCGCAAGATCCTGCGCTCCTACCTTCATGAGCGTGGCTACGGTCCTGGAAACAAGAAAACGCCCGGCAGTTAAGCCGAGCCCTCGATAAGTTGGTCGAAGTATTAGAACGCCCCGAGCTTCTTGTTGCCGTTACTCGGATGCAAGGCGGACGTTAACGGCCGGCGGATTTTGCTCGCCGGCTTCGCTAACTCTGGCGAGCACGAGCCAGTCCTCAGCAAGCTTCAACCACGCATCTCCATCGATCGGGTCCCGTGCTCCTGCGGCCCGATCCTTGCAATCCTGAGCCTCTCTACGAAACCGGTCTACCCTGTCCCACATGGTGGAGTTACGCGCCAACTGGCCTAGCATTACCCCAGTCAACCCCGCTTCGGATGGACTATTCCCGAAGTTAGAAGCGGGCCCGACGAAACCGTTTTCCGAACATGTTGAAAACGTCCTGTAACAAACCCGGCCTATAGTGGCACCGTAGAAATACGGTGCTAGCAGGGGGCCCGCGGCACGATGATTGCTTGCCGAGCTACGATTATTTGAAACCAAAATTTGTCTTGTAGGCAGGGAGTATTTCAGATGGAACAGTCTTTCCACGATTTCGAGCAGCGTCTTTTGCAGACCACGGCCGATCTTCTCAATCGAAAGACGGAAAATCAGAAGCTCAAAGAATCGATCCGAGCGGCAGAAGCGTCCAAGCGAGGCCGAAGTGTCCGAAGGTCACCCTGGCAGGCCAGGCTTCACCGTTTCGATTAGTTTTGACTGCTGATTGAGTTGTTTCAACCGACGTTCGAGCTCGATCTTCTTAGCCTTCAACTTCGCGCTGAGCACATCGTGCATCTGTTCGCGCAGCGCGAACAGATCATCGGTCGTCATTGATTCCCACTCGCTCTGCATGACGCGCCCCCACGATCATGAGATGTAACGACTCACGATTGTATCTGGCGCGCGTCGATTTCCATAGAGGCCCGACGCACGGAATTGGGCAAAGTGTGACCGGCTATTCCATCCCGTCGAGCTCGCGACGTCCCACGACGCCGCCAGGATGATGAGCGATGGCGTCCAAGTCAGCATGGCACCGAATGCAACGGCTTCCAGAGTTGTCATAAGTCACCGTGACGGCCTCGCTCTAGTCAAGGTTGTCTTGATTTGGGGCGATTGTGTGCGCGTGCGCTGCAATTTGCTACCGTAGGACTACGGATGATTCACGCGTTATTGGCCCGGGCTTTGGCAAGTTCGTTTGATTGTGCGTTCTCCAGGAAGTCAAACGCCGCCGCCCGGACGGCTGGCGGCGTATTTTTCGATCTCTGCATTCCAATGAAGGGCGACGTTCTTCGCTCCCGCAAACTGATTGTTGATCAGAAAGGTGCCCACGTCCCGGAGGTAACCGGCAAAGTGCTCGCCATCGTCGCTTAGCTGCATGACCTCTGGCGGTGGAGCGGGTAGCCCGGCGCCACGCGCCCGATTTAGTAAGGCTTGCAGGTCTGGCATGCGGTCACTTATGCACGTCGGCCATCGTTGGTTAATCTGCCCAGCGCGCTCAACAATGAAGTCTGAGAATTCCCTCAGATCGTATCCCAGCAGTGCAAGCTCCGCTTCCCTTTCGGCGCTTCTGCTGCGAAACAACGCATCAACCCACAAGCCGATCGCCAATCCGATCAGGAAAGTCAAAGCTGGATAGAAGAACCAGTGATCCGTGACTGCAGCAGCTTTGGCGAGCGCCCACTGGAGACCCTTTGTAGGGTCGTCGAGATACCCGGTTTGGTTCCCCCACTTTTCAATGGCTTTGGCAATCAATGTACCGACGCCGAGAGACCCGACGATCCATAGGCTTGCCTTCCTTGCCGCAGATCGCCAATTCATGGGACACTCCGCTGCACCGAAGTTATCTGAACGTCGATAAGTGGCAAGTCAGCCCGAACTGGCGGGCCTTGGTGCGCTCGAAGTCGCTGTTCACCCAAAAGCGCCGTCGCCTGGTGCCCATAAAAGCCCGGCCGGGCGCCTGATGGCCCCGCGCACGGCGAGAACGGCGCGGCTGGCGCAGAGTTTGCGCTTCCATTCGGGTCGATTTGACAGCGCCGCTAGGTGGGCAGCGGGTGGCTGCCGTAGCCACGATAAATCGATCGGAATCGCCGGGTTTGTCGCGGCGGAACATCCTAACAATAGTTGCGGTCTGCCTCCATGAAGAAGCCCGGCGGTTAGGCCGGGCTCAAGTATGTAGCGGCAGCGGTCGGCTATCGCACAATCCTTCACCCTATATCGGATTGCGCTTTGGCCTCCGCATCGAGTTCGGCGCGGTTGGGATGGAGGACGCGAAAAAGCAAGCCCCGCCGATGTTCTACGGCTTTAGCGAGGCTGACGACTTGCCAGCCGAGTCTCGCGATCATGCCCGAATCGTCGTCCGTCAATGTATCAGCCAGGCGAGCAATGACCCTTCCGTAGTCGATGAGGGATTGTACATCGTCTTCCATGTCGCTGGCGATATGGAAGGGGGTTTGTCTTCCGGCGTCGCTGATGTCGTTCGTGTCCATCAGATCCTCCCCTCTTGCCAGAGTGTCGGGAGCACGTCGGAGAGGTTCTCGAGCAAACCCTCGCGCCACTCATCGGCCAGGCATGGCCATCTGTGTCGTGGCTTACAGCGTGCTTAAGCAAGGCCAGCGTCCCAAGCCGTGTGGTGGGGATCGCCTCGATCAGTGCGTACGCTGCCTCGACCTCGGCATCCCCGGACAGGCCAACCTGCCGTTCGGCCTCGATCCACCTTGGATCGTCGGTCTCCACGATCTCCTCCTCCCAGGCGGTGATGCTGGAGCAACGTCGTTCCTCAGGAAGCTCATTCTCAAGTTTGCAGTGGCGGTCAACCCAAGAGACCAATTTGGCGTGTGCCGCCTTGTGCACTTCGATGGCCGCCAAGATCGGATCAGGGGCTTGCACAGCGGCTGCCGCCGTTCCTGGCACCGAGAGAGCCGTCGCGAGGGCGGCGCTTCCAGCGGTTAGTGCTGCGGCTTGGGAAAGGAATCGGCGCCGGGAGAGGTGTCGACGCCGGCGGTGGTAGTCGGCGGGTCAGATCGTAAAGTGATAGATGCATGGCGAGCACTGTTCGGCGAATTGGGAAACGGTCCACCCGCCGACAATCAAGATTTGAACGTGGTGCGCGCGTGGAACGACCGGGTCGCCGATCGATTGGTGGATTTGCTGTCCGCGATGTCAACCGCACTCGGCTATACTTTCTCCACCGAAGAGCTACGTCGCGGCATTTATTATCCGAAGGGCCGGGTAGAACTTGAACAAGCTCAACTTGCGATAATGCATGGCCTGAGCAATATCATTCAGGGACGCGCCGCGCTGCCAATGAAAATTACCGAAGTTCCGGGCGCAGGAGAGACGGCCACTCTTCAAGCCACGCTCAACGAGAAAATGCTCGGAGCATATGCCGAAGATGGTTCTCTCAAAGTGAAGGTCGTTCAGGAGGGGCAGCGCTCGGCAGGCCGCAGATGAGATCATCCCTCGCCTGCCTTCAGCTCCATCAGTGCAGACCTCCGGTGCGCCAATGCGGTCGAGCCGATACAAGGGCGCATCCACATCGAGAAAGTCAACGAGCCGTTTCTCTTCCGTGACCGCGGCAGCCCGGCCGAGTACGGCGCGGGCCTCAAACTCGCGATCGAGCGCGGTTGGATCAAGCTGCATGAGTCAGGAACCTTCGTGACCTTCACGCGGGCCGGCGCTGAGCTGTTTGCTTGAACAGGAGAAGGGTCCCAGCGATAGAGCCGGGACCCTCCTTGGGCTGAGGTATCGCACCCTGGGGGGACACGGTGCGACATCGCTTCAACCCACCAGCCATTCGCTTCAACACACCACCCTTAGTTCACGTTCCTGAGCGGACGCTCGCGCCGCTTTCGGCTGCTGCCGACCTTCCTGACCACCTTAGTGCGCCATCTTGAACTCCGCGATCTTCCGCCCACCGTCCCACAGCTCTATGTCGTGACCGTCCACGAGCAATTTGGCGCGCTCTTTAGCTGCTTCGTCATCGTCGCATTCAATGTCCACGCGACGGACGATATGGCCGTTCCAGCCGATCATGTAAGCTCGATAGGCGTGCATGGGTGCGCCTTCCTCACCTCGGCGATTGCAGCCCAGGCGACCGCAGCCAATCGTTGATGCGGCTCGCTGTGTCTAATTGCCTGACCTTCGTAGCAAGCGCTTCATGCTCAGGCCCTTGCGGAGTGCCAGCCAGCTGCTCTTCGATTCTGGCTTTTTCGGCTGCGATTCGATCTTCAAAAGAGTGAGCTTTGGAGCGGACGCAGCGCTGCATGACTACCTCTCTCGATTAGGGGTCCTTCAATTAGGGTCGTAGACCTTTGTGTTCACTGAGAACGCCGAGGCTAGCAAACGGATCCAGCGTTCCGTCTGGTATCCGACTCTAACAATTGAATTTGGAGTCGGAAGAAGGCGGAACGGCCTTAGCACATTGCGCATTCAATCCCCGTGCCGGTCCACCCCTGGCACACTCCCGTGACAGCGGCCTCGGTCACCTCCCCCGCCGGGGCCGTTTCGGTTCGACAGGTTTAATGCCGGCCGCCAGCTCGCGCCTTCTTCTTTTTCCCGGCCTTCTTCTCGACCGCACGCCCTTGAATTTTCTCGCGCCGCTTTTGTTCTTCGCTTGTTTTTTCAGCGCCATAAACTCTCCGGACTTTTTGCTGCGCTTGGTCCATGCCGTCTCGCCAGCCAACTTCGTCTTCACTTGGGATCGTTTCCTCACCGCGCCTTTCCTGGCGTTGCGCGCTTCTTCGAGCTTTCAGACCGGCACCATAATCAACATGGAACAAAGAGAGCCCGCCGTAATTCAAACGTAATGCGATACCGGGACGTCGATTACACCGTCGTTCAAGGGATTGGACGGCGATTATGGAAATGGGCGGTCTCGATTGAAGCGAACCCCCGAACAGGCCAAGCCGCGACCAAATCGGAGGCGGTGGCAGAAGCCGAGCGCGCGATCGACCGGGCCTTGACCTCAAAAAAGATACGGCTTGTGCGCCCTGAGCAGGAGCAATGAGCCGAGTGCCCGCCCCGGCGCTGACCGGCGGGCTGTTGGGCTCAGCCGATCCGCAAATTTCCGGCCGACTCCTTGCCGCGGTCCCTGACGACCTCGTAGCTGACCTTCGCACCCTCAGCGAGTCCGGTAAAACCGGCCTTCTCCACCGCGGAAATATGCACGAAGACATCCTTACCGCCGTTGTCCGGCTGGATGAACCCGTACCCCTTGGTCGGATTGAACCACTTCACAACAGCTGTAGCCACGTCCGCACTCCGTTTGAGCCAATGGCGGCAGCCTAGTTCGGATTCCCGGTAGCGCGCAAACAGAAAGCCGCCGCCGTAGTCGAATCAGCGACGGCTTCTGCACCCTGACCCAGGTCACACAAGCTACCGCCGCAGCCATTGGGAAAATGTTGCAATCGCTGGAACCGGGGGCTCGGCGACGCGTCGAATCCAGCTTCCGGCCGATGCCCCAAAGCCCCCTGGCCGGAAGAAAACCTGCTTACAGGTTTGCGGCCCCAGAGGTATGCCCTGGGGCCGTTTTGGCTCGCTGGATCGTGGGTGGCGCCATGCACTTCAGCCGCATTGCTCCCGCGACGCAGGAGCTAGAGATATGGAGCGCGAGCGAGCGCGGCTTCTCATTTGTAATCAGTAATGAGAGTAGCAGTGGCCGTGGACTCCACGGGAAGCCTGGCTTTGAAGCTTCTTGGCGCCCGATCAATTTCAACAGGCCTGCCATCAGGGTAGGCGGATCACCCTTTAAGACGTTTGCCGAAGCCGAGAACGCCTGTGAGGCCATGCTTGCGCACCTGACCAAATAACCCCGCTTAGACTTCACCCGAGTAGCACGGCCTCCCTGCCCCGAACACGAGCGCCCCGGCGCCGGCACATCGATGCCGTCCAGGATCGCCAGCCAGGCCGCGGGGAGCGGATTAACGCATCCCGCCACTCCCTATGCGTCCGGGCACTAGGCAGCCCGGCGCGTGATCGCTTCCGGACGACACAAGCCGGGGCCGGCCCCCAGTTGTTCCGTCTACTCCCAATAGCAAAGAGGCCGCGTCTGTCCCTAGGGGAAGGCCCGCTTCCTTCTCAGTGCGATTAATCTGACGGCCAGCCCTGTGCACAAGCTGTGGAAAACTGCCTAACTTATGTCCCAATTGGACACCTAAGCTACTGATGTTACGGCATTTTATTTCATTATTTGCGTAGGTGTTTGGATGAACAGGTTTCGATTGATTGTTCTCGCTGATGTCCTTGCCGTTCTGATGATTCCGCTCTTCTCGGTATCGCCTACCCATGCGAAACAATGCAGCACAGAACGGCCAGCAAATGCGCGGTCGTATTGGTCCTATCGTCTGATCGACGGCCGAAAATGCTGGTACGAAGGCAAGCCGATGCTTTCAAAATCGTTGTTGCATTGGCCGACGACTCCAACCCAAGCGGCATCCCGAAAGCCAGCGAGCGAACACAATTTGCTGGATGCGCAGGCGTCGATGCCGGGCAATCCCTGGACCAAGCCAAAACCGGAGTTGCCACAGGAACTGGTGGATGCAAGCCCAGCGCCAACATCTCAACGAACGCTGACGCCGGATCATTTGCGCTCTTGGGCAAACATCATGGCGGCTATGCCAGCAGAGCCCATCCTGACAATCATGGATCGCTGGCCAGATGAAGAATTGCGGAACAGGGCGACGCCGATAGAAGCACAATCAGTAATAACCCTCCGAAGCATGATGACGGTGGCCATTATGTTCATGGCCGTTTTGGCGGTGCTGATCCACGTCACTGTTTACAGAAGACGGCTTCAAGAGACGTAAGCGGCAGTCTGGGTGAGCTGATAACGACGCGACGTGCAGTTGCATGCTCATTGTGGGAAGAGCTTGGTTACGGAGCACCAAATGGTTTCCACGCCGGATAACAAGTTTGCGGAAGGGCAGATCGAGAGCTGTTTTTCGAAGCTGCTAAGCGAAGCGGGAGTGAGTCCACCGGCCCCGCCTACCACCATGAAGACGTCTCGGGCCTCGCGATCGGCGGGTTGGCGCCATGTGGCTTTCGCCAGCTCCCTGTTAACCGCATCCATTGGTGGCGCTGCTTGGTGGTGGTCGTCCTCCGCTCATAACGCGATGGTAGGCCTCCCCGCCCCAGCACCTCTGACACAGCCCACGCCGCAAGCCATCGGGCCGACAGGCGCCGCGCCGACTGCTGTCGTCGTGTCTTCCGAACTGGCGCAGCAGCTCCAACCGATGACGCACGATCTCGCTGCCTTGAGGCGAGCGGTCGAACAGCTCAAGGTCAAGCAAGAACAATTGGTCCGCGACAATGAAAATGTCGCAAGCCAACTCAAGGCTAGCCAGCAAGAATTGGCACGCAACAACAGTATGAACGACGAGATCAAGGCGACCCAGCTCCAGATGGCGCGCGAAAGCCGGACGCTTACCGAGCGGCTCAACGCAAGCCAGGAACAACTTGGCCGCGTCATCGCCGATGCTTCAAAGCCCGACGTGATACCTGAACAGCCAAAGGTGAGCCCCGAAGAGCCAAAAGTGATGCCCAAAATACCATTGCCGCGCCCGCGGCAGACGGCCAATGTCGCCCAGACGCAAAAGCCGGCGACAACCCCGTCCCGGCCGCAAGCGGAAAAACCGCAACCGTCATCGGCTTGGCCATGGTCAATGCGCTAGTGACGTGCTGGTGATCCGCGCAGCTACTAAGCGGGTCGGCGCGCGACGCTTCCGGACGCACACGCCGGGCCCCTCGCCACTGCGGTCACCCCCGAAATGGCGAATTCAGGTTGGCCGATTCTTGGCGAAATTGGGCGCGTCGTTTTGGAGCAGGTTACGGCGCGTCGCCGGCTTTTCTGGGTCCGCCGATGCTGTAGGGCTTGTTGAGGAAGTAGTCGCGGTTGCCCAGCGCCTTCTCCGCGTACTGATCGATCGCGACCGTGATCGCTTGGACGTGCTGGTAGCACCAACCCTCGAGGGTCGCGCGGTGACGCACTTCAGCGAGCGCGTTGATCCACGGCGAGTTGTCCGCCTTCTCGTCGTACCATTTGAGCAGCTCTGCCATCACCAAATCCGGCCGCCCAGCACGCGACCTTTCGTCGGCCCACCCTGCTCTTTCTTCAGCCGGTCCCGCTCGGCGCACAGCACTTCGATCTTCGCGAGCATCCTCGTTAGCAATAACTCGGCCGACGCAGTCGAGATGCCGGCGCGTTGAAGCAGCAGTATCTCCTTACGCTGCCTTCCGACATGGGCGCGCATGTGCTCGATTTCGGAACGCACGTGCTCTAGTCCCATAGCGTTCTTTCAATGCTCTCTGGATGATCCGGTAGAGACCGTTCGGCGCGGCGCCCAAGCGCGTCGTACAGCCGAAGCCGCCTGAACAGGATTTCGACCTCGCCGGTGCCTTTCATGGTCACGATAGTACAAAACGTGAACTACGTGACAAGCCGCTACCGATGGGCTGTCATGGGACGGAACACACAAGATCATTGCTCGAGAACAATTTATTGCCCTGGTCCGCCTCGTTTGAGGATCCAATACCGTTTCCGAATGGCCGCCGGCTCCTGACGTTGAAGGATGCCGCTACCTACATCATGAATCTGCCGAAGGCCGAGCACTCGGCGCCGGAATGGCAAGCGGCAATGGAGGCGCTAATCCTCGTTGCTGAAGCGGCGGCCCGACGATGTTGGCCCGGATCGGCGTCATGCGGGCGTTGAACCGTCACGTCGAGCGGGTCTTTGATCCCGATCGCAAGAGTCATCATTGGGGCAAGCGCAAGCTGAAGAGGGATCAATGACGACGGTCTGGATATACGTCGATACCAGCAAGGAAGTTGGCGACGTTGATCACGTCAAGGTTTTTGCGAGCCAAGATGTTGCCGAAGCCTGGTTCAAGGAGAACGACCCGAAAGGCGTGGCCTTTGAGTATGAGGTTCTGGAGTGAAAACGGCCCGTAAGACTCCGGGTGCGGCTCGCAAATTAGATGAATCCTGTTGAAGCCGCCGTCGCCCCTCTTCACAATGAACGATGAGTAATAGTTAGTGAGGGGTTTTTTAAATGCCTTCTCTTCAGCCAGGCATTGAAGCCTACTCCACCCTGTCCGCAAATCTTCTGACTGAACATGTCCCGCCATGTGTAACAAAGCGGGCAGACCTATAACCTGCAAAGTCCTGAGTAGGTGCGTTGGTAGGAGGATTAAGATGGATCAGTTTATTTCAAAGGAGCAGTGTCTCTCGCAGATAGACCTCGATCTTTCCCACCGCATGGCCGAACTTCAAAAGCTCAGAGAAGCGGTCCATATTGCAGAGGCGCTGCAAGCGCCAACGGCGCAAAGGCGTCCCCGACCTTCACCGAGCGACACCGCTTCGTACACCGAATCTCGATTGGCGGTTTAGTTAGGTCGACGGCTTCACCCGTCGAGTGGGCTTCGCGCTTGCTGCATCGCTTCGCGGCTGGTTGAGCTGATGAAATCGATCTTCTAGCGATGCCCATTTGGCGAGCAGTTTTTCGCGGAGAACTGACTGCATCTGTTGGTGCAGTTCGAACAGTTCCTCAATCGACATTGATTCCCACTCATTCCGCATGACGCACCCGGGCGATCATGAAACCATTTGAATTATTGCTCACGAAGAAACTTCAGAGATATGGGAGAGATGCTCAGCCTCAATGCACTGAAGAAAATTTAATGAGGATGGCGGACGATCCTGACCGCTTAGCCCGTCATAAGAGATGTCTATCGTGAATAAAAATGGCCCAGCGCGCGGCGTGCGCTGAGGCCCCTCCAAAGTATTCCCATTTGAAATTGCCAGATGGAGTAGTGGGTACCCATCTGGTGGGCCAATAGAAGCGGGAAAAGATGGCAACGTCTGCCCAATAGTGAACATAGCGCGGCGAATGGTTGAGCCCGCCAGCCCTGTGCTGGGCCATCCTTCGGAACCTCCAATCTCGGTGAGAGTCGATTCCATCGCTCCCGGCGGATCGTGGAGCCAAGCCGGGAGAAAGTGGCGGCCCCAGCCTCTCTTTCAGCAGACTGGGGCCGTTTCCTGGACCGCTAACCGGGACCACGACGATGGACGTCGCGGTCAGCCAAAACGCCCGACAACTAGGCGTCGATAACGCTCTTAGATATTTTCTTCTTGAGCGCTTCGCAGACCGTGCGAACTTCGGATGTGGTCAGCGAACACTCCTCGATCTGCAAGAAGTAGCGCTTGCCTTCCTCGCGATAGCTTGCCGCCAATGCCTTGATCTCGCTGACCATCGCATGAACGCCAGCAACCGTGGCCTCGCACTTCTTGGCAGCCTCTATCAGTTCGGCACCGAGCGATTCGATCTCCTTTACGGCCGCATCGTATTCGCGAACGACCACTTCGGCGGATAGTCTGCCGACCTGATTGACGCCCTCCTTGTGTTCGACGTAGTCGGGCAACGGGCCTTTCGGAAGCGGATGGTCGTCTTTCGGAACGATATGGATTGAAGGTAATGCGCGATTGTTGGTTTGGATTATGTCTCCAATATCGCGTTCAATGCCGTCAAACTTCGATGCGAGCAGTTCGTCACTAAAACTCATTTTACAACGCTCCAAACTGTTGCGGGGCTATCGAACGCCGTAACGGTCAAGCAAAATGTTCCGGCTGTCCACAGCTAAGTCGGTGGCTATGTATTGTGGTCGACATTGGAACCGTCGCTCCCTTCATCCGCACGCGCACGCACATCGGAGCGAGGCCTAGGGCAACATGCGCCCAGGTATTTTTGCTCGACACGCGGCGTCGGCGCTAGCGCTCCGCGGCGTGCGAACTCCAATTGTCGCGCTAGGGCGGATTATCTCTGCACCGTTGACGCGCTCGCCGGCCAATATTCTCGCCTCGAGCTCCCGGCGCTGTGCCTCTGATGTTGCCGAGGAAGCCAACTCCACAAGGCCGCGCCAGCCCACTTTGCGGAAAATCTCCGGCCGTTCGCCGTAGCGCCGCGAGATCCGCATCATCTCGGCGACCTCCAGAGAATCGTGAAGGTCAAATTGCTCGCGAACTGCCCGCCCGAAGCGCTTGTTGTTCGGCGTGGCATCCCGCAGCGCCGCTAGCTTGCGGCCCAGCTCGAGCCGACGCTCTACATGCGCCAACCGAGCCGCGTCCTGCGCAGCCCGGGCCGCGGCAGCCAGCGCCTTCCTATTTGGCTTCACAGGTGCGGAGGGTGCGAATTCGCTCTGGAGTGCAGGAAAGATCGCGGCAGCTACCCCATAGCGCTGCGGCACGACACCCCTGTTCAATTTCGCCTGGCGTTGCGCCGCTGCGATATCCACGCGATCAAAGACATCGAACCATCGCAGGCCAGAGTCGGCCCATGATGGATAGGCGACCATGATATCTGAAATAGCGTGGAGCGCGAATGTGTCGATGCGGGCGCGGTGGTTTTCCGTCTCAGTGAAGGTCCGCAACAGTTGGATAACGTGCCCCTCGCCGCGATCCTCGAAGATCTGTTGGAGCGTCGACCGCGCTGTAGTCTGCCCCGCTCGTACCGTTGCCGTGGTTGGTAGGATCTCGACACCCACGTCAGCACAAATTGCCGCAAGCGTCCTCATTGCCAATCGTCCTCGACAAAGTGCAGCCTAGCCGCGCGTTCGTCCGGCGTCGGCTAGGCTGTTGAGCGCAGGCCCGCCAAGACTCGACGCTCGATCCTTGAGATAGGTTGCCCCCGTGAACTCGGCAATGTGCAGAAGACGCCTGACCCTCAAGGCGTTCGCTTGCGCTTCGACAGTTGCAGCGTGGTGCGCCCGAAGCCGTTCGGCACCACCCGCACCACTTCATAGACAGCCCCGTCCAGCTTGCGGGTGAGCACGTCACCCTTGCGCACGCCGGCGACCAGACCGTCATCGAAATTCGCCGACGGATAGGAGGCGTTCCAGTTGTGTGCGTTGTCGTCCTGCAGGGCGCCGCGCGCGTGCGGCGTGCGTGACGTCGTCGGCTCATCCCAGATGCCCGAGATGTTCAGCTTCGCCGTGCGCGAGATATCCGCCTGCATGCGGCTGGAAATGGTCCCGGGCGCGGTGGCGGTGGTCGCGACCATGTCCGCAAGTACGGCTGTGCGGTGTCCGTAAAGCCAGGGACGTCGGCCCTCAGCGTCCAAGTCCCAGTGCTGCCTGCCGTAGTTGCAATGTTCAGTGTGGCCCCGCCGGAGGCCTCCATCATCGCGTGGGCGAGGAGGACGTCGCCGTTCTGCACGACTATGCCGGTGGCGGTCTTCGGCGTCGTGTTCGTGTTGAACGCCGTTGCAGTGCCCGAGATGAGGATAGGCGCAGATGTCGGGGACGACTGCTTGGTCAAGTCGGCGCGAACACCGACCTCCAGTGCGGCTACGGCGCCAAGCGCAGTGCTTCCAGAAAGTGTCGACCTCAGCCCTATCGAAGTCGCCGCCGTGCCGGTGAGTGCCTGCGTTCCGCCGCCCGCAGTATGAGCATAATGCAGCGATAATGGTCGCGGGCGCAGACGAGTTGTTGCTCGCCTCAACAGTCGCGCCGGTCGAATACGCTGTCGTCCCGTCGGCGGCAAGCCGCGCCCGCCGACCAAGAGGCCCCCTAAGCCTCTCCCTCAGGCTGAGGCTGCTTCTGCTGCTGTCTGGGTCTGCTATCCCACGGCGTACATGACGCTCCTGTGCGGCCCTTGCTGGCCCAGAGGGTCTGGTGGGCGGACTAGGCCTATAAGTGACTTTTGACCGAGCCCGCGCATTTACTTATCTTCAGGGACACGGCGCAGAGCTTGCCGGTCTCGTGGTGACGAAAGCAATCGAGAGCGCTTCGCTGGGCAATTGCTGTAAGCCGCCGACGCGCTAGTGTGCTAAGGGGCAAGCGTTCCCAGGAGCCGTGATGCAAAGCTGGTTCATAGTGTGGCTCGAACTTCCTGTCGCCGTGCTCTTCCTGAGCCTATTCGCGTTCTACCTCGCGACGGCAGCCCTGATGGTATGGCTGACTTTCCGGTCACCGCTCAGCGGACGCATCCAGAGCTTCAAAGGGGTGGTTGCCCCGTTCTTTGGGTCGACTGCTATCATCTTCGGACTGCTGCTCGCGTTCCTGTCGAACGACATATGGGATCGCAACAAGCAGGCCGATCGTATCGTCCTCATCGAAAGCAACACGCTCGTCGCACTTTACAGCCTAAGTGCCGCAAGCGGAGCCGATAACAGTCGCTTGCGCTCTGCGATTCGCGCTTATGTGACCGCCGTTGTCGAAGACGAGTGGCCTCGACTGGCGCGGCAGCAGAGGTCTGCAACGACAGATGCGGCGATGAACGACCTGCTGCGAGAAGTGGCGCAGACCGGCGTCTCGAAGGACGCCGATGTCCGAAAGGCGCTGCTGGACATGGTGCTGAGGATACGGAATGCTCACGAAGACCGCATCGAGCTCAGCGATGATCGCACCGCTGTGTCGAAGTGGGCAGCGGTCCTGATGCTTGCGCTCGTCACCCAATTGGCAATTTCCGTCGTGCATCTGGAAGGACCGCGACCACAGATCGCTGCGCTGTTCATCTTCACGCTGGCCGCGGTATCGGTTCTCGGTTTGCTGGCGATTCACGAGGCACCGTTCCAGCCGCCGGTCTTCGTCCCTCCCGGCCCGATCGGGGACGTCTTGCAGCAAGTGCCGATATGACGCAAGATCTCACCCGCGCATTGGGGATCACGACCTGATCCAGACGATCTTCAAGGGCTTCGATGCGTAATTGTCGCTGTTTCCAGAACATATGGCCTCTTGCTCATGGTGCTGTGGGCTGTGCTGGCGTCGCCGGCGCCGCAGCGTCCGGGCTCGACTTGCCGGTCGAGCCGACGCCGTTGCTGGTGATCTGGCCCGCGAGCTTGATTGCGTTTTGCGCGTTCTGCACCAGTGTCTCGAAGTACTGAGACGCCGTGATCTCAATGAGTTGCTTGACCTCGCCGTGCACTTCTCCCGACACCGAGACTGTCTCGTCGCCGCCGCTAACCCCGGTCCCGTAGGTCATCGTCTTGCTTAGGCCCGGAACCACAAACGGCTTCGCCGCATCGAACCGCTCAGCTTCCCGCCTCAGCCTAGCTGCGCTCTCGGCCGACGCCCCCTCGCGACCCAAGCCCTCCCAGTATTCCTTGCTGCGAAACTGACGGCGCGAGTAAGCCGAACCCATCGGATCTTCAGCCTCTGGGTACATGCTACCGTAGGGATTGAAGATGCCGTTCCGGCCAAGCCCCAAATATTTCGGATTGATGGCCGTCGCCCTGTCCAACTTCTGCAGGGTGTCCCAAGCGCTCGATGCCTCCCGCTTTGTGGTCGCCCAGCGCTCTTCGGCTTCCTTGCCGAAACGATTTAGCCACCCGCCTTCCTGCGCGCCTTCATTGATCGCAGCGTTCAAGCCGACAATGCCGGAAGATATTTTATTCAAACCGGCGGCGGTGGCGTCCATGATCGGCGCCTGGCCGGCGAGCGTCCGAAGCTGCGCGAATACCGCCTCATAGGCGACGAATGGGTCCTTGGCCATCAGCGGACCGGCAGCGGCCAGACCGGGGGCGCGACCGAACTGAGCCGCCTTGCCCTCGTACTGCTCGCGCTGCGTCATCAGCTTCGATAGGACGTCGCGCGCGCTGCTATTGGAATAGGCGCTCTGCAGGAAGGTGTTGACGTCCTCGGCTTTGCTCGGGTCAAGGTTGGCCCGCTTCATCGCCGCGGTGAGGCGATGGAAATCTGCAATTGTGCAGCGGGGCGTCTAGCGGGATGCCTCCTGCCGTCGTGATGACAGCACCCAGCAGGACGCCTTTGAACTGCGCGCGCGCCGAAGCCGAGAGTTCTTTGCCCATGACCAGATGCCAGACCCCTGTTGCGGCAAGAAGGGCAAGTACGTGGATGCCCCAGCCATAGGCCGTCGTGATCGAGCTACTTTCGGCCTCAGCGCCGCGTCCATAATGGACGGTGTATGGAGCAACATCCAACGACGTCGGAACGCCGAGCGCCCCGCCGATTAGCGAAGCGACAAACTCAACGATGAAGAAGGGCGCTATGGCCAGGAACCACGCGACCCAGGTTCGCATGTTTCGCCCCGAGATCTGTGTCAGTACCGCGGCATGCGCGTACCGACAGCGCCGGTGTAGGGATTCACATTCCCGCGCGTGCCGTAGTTATCCATCTGCGTGTTGTTCGGATTGGTCGCGCGCGAGCCGCCGACATAGGTGCCTTGGCTGTTGACGTATGGAGACACGGTGTGGCTGCGAGAATTTGAGCCGGTGCCGTAAAGCTGCGCCTGGGCGGCGGTCGCGGCCAGCGTCAAAGCCGCGGCCAAAATGATCTGCTTCATTCCCAGTCCCCCATGGTTTAATTTGCGGAGAGACACAACCACGCGTCGGATGGGATGCGCAATGCCGTAGAACCCCGGTGGCCGGCCTAAGCTGCCGTTGCTTGTTCGTACGGCGCTCGCTCAGCGAGACGCTGTTCAAGAGCGTCAATGGTAATCTTGAGATTATCGCGCCGCTCGATCAGGGTCCTTGCCAGCATTGGATACTTGACATCAGACCGGTTGGAAACGCTAGCGCGCTCTTCTTGGGCGGCGATCTCGCATTCGATCAGTTGAACGGTGCGGACAAGATCAGTCAGTATCTTACTGATCACTGCAGTTTCGCGCGCTGTCTCAAAACGAGGCTGCATACTCATTTGGGTGCTCCGAATGACTTAGTTCGGCACATCTGGAGATTAGTTGCCGAACAGTTGAAGCAACCATCGCAAGTTGTTGGCCAATATCGACCCGTAAGAACACGATTATCGAACCCGCGGAGCTTCGGTCCCGTGCCCCTCTCTCGCGGAGCCGTTCACGCTGGCGAGTCTGGCTTTTGTCGGTAGCCGGACAGACGAGGGCCAGGCCGCTAACCGGGCAGTTCAACGCACAATGCACGACATGGATTGCCGACTCCATCGGTGATATGGGCCGCAGGGGGGAGTTGGGCGGGATGTGGCCGGGCACTCGTTCCGAACCGGCAAACCTTCCTGCCACCCGTCGCGAACGCACGCTCCCTGTGACGTGCTGCGACAACCAACGCCGCATCCCCCCGTAGCCGAGGCTGGCCCAGTAAGAGCGAAAGCTACAAAGAAGGCCCCAAAGCAAGCAAAGCGGATCATCATGGCGGCTCCTCGTTGGCTTGAGTGCAGGGGTAAATTGCGCCGTGAATATCGTTCCTTTGCTCTACTCGCCGGCGGTTCACGCTGACGGGCATCTCCGCACAGCGAAGGGAGGGAGCCTGCCACTTGTTCCCGCTTGTGGCGTGTGTGCCTTTGATCCCAATTGCCCTGAGGTACGCACCTGACGGCCCCAGTCTTCCCCGCTGGGGCCGTTCCTTTGAGCGCGCGTGGACGGCTAACCTATGCCCCTGATCCGTAATCTTACGGGGCCAAATTCCGATCCCTGGGTGACAAAGCGAACCGACGTTTGTTCTATTCCGATCTAAGATGTTCGCGTTTTATCACGTTCGGAATGTTTGCGAATCGCCCGGCCCAACAGCCGGGCTTTCGTTTGAGAAAAGAAACGGCCCCAGCAGGGGGCTGATGGCTCGGGCCATCATTCCAATGCGCCAGGCGGCAGAGCCGGCGCGTATCTAAAACGCACTCCGGCTGCTCCCGTTCCGGTTTTTCCCGAACCTCGACGTACAGTCTGATACCGGACAGACGGACGAAGGGCGGGGAATTTTAAATGGCCTCATAGGGAGGCAGCGCCATGGGAAAACGGGGACGCATCAATCATGAGAAGACGTTTGAAGAGCGACTGGCGGAAGAGGCCCGACGCTTTAAAGAGGCAGCAGATAAGCTCCCGCACGGCACGGCCCGGGACCTACTTCTACGGCGGGCTCGCCAGGCTGAGACGGCCGCTCACATCAATGAGTGGCTGAGATCGCCCGGACTGCAACCCCCTACCTCATTGGGAAACTTGCTAGAGGATCAGGAGAAGTAAGGCTTACCTCAGTTGGCGGTCCTACAGCGACCCCAGTGCCTGCCAGACAATTGCCAGCACCAGGATCACAAGCCATCGCGTATGCGGTCAGGCGGCCGGTACGTTCATTCCTGGACCTCATATTCGAAAACGACGCCTTCGAGATCGTTTTCCTCAAACCATTTCTCGGCGGCGTCCATGGTGGCGAAGACCTTGACGTAATCGGCGTCGCCAACCTGCTTGCTTGTGTTGACGCAGACAAAAACGGTCATTGGTCTCTCTTCAGCTTGCGCTCGCCAGGAAGACGGGGCGTTAACTTTTTCTTAAACATTCGGCCGAGATAATTCACAGTTTAGGAAATTGCGAATCATCGGGCTGGAGATTTCCCATGCTCACGACGGTTCTTTTGATGGCCTTGGCCGCGCTAGCCGCTTGCACAGTTATTCTTGTTCGTTTCGAGTTGTTAGCCCGACGGCGAAGGGCTTTGCGACTGCAGGCTTAAGCAAGGCCCATCGGAGCTGCGCCATAGGGGGCCGGATGTCGGCGCCGCGCTTGCCGCACGCCTTGCAGACGAACTGCTCCAGACAGTCGAAGGTTGTCGGGCCAACAATCGGGGTCCATTTCGATCGAGTGGCTGCACCTGTAATCAGTGCAGTAGACGACAGCGCGGCGGAATGGCCCGGCGCGTGTCGTCCGGAACCGTCGTGCACCGGGCCACCTGCCACCTACCCAAAAAAGAGGAGTGCCGCTCCGCCCTACTCTATCCGTGGATCAGACGGTGGCCTTTGAATTGAGGAAGCAAGATTTATTAGCAGTTTCAAAGTGGTTGACAGGACACCCTTGGCGTCTGCGATTAGTGGTAGTGGAACGTAGAGTACAAGATCCGCGCGTCCTGGACGGAGCTCGCTGAGCATCTCGTGAAGCGTTGACTGGAAGGCTAGAAATAGTGCGCGCAAGATCGCGCTGCCGATTCTGCCGGGGATCGGCCAGAGTTGCTCGATGTTCTTCCGATCGGCACCTTGCGGCAAGTTAGCCATGGCGCGGCCGCGGCGTTCACACCCCGCAAACAGCATTCAGGGACCTTTTGCGAGGTACGGCGTTACTCTTGAGGAGCACGATGGAGGAATAGTCATGCCAGAGCGACGAACGGTGAAGAAGGCCCGGAAGGACAAGCGCGCGGGCAAGTCAACCACCACTCAGGCGGGCGAATTTGTGCATGAGGAGATCCGCAAGGTTCGCCGCGGCGAACATGGGGCGAGATCGCCGCAGCAGGCCATTGCCATTGGCCTATCCAAAGCGAGGCGTGCGGGCGTTGCTCTTCGCCCGCCACGGAGAGGCAAGGCCAAGGCGAGCACCCGCAAAAGTGCCGAGTACGCGTATGAGGCAGGCCAGGGCAAGCGAAAGCCCCGACGCCGGCCGCGCGTCTCGCGCGCCGTGTCACGGGTCCTTAAGAGCGAACCGCGCAGCACGGCGTCGCGCGCGGCGCTCTCCAAGCAAACGCGGCGTGCCGCCTCGCGCCGCACCGCCTCTGCTCGTTCTGCCGCAGCCAAGAAAGCCGTAAAGACAAAAGGCGCTGCTGGCCGCTCTGCCGCCGCCAAGAAAGCGGCGCGAACCAGAGCGCGTCGCCGACGATAGCGCGAGTTAGTCGATAGCTACTCCGGATCTAATTCCTGTCCGAACACATCGTCCGGACGACCTTTTCGTGAAGGGAGATGGGCGGGAAAAGGATTGACGCTGTCCGTGCCATTGATGCTCCGTGACTGCGGTGGTCCACTTCCTGGTTCTGCGGTGACAATGTCGCCCTGGACCGTCCAGCGCTGACCGGGCGGGCATTGATGTCGAACGCCGCGGCTGATCCGAGCTGATCCACGCACGCCCTATTTGTCGCGTGGTGTCCTTCGGCCTTTTCGGCGATCAGGGCGTATTTAGAAGCGAGGCGGCCGGCGCAGCACGGGTCGTAGCGGACCGTTTCGGAGGTGCCCCGATCAACGTGCAATACAATTCGAAGAAAGGCGGAGGTGCCACGATTGAAGGCCTGGCCATGTCCTTGCAAGCGGCGGCCAACGGGATGGACGCCGACAACGACATTCTGTTTTTGATTCTCACCTCGCACGGCTCCCGCACCGGCCTTGCAGTCAAAGCGGGGCGGCTTACGCAAACGCTCACGCCGTCTAATCTCGCCTACATGCTGGCGCGGACCGGCATGCGATACAAGGTGGTGGTCATCTCGGCCTGCTATTCCGGGGATACGCTGGTAATCACCGCGGCCGATTCCGACCATCTCGTTCGGCTGCCGGGACAAAGCCAAATGGACCTATTTCGGCAACGCGTTTTTCAATATAGCATTCCGGCAAGCCAAGAGCCTGAAGGACGCCTTTGTTGTTGCGCGTTCGCTCGTCAAAAAGCGAGAAGTGCGCGAGCGCTTCGAGCCGTCGAATCCCCTAATGGCAGGCGGCGAAACGTGCAGCCGTTGCTCATTTCGCGTCCCTGAGCGACCGGCCGCCTTCGCGGCCGACAAAAACCTCGTCCAAATTGACCTAATGACCGAAACGCGCCGCGGGCAAGGGGACCGTAGTAGCCAGCGGCGTAGGCGATCTTAAGGCCGTTCGGCGCTGGGATCATGTTTACGCGAATCGGCGCCTTGTGCCTTCTATGTTGCGTATCTCACTAGCGGCGCGGCTGCGCGCCTTACCGCATCCCCTTGTCTTGAAAATAGGAGGATGAACTAGGAACCATCGCGAGCCGGCGCGTTATTCGGGTAAGTGACGCTACGATGGGGAGGATTTCCATGCGAACCACAATCGTTGCGATGCTTATCGCAAGCGGAACCATGATCGCGCTGCCGGCGCAGGCGCAGCAGCAGACGACACCGAACCCGCAGATGCAGCAGATGCAGGAGGAGGCGGACAAGGGCGCCAAGACCCGCCAGTCCGGTGAGTCAGGCTATGTCGGCGAGCAGGAAAAGCCGGGCGCTTCCGCTCACCCCCCTGGGCGGACTGACACTGCTCCGCTGACAGCGGGCTCAGCCACCGGCACCTCGACGGGGACGCCAAGCAGCGGTGAAAGGCCGCGCTGAGACTCCTGGAGGTATAGCACGACTGAGCGTAATCTCGCCTTCCTGACGCGGGGTTTATTACCTTACCGCCAAGCGCCGAGGTTACACGTCAAGAGCCTGATCCATCCGGGACTGAACGCGATCTTCTGGATCCTGGAGCGCAAGCCGGACAAGATCAGCTACGTAACCGGCTGGCCCTATGTTCACACCGATGTCTGGAAAGGCATTGAGCCCGAGACCGGCAAGCCGATTGTCGACCCCGCGCACAAGCCGGTGGTCGGCAAGCGGATCGAGTTTTGCCGTCACTGTAGGGTGGCAAGGACTGGCCGTCGGCGGCCTACAGCGAGAAGACGAAATATGTCTATGTGCCGGCCAACGAGAACACCTGCGGCGGCTTCTCTGGCGAGAAGGTGCCGCTGGTTCCAGGCAAACTCTGGCTTGGCACCAAGCCCGAGGACATCGGTCTGACGCTCCGTCCCGGCGCCAAACACATCGGCGAACTACAGGCTTGGGATCCCGCAACCGGCAAGAAAGTCTGGTCGCACAACTTCCCGAAGTCGCAATTGTTCGGTTCGGTACTGGCGACCGCGGGCGATCTCGTCTTTGTCGGTGGGACCAATGATCGCTACTTTCGCGCCTTCGACGCCAAGAGCGGCGAACTATTGTGGGAGCAGAAGACCAACTCCGGCATCATGGGCATGCCGGTTTCCTATGAGGTCGACGGCACGCAATACATTGCGATCCAGTCCGGCTGGGGCGTCGACGCGCAACGCATCCAGGATGCGCTTGCCACCCAGAACGTCGGGGTGGAAAACAACGTGCCGCAGGGCGGCGTGGTTTGGGTGTTCGCCGTCAAGAAATGATTGGTAGGCGTTGCGCCGGCTTGGTATTGACCAGAGATGAGAAAGGGCGGCCAGCGATTGTTCGCCGCCCCTTTCTTGCTCCTGGCTTCCAGTGCTGGAGCTACTTGCCCTTGGTCTCGACCTTCTGTTTCTCGTCTTCGTTCATTTTCTTCACCACGGGATCGCGACTGGCTTCGCCGGTGGTCTGAGTTGTCGTGGCCGGCGGGCTTTCGTTTGGCATGGAGGTTTGCCCGGGCGGTGTCGTCGCCGGCCGCGTTGCGGTTGTGCTCGGCGGCGACGTGGTTTGAGCGGTCGCCGCCTGAGCATTCAAGAGAAGCACGCTCGACAGCAGCGACGCCGCGAGCGCCGTTGAGTTGGGTTTCATCGATCTGATCTCCTCTCAGGTCAAGGAAAACGGCCCGTTCGGTCTAACGTTCCCCTTACGCCTCCTATTGCTTGCCGATCGGCAACGCGCGGATGCGCTTGCCGGTCGCGGCGAAGATCGCGTTGATCAGCGCCGGCGCAAAGGGCGGCACACCGGGCTCGCCGACGCCGCTCGGCGGCGTGTCCGGGCCGGCAGGTACGATGTAGACGTTCGTCACGGCCGGGGATTCGTCGATCCGAAGCAACGGGAAATCGTCGAAATTGCCCTGTTGCACCTTGCCGTCCTTGAAGGTGATCTCGCCATATTTGGCGAGGCTCAGGCCCATGATGGCGGCGCCCTCGATCTGCGACTGGATCCGATCCGGATTGACATAGGTTCCGCAATCGATGGCGGTATCGACCCGCGGCACGGTGAGCTTGCCCTTGTCGTCAACGGCTACCTCGACGATCGTCGCGATATAGCTGACAAAGCTGCAACGGCACGTTTTTGGTCAAGAGCCCTTACGCAGTGGCCCACATGAGACGAGATTTTTTCGAAGAGATGGGCTTCGCTGCTGGAGGAGTTGGGAATAGGTGTAACTCTGCGATAGTCGCATTGTGCATCTACCATTGCCGCTTCCGAGGTATGTTTCGGATATGCCTACAACGATCGGGCTCGCTGTCACGCTAGCTTTCTCGCTGGTTGCTTTCACAATGCCAACATCGGTTTGGGCAACCGGTCCGACTTTGACGGTGTCAGCCCATCGCGGCGTCCAAATCTTCGATCGGGACGCGCTGCTTGCCCGCACGGATGTCGTCGAAATCACCACGTCGCGTGATGTCGCATACCGTACTCCTCGGACGTATCGAGCCGTGGCGCTCGCGAAGTTGCTTGAAGGAGTTGCCATTCCGCCCGATGCCGTGGTGGAAGCGGTAGCGCAAGACGGCTTCGTGACGCAACTCCCTCGCGATCTGGTCTACGCCAAAGACGGCATCGTCGCGTATATGGCAATCGAAGCCGCCGACAGGCCGTGGCCGCCAATTCCAGGTAAGGATAAGAGCGCAGGCGCCTTCTATGTCGTATGGCTCGGCGATCAAGCGTCATCCGTCCCAACCATGATGTGGCCCTACCAACTTGTCAGTTTATCGGTGCAAGACGCGCCAGCCAAGCGGTGGCCCTCGCTCGCGGTTGATCCCATGCTCCCTGCCCTCCATCCGGCACGAGACGGGCAAACCCTCTTCGTGAACAAATGCTTCACATGCCACACGATGAACCACGCAGGATCGGCGTCGGCTGGCCCCGATCTGAATCTGCCGATGAACCCAACCGAGTACTTCACCGATGCCGGTTTGCGCGCGCTGATCCGAGATCCACGCTCGGTGCGGGTTTGGCCCGAGCAGCGGATGCCCAGCTTTGCCGAAGAGGACCTGAGCGATGAGGAACTCGACCTGATCTTGGCGTATTTGAATCACATGGCGGATAGGAAGAGCCGAGCAACGGAGGGTGGCAGCAGCAAACGCTAAGTAAATCGTAAAACTCGAGTACGGTTAGCGACAATGAGGGCGTAGTCGCCGCCGACAGGCGTCATCATAGCCAAGCCAAACTCAGTGCGATAGCAAGGCAGCTCAATGAAAGGCCCCGAAAGACCTTGCTATATCAAACCCCAGCTGAGAAGTTCGCGGAATGTGTTGCAGCGATCAGTTGAACCCGCCGCGCCCATATCGGACATTCGCCCGTAAATCACGGGCCGTCCGGATCGGGTAAGGCGACGGACTTCAATGCGGCCTCAACCCTTCCAGCCGGCCTTGCGCAAACCCTCGACGAGATGGGCGTGGTCCTCCGGCCGAAACCACGGTGCTCTCTTGCGGACATACATGTCGAATGCCCCCGGTGCGCGCGAGACGGCTTTCTCCAATGCATCCTTTGCTTCCGTTGTGCGCCCAAGTTGGCCCAGCGCCGCCGCGGGCCAGCGGTAGATCATCGGAAAATCGGGAAACGACCGGATCAGGCGTTTCGCGGCTTCGATCGAAGCCTCGTATTCGCTGCAGAAATATAGTCCGCACGCAACGTGCAACAAACGTACTGCCAGATACGGATCGCGGGGATCGAGCCTAATACAGGTTTCGAGAGCCGTGATCCCTTCCCTTGGCTGTCCCGCAAAGATCAGCGTCGCGCCCCTGTGGCCATGCGCGATGGCCAGATTTGGACTCATTGAGAGAGCTCGCTCGATCTCCGCCAACGCACCGTCGGCGTCGCCGCGCGCTTGCAGGGCCCAGCCAAGGCATGAACGGGATTCTGCATCGGCGCCATCGAGCGCGACCGCGCGACGGGCCAAGGCCTCGGCCGAGCGTTGCGCGCTTGGCAGATCCAGCTTCTGGTAGATCGCGGCCGCTTGCAGCTGATACAAGGCGAGCGCGCTGTAGCCGCCGGCGAAGGTCGGGTCGAGCTCGATTGCCTGCTTAAAAAAACCCTCTGCCGTCGCATCGCCGTCTAGGGTAGCTTTGCTCAGATGCCACAGACCGCGCTGATAGGCCGCCCAGGCATCAAGGCTCTCCGGTGGCTTGCGCATCGCGCGCCGCAGCTCGGCGTCTGCAATGGCCGGTGCCAGGGCGGTCGTCAACGCTTCGGTGAGTTCGTCCTGCATCGCGAAAATATCGGCGAGATCGCGGTCGTAGCGCTCGGCCCACATGTGGTTGCTGGTTCCCGCCTCTATCAATTGCGCAGTGACGCGGATCCGATTGCCGGCCTTGCGCACGCTACCTTCGAGCACATAGCGCACGCCGAGCTCGCGTCCGACCTGTTTCACATCGACGGCGCGCCCCTTGTAGGTGAAGGACGAGTTCCGGGCGATGACGAACAGCGAGGGATAGTGCGATAGTGCCGTGATCACATCCTCGGCGACCCCGTCGGAGACGAACTCTTGCTCGGGATCGCCACTCATATTGGTAAATGGCAACACGGCGACGGACGGTTTGTCGGGCAATGCGAGCGCCGGAACCTCAGGTTTGCGCGTCGCGGGCCGCTGGCTGGGATCGATGATACGGTAAACGTGGACAGGCCGGGCGATATTCTTCAGCGTTTGCTCGCCCGCGTCCTCGACGTCGAACGACACCTTATCGCGGGCGTGACTGAGGACTGTGCGTGAGATACATATGCCGCCGGGTTCGGCCAGCGCCTCAAGTCGCGCCGCGATGTTCACGCCATCGCCATAGAGGTCTCGGCCTTCGATCATCACGTCCCCAAGATTAACCCCGACGCGAAACTCAATTCGTTTCTCCAGCGGTACGTCGGCATTGCGTTCGACCATGCCTTGCTGAACCTCGATCGCGCAGCGAACTGCATCCACCACGCTTGGAAACTCAATCAGAATTCCATCACCGGTCGTTTTCACGATGCGGCCGCGATGTTGCTTGTTCTTTGGATCAATCAGCTCGCGGCGAAGCACCTTGAGGCGGGCGAGCGTGCCCTCTTCGTCCGCACCCATCAGCCGGCTATAGCCGGCAATATCGGCGGCGAGAATAGCCGCGAGCTTGCGTTTGGTCTGATCTAGAGCCATTGGGGGTCTGTTTCCCCAGTTCCTTATCTCCATACTACCACCAAATGCTTTGGCTTTGGGGTCATTCATGGGGATGGCCCGTCGTGAGATGGGACATCGTCTGCGCCGCATAGACAAGGTCCCATCCTTCCGACTAGAGTTGAGGGTCATCGCTTTGGCGGCGTAACCAAGATGCCCGCCCCTTAGCTCGCATCACGAATATGAGCGGCCGCAGGCGGACCATCGATGGCATGCCCTGCAAACGGTGCGGCGCTACCCCTCACGCGGAAGCCGGATGAGAGGGGTAAAATCCGTCAGGGTCCACACCCGAGGAGCAACAGCACGACCCCACATATCCCCGAGCAATTTGCCACCAGGTTGATCGACCGGAGTCCCTTCGTGATCATAGGCAACACGATGCCGCCCCGAGATCCTGAAGACGAAGAGGATGAGGACGAAGAGGAAGAGGACCGCGCCGACGAACCGCCGGTCGTGCGCGAGCCGGACGAAGACTAGGGCATGATGTTTTTAGGACTGGGCATGGGCCGAGTTTCGGAAATGGGACATTCGGCGGGCATAATTGCTCGGAGGATTTCGCCAATTGTGATGCAGTTGATTTCGGCCGAGCCTGCCACGGCCTTCGAAGGGCTCAGCTTGGCGAAGACTTGTCGATCGGATTCCGATTCGGCGAGTGAACGGACGTCGCGGTCGCGGCGGTTGATGTCTGGCAGCCAGCCGCTTGGCCAATGTCCGCTTTTGCACGCCAGAAGCAGTCGAGCGGCATCGTTAACTCGGTAAGATGTTATCTGCTGATCAAGTAACCACCGACGAGCATGAGGCAAATTCCCACGCCCTTTTGTAGCATCCTCATGCGGCCTAGCGATTCCCTGGCCACGTGAGGAAAAAACAGTGTCAACACGATACCGAGCGCAAAGACGAAAAGAGGCTGGAACGAATTTACGAGAAGAACCAATGCGACCGGCGCCAGGAGGGTCGCGTAAAGCGTGATGGCTTCGCTGACGCTGAACAATGTCTTGCTCAACGCGATGAGGCCAACAGCGCCGACTTTCGATTGCTTGAAGAGGTCAAGGAAATCTCTGCTGTAACTTGGAACGCAGACCAGCAAAGTCAAACCTGTAATCGTTTGGCCGACGAATCCCCAAAAAAGCGAAACCCAAAAACCCTTGTCGATGGCGATCAGCTTGAAAATGACGCCATTTACCGCACTCAAGAAGCAAGCCCCCAGCATCAATGCCACGACGTTTCGCTTGAACCGCATTCCCCGCCGACCAAACTCAAACGACAATGCGAGCGCACCGACAATAATGACGAACGAACCCAATCCTTGAGCAAGCGTGATCGTTTCACTCAGGATGAAATAACCGAGGACGTAAGCAAAGATTGGCACCATCTGATAAAACGGTGTGACGAACGATGCTTCATCGATGTCGAGTGCGTAGAGATAGCAAACAGCGGCAAGGACGCTCGACATCCCGGTCGCGCCAAGCGCGACTCCTTGAACAAAGCTGACGTCGTACACGTCCGGCTGAATGAACGATACGATCGCGATCGCTACGCCGCTCAACAGCGAAGAGAGTATGACAATAGATCCGATACTTTTCTGCTTGAGGTATCTCGACAGCAAGAACTTGTCGTTGTGATTGGCGCAAGCAAGTAAGAATGGCGCCCACAGGGCGATGAAAAACCAGCTCATAATCGACACTCCGCCAGGAATTGTCTTCAGTTCCGCCGAGGCGGAAAACTGTGGCTGATCCCCATTACCGGCCCCTTGTGTGCGTTTCACCGCGTCAGAACTGAAACCCCAAAAGAAATTCTGCGGCGTCCACGATCTTTCCGGACCTCAAGCCTAGCACTTGCGGCCCTGCCAGGCGATGCAGCGTGGCATTCACCGTCCGCGAATTCGGGCCGAATGGCGGCTTTGCAAACCGATCGCATCGACGCGCCAGGATCTGCACGAGGGACAAATGCAGCGTGCCCACACCTTGTAGATTGCGCCATTTGGGAACTTAGGCGGAGTAATTGAATTATTTGGTTGCCGGAGTCGATGCTCGGGGGCGCCTGTCATGCGGATGATACAGACGCGGAATCCGATAAGTTCTGCCGATCTCGCAGGCCACCCGGTGCGGGGACAGACAGTTTGCACCGAACGGCGAGCGCCTTGGTCAAGACTTCGCGGTGTCAAGACCGCTCCTTCATGCAACACAACGGACATCCGATCTTTCTTTGATCGATGTGCGTCAACAGGATCTCCCGAGCAGCACGGCCACCCGCAACGGCTGCTCGAATACCGAGTGGCGCTCGTGCGAAACCTGGCTCGAATCCAGCCCTCTGATGTGGTGCTGGACCTCGGTTGCGGCAACGGCCATCACCTGCTCGCCCTTGCACCTGAAATAGCTCGTGGCATCGGGATTGATGTCTCGCAGGGCATGATCGCAGCGGCGCGCGCTCGACTTGGGAACTCAGCCTGGAAAGCCAACCTTACGTTTGAAGTGGGCAACGCCGAGGAGCTGAACGCAATCCCGGACCAGTCGGTCGATCTGGCGATTTGTATCGGCGCCTTCGAGCACATGCTGGACAAGCGAGCGGTGTTGGCCAGCGTCTATAGGGTGCTGAAGAGTGGTGGCCGTTTTTTCTGCCTAACACCGGATGCCGATTACGTTTGGTATCGGACGATAGCGCCTGTGTTGGGGTATGGCACCAAGCATCTATCCACTGACCGAATACTGACTCAGGAAGAAATTTCCGTGCTGCTGGATCAAGCTGGGTTTTGCCGCATTCGCTCTGTTCCCTGGACGTTCATTCCCAAGGGAGACGTGCCCGCCCTCGTTGCGCTACTGCTCACGATACTTGATGTCATCGGGCGGCACGCTCGATTGGATTCTTTTCGCGGCGGCCTCTCACTATGCGCCTGGAAGGAGGCGAAAGCTACCTAGCAGCGAAAGGAATCATGAAGAGGCATATTGTTGGGCTTGCGGCTCGCGCCAATCCGTCTGACTTGGCGCAACCATCTCTGGATCCGCACCGTGCGCACGTCTCCATGCAATGAACTGCACCTCGCGTTCGCCGTGCCGGGTGATCTCGCCACGCCGACCGGAGGTTATCGCTATGATCGACGCATCATCCAAGAGCTTCGCGGGCTCGGTTGGCACGTCGATGTCGCCAACATAGGCGATAGCTTTCCATTCCCGAGCATCGCGCAGCGCGCGACCGCGCTGGCGATACTGTCCGCGGTGCCGGCTGGCTGTCCGATGGTCCTCGATGGGCTTGCGTTCGGGGCCCTGCCCGAAGCCGGCGCGCTCCGATCCCGCACGCCGCTCATCGCGCTGGTGCACCAACCGCTTGCTCTGCACGCCGGTCTGGACAGGACGCAGGTAGACGTATTCCGCGAAAGCGAGCGCGCTGCGCTCGCTGCGGCCGCGCACGTCGTGGTCACGAGTGAGGCAACCGCCCGGATTGTGATCGCTGATTACGACGTCCCGGCTCAGCGCGTCAGCGTGGTCCGACCGGGTAATGATCCTGTTCCGTCAGCGCCCGGCAGCAACGATGGCGTCGTTCGGCTTCTCTCGGTCGGTTCAGTGGTGCCGGGCAAAGGATACGATCTGCTGATCGCTGCTCTGGCCGCACTTGCCCACATGCCCTGGCGGCTGACGATCGCGGGTGACCGGACCCGCAACCCGGCCGCCGCCGCGCAGCTTGACGCCGACATCCGGGCCTACGGCCTCGGCGACAGGGTCGCGGTGCTCGGCGCCCTGCCAGCTGAGCACATCATCGAACTCTATTTGGCATCCGACATATTTGTTCTCGCGTCGCGTTTCGAAGGGTATGGGATGGCGCTCGCCGAAGCGATCGGGCACGGGCTTCCGGTCGTGTCTACTACGGCGGGTGCAATTCCCGATACAGTGCCGGCAGAGGCCGGCTTGCTGGTGCCTCCGGACGATACGATCGCATTGGCGCAGGCACTGCGCCGTCTGATCAGCGATACGCCTGAACGGCGGCGACTTGCCACTAATGCTCGCGCGGCAGCGGCTCAGCTTCCCACTTGGCAAGATTCCGCCCGACTGTTTGCCAGCGCAATCGAGACGATCGGTAAATGATTCTAGACACGAAGGTCCAGCTCGCAGGTCGACATCGGCGGCATCGTGCGAGGTCCGCAGATGGAACTTCCAGGATGCGCGCCGATTAGTTATTCAGGAACAAATGGAGTGATCAGTGCACGCGCGAGATCGCCCAGCGCCGGGCACGGAACGTTCGACAGATGTCGATGCGTCCAAGCTCGCGTCTCTTACCCAAACAGAGCAGTTCTATTCAAGTATCCTGAGGGATCTTCTCGAATCGGATCTTCTGTTCATGATCGGAGGCGGGTACGCCGTAAATCTTTATACCCACGCGCGGCACCCGACAAAGGACTTGGACATTTTTACCACTGCCGCGGAGTTCCCCCGCCTGCTCTCTCACCTACAGCGGAACAATCGGGTGTCGGCGGATGAGAGTTGGCTGGGAAAAGTTCACCGCGGCCGCGATTTCGTTGACGTCATCTTTGGTTCCAGCAATGGCGCCGTGCCGGTTCAGGAAGAGTGGTTTCGGTATGCGGCACGGGCTCAAGTGCTCGGGCATTGCGTGCCTGTGATCAACCCCACCGAGCTGATCTGGTCCAAGGCGTTCATCCAGAAGCGGAGCCGTCATGATGGCGTCGATATCGTCCATCTCATTCTTAAGCAGCGAGAGGCAATCGATTGGCAGCGCCTGATCATGTACATGAACCCACATTGGGAGATACTGCTTTGTCATCTGCTCACGTTTCGTTGGATCTATCCGAGCGAGCGAGATGCCATTCCGGATTGGCTGCTTGACGATCTTCTTGAACGATTGAGTCGGCAGCGGGAAGGTCCGCCACCGGCGACGAAACTCTGCCGCGGTCGGTTGCTTTCCGGCTCCGATTACCGAAGTGCGACCGAGAAATGGGGCTTCCTGAACATCGAAGACGAGTGCGGCAATGAACGATGATGCAAGTTCGTTCACCTTTGCAAGCATCGGCGATCTTCATGTGAAGGATGGGCAGTCGGGCTCGCTTCGTGAATTGTTTCAAGCAATCTCGAAGAGTGCCGGCGCGCTGGTCCTTTGCGGCGACCTCACTGACACCGGAACTCCGGCACAAGCGGAAATCCTCGCCAAAGAGCTGCGTGTCTGCTCTATCCCGGTAATCGGCGTCCTTGGGACCCACGATTACGAGTCCGGACATGCCGACGAGGTGAAACGAATCCTTTGTGACGCAGGCATACACCTGCTCGATGGCCAGGCAGCCGAAGTTGGTGGCGTGGCATTTATTGGTGTGAAGGGCTTTGCCGGCGGATTTGGTCCACGAATGCTGAGCTCTTTCGGCGAGCCGGCGATCAAGACGTTTGTTGCCGAAGCGATGAATGAAGCGATGCGGCTGGAGAACATCATGCGCACGGTGAACAGCCGGCGCGCCGTCGTGGTCCTTCACTACGCCCCGATTGTCGGCACGGTAGAGGGTGAGCCTCTCGAAATTTATCCCTTCCTCGGGTGCTCGCGCCTTGCAGAGACCATTGACCGCTTCAAAGTATGCGCCGTCGTGCATGGTCATGCGCATCGCGGGAAGTATGAGGGCCGCACGCCCGCCGGAGCGCCGGTGTACAACGTCGCCATGGGCGTGCAGAAGCCTTCAGGGTTGCCCTATGCGCTAATTTCCGTCTGACGGTGGGCGTTCACTGTAAGCCCCTTGCATTGAGCGAGTCGTCTCTGGGCAGTCATCCGAGTTCACGCGTACTTTTTGGCCGCGCGAGCCTTCGCTTACGGCCGCGCTGCCCTGACAGAAGCCTATCGGAAATGTGAGGAGGAGAATGTCCGGCAGTGCCGGACATTCTGGAAAGGCAGCTCCACTATGCCTCCAAAGATTCGGACAACGGTTTGGATGCTGCGCAGAACGTGCGACTAATCGCGTCAGCCGAACGGTACTACCGCGTCATGTATTTCGGGGCGCGGAATCTTGGATCTGCGGGATACCCATATGTTCGACATGCTAGGCCACATCCTGAATTCCAGCCGCTGCTCATATTCCCGGCCATTTGCTGGGTTCCGGAGGCTCAGGCCGACTTGCGCTGCGGCTTGGCCGCCGCCTTCCGCGCCGGTGCTTCCTTGGATTTCTTGCCTTATCGCATTTCCTTCTGCCCGCTCGCGTCGTTGTGGCGGCCTTACTACAGCTTAGCCGTCGAGCATTGGTTCCTAGTTCGGATGATGTTCGTTGCAAACGCGTAGGAGAATTGCGATCGACGCCGTCACGGGTTCGTTGGGTCAATCCGGCCGCGCGTATCACTGCAGCCACGACATCGGGAAAAGTGCATGATGACGAAGCCGATCCACGGCATTATAAAATCCTGCCACCTTCCAGGGCAAGGTGACCCGCGAACAAAGAGGAGCGTCGCCAGATCGGAAGTGCTTGTAGCAAAGAGGTTATGGCTTCTCATTCGTCGGCGGGCGGTGCAGACTACCCCTTATAACACGTCAAGCCGCCGGGAGCCCCAGTCCGAGATAAGAACATGGCTGTTAGTGCGAGTACCGATGTTGCCTCCGCCCTATGGTATCGCGGACCCGGAGAGGTCGAGATTCGCCGTGAAGTGATGGCTCCACCCCGCGTAGGCGAAGTACGCGTGAAAACAATCTATAGCGCGATCAGCCGGGGCACTGAATCCCTGGTGTTTGGCGGGCGTGTACCCGTGAGCGAATTCGAGAGGATGCGCGCGCCGTTCATGGCGGGTGATTTCCCCTTTCCCGTCAAGTACGGCTATGCCGCCGTCGGACGGGTCGAGAGTGGCGGTGGCGTCTTGCAGGGCAAGAACGTCTTCGCGCTCTTCCCGCACCAGACCGCTTTCAACATCCCTGCGAGCGCAGCCGTCGCGCTTCCGGAGGACGTGCCACCACGACGCGCAGTGCTGGCGGCCAACATGGAAACCGCGCTCAACGGCGTGTGGGACGCTACACCAGCACCAGCCGACCGCATCGTGGTCATAGGGGCTGGGGTGGTCGGTTCTCTCGCCGCGTATCTGTGCGGGCGGATTCCTGGTACGGACGTCACGCTTGTCGATATCAATCCAGGCCGGGCGAGATTAGCAGGAACACTCGGGGTTAGTTTCGCTGAACCCGGGGAAGCAAGGGGTGACTGCGACCTCGTCGTTCACGCCAGCGGTTCGCCCGATGGACTACGCACGGCGCTCGAACTGGGTGGAGACGAGGCTACTGTGCTCGAGATGAGTTGGTATGGTGACGCGGCAGTGACCGCAATGCTTGGCGGCTCTTTCCATGGCCGCCGGCTTCGGCTGATATCGAGCCAAGTCGGGCGCGTTGCCCCATCGCACCGTCCGCGCTGGACGTGCGTCCGCCGTCTCGCGGCGGCCGTCGCGCTGCTCAACGATCCACGACTCGATGCATTGCTGGAACCGGCAGTTGCGTTTGGCGATTTGCCGGATCAACTGCCGGGAATTCTCGACACCAAGGCCGGCGTACTCTGCCAGCCCATCGTTTATTCGTAAGGAGGTGCCTTGTTCACCGTCGAAGTTCGCGACCATATCATGATCGCTCATTCTTTCCGCGGCGCGGTTTTCGGACCCGCGCAGAAGTTGCACGGGGCGACCTTCGTTGTCGATGCAGCCTTCATCGCGGACACTCTCGATAACAATGGAATTGTTATCGACATCGGCCGCGCGCACAATGCGCTTAAGGCGGTGCTGGCGCCCCTCAACTTCAACAATCTCGACGACGTGCCCGAGTTCAAGGGCAGCAATACCACTACGGAATTTCTGTCCAAGTATGTTTTTGACGGGCTGGCGAAGCCAGCCCGAGCTGGCGAACTCGGCCGTCCCGGCCGCGAGCTAAAGGCCCTGCGCATCACGCTCTCAGAATCACACGTCGCCCGCGCGCAATACGAGGCGCCCTTGTGGTGATTACGTCGTCTTCGCTGTGCCGGACAGCCTCGATACGCCAACCGGGGCTATGGGGTCATCGCTGAACTGCGGGAATTGGACCGGTTTGGTCGAGTGTCTCAATATCGGCGAACGATTTCCTTCGCCCGATGAGGCGATCCGGTCCACCGCGCCATCGCTGCCGCTGAAGGTGCCGACCGGAAAGCCGATCGGGCTGGACGACCCGGCGTTGGGCTCCGCCCGATGTCGCGGCGGAGCTTGCGAGCAGGAACCGGCTGCTCGCGTTCGAGATCATCTCTCGCCTTGAAATGGGGACAATCTGCCAATCAGGCGTGCTGCGTCGCAGCGAACAGGCAACCCTTGCCGCAGCGCGAGAAGTCGTTGTGATAAGCGCAGTCACCGCAAAGCTTGTCGTCACCTATTATGCTGTTGGTCTGACCAGCCAGTGGGGCGGGAAAGCGGTTCAACCTCGCACACGGCCTCGGTGCGCGTAGGTCACGTCGACTTCTTTGCCACACCGAGTGCCATGCGCTGAGCCGACAGATCGCAATCAAACAGCACGTCATCCTCGATCATGTGCACGCGCACCGGCATACGGTGGGCCTGATCGGCCCGCTCAAGCGGCGGCAACTCGATGCCAGGACCTCCGGCGCCCAACATGACGGGCGAGACGGTTATATGCAGGCGATCGAGACATCGGGCCGCGATGAAACGCGAAAGGGTGTCAGCGCCGCCCTCGATCAACATGCGGCGCATCCCCGCCCGTGTCAGCGAGGCTACGATGGCGGACGGAGCTATATTTCCGTCTTTGGCCGGCAAGGCCACAACTTCGACCCCGGGAGGCGGCGTGCAACGTGTGCCCTCTGCCGTGATTAGCAGGCGGCGAACACCATCATCAGCGAACAATCTCGCATTGGCGCCGAGGCGACCTCTTGGATCGATCACTGCACGCGCCGGCTGAGGGCCAGCTACTTGTCTGACCGTCAATTGCGGATCGTCAGCGACAGCAGTGCCAACGCCAATGACGACAATGTCGACAAGCGCACGCAGCCGATGGAGGTGCTCAATGCCAGCCGGACAATTGATATACTTTGAATGGCCGGTAGCCGTCGCGATGCGTCCATCGAGCGATTGGCCGACCTGCCCCACAATCACGAGATCGTCCACTCCCCCGTTGCGCAATGGACCAAAGAGATCCGCCCAAGCTTGAGGAAGGGGCTGCTGTCCTCTACGAAAACGCTGGACAAAGCTATCCCATGCATCGGTAGACGCGAATTCACGGGTGCGTAATTTGCCAAGCAGCACGGCAGAGATCAAAATTCGGAACCTATGAACGATCAATGGCACTATCGGCCACTCGGCCGCAAAAATCCATCTGATTTCTAGCGGAATGATTCTAGGCTCGCGGTGTTCTACGAACGCCCGGTAAGAGAAGGTCACCCGCGAATGAGCGCCGTGCATTCGTCTGCAAATTCAGCCCTGCTTGGCAATAAGGAATGCATCCGTGTTAGCCGCGCTTTGAGCGAGCTGCAGGCGCGAAGACCGATTCGTATTAGTGCATCTGGCGAATCCTTGCTCGCTTTGCCCGTCGACGGGCTTGACGAACAACGGTTGGGTGATTTTGCGGTCCTGTGCAGTCCGAACGTGCCGAAACTCGTTATCACGCAACAGCGAGCGCGCTCGATCGGTATCAAGGCATCGACAGCAATGGCGTTACCGATGTCCCGGGTGGTCGGCGTGAGCACTATCTTCGACCTCGCTGCCAATGCTGGAAACGAGGGGAGGCTGCAAGTCGTGCTGCCACGGCGGCAATTCGGCTCGCTAAGTTGAGCCGCAGCCTTCCGGCGGTTCTCGCAGCGAACGTGATGCCGAACCGCAATGACGACTTGACGGACCTGATCGTTACGGTTGAAGCGGACGCGGTCAATCGGTTTGCCGCGGACGCGACGAATGCATTTGCGCTCGCGAGTGAAGCAACGATTCCGCTGGCGTCGGGCACAGCGGCGCGCTTTGTCGTATTTCGGGACGCTCTCGGCGCGGATCAGGTCGCCATTATTGTCGGAAAGCCAGATTTTACCCAACCTGTTCCGGTTCGGCTTCATTCGGCATGCCTGACCGGAGACGTGTTCGGCTCGCGGCGATGCGACTGTGGTGACCAGCTTCGGCTCGCCCTCGCCGGCCTAGAAAGCCTCGGCGGCGGCGTCATTTTATATATGGCACAGGAAGGTCGTGGTATCGGCCTTGCGAACAAGATGAGAGCCTATCGGCTGCAGGACAGCGGGCTCGATACGCATGATGCCAACACGACGCTTGGATTCGAAGACGATGAGCGCGACTATGCCGTTGCTGCGCTGATACTGCGAAGTCTGAACTGCACGCGGATCGTCCTGCTCACCAACAATCCAGCCAAGCTGGACGGACTCACAGAAGCCGGAATCGATATCGCTGCCTGCGTCGCGCTTGAAGCGCCGGTCACCGCCTACAACAGGCGGTACCTAACGACGAAGGCGGTACGCTCCGGCCACAAAATCATTAATCTGAAGGCTTCGGTTTGCGAAAAGTCCTAAGCTTGCGATGCTTCCATTCGCTTCGAGCGATATCCTACCTTGCGCGATGACATGCTAGGCCGCGTTTTGCGCCTCGATGACCTCGCTAGTGAACGATCCTGAAGGCGTCGTGCTTGAATACGAGGTTATTGACGCTTGATGACGAAACCGGGGAAGGATGCTGACGGCATCGCCAGAACCGAGGCACGACCTATGCCGGGCGTGATGTTGACGATCCGGACAGGCCGCAAATCGAGCGCGCTCGCGCTGCATTGAAAGCAAAATGGCCGCAGGTTGCTCAGCGGCCCACCGACAAAAGTAATTCTGCCGTACTGAAATCGTCGCCCTCGGTGCTGGTGGTACTGTAACTCAGCTCTGTTTCAATTTCATTTCGTCGCTCCCCCGTATGACTACCGGGCTTGGCAAAAATGATGCAGCCAGGGAGCGGCTGAAGGTGCTCATCGACGAGATGGAAAGCCAGTTGACCTCGGAACGATCGCGGGCGCAGCGCATTGGCTCGATCGCGTGTCCGTGGAAGTAGCGGCACGCGCTCGGTCGGCCTCAGTCGAGACCCTGGCCCAGGCTGGGGCCACCTTCCAGCCGCTATCGGCGGCCTCGGCCCTTCCATCTTCCTCACGGACGGCAAGCGCTTCGGTGAACTGACCGACTGGTTCGATTGAGGATGCCCAAGGTGTGCGAGACCAAGCCCCCTATTTCGGCGGCTGCAGCGCCTTCAAGATGCTCGCAACCACCGGCGACTTCATTGGGTCCGGCCGCTCACAGTTGAGGCACTGAAAGGTGCGTGGAGGCATGCCGCTGGGTTGAAGTTCCAGCGCCATAGGGTGCTGGCAGATCGGGCAAATGGGCCCGCCTTTCGAGTTTGACATACGCTTCCCCGGCCCACGCGGTTACCTTTGAATGCTAGGGGGGTTTCCGGTTCCCCGTCTGTCCGATGTCAGACAGACTCCGGAGTTGAACGGATTTAACTGTCGGGCGTGCTGGGTCGGGAATGCGGAGCAGCCTGCCCGGTAGCGCCAAGGACGGCCTCAGCGGTCGAGACCTCCACGCCCCCAAGCTGGGGCCGTTCTTGGTAACTCGCGGCCGTGCTGGCGAAACTCCGGAGCGGCTTTCGCCGCGCCGGAGTCCGAGTGGTCTGGACGCCCCGGTGCTTCGGGTCACCCATCACCACCACTCCGTAAAATACGCCTGCTTGTGTCCAGTTCCCGACAGTCAGACAATCAGTATCAAACCTCGAAGCTCCGGCATCGCAAGAAAAGGGGCCGCCAACAGAGGCGGCCTTACTCCTTCTGATCAGCGAACAAGTTTTCCAATGACTGAGGAGGTTGCAGTCCGGGCGACGTCAGCCACTTGTTGATCTGCGATGCCGTCTCGGCCTGGCGGGCTCGCTCCAAAAATCGTTCTCGGGCCATGCTGCCAGGGGGTGCTGTTCGGCCGCCTCTCTGAATTTCTGTGCTTCTTTCGCTAACCGCTCTTCAAAAGTCGCCGTGTGCCTGATCCGTTGTCGCGTCCTCATGGCGCGGTCCTCCGAACAAATTCCGAGCCTATAAATTGCAACGCATTCCGTCAGTTCCGCAGTCTGTCCGGTCGCCGACACGCCAACGATCAAAAGCAAAATAGCCTGGCGTGCTGACCTAATTGGGACACCCGCAAATTCAAACGAGGACGGAAACCAATTGCTGATTGCCCAGTTTTCCCGATACTCCATAGCAGCCGCAGGGCGGTCCCAGCTTTTCTCCTGTTGCCACGAAGCTGGGGCCGTTCTGTTGAACGACGCCGCCGACTGAGTGGCCTCTCGTCATCTCGATTTAAGGGGATGTCAGCGTCCGCCAGAGCGCCCGTCTGCGGCGCCGTCGCCGCAGCGAAATTGCGCCACCGCTGCGATCTGCAGATGTGCGAACTTCCATTTTCGCTCTCAGATTTTGTTGAGCGCCATGACGCGCCCGATCGGCGTCAACTGACCCTGCGCCTGGTTTGAACTTGATTCGCATTTCTCGCAGGAATGCCTATTTTTCCCGCATGCTTAAACCCGTATTTGAACCCTGCATTCCAACCCCGCAACCAAGGCGCCTGCCCGCGCCGACTGGATCCACGAAATCAAGCACGACTGCTACCGCGTCCAGCTCCATACCCACAAAGATACGATTAAGATTTTCACCCGGCGCGGGCAATGATTGGACCAGACGCTTCAGCAAGGTCGCGGCCGACGCCTACTGATCAACGCTGGCAGCGCGATCATCGACGGCGAGGTGGTGGCGCCGGCCGCCGATGACACCACGGATTTCCTCGGTGCTGCAGAACGAGCTGCCCGGCAAGTCAACACGGATCGTCATGGTTGCTTTCGACCTGATCTATCTCAACGCCCAGGACCTGCGGAAAGCTGCCGCTGATCGAGCGCAAGGCACATCTTAAAAAATTAATCGAGAAGACGGCAATCCAATTTAGCGAAAGTTTCGAGGTCGGCGGCAAAGAGATGTTCGCGCACGCCTGCAAAGTCGGCCTCGAAGGCGTCGTCTCCAAAGTCCGCGACAGCCGCTACCCCATCGGGGCGCGGCCGGGATTGGGTCAAGAAAACCTGCGCCCAGCGCGAGACGCTGACCATCGCGGGCTTTGCCCTCGACGCCAACAAGTGGGACGGCATCTATGTCGGCCGCCGCAAGGGTAAGGGCCTGATCTATGCCGGTAAAGTCGACCACGGCTTCGACAAGGTGTCTGCCGCCGATCTACGGAAGCGGCTGACGCCGCTCATCCGCAAAACCCAGCCCTACACCAAGCGCATCGCTCACCGGGGCATCTGCGTCGAACCGGAGCTGATGGCCGAGATCGAATACCGGGCGCAATCGGCCGAGGGCAAGGTGAGGCATCCGTTCTTCAAGGGACTGCGGGAGGACCTCTGATGAATACGATCTGGATTTACGTTGATACCAGCAAACCGGTTGGCGATGTTGACCCACCTCAAGGTGTTCGCAAGGCCGGGCCTTGCCGATGAGTGGTTACAGGAGAACGATCCGGAAGGCGTCGCGTTTGAATACGAGGTTATGGGCGTTGTAGATGATGCAACCTGGTAAGGGCGCGCCCACCTCTGAATGCTGGGGCGGTTCCCGGTTCCCCGTCTGTCCGACATCGGGCAGACTGGGTCGTTCTTGGTAACTCGCAGCCGCCAACGGAGGCGGCTTTACTCCTTCTGATCGGCGAACAAGTTTTCCAATGCCTGAGGACGTTGCAGTCCGGGCGATGTCCAGCCACTTGTTGATGTGCGATGCCGTCTCGGCCTGCCGGGCACGCCGCAAAAGCAGCTCCCTGGCAGTGCCCCCGACAGGTTGCTTTTCAGCGGCTTCTCTAAATTTAGTTGCTTCTTCCGCCAGTCGCTCTTCAAACGTCTTCTCGTGTTTGATGCGCCCCGTTTTCCCATGGCGCTGCCTCCCTACGAGGCCATTTAAAATTCCCCGCCGTTCATCCGTCTGTCCCGTACCAGACTCTACATCGTGTTTCGGGAAAAACCGGAACGGGAGCAGCCGGAGTGCGTTTTAGGTACGCGCCGGCTTTGCCGCCTGGCGCATTGGAATGACGGCCCCAGCCCCATCAGCCCCCCTGCTGGGGCCGTTTCTTTTCTCAAACGAAAGCCCGGCTTTGGGCCGGGCGAATCGAAAACATTTCGAACGTGATGAAACGCGAACATCGTAGAGATACCAGTGTCGGTTCGCTTTGTAACTTAGAATGTTAAATTCATCCGACTCTCAGATTTTCAGCGGACGTCTTGCCACGGTTGCTCATTTCTTCGTAGCTCACCTTGGCACCCTCATTGAGGCTGCTCAGTCCCGCCTTTTCTACGGCCGAGATGTGAACGAAGACATCCTTGCCGCCGCTGTCGGGTTGAATGAAACCATATCCCTTCGTCGGGTTAAACCACTTCACAGTACCTGTCGCCACTGACGATCTCCCTTTGAGCTAATGGTGACAGCCTAAATCGATAGCGCAGGGCCCCGCAACCCTCCCCAAAGGCCAACTATCGCAGCCACTCACACCCAGCCTGAACAGGCCATTCTGGACCCGAGTGGTAAGGCCCGGCGCATGTCGTCCGGAACCCGTCGTGCGTCGGGCCGCCTTCGACCTTCCGACCTGCAGCCGAAGTTATTTCAGGTCTGCGGCCATCGGGTATCCGCCCGCGGTTCGGACGACGGCGCTGTAAGCGGGAGAACGTTGCAACGCTGATCCCGAAATGCTGCACGGCGCCTCAGGGATTTGGAACGACCTAAGGCGATCCGACTTAAGGCAGCAGCCTCAAGCACTCGTTCCAAGGACGCCGCAATGCTCAACGCTGCCCAGTGCCAAGCGCTCGCCAAAGAATATAAACACCTCGCACAAAAACCGGATATTCCCGCCGACCAGGTGACTCTGTTGAACAACGTCGCGCAAAGCCTCAAGCGCTTGGCCACCCAGCTCGATATGCTTGCCGCTAACGAGCGCGATGGCAAAAGGTCGCTGCAGTGCGCCAATTCAGAACGCCCCGGCGCGGGACCGTAAAAGCCGCGTTACAAGTGTTCGGTGGAAACCTGCAGCCAGCAAGACAAGGCCACAACGAAAAGCGCGGCCGGTGGCCGGGCGATCTTTGATAATTTCAGGTGCTGAAACGGGAGCATTCAAGCATTCGCAGTTCAGTGTGTCTGTCTAGTAGCTGACGGAAGATGAAGGCTTTCGTAAACCGTAGAATATGGATCGCTACGATGATCTTTTTGTCCGAACACCCGCGCAGAAATGAATTATCCCAAGTGGGTCCTGCCGCTTGCAGCTTTTCCTGCCGCGACGCAATTGAATGCTCAAGAGCTAAGGCCCAGCGCCGCGAGGCAATAGGGGCACGGCGCTGGGCTTCCAGCAATGCTAGTGTCTATCGGAGAGAACCCACCACCTAGCATCGCCGGAATGGATCAACACAATCCGCTAGTGCACTACACGAAGAAAATAGTAGCTGATGCCACCGAGCACGATGACCGTAGGGACGGCCGAAAGAATGAATACGGGCATGGTTTCCTCCTTAACGATAAGAACGGAGGAGAAACCGGAAGCTATAAATTGACTCCACACAAAGCGAATGGTTCCTAGCGCTTCAACAAGATCGAACAGAATGAATCGAGAAAACGGCCCCAGCTGTATCTTCACGAGCTGAGGCCGTGCAAGCTCACGTTTCTGACTAAGTATCTCACCGATACGATCGACTAATCCTGCAACACGTCCAACGTTCCTAAATTCCTGCGAGAGCATCAGACATTGTTTGCCCGGACCCGCTTCATGATCGCCCCATGAAAAAGGCCCCACCGTGATGGGGCCTTGATCAGCCGAAATATCGGATGCTCAGTTGTAGTCTGAATACTTGAATTGCGGCATCGCCTTGAGCTGCTCCTTAGAGCCGCTCATCACGGCGTGGTCTGGCGTCCAGTCGTTCGCATCAGCGGTACGTGCAGTCGTCGTGGTGGTTGTGGCCGCGCCGGTCGTTGTTTCCTTGGTCGTCGTCTCGCGCGTCGTCGTTGCCGGCGCCGTCGAGCTGGTCCGCACCGGCTCCTCCATGAATTTGAGCTTGTCCATGGAAACAGCGATGTCGTGCTCGCCCATGCCCAGGAAGCCGCCGACACCGATGACCACGGCATTGACCTTGCCGTTCTTGTCCAGGATCAGTTCGTTGATGTCGCCAAGCTTTTCATTGGCTTCGTTATAGACGTCGAGGCCCATGAGCTTGGACGCGCGCCAGTTTCCCTTGAGCGCCATCTTTTCCTGCGAGCCGACAGTCGTCGCGGCAGGAGCCGCGCGATCCGTGGGCTGGGCGGTTTGAGCATAAGCGGGAGCACTGAAGACGGCGGCACTCAGGAGAGCCGCGGCTAGGACTTTCTGCATTGTATCCTCCTCCGAAAGGTTGATCGGTGCTTCTAGAACGGAACGCGCGAACGAATGTTCCTAGCGTTTCGGAGTAGTTCGAAGTACGCCGGGAGCAAGCGGCGCAGGAGTCCGTGATCGGCGTGAAGACGACCTTTCCCGGATTCGTCGAACCCGCGCTGGCGACCTCGAGCGACAAGGTGCCGTCCGGCGATCGCTGAATTCACGAGATCAAGTTCGACGGCTACCGCGTCCAGCTGCACATCCATAACGACGCCATCAAGGTCCTCACCCGCCGCGGCAACGACTGGACCAGGCGCTTCAGCAAGATCGCGGCCGACGCCTACCTGATCAACGCCGGCAGTGCGATCATCACGGCGAAGTGCTGGTGCCAGCGGCTGGCGGCACCACAGACTTTTCCGTGCTGCAGAATGAATTGCGCGGCAAGTCCAGCCGGCTCGTCATGATTGCCTTCGATCTACTCTACCTCAACGGCCACGACCTGCGAAAACTGCTGCTGATCGAGCGCAAGGCGCACCTGAACAAACTGATCTCGAGAAGACCGCGATTCAATTCAGCGACAGTTTCGAGATCGACGGCAAAGAGATGTTCGCGCACGCCTGCAAGGTCGGCCTCGAAGGCGTCGTCTCTAAAGTCCGCGACAGCCACTACCCATCGGGGCGCGGCCGGGATTGGGTAAGAAAACTGCGCCCAGCGCGAGATGCTGACCATCGCGGGCTTTGCCCTCGATGGCAACGACTGGGACGGCATCTATGTCGCCCGCCGCAAGGGCGATGACCTAATCTAGGCCGGCAAGGTCGATCACGGCTTCGACAAGCAATCATCCGCCGAGCTGCGCAAGCGCCTGACGCCACTGATCCGAAAAACCCAGCCCTACACCAAGCGGATCGCGCACAAGGGCATCTGGGTTGAGCCGGAATTGCTTGCCGAAATCGAGTACCGAGACAAATCGGGTGAGGGCAAGGTGCGCCATCCCTTCTTCAGAAGCCTACGGGAGGACCTTTGATGGACGAATTCGATCGCTTCTGGGAATGGGCAAACAAGCCGCTCGACAGCGGGCTGACGATCCCGGCCGACATTCATCACACGGTCATGTCGCTACCGCCGGAAGCGCGGCGCGACCGCGACAAGGTCAATGAGGCCCTGGTACAAGAGACCGCCGGCGGAAATTTCGCGCTACACCGGCCGTAACTCGGACAGACGAGTACGCCTGAGCCCGCCGTCGGGCCACTGGGGACGAGTGGTGAAACGATCGCAAAAAAATCACGTTCAGCGAAATGCACGAATCAGGTTCGCCGCGTCTTGGTCTACTGTTCCGATTACAAATGCAGGCACTCAATAGAGATAGACGCTGATATGTGGCCGGTGGTCGCAACATTGGCGCGGAACATCCGCGAGCACCGGCCATTGTCCTGTACGCTTAGCCGAGGCGCTACCGGAGGAACGAATTCATGGCATACCAACCCAATCCGAACGATCCCCATCGTGCGGGCCGGAGTGAAGAGGAAATGCGGCGTCGCGATAATGAGCTGCAAGCCGATCCCCAGCTCGCCGAAGGTCCCGCCAGCGGCACCAAGGTCGCAATCTACGCCATCGCCATCGCAGTTGTGCTGGGTGTCGTGTTCTACGGGCTGAATAACAACAGTGTGGACCAGGCGGGCACCACGCCGCCCAGCGAGACCGCGCAGCAGACCCAGCCGGCCAACCCTGCGGGACCTTCGGGCAAGACCAACACCGAGCCCGGCACGACCACGGGAGCAGCGACGACGAACCGTCCGACGCCGCCGTCTCCGAACCCCACAGGTACGGAAGTCGATCGCAGCAAACAGTAAAGGTCAATAAAAATGGCCCCAGCGCGAGGCATGCGCCGAGGCCAATATTACCTTCCTAACAGCGGGATAGGGGTAGTGGGTACCCCATCCGGCGTTCCGATAAAGCGGGAAAAGATTGGCAACCTCTGCCCAATAGGTGAACAGAACGCGGAAGATCGTTGAGCCCCGCAGCCCTGCGTCGGGGCCGTTCTTAGGAGCCTGCAGCGTTGCTGAGAGTCGAATCCATCGCTCCTGGGGATCGTGGAAACAAGCCGGGAGAAAGTGGCGCTCCCAGCTACCTCCGTGCTGGGACCGTTTCTCATCAGAGCGATCAGATACGCTCTACCACAACTTCCAAATAATTTGGTTGAAGTCACGGGCTGACATATGCGAGCGCGGATAAACGCCCTCGCCGACCACCCGCCGTGATTCCCTGAAACACGACCGGGTCGCCGGCAGGCGTGAAGCCTGAGACGAGACCGACGTGACCGCCGCCTCGGCGTCTTGTCACCACCGTCGCCCCGACCTCTGGTCGATCTGCGCGACCTCGGCCAGGTGATGGCACATATTGACGATCAGGACATCGGACTGAGAGCACTTCACCGGATGCTCGGATGGGAGCGGCGATGTCAAAGCTCAACTGGCTCGCTGCGCCGTGTGTTACTTGCCTGCTAATAATTCTGCGTCGGTCCAACGCTACCGGCCATGCCAGCACCGCGAGCTCCCAATGGTTCGGCCGCTCCCGTCGTCGTGTCGCGTGCGGTCTGGTGCTCCATTTCGGCGTTCCGTTCGGCCCCGATCAGGATCACGATCGCAGACAACCAAATCCAGGTCATGAAGCCGATGACCGCACCCAAGGACCCGTAGGTCCGATTGAAGCTCCCAAAATTCGCAGCGTACCATGAGAATAGCATGGAGACCGCAATCCAAGCGAAAGCGGCGAACGCGCTCCCCCACGTGATCCACCTCCATCGCGGCTTCTCGCGCGATGGTCCGTAGCGATAAACAAGAGCAAGCGCCAACGTGAGGACGGCAAACAGCGCCGGCCAGCGACCGGCCCACACAAGAAGTTCTGTCAATTCCGACAAGCCTAGATACTTGAGTGCGGACGGCAGAACGACCAAAGCGGCGATGGCAACGAGCACGAAGACAATGCCGGCCGCGGTGAACGCAAGCGAGATGGCGTTCAGCTTGATGAGGCTTCGCGCCTCTGTTTCGGCGTACGCGACGTTGAGCGTGTCGAAGACCGACCTCATCGCCGCGTTCGCGCTCCACAAGGATACGGCAAGTCCGACGATGAAGGTCAGCCCGAGCGTGCTGCCACGCTGGGATGCGACCCGGGTGAGTTCGTCCCGGATGACATCGATCGCGCCTCCTGGCAGCAGGCCCGACAGCTTCTCCAGGTGAACGGTGAGCGTTGCGGGGTCCGAGAACAGCCCATAGATCGCGACCAGGGCCGCGATGGCAGGAAATATGGCCAGCAGAGTGTAGAACGTCACGCCGGCGGCCAGAGCAATGATCCGATGTTCGGAGATATTGTGAAAAAACTGGAGCAGAATGTCCTTCCATCCGCGCGCTGAAATCTCCGAGGGCGCGCTTGCGAGACGGCCGCGCCCTTCATCCGGTGCCCCCATATGATCGACTGGTACCGGCGACAGCCGCCGCGGCCGAAAGCCGGCTACGAACAGGGCTATGGTGGTCACGGTAGCCCAAATCGGCGGGCGGTCGTCTATCCGTGGAAGTTGCCCTTGGTCAGAGGGGCGCATTTTCGGCCTTCCATGGTTGTCCTGTCCACTCGGGATCGGCCTGTTGCTCGGGCGCCAATTTGGCTTCATGGGCTTTGGCGTGTCCGGCCATCTCGTCCTTCGAGCCGCCCTCCCCCTTTCCTGCCAGCTGTTGGGCTTCGTCCTGGACTGCCTCAACGACGCGCTCGCCGGCCTCCTTCACGTCTTGGTACTGCTCCGACGCAACGTCCTGGGCGCGTTCCTTCACCCGATCGCTTGTCTGCCCCATCAGCTGATCTTCGGTTTCGGTCGCTGGCAGCAAAGCCCCGATCATTGCCCCGACCGCAACTCCAAGCCCCGTTAGCATCAGCGGCTGTTCGCGGCAGAGATCGAGAAAAGTGCTGCCCGTCCGCCACGTCCGTTGTCCGACGGCTTTCGTTGATTCCGAGAGCGTGGAGGCCGTTCGGCGTGCACTGTCGGCGGCCGCTTCGTATCCTGCGGCGGCGGAGCGCTGCACGGAGTCGGTCATGGATCCGGCAGTATCTCGCATTGCGCCGGCGGCATCGGAGGTGGCCTGCTGCGCCGACTCAGCCACCGAGCCGGCAGCTTCCCGCATGCTGCTCCCCGCCTCGGTGGCGGACTCTCTGGCGCGCTCGGCGGTCGAGCTGAGGTTCGCGCTCGCCTCCTTGCCGAGCCGGGATGCCGCGTCGCCCCATTCGCTCTTCTTGTCGGATGCCGTCCTGCTGGCGGCATCGGTCGCTTCGCGCATGCTGTCCGCTGCGTCCCCCGCGACATTACGCAGATGGTCTGCGGTCCCACGCATTAAGCCGCCGGCCGAAGTCCCGCGCGAGCCCAGCATGAGCCACGCCAGACCGGCGCCGATCAGCGTCACCGGAAGCGGATTGCTGACGGTCTGGTCCTTCAAGTTCCGCATGAAGGCTGCGCCGGTGCCGCCGCTGACGCGGTCGACCATTTGGTCGAGCACGTGTCCGGGAGTCATGCACGCGCGCAGCTCGTCCAGGGTGCTTGATATCTCGGCTCGGGTTTGCTCAGTCTCTCGTTCAAGCTGCTCGGCGTGGCTCATGGTCCCGTCTCACTTGTTCCTTTGCCACCGATGCATCCCGCTGGAGCTGGTGGACGGTTTTGTTCGGCACAATATTTTCGATTTTCAGTCGGCTGACGCCGATCAACAGGAGAACGATCCCGACGATCAAGACCGCTCCCCCGACCGAGAGAGCGGACCAATAGGACGCCATGCCGTAGCGGTCGGTGAGCGCGGCGACTCCCGCCTGAAGCAGGATGACCAGGGCGGGAATCAGGAGCGCGGCGCCTCCGACGATCAGGCCGAGACCTCGACCGATGCTGAGTATGTTCTCCGACATCTCAGTGCGGGCGAGCTGGGTCTCTTTGCGAAGGAGCGTCGTCAGTTGGGAGAAGAGATCGCCGATGATTTCAGGTACCGACCTCGGATGGTTCGAAAAGGGCATGACGTCTCTCCTCAGGGTCGATTGTCGGCCGAGCTCTGTCGATTGTCGGCGGAGCTTTTGAGAAAGCGGGAGATCGCGAATCCCGCGAGCACAGCGCCGCCGAAGATGGCCAGAGGCTCCTTGCGCCCGAAATCGTTGAGGGTCCTCATCAGATCCTCGACGCTGCGCCGTCGAAGCGCTCCGGCTCCTTCTTCGAGCCGCGAAGCCGCGGCGTGGACGAACTCGGCGGCCTTCGGCAATTGCTGCGTGAGCTCGTCGGCTGCGCCGTGGACGGCTTTGGCCATCTCGTCGACGCGGTTCGCGCCGGTCTGCTTTTTCCGCTCGGCAGCCTGTTCGGCTTCGGTGATTGCGTCTTCTGCTTGCATGCGAATTCCTCCCTCGGCGCTCAAGCCTCTGCGGCTCGAGCGGGCGCATTGTCCACTTGTTTCTTCAGCGGGCCAAACGCGAAAGGACCTGCGATGTTCCTAGAAAGGTTTTGAGTGTATGCAGGCCGAGACCGCGCGCATCGCTCGATTGAAACTGGATGGATCGTTCGGTCGAAAAGAAGCGAAAATCATCTTCCAAGAATCTCTTGGCTGGTGCGATCAAGCGGCGCCAGGCGGTCTTGTTCATTGGCGCGGGAGTCTCGATGGCCGTCGGGCTGCCTCCTGGCAGGACCCTGATAGACCATCTGTTAAAGGAACTCGAACTCGGTCCCGAGGTGATAGACGGTATGAATGACGGCTATCAAATGCTCGCCGAATTCTATCGGCTGAAGCAGGGTGGAATGGGCTCGTTAGCTGGCTCGATCACAACTGCAAATGGGTCGACGTTCGATGTCGGCGGCCAGCCGATCAGTCCTCAGGCCATCGGGCCGCTGGCGAAGGTCGAGCGCTGACAACTGCTTCTGCGGCGGCTTGCGCTAAGCACCTTCCTATTTAGCCAATCGATCCGGCCGGCGGCCGATGGAGGAGCCCGTCTCCTTACCGGATTGGAACAGGGTTCGCTCTTCCGAATTGTGCTCTTTAGAGGAAGCGTATGGAGACTGCGCTGAAGGCGTGGCCCACGATGTGCCGCGCCTGCATTCCAGCCAATTCATTAAGTAGGAGCGGGACATGCACCAGCTTATATATCTTGTTGGACTGATCGTAGTAATCCTCGCCATCCTTTCCTTCTTTGGGCTTCGTTGAGCCAATTGCCATGACCACGATCGAAGAGGAACGGATCTATCCCGGCCATATGGCAGCTCCAAGATATCTAGGCTGGACGCCTGCCATCGCAGGAGCGTTGATCGCAACGGCGCTTTCCGCCGTTCTGATCGCCTTCGGAACGGCCATCGGATTGGGCGTGGCATCCTCCGCGCCAACCTGGCGCGACGCCTCGGTGGCGCTTTGGCTGCTATCGGGCATCTATCTGATATTAGTGTCGCTGGTCAGTTTCGGCCTCGGCGGCTACGTCGCCGGCCGCATCCGAACGACCATGCCTGCCGCTGATGGTGATATCGAGTTCAGGAACGGCCTCCACGGCCTGGCTGCCTGGGCCATCGCCGTCGTCATGACCGTGCTCATCACCGCTCTGGTCGGAAGCGCGACCCTCGCGCGTGCGCCTTCCACCCAAACCGTGCACGCCGCCAGCGCGGCGGAGCCGATGTTGAGTTACGAACTCGACCGGCTGTTCCGTCCGGCGCGACGAACGCCCAATGCCGAGACGGCGATGGAGCGTGCCGAAGCCGGACGAATCCTGCTCGCCTCCTCCAGCCACAGCGGTGTCGCGGCCGAGGACCGCGCTTATCTGGTGCACCTGGTGAACGGCGTTACCGGGCTGGCTGGCCCCGACGTCGAACGCCGCGTCGATAATATCATCGCCAGCGCCAAGAGCGCCATTGCCCGTTCGCGGCGCAGCGCCATCATCGCGGCATTTTCGGTCGCGGCTTCAATATTGCTTGGAGCCGTGGTGGCGTGGTTCGCGGCCTGCGAGGGCGGTCGCCATCGCGATGGCGCGGGGCCGGGCTGGCTGACAAATCGTCCTTTGACAGCAAGAGAACAAGGTATCCCGTGAATGGAGGCGGCTGCCACGCGGCTGCAAGGCGATGTTCACGAGCCCGAACACGATACGATTCGCAGAGGCGATGGCTCCGGCACCCTTCATCTCTGGTCGGACCTGTTGCGCGAATTCAGGAACGTCTATTCGAGGAAGCCGTTCTGGACGGTCAGGCGCTTCGGTCGCATTGACGCTTTACCTGCAAGATCGCAGGCAAGGAAGACGTCCTGCGTTTGCAGCGTGCGCTGCGGGCGCTGGAGAGTGCCAGGAGCTCTCTCAAGCAATGTGGCAAAACCGGTTCGGTGAAAGCAGATCCGGCGCTCTCCGAGAGCGTCAATGTGCTCCGACGCGAGTGAAGAAAATGCGAAAGCTGGCTCGAGGAATTCTGCGGGGGCGAAACCAGCTACGGGAAAGCGCGGCGGGCGCTACCGCAGAGCCGATCGACCCATAGCTTCAGCGGCGCCCGCTCTTCGAGCCAGTGCAAAGGGTGGCGTTGTCTGACAGCTTATGCCCCTCAGGGAACCCCCTTTGATCAGAAAAGTTCATTTGGAGGCAGGATAGGAGGCGATGTGTCGCTGGTCGAGCCACCGGATAGCGCGCAGGCGATCGTCGACCCGCGGGATGCCGCCGAATCTGCGGGCCTGAGTTATGTTTCCGACGAACGGCCCGGTATTCGGCGCAAGAAGGCGGGGACGGGATTCAGTTACACACGACCCGACGGCTCGAGGCTCGAGCCTGACGCGCTGAAGCGGATACGGGCACTCGCGATCCCGCCCGCCTGGACTGACGTGTGGATCTGCCCGTTCCCGGATGGCCACATCCAAGCAACCGGGCGTGACGCAAAGGGTCGCAAGCAATATCGCTACCATGCGCGCTTCCGCGAGGTGCGGGAAAGCACGAAGTACGAGCATGTGGTCGCATTTGCAGACGCCCTGCCTTCCATTCGAGAAACAGTACGCGAGCACATGGCATTGCGCGGTCTGCCGCGCGAAAAAGTTATGGCAACCGTCGTACATCTCTTGGAGACCACGTCGATACGTGTAGGGAATGACGATTACGCCAGGCAGAACAACAGCTATGGCCTGACCACGTTGAAGAACCGGCACGTGGCCATCGAGGGAAACGAGGTCCGTTTCCGATTCACTGGTAAGGGCGGCAAACAATGGTCGCTGCACGTACGAGACCGGCGTCTCGCCAAGATCATTCGGGCCTGTCAGGAGCTCCCCGGGCAGGAGCTCCTTCAGTACATCGATGAACAAGGCAATTGCCAGGATGTCACATCAACCGATGTGAATGAGTATCTCAAGGCAATTACCGGTAAAGACATTACGGCAAAGGATTTCCGAACCTGGGCGGGGACGGTGCTGGCGGCCATGGCCTTGAGCGAACTTGAGAGCTTCGACAGTGCCGCTCAGGCCAAGCGCAATCTTCGCAGCGCGATCGAAAAAGTCTCCGCAAGTCTCGGCAACACGCCGACGATCTGCAGGAAGTGCTACATCCATCCGGAAGTGCTGAACGCCTACATGGACGGAAACCTGGTCCTCGAGATCAAGTTACAAGCCGAGAGCGAGCTTCGGAGCGCTGTCGAAAATCTGAAGCCGGAGGAAGCCGCCGTGCTCGCGTTACTGCGCGCCTGGCTCGCCAAAGTGGCCGAGCAGCCGAAGAGCGCCGATCCCAACGTGTTGTCTGGCAAGCGGGAGGCGCTCCACAACCACGGGCCACGTGCCATGCCGAAGATCGAGAGCAAGAGCGGCGATGCATGCAAAGCCTTCCGATGAGGAACCCGAACCGTCCTTCCTCCTCAAGCCGCCGATCCAGCAAGCGAAGAAAACGGCCGACCGTCTCTGATTGCCGTTGCGCCAGGGCGGCGGAACACGTGGGAAGCCGCTGACCTGCCAATTCGAAGCCCTGCCCTGTGTTAGCAGCCGGAGCGGGCGATGGGCCAAGGGACTCGTCCGGCAGGAGTGATCTCGATGCTGATGATGAAGAACGAACGGCGGCCGGCCCTCCAGACGCTACGCGGCTGGGCAATCTCGGTGCTGCAGTAGACAAGCGCGCGAGGAGTACGGCTGGATGAAGGACCGTGCAGATCCGCATTCCCGCGAGATGGCGCTGATCGTCGCGTGCCAGGATCCACCCTTTGGCGTTTCACCGAACGAAGCTCTTGCACCGGTCAAGGACGACCTTGACTCGAATGGCGACACACGCCCGGCGTGTCTGCCCGATTGGGGCTAGGCTACTTCCCGCTTCTCACCGATTCCCCGGGGCCGGTCGACCGGTTCTTCGACGACTCAATTGGCAACTGGGAATGAGCGCTGCCTAGCGTTATAGGCCGCCACGCCCCTCCCAGTACGTAGGCGTCCCGTAGTACCGATGCGTGCGCGTTTCCCAATCTCTATCCTGCCAGGAGTCGTCACTGAACTCAGGCGCATCCTTGAGCTGTTGCTCGGTGATACTGGTTCGAAAACCACCAAGCGACGTATCATATGTTAGAGCGCCCCACGGGATGGGGTAATGGCTGTGGCCTAACCCAACAAATCCGCCAAAGCTCATGACGGCATAAGCCACGCGACCTGACACCTTGTCGATAATGAGGTGATCAATCTCACCGATGTTCTTTCCACCTGCCCCATAAACCTCGGTTCCCTGAATGTCTTCGCTTGAGATGCATTGATGATCCGGATGGGCTGTAGCGCGGGCCATTGGCTTCCTCCCTCAGTGGGTTTTGTCGACTTAACTCGGCCGCTACGGGGTCGTTCCTGGCGCTCCGGAGGACATTTCACAACGAAAGCGCCCGCCGTAGCGCTCATCACCGATCTATCGTCACCGACACTGACTCTAACAACCTCCAGTCCGCAGCATTCGCAGCAATAATAGGTGCCGTCCCTATTCAAGGCCGTACGGAACGGACCAGCCGGGGGCGGCCTGACGTTCGTGAGAGTATTACGGACCCTTCTGTTCAAGCAGGGACACTTCCGAATTTGGACCCAAACCGGAAGTCGGCATGCCAACGATAACTAAGAACAGAGGAGATGGCACCTTTGGCCCCGCCTTGTCCTTAATTTCGCTTTTGTTCATTATCGTCGTCATATCCGAAGACGATGCAAACAGGTTCCGCAAGCAGGCTAAGGAAGCCCGTCAGCACGTAAGGAGGCTCGCCATGAACAAACTAGCGTCTGTTGTTTTCGCCGTGGTTCTTTCAGTGGGTTCGCTAAGCCTGGCAAGGGCCGATCAGCCGGGGCCAGATTGGATGCCCGCCCAGCAAGTAATCGAGCAAGTTCTCAAGTCGGGCTATACCCAGGTTACCCAACTAGAAGCCGATGACGGTCGATGGGAAGGCGAAGGCATCAAGAACGGTCAGAAAATGGATTTTCACGCCGATCCAAAGACCGGCGTAATCACATTCGAAAAGCTCGACGACTAAGGGCAACCGCCTATTATTGCGTCGAGCATCTAATAAAATTGTCCAAATGATTCGATGTTAGGGCGGCGCAGAATAGGAATGGCAAAGTCATCAAAACTCGTTGCGGCAAAACGCGGGCGGGTCTTGTTGGTTAGAAGAAGGCGCGACCGGTTATGGATGTTTCCGGGGGGCCGCAGACGTGGCCGGGAAACGGAGAAAGCTTGCTTGCGCAGGGAAATCCGGGAGGAGCTTCCAATGCTCAAGCTGGGACGCTTGAAGCTCTGGAAGGAGGTCAAGGCCAAGAACCCCAGATCAGGACGGAAGATGAGCGATGCTATATTTATAGCTAACAAAGCCTCCGGTCGTCTCGCCATCGGTGACAAGAAGGAAATAGACAAGGCGGCGTGGCATAAGCCGCGCGGCATGCGATTAACACCGACCTCTCGTTACATCCGCGACAAGCTGTTCCCCCAGCGAGGCTAACTACTTCCGCGCTTGGCACGTTTGAGACGTGCCGACGTACGCTGCGGATGTCCGCTGATCGGGGTGGACCGGAAGTGGCTGGCCGACCGTCAAAACGGCGCGAATGATCCGACGCGGATCTCTGCAGACGTCTAAAGTATCGTGGGCGCCGCAAGATCATTGTAGTCAATTACAATTGTTGCGTTAGCTTCGGGCTGACAGCCTTGAAGATATAGGCGCTGCCCCTCCACATAGCGTCGGTTCGATGGAGCTGCAGGATCCGGAGACGAGCCATCTCGCGAAGCACACCGCGCTACTGACACAGCAAAGTCCGTTCTGAAAAAAATTGACACGTCCCAGTACGTGAGAAATTCGGGCCGATGCAGAAAGATACCGTCGATCAGCAAGATTGAAGACGGGAGTGCCTCGACCTCAACAAGGGGCACCTCATGGTCCATCACATGGTCAAAGAATGCTCGACGATGGCGCTGAGACCCGCCAGGACTTAGCGGATCCAACAGATACTTTCTGAGTGCGGCGTAGTTGTAAGAATCCTCGAAGAAGCCCTCAGGGGAATGCCTTCCTCGTTGGTATCGGACAACCCTGGGATTGTGAAAACCGTCGACCGATGCGCGAATTACTGGTCGTCCCAAAGCGGACATCGAACCGGCGAGTTCATCGGCAAATGTTGTCTTTCCAGCGCCGTCAACTCCATCAACAGCCACGCGGATCGTTCGATCTGGCGATACTTTAACAAGGCGCTGCGCGAGCTTGGCAAGCAGGTGCTTTCTCTTGTCCATTCCGATTGGATCATCCGTTATTTGCCAGGGCCCCGCGGACTGCCGCTGCTCAAGCCGCCATTCGGCAGCATCGTGGCGATCGACATGAACAGCGGAGAGCACCGCTGGCGCATCCCGGTTGGTCGGAGCGATGCCATGGCTCCAATCCGGAACCTTGGCATCCGGGGACAGCTGGGATTACCTCACCGCAGTTGGGTGTTGGTGACCAAGACGGCCATGATCGTCGTGCAGGCCGGGTATTTTAGTCCGCCCCGCTTCGTGCCGGGACTCAATTGGCCGATCCGGGACCTCCACAACTTCGATCCGCATTTATGGGTCTATGATAAATCGAGCGGCGAGATGCTGGCGGAAATTGTGCTGCCGTCCAACGCGACCGGCGCGCCGATCACTTACATGGCTGGCGGCAAGCAGTACGTCGTTTTCCCGGTCGGCGGTGGTCCGATAGTTGAAGAGCTGATTGCCGTTTCTTTATGATCGGTGCCGAATGTCCGTTTTTGGCACTTTGAGACATGCTCACTGGCCCTGACGACGTCCGTTTACAGGGGAAGACCGGAAGTAGTCGATTGATGGTGCGGATCGTGGGCAGAGCACGCTGTTTCCTGAATGCGTGGAAGACTGGATCGGCGAGGACAATCCAGTTCGCGTCATCGACGTCCTCGTCAACGGCCTCGATCTGGCCGAGCTTGGGTTCGGCGGGGTCGATCCCGAGGCAACCGGCCGGCCATCGTACCATCCCTCGATACTCCTCAAGCTGTACATCTACGGCTATCTGAACCAGGTGCAGTCGAGCCGGCGGCTTGAACGAGAAGCTGGACGCAACGTCGAGGTCATGTGGCTGCTGGGTCGGCTCGCACCTGATCACAAGACGATCGCAGACTTCCGCAAAAGACAATGGCCTGGCGCTTCGCAAGGTATGTGCGCGCTTCGTCGAACTCTGCCGTGAGATGAGTCTTCTCTTTGCCATCGACCTCAAAGCGTCGCTGAACTGGAAGCGAGACTGTCGTGGCGCTGATTCAACTCACACCGCCGAGCTTTCCCGATGTGCGATCGCACGATCAACTCGAAGCTGAGATGATTGCGGCAGACGCGTCGATGCAGCAGCATGGCAGTCACTTGGCCCCGACATGAAGCGAAGAGCCCATGGGTGAGAAATTCTCGGCACCTTGCCGCCGACCGGCGCCGATACGGTATAACATGGCGTACGCGGGTTTTTTTCTGTCCATCAGGATGAGGTCTGAGTATGTGCTACCCGCCTCCAGCGAAGAACCCTACTCCCATCGCCACGACGCTGAGTATCATCGCCGCGGTCGATAGCCATCCGAACCAATACAGCGGTCCGCCGATGACATAGGGGCCCATCACGTCCGTGCGGCGCGCCATGAACATCAACAGCATCATGACGGGAACGGCGAGCACGCCGTTGATGACGGCGCTCCAATACAACGCCGAAATCGGGTTGACCGGCGTAAAATTGAGCGCGATCCCGATCGCCGCCGATAACGCCAGGACGGCGTAGAACGCGGCGGCCGCCTTGGGCTTGCGCGCGAGCCCGACCGGCCATCGCCGCGCCTCGCCGACGGCGTAAGCCGCGGCGCCGGCGAGCACCGGGACGGCCAGCAATCCGGTGCCGATGATCCCAAGCGCAAAAATAGCTTCCGCGAATGGACCGGCGATGGGACGCAACGCTTCGGCCGCCTCTGCCGAACTCTGGATGTCGGCTTTTCCCGCCGCGTGCAACGTTGCGGCCGCCGTGACGATGATCGACAGCGCGATCAGGTTGGAAAACGCCATGCCGGTGATGGTATCGGCGCGGATACGACTAAATTCCCTTTGCGCGCCGTAATGCCTTTCGATCAGCGGATGCTTCCGCCCATCGACGCGCTGGTCTTCGGCTTCCTGCGAGGCCTGCCAGAAAAACAGATAGGGCGAGATCGTGGTGCCCAGAATCGCGACAACGGTGGTGAAATAATCCGCGCTCCAGGTCAGGCGCGGGACCAGAATGCCGCCCAGCGCGTCGCTCCACGAAACCTTTGCAAAGGCGAGTGCTGCGACATAGGCGAACAGGCTGAGCGTCAGCCATTTCAGTACCGATACGTAGCGTTTGTAGTCGAGGAAGATCTGCGCCCCGACCGAGGCGATGCCAAACAGCAGGACGTAGACGATGCTGTATCCGCCGACCAGCAATTTGGTCACGTCCGCCATCGCGCCGAGATCGGCGGCGATGTTGATGGTGTTGGCAATGAACAGCAACGCCACCACCGCATTGAGCAGCCCCGAGGAGTAGTGCCGGCCGACATTGCCCGAAATGCCGTGCCCGGTGACACGGCCGACACGCGCGGAAATCTCCTGGATTGCTGCCATCAGCGGAAAGGTCAGCAGCATGGTCCAGCCGATGCCGTAACCGAGCTGCGCGCCGGCCTGACTGTAGGTGCCGATTCCCGACGGATCGTCATCGGACGCACCGGTGATCAGCCCCGGTCCCAGCCCTTTCAGAATGTTGCGAAAGCGGAAGGGTTGACGATGCCCGGACTTGGATTCCGGCTTTTCGCGGCCGGAACGCTTTTCCGTGCGACGCGTCGAATTTGACTTGTTGCGCTTTGCCATACCCGGGTCCGGCCGTTGCGACAACTAATCGGACTGACTTCGGTTCCGGGCGGAGACCTCGGGGGCGGCATCGCACAAGACACAATCTCACGCGGCAGGGCGACGGGCGATGGTCATGATTGGCTCCTGTTATGAAGGTTGGCCCGCCGCTGCCGCGGGACGCGTCACCAGATAAATGCCTGCCGCGACGGGAATGATGCCGAGCAAGTCGCGAAATTCGACATGCTCGCCGAGCACGAGAAAGACGAACAGCATGCCGACCGGCGGCATCAGGAAGTGATAGGCGCTCGCCGCCGTCGCACCGCAGACCTTTAGGAGGTGAAACCAGAGCAGGTAAGCAAGGATCGATCCGCCCAGAAAGAGGAAGGCGAACGCGTCCGACAGCCTCGCGCTGGCACGATATCGCTGACGTCAGCCAGCGTGAACCCAAACTCCAGCAGCACAACGCCCGCGGCGAGATTCTTTGAATCACCTGTAGCGTGGAGTTCGTGAGTGGCGTTTCAGCGTCGAAAACCGACGGCCATCGGCGTCAAGGCGCCGCTGCCTGGCTTCATTGAGCTGGCCTTGGCCACCTCGGTCGAGAAGGTGCCGAACGCTGACCACTGGCTTCACGAGATCAAATTCGACGGCTATCGCGTCCAAGTTCATATCAACAGCGGTCGCAAGAAAGTCTACACGCGCAACGGACAGACTGGACTAAACGATTTTCGGTTATTGCTGGCGCTCTCGATATACCGGGTCAAACCATCATCGATGGGGAAGTAGTGGTCGTCCATGAAGGACGCACCAACTTTTCCGAACTTCAAGCCGAACTTGCCGCGGGCAGACAGGATCGACTGGTCTTTTATGGGTTCGACCTCCTCTGGCGCGATGGAGATCTCCGCGAACTCCCGCAGATCGAACGCAAGCAACGCCTGCTCGGCAAAAACGACATCGAACTTCCTGTCCTGTTTTCCGAACATCTCGTCGGAGATGGCCAACGGATGTTCGAGTCATGCCGCCAAGTTGAACTGGGAAGGCATCCTTTCGAAGCGAGCAAATGCGTCGTACCGGTCGGAGCGAAGAACTGAGGCCATGCACAAGGGCAAGTTTCCGGTCGTCGGGTTCGTCAAAGACCCTAGTGGCGTCGCTGCGCTCTTCCTCGGTAAGCAGGAAGGAAAGGAATTAGTTTACATGGGCATGGAACATCCGGCGGCCGGCGGCGGGGACGCCTATGAGATCACGGGCGAATCGTAGGACAAGGCCGTGCTTGATCTGCCATCGTCGCCGCCGCTTGAGCCGTGGAGCACTATGAGAGCTGCCGATATGGGACGTTGATAGCCTAGGGGCCGAGGAGCTCGACCATGACGAGATCCTGCGTTTCCTGATCACCAACCTCAATGAGGAAAAGGCGGCGAACACGAAGCTCGATACCATCGCGTTTCGGAAGAGCTTCAACATCAAGGCGTCGAACGCCGCCTGACTCAGCACCGGCTGCCAGGTTTCGGGGAGCGGCGACTTGGCAGGGTCTTGAGGAGCCGGCGGGACGCCTTTTACAGGAAGGGCTTGCCGCCGGTGACGGCAATCGTCGCGCCGGATACGTAGCTTGAAAGGGGATCGGCCAGCATGACATAAGCGGTCGCCAGTTCGACGGGCTGACCGGGACGCTTCATCGGGACTTGTTTGCCGAAGTTCTTCACGGAGTTCTCAGGCAACGTGGATGGGATGAGCGGCGTCCAGATCGGCCCCGGAGCAACCGCATTGGCACGAATGCCCTTCTCGGCCAGAAGCTGCGCCAGTCCCGCCGTGAAATTGTGGATCGCGCCCTTGGTCGTTGCATAGGCCAGCAGCGTCGGGTTGGGGACATCCGAATTGATCGACGCCGTGTTGATGATGCAGCTACCCGGCTTCATGTGGCTTATCGCTGCCTTGGTAAGATAAAACATCGCATGGATGTTCACCTTAAACGTCAGTTCCCATTCCTCGTCGCTAATGTCGTCGATCGATTTGAAGCTGGCCTGATGCGCCGCGTTGTTGACGAGGATATCTATACCGCCCAGCTCCGATACGGCCTTCGCGATGACGGCGCGGCATTGACTGGAGGTCTGTAGATCGCCGGGAAGCAGGACGGCCTTTCTGCCGGCTTCCGTCACCAGCCGCTCGGTCTCCCGGGCATCGTCGTGCTCGTCGAGATAGGAGATCAAGAGGTCAGCTCCCTCTCTGGCGTAGGCGATGGCAACCGCGCGGCCGATCCCGCTGTCGCCGCCGGTGATGACGGCCTTCTTGCCGTTGAGGCGACCGCTGCCCTTGTAGGACGTTTCGCCATGATCGGGCGCCGGCTTCATCGCGGCAGTCTTGCCGGGCATTGGCTGGTGTTGGTTTGGAAACGGAGGGCGGGGAAAATTCAGCATGGCTGCCTTCTCTCTGATCCCAATTGCGTTCCAACCTCCGTTTTGCAGATTGGTTCCTGCACCGAAGCAGGCGAACGGCGCGCGGACCCCGCGTAGCTTAGGCTGGCAGGTGAACTTTCAGGTGACACCATCCTCAAGGGGTCGATAGACTACCGCGACGGTTTCGTAATTTTGCCGGACGTCAGAGCGACATGGCCATTTTGGCTATCCGCGGGGCCGGAATGGTCGGGACGCACGCGGAGACTGGCGGCCGGCTTGCCTGTTACGGGGCCGGACGGCGATCGGGCACTGAGGGAACCAAGGCGGGCCTGATGCCGGGATGAAATTCGCTCACATCGGGATGAACCAGTGCCTTGTAGCGGCGGAGATACTCCTGTGCCATTCGTCTTGCGGTAAACCTTTCCTCGAAATGCCTGCGCACCTGGCTTCGATCGAGTTCGGAGAGTCTTCCAATCGCTGCAACAGCTTCTGCTTCTCCCGTTACGACAAAGCCGGTGATGCCGTCGTCGATGACCTCCGGCACCGAGCCGGACTTGAACGCGATGACGGGCGTGCCGCACGCCATGGCCTCGATCATGACGAGGCCGAACGGTTCCGGCCAATCGATCGGAAACAACAGTGCTGCAGCGCCCGCCAGAAACTGCCGCTTCGCTTCATCATTGACCTCGCCGGTGAGCTGGACCTGCTTCCCGTCGATCTGCGGCTCGAGTTGTTCTTTGAAGTAGCCCGTTTCGCCCCGCGGCACCTTTGCAGCGATACGAAGCGGCATCTTGGCAGCGCGCGCGATTCGGATGGCGGCTTCCGGTCCTTTCTCCGCCGTCAGCCGACCCAGGAAGGCGAGGTAGGAGCCCGCTTCGAAGGACGGCTGAAACAGGTCGGCCGGCAAGCCATGATAAATGGTGCCGATCCAGTTGGCCTCGCTCAAGGGAGCGCGCTGGTTATCCGATATCGAGACGAACGGCGCATCGGGAAAGCGGCGGACCACGTCTGCAAAGCCCGGCAAGTCCATGCGCGCGTGGCACGTGGTGAGAAACGGCACGCCAAGCCGGCTCAGCAGCGGCAGGTGCAGCCAATCGATATGGGCGTGAATGATATCGAACTCCGTCGCGTGCCGCGCCACCGCCTCCAGCAGGGCTGCCTGCGCCACCATCGGATCCGTCCTCGGCCGACCGAGGCGAAGCGCCCGCGGCCAAACGGCATGAAGCTTGGCTGACGTCTTCGAATCCCCGCTGGCAAACAGCGTCACCTCATGCTCAAGGCTTACGAGTTCATCAACCAGCCACGCCACCACCCGCTCGGTGCCGCCGTAAAGCTTGGGAGGCACGCTTTCGACCAGAGGCGCTACCTGGGCAATTCGCATCGGCTTCCACCATGGAGATCGAACCCGACCGTCAGATCACCGGTCGCTCGTATTTGGACAGCAGATCGAGCCAATCCTCTAACAGCCGGCTCATCAGAAAGTTCTGGCGCACGCTTTCCTTCGCACGCAAACCGATCTGCTTCCGAAGCCTGGGATCTTTCAAAAGCTGCACCATTCTTGCCGCCGCCTGCTCGGGCGTGCTCACCAGAAATCCGTTCCATCCATCCTTGATCTGGTGCCGGATGCCTCCCACGTCGCCGCCGATGATGGCGGCGCCCTTCCACATCGCCTCGGTGACCGTGAGACCGAAGCCTTCGCGGAGCGACTTCTGCAGGACGACGGCGGCGGAGCGCTGCAGCGCGTTCACCAGCGTTGGATCATCGACTGCAAGAACAACGATGTCTTCATTGGCAACGCGCTCGATCGTCTCGAGGATTTTGCCGCCTTCCGGATCGTCGGAGGCGTTGTTGCCGACAAGCACCAGCCTACAGTCGACCTGCTTTCTCGCCTTTCGGAAGGCTTCAATCACCCCCATCGGGTCCTTCCATCGATCGAACCTGGAAATCTGGGTCACCAACGGACGATCTGTCGGAATTTTGTAGTTGCGGAGGAATTCTCGTATCTCTCGATCGGACAGCTCCCGGTTCTTCGCAGAAAACGGATCGATCGCCGGGGTGACGAACTGCTGGTCGACGTGAAGATCCTGACCGTATTCGGGTAGCGAGAAGATAGCGGCGTTATATTGTTCGATGAACTGGCGCAGATACGTCCATACCGGAGCGTATGGCGAAGAAAGATCGACGTGACATTGCCAGAACCAGGGCATCTCCAGATCGGGAAAATGAGTGATCAGCGGCAGAGGCTGGGGATCGTGCACGATGATCGCATCGCAATCGTCAAGATGAAGCCGCGCAGCGTTTTCGAATACGACCTGTTCGTAGATCGTCTTTTCTGCGTCGGAAAACTCCTCGTTCTCGCCTTGCAGCGTGTTGTGAAGCTTCTTGGTGCTGCCAAAGAAGCCCGGCGTTCCCTGAATCAAATGCCAGTCGGTTTCGATGCCCATCGCGTTCATCATCAGGGTCAGCGGCGTAAGTAGTTCGGTGACGCCTCCGCCATAGAACGTTGAACTGATATGGGCGACGCGCATCGTGCGCATCCGCTCGGCCTTGGCGGCTATGCGCTTGACCGTCGCAGCGCCGATCAGCGGCTCGTACTGTTCAAGCGTATGCAGCCCGAGGGTGGATCGTTGAACGGCAGAGCTGAGCATAGACATCGAAGTGTCGCCCTTACAGTTCTCGAGCGCGGGAACGCGGCCTCGACGGGTTTTACAAACTCCCCAAACTTGCAACGGCACAGAAAAGTTGATCGGTGCCCCTCCAGGACGCTTCTTCCATTTTTTCCCATGCAATAAGTCTGGAAGCGCCAAGAAGTTTCTCCGGCTGGAGCTCGGTCGAGAAGTTGAACTAGATGAACGTTTGTTCATCGTGCTTATTGGACGAGTAATGGAGCTGCTCGAAACGTGTTGATCCCGATCGCATGATATCTTGGCGCGCTCTCGACTGCGCTGCGACCCGACCAATCGAGCTCTGCCGTAGGGTGCATGCCGCTCGGCGAAACGACGCGCGTGCTCAAATGCGATTGGGTGCGACCTGATCGAAGCCGTTGCCATCGCGATCCCGAATTTTACGGCGAGCGCGAGCAGGCCGAGGAGAGGATTTTCCCGCAGCCGCTCGACGGGCAAGTCTTATAGGTAAATTCTGCCGGCTACCTGAACGTTTGTTTTCATTGATCCCGGGTCGCGCGAGCGCTGCCTCGACAGGTTCCAATTTGCGATATCTGTTGCCGTTGAATCTCGGACGCACCGGGAAAAATGGGAAACTTCCAAAGACAATGTGAGTTTTGCTGTCAAATCGGACGTGCCGATTCCCGGCATCCGGCTTTCCGGCCGAATTCGCTGCACATCACGCGGCGGTGGGCCAAGATGCACGCGGCGATGCTGCAGCACCCGTGGGTTCCCCAGTGATCACACTTGTTGGAGTTGGAGGATGGTCGATGAAGTTCTTCGAAAGGCGGTCGACACGGCTTGGACCGTCTATCTGGCGACGCATCGCGATGTCGACGTTGCGGACGGTCGACGATGCCTATTGGAGCGCCATTTGCGAGGGAGGTTGGAGGCCAGCCAAAGCGAGACTGAAGAACTCACGTGTTCTGGACTCGCCTATCTTGACCGGCTTCCCAGGGACGAATGATAAAGCGGATAGAATTGCTACTCGGACAGATAGCAGCAGGAAGCGCGAGACCGGATTGGACATTGCTCGCCCTTTCGTCGCTGCTATCAGCGACGCTGGTCCTGGCATTGCAATCCATTGGTAGATGAAGCCTTCACTCGCGAGTTGCCGTGTACGAATCAGGCAGCTCACCGGCCTCATCGTGAAGAGCGAGGAATAGGCCGAAGCGGTCACCAACTCGCGCGATTGGACAGAAGAAAGTCCGCCAGCGTTTCGAAGAGCTCTCACCGCTCCGGATGGCGCGAGCCTATGAGAGCAATTACCGGCCGCTGTGCAACCGTGTAAATGAGATCGTCCCCCGCGGGGAAATCCGACCCCCGGGCAGACCGTTTGAATGCATGTCTAGTTATCTGCGCCCGACCAGAACACCGACCAAGAACGCTATAGTGAGTGCGTGTAGGGGCGCTTCTTGAGTCCAACGCGCCAAGCGGTCGAGAGGCGCACCTGGGTGCCGGCCTGCTTCGACGGCGTCGGCGACGGACTGAGTGGTTTCCTTGACCGTCTGGGTAGCCGCCTGAACGGCCTCCTTGGCCTGGTCGAGCTTGTTTGGGCCATCGATACGTTCACCGATCATCTGAGCTCTCCACGGCAACGCGGAAGATCGACGCCTGGAACGGAGAATGGTTCCCGGACACCTGTTCGCACTGCATTGCAGGGCGAAATATTTGAGAAGATTGAGCAGTCCCGCCACAGCATCGTTCCGCTCGCTGCGCATATAGAGGCTGGATGTACTCGCGCGCGTTAGTTCGGAGTTCAGAAAGCTCCGTGCTGAATTCAGGGCTTCTTTTCGTCCGCCCTAAACTGTTCTCCTCCGGACGCACCCATTTCCCCGATTGGACGCCACTCCGCGGCTGCAACGAGTAGGAACGAGAACCTAGTCTAAGCGTTGCGGATTCAGATAAGCCGGAGGATCCATCATGGACTGGAACCGAATTGAAGGGAATTGGAACGAGGTCAAGGGCAAGGTCAAACAGAACTGGGCCAAACTGACGGACGATGATCTGACCGCCATCAACGGCCGGCGCGATGAGCTCGAAGGTCGGCTGCAAAAGCGCTACGGCTACGCCAAGGATCAAGCCCGTAAGGACGTTGACGATTGGTTTTCGACATTGCCCTGAACCTCACGTTTAGGACAAACGCAAACCGGCCGCTCTTCTTAAACCGCCTTGCCACCCTGCGAGGCGGTTTTTGCAGCAACCGGATTTGGCAGGCGCATACTCCAGGAACGACCGCAGCGGTCCTCTATAGTCCCTAACCCGTGCAACCCTGTTCGTGCCGGCAAGCAAAAGAGTTTGCCCGAAAACGATTCAGATTCTGCCCATCAGAATTAAAATCAGCAGGATAATAATCACGAGGCCCAATCCACCGCCGCCATAGTAGCCGGTCCCATAAAATGGGCCGCCGCCAATTCCGCTAAAGCCACCCAACAAGGCAATCACCAAAATAATCAGGATGATTGTACTGATCGACATGGACCATCTCCATTCCGCATGTGCGCAGAGTGGAAAGACAAGCCAAGGCTGGAACTGTTGTTCCAACACATGAGGTGGTCATGGGGACGCACCCGGAACGTCATAATCTCCTTTTCGTTAATTGCCGAGGGCAGTGCAAACTGTGGAGGAGAGGATTCCATGACTAAACGCTTTTTGATCTCGGTTGCTGCGGCGACCCTGATCGCCGGAACCGGTTTCGCCAACGCGCAGGGTACCGGGATGGGCCGTGAATCGCCGTCGGGCGGTGCCGCAACCCAGCAGGGCGGCGCAACAGATCAGAAGTCCGACATGAAGTCCGAGCAGAAGGGCATGAAAGCCGAGGGCAAGGAAGACCGCGGCGGCATGAAGGCCGAACAAAAGGGTGATCGTGAGCAAACGACCGGCCAGGGCACGACCCAACGTGACCAAGGCCGTGATCAGAGCACGACACAAGGCCGCGAGCAGACCACGCCCCAGAAGGACCAGAAGGCCCAGGGCAAGGAAGACCGCGGCGGCATGAAGGCCGAACAAAAGGGTGATCGTGAGCAGACGACTGGCCAGCAACGTGACCAAGGCCGTGATCAGACCACGACCCAGAAGGACCAACCTACGACGCAGAAGGACCAGCCTGCGACGCAGAAGGACCAGAAGGCCCAGGGCAAGGAAGACCGCATGCAGAGTGAGACGCAGGGCGGAGCCGCGACCACGACGGGCCAGGCTGGCGCCGCCGCGAAGCTCTCGACCGAGCAGCGCACCCAGATCACCAGCGCGATCAAGGAGACCCGCGTTCAACCGGTGACGAACGTGAACTTCTCGATTTCGGTCGGCACAAAAGTACCGCGCGATGTGACCTTCCACACGCTGCCGGAGCGAGTGGTGACGATCTATCCGGAGTGGCGCAGGTACAAGTACATCCTCGTCAAGGAGCAGATCGTGATCGTCGATCCGAACACTTACGAAATCGTGGCGGTTCTGGAGGCCTAAATCCGACGGTTAACTGCGAGTCCAAGGCGGGCAGAAATGCCCGCCTTTCGCATGGGGGCATGCCTGCTCAAAACCCCGTATGCTGCCCCGCGGCTTCGATCTGAGATTCATCCGTTGCGATCAACAGATTGAAATTGTTCTGGACGCTATACTTGGCAAGCTCCAACGCGATTCCCGTTGGAAGCGCCCGTTACGATGGCCCCATGGGCTATAGTCCGCGAACCCTTTCGGAATGGAAACGGCAAGGCTGCGACGTGTTTGTCTGTTTCGACAACGCCCAAAAAAGCGTGGCGCCGGCCGATGCCAGATACTTGAGCGAGATGACGGGCCGGCCCGATGACGGCGGAACTAATAGGAACTAGTCGCCCGATCGGCCGTTTTGATATTCATGGTCATTGTCGACTGATCGGGTTTTTGGGATGGATCCTTTCATCGATCGGCGTAGCCAATCGCTTTGGATTGACATTGCGGTTGCCCCAAACGCAACACGGCTACAGGGCAACAAGAAATGCGATGTTGTAATCATTGGCGCGGGTATTGCCGGGATTTCTACGGCCTATGAAGTTGTCATCGGAGGTTCGCGCGTCATCGTGCTCGATCGTGGGAAGATCGCGGGCGGCATAACGGCGCGTACCACTGCGCATCTGGCGCCGCTCTGCGATGATCTGACGTCCGCGATGATCGGCCTGCGCGGGGAGGACACATCCCGCCTGTTCTACGAGAGTCAGGCCGCAGCGGTGGATCGCATCGAGGAAATCCAGCAGTGGGAATCCATCGACTGCGATTTCCGACGCTTGGACGGCTTTCTGTTTCAGGCGCGCGACACCGATGCGAAGGTCATCGAGGATGAATTGGATGCGGTCCGCGCGATCGGCGCGCCCGTCCATCGGCTGGTCGGCGTTCCCCTCGCCCATTGCGCGCAGCAGCACGTACTGCGCTATCCGCGCCAGGGCACGTTTCATCCTCTGAAATATCTCAGGGGTCTTGTCGCAGCCGTCGAGACAAAGGGTGGCAGCTTCCACTGTGACACGATCGTCGAACGGATCGAGGAGCACGACGGCAAGGTTGTTGTGACGGCCAGCGGCGGTACAGTAACTGCCCAAGCTGCGGTCGTGGCTACAAATGCTCCGATCGTCGATCGATTCGCCCTGCATACCAAAATGGCTCCCTATCGCACCTACGCGATGGCGTTTTCGATCAGGAAAGGAGCTATCCCGGATGCGCTGTACTGGGACACCTTGGATCCCTACCACTACGTACGGCTGCAGCCCGATGATGATCGAACCGATTTCCTCATCGTCGGGGGTGGCGACCACAAGAGCGGCGAAGCCGATGACGCCGAGGTCCGCTTTCAGGCCCTTGAAGCCTGGACGCGCAATCTCATTCCAGCCGCGCAAGACGTCACCCACCGGTGGTCGGGACAGGTCCTCGACACTATCGATTACGCTGGCTTCATCGGCAGAAGTCCGGGAAGCAACAAAATCTACGTGCATACCGGCGATTCTGGCCAAGGCATGACGCACGGCGTGGCGGGCGCCATGATCAACTCAGCACTGATCCTGGGGCGCGAAACCAAATGGGCCGACGTGTATGAGCCCTCGCGCAAGACGCCCGCGATCGGCAACTTCCTGAGAGAGAACGTAACCGCCGTGAAGAACTTCGCCGAGTACCTCGCGCCGGGCGAGCTGGCCGATGTCAGCGACCTGAAAGTCGGACACGGCGCCATCATCCGGCAGGGTACAGGCAAGATCGCAGCCTATCGTGACCCTTCCGGCGCGCTGTATGCCCGCTCCGCAGCCTGTACGCATATGGGCTGCCACCTGCATTGGAATTCATTCGAGACCTGCTGGGATTGCCCCTGCCACGGATCTCACTTCGCGATCGACGGAACACCGCTCAACGCTCCCGCCATCGGCCCGTTGGCTGAGGTAAGCATCAGGGCGGAACAACGCGATCCTGGGAACCTCAATTCGTTCGGTAGTCTCAATCGCCTCACCTAGATCCACGTGATAGACACCCGACGTTGTGCTATACGCTCCTCGGGGCCTGCACGCGGGCGTTCAGATACTGAATGAGCACGACTGTTTTTGCATCGATGATCTCGCCAGTCGCAACCCTGTTCGCAGCGTTCTCCAGGCTCGTCTCGACCACCTCGATATCTTCCCCCTCCTCCTTGATTCCGCCGCCTCCGCAAACTCTTTGGGCGGGCGAATAGGAGCAAGTGAAGAAGAAAATCTTCTCCATGATCGATGCAGGACTGACGTAGAGTTCGAACAATCGTTCGACCTCGACAATTCTGTAACCAAGCTCCTCTTCAATCTCCTTCCGGATTCGCTCTTCAGCTGTTGCCCCGTCAAGCTTCCCGGCGCAGGCTTCCAGCACGTTCTCCTGTCCATCTTGAAGGAATATGGGCAGCCTCAATTGCCGGGTCAGCAATACCGTCTTGCGAGCCGGATCATAGGGAAGAACGACAGCAGAATTTCCACTATCGTAAATCTCGCGCTTGCGCTGCTGCTGTTCGCCATCGCGCCTGCGCTGGGTATAACTGACGCTCATCAGCTTGCCTTTTTTGCTTTGCAGGAGCCTCTCGATGTTTCGGATATGCACTCTTTCGCCGACCGTTCTCATGGCCAATAAACGCCGACGGGCAGGTTTCGATCCAGGCGGCGGTACCCTCTGTCCGGAACGAGCCGACGCTGCTAGGCCCGCGTCCGGTAAGCCGGCCATTCTACCGCCACGCCCGCAAATAAAAACGTGACCGGCGGACGGGGCCTCTCGCATAGGCGCGCGGCATGGATGCGCCGCCGATGTTACCAGCGCGAGCCACGCGATGCCGCGAAACAGTAAATTATCGGATGCCTGCGCTATGGAAAACGAACTGAGCTTCCAGAGCCGTCCAAAGAACCTTCATCGCGCATACTTCCCAGACTCGTTAGAAGCTCGGGGAGGTCGTCTGCAACGATGCAGCATCCAGCCTCCAGCAGTGCTTCCTTGGCGAATCCGCCTGTAAGGAGACCGGCGGCTGCCACACCGGCTGACCTCGCGGCCTCGGCATCATATGGAGTATCGCCAATCATGATAGCCTGCTTGACCGAGATACCTAACCTTAGAACCGCCAACTCCACCAGCCGAGGGTCTGGCTTGCCATGCTCGACATCGTCCCCACACGCCACACAGGAGATGAGGTCGTCGACATCCAGAAGCGATCGGTAATGTTTGAGTTCTGGACCTTTGCAATCCGTAGCCAGCGCAATTCGTCCGCCGGCTTTGGCTATCGCCTCAAGTACATCACGCACGCCCGCGAAGGGCTTTGCCATTGCCAGATATTTGCCGTCGTAAATTTTCTCCTTGGCTTCAAGCACCCTTTTGCGCTCTTCAGCGCTCATAGCGGGCGCAATGAGCTGAAGCGTCTCGTCGCCGTCCAATCCAGAATAGAGTTGCAAAATTTCATAGGGTACCGTTGCGCCAAAATTGGCCAACGACTCCTGCAGGCTCAGCAAATTCTGGCGCACACAGTCGACTAGCGTGCCTTCCACATCGAATATGTAGCCGGAAAACATACGGCCTCGCATACCTTACACCGCAAGCGCCCTGGATGATAAAGTTGTGCGGTCGAAAACGGTTCCTAGACAAATGGCAAAGCAATCGTGTTTCGATCTGATGCGTCTTTTGTCGCGTTAGAGCTTCCGGTTCAGGCGAACCTGCCGCGAGATCAAGGCTCCCGGCGAGTCGACGGCCAAGCTCGCAAAACATCGATTGCCCGGCCAAGGCCAACTTTCCAACTTGGCGTTAGACGATTTGGGTTCTTCAGCGTGGAACCAACGGCTGCTTGTACTCGTAGGTTGCATACCGCATTTCCTTCCGCTTTCGCCAATGCAGCAAGCGCGGCCGTCGAAACGACCCGGTTACGGTGCCCGTCAAGAGGGCCGAAACCAACAGTTGCGAATTTCAATTCGACCATGGCGAGAACCATTGCTCGCGACCTAATGTTGCACGAGCGATCACCTGCTAGGGAGTCGAGGCGGTCCCGCAGGGCGAGAGCCCGCGGAGATGAACCGCGGCCTCCTTCTGACGAGCTCCAAATGAGTTCCGCCAGAGGAACATTGTGGCGGCGGCCGATTTATCCGTCCAGATTTCAAAGGAGGTTTGACATGGGGCCCGACGAGGTCCTGCGGGGAATGCTGATGTATTTCGTGCTGCCGCTTTGGCTGGCCGCCGGCTTTGCCGATTATCTATGTCATCGCGCCAGCCATATCGAAAAGACCAGCGGATGGAGGGAATCGGTCCTGCACCTTCTTCAGTTCGGCGAAATGGCTCTTCCGGTGCTGGCCGCGCTTTTCCTTGAAATTACATCGGGCGTGATTCTGGTTATGATCGTGTTTCTAATACTTCATGAAGCGACCGCCATTTGGGATGTCCGCTACGCGTCGGCAATGCGCAAGGTCGCGCCGGCCGAACAACACATCCATAGCGTTCTCGAAATGCTTCCCCTGACGGGTTTACTGCTGGTTATCGCGCTTCACTGGCCGGCTTTCGCTGCATTGTTCGGTTTTGGCATGCCGGATTTCTCATTCACGCTGAAGCAGCAACCGCTACCTGTAACTTACATCATAACGATGCTGGTCTTGACCGCGGTCCTGGAGGTTTTGCCCTACATGGAGGAGTTGATCCGCGGTCTGCGTCACCGGGACCAGCCAGCACAGGAATAGCCCATGCGCCTCCTGATTGTTGGCGGAACGGGTTTTATTGGATCTGCTATCCACGCACGGCTTTCCGCCGAAGGGCACGAATGCGTATTGGTGTCCCGTTCGCACACGGGGCTGAGCGGAGCCCGTCACGTCGCCCTTGACATCGCCCGGACGACGAACGCTGACAACTGGAAGCCAATTCTCAAAGGAATTGACGCCGTTATCAATGCGGCGGGGGCGCTGCAGGGGCAGGATATGCCCGGCGTGCATATTGCCGGCAGTGACGCGCTTTACGCCGCTTGCGAATCGGAACGGGTCCGCCGCGTCATCCTCCTTTCCGCCATCGGCGTACAGGATGCCCAGAGCGCTTTTTCGCGCACGAAGCGGGATGGCGAAGCGGCCCTTACATCACGCAATCTCAATTGGGTTGTTCTTCGACCCTCTGTCGTGATTGGCAGAGCGGCCTACGGAGGCAGCGCCTTGTTGCGTGGGCTTGCGTCGTTACCGATTCTGCCGGTCATGCCTGACACGGCACCCATTCAACCGGTGCAGCTGGACGACGTTGTCGAAACCATTGTCTTTTTCTTGAGACCCGACGCGCCTTCGCGCGTCGCGCTGGATTTGGCGGGGCCGCGGCAGATGACTTTCAGCGATGCCGTCGCCCTCTTCCGCCGCTGGCTGCGATGGCGGCCCGCTCGCCCTTTGAAGCTGCCTTCGTGGGCTGCTTCGTCCTTTTACTTAATGGGAGACCTCGCCCAGACATTCGGCTGGCGAACACCCGTCAACACGACGGCACAAGCCGAAATGCGGCGCGGGGCCACCGGCGACCCTGAACCTTGGCAACGCACGACGGGAATTGCGCCGCGCGAAGTTGAAGCCGCGCTCGCGAGCGAGCCCGCATCAGTGCAGGAGCGCTGGTTTGCAAGGCTCTACGCGCTGAAGCCGCTGATATTTGGCGTCTTCGGCCTGTTCTGGATCGTCACCGGTATCATTTCGCTTGGTCCGGGCTGGGAAATCGGCATGTCGCTGCTTCAGGAAGGCGGGCTGGAAGGAAATTTTGCCGCCCTCACCGTTATCGCAGGAGCCCTTGCGGATATCGTCATTGGTGTGGCTATCCTTTCGCGGCCCTTAAGCCGTTATGGCTTGTGGGCCGCGCTTATTATCTCGTTAGCTTACATCGTGATAGGGACGGCCCTGGTCCCACGATTGTGGAGCGACCCGCTCGGTCCCATGCTCAAGATCTGGCCGGTGCTGATGCTCAATTTGGTGGCGATGGCGATCCGGGAAGACCGGTAATGTTTTACTTCCTCCTCAAGTCGGTGCACGTCATCGGGGCTGCCATCCTCCTCGGCACCGGCGCCGGCATCGCCTTCTTTCTGCTTGTGGCGCATCTGCGCGGCGAGGCGCGTGAAGTGGCCGGCGTTGCGCGGACCGTGGTACTGGCTGATTTCCTGTTTACCGCGACCGCCATTATTCTTCAGCCAATTACCGGGATCTGGCTCGCATGGTTGAGCGGCTATTCTCTCAGGGATGGATAGATTGCAGCTTCCATTCTGCTCTATATTGTAACTGGCGCTTTCTGGTTGCCGGTGGTGTGGATGCAGATGCGTATGCGGGATCTTGCCATCCGCGCCGTCGAGTCGAACTCATCGCTACCCTACGAGTATACGCGTCTTTTCCGTTGGTGGTTCGCCTTCGGTTTTCCCGCGTTCGGCGCCGTACTCATCATCTACTGGCTTATGATCGCCCGTCCTGCCATCCCCTATTGGGACTAATCTTCGTTTGGTTCGTGCTCACGTACGGTCCGACCGGGGCGACGTTTTGGATGGGAGACAAAGACGTCGTGTGCTGCGAACCGGCCCGTTTAACTCTTGAGACCGACGACTGTAAGCTCGACGAACTCAAGGATGAACCTTGGCGTATCATGGCAGTTAAGCGGAAGTTATGCACTTAGCCAACTGAGCCGTTTTATTTGGGCGGCAGCATACCGCGCAAAAGAACGAAGATCGGCACCCAGCCCAGCCATTCGAGATGGAAGACCGTACCGGTTAAAGAAATGCTGCGACCCCAACTCCCTACGTAACTGGTCGTGCCGCTTCCTTGACGGCCTGACTTGTGGTCGCCATTCCCGCAGCATACGCAGCACCTGCGCCGAGCAGCAGCGCGCAGAAGCTTGCAAACATCACATACGCGAAGTGTTTGCGTGCCTCTTCGATTTGTGATTGCGTCGGAGATCTGACAGCCGAGCCGACCGTTTCGCGGTTCGGAACACCCGACAAGGCCGCAACGCGGGCGCTGGCCGCGTATGACGGGCCGACAAGATTGCTGGCGACACTGGTGGTGGACGTCGGGATCAGCGCCGCTGCCGCTACGACAACTACGGTCGCGACCGACCAAGCGGCCAAGGCCTGTCCCACTCGCCCGAGGCCGGTTTGATCGGGCGAATTGGCCGCCGCGACCGCGCCGCCGATAAAGGCGGCGATGATTCCTGATACAGCCCACCACACGAAGGCGGCCCAGCCTGCGCCCGCAGGCGCGGATTGCGCAGTCGGAACGTCAATCGCGAGCAGACCGATGCCGAAACCAAGCATCGTCAACAGGATCTGGATAACGAGTGAAGCAAAAACACCGGCGAGGACGGCCGACCATGTCCAGCCGAAAAAGGCGTTAGGCACTGAAAACGGGGCCATGACGAATTCTCCTCCGTTCAGCAACTCTTTGGTGCCCCAACGCGGTGTTCAAGCTTCCGTTCCCTTTGAGGAACTGCAAATGCACTTCGCCGTTACAGTTCTAGGAGAGACCTGCAAAAGGAGTTGGCAATGACGTTTGGCAGAGGCGCCCTGCTGTGGCTCTTGGGCATTCCACTTCCCGTCATCCTGCTGCTCGCGTTGTTCTGGCGTTAGCTGCAAGCGGCGGAAGCCGGTGGTCAAAGATAGGTGTCCGACGGCTCCTTGCCGGATGGACTAAATGCGGGGCATAAGACCCCGAAGACCGAGACCCTTGTAGACAGCGGCACGATATTCCGTTCGACAGCAGTGAGCGGTTGGTGGTGGTGCCCAGGCTATACACGCGGCCAGTACCAACAGGCTTCGCGCCGTCAAGAAGGATGGATTCTTGCTCGGAGATCTGCAAGGAAGGCCGTTAGCGCATCATCTGCGCACGCTCCGCGCTCGGGCGTCAACAGCGTAATTCCCCAGCGTGCAAGCATCGCCTCTTGCACGGGATTCGATGAAGGCATGAACACAAACGAGCGCGGGCGATGATCCCGATGACCTGATCTTTCCCAGGTTTGCCAAATGCCGTGCAGTAGCAGCCGGATGTTGGGGTCGGACATGCTGTATCCGATGAACAGGATGGTGCGAGCCAAGGCGTCCGCGCGAAACTTGATATCCAAGGGGGAGTCAAAGTATAATCGATTGAGAAAATCGGTCTCGGTAAGAACCAGCGACGCATCGTCGTCGAAGTCGCCATGATACTTGACGATATGCGTCACGCCATCCGCAGCATCCGCCATCTGCTTCGCGTTCGCGATCTTTGCGTAATGCTTCTTGTGAACTTCGAACGCCGTTTCGAGATTGCGGTCATAGTTGGTGGTGTAAATGGTCGGAAAGTCGAGCTCGACGATGAGTTTATGAAGCTTTGACTCGGCGACGCGATCCGCTGCTACCTTCCAGTTTCGATCCAACCAACTTCGTAAAGGACCCATTCCGCCCTGCTTCAGGCGATAGAATTCAGCCAGCATCTGATAGCCGTCGTTCATTCCATCGATTACGTCGGGACTGAGGTCGAGCTCTTTCAGCAAGTGATCGACGAAGCTTTGCCAAGAAGGCAACCCTACAGCCATCGAGACGCCTGCGCCAACGAACAGAATCGCGTGACGGCGCTTGATGGCATCTGCCAAGACGTCCCTGGAAGATGACCTTTGCTGTGCTGCACTCGCTTCTGAAGTTGTCATCCGTTTCAAACAGGTCACCGTTTTCAACAGGTCCGGGTTGCTCCGTTCGTTATTCGCAGCGGGCTTTGCCGAGGCGGCTACGCTGCGGGCCCGGAGCTCGGAGGCTCCTTACTTGCGGCTGCGACGAATTTGCTGAGTGCGCTCGCCGGTTATTAGAACCAGCAAACACTGTGGTCTGTTCCAGTTAACTGCTGTCGAAAGCTCTAAGTCTCATCCCGCATGATGGCTGACCCGAGGAACCATAAATGTTCCTCAAGTAGGGAGCAGAATATTCGAAGTCGGCAAATAAGCACCAAGGCGGACGTTAGGAATGGCTGCCGAGGCGCGATAACTCACCCTAGCTTGATTGATACGCTTCGCATCCTCAGCGGCGTTAATTGCCGATTTTCGGGAAGGAGCTGGCTATCTATCGGCTATTGCAAAAATCGCCCTACGATGCGAGCGCTTCAGACGAGATCGTGCAGAATCTCGCCACCGCCCGATAGCCTCAGCGTTCGCCCTTGCCGTTGCGGTTGGTGAAGCGGGCGTTGCCCAGGCCGGTGCCGATCGTCAGTACGCCCCAGCGCTTCACGTCCTGCATGAATGGGACCTCGGAGAGCCCCTGCACGACGCCATCATTGTGCATGACGATGGCCGTGTCGTGCTCGCCGATCCGGGGGATCGCTCCGACAAGACTTGCCGGCAGATTGAACTTGCTGCTCTCCCAGTTGCCCGGCAGGTTCTGCGCACCCTTTTTGATCGAGCCGTCGCTTTCGATGACGCCTGGGCATGCGACGCCGATGAACGGCGCGAGCTTGAATCCCTCGTCTTCCGCCTTCGCGATCAGATCTTGGAGCATCTTGACGAGGCGCTTAACTGCGTTCTCACGGGTCGGCTCGTCGTCGGCATGACGCCACAGCTCGAACTTCCACACGCACGCCTTGGAGAGGTCCGGCGCCTTTTTGCGACGGGTTTCCACGACGCCGCAGCGGATGTTAGTGCCTCCGATGTCGATAGCAAGGATGGAGTCATGAGCTTCGAAAATCCAGGAAGGAGCGAGATGTAGCGCGCCGATAAGGCCTGCGTCGTCCGGGGGACGGCGGATCGGCAACATCTCGACCTTGAAGTTCTCGGCCTTGAGGATAATTTCGGCGCGCGCGATGGCGAGTTCGCCGAGCCGGCTTTCGCGAAAGCCGCCGCCCACTACGATGCGCTCGGTCTTATCCCAGGCTTTGGTCTTGAGAAAGCGGCGCGTTACGTGGGCGAGTTCCTGCGCGAAGTCCTCGACGGCGCTGTGCACGACCGCTGACGCCTCGGCGTCGTCGCCGACCAGGATAGCGTCGAGTTCCTTCTTGGTAATGTTTTCGGAAAGCTCCCTCCCGAAGGGGTCGTCGCCAGACTTGCGCAGCGGTTTCCGCCACTCTTCAAGAGTTTCCCGGAAGGCGCCCTTGCTGGCGCGGTCCCCAAGGAATCCTTCCTCATCCTTCAGTTCGAGGTTGAAGCAGTCAATCTCAACCCACGGGAGGCGGGAGGCGCCGTGAGCCGCGATGCCAGTGGTCGTGATCGTTTCGTCGGCCATGCTGAGCCTTGAACAAGCCGCGGCAACTAGTCGGTTTGCATTCAACACGCGTCCCGCACCGCGGTTCCTCGCGTCCTTAGGCAGGCTTCGCCGAGGGCACGATCCGGGGTGACGATTGTGTAGCAGGCGCGCGAGCTCCTCCCGCTCCCTGAACCCCCTTCATCGCGGCATAGAAAGCGCTTCCTGAATGTCGCGCCGGATTTCGCCCCAGACCTCCACCAAGCAGGTGGCAAACTGTCTCGTCCATCCGCCATTTCGGTTCTCGCGACGTATCGTCCCGAATGGAACAGCCGGCGGCCGGCGGCGGGAGGCCGACGAGATCACGGGCGAATCGAGACAAGGCCGTGCTCGATCCGCCATCGTCGCCGCCGCTCGGGCCATCGAGCACTATGAGAACTGCCGATATGGGACGTTGATAGCCCAGGCCGAGGAGCTCGGCCAGGCGTATTCGAGCGTTTCCTCACAACGAACTTGAATGAAGAAAACGCGGCCTACGCCAAACTTAACCAAGACTTAACACGGGGCGCTACGCAAAGGCGTCTAGGCCAAGGCTTCGACCGCGGCTTGATGCCGCCATCGTCCGATCAGTCGTAGCGGCGCCGCGAATTCGCGGAGGTCTGTTCCACCGTCCGCACCGATCGCATTTTCCGGCGCGCGTACCACGCTACCACTGCGATAGTTAGCCACGCGAGCGACGCGCCGACGAAGGCGGCGGGTACGCTGCTGCGTATTACTAGCATCGAAAAGACGATCGCAAAGGCCAGCATGCCTAGCGCGCCGAGCGCGGCGCCAGCGGCGTCGACGGCGGCCGCCATTTGCCCGCGGCGCTCGCCGGCGAGACCCGCTTCGCGCTTGCGGCGAATTTCATGCTTTTCAATCAACGTCGCGCTTGCACAGAATATGGCCGGAAGGGCGAGAAAGAGGCCACCGACGAATGCTCCATAGCGGCTGCTGACGAGGCCGGTGAAGACGGTCGCAGCGCCGCCGAGCGCGAAGCGGATCAGATATTCGTACCAGCGTCCTTCCTTGAGAGATGACGGCGAAAAGCGGATCGGGGTCATGTCTGACCTCCGGCGAAGATTAGCAGCCCGAAGGCGACGATCAGCCAGACGACCAGCGACAATAACGTAGCACTCACCGCTCGCAACTTCGCGCGGACGATGAGGTGGCAGACGATAACACTGTAGATAGCGAGCGCAATCGCTCCCGCAATCATCGCCTGAGTTTGCAGGGCGGCGTAGTCGGCCCCATGCTGATACACCGCGATTCCAAGCGTGGCGAGTGCGACCGAGGGGGCTGCTCCGAACAGGCCGGCGAAGCTCTTCGGACGAAGAAGATCTCCCAGCATCGCGAAGGCCGATACGACGGCGCCCCCGACGAGGAAACGGATGACGTATTCAGTCATTTCGCTCTCTTCCAGAGTTTCGAGAGCGGTCCGCCGGCCCCGTAAACCGGATCCTTGCGTGGCACCGGCACCTTCGGGATGGTTTTCAGCGCGCGCGGATGGTCCTCGACGGTCGTGCACTCGTCGTATGTGCCGGTCAGCGGGTAGGCCCCAATGACGAGGAACTCATCGTCGGCTGAAAAGCACTGATGGCCAGTGCCGGCGGGCAGAATGGCGACGTCGCCAGCTTTCAGCGTGAAGATCCTGCCCTTGTTGCCGCCGAACCGAACGCGCCCCTTGCCGCGCGCGATGCCCAAGACCTCATGAATCCTGGAGTGATAGTGCACGTAGTCGTAGATGCCGTCGCGCCAGGTGTCGCCCCATCCATTAGCTTCGAACAGGTCCTCGATCACCGCCGCCGGATCATGGCGCTCGTCGAGATCGACCGCGCCGCGATAGATGATCAGCGGCCATCGCGGATGATTGGGAACGAGACCGTCATCTTTAAAGCGGGCAGCATGGAGTTTTCGCGCCTGGACGTGTTCCGGAGCCTTTGGTTTGCCGGGGCGTCGGAGGCCGGTGGCGCGCTCAGCGTATTCCTTCAGACCTTCAAGAATCGGCATCGTCATTCTCCATTGAAGCTTCGACTGGGTAAGGTCGTGGTATTCCGAAGAGCGTCCTCGCTCGCAGAAAATTTCAGGTCTGCTTGGCCGGACGACACGGTCGGAGTGCGTTCTCTCATACGCGACTCCTCGAACGCCGGTCGGAATGCGATCGTTGGCTCCCAGAACCCTTCTCCAAGTCGCGCCGTTTGACGGAGCCGCTGCGCTTTGAGTAACTGTGGGTGACCTCGGCGCCCATCAGGATGATCTGCGACGTGTAGTAGACCAAAATCAGCACGACAACGATCGAGGCCGCCGCGCCATAGGTCGATTCGAGTCCCTGCTTTCCGATGTAGAAGCCGATGGCCGCCTTCCCCACCTCGAAGAACAGCGCCGTGAGGAACGCGCCCAACCAGACGTCGCGCCAGTCAACGGACACGTCGGGCAGCCATTTGAACATCATCGCGAAGAGCACCATCACGACGCCGAACGAAATCAGTATGCTAACGACGTGAAGCGCACCCTCCGGCAGGTAGCTGGCGGCATATTTGCCGGCCGCGGCGAGGCCCGCACTCACGACGAGCGAAATCAGAAGGAGAAAGCCGAGTGCCAGCACGGCGGCGAATGACAGCACGTAATTGCGGGCGAAGTGCCAAAGCCCGGTCTCCTCGGACTCGCCCACCTCCCAGACCACGTTGAGCGCGTCCTTCAGCTGCGCGACAACGCCGATGGCGGCGAACAGCAAGGCTCCGAGGCCCAGGACGGTGGCTAGAGTACCGGCGGCCGGGCGGCTAGCTCCCGCCAGCATCGCCTCGACGGCGTTGGACCCCGTTTCTCCGAGCATCTCCTTGATCGCTGACATGACTTGGGAAGTGACCGCTTCATGGCCGAAAAGTAGGCCCGCTACCGCGATAGCGATCGCAATGATGGGGCCGAGTGAAAACACGGAGTAGTACGCGAGGGCGGCCCCTTGCCTGGCATCCTTATGGCTCGACCAGTTGGTCGCCGCCTCTTTGACCACCGTCCACCACATGTCCGGTCCAACAGAAGCCGTCGCACTCCGATTAATAAAGGCCGTGGGAATGGAATGTTCCTGCCGGCTACGACTAAGTGGAACCGGCACTGCACTAAACGTTGCACACATTGTTCTTGAAAGGATTCGGCGATGGCAACCAACAAGCCGACCAGTGGCAACGCGCAAGTGGCCCTGCGCAAGCGCATCCAACTGCGCACCAAAGCGATGGGCGAGACCACCTGGACGAAGCCCGACGAGGCGAAATTCATCGATCAGAAGAAAGCGCCGGCGAAGAAGGAGTTCAAGGGCATCCGTCGGGAGAAGAAGGCGGGCTGATCCTCTGCCGCCGGAAGCTTATTTCAGGCTGGATCGCAAGGCGCAGACCGACCGGCTGCTTCGGGCCATTTCCAACCCACACACCACGGTCCTCGGCCACATGACCGGAAGGCAGCTGAGGCGCCGGCCGGGCTACGACATCGACGTGGAGAAGGTGTCACGCGCGTGCGCGAAGCGCAACGTCGCCGTCGAGATCAACGCCCATCAATGGCGGCTCGACCTGGACTGGCGCTGGCACGAGGCCGCACTCGATTTCGCCGGAAGGCGCCCTTGCTGGCGCAGGAATCCTTCCTCATCCTTCAGTTCGAGGTTGAAGCTGTCGATCTCAACCCACGGGAGGCGGCAGGCGCCGTGAGCCGCGATGCCAGTGGTGGTGATCGTTTCGTCGGCCATGCTGAGTACAAGCTGCGGGCAACTAGTCGGTTTGCATTCAACACGCGCCCCGCACCGCGGTTCCTCGGGCGAGAACAAAGGAACGGCCTCCGTTAAGACCAAATCTCAGACCCAATTTACTGCCCTCAAGGAAACGGTCCCCACTCGGAGGAAGTGATGAGACCGCCAAAGTTCTTGCGCGCCCAGACTTTAGAAGAAACCCACTGAGCGGGCGTTTGCTAATTCAGGAGCGTTGCCTGTTCTTCCCGTCGGCCAGCATGTTCCTTGGCGTGGATTTGCGCCGGTCAGCGCTGGTGCCCAGAAGGATCGATGGCCAACTTCGGCGAGAACGACAATTCCGGGCGCAGATGTTCGACGCCAGCAACAGCCTTCGTTTCGAGCGGCCTGTGGATGAAGCGTCACGGCAGTGGTGGATCGAGAAGTTCTAGTCGCCCACGCGCTTACTCCAGAGGGAATGGCTGACCTATCACCAGGAGCGCCCCGGGCGAAAAGCTGGCCGTCTATACCGGCATTCGTCCCTCGCTGTGGAGCACACGGAAAATTTGTATGAGGGCGGTGCGCTATACGACTGAGCAGCTGTTTAACTCGCTTCGAGAGCTTTGCTTGACTGCTCGTGACCGGTCGACAAGTTCTTGATAAAAACTTTGCCATGGCGCAATTCCCAAGTCGCTTCTCCGACTGAAAGGCACCCGAGAAGATCGTATGACAGGCTCCGCGAAGCAATCCAGTTGCGCGATGCCTCATGCGATCGGCTTCTTTCTCCTCTTGCCTTTCGTCTCGTCGCCGCTGTCCTTTTTCACCACGCTCACCTGCCCGTTGGACTCGAGGAACGCCTTCTCCACCTCGGCGAAGTCGGAAACGCCTTGCTCGCGCAACTCGCTCTCGAGCTCCTCGCGCGTGATAAACGCGCTTCGCATGTTGCGCCGGTTGATCCGCCCGTGTTCGACCAGCGGCAGCGGCGGCGGAACCAGCAGTCGCTCGAAGGGCCTGAAGCGATAGCCGAGCCAGTTCAGCAGGTAGTCCCAGAACACAATCGTTAGCACAAGTACCACGCCCTCGGTGATCGACTTGTATTCGTGTGAGAAGGCGTTCTGCGCGGCGTCGGCAATCAGCACGATGACGAGAATATCGGCGAGGCCGACCGTCGATGACTGACGCTTCATCACGAAGCGCAGGATCAGCAGCAGCGCGAGGTACATGACCGTACCGCGGACGATCATTTCCAGCACCGAATGTGTCGGAACAAGCAGATCGGCCCATTCGACGGTAATGATCCTGTCCATGTTCGGCACCGGTCCTGGTTCACATGGATCAACGTGCTGGACCGGGCAAGGTTGCGAGCTGGCGACCGTCCTGCAGCCAGGTGGTGAAGTGGCGTCTCGGTGCCATTAGCTTGAGGAGAGCTCAGGGTCTTGCGTTGCGTTAGCCAGGAGTCGCAGTAGCCGCAACCGCAGCAAGGCACGACCGGGAGCTCGATGTGGGCCGCCGCAGCGCTGCGCACGGTCGAGTTGCCGGGATGGCGCCGGAGAACAAGATGTCTGCGTCTTCTTCGGAATGTGCGTGCGGCAGCTTAGGCGAAGATGATCAAGCACCATGTGGCGGCATGAGCGGATGGGACGCGCCCTTCCCGGCTCTTAGCGGCTCGGAAAGGCTCGCAGGCGCTCGACTCCATCGCAACGAGGCCAATTCCGGATGCGGCGTGTTCGTGAAGGTCCGAAAGCTGAAAGAGCCGGATGTTGTCCCGACGGTAGATAAGCCGGCGGCGTCCTCAACGTTTCTTCTCGAGAAGGGGTTCGGTCCCGCCGACGCGCGCCCGCCAAATCTCCAAGAGGCCGATTGTCATCGTCGCGAGCAACGGTCCAAGGATCAGCCCTGAAGCGCCGAACAGCATCAAGCCGCCCACAATGGCAATGAACACGACCACTGTGTGCAGCCTCAGTCGACTGCCGGCGAGCACCGGGTGCAGGATATTATCGATGCCGCCGATCACGACCGTGCCATAGGCAACCAGAATGGCAGCCTTGATCCATTCGCCGGTGAGTGCGAGGTAGATCGCCGTCGGAATCCACACCACGAACGCGCCAAGGATGGGAATGATGGCCAGCAGTGCCATCACCATTCCCCAAAACAAAGGGTTCGGCAGCCCGAGAATCCAGAAAATGAGACTGCCGAGCACTCCCTGCACAGCGGCAATAATCACAGTGCCGAAGAGGACGCCGCGAATCGTGTCGGAAATCCGAGTGAATAGATGATCCGTTTCCTTGTCGGTCAGCGGCGAAAATTGCTTCGCCGCCGAAAGCGCCTCATCTTGGTCGCGGAAAAAGTAGAACACGAAGTAGAATGTCAGCAGCAGCACGACCAGATTCGACAATGATTCCCGCATGACCGAGCCCGCCAAATCAGTCAGCCGGTTGCCGAAGTTATCAAAAGAGCGCAGTAAGATTCGGGCCAAATAACGAGTTCGCCCACACCAGCAGCGGATAGGTTTCGATGGCGCGCTGCAGGTCGCCGCTCGCAATATTCTTCTGCAAGTTCTCTATTCCGGCCACCAAGGCGCCGGCGAGATGATGAGCGAGGAAGGCGAGCGGCAGCAGAACACAGACTGCCAGCATGGCGACGGATAGTCCGGCCGCAAGTCTGGGCCATTTGATCCGGCGGACGACGCGACGATGTAATTGTCCCGCGAGTACTGTGATGGTGAGCGCCCAGGTCAGCGCGGCGAGAAATGGCAGCGCCAACCGATAACAAAAGTAGATCCCGATCAACGTCGCTATGATGAGCGCAAACCCGCGTGCAGTGGCAAAGCGGTCCCACGGCCATCCAAAACGGGACGCTGGAGATGTGGGATTCTGTCGGGTCATCGGCGGCTGTCCAAGGTAATTTCCTGAACCATCGACTCGTCTGCCCACGTCACCGACCGGGCCTCAAGCCGGGCGATTCAATCCAGCGCTTCGCTTCCCGCGTGCCGTGCGATTGCCAATGAACTCTCGCGCTTCGATCTGCGGCGTTGATCCCACGGCCCGCCTCCGCAACTCCCAAATTGTCGGAAACTTCAGGCCAATGCTCAGGCCGTAAGCTCGCACCGCATGCTCGGTGCTACCGAACATCACCGAGGCGCGCGCCGACGAACCCTCGCGCTGCTCATTCAGACGCTTGGAGTCTTCGTCACTCCAAACTCGGCTAAGGGGACTTCGCCATAACGGCAAGCAAATCATCGTGTGGCAATTTTGTTCCCATCCGGAACAGGGGACAGCGCAAGATGCGGCAATTTCCGAATCCTTCCCCTGTGCTTGCGGACGAACTCGGCATCATTGGCTTCGCCTGTGGTCCGTCCGAGCGTGAACATGCGCACCAGCCGCTGGGTGAGCGCGCCAAGCGCTAGTCCGGCGAGCACATCTGACGGCCAATGCGCCTAAAGCGCGACACGCGTTGCCGCCGGTAGCCCGCCAAAACTCCAGACGGCCGCCCGCCAGCGCGGCGGCAGCAGCGTAGCCGCGCTTGCCATCACGCCAATATTGACAGCATGGCCGGACGAAAACGCGTCGTATGGCTTGCCGGACCATATGGGACACCGCGTAAGTGGCCGACGCATTTGCCAATCGGGACGTTCCTGATCAATCAGCGTCTTCAGCGCGCGCGGCAGCAGTGACGCCGCAAGGCTGCGGACCAGCAGGTGATCGCTGAGCAGGCGCTGCCGCCCCGGCGCCTAGCGGCTGTAGAGCCACCATGCCGCGGCAACGAGACAGACGACCTGTTCGTCTGCACCCCAGGTGAAAATCTTCGAGACCTCTTCGATTGCCGGATTGGCGTGGGTCGACGCCTCCGTCAGCATCTGCTCGATCAGCTATCGCTCGTCGTTCGGCGCGGGAGCGGTCGCACTCGCTCTGCTTCTTCGAGATCGGATGAACGGCAACCGGCGGAAGCGTTGGGGTGTTCATCCAAGCGAGCAACTTCGCCTGGTGTCCTAATTTAATTTGGGGAAGAGTCTGTTCCGAATGTAGCGCGATGTTGGTGTAAGCCGCATGCCCCGTGGCTTGTGCCAAGCTGCTCTATCGATCTCGTCCTCGTTAGCTGAAAGTTATTCTTGACATGATGTTGCATTTCGCGAAGCAAAATTTCCCGCTTCTGAGCCTCGGCCGCCGCAGCCATCAAGCGTGCTTCTTCATCCGGCCGCGTATTGTGGCGAAGCGCGGTCCCTATCAGTGCGGCAGCGGCGGTCAGGAAATCGGTGGTATCCTCGGCGAAGTCCCTCGGCGTGGTACTGTCCACCTCCAGCACGCCCCATGCTGCACCATCTATCAGCACAGGAACGTTGATCAACGAGATGATGTCGTGCTCCTTTAGGAGATCCGAATGGACGTATTCATCTTGCTCGCCAAAATTTTTGATGCTGACCGGCTCTGCTGTCTGAAACGAGCGCCCGGGCGGTCAACGCAAGTCGGCCGATAAAGTAGCGGTTCGAACAACACCTTCTTTCCATCCCACACCAGCGACGAGGAGGAGATCGGAGGTGCGGGGACGATATTGAAGAACCTTTACGTGGTGTATCTCCACCGCCCGGGCGATCTGGACAACCGCCTGATCCAAGAAGCGATATAAATCGGCATTCTCACCCGCAAGTCGCCCTATATCGACCAGAATGCGAACGTGACGCCGGAGCTTATCCAGCATGCCACCTTCGCTTACTTCGTTCGAACTCCTCCATCAGCTTCTAACGTTGAAGTCGCTGACACGTGCCAAAATCGGCCGCCAACGCTGGTGCCACGCCGCACTCGTAACTGCCGCCGCATCAAACAACGACCGACCGCTTGCTGCCTTCGCTGGCACCTGGACCGAGTTCAAGGCCACCGGGGCACCAGGTCTAAGCCGGTCTCCGACCCGCAGCTCGTCTATGACCACCGCGCCGAATGCGGTCGTCGAGCCGATCCACGCGAAGGCGATGCCGGTGATACTGACGACCGACGAGGAGCGCGACATCTGGATGCGCGCGCGGTGGGACGAGAAGGCGCTGCAGCGCCCGCTGCCGGACGAAGCGCTAAAGGTCGTGGCACGCGGCGCGGACTAGGGGGACAAAGTTACGGCATGACCCGTCAGCGGCCCTTACGGCAATGCGGGACGCTGATCGGCTTTGAACGAAGCTTCTCCAGCTTGGCCTTCAGTCTTCCATCGCATTCTTCCCGTTTTCCCTCCGGACGGTCGGGAAGAAATGGAACTCGTAAGCTTAGACGGAGTTATCGGGCCGCTGTGAAACCGTCCCCTACGGCTATCGAGAGGAGAAGCTCATGGGCCCGTCTTATACGTTCTCGCGGAAATTGGCTGCGGCCGTTGACGAGACAATTCAACTGCGCTTTTCAGAGCAGAAGGCCGCCGAAATTGACCTGATGCGCAAAAATGCAAACGAGATTTATGAAATCGTCTTCTCGGCTGATCGCGCAGAAACACCCTCGGGAAACGAATGATTCTTAGAGAAGAATGATTTTTCCTGCGCAGCGCCGGAAACAAAACTGCGGCACTAGCCCCTGTGATCACCATCACAGCTCCAGGCGGAGCTGAAGTCCCCGCCGCAGCAGATTACAGCCCGCACCCTGATGCGAGATGCTCCCATCAGCGGGTCGAGCCGCTAACCTGCCTTCCCGCCAATGCCTTTGAAGAGTTCAGGGTTACGTGCAACGTAACCGACCCATAGCTCCCGCATGATCCGCTGCACGTCCTCGGGCTTAAAGCCGCCCCCATGAGGAGGGCCGCTACCGAGTTGGCCCAATCGCACAATTCCCGAATATGGGTCCGAAGGGTCCGGCGTGAATGCCGCATCGGTCGGCTTATGCACGATGCCCTGGATAGAGATATTGAATTGGTCTCGCCTGACTGGAGTATTCGCCATCGTCTTCTGTAGCCGGAAAAGAGCCTCTACCAACTGGCTCAAAACTGCGCCATAGAAGCCGGGAAAAATAGGAAAAGTTCCAAACGCATTTGGAACGATCCGAGCTGTGCGCACATCTGGGTCGAGCCGGAGGTGCTCGCCGAGATCGAATACCGGGCGAAGTCAGCGGAAGGCAAAGTAAGGCATCCGTTCTTCAAGGGCGTGCGTGAAGACATGTGATGCGCGCCTTTGATCCTTGCCGATCCTTCATGGCTTGATGCGAGGATGGGGGACTACAGGCGGTGCCGATCGTAGCTCTGTTGTGTCCGGTCTGGAACGTTAGCGGGCCACCGCAATTGGTTCTCAACTACAAGGGAGGACACCGAGATGCTTCCAATTTCACAGTGTGAGCGATCATTTGGCGGAACCTTGAAAACGGCCGTGATCCTTCTGGCGCTACTCGTCCTAGCCTTGTTTCCAGACGATCTCGCTGCGCAGGGATTGCCGGTGGAAACCGGCTCCCATCTTCCGGTCGCATTATGGTTCATCGGCGCTGCCGTTCTCGGTCTGGTGATAGCTTACGGTATCATGCGTAACAGGACTCGGACCCGCGCCGAGAAGCACATCACCGAGCAAGCAACGAAGAACACTTACGCCGAGGAAAACCGCGACCAGGTTAGCCACTGACGATGACCGCCCCTGCCTGCTGCTGAAAGCATTCGTCAGTCGACAGCCCCAGATATACCGCTCGACCTTGGAAACACCGGCATGCCGATGGGTAATGCGACAACCCGGGTAGAACCTGCCGTCATCGGCTCGAACTCCCCATTCCGCGTGAACCGCTGAACAATCGCGGAAGGCAATATTTCTCTCGCCCTCGCCGTTTTCCCGTAGCTGGTAACCAGCGGCTCGAACGTCATTTGGGCAGTTCCCGGACTATCCAGCGCCCGCATCAAGCCAGCTACCGAATTTCTCGAACAGGTCAACTCCCATCGGGGTTTGTGCTGCTGAACCAAAGAAGCGGAGCGATCATGTGGAGAGACCTGGTTCTGCTGGCTGCAGCCGCCGTGGTGCCGATCGTCGTCTTGATGCTTGGTGCCTTTAGGCTCGCGGCCCTCAAGCGGCCCGTCGATCTGAATCTCGAGGCTCCGCCTCAAGCGAACGGTTGGGCGTCTTCATCGGAACTACAGACTTCCAAAGTGAGGCGTCGAGGCCATCCTGACCGGCCGCCCGCGCTCCTCCTATCAGCAGGCAGATTGACATCAGATCGATTTCATCGCCTCTTTCAGCTTTCGCCCTCATGAACGGCACCGACGCACGCCGATATCTTAGTTGCTGTTAAGGCGCTCGCGTCAATACAGGTCCAGCATCGCCCAAAAGGTCATTTGTTAGAGCCCGAGCTGCTGGCCGAGATCGAATACCGGCCAGGTCGGCCGAGGCAAGGTGCGCCATTCATTTTTCAAGGGGATGCGGGGATATGCCGCCACAGGTGCGACGAATTCCTGAAGAATAGTTGAGTTGGTCTGCTATGGGTCATAGCGTCAGCCGTCTGCGTGCCGGTCACTTCCGGTCTTCCACGAACAACGGATACCATGAGACCGCCCTGGCATGTCTCAAACGTGCCAAGAGCTGCCGTGGGCACCGATCGCGTGGATCAAGACCGCTGGGACCGCGGAATCGACTCCGCCTGAGAGACCGCTGATCAGCCTACGTTACCTGGGGCGGATCCTCTCGATCGCATTCGCGGAACGCGTGCATCTCCGTCCGACGATTGGCCCGTGCCAAGCTCACGGACACGAATGGCAAGAAGGGAACTTGCCTGGTCCGTTCGCGTTTTGGTGTGAGGCGGAAGCAAGATGCTTAATTTGCGTACAGCCCCAGGGCTTCCATCACCAAGTCAGGTCCGCGCGGATCCGGTCACGTCTCGCGAACTGGATATTGTGAAAGTTGCGGCCGCCTTGGTGTCGGCCGCTGTCCTCCTTGCCGGCTTGTATTTCGGCCGTGAAATACTCATACCGCTCGCGATCGCGTTCCTGATCACATTTGCTCTGAACCCGCCGGTCACATGGCTTGCCCGGCTCGGCCTGCCTAGACTGCTCGCCACGTGCCTCGTCATGATAACCGTGGGGTGCGCACTGGTTGGACTAGGCGTCATTCTCGGCGCACAGGTCCGTTCGATCGCGGTCGAATTGCCGGCCTATCAATCGACCATCCTGACGAAGTTGGCGGATCTGCGCCAAAATCTCAAAGCACCCGGATTGTTCGACGGCGTGCTGAAGACCGTCGAACGCGTACAGAAGGAGGTCGAGTCAAAGGACGATAAGCCCGCCGAAGGCCAGGTCCCACAGCGCGTCGAAATCGTTCCCATGCCGCAAACGCCGCTCGAGCAAGCATTTGCATGGCTTGTGCGGTCAGCGGAGCCTCTGGCCACCGCCGGCATCGTCTTGATCTTTGTCTTTCTGGGGCTGCTTGATATTGGCGACCTTCGCGACCGGTTTCTACGCCTGTTGGGTGGAAACTTCCATCGGTCGACGGATGCTCTTCAGGAGGCCGGCGCGCGTATCAGCAGATATCTTCTGATGCAACTACTCGTAAACGTCAGTTACGGTGTGCCGCTCGCTCTCGGTCTCTGGATCATCGGTGTGCCCGGCGCCATGCTGTGGGGCGCACTGGGTGCGGTCATGCGCTTCGTCCCTTATGTCGGCCCGCTGACTGCTGCGATCTTTCCAGCCGCGATCGCTTTTGCCGTCGACAGTGGCTGGAGCATGTTGCTCTGGACCGTCGCGCTGATCGTCACCCTTGAGTTGATAAGCAACAACATTGTCGAGCCGCTGCTATATGGTTCCAGCACCGGCCTGTCGGCCATATCGCTGATCGCCGCGGCGATATTGTGGACAGCGCTTTGGGGCCCCGTGGGGCTGATCCTCTCCACTCCCCTCACCGTTTGTCTGTTAGTCCTCGGGCGCAATTTGCCGCAGCTGCTCTTCCTCGACACCATGCTCGGCTCGACGCCTGCACTGGATGTTCCGGCCCGCATCTATCAGCGGCTGATTGCAAATGATGCCGACGAAGCTGTCGAGATCGCAAGCACCGAGATCGAAAAATCTTCCGTGCTATCATTCTACGATGCAATCGGCATTGAGGTCCTTCGTCTGGCAAGCGACGAGTACCTCCAGAACGCAAGCGCCGAGCACCGCCTGCGTCTAGCAAGCGGAATGGATACGCTACTCGACGATCTTAGGGATCAATACCCCTCCTCCCTGAACTCGGAGGCAAAGCCAAGGGTCCTGTGTATCGGAGGAAAATGGGAGATCGATGCTCTCGCCGGCGAGATGCTAGCCCATGCGCTCGCTTTCGAAGGGATCGCTGCAGCCTCCCAACCCGCCGCAAGCGTCAATGCCGACTATCTTGCCCAGCTCGACCTGAAGGGCGCGGATATTGTCTGCCTCAGTTATTTTACGTCGCATCCAACCATCCCTGCTCGCCACGCCTGCCGGCGTCTGCGAAAACGATGGCCGAATGTGCGCATCGTTTTGGCGGTATGGAAGAAGCCGCCGGAACTGTTGACCGACCAATCCCTTGAAACGCTCAAGGCCGATGCTGTCGTGGCTTCGATCGAGGAGGCCGTTCGTCGTATTCACCGCATTGTCGACCCCGAGGAAGCAAAGGCAGCGCAACAAGCCCCGGTGCCTGACAACGACGCAGCGCGTGTCGACGCGCTGAAAGCGACCGGGGTCATGGAGGGGGACAAACGTGAAGCTCTGGATGCACTCGCCAAACGCGCGGCCGACGTATTCAACACCAGCGTTGCCGTGATCACCACTATCGATAAGGACCGCGAATACTTTGTCGGACAAAGTGGAAAATTGCCGGACGCCATCACCGACAATGCGGGCGCGCTGCTGCCGATGAACCGCGAACACGCGATCTGCAACCATGTAGTAGCCAACGACGAGACGCTGGTGATTTCGGATATCGAGCGCGATCCGCGCTTTGCCGATAACGAGACCATCGAGCAGTGGGACATGCGCTTCTACGCCGGGGCGCCGCTACGCGCAGCCGACGGTCTGATAATCGGAGCGCTATGCATCCTCGACTCGAAACCCCGCACCTTGGAAGAAAGCGAGGTCGCATTGCTCGAAACGATGGCCGCCGATGTGATAGCCATCATTACAACAAGTGATGTGGAGAAAGACGCTTCGGTGAAATCTGCGCCTGCTGCCTCGGCTGCGACCGTCGGACAAGAGGTGCCTCAGTAGCCTGAGCGGCGCCAATCGACACTTCACCGGGGCTTTAACGACAGGAAGGCTGGCTTATTATGATGAAAGTGTCTCCGCAAAAACGGCCTACTTGATGCAGACTAGGTGACGCATAGCGGCTTGCTATTATGGATCGCAGTTAGCTATTAAAGCGCCTCCACACCGAGGCGCGCCTTCTGCACTTTAACAAACGATTGTTGCTTGAAAGAAGCCTTCGTTCAGCAATCAAGGTGGCAATTTGCCCAATCTATGGAATCTAGCAGCGAACCTTTCTGCGCTGCTTGAGGATGCAATCTGTCCAGCCTTGATCGGACCGGGATCAACGATGAAGGGGCGCACTGGCCAACGCGATAAACCGGAATCGAAAAGCAAACATTCGTCAACGTCTGCTAATGGAATGGTCCGGCCGTGCTCCGGCCCTGCCAGTACGAGAAACTGGCAAGGGGCGCTCAAGACGAGGAGCACGCCAGGTCTCAGAAACTCAACGCAGTCATCGCCGTGATCGGCATCGATATCGGCAAGAACTCGTTCCACATCGTAGGTCATGATCACCGCGGTGCCATCGTGCTGCGACAGAAGTGGTCACGCGGCCAGGTGGAAGCGCGGCTCGCCAACCTGCCGCCGTGCTTGATCGGTATGGAGGCCTGCGTCGGCGCGCATCATCTCAGTCGCAAACTCCAAATGCTTGGCCACGACGCCCGCCTGATGCCGGCGAAATACGTGCACCCCTATTCGAAGGGACAGAAGAATGACTTCCGAGATGCAGAAGCCATCGCCGAGGCGGTGCAACGCCCGACCATGAAATTCGTCGCGACCAAGACCGCCGATCAGCTCGACTTTCAGGCGCTGCACCGCGTCCGAGAGCGGTTGGTCGGTCAGCGTACTGGCGTCATCAATCAGATCCGTGCGTTCCTGCTGGAGCGGGGCATCGCCGTGCGGCAAGGCCTGCATTCCCTGCGGTCCGAGTTGCGGGGTATCCTCGCGACGCGCACCGATGCGCTCTCGCCTCGCATGTTGCGCATCATCGAGCATCTGGCGGGAGACTGGCGCCGGCTCGATGCGCGGATCGAGGGGCTATCTAGCGAGATCGAAACGCTGGCCCGTCAAGATCAGGCCTGCGAGCGACTGATGACGGTGCCCGGCATTGGCCCGCTTATCTCGAGCGCAATGGTGGCCGCGATCGGCACCGGAGGGGTGTTCTCGAAAGGCCGCGACTTCGGCGCCTGGCTTGGACTGGTGCCGAAGCAGATCTCGACCGGCGACCGCACGACCTCGGCAAGATATCAAGGCGCGGCAATCGCTACCTGCGCGCGCTGTTCGTGCAAGCCGCGTGGGTCGTGCTGGTCAAGGTCAAGTGTTGGGAGCGCTATGGCCTCAAATCTTGGATCGAAGCCGCCAAGAAACGATTGCACCACAACGTGCTGGCGATTGCGCTCGCCAACAAGCTCGCCCGGATCGCCTGGGCGGTTCTCAACAAGGGACGCGCCTTCGAATGCGTCAAGACGGAGGAGACGGCGTCCCGACCTGCCTGATCCTCGCGCCGTGCTCGGGGCCGTCAAGGCGCAGCCTGGCCGTGGCAGACCAAGACGTCAGGACAGCACGACGGCCGGCCTTGACGGCCCTTGCGCGCGGCGCGTCTGCGCGCGCAGGCCGGGACGAAGGAATGACCGCCAGACAGCGCGAAGTGAGGAGCTATCGATGACGTAACCAACATCCCTTACCCGCCGAGGTCTGCGAGAGGATGAGACGACGATGGAGGATCGGTCTTCCCGGCGCATGCAAACACTGGTGACCCAAATGGCCCATTCGAGGCCTGTCCGCTAATCAGCTCGCATGCGCGCTGATATCCATGATGGCCCGGAGCACCACACGCTCCAATCAGAGACCGGATACATTGATGCAAGACCGCATCTGCCAGGTTGACGAAACCTCTTGCAACGCGCGGCCGGACCATACATTGGGTCAATCGCGTCACTTTGGCCGTCAGCCGACTACTTCCGGTCATGTCTCAAAAGTGCCAGAAGGCGACCCCCAGCATGCGGGCGGTTGTGGTGCATTCCATCTGTCCGCTGTGCGCGAGACTAACCAACGGATGCCTTCCTCAGATGTTGAGATTTGGTGCAAGGAAAGGACAGGATCACCACGGCCGCGCGAGATTGATTTTGCTAGGCCGTCCGGTGATTCTTGTACAACTTGATTTCACCAGCATGACTGAGCGTTAGGGATGCGTCACGACGCGGTCCTTTGGAAAAGAAAGGTCTATTGTAAGGCCCGCTGGGTTCCAATCCCACGCGATCACGCCCCCGAATTGGCTCTGCACCGTCGCACGGGCGAGTAGCGTACCAAAGCCCTCTACCTCTGCTTGACGACCGACCGGTGGTCCTCCGCGTTCCGTCCAGGTTACTGCAAATTGGTCAATGTTTTCGGAGCACGCGATATTGATGGAGCCACTTTGGGTCGAAAGTGCCCCGTACTTTGCGGCATTGGTTGCAAACTCGTGCAATAGCAACGCAAAACCGGTCACCACATCGCCCGCGATTGGAATGTCGGGTCCACTGATCGCGACACGCGCCCCGCCTTTGTCGGTGCCGCCGTCATAAGGGGAGAGAATCGTCCTAATCAACGAATGAAGCAGCGTTGACTGTTGCGTTCGATGAGTGCCATCGGCTGTCAGCTTCAACGTCAGGTCGTTGGCCTTCGCGAGGGACACCAAGCGGTCTCGCACCACAGTAGCGAGTTCTTCCGCTGTTTTCGCCGATCGGGCACTCATCGTGACCACGCCGCCAGCGACAGCAAAGAGGTTCTTGATGCGATGGTCCATCTCTCGCAAGATTAGCCGCTGCTGCTCCTCTGCTCGCTTTCGAGATGAAATGTCACGGGCTATTTTCGAAGCGCCGACGATCTTGCCGTCCTTATTCCTGATCGGGGAGATCGTCAGCGAAATGTCGATAGTGCTGCCATCCTTGCGTTGACGAACGCTTTCGTAGTGCTCGACGCGCTCGCCGCGCCGGATGCGGGCAAGAATGGCCGGCTCCTCATCCCGACGATCGGGAGGGATTAGCATCGTGACCGACTTCCCAATCGCCTCTTCAGCACTATAGCCGAACAGCCGCTCCGCGCCTTGATTCCAGCTTTTGATGATGCTGTTGAGGTCTTTCGAAACGATCGCGTCGTCGGACGATTCGACGATCGCAGCGATGGCTCGATAGCGCGCCTCGCTTTCTCGAAGCCGTTGTTCAGTCTCCCGGCGCTCGGTGATGTCCACCAGCATGTTGACAGCGCCAACTAAAGCACCCGAAGCATCGAATAAGGGAGTTGGATACGGAATGAACGGCACGCGCGTGCCGTCCGGCCGTTCGGCGACCGCTTCCATGCCCCGGATCGGACGTCGCTCTTTCAGAGTCAGCGCCATCGGACATTCGGCGTGCGGCAAGGGAGTGCCGTCCGGCCAATAGAGCTTCCATGATCCGCAAAACTCGGCGGTCCCGAGCGTCGGCCGGCAGCCCCACAATTGCGCCGCCGCTTCATTGTAGAAAGTAATGCGGCCGGCGGCGTCCGTCATGTAGAGTGCTGCCGGCAGCGTCTGCAAGAGTTCGTCGGATCCCCACGCCCCTTGATGTACATTGGGCTTCTGCAGGGAGACCAGTAACGAATCGATGGCGTCTTGTTCGGCGGTACTCATCACACCCTCGCGGCTGGAACATCTAAACTTGCCTGAGCTCGACCGCCGGCATCACGTTAGCGTAGCATCTTGCGGAACCGGCGCAATTTCAAATTTTCGGCCTTCGCTGCCCTGGAGAATCTTGCATCTATTATCGGCCTCGCGAGGCGCAGCTCCCGGCCGGCGCCTCCGTGAGAGGGCCCGATCGCAACCTTTCGTCGCAGGTTTTGGTTCCACCGGACCGGCCCAAAACAGAAGCTCGTCGGTTAGCGACGTATGTCGGAGCGGCACCTGCATCGCAGCACACTCTTGCCCACAGCAAGCAGCGACTGGGGCGAGACTAGTGCCGTGAACGGTAAACATGCCGCCGACCACTGAGCCTGTATATGGACGGTGGTGTCTCGCAAGCGGATCAACAGCGAGAGCGGTTGCGGCTGGTCCCGCTGTTTGGTCTGATCCGCCGCAGGACGCTCCGCGAGCAGCCGCTCGATCTACATGAAGCCTTTGAGCGCGGCCCCGGAAGCATCATTCTCATAGCGGGGACCGCCACGACCATTACGGTGCTGGCCCTATCTGTCGTGAGCTATGGCGCGCAGCGAACCGTGTTCGCCAATGATCCCGGTGCGGTGACGGTGAAGGTCACCGGGCATCAGTGGTTGTAGGAGGTCCAGTACCAAGCCGATAGTCCGCATCTGAGTTTTACCACAGCCAACGAGATCCGCGTGCCGGTCGGGCAACCCTCACCGTCCAGCTGAGTCGGCCGACGTCATTCACAGCTTTTGGGTGCCGGCGTTTACCGCGGACAATGCGCCGAGTTTTGCGGGGCGCAGCACGCCCACATGGCGTTCACCATCACCGCCCTGTCACCGGACGAGTATCGCCGCTGGCGTGATCACCAAAACCAGAGCGCGCCAAGCCCGAGCGATCCGCTCAGCGTCCGCTGCGAGCAACTCTTTCGCGGTCGGGGCTGCGGCCTCTGCCATACCATCCGAGGTACACTCGCCGGCGGACAGCATAGTCTCATGGCCCATGACATCGCCGGATTTCATGCCGGGCATGAAATGGTCGTAGAGATGCAGGTCCGAGCCGCATATGGCGCAACTTGTGACCTTGATGATGGCGTCCCGCTCGTGCTCGATCCGGGGATCGGGTACGTTGTCGCAGCGGATGTCCGTGGTGCCGTGCCAAACGAGTGCCTTCGTCGCGACCTCCGCTGAGTGTGTTTCACCTGTTCAACATCAGCCGAGCGCGGTCGTTCCAAGACATCTTTGGTCGAGACCAGGCCGCGCAAGCCTCACGGAGGCGACGCGACGCGTCTAACGCGGGTCTCCCTTGTCAGGCCGCCTCTGCTTGCTCTTGTTCGGCTTCGAGGTTGATCACCGATGTGGCCAGTTCGGTCAGCGCCTTGTCGGTGGCTTCCTCCTCGTCCAGCGTCTCCTGCAGCAGACTTGCGGCATCGGACATGCCGAGCTGTTCAGCCCACGTACGAAGGGTGCCGTAGCGTGAAATTTCGTAGTGCTCGACCGCCTGGGCAGCAGCGACGAGCCCGGCGTCGAGAGCCGGCATTCCGCGAAACTCCTTCATGATTTCCGCACCCTCATCAGCGATGCCGTTGATCGCTTCGCAGGGCTTTCCACGGGCCGGCTTACCGATAATGCGGAAGACGCGGTCGAGGCGCTTGACCTGAGCCTGAGTCTCCCGGAGGTGTTTATTGAAAGCTGCAGCCAACTCCTTGGACTGCGCCGCCTTCGCCATCTTGGGTAATGTCTTGATGATTTTATTTTCGGTGAAATAGATGTCCTTGAGCGTCTCGTGGAAGAGGTCGCTCAGCTTCTTCTGCGGCCGGCTCGTGCGACGCGCCGCCGATTTTCGCTTCTTCGCTCGTTTCGCCATAACTTCTCCTGTCGCCCGTTTGGAAAGTGCCTGTCCCCTTGACCAATGTTGCGTGACGGCGAAGGTTCCAATCGGGTTTGAAGGGGTCCGGATTAGCGGGACCTGATAGGATGCGATCCTATTCCAGCAGCCAATCCAAGGCCGACGCCAAGCGCACGGTTGCATCCTCAGCGTACCATTGGCCGTGACTGAAGATCACGAAACGTGGCTTGAAATTGACCAGACGTCTGGCTGCCGCCGCAGCCTCGTTGCGCTTCATCTTGACGATCGCACGCAGATACACCGGTGCCCTGCCATGCGGCGCGACCACCCCTGCGAGACGCGCCGCCGGTCGCAGCACGGGAGGTACCTTATCTGCTTCGAGATTCTGTACGATGTCTGCAAGTACCAGTGATCTCGACCGTTCGTGCATCAAGGCGACTTCTGCCACCCCAATCCCTTTGACGATGATATGGCTGATCACGTCCGACCATGGCGTGCTCACGTCAGGGGTCAGCTCATGTCCAGCCGAACGCCGGCGCGCTTCACTGGCCACCGCTTCGAGAGGCCCGGCGCGCCCCATGTCTCGACCGAGGGACAATGCTCCTGCCACTGCTTGACGAACATCCAGTGCGCGCTATTTGGCGCGATGATATGATTTATCGCGCCAAACTCTTCAAGCGAACGCCGAATCGTGCCATCGTAGCGGGTAGGCGAGTGCAGCATCAATGAGCCATCCTGCAGACGGATAATGGTCATGCGAATGGGCAAGGGGATCACACCCATCGCCTTTGTCGGCCCGCTATCGACAATCCATACCGAGGCTGTAACGGGGTTCGGCACGTCCAGTGGAGGATAGGTGATCTGCTCGGCTTTCAACTGATGCTCCTGCAGCGCGGCTCCCCTCAGATGAAAGCTGAGATCGCGTCGCTTCATTCCCAACTTCAGAGCAAGTAGGACCATGGCTCGTTCCACCGTTGTTCTTGACCTCGCCCACGGCAACCACCCCACCGACCGCAGCTCAGGAACCAACAACGAAGTTGCCCGTTGGCGACCCATAGCCGATGCGGACGTACCGTCGGTATTTGAACGCCGCCGCCCAGGCTCCTCCCGCCCGGGAGGCGGCGTTTTTCTGGCTGACATGGTGTGGATCAGCGATCGCCGCCGGGCTTATTTTAACATGTAAAGAAACGCGGTGATGTCACGCGAATCCTGCGGCGTGACGCCCATTCGCGGCATGGCATTGCCGGGCAAGGCCCTTTGCGGATCCTGGATCCATAACGCCATGTTTTCGGGCGAATTGCTGAAGAAGCTAGCGATATAGGTTCGCGTGCCAACATGCAGCAGCGGAGGCCCAACGTTACCGGTTGCATTGACGATGCCCGGGATCAGATGGCAACCGCCGCAGCCATATTGTTTGATCAAATCCATTCCGCGCTTGGAATCTCCCTAAGGATGGCAACGCGCGCGCAGTTCAGATTGACATCGACGCTTCCATGCTGTCGTTGCGCTATCCAGCCGACGTCAACCTTCACGGCGACAACAGCACCATCTTGAAGACGTTACTCCTCCTGCTCAAGCGCAAGGCCGATCGGCGGTGGTCCAAGACAATCGAAGGGAGCGTCTCCGCTTGGTGGAAGAAGCTCGAAGGACGCGCAATGACGGAGGCCAACCCAGTGAACCCGCAACGGGTTATCTAGGAAATGTCGCCCTTACTGCCGGCTAATGCCATCGTCACGAGCGACAGTGGTTCTTGCGCGAACTGGTTTGCCCGCGATTATCGCGTGCAGGAAGTCAATCGGCTTCACTCTTGGGCGGCTTGGCGTCGATGGGCGCAGCGGTGCCTGACGCCATCGGGGCCAAGTTCGCACACCCCGATCGCCTAGTCGTGGCGCTTGTAACCGGTGATGGCCACGCCGTTGAGCTTTGGCAAACGGACCGCTTCATATAACGGTTTGAGCTAGAGCATTAAGGCACGCCTTACTTGCGCGTGCCTTTCATTTCGAATGTCTGTTGGCACTTTTGAGACGTGACCGTCTATTCTGACAATGTCCGTTCACTAGGGACCGGAAGCCGCCGTGGCCGGTTCAAATCGAGCGAATGATCCAAAGCGGAAGCGCGCTTTTCTGTGTGACGTTGACTACTCAGCGGTACTTAAGCCGAAATCCTTTGAGTGAGAGCCATCTTTAGCCACTTCGAAACCCTCGGCCACCAATCCACGCTTGAGTAATTCTCGCACCGCTGATGCACGGCTGGGCATGCGCTTCAAGAACCGCCAATTGTCGATCATTTTCACTTCGGCTGAGTTCAACATGATCTGAAGGCGTTCTGGCCGGTTGACTACACCCATGGTCTCCTCCCACGCGATGCAAAAACTACTCATTAGAAGTAAAACGCGTCAAAAACGTTCCTGACTAATTAGTGGTCTTACAATGTTCCGCCGCCAAATCCTTCTAAGTAGCCAGTAACTCATTGGAAGTACTAAGATTTTTCTTACTAAGTCTTCCGCCGGACAGACTTAGCCTGCTGGCTGGGTAACGTTTGCCCATCATCGCGCGGCTTTTGGTATCTCAGTGATGAGAACGCCCGTCGCGCTTCCGCCTCCTCTTACGGAAAGGAACAGCGTATGCAGAAGCGTCGCCGTTTCAAACAAACCCAACCCCTAGAAATGCGTCTTTCGGCCGAAGCACAACGTCTGCGCGAACAGGCGCAAATGCTTCCGCATGGACGTCTCCGCGATGCAGTCGAAAGAAAAGCCATACAGGTCGAGGCGGCATATGAGGTGAGCGAGTTGCTGCGGTCACCCGGTTAGAGCACCGAACTAGCCCGACAAGATAGAACAGGCATTCAGAGAGAGTGATGGCAAAATATCGCGCCTGCGTCATACGTTCCGACGGCCAGTTCGAGAGCTGCCTGCGACACGGACGAGAATGCGATCGCATTAGGCAAAGCAAATGGCTGGCCTGCAACCCGCAGAGCTTTGGAGTGGGAGGCTTTTGGTAGAACGCCCGTACCCCTTCCCATGAAAAACAAACGCAAAGAACGTGAATTGTCTTCAAGCGCCCGAGGAGGTAGCGCCATGACTAAATTGGATGAACGCACTATCGCGAACATGGATTTTGTTCTCGAAGAAACTCGTCGCGTATTGCGTCATGGAGGCGACCACGAACGCCGTCGTTTCATTGCTCGCAAGTTGAAGCTTAGCGCGCGCAAGGGAAACGTCACGCTTGGCGGATTGAGAACGGTCGCGGATAGCGCGCTCAAGAATTAACAAAGCAAAAGTCGGCATAGCATTAAACGGACGGGTGGCTGAGAGACTGCTGTGCTCTCGCCTGCATGGCAAGGAGAGCACCAGTGCCTCATTCAAAGAACCGTATTCTATCAGGCATCAGGCCGGCCGATCTCAGGGCTTTGCAACCGCACCTGCGGCTGGTTGAGTTGGAGCACGGGCTCGTAATCGCTCATAGCCGCCAGCGCGTCCATCAGGTTTACTTCCCTCACGGGGGCATACTTTCGTGCATTGTTGAGCTCAAAAGCGGCTTTGCGATCGAAACCGGCATGATCGGCAACGATGGTGTCTTTGGAGCCATTCAGGCGATCGATGACAGGCTTTCACTCAACAAGGTAATCGTCCAGGTGCCGAGCCAGTCGAGTGTCGCGGATGCTGCCGTTGTTAAACATCTCGCAGACTCGTCCCCTGATTTTCGCAGACTGATCATCAAGCACGAGCAATTCCTCCTAGGTCAGGTGCAGCAGACGACTGCGTGCAACGCGCTTCACAGTGTTGAAGAACGCATGTGCACGTGGCTGGTTAGGATGTACGACCTCGTAGGAAGAGATCTGCCGCTTACCCAAGAGTTCCTGGCTCAGATGATGGGCGTGCAGCGAACGAGCGTCTCGGGTGTTGCCAGCGGGCTTCAAGGGGAGGGCCTGATCGATTACCATCGCGGAAAGGTGCGGATTGTTAGCATCGACGGAGTACAGCGCCGCGCTTGCGAGTGCCACGAGTCCGTTCGTGAGCAGTATCTCGACATATTCGGGAAAGTTTCCGTTGAAACTTTTCCGGAGGCGTCGGATTTATACAGACGGTCTGATGCAGAGTAAGACACTCGGGCATCGCTGCCCGGATTAGCCCGATGCCAAAGATCACTTTCAGCAGAGAACGGGCCATAGTGTTGTGGAAGACGACGAGGGGTCAGACTTCCCAGACATCGAAACGGCTCGACAATATGCTCTGCGCGCCGCCCGAGAACTCCTCGCAGAGTCCATTAGATGGAACGGTAAGCCACCCCCGACTGCATTGTCGTAATGGACGGCGAAGGGCGGCAGATTATGACGGTGCTCCTTGTCGAGGTTCTGCCCGAAAGTATCAAGGCTCTGATTCGATAGGAAGTGTCTCGACGTAGCTAGGCCGTCAGCCATCCTTCGAGTCCATGATTTCCGCTGTTGGCACCTTGGAGACATGCCCGCCTATCTTGAGAATGTCCATTCACCGGGGTAGACCGGAAGTCGCCGTCATTCGGTCAAACCGACGCGAATGACCTCAACAGACATTCGGTCGGCACCGGCTAATTTGGCTTGTGTCGCAACGGATCCCGCGACGTTTCGTTGTCAATTATGGAGTACGGGACACAGAGTATCAGATGCTTCAGACAGCCAACCCAACGGGATGGAAATGGACCGTGCTATTTGCTGGGCGCACATTAGATCGGGCTCTGCTTACAACAGAGCGAGCGCTATCGCTCTCGCCCAACGGGCCATTGATAAATTGCTCACATCCGGAATGAAAGCAATCGCACCTTCTCCGTCAACCGAGGGTCGGTGATGGCACCGTTCGAAAAGAATGCCGGGGAAACGGCTACCGCAAGTCTCTTGGGGCTAATCGGTGCAACGTTAGTATTGGTCGTGCACTAGGGCCGCCACGGCGGATCCCGGCGATTCCAATCAGAGCGCGCTGTTCCTTCATCGCTTCGAGAGCAGACCAAACAATCGGGGACGCGGAGCGATTGCAATCCCGACTTCGGATGCGACATCGGCGGCCGCCCGCCAACGCGCGAGCTTACGACCGCAGATGACGGGAGAGGCAATGCAACCCATCAAGTCCTTGCGCAAGACAGTTTTACTTGCGGCATAACATCGGACCTGAATACCAGACCAAAGGCAGAGCTTAGTTCGGGTAAAGCGATTTTTCTCGCTCAATTCAGGTGCAAGCATTCACTAGAACGCCTTCGTTGGTATAAGCGCCGGCTGCCGCATCAGAGCACAACCTGCGCCCTGCTCTGATCACGTGATGCTTGCTGTAAAGCGCTTTCGCCGGATGCTCGCAATGGGTGCGATGTTCACTACGAGGTGCAGTCGCCACGCGTAGCGTAACGCGAAGTCGCTTATCCGACGATCTGAGAGAAGCGTGCGCTACTCGGGCGACACGCGGTCCGGATGGCGCCTCCGTCATCGCCTGCCGGACGCCGACGGCAGGGCACGGATCGGCCCAATAAAAAACACAACCTGCCGATGAAATCACCCGATTCCAAATATCTTATCGATGCTCCTGCATTCTCAGAGCACCATGGTCGCGAATGGCCGACGAACAAGACCACAGATATTTATCTCTCCGCAATCAATCTGCAACGATCCCCCTTCAACACCTCCGATATGCGGTTGTTTCCGCGGAGTATGGAAGCTTCCGGCGGGCTGCAGAAGCGTTGTTGACGCAGCAGTCAACTCTGAGCCGCTGCATTCGAGAACTCGAGGAATCAATAGGCGTGATTGTGTTCGAGCGATCGAGCGGCGGCGTCTGCGCCACGTCGGCTGGCCGGGATTTTCTCCGAACGGCGCGGTCGATTCTCGAACAAATGGATGCGCTGGTTACATCAGCCAAGTCTAACGGACGCGGCGAGGCTGGGCGGCTGTCGGTGGGGTTCTATACGTCGCTGTCGGCCGGCAATTTACGGGCGACCTTGGTAGATTTCAGGCAGCGGTGCCCACAGGTCGCACTTGGCATGGTCGAAAGGTCGCGGATGCGCCTCGTCACCGCCTTACGCAATGGTGCAATCGACGTTGTCATCGCGACCGACGGGGGACACGTCTTTGACAGCAACACCTTGCCGCTGTGGAGCGAGCGCGTCCTGGTGGCCTTGCCTGAGGGACATCAACTGGCTGGGAAGAAGGCGATCTACTGGACCGACCTGCGGAATGAGACGGTCCTTCTCAGCCATTATGACCCGGGACGAGAACTTGAGGATCTCTTGTTGGCGAAGCTGATCTCGACAGTAGACCGTCCCAAGATCGAGCGCCATGACGTTAGCAGAGGTATCATCAAGACCCTCATATCCATAGGATTCGGTGTCAGTTTGGTGGCCGAGTCCGACATCGGCGTCACTTTTGCGGGCCTGACTTATCGAGAGGTACGAGACGGCACGGGGCCGAGTCAGGTCAATTATTCAGCACATTGGCGCAAGGACAATGACAATCCGGCGCTGGCAAACTTCCTCAAATTGTTGAGCGAGCGCTATCCCTTGCCTTGCGCAGGCTGACCCTTGCGGCGGGTTTTTGCAAAGGCTCGGTCGGTTGCCATGAATCGCGCCAGCATTGGTGCGACCAGCTTTGCCGGATCCGAGATCGACGGCCCGGTTTCACGGGCAAGCATGTCGGTGTAGGCCGCGAGGTCGCGATGGACATCGGCCGGCAGTTCCACGGTGAGCTTTACCGGCTTGTCATCGGCGATGGCGCGAGCTTCAGCTTTGCCATTTTTTCAGCCTCTGTATGGTTCGAGCACGAGGTCGCGATTGACGATTACCCGCACCGGAAAACCCGGCCGGATTGTCAGGGTCGGCTGGATGTTGAGATTGCGCCGAACGATCTGCTGACCGGTCTGGTTCAGGGAATCCCCTGCCCCACGGCGAAGGGCCTGCAGAATGGCGCTGTTTCCGTTGCCAGCATCCGAGCCGGACCCAAGTTCGGCTCCTACACCAAGCAAAGTCGACAGCAACGACGCCTTGAACAGCTCGCCCCAGTGATGATCGGCCTCGTCGTGAAGCCCAGCATAGCCTGCGGTATCGGCACCCGGCTGGCGCTCAAGGACGATCGATCGGCCGTTCGGCATGATCAGGCGTGTCCAGACCAGGAGCACGCGTGACTGTCCATGTGTAACGTGGCTATCGTAGATTCCTATCAGCCGCGCACCCTGGGGCACCAACAAAGTTTGACCGGACACCGTATCAAATAGCGGTTCGGTCACATGCGCCATGATCTGCCCGGGCAGATCGGAGCGGATGCCCGTAATAAGGGCGGCCGAAATCACAGACCCTGCCTGGACGACATAACGCGAGGCTGGCTTCGCCACCCGGTCAGGGCTCGTGGTCCGCCGATCAACGGCAGCGCTAACAAAAGCGAGCTTGCGGTCCTGTCCATTCTGGGCAAACGCCTCATCGGACGGTGATGCGGCATTTGAGGTCGTCTCGGCAGGAGTCGCTGCCGCCGGTGGCCGAACATTCGTCGACGCAAATACTTTGCTGGTGCGCGCGGCCTCGCTTTCCTGGCTCATCCGCTGTTGCTCGGGATCGACCGCAAGCGGCCCGGACTGGGCCTGGGCCGCAACAATGGGGCGACCGAGATCACCCGGCAATGGCGGCCCGAGGCGCGGCACGTCGCGCGGAATGCCCGCATAGTCGCGCGGCAGCCCGGCAAGGCCGTCGGCCACATTGTGGTGATCGGTGCTGTACAGCTCTTCGGAAGCTGGACCACGCGTGCGATTCTGCTGCAGGGCCCACAGCACGGCTCCGGACGCGAGAACGAGCGCGAGTACCGTGCCCCCGGCCAATACCTTGCGCGACAGGCGAGTCACGGGCGGACGTTCTGGACGCAGGCGCAGTGAGCTGGCTATCTCAGCAGCACTCTTCGGCGAGGTAGAATCAGGACCACCGGCGCCAGTCGTTTGCTTATCAGTCACGACGGCCTCCCGTCGCTTCTGATGATTCGGACCTTTTGCTGAGAGTCGCCACCAAGTCGCAGCTCGGCCGCGGCAAACAGCCGATCGACGATCAGCACGTTACGATAGGTTCGGTAGTTGACGATCTCGGAATTGCCGTCCGGACCGATGACAAACAGCGGAGGCATTTCTCCCTGAACGATGCCGGGTGAGAACTCGATATAGACCTTGCGGCCATCGTCATAGACGCCGACCGGCCGCCAAGGCGGATTGTCGCCCTCGACGGTGTAGCGATAGCGCCGCTGAGAAGGCTCGGGGAGAACTGGCGTCGGGGAAACAGCTCGGGCACGGCCGGGCCTATCCTCGGGATAGAACCAGGCGACTGATGGCATGTAGGGTTTTTCACGCGAGCGCAGCTCGATGAGATAGGTGCGCCGGTCGGTGTTGACCACGAGGTTGGTCTCAATCGAAGGCCGCGTCGGCTTGACCATGATGTGGACACGTCTGGTATCGCCGCTTCCACTTTCGGTGTCGCCAACGACCCAGCGCACGGTGTCGCCAGCCGATACCGGCCCCGAACCCGTGAGCTGCTCGCCGGGCTCGAGTGCGATATCGGTGATCTGTCCGGGGCTCGCGTAGATCTGATAGAGGGCGCCGGGACTAAAAGGGAAGACCTGCACAGCATTGAAGTAGCCGGCGCTACGCGGCTCGACGCGCGCAGCGTCATTGGCGGTCTCGATCCGCGCAATAGGCTCCTTTGCCTCAACGTTTCCCTTCTTGCCTCCCTTCGCCGGCGTCCAGGACGGCGGAACGTGAAGGGATCGCGGACGATCCTCCGCCAGCGACGGCGGACTGGGAAGTGGCGGGATATCGTCGTCGTAGCTGATCTGCGGCGGTTTGGAGGTGGCACAGCCGCTGAGTACAAACATGCAAGCAAATAGAAACGAGCGCATGACCTTGCGCACACTCGGGCTAGCGACTCCAGGAATCTGCATATTCACTGCCCAAGCTCCTTCGACCAGTTGATGGCATTGACATAGACCCCGAGAGGATTTTTGCGCAGACGATCAGCATCGCGCGGAGTTTCGATCACGATGGTGAGGATGGCGGTCCAGCGCTCGGTGGCGGTAAGCTGCCCATTGTCGTAGCGGCGCTCGATCCAGGCGACCCGAAAGCTTTCCGGCGAGGCACGGATGACGCTGGATACTTCCACTGCGATCTGCAGCTTGCCGAGTTTGGCAAAGGGATCGTTGACGCGGGCGTGGTCATTGAGGGCGACGGCGCCGCGATCGGTCGTAAAGTCGTAGGCGCGCAGCCAGTCCTGACGCAGCACGATGGCATCAGCCGACAGCCCGCGCACATTCTCGATGAAGCGTGCCAAATGAAAGGCAATCTGCGGATCGGTTGGCTGATAGAAGGGATTGGCTGGGCTAACCGCCTCTGCCTGGCCGAGACGATCGACCTCAATGACCCAGGGCGTAATGCTTCCCTGTGTGGATTGCCAGACGAGACCTGATGCAAGTCCTGCTGACAGGATCAGAGAACCGAAGGCTATAAGTCGCCAGTTTTTGGCCTGCACCCGCGCCGAGCCGATGCGCTCGTCCCACACTTGCGCCGCTTTCTGATAGGGCGTTACGGGCGCGGGCGTGCGGCCATAATGAACGGATGGTCGTTTGAACATCACTTCCCTCCTTCGGAGAGATCGACGGAGGCGCCTCCTCCACCATGGTCGGCAGTGCGAACGACGTTGGTAGCGGCCGACGCCCCCTGACTCATGATCTGCATCCGCTTCATGCGTCTGGCCGAGCTGGACTGACTGTCCGGAGGTGAGGAACTTGCCGGCGGCTGAGCTGCGCCGGCTTCACCGGCTGCAGTGCCACCAGTTGAAGCCGAGCCGCTTGCAGCCGTGGCGCGACGAAGCGGGCTCGTCATCGCGGACGCGGCGGCATCCGCGACGCCGGACAAACCACCAGCCCTGAACGCCCCGCTCGCGCTACCCGCTAGCGCCGCGGTCCCGCGCGCCGCGCCGGCGAGTGCACCGACGCTTCCGGCAGCGAGGCCCGCTCCAGCCACCACGATCCCGCCGGCAGCTAACCCCGTGCCCGCGGCGGTTCCGGCGCCAAGTTGCGGACCGCCGGACACGATGCCATTGGCGATGCCGGGCCCAAAGATTCCCAGGCCCAGCAGCGCTAACGCGGCGAGCACTAGGGCCATGGCATCTTCAATGCCGATCTGCGCGCCATTCGAGCCTGCGGTGAACTGCGAAAACAGCGTCGAGCCGATGCCGACGATCACGGCGAGCACCATGACCTTGACGCCGGATGAGATGACGTTGCCGAGCACGCGTTCGGCGGCGAAGGCGGTCTTGCCGAACAACCCAAATGGGATCAGGACAAAACCCGCGAGCGTCGTCAGCTTGAATTCAACCAGTGTGACAAAAAGCTGGATTGCCAGAATGAAGAAGGCGAGCAGCACGATCGCCCAGGCGAACAGCAGAACCACGATCTGGATGAAATTTTCAAAGAAGCTGACATAGCCCATCAAGCCCGAGATTGAGTCCAGGATTGGCCGCCCCGCATCGATACCGACCTGTGCTATCCGCCCAGGCCGCAGGAAATCAGCCGCGGACAATCCAGTTCCTGAGGCTCTCAACCCGAGACCGGCAAAGCTCTCGAAAACGATGCGAGCGAGGTTGTTCCAGTTGCCGATCAGGTAAGCGAACACGCCAACAAAGAGCGTCTTCCTCACGAGGCGAGCGATGATGTCCTCGTCGGTACCCCAGGCCCAGAACAGAGCGGCGAGCGTGACATCTATCGCGGCGAGCGTGGTTGCGAGGAAGGCGACTTCGTTACCAAGCAGGCCGAAGCCAGAGTCGATATAGCGGGTGAACGTTTCCAGAAATCGGTCGATGACGCCGGTGCCACCCATGGAATCACTCGCGTTCGGGTGTTGCAACGGGCGGCCAGCCCTGGGGGAGACGATCGGGATGCTTGGGCTGCGCCAACGACGGTGTCGGGCTGCCTGGTTGAGCATCGGCGGAAGTAACGCCCGGGGTTTTCTTTGATCCAAGAAAGCGACGGCGGTTCTCCGCCCAAATCAGACGGCACTCCTGGAGTTCTGCCACTTGCTCGGAGGTAACCTTCCGGCAGCGTTCGAGTTCGCCGCCAAGCGGACTCGTTGCCCGGGATGCCGACGATCTAGCCGGTGGACCGTCGCTGTCGCCGCGGAGCTCGATCGTACAGGCTGCGACAACCAGCATGGGGACGGCAACTGCCGTTATCACAAACACCCCCCGCTTGAATCCACCACGTCCGCTCATTGGTGAAACATCCGAACTATTGCAGGCTGATAGCCTCGACCGGGTGCGAGAAAGCGACGAAGCTGCTCCCTGCCCTGATCCTGCGCGGTGGTACGCTGGGCCGTTTCGAGATTTTGCGCCCGCCCCTGCGCGGCAACTGCTGCCGTAAGGTCGGCGAGCTGTTGCGCCTGCAAGCCAAGGAGCTGATTGCCGGCCTGGTTGGCCTGTAGCGCGCCGGTCGCGCCCTGGCTTGAGCTGACGAGGGCTGACATCTCTTTGCGGTGGGTGTCGAGATTCCCAACCACGGTCGCCTGAATGCGCAAGGCGTCCTGCAGGCCGACCACAGAATTTTGCCAGCGCGTTTGCGCATTCGCGATCAGCGCCTGATCTGACGCGTTCGTCGAGACGGGCGCATAGGTTGTCGAGAACGCTCGATCGACCTGCTTGACATCGTAGGCAATGCGCTGGGCCTCGGCGAGCAGCTCCTGGGTTCGCTGGATCGACTGCTCGAGCTGCTGCAGGGAAGAATACGGCAGGCTGGCGAGATTTTTGGCCTGATTGATCAGCATCTGCGCCTGGTTCTGCAGCGAGGTGATCTGGTTATTGATCTGCTGCAGCTCACGTGCTGCCGTGAGCACGTTTTGTGCGTAATTGTTGGGATCGAACACGATCAGTTGGGCCGACGCGGGCGAAACTACGCACGCGACGGCAATGGTTATGGCGCTCGCGGCGGCGAGGTACGGGAGGCGCTTCATGACAAGCCTTCCTGCTTGATGAGACCGGGTATGAGATCGGCGGCCCAACCCAGCCCACGTGCGGCGAGCCAGCCGGTGACAAACCCCTCACGGCCATGTTCGGCCAGCACGCGCTCGATCATCGCCTGATCGGACTTTGATGAAGCGGCCGTAAAGGCGAGCGCGAACTCTTCAAGACCGAGTTCGAACAGACGATTGCCGCGCCGGGACTGGCAGTAATAGTCCCGCTTTGGCGTGGCGCGCGCCAGGATCTCGATCTGCCGGTCGTTGAGGCCGAAGCGCCGATAGATCGCCGAGATCTGGGGCTCGATCGCCCGTTCGTTCGGCAGGAACAGCCGCGTCGGGCAGCTCTCGATGATGGCGGGCGCAATCGCGGACCCGTCGATGTCCGAGAGCGACTGGGTGGCAAAGATGACGGAAGCGTTCTTCTTCCGCAATGTCTTCAGCCATTCGCGGATCTGCCCCGCAAACCCTGCGTCATCGAGCGCAAGCCAACCTTCATCGATGATGAGCAGCGTCGGCCTTCCGTCGAGCTGGCCTTCGATGCGATGGAAGAGATAGGCGAGCACCGCCGGTGCGGCTCCGGTGCCGATCAGGCCTTCGGTCTCGAACACCTGGACCGAGGCCGAACCGCGTTGCTCCGCTTCGGCATCGAGCGGCCGCCCAAAGGGGCCACCGAGGCAGTAGGGTTGAAGAGCCCTTTTCAGGCCCTGGGACTGCAGCAGCACGGACAAACCGGTCAGCGTTCGTTCGCCCGCGGGCGCAGAAGCCAGCGAAGACAGCGCCGACCAAAGATGCTCCTTGGCTTCGGGCGTCATGTCGATCTTTTCGCGGGCGAGAATGGCTGCGATCCATTCCGCCGCCCAGCCGCGCTCGGCCGCATCGTCAATCATGGCTAGCGGCTGCAGGGCGACCGGTTCGGAGGCGCTATCGGACAGCGCACCGCCAAGATCGTGCCAATCGCCCTTCATGGCGAGCGCCGCAGCCCTGATCGACCCGCCGAAATCGAAGGCAAAGATCTGGGAGCTTGGATAGCGGCGGAACTGCAGCGCCATCAGCGCAAGCAGCACGGACTTGCCTGCACCGGTCGGACCGACCACCAGCGCGTGCCCGACGTCCCCGACGTGGAGGGAAAAACGAAACGGCGTGGATCCTTCCGTGCGTGCAAAGAACAGCGGCGGCGCGCCGAGATGCGCGTCCCTCGCCGGCCCTGCCCAAACTGCGGACAACGGGATCATATGGGCGATGTTCAGGGTCGAAACCGGGGGCTGGCGGACGTTGGCATAGACGTGGCCGGGCAACGAGCCCAGCCAGGCATCGACGGCATTGATGGTCTCCACCATGCAAGTGAAGTCGCGTCCCTGAATGACCTTCTCGACCAAGCGCAACCGTTCGTCCGCGATGCGCGGATTCTCGTCCCAGACCGTGATCGTGGCGGTGACAAAGGCTTCGCCAACCAGATCCGAACCGAGTTCCTGCAAGGCGGCGTCGGCGTCGATAGCCTTGTTGCCAGCATCATTGTCGATCAGGGAGGACGCTTCGTTGGTCATCACCTCCTTGAGGATTGTGGCGACGGATTTCCGCTTGGCGAACCAGTGCCGCCTGATCCGGGTCAGGACCTTCGTCGCGTCTCCCTTGTCGAGCATGATCGCTCGGGTCGACCAACGATAGGGGAAGGCAAGCCGATTGAGATCGTCCAGGATCCCCGGCGTGGTTGCCGTCGGGAACCCGACAATCGTGAGCACCCGCAGGTGTTGGCCGCCTAGCATTGGCTCAAGCCCACCCGTCAGGGGCTCGTCTGCCAACAGCGCATCGAGATACATGGGAATCTCGGGAACGCGAACGCGATGTATCTTGGTCGAGACGCAAGCATGCAGGTACGTCAGGGTCTCGCCGTCATCGAGCCATCGGCACTCCGGCATAAACCCTTCGACCAGTTGCAGCACGCGGTCGGTCCGATCGACAAAGCCGCGCAATACCTGGTGGGCGCCGGCAGCCTCCCCGCGCTCAGGTCCCTCATAAAGGAGGCGCTCGGCGCGCGCCGCATCCTCGGCCGGCGGCAGATACAGGAAGGTGAGGAAATAGGCTGACTCGTAGTGAGCTCCCTCTTCCTCGAATTGCGCCCGGCGTTCGGCATCGACCAGGGCCGATGCCACGTCTGGACAACTGCTCGGTGGATAGGCGTTCGATGAATACCTCTGCGCTTCAACAAACACCGCCCAGCCGGATCCGAGGCGCCTCAAGGCGTTATTGAGGCGGCCGGCAACCGCAACAAGTTCTGCTGGAACAGAGGAATCAAGATCGGGCCCGCGAAAACGCGCGGTCCTCTGAAACGATCCGTCCTTGTTGAGGACGATGCCTTCGTCGACCAGTGCGGCCCATGGCAGGAAATCCGCAAGACGTGTAGTGGAGCGGCGGTATTCGGAAAGATTCATCATCAGTTGCTCACACATTCAGATGGGTGGGGATGCGCAGATGGCGTCTTGCAGTCTCGACAAAGAGCGGATCGCGCTTCGCGGCCCAGACGGCGGCGGCATGGCCGATGGCCAAGAGCAGAAGACCGGCAATCCAAAGCCGCAGGCCGAGACCGAGCGCCGCGGCAACGGTGCCGTTGACGATGGCGATCGCACGCGGCGCGCCGCCGAGCAGGATCGGTTCGGTCAGCGCGCGGTGCACCGGAATTGCAAAACCTTCAACCGGCCCGTCCATCAGATCAGCACTCCGCCGCCGAATGAGAAAAATGCCAGGAAGAAGCTCGAGGCTGCGAACGCGATCGACAGACCGAAAACGATCTGGATCAGGCGCCGAAAACCGCCCGAAGTGTCGCCGAAGGCGAGCGTAAGGCCCGTGACGATGATGATGATCACGGCCAGAATCTTGGCGACGGGCCCCTCGACCGACTGCAGGATCTGGTTAAGCGGCTGCTCCCACGGCATGTTGGAGCCGGCGGCCTCTGCAGTGGGCGAGATCGCCACGGAGCTGAGAGCTACCGCGACAACTATCATCCCGCTTCTCAATGTGACGCCGTTCATGATGGGTCTCCTGCGGGTGAAATGAGGTAGTCGCCCTCGGTCGTCAGGCCATCGACACGCGCGAGTTCTGTCAGCCGACGGTCTGCGCCGCGGCCGGAGAGAACCGTAATCACGTCGATGGTCTCCGCGATCAGCGCGCGCGGCACAGTGATGACGGCTTCCTGGATAAGCTGTTCGAGGCGGCGAAGGGCGCCAAGCGCCGTGCCGGCGTGAATGGTGCCGACGCCACCGGGATGGCCGGTGCCCCAGGCCTTGAGAAGGTCGAGCGCCTCGGCCCCTCGCACCTCACCGATCGGGATTCGGTCGGGGCGTAGCCGGAGCGAGGAGCGCACGAGGTCGGACAGCGAGGCGACACCATCCTTGGTGCGCAGCGCCACGAGGTTAGCCGACTTGCATTGGAGTTCGCGCGTATCCTCGATCAGCACGACGCGATCTGCAGTTTTTGCAATCTCGGCCAGCAGCGCATTAGTCAGCGTGGTCTTGCCGGTCGAAGTACCGCCGGCCACGAGGATGCTTTGACGGTCCCGGACAGCGTTCCGCAGCCCTTCAGCCTGAGCGACTGTCAGGATGCCGGCGGCGACATAGTCGTCGAGCGTGAAGACGGCCACCGCCGGCTTGCGAATGGCAAAGGCTGGAGCGGTCACCACGGGCGGCAGCAACCCCTCAAAACGCTCTCCCGTCTCGGGCAACTCGGCCGAGACGCGGGGACTTGCCGGATGAACCTCAGCGCCGACGTGATGGGCAACGAGCCGCACGATGCGCTCGCCGTCGGCTGCGGCGAGATGCTCGCCGGTATCTGTCATGCCCCCCGACAACCGATCGACCCAGAGCCGGCCATCGGGATTGAGCATGACCTCGACGATCCCAGCGTCTTCGAGCCAGGCCGCTATCGTCGGTCCGAGCGCGGTGCGCAACATGCGTGCACCACGCGAGACCGCCTCGGACTGAAAGGAATGAACTGCCACGCTTGCCCCCAAAGGTCGCCGAGATATGAGCTCGGCGGTGGGGATCAGTAGAAAAGGCAGGTTATGCGCTCGTGCAACAAGCTCAAATCAGTCGGCGTGCCGTGGCGTAGCAAAAGAAAAGATGGCGGGATCACTTATGAGGAACGGTTGGCGACGTTTGCGCCGGATCGATGTCGAGCGAGATCTCCTGGGCCAGGGTCTGGCCCCTGGCCAGCCGGCGCCCGAGGGCTTCGACAAACCCCTCATACCGCTCCCGGCCCTTGGCCTGCGCAGCGGGCTGCGCCGTATCAGGCAGCGGCGGCGTCGCCGTCAGCCAGAACCGCACGAACAAGGCCAGCGCTTCATTTGAAATGGTGATATGACGCTCCAGCCGCTCGACGTGCCGGGTCAGCCGGTCAAGGCGACGGCCGAGCGCCGCCTCCATCCGCTCCGAATTATCCGGCGACAGGAATGAGGCCAGCGCAGTTTCGACGATGAGCGCCTGAGGTACTCTCTTGCGGCTGGCATGATCGGCGAGCTGGCCCGCAAGGTCCGGAGGCAAACGAAACGTGTGCTTGGTTCGCATTATCTCTCCTAGAGGTCGAGGCCGTCGCCTGGATCCATCGCGGCCTGACGCGCCAGACCGGGAACGTTCATGCGCAGCACACGCGCCCGTATGGCGTCACTGTCGCCCTCGTCTTCCGTGAAGTCGAACTCCGGTGGAGGCTTCAAGGCCTCCGGCGCGATATTTTCATGCTCGGGAAGCTCCGGCTCGCGGCGAATGCCGGAGTTTGCGGTAGATTGCCGAGCACCCGACAAGCTTACCGGCTCGGCAACATTTGAATTCGGCGGAGCTGGCTGCCGGCTCCAATCGTCTGTCGCTGTCCTACCGTCGCGGTCGAAAGAGCTTGAGTTTGGCGGTGGTAGCACGCGCTCGGTCAAACGTGGATCCTCAAAATACCTCGCCTTCTTGGCGCGGATCGGTGGCACGCCGGAAACCAGCACCAGTTCGTCCTCGGGCGGAAGCTGCATCACCTCGCCGGGCGTTAGCAATGGCCGCGCGGTCTCCTGTCGCGAAACCATGAGATGGCCGAGCCACGGGCTAAGCCTGTGACCGGCATAGTTCTTCATCGCCCTTAATTCCGTGGCAGTCCCAAGCGCATCCGAAACCCGCTTGGCCGTACGCTCGTCATTGGTCGCAAAGGAAACGCGCACATGACAATTATCGAGGATCGCGTTATTCGGCCCGTATGCTCTTTCGATCTGATTGAGCGACTGCGCAATAAGGAAACTCTTGAGCCCATAGCCCGCCATGAAGGCGAGCGCCGACTCAAAGAAATCAAGCCTTCCCAGCGCCGGAAACTCGTCGAGCATGAGCAGCAATCGATGCCGGCGGTCCTTGGCCTGGAGTTCCTCGGTGAGACGGCGACCGATCTGGTTGAGTATCAACCGCACCAGCGGCTTGGTGCGGCTGATATCGGATGGAGGTACAACGAGATAGAGCGTCGTCGGCCGGCCGTCTTCAACGAGATCGCGGATGCACCAATCACAGCAACGCGTCACCTCGGCAACAACAGGGTCGCGGTAGAGGCCGAGGAAAGACATCGCGGTCGAAAGCACGCCTGACCGTTCGTTCTCGCTCTTGTTCAATAGCTCTCTCGCCGCGGACGCGATCACTGGATGGGTCCCGGCTTCACCGAGGTGCCGCGTGGTCATCATCGCGCGGAGCGTGGTTTCGATTGGCCGTTTCGGATCGGACAGGAAACCCGCAACGCCGGCCAGCGTCTTGTCTTGCTCCGCATACAGAACGTGAAGAATGGCTCCGACCAACAGCGCGTGGCTGGTCTTCTCCCAGTGATTGCGCCGTTCCAGCGACCCTTCGGGATCGACCAGCACATCGGCGACATTTTGCACGTCACGAACTTCCCACTCTCCTCGCCTCACTTCCAAGAGAGGGTTGTAAGCTGCGCTCCTTGAGTTGGTTGGATCAAACAACAGCACCCGGCCGTGCCGGGCCCGAAAGCTGGACGTCAGGGTCCAGTTTTCACCCTTGATGTCATGAACGATGCAGCTTCCCGGCCAAGTCAGGAGCGTGGGGACAACAAGGCCGACACCCTTGCCGGATCTGGTCGGCGCGAAACACAGCACATGCTCCGGTCCATCATGCCGGAGATATTGTCCCGCCAGACGCCCGAGAATCACGCCGTCTGCCCCGGCGAGGCCGGCACCTCGAATGTCAGTCAGGTCCGCCCAACGCGCAGAACCGTATGTGGCCGCCGTCTCCGCCTCAGCCCGCCAGACCGACATCGCAAAAGCAACGACGATCGACATGATTCCGCCGGAGGCTGCGACGCATGCCCCTTCAACGAACACTCCAGGTGCATAGGCATCATAGGCGTACCACCACCAGAAGAAGGCCGGAGGCAGATAGATGGGAACGCCCGGCGCGAGCTCAAACCAGGGCTGCCCGAGTTGGAGTTGAAAGCCGAGCCGCCATGCTGTCCACTGCGTCGCGGCCCACATCGTGATCAGCACGATAGTCAAGATCAGGGCGACCTGGCCCCAAAGTATTCTGGTTGCGGACATGGGATGGAATATCAAATGAGTCCGTAATCGTCAGACAAGCCATCCTGCCGGTTGCGAGTATTTTCGGATATCCAGGCGAGCAGATTGGTGCGTCAGTCGCCGAGCGTCGTAGAAATCGCAGCCCGCACGTATCGCGAAAGGTGTGAAAGCGGACTTAGCCCTGGCATCGGACGAGATAGTTGTCCCCCTGTCGCCTGCCGGTGGCCTGGGACGCAGCGCTAAGCTTCCTTGCGGTCGGCAGGTTGATCGGGCAGCTCCAACAGACTGGCGGCCTGAAGCAAGCTCGCCGATAATCGAAGAACTGATGTCGGCTTCACTTCGAGTAGCGGACAGTCCAACAGGGTGTTGGAATGTCCGAGTTGTGCCAGTTTTAGACATGGCAAAGACCTGAAGGTCTGATAGTGTTTTCGGCATTGTTCATTATGGATTTAGGAGGAAACAATGCTTGTTAGGCTTTTGCTTTGCGCCGCCGTAGCCACGTTCGCGATGACCGATATCGCTGCTGCCCAGCAAAATTTGCCAGTGGTGACCCAGCAAACCGCGACGATAAAGCGGACACCGCTGCAGAAGTTCGACGTACCCGGCACGAACTATGAGACGGTGATTGGAATGGCTGAAATCGTGCCCAACGTGAATATCGGGCGCCACTCGCATCCTGGTCCTGAGTCAGGCTTTATGCTTGATGGCGAGATGGTGCTCATGGTCGATGGTCAACCAGACAAGGCCGTAAAGTCAGGTGAGAGCTATCAGGTTCCGCCAGGTGCTATTCACGACGCCAAAACTGGCTCGAACGGCGCGAAAGTGATTGCTACTTACGTTGTCGAGAAGGGAAAGCCGCTCGCCTCTCCGGCTCCGCAGTGATGTCCGCATCGGGTAATTCGCGTCATTCTGACCGCCGGCGGATCGCTTCTGGTCTACCCGGTAAACAGACATTCTGGTCGTCCGTCGGCATGTCTCAAGGGTGCCAACAACGGAAATCGCTACCGGCCAAACTTGGTGCTAAGCAGGCATCCTCACGAATTGTTAAACGACTGCGTGCGTCGTGTTCACGCGCCAGGGCGGTGAGGGCATAATCAGCCTGCCGTCGGTCCAGCATTGTTAGCGAGCTTCGTGGGGCTCCTGCGAACACCACTTGGTGTATCACCGAAGCGCGCACGGAACAGTCGGTTGAAATGCGAAATTTCGGAAAAGCCGACATTCAACGCGACGTCGGAAATCCGGCTCACGCCGTCAGCTTCGCTTGTAAGGAGAGCGAACGCTTTTTGCAGCCGCAGTTCGCTTACGCGTGCCGCGAACGACGTCCCCGACTGCTCCAACAGCCGCTGCAGGTAGCGTGGCGATATGCGTAGGCTTCCTGCCACTGTCCCGAGGCTAAGTTCAGGATCTTGGAAGCAGGAAGAGATATGATCGAGAGCGGCGGTCAGCCGCGCGGCGACGACCGCACTTGCGCTGCTTTCGCCGATGGCGCGGTGCGCCGTTGCCGCGAGGACGGCGAGATCGAAGATGTGTCGGCGGACAATCGTCCGGCCGTGAGCGGAAGCCGTAAGCTCGGCCCTTTCAAGAGAGCGAATGTAACCGCGCAGCAGCTGCATTCCTTCGGCTTGCCGCGACAAGCGCTGCATGACCGCGTGGTCGAGGCGAGCGCCACGCGCCTCTAGTTCCGAGGCGGGTATGAGCGTGCTGAGAAATCCGAATTCCTCACGCGACCCCACGGTGCCTGTCTTGCACACATGAAGAATCGTAGCGTCGCCACGGCCGAGCCGCAGCTCGCGTCCACAATGAGTGATTTCGACATTTTTCCCTAGCGTGAACATCAGCCCAAACGCGTCTTCGCCATCCTTGACCATGTCCTCATCGCGAAAGCTGAGGCCGGGGCTCAATGATACCCGCACCATACGCGGCTCTTCAAGCACAGGTCTAACCGAGACGTGAAACGGCGCACCCGGCAATGGCTCGAAATCGATACTAGCCAACGACGGGCGTACTCTTCGCGCCACGTGCGGATCGGGTCACGTGGCATGGCTATTGTCCCTTTCGGCACGACGCATCGCGGACGAGAGAACGGACGGACGATTGAATTGCGAAATATTGGAGAAGGTGGCGTCAAACGCCATGCCCGAAATCCGGCGCTCACCATGATACGCCTCGCTCGGAAACGAGCTGCATCGAGCTGGATGATCCGGTCGCTTAGGCACGTCGGATGGCTCCCTCAGGTCATTGCCGTTCCAGTCAGCCTACACCACTCCTACCATATGCAGAACTTGTAAGCAATTTGCGCACCAGTCGTCGCCCGCTGTTGTTCATGATTGACCAAGAAGTATGGTCGCTGGCCCGCTATCCTGCCTTCCGTGATGAGCGCGATTGTACCGCGCATTGAGATTACCCAGCAGGCGATCGCTGCGAAGCAGACCCCACAGTTGGCTTGTTGGCGCCGATGTCTTGGCGCCATTCGCCGAGTGGAAAGCAAGCATCCTCGGGAGATACCGCAATGAATACGAGCCACGGTGCAACGACGCCGCACGTCTCCAGCTTTTTCAAGAAATATTGGTGTGCATTTCAGGAGTGGCGCAAGCGCCGGAGGCTGCAAACCGAATTGTGCCGCCTGACGGACAGCGAGCTAATGGATATCGGCATTACCCGCAGCGAGGTCGACCACGTCGCATTGAACCGCTTTATCGACTCGCCAGGCATCCGATCCACCTGTGGTGGCACGTTCTTTATTGCGACGCTCTACACCGCGTGCGTCCTACTATTCGCGAGCGAAGCCAGAGCTCAGTGCACGGCGCGAGATGTCCTGCAGAACCAACTGAGGCTGAAGAAAGCTCCCTCAGCTAGTATGCCGCAAATTTTAGTCAGATCCGCCGTCGATGTTCCGGTATGGAAAACGATTACGGTAGGGATGTTTGCAGATTCGTTTGCCCTCAGTAATGCGTTGGGTGCAGTAGGTTGCGGCATCGGAAACTTGGCTGGGGAAATTCTCGCTCGACCGGCCTTTACCCTCAGCGCTACGAAAACAAACGTGGAGCTTTTCGTGGTGTCGGCGGCCGAACTCGGCTTTGAGACCGATACTGCGTCGCAGGCTGACATCTACGCGCGTGCCCAACAGTTGGGTTTTGGACTTGCGGCGGCAGAGGTTGCTCCGCAACTGAGGCTTCAATATTTTGACCAACCGGCCGGTGAATTTCTCATTGTCGGAATGGAGCCCATCAAAACGTGGAACGGCGAGCCCATCATTTTGACTGTAGCAAATGGCGGAGCGGGACTGATCCTCATCGGCCAAGATGGCAGCACCGACGCCCAAAGATCCGTGGTTTCTCGTTTTCTATTTGTGCGGTCCAATGAAACCGCACTTGCCGAGGTAATCGAACAGACCGCAGCACTCGTCCATCACTGACCTCTCAAAAACTGAACGCGCAGAGAGTTCCTAGCTCAAGACGCTAGATACTAGGTCGCGCGGCGAGATCGACTATGTTGCCCGCAGCCGGTATATCGACCAACGAGGCCGATCCGCCAAACGGATCCGACATCCACCTACGGTGGACGGGCAAATTTGGTTGCCCACAGACGCGCCCTGAGACTGACCGCGTCTCTGCCATCTGCAGCCTACGCTTGGCGGCGAAGTAGAGGCAAATGTGAACATGTTCACATTGGTGCATCCCTGGGCAGGGCAAAATCGAACATAAAAAGCGCACCCCTCCAGCCTACGGAGTGCTCAATGAGTGACGAACGTTGGCCGCACTTCGCCGCCATTGCATCGATTATCTTAGCGATATTCGTTGCGTACTTGGTTGAGCGGAAGTGCCAAAGAGAGCTTGCATTTCAGCGTTCCTTTCCATCCGCTCTGTCCGAACTAATTGTAGGAAGTGAGCCGATTAGGTGCTGGTTTAGCAATTAACGTATGTGGAGGCCGACTTCCGCTCTGGGGTCAATAGCGTCATTTTGGTCCTCGGCCGACTAGTTCCGGTCTTCCCATTGAAACGGACATCGTCAGAGTCGGTCGCCATGTCTCAAAGGTGCCAACAGCCGACATCGCGCCTGTGCCGGAATGGCGAAAGAGGCCGCCGATTGAGGCGGCCTCTTTTTATGCTTCGGCGCTTCGTTTTTACTTCTTGCGCGGATCGTCGGCTGGATCGATGAACACGATGCCCCCCGGCCCGGTGAACACAATTTGGACCATCGTTTCTTCGTTTGTCGTCCAAACATAATGGGGATGCTTCGCCGGCAGCGCGAAGACGGAGCCCGGCTTCAATATCTCGCCTTTGGAGGGATCAAACTTTTCCCCCATGGCGTTCCCAAAGCTGCCACTCATCACGGTGACGACCTCGGCATAGGGATGAGTGTGCGGCGGAACTTTATAATTCGGCGGGAATTTCACCCGCTGGACGATCGTCTCGGCCTTTGTTGGGTCACCGATCAAGATGGCGGTTTGCACGCCCCTGAAGACCGGATGCTCTATCCACGTCAGCCCATCGGGCTTGACCACCTTCATCGCATCTTGAGCCATCGCAGAACTTGCCAACGCGATCAAAGTGGCGGCGACAAAGGACTTGTTCATCCTAACCTCCTCCCAAATGTTGCGGAGCTCGAAGGCCCAATAGGATACAGCAAAAACTCAGACTGAAGCGCTTAAATTCATTTTCGGATCGGCTTGAACCGTCCATCGCGAACCAAGTCCGAATTGGGTCAATCGCGTCGGTTTGGCGATTTCCGAGCCACTTCCGCTTTACCCCTCATAGCCGATGTTCGCTGCGAGGATCGGCAGGTCCGAAAGGTGCCAATTGGCGACATCCGGTCGCTCATCCGACGAGCTCGACGGCGCTTCCTTCCTCCAGCGGTATCATCCGGGGAGCCCGGCTCGCCGCAATCCTTCTTCGTATCGCGAGATGTCTTCGGCACGCCGATAAGGTCCCAGCACGTTTTTGAGGTTGGAAACCCGCAGTGTAGGATTGAGTTGGCGCAGGCGCACGACCGCCTTCTGCGCTTGATCCAGCCGCCCCGCCATCGCATTGCTCGCAGCGCCAATACGAAGTAGAGGTTGAGAGTTTGGATTGTCCTGCAACGCCATTGCCGCCCACGATGCCGCTTCGTCATAGCGACTTAGGAAGAAATGTGCATGCGCAGTCCCAGCTCGCATCGGTGCGACCCACGGATCAAGTGGGCTCAGGCGTATGGCACGCGTGAAGCGCTTGATCGCTAGCTCGTACTCGCCGAGCCAATTCTTTACCCAACCACCGCAATCCCACGCCTCGGCCACATTGGAATTGAGCGCAAGCGCGCGATCGATTAAAGCGGCGCCTCGATCGAGATCGCGAACAACATATGCCAATGCCCATCCGCTATCAGCGAGCGCGATCGCATCATCCCTACCTAGCTCAACCGCTCGCTGAGCGAGCCTCGATACCTCGGCAACCTCTTCCGGTGTGAGTGAAATCCAGCCAAAGGCCTTGGCATTGGCATAGCAAAAGGCGGCACGAGCGTAGGCTGTCGCAAAGTCTGGGTCGAGCTTGATCGCGCAGTTGAATAGGTGCAGTGCCTCGCTGCACGCTTGCTGACTAGCATCTTGATAAGACTTAGCTAAGCCGCGCAAGTAGTGATCATAGGCGTCGAGACGCTCGGTCGGCTTGCGTCTGGCGCGCTCGATCTCGGCTTTTTCAACCGCCGGCGCGATCGCTCCGACAATGTTCTCCGTCACCTGGTCCTGCAGATCGAAAATGTCGCCGAGCCCACCATCAAACCGGTTCGCCCAAAGATGCGCGCCAGTAGCGGTATCGACAAGCTGTCCCGTGATGCGCACCCGGTTTGCGGCCTTGCGAACGCTTCCTTCCAACACATAGCGCACTCCAAGCTCACGCCCGACTACCTTCACGTCGACGGCGCGCCCCTTGTACGTGAAGCTGGAGTTGCGGGCGATGACAAACAGCGCCTTGAAATGAGATAGCGCCGTGATGATGTCCTCGACCATTCCATCGGCAAAGTAGTCCTGTTCTGGATCCCCGCTCATGTTGGTGAAAGGCAATACGGCAATCGACGGTTTGTCTGGTATCGCGAGTGCGGGGTTTGCCGATTGCGTCCGCAGTCTGATATCCGGTGTTGCAATCCGGAAGACGCGGACCGGCCGGGCGATGTTTTTGAGCTGCCGCTCGCCCAGATCCTCGAAGCCCAGACCCAGCTTGTCGCGCACTTGATCGTGTACGACTCTGCTTACGCAGATCCCATTGGCTTCGGCGAGGCCTTCGAGCCGTGCCGCAACGTTAACGCCATCGCCATAAATATCGTCGCCGTCAATGATGATGTCACCGAGGTTGATGCCGACGCGGAACTCGATGCGATGGTCCGCCGGCACGTCCGAATTACGCTCCTGCATCGCGCGCTGGACCTCGACCGCACATTGGACGGCTTCGATCACGCTCGGGAATTCGATCAGAAGGCCATCGCCAGTTGTCTTGACGATGCGGCCCTGGTGCTCGGCAATGTTCGGGTCGATCAAATCTCGTCGATGCGTCTTGAGCGCCGCCAAGGTCTCGGCCTCGTCGACACCCATCAGCCGGCTATAGCTGACAACGTCGGCGGCGATGATGGCGGCGAGCTTCCGGGCCATGCGCATACCCGTTCCCGTTCGGGAGCTTAGGCAACCAGTCTACCCGACGAGGTGCCGACGGTCATCCGGTCCGTAGCGCGGTTCCGGAATTCCGTTAGGGGTCAATCGCGACGTTTCGACCGGAGGCCGACCACTTCCGCTCTTCCCCGACTAGTAAACGTTTGGGCGAGCCACTCAAGTTGAGTTTCGAAAAATTAATCGGTAAATCATCCTACGAGTGTGAAATCACTCACACCCATAGTTTTATTTTGACATAACTTCGCAGAAGGGCCAGCGCCGGACCTCCGCTAAAGCCCGTACGCTAGTTCACCTTTGATGTCCGGCAAAGCTCAAGTGTCTGCGCACGATTCTCGGCTCCTTGATGACGATCTAACGCTTTGCGTCGATCAAGATCGCCTTATCTTCCGCATTGACGGCCGCGCAGTTTACCGTGGAGGCGCGGCGCTCCCCGTGGTCGGCGCCGGAATCTTGTACTCGCCCCGGAGTTCGTCCCACAAGGCCGTGTCGCTGACCTGCACGACGTGGTACTCACCGCGGCCCGTGATCCCTGCATATTTTCCCGTGCCGCCAGTGAACTCGAAGGTGCCGCGGAACTCTTTCGGCTTCGCGTCTTTCAGGACGTACTTGGCAAAGACCTTGGATCCGTCGGCCTCTGTGAAGGTCTTGTGGCCGCCGCTGGAAGTGCCAGCATCCGTTAGATCAACCACCTGATAGCGGGCTTTGTCGAGGAAGGGCTTGCCGTCGGCATTGAACACGGCGCCGTCGAATTCCGTGACCGACACCGTATGGTCAGCCCGGTCTTCCACCTTCACGCTCTTGCTGGACAGGGTGACCAGAACGGCTCGACCGAACCATTGGCCCGCTTCTTCCGCCGCGGCCGGGATAGCGGCCGCCGGGGCTGCCAAAGCAAGCACAACACAACCACATATGCATGATGAATTGAGATCATACCTCATGGTTTCCTCCCAGATGGGTTGCAGGTTACAATTTTGTCGGAGCAAATGCCTCCACGATTGCCCTTCTAGAATTCTTACCTCGACCCTTTGGTTGCCCATCTACTTAAACAAACGTCTCCATTTGTTGAGTAGCATTCACATACGCGCAACCGCAGCGGACCTCTTCAACGACGGGACCATCGACCATCAAGCCTCGCAAGCCGCCTTTGGCGACTGGCTCCCAAAGCGCGACTTACCTGCATACCAGCAATCCGGACGAGGAGCGTGGGCCGCGTTGCACGCAGAAAGCGGAAAGCAGCAGCGAACACGACCGGTCGTCTGATTCTTGATTGACGCATAACAACAGTCTGTCCCCTTTCTTCAATCCAGGTTTGACAATTTCCGGTTTGGGTCAATCGCGTCATTTTGGTCGTCGGCCGATCACTTCCGGTCTTCCCCTGGAAACGGATATTGTCAGGGTCGGTCGCCATGTCTGAAAAGTGCTGCCATTACCGGACGTTGACTCTACGAGACTTCGGCGTTCTGCATTGTCAACAATGCGAAAGGCGCTTTGAAACCCGCCAGCGCAGTCACTCTCTCAGTCCATCCGACGACGTTCGTCCAGCGACGCAAGTCGAACGCGCAGATTTCCGCCTAATCTCTTGATCACTGATCAACGTTGGGCACCCATTCCTCCGCGGTTGAGTCCCAATGATGGGTGTCGTCGAACTGTTTCCAGGGTGGCAGCCTTGGTTTGCTTTCGCCCCTCTGTCCTAATGCATTCAGTGCGCTGAGTTGGACGACGAGAGCTCCAGCCATCATCATCCATGCGCGAGCGTTGTATCGGGAATTCCATTTGATTGCCGCGAGCATCGGATGCCTCCTTCTAAGTAAGAAGCCCTCGCCAATCTTAGCCCGGGCCGAGAACGCAGCGATGTAAAGTACTTCACAGTCAGCCACCACCTTCGACATGGCCGCGGGCGGCAATTTGAAGCGAAGTACCAGTCGCCCCTCAGGATCCGACCTGAACTATCAAACGCCTCCGTTGAGTATTCAGTGCCCGGTTTGGGTCATAAGCACATCTGGGCGCCCGACAATGAGGTCCTTTACCCCAGCGAACGGGCATCGGGCAGAGTGATTGTCACGTGCGAAAACTGCCAATTTAAGACCGTCAGGCGCATGTCTGATGAGGTCACCCCTTCCGCCACTACACTGTTCTCCCACGTTCGCCACTGTTCGGAAGACTCAATAAAAACAGCATGTTGCCTGGCTTGGTGTCTTTACTAGTTCACCGACGTTCGCCAGAATTGACCGTGCTGTTCGTGGTTTTTTCCGTGAGTTTGGCGGACGATTTCGTCGGAGAGAGCAATGGCTGGAAGGCTGAACCCGCTGGAAGTCGCTCGTCAGGTCACGCCGGGTAAATACCCTGACGGCGATGGTCTCTACCTGGTCGTCGCTGGCGCGAAATCCCGAAACTGGTCGTACCGATACTGGATCCAGGGGAAAGAGCGCTGGCACGGGCTTGGCTCGTTAAACGACGTTTCGCTGAAAGAGGCCCGGATTAGGCGCGATGCAGCTCGGCAAAAGGTGCGCGCTGGTGTCGACATCGTTCAGGCGAAGCGATCGGCGCGTGAAGGGGCGAAGGCAGCGGCTGCGGTGGCCGACCTTCCGACGTTCAAACAGTGCGCCGAGAAGTATATTGAGGAGAACTGGGGAAAGTGGAGCAAGAAGCACCGCGCCCAATGGCCCTCGTCGCTGCAGCGGTACGCCTAACGTCCATCATTTTGAAAATAGAAGCCCCATTGGCGGCGGCCGATGTCAGAAATCCCGCGCGTAGCGAATGACCGGAAAAGAGCGCCGGATCGAGCCCCGCTCGCTTTGCATAGGCTTTCACGATATTGGCCACGGATCGATCCGATAGTCGGCTAGGAGCGACCCTGCCAGACTTGTTGATCGGCCGAAAGACCGCTCCCTCCTGGATACCGGCAGCTTCTAGCCAAGCCCGCGACGCCTCAACCGGACAAGCAACGTCGCTCCGCGCGATGGCAATCGAGGCGCCCACGCCTTCCTGATCCGTCTTCGACTTCTTTATGCGGATCAGCAAGCCAGCTTTCACCTGGACTAGGTCCGCAACATCCAAAGCGACCAGTTCGCTCCGCCGGAACGCTCCAGCGAACCCCATGAGCAGCAATGCCCTATCTCGCAAGGCGCCAAGAGAACCTTGGCCCGCAGCCTTGCCGCGATTGCCGGTGTCTTCCGGGTCCGCGCGACGCCTATGGTGCGCCGAATCCCTCGGAGCGTCGCCTTGACGGTTTCCGAGTCCGTTGGCAGGCCTGCCAGCTTGTGCGCGTAACGAATGGCGGCGATACGACGTCCCAACGTTGACGGCTTCGTCCCGTTGCTGACCTCAACCGCAAGAAACGCGGCCACCGTGTCGGCCTGCGCCGGCAGCGACGCAGCGCCCTTTCCGTCACACCATGCCTTAAATAGTCGGAAGTCAGAGTAGGCCTTGCGCGTACTTAAGGCCTTTTCAGCCTTCGCGAGATCGACCGCCGTCGCCAGTTCAGGACCCAGGTTCGCCGGTAACTCGTCGGAGCTCTTAAGAACAGCCAGTGACGTCGACATGTCCCGCCCCCTTTAGTTCCGAGAATAACCGTTATCGGAACTAAACTTTACTCTACTTCGATCCGATTTCGCACTCGGCGCCCTTCCGTAGACGCTGACGCTCAGCTCACTTGGGCCCTGGAGTAAAATGCCCCTTGGTGCAGTTAGACAGCTCCGCGACATCTCGAAGTGCTGATCTTCAAAGAACGGAAGGGTGGCCGAGGTTTAAGGCACCGGTCTTGAAATTCAGGAAACGATCTGCCTGTTCGTATCGCCTGATCTCTTTTCAGTCTGAAACATCTATCGAATTTTGATCCGAACATCTCCTCGGATGCCATCCCATATTAGCCCGTACCGCGGAGTTGGGTAGTAAATGCGGTAGTATGGAGCTGAGCGAACGAGCCTGAGGATAATCAGTGTCTCTGCTGTTTTCGACATAGCCCTTACTCGATGAGGATGTATGGCGCCCATATGCGCGGATCGTAAAGTTTGTCGTCCTTGAGATAGGAGAGCTGCACGTCACGTAATGCCTTGGCAGGGTCACTGCGTTCCTGGGTCAGCCAGGTTTTGTAAAACTTGATCATGAAGTCGCGCGCCTCGCCGTCGTTGAGTGGCCACAGCGTCACGAGCACTTTGCGGGCACCCGCGGTCCGCAGCGCCCGCACCAAGCCATAGACCCCCTCCGAATAGTCGAGGCTACCCTGGGCCGTACCGCAGGCCGAGAGTACCACCAGCTCGCTACCTTCGAGATTGAGCCCCTGCGCTTCGAGTGCGAACAGAATCCCATCCGCGCTCTTGGCCGCGAGCCCGCGGTTGGCGTCCGCGAGCGCGATACCTGATTGCAGCATCGGGTCGCGCGTCTCATTTGCGAGATAGAAGCCATGGGTGGCGAGGTGCAGCACCCGGGGGGGTGGCGTCATCGCCATTAGCCGCAACTTGCTGGCCCCCATGCCGGACCAGAGTTCGGCCGGTTCGTCCTTGCGCAGCCGCTGATACCACTCCTTGACCCCCATCGCCTCCTCGCTGCTGGCAGCGAGTTGCGCGAAGCCGTCGCGGAAACTTCCGGCGGCGCGGGTGACCGCGTCCGAATTGACTGCGGTGTAGACAACACTGCTCGGATTCTTTGCTTCGGCAGGGGCGGCGCCGAAGTCGATGCCGCCGAGTGCAACCAGCCCGCGCGCCTGCTTGTCTGGATCGGCGCGCAGCAGGTCTCGGCCGCTCTGCAGCAACCGCAATTCCTGCCGCTCCCCCCAGTAGCGACCATCGGCCAGCCTGAGCTGCGCAAACGGTACGAGATTCAGGATCCCATCGGGGGCGACATAAACAGTAGAGGCTGAAGCAAGTTGTTGCTCGAACGGCGCGAAGAGCTGCCGGTACAATGTCGCCGCGGCTTCATCAGTCAGCGCCGTCGTCGGGTGAGGCATATCAGATATCGGACCGAGATCGGCCAACACCGGATCGTCGGAGCCGGCCAGCAGCATCGCTGCGAACCGCGGTGCGTCTGGCTTCCCAGTGCGGAAGTCAACCGGCCGAAATTGGCGAAACTCGATTAGCACGGCGCGAGGCGGAACCGCCGCGCGCACATCTTCGAGATTCGCTGTCAGGACACGCAGATGGTCCTTGTAAAGGCGACTGAACTCGCCGAGCTCGCGTTGCTTTGCGTCCAGCGCCTGCAGCGCCTTATCGAACACGCCAGGCTCGGCCTGCGCCGCAGTGACAAGCGCGGCGCGCAGCTTGCCAACCTCCCCCGCCAGCGTCCGCACCCGCGGGTCCTGCGAGCCGCGAGTTATACGGGCCAAATACGATTCTTCCTCGCTCTGCAGGAGCTTGAAGCGCAATATCACGTTGCCGGCGACCCGGCGAGCTTCGCTACTGTTCTCTGCAATCGCCAGGTTCAGCACCGCGTCCTGAAAGGGCGCTTGCGAGGAGACGAGACGACGGCGGACGGCGTCGGTCTCGGTGCTGTAGAGTTCCTGTCCGATCCAGCCGAGTAGATGGGGCTCCATCTGCTGCAACTTCTTCACAGCCTCCTCTCTTCGGCCCTGATTGACCAGAAGGAACGCTGAACTGAGCTGGATCCTGAGCGTACCCGGATGGCGTGGCCCGAGCACCTCGAGGCTCGTCTGAAGCGCTTCCAGAAAAAGCTCGTCCGCCTCCGCGTAGCGAGCCTCGGCTTGGTAGAGATCAGCCAGTGCCTTGAGGTTGTTCAGGGTATTGGGATGGCGCGGCCCCTGCACCTCACGACTTACCTGCAGCGTTTCGAGAAAGAGCGGCTCCGCCTCGCTGTAGCGGCGCTGGTCCTTGTAGAGCAGAGCAAGGTTGTGGAGATCGACCAAGGTGGCCACATGGCGGCGACCGAGCGTCTCGCGGCTCGCCTGCAGCGCTTCCAGAAAGAGCGGCTCCGCCTCGCCGTAGCGGTGCTGGTCTTGGTAAAGAGATGCTAGGGTTCTCAGGCTGAGTACCGTGCTAAGGTGACGCGGTCCGAACGCCTCGCGGCTCGCCTGCAGCGCCTTACCGTAGAGCTGTTCCGCCTCGCTGTAGCGCCCCTGATCTATATGAAGTTCAGCAAGGCGGTTTAGGCTGAGCAGCGTGTTAAGGTGACGGGGCCCGAACGCGTCGCGGCTCGCCTGCAGCGCCTCCCGGTAGTGCGGTTCCGCCTCACCATAACGGCCTTCCGATTGTAAAACAAAACCGAGACCAATCCGGGCTGTCACCGTCTGTTGATGGCGAGGCCCGAGCGTCTCGCTGCTTACCTGCAGCGCCTCCCGAAAGAGCGGCGCCGCTTCGGGGGTGCGACCCAGGGTTTGGTAAAGCATAGCCAGGCGCCCGAGGCTGCTCAGCGTGTCTGGATGACGGGCACCGAGGACGTTGCGGCGTTCCTGCAGTACTGCCTGATAGAGCGGTTCAGCTTCCTTAATGCGGCTCGCGTATACGTAGAAATCAGCCATGTGATCGAGGGCGGACAGCGTATTCGCGTTGTGAGGCCCCAGCGTCTCGCGGTTGGCTTGGAGCACCTCTTGGTAAAGTGATTCCGCTTGCTCCCAGTGACCCCAGTATTGGTACACATGCGCGAGGGCGTCGATGTAATTCAGCGTCTGTGGATGGCGCGGGCCCAGCGTCTCGCGGCTCGCCTGCAACGCTTCCAGGTAGAACGGCTCCGCCTGCTCGTAGCGACCGTGATCCCGGTAAAATGAGGCTAAAGCATTAAGGCTGCCTAGGGTGTCCTGATGACGGGCGCCGAGCATCTCGCGCCTCGTCTTCAGCGCCTCCCGGTAGAGAGGTTCCGCCTCGTCATAGCGGCTCAAGGATCGGTAGACCTGAGCGAGGCCGTCAATGCTGATCAGCGTCTGTGGATGGCGCTGGCCCAGCGTCTCCCGGCCGGTCTGCAACGCTTCCTTGAAGAGCGGTTCCGCCTCGCTGTAGTGGCTCCAGGCTTGGTAGACCTGAGCGAGGCCAACAATGCTGATCAGCGTCTGTGGATGGCGTGGCCCCAGCTTCTTGCGGCGGGCCTGCATCGCTTCCTGGAAGTGCGATGCTGCTTCCCGGAAGAGCGGCTCCGCTTCATCGGAGCGCCCGCCTAGTTGGTAAAGTTGCGCTAGAGAGACGAGGATGGCCAAAGTCCGCGGATCTCGATTGCCGAATACCTTGCGCGCCAGTCGCAGCGCTTGCTGAGCCGGCAGGAGGCCCCTGCCGGAGTCGCCTGCCTTAACGGCCTCCCCCACTTCTGTAACTAGCAACTGCAATTGCTGTGAGGGATTGTCTTTCGGCGACCGCGCGCTGGCAAATGATGCCACGAATATCGCGAACGCGACCACCGCGATCGCCAGGCGGGAAACTGCAACTCTCCGCATTTGACGCGCCATCGCTCGCTCCTCTTCTGATGTGCGCTTACTGACAGCTCGTGTAGTCGGGCATCACCCGGACCAGTTCGATCTGATGCCAAGGAGCTACGGGAAAGTCGGCGGCCGTGGCTCTCTTGAAACAATCGGTTCTGATTGTGCTGCCACCTGGCGACGGCAGCCGGCCGCCAGATCAGCGGATGCGGGATCCAAACGGTTGAAGTGATCGGATCGTGGATGGTTGCCGGTTTGCGCGGCTTCCAGCAGCGCGCGGTGGCCGCGGCGATAATGATGGGATAGTCGCGTTCGAAGCGCACTGCCTTTACGGCGACCACCCCGCCGAGGTGTGCGAACAAAACTCGCCGTCGCATCGAAAGTCGGATCGTCATCTCCTGCTCCATATGGGCCGGACGACGCTTCGGACAATGACAGAGGGGGATACTAGCACGTGTCGCGTTGGCCTGCGTGAACCGGATCACAATCAGAATGGGATTTCGATCTGCCGCGCTTGGGCGCGTGCAAGAGGAAGGTGTAGGTGGCGTAGCAGTCGATGTGCGTGCTCTGGACTGCTGGAGCCACTCCGGACGCTGACCACATCGTCGCCGATAAGGACGAGTGGTTTGGCCAACGGTGGAGGCCCACGGCATCCTCTTACCAAAGATCGATCATGCTGCCCTTGACACCCATCTGATCGGCATCGATGCCGACTTTCGGCTCCAGATCCGAGCGGCTGCTCGGGCAAAACGATGGTCCGATAATAGAACCATCAAGCGCTCCATGGCGCCATCTTACGTTTGCCAAATCGCACCAAGAGCTGCCCAAATCAACGGCTTGGTTGCCTCAGTTACAGCGTTCGTCGCCTGGCTCGACCAGGCCGCCCGTGCCGTTCTCCGGCATATGCCATCTCCAAGTTTTTGATTCCGGGACGCCCGATCGATAGGTCACAAGCACAGCTGAGTAGCATGGCGGCAGGTCTTCCAGTTTGATCGCACGCAACGCCTCACTCGCCTGGAGATGTTTTTCGCGAACGCGGGCGAGGAAGCCGTCCTCATCAATGGTGCGTTGGAACGCGCCGGTATTGTGCACCATTACCTCTCTACCCTGCTCAATCGTCACCGGCCAGCCGACTTCTAGCGCGTGGGTGTGCCCATGAACGAAGATGCGTATTCGCTCGTCAGTGCGTAGGTGCCCGGCCACATGGTCCCGCATGACGTGCCGCCGCGGCACTAGGTTTTTCTCTATCGCGAAGCCCGCCGCCCCGACGCTACACTTCTGTGAGCTGTCTCGCAGAGCCAATAGATCGCAAAGCGCACGTACGTCGCCGTCAGACAGCCTTGTCTTGTCACGGGCGAGCGCAGTCAGCTCATTCCTTAGCGCCTGTGAAGATGTATCGCCTCCCGCAAGCTCTGCGCGCAATGGATCGTCCGCACGAAGGGCCTCTAGGAAAAGCTTGTAGCCGATTTCTTCACGAGCCATCGCAAGATTCCATTGCTCGCGGTCGGTGCTGGCCATGCTGGGATCGCCGCCAAGCGCCCCAATTTCTTGCGCAACTGAGGTCTCAAATAAGTTGAAGGCGATGAACCGTGCAAAATCATACGTCGACATGAGATAGCCGCGAGCCGCGATCCGATATTTCGCGCCGACGGTTTCCGAGGCCATATTGTCGATGATCTCGTATTCGTCCTCCTCCGAATTGAACAAGCGTTGGACGAAGCGTTCGCCCCACGGCCGCACGAGATAGGTGTTACCATGGCTCTCGTAGGTGATGCGGGGCCAATCAAGATATCGGTTCACGTCGCTACCGATTTGATGGCCGTGCTCGGCAACAACCTTTCCGTCCGGCGATTTCCACACGCCTGTTGTCACCAGATTGATACGGCCGCTGCCGGTATCCAACGCAACGGCCACCGACCTCCAGACAGCCGGAAGCAGCAGCGCCGAATCGTGATTACCTGGAATTATGTGAATTCGGTTCTCGCCACGCTTCGAAAAGTCGCGTAGGCGCGCGAAGTCGTCGTCGTGAGCCGCGACCACGGTCTCAACAATGCGTACCATCTCGGGAATGGTGCAACCTGTATCGGCGTTTATACCATCGCACGCGATGTCTGCCGGTGGCTGCCACAATTCAAGGAAATCTCCAACAATCACGAGGTCGACTTGATTGGCACTTCGTCTGCCAAGCTCTTCGAGAAATCCAGCCAGTGCGCTTGTCCAGCGGAAGTCCTCCTTCGGGGACCATCTCCCGTTTGCTTGCCGACCAAGACCGAAATGAAGATCGCTGATGAAGGCCAGGAGTCGTTGCTGCGGTGAGCCCGGTGGCGACGCGAACGGCGTTGTCGACGCATCAGCCCTTGGATCAGGCATGGTGCGTTCCTGCGCGGACGCGCGTTCGCCCGCCGAGAGCGATGCGCATGCGGCAATGATAGCGATCATCTCCATTGCCTTACGCCCCAACGAGCTGGCTCGCATTCCAAGTTTGCTTTTCATGGGGGACACAGCCTCAGATAGGCATCACCAACGAGGACGAATTCTAAAGCCATATCCTCCAGATATTGCTCGCGGGGTCGGTCGGCAAAGTGTTGGGCGGTGGCAGCGGTCGCTTCACCGAAAATCTGCGCCAGCGTCGGCGTGGTGCCGTTTCGACGGTGTGCTCTTACGATGTTGGTAAATTCCAGTGCGAGCCGCGCACCATAGTCCAAGCGAACCTTGAAAGGCGATACAACCATTGCATCAATGCCGCTGCTGGTAAGCTTGTTCAAAATCGCCATATCGCTGGATGGGCTGCCGGTCGCGCAGGATGCCAGCAGTGCGATACTGCCGCGTGGATATTTCCGCCGCAATTCCCCGGCCAAAATACGCTCTTCGGCGGTTTCGATATAGATCCCCTGGCCATCATGATGTGCCAGCAATACGAGACCTTCCCCGGCAGTGTCGGGAGTGCTAGCGCTCGTCGACAAATAGTCTCGCAAATTACTGTTTTTGGTCAACCAAGCCTCGCCAGTTGCGGGTTGGGCGGCGTTTAGTTTGGCCAAATCCGCATATAACCGGGCGTCCATGAGATCCTTCGTATAGCGCGAGACGCCGAAAGACCACGTCCCAATGCACCGCCCTGCGCGATAACGTTCCTCAGGCAGCGGCTGCAAAACCGTAATCGGCTTCGGCAACCCCTGCGTATTGCCCGCTCCCGCAATTAGGCTGAGCGGGATGTAGAGCTTTTGATTCTTGGATCCGACTAGCCTCGCCATTACCACAGGAGGGGCATCCGCCTGAGAAAGTGCCTTCAGTGCGGCCTTGGCTCCGTCGGCCATTTCTTCGCCGCCAGGCTCAGCGCCGAAAATCTTTACTGCAAGCTCGTTGGCGACTTGCGCATAGGCAGCGGTGCGGCCCTTGTCAGCGGCCTTCCATGCCAGATCGATCTGAAATGGTAACCCGTTTGGCTCGCCCACGTAGTCGCTGAGCCAATGACCGAGTCGCCACGAATACACACCACGCTCGGCATCCGGTCGACCCGCCTGCGGCGCGGAATATTGTGTCTTGTCGATGAAGATTACGAAGCTCTGCTTCTGTCCTTCTGATAGCTGGCTTTCGAATACATGGAGCGCGGCTTGAATTGGGCGCTTCTCGTCGCTGCCAGGACCGGCTCCGAAGGCAGGATCAAGTAATGTCGCGAATCCTCCTTTCAGTGCCTCCTCTCCGCCAATTGTGCAATTGGGCTCAGTCGACCCGTCTGCTATGGGAACGGTTTGGACGAGATGATCGATCGGGTTGTTGCGGATGTCCCAAATGGTGAAGGCAATAACCGCGCAGCCGGCTGTCGTGGCATCCTTCAAGCGGACCTGGAATGTCACGTGTCCTGCGGCGACTTCGTTCGAAAAGTCCGCGACCTGCATCTTCCCGCTTCGAAAGTTGGCAATCAGTTGGTGCTCTACCTTGGCGCTACGGTTTTGTGACCTAATCAACTTTCGACGATTGATCTGCATCGATTTCTCTCGTGGCTCGTCGATCAAAATTTGCGAGGTCACTGTCACTGGCCGTATTATCAGCTCGACAGGTTCTTGCGGCGCGCTTTCGAGATATCGTTGAACTGCTGGTGAGATCTCGGTGCCCGCGGCATTCGTCGCCCGAATCTGACTGTAGTTGTAAGCCGAGAGATCCAGAACCAGCGTGTAAGAAGCATTTGACTTGGCATTGAGCTTGGCGTCCTTCTCGGTGCCGCGAGTGAAAAAGGTATTCCAGTAAACCCCCTGGACCGCCCGCGCCGCGAATAAAGGTGACGCCGAGGGAGTGGGGATCAACGGCGGCACTTCTCCTCGCGGTACATCCGAATTGCTTTGGCGAGCACGTTGGCACGGCCGACATCTCTCGGCACCAGCTTCCATGCGTGTCCAATCCGAATACATGACTTGCACCGATCGCTTGCCTGTGTCTGGATCGGTACATAGCGCGGTCGAATAGAAGTCGGTTGGCGCTTTGAAAGCCTCGCAGCCGCGCAAGATCGCGCCGCTACTGGAATGGATCGCGCAGAAGCACTCATCAGCGCGAGCCGCATGACAAACAATCCCGACAATTCCGAGGATCATCATTACCGCTGCTGCTCTCGACATGTCCCCTCACTCGATGAGGATGTATGGCGCCCAGATGCGAGGATCTTTGAGTTTGTCGTCCTTGAGATAGGCAAGCTGGATGTCACGTAGCGCCTTGGCGGGATCGCTGCGCGACTGGCTTAGCCAAGTCTTATAAAACTTACTCATGAAGTCGCGCGCCTCGCCGTCATTGAGCGGCCACAGGGTCACCAGCACGTTGCGGGCCCCAGCAGTCCGCAGCGCCCGCACTAGCCCGTAGACCCCCTCCGAATAGTCGAGGCTGCCCCGGGCCGTATCGCAGGCCGAGAGCACCACAAGTTCGCTACCATCGAGATTGAGCCCCTGCGCTTCGAGCGCGAACAGGATGCCGTCCGCTGCGTTGCCTTCCAACTCGCGGTTGGCCCCGGCGAGCGCGATACCTGATAGGAGCATGGGCTCACGCACCGCGTTCGGGCGGGTGATCCCCGCCAGTGCGATACCCGACGGAAGCATCTGCTCGTGCTCATTCGGGAGATAGAAGCCGTGGGTCGCCAAATGCAGGACCCGCGGCGGTGATTCGAGCGCCATCAGTCGGGCCTTGCTAGCGTCCGCGCCCAACCAAGCGTCCGCCGGCTCGTCCTTGCGCCCCAACTGATACCACTCCTTGACTTCGACCGCCTCCTCACCGCTGGCTGGAAGCTTTTTGAAGTCACGAAGCGTTCTCGCCGCACGGGTGAGCGCATCCTTGCGGTCTGCGACAAGGACGCTGTCAGGCTTTCCTACTTCCAGTGTACCGAAATCGATGCCACCAAGCGCTAATAAACCGCGCGCAGGCTTATCGGGATCGAGGCGTAGCAGATCGCGCCCGCTCTGCAGCAGGCGCAGCTGCTGCCGCTCCGCCCAGTAACGGCCATCGGCAAGCTTAAGCCGCGCGAACGGGATAAGATTTAGGAACCCGTCGGGCGCAATATAGACGGACGTTGCGCCGGCGACCTTATCCTCGAACCGGGCGAACAGCTTTTGGTACAGCGCCGCTGCCGCCTCGTCAGTGAGTCCTGCCGGCGGCTGACCAAGCTCCGAGACTGGGCCAAGATCGGCTACCACCGGCTCATCGGAGCCGGCCAGCAACACTGCCGCGAAGTGCGGCTCCTCATCCAACCTCCCTGTTCGAAAATCAACCAGCTGGAATTGGCGGAACTCCACCAGCACCGCGCCGATTGGCAGAGCCGTTCGCAGATCATCGAAACTGGCGGTCAAGACGCGCAGATGGTCCTTGTAGTCACGACTGACCTCGCCGAGCGCCCGTTGCTTGGTCTCCCATGCCTGCAGCGCCTCGTCGTACGTGCCGGAGGTGCCTTGCGCCGCGCCCGACAGTGCGCTTCGCCACGCACCCACCAGCGACAAGCGCAGCCTGCCGACCTCGTCCGCAAGCGCCCGCACCCGCGGATCTGCCGACCGCCGGGCCAGCCGCGCTAGATAGGCTTCCTCCTCCCCCTGAAGAAGTTTGAAGCGCAACATCACGCTGCCGCCAAGCCGGCGCGCATCGCTACTGCCATGCCCCGTCGCCAGGGACAATACGACGTTCTGGAAGTTGGCACGCGAAGACACGAGCTGGCGGCGCACGGCGCCGGCCTCGGTGCTGTTGACTTCCTGGCCGATCCAGTCGAGCAGATGCGGCTCCATCTCCTGCAGCATTCGTGCCGCTTCGCCTAAACGGCCCGAGTTAACCAGAGGGGTCGTCATATTGAGCTGTACCAGCAAAGTATTTGGATGGCGCGGCCCAAGCGCCTCACGGGCGGCCTCTAGCACTTCCTGATAAAGCGACACTGCGTCGCCGTGGCGGCCCAGAGAGGTGTAGAGAGCGGCCAGATTGTTGACGCTGGTTAGTGTGTCCGGGTGGTGGAGCCCTAGCACCTCGCGCCTTTCCTGCAGTACCTCCTGATACAGCGGTTCCGCCTCGGTGTAGCGGCTTTGGAAATAATAGAGAGAGGCCAAGTTGTTGCGCCTCATTAGCGTGTTTGGATGGCGAGGCCCGAGCGCCTCGCGACTTGCTTCCAGTAGCTCCCGATATCCCTCGTGCGCCTTGTCGTAGTAGCCGTTCTCCTGGTAGAGCCACGCCAGGTTATGGAGGATGAGGAGAGTGTTTGGATGGTGGGGTCCAAGCGCCTCGCGGGAAGTCCTTAGTACTTCCTGATACAGCGGTTCCGCTTCGTCGTAGCGGCCCTGATCGCCGTAGAGAGCAGCCAGGTTACTGAGGCTGAGCAGGGTGTCCGGATGGCGAGGCCCAAGCACCTCGCGCCTACCGTGCAGCGCGTCCTGCAACAGCCGTTCCGCCTCGCCATAGCGACCCCGGGCCTGGTAGAGACCGGCCAGGTTGTCCTGGCTGACCAGGGTCTGTGGATGGCGCAGGCCAAGCACCTCGCGCCTCTCCTCCAGCGCCTCCTGAAACAGCTGTTCCGCTTCGCCGTAGCGGCCCTGATCGAGGTAGAGCATGGCCAGGTTGTTGAGGCTGAGGAGGGTATCAGGATGGCGAGGCCCGAGCACCTCGCGCCTCCCCTGCAGTGCTTCCTCAAACAGTGGTTTCGCTTCGCCGTAGCGTCCCCGAGCTTGGTAGAGGCCGGCCAGATTGTTTAAGCCGTTAAGGGTGTCCGGATGGCGGGGGCCAAGCGCCTCGCGCCTCTGCTGCAGCGCTTCTTGAAGCAGCGGTTCCGCCTCGCCGTAGCGTCCCTGAGTCTTGTAGAGAGAGGCCAGACTGTTGAGGCTGTTCAGAGTGCTCGGATGGCGGGACCCGAGCACCTCGCGCCTTCCCTGCAGCGCTTCCCGATATTGCGATTCCGCCGCGTCGTAGCGGCCCTGATTCTCGTAGAGGTTGGCGAAATTGTGGAAGCTGGCGAGGGTATCTGGATGGCGAGGCCCAAGTACCTCGCGCCTCTTCTCCAGCGCTTCCTGAAACAGCGGCTCCGCTTTATCGTAGCGGCCCTGAAGATTGTAGAGCATTGCCGCGCTGTTGAGGCTGTTCAGGGTCCGTGGGTCCCGATCGCCAAATGCCCCTCGCGCCAGTGCGAGCGCTTTTTCAGCCGGCGCAATTCCCTTTGAATACTCGCCTGCTTGATACGCCTTGCTTACCTGCGCGTTCAACGATTGCCATTGCTGCGAGACATCGGCCCACTGCGCGTTGGACGGCGAGACCACCATCATTGCGAGCGCCGCTGAGCATGCAAGCCAGCACAGGCGGGACCACCTCGATCTACGCGGCATCGCTCGCTCCTCTTGTTACTTTGCAACAAGTACTCGGCAGCACACGGACCAGCTCATCTGATCCCAAAGTACGATCACGACCAGAAGGTCGGCCGCCGTGCCCTCTTGAATAGGCGCAGCAGGAACGGTCGGATCTGATTGTGCAACGGGCAGCCGACAACAGCCGGCCGCCAGATTAGCAGGCGCTCGCTGCAGGCGGTTGATCGAACGGTGATCAAGGATTTGCGGAGCTCCCAGCCGCTCAGCGGGTTGGGCACAGCGTACGGGTAAAAGTCGCGTTCGACGGGCAGCCCTTGAGCGGCGATTAGCCCAGCGCCGAGGTGGGCGACTATATCTCGTCGTATCGAAGGTCGGGTCGTCATCTCCTGCTCCATGAGGCGGACGACGCTTCGGACGATCACAGAAAGAAAGAGTAGCACATTTCGTGCCGGGCGGCGTGAACGGGATCACAATCGGAAAGGGATTTGTGGGCGCAGTCGGAGTATTGCTTCGGCGAATGCAGCCTGAGCACCTCGATGTGCATACGGCTGGGAATAAATATTTGCTGCGAGCGCTCAGGATGCCGCCTGCTCCCTTACCTTCGAGCTCGCGGTTCGCACCTGCGAGCGCGACACTTGGTGGCAGCATCGGCTCGCGCATCTCGCTCGCGAGAGAAGCCATGGGTCGCCAGATGCAGAACCCGCGGCTGCGAGTTCAGCGCCATCAGCCGCTCCTTGCTGGCGCCCTCCCCAACCAGGCGTCCGCCGGCTCGTCCTTGCGCAGCCGCCGTTGTGATCCCGAACTATAGAACCGGTGCTCTTAGTCGGGAATTACAAGAACTTTCAATGAGATGAATTGTACGCCGCTAACCAACTGCTACCGCTTTGCTACCTGAGGCCGTTCGATCCGTGTCCTACCCACCGCACCTTGACTGTCCATGGCTGTAACGCTGGCGCCCCAAAGGATCCTGTATTTCGGTCCAGCCATGCCATAAACCACCAGTCACGGAAGGCGTCCCTTTCCTCGTACTCCGCGTCACATTGCTGGCGAACCACTTCGCGGCCGCGGTCAACAGCTCGTTTTTCTTCACAACACCGGCGTCCGCGGCAAGAAGGCCGCTCCGGCGCCCTGGTTCGGGATCGGTTATCGGAAGCTTGCGTGCGAGGACCCAGGGCCCGACGCCAACATCGCCGCTCCTGCGGAGCGGGACGCCAGCGGCCGGCGGTCGCGTTCAGCCCAATGGGAATCCCGCCGCTGGCTTCGGCGACGCTTAGGTGATCCTGAGATTTGGCTAAGTGCCGGATGAGCTGAGTGTTCCGGGATAGCCATCTGCGGTCAGCCTGGCAGCTCGACGCCCTCGGGCAAGTCGTCTTGGTCGATCTTTACCTCGAGCCGAAAGCCGTGCAGCGTCGCCCGCCTACGGCTGAACTTTGTGCCGCGCATTGCCATAAACTTGAAGCGCTCGCCGATCATCATCTGCAAGATCGGCAGCAAGGCGTCCTGCGGTATCGAGACCAATCCCGTGACAGGGTCGCCGTATCCATCGAGCGATCCGACACCAAACGGCGTGAACTGCTTCCGCCCTTCAGGATCAAGATCGCGGGAAGGCAGCAGGGTCACCTCGATCTGATCGCTTTTCAGGTCCTTTGGATTTAGAAGTCTCCCCCGGATGTGGAGGTGGCGGAATTCGTGGTAGGGATCGATCGCCTGTCGCTCCATGTTGAGACTGAGCGAATAGCGCCAATCCCAGCCTTCGATGGCGACGATGTAGTCGACGAGTTCCTCGCGCGGCTGGCGCCCTCGCCTCTTTATCGCGGACTTCTTTGGCTTCGGTTCGGCAATCATCGCAAGCGACCGCTCGTTATCTGGAATGACGGTGGGAGGCTATCCCAGTCGGCAGCCGGCGAGCTTATCACCTCGTACTTGGGCTTCCCCATCATCGCGACATCCTGCCGAATCTCGCAGCCAGTGACTTCGCCCTTGTCGGAAATCCGATCGTTACTGTCTTGATCTTGGAGCGCTGCGCGGACCATAGCATTAGTATCCAGAAACCTGTTCGTGCCCGCACTCGACAGTTAGTTATTTACTATACGAAATTCGAAAAGGAGCATCCCATGACGAACGACGGAGGCACCCTCCTCCGCAAATTTCACTAACTGCTCGGGACGACATGCATTTTTCTAGTAGAGCATCCGAAACCACGGTCGTAGCCTACGGTGCCGTAAGTTCCGGGCCGACCTCATCATAGCGCGCCAACACGAGGACCACCCCACGGCCAAGTCGAACTGGTGTACACGGTCTTGAGTTATATCTTTTCGTCACGCGACCAACTACATCACAGCGCTGCCGGCGAACGAGCCGCCCTGCCCGAATGGCAGGCCGCGATCGTGGCGGATCTCAGCGGGCCGACGATGTTTGCGCGCATCGGCGTCATGCGAGCGCTGAACCGGCACCGCTTCGAGCGGATGTCCGCTCCAAGCAAGAAGCGCGCGAAAGCTTATAGGATTATCTCGGCATGTCAGCCATCATGACGGCGAAGCCGCAGCCGCTTTCGTTCCCGTGCCACCATTATGTCAAGGACCGCGACGATAGCGGCCCATAGCCCCAAACCCGCTACGCCCATAATGAAGAACGTTGCTTCGTTCATCGGACAAGACCCATCTGGCCCCGCCTATGAACGTTTGAACAGTTTTACTCGTTCCAGATTATCGGTAAGTTCCTTTAAATTCTGGCGCCTCGCAGGAACTAGCGGAGAGCGAAAATGGCTGAAAGAATCGATGTTGAGGTTATCGGCAAATCGCAGTTTGAAGTCGCCTACGACATGGCGAGGTTCATTCTCATCAATATGGAAGGTCGTCGGGTGAAAAGTCTAAAGCGACAAGAACTCTTGCATCTGGTAGCTGACTGCATCGAGGCCTTGCGCGGCATCAGGGTCAAGGAGATTGTCAGCTAAAAAGTGAGGCTGGGACCTGCGTGTCATAGGATGCTGCTGACAACAACCGCCGAGTCTCCGCGGCGCGCCGTTGTTCAGCGACCCACGTCGGCTTTGGGTCTTGGCCGTGTAAAAACGCCTAGGGACGCTCCTCGCCCACGCGGATACACAGTGTAGTATCCTCTGCGTCCTCCAGTTGTTGATCCATTCTCCGTTATGCAGTTGATGGATTGCAGCTTCATGCAGTCAGGCATAGCTGCATAGGATTCCCTCCAGAGCGTACCCGTTCTTCCTATCCGATCTTGGTGTCCCCAATGGAGGGGAGCGGTAGCTTGTTCTGGTGGCGACGATGGCACTGGCTTTTTCAGGACACCGCAAAAAAAGAAGCGCTGCATGTCCAGGCATACTCGACCCGACTAGGTGTGCTCGCGGGATCGATAGGCCACACATGGCTGCGGGAGCTTCCAACCAGAGGAGACAGCTCTTCAGGAATGTCACTGGGTGGCAGTCCGCGACCATTGTAAGTTGTGCATCGGTAGTTGCGGGCAAGGTGTCGAACCTGCAAGTCCCAGGCACGGGAGTCGAATTCGAATCCATGACGAAAGGGAATTGGATAACCGTGACCGTTCCCGAAGCGGTATAAGGCATTCCAATTGTCCCCATTCGAGCTCGTATCCCGCGGCACATGCATTATGAGGGACAGACGTCCGTTTAGAGGGTGTCGATCGCCGCCGGAGTGAATTCGACACCCCGTGAGCGGCGTAACCGCTCCGTTGAGGTTGAGGAAAGCTACGCCACGCAAGGCGATTTTAGAAGAAACTAGGCGCAATTCTCTCTCTGCGCTCCGTCAGCGCAGCGCGCGGCCGCTCTTGGTTTTGGGCCGGCTTGGTGGTTCGAAAGTCTAACCGAATTGTCCGGAAATGGTTCCTTTCTGCGGGACTCGTTAGCTGTCAGGAACTAATCCGGCACGTACGGCATTCGTATTTCAGTCTCTGTTTTTGCCTGTGTCCCCCACATCCATGAGCACTCCCGTAAAGCAGGCTTTTCATATCGAGGAGATCTTCCCCTCCATCGACTGCGGCCGCTTTGCGGTCAAACGGATCGTGGGCGAGACTGTTGAGGTCTGGGCAGACATCTATCGCGACGGTCACGATGTCGTTGCAGCCGACTTGATATGGCGCCGCGAGCCTGAATCCGATTGGCAACGGACTCCCATGATTCACCATGACAACGACCGCTGGGTGGGAGCCTTCGTACCTGAGAAGACCGGCCGCTACAGCTACGCAATCGAGGCGTGGACCGACGAATTCGCCACATGGCGGCATGGCTTTGAACAGAAACGCAAAGCCAATGTCGCGACCGAGCTTGACGCCATGGAGGGAGCTTCCCTGCTTACCCGCGCCGTGAGCGGCGGTCAGGAAGTTACAGCGAAGATTGCACGTGCATGCGAAGCGTTCTTGCAGTCGGGCAAGTGCGAGGTCCTGCTCTCCGATGACCTCAAAAAGGCGATGGCTGAAGGGCAAGAGCGTGCGCACCTCACCCGATCGAAGCCACTTACACTCATGGTGGATAGGCCCCAGGCTCGCTACAGCTCTTGGTACGAGATGGTGCCGCGCAGCCAGAGTCCTCACCCCGGACAGCACGGCACGTGGAACGACTGCATTGATCGTCTTCCTGACATCCAGGCCATGGGCTTCGATGTCGTTTATTTGACGCCCATCCACCCGATTGGACGCACGAATCGCAAGGGACGCAACAATGCTCTCAGGGCGGCCGACGGTGATCCGGGCAGCTTTTACGCGATTGGCTCACATGAGGGTGGACACGACGCCATCCATCCGCAGCTTGGAAGCCTGGATGAATTTCGGCGGTTTGTTGCGGCATGCAGCGCCGCGGGCATGGAGGTCGCACTCGACTTCGCTATTCAATGCTCACCGGATCACCCTTGGTTGAAGCAGCATCCGGAGTGGTTCGAGCGCCGCCCAGACGGCTCGATGAAATACGCGGAGAACCCCCCAAAAAAATACGAAGACATCGTGAACGTTGATTTCGATTCGAAGGATGCCGAAGGCTTGTATCGTGCGTTGCGCGATGTCGTGCTGTTCTGGGTCTCGCAAGGCGTCAAGATCTTTCGTGTCGACAACCCACACACCAAGCCGTTTCCCTTTTGGGAATGGCTGATCAAAGAGGTACAAGCGCGCGATCCTGACGTGCTTTTCCTCTCGGAGGCATTCACCAGGCCCAAAGTCATGAAGGGGCTTGCCAAGCTCGGATTCACGCAATCTTACACGTACTTCACGTGGCGCACGGAAAGATGGGAGATCGAGCAATATGTGAACGAACTCGCGGGCTACCCCGAGCGCGAATTTTACCGTCCCAATTTCTTTGTTAGCACGCCCGACATCCTGCCGTTCCACCTTCAGCGCGGCGAGCCATGGATGTTCAAGACGCGGCTTGCGCTGGCTGCGACATTATCGAGCAACTACGGCATCTATAACGGTTTCGAGCTTCTCGAGCATGAGCCGATACCGGGCCGCGAGGAGTATCTTAATTCCGAAAAATACGAGTTGAAATCCCGCGATTGGGACAAGCCCGGAAACATCAAGCCTTATATCGCCCAGATCAATCGTATCCGGCGCGAAAACCCGGCACTGCAACAGACCTCCGCGATCCGGTTTCTGCCCGTGGAGGGCAACTCGGTCATAGCCTACGTCAAACATTCCGCCGATCAGACAAACGTAGTTGTGACTGTCATCGCATTAACGGGTGGTTTCCGAGAATTCTGGCTTCCGCTCGGTGATGTGCAGGTGCGGCTAGGCCATGGCGACTTGAAGCCCGTGACCGCGCTCGAAAACCTCAAATCCGGTCCGACCTCGCCTGTTACCTATGGCGGCATGCGGCTTTGGATCGATCCTGTGCACGATCCTGTGCTGCTTTTCCGGTGCTTGGGTTAACGGACATGGGCGCCGCCGGTGAAACCCTTGCATTCTTGGACATACCGGAAGGTTCTTCATGGGTCGCAAATAGCAAGGTAACTGCAGCTCTCGAAACACATTTTCTTCCTGCCTATCTTTCAAAGGCGAGGTGGTTCCCTGGTAACTCTGAAACGCGGATTAAGCCGAAGATCATTGCACGTCTCCCTTTCGCCGGGGACTCAACCAATTTCGTCATTATCGAAACCAACCACCACGCGCGTTATCTCCTGCCTTTACGGGTCGACTGGTCCGTTGATGCGGGGCCCGAATTGGATAAATCCATCGTGGCCTGTTTGCACCAGGGTGAGCGCGAGGGATTGCTGCGCGATGTCGCCGCTGATCCCGATTTCATCCGGCAGCTCCTTGATCACCTCCGGCGGGAGGCTTCCATTGCGGGCTCGGGCTGGAGGCTGGACTTCAAGCCCACGAGCAAACTTGGGAGCCAGCCTCCGAGTACTCCATCCCGAATCCGCGCGATTCAAGGAGAGCAATCCAACAGTACGGCCCTGGTTGACCAGGACTACGTCGTCAAGCTGTACCGCCACATTGAGCCCGGCCGAAACCCCGAAGTGGAGATGGGACAGTTTCTGACCGAGGCAGCGAATTTTGCGCATACGCCCGCGCTGATTGGCCACCTCGAGGCTGCTCATGCTTCAGCGAGTTATGCCCTTGGTGTCGTCCATGCATTTGTGCCGAATCGCAGTGACGCCTGGACTTGGTCGGCCGACCGCCTCAGCATTTATCTCGAGTCAATGGCGAAAGGGTCCGAAGAACGCGATAAGGCGATCACCGCACGACGGGATTATCTCCAGTGGGTGCGGCGTCTGGGGTGCCGTGTTGCCGAGATGCATCGGGCCCTGGCAAGCCGCGACGACGTAGAGGCCTTCAAGCCTGAGCCGATCGACGAAGGCGATCTCGATTTCTGGATTAGCGATGTTATGGAGCGCGCGGCTCGCATCTTCAATAGCTTGGAGAATTCTTTGCTGAATGTGAATGACTGGCCCTTTGGAGAGCGCCTACTGCGGGTCAAACCCGGACTTCATGACTATGCAGCTAACCTCATCCGACCTTCGCTGGGCCGCTGCAAGATACGCCATCACGGTGATTTGCATTTGGGCCAGGTGCTTGTAGCCAATGAGGACGCAGTCATTATTGACTTCGAGGGCGAGCCCACCCGACCGTTGGCAGATCGGAGGCGCAAGGCTCCCGCTGCGCGCGATGTGGCAGGTGTGTTGCGCTCCCTGGACTACGCCGCCATGGCCTCGAAACAGCAGAGGCGGATGTCGGAAAAGCTCAACACTCCGGAGTCGCGAGCCTTATTTGCGTGGCGCGAACAGACAACAGATGGCTTTCTGAGCGCCTATCAGGAGGCGATAGGCGCCTCCGTTCTGTGGCCAGACCGCACCGAGGATATGAAGTCGACGTTGAATTTCTTTTTGCTCGAAAAGGCGCTCTACGAGGTCGAATACGAGCTTTCCTACCGGCCGGCTTGGATTTCCGTGCCATTGCAAGGGGTCCTGCGCGTTCTCGAGGAAGGAGGCGTGGCCTAGACCTGAAGTGGAAATTCGGCAATGTCCATGATGGCACCAAGACCCTGGCGAAGCCGCCGCGTCATGGTCTCTCCCGTCGCGAGGCCGAGCACCAGCATTGATCGACCAGCCGCCTTTAAGCGGTGGCCAAACGGATAAACCGTCAACGTCACATCCGGTGCATGCGTATCAATGAGGCCGGCCCAGGCCCGACCCTGCGGCACTTCGGGCAAGACGAATTCGACCAAATCATGATGCGCGTTGTAGATAAGGAGCAGCGTGGCATCCGAGCCTTGCCGTTTGGCACCAGTTTCCTGTGCCCTCCCGTCAAGCAGCATACCGAAACATCGCGTGGCCGGATTGTCCCAATCCGCTGTTCTCATCTCCCGGCCATTCGGAGCGAGCCAGCTTACGTCCTTCACATCTAGCTCTTCATTGACGTTGCCGATGACAAACCTTGAGCGATGCAGGATGGGAAAGGCCTGCCGGGTCACGATTAGCTTACGGACGAATTCCCGCAAGGCCCGGCCTTCGGCCGAGATACCGAGCCAGTTGAGCCATGTCGTGTTGTTGTCCTGGGCATAGGCATTGTTGTTGCCACCCTGGGTATGGCCAAACTCGTCACCAGCGAGGATCATAGGCGTCCCGTGCGACAGCAGCGTCGTCGCTAGGAGATTGCGCTTTTGCTGCTCGCGAAGCTCGATGATCTCTGGATCATCAGTCGGCCCTTCAGCGCCGTGATTCCACGAATGATTGTCCGAGTGTCCGTCGCGGTTGTCTTCGCTATTGGCCTCGTTGTGTTTATCATTGTAGGAAACGACGTCGTTCAGTGTGAAGCCATCATGCGCCGTAACGAAATTGACGGACGCCCATGGCCTGCGGCCACGCTTGTTGAAGAGGTCGCCCGATGCGGTGATGCGCCGCGCAAATTCGGGTGTCATGCCCTCATCCCCTTTCCAGAAGCGCCGCACGTCATCCCTGAATTTATCATTCCATTCCGCCCATCCCGGGGGAAATCGGCCGACTTGATAGCCGCCCGGGCCGACATCCCAAGGCTCGGCGATCAGCTTGACAGACGAAAGGATCGGATCCTGCCGACAGGCATCCAGAAAGCCGCCGCCTTCATCGAAACCGTAGGGCTCCCTCGCAAGAATGGTCGCAAGGTCGAAGCGGAAACCATCCACGCGCATTTCGGTCGCCCAGTAGCGCAGGCTGTCCGCGACCATCTGGAGCACGCGCGGGTGAGAAAGGTTTACCGTATTGCCGGTACCGGTATCATTAATGTAGTAGCGCTTCTGGTCCGGAAGCAGGCGATAATAGCTCGCGTTATCGATGCCCTTGAAAGAAAGCGTTGGCCCGAGTTCGTTGCCTTCTGCGGTGTGATTATAGACGACGTCAAGGATCACCTCGATGCCATGGGCATGAAACTGATTGACGGCCTCCTTGAACTCATTCGCAAAAGGCGTCTTGAGATAGCGCGGCTCGGGCGCGAAAAACGCAAGCGAGTTATAGCCCCAATAGTTGCGAAGACCCTTCTCTACAAGGTAACTATCATCCACAAATGCATGGATAGGCAAGAATTCAGCGCTAGTGATCCCAAGCGCGCGAAGATAAGAAGGGATATCCGGATGGCAAAGTCCGGCGAAGGTACCGCGGTCGCCTTCCGGCACAAGCGGATGGCTCCGGGTAAAACCTTTGACGTGCATCTCGTAAAAGATGGTGCGGTCCCAGGACACCTCGGGCTTTGCCGCATGGCCCCAGGTAAAGGCGGGGTCTATCACGCGGCATTTTTGCATCAGATGCGCGCTGTCGCGTGAATCGAACGACTTGTCCTTGTCCGGGTGACCGAGCTCATAGCCGAATAATTCTGGTCCCCAACGCAGCGCGCCCACAAGCTGCTTAGCATAAGGATCAATCACGAGCTTGTTGGGATTGAAACGGTGTCCCGCATCTGGCTCGTAAGGGCCGTGGATCCGGTAGGCGTAGACTGTGCCCGGACGTGCGGTCGGTATATAACCGTGCCAGACTTCATCGGTGTATTCGGGCAGCTCGATGCGTTCGATCTCTTTCTTTCCGCCGTCATCGAAGAGGCAGAGTTCGACCTTAGTGGCATGAGCCGAAAACAGCGCGAAATTAACGCCAAGGCCATCCCAGGTGGCTCCAAGCGGAAAAGGCTTACCTTCCAGTACCGGAGCATGCCGAAGGCTTGCCGCCGCTAGGGCCAGTCTCTTATCCTTGACCTTGTTCATGAACAGTCCCGACGCATCCCCGCAACGCGCGAGGGCTGCGCTAGCCAGTAAAAGCACTATCCATGCTTTGGTTCCTGCTACCTACCAGGCGTAAAAAGCACCCCCATGTTCGGAGCGGTTCCTTGAAACTCGCGCACATTTAGCGATCCAAAGTCTTTGTATGCCGCTCGATGCTAGCTACGTCTAATAGCTGACATTACGGACGGCGTGCCAATGAGTTAGGCAGAATGAGCGTTTGCAACTCGCCCCTCAATCGGTCGAGCAAAGGCTTGCGCAAGATTTGACATGGGGAAGCAACTTAACCTCGCGATGCTTCGCCGGACTGGTTTGGATGGAGCTTGGCTTTGTCTTCCTCGTATTCCCTGATGAGGTCAGCGACAGCTTCGCGCGTTAGCTCGTCATTGGTCGAGTTTTCTAATCTGCGACACGCTTCGATCTTATAGTCCAGCTCGCGGCACAAATCGCACATGCGCACCTCCTGTATCATATCGGGAGCACACACTATCTCCACCCGCGTTTTGGCTGACCATTGCTGGCGATGTACTACAATGCGATCAGAACCGGCTTTGTTTCAAAGGGAACGTCACCTGGGCGACTGTCCCCCTCCCCGCCGCCGGAGCCGGCGGTAACACCGACCGCTCGCGTTGAACCAGCTCATGAATAAACGCAGCTTGCCGATGACCGGGGCCGTTCCCGGGTGCCGATGGTGCGGCTCAGGCTGTTCATCGCGAGTACGAATGGAAACCACGCCCGGGTCACGGCGTCGAAGTCCTCGATCGCATAGGGGGCCAAATTCGACCCTCGCGCGCAGACCGCCGATGCGGTCGGCGGCCGGGGCGATCTGCATGCCGAAATTGCCCGCCATCTCCAGCGTGTCGACGATATGGAGATAGTGCGCACAGGTCTCGGCAAAATCCTCCAAGGGTGAGCCGTCGCATAGGCGGAAACGTGGCTCTCCTGCCAGGTTGCGGGCGGCCCTTCCTTGTAGTGGCGGCGTAAAGTCGCGCTGTAATCCATCGAATCGTCGCCAAAAATTTCCCGAGAAGCATCCAGCTGCCCTCGATCGCGCACCAGCAGGTCCCAATAATGGTGGCCCACTTCATGTCTGAAGTGGCCGAGAAGGGTCCGGTAAGGTTCTCCCATCTGCAGCCGGCGCCGCACTCAATGTCGCCCGCTTCCGACAGGGCAATGGTGATGGCTCCATGTCGTGCCCCGGATCCAATGTCCGTCCGGGATTTTGGTTCTTTCGGCCCCCTCCAGGAACCCCACGGAGATCAAGTGGTTGAAAAGCATGACAAGAGTTCTCTACGAAAGCGCCAACGGTGACGCCTGGCGGCTGGTCCGCGATCCGCAATCGGGTGTCGCGATGGTGGAGCACAAGCCGAACCCCAGCTCCGGGGGACGTACGTCCCTGATCGAAATCGGAAAATTCCTTCGAGCTGGCGCCAACGGTCCCGAACACCAGGCTCTACTCCAGTTGATCGGCACTCTGGTCAACGACTGACGAGCGTCAGGTAGGCTCGACTGGCATCGCTCTGGAACAGCTTCGGAATTGGCCGGTTTCGATAGCGGTTCAAATTAGATCTAAAGCAGCCGTACTGCGAACATGTTCTTCTTTTTCTCGAATCGCCTGGGCCGTTAGGTTCGCTACTGATCTCGGTCCCCGTCACAGGCTCGGCAGAAGTTCTTTGCGCAGCGTGTCGGCACGACGGGACGATTCCCGATCTATCCGACCATGTCGGACGCTTTTCACTATTTCCGGGCCCATGCTGTCAGAGCCCTTTGCAAGGCTCGGGCAATGCCCGTCGAACGGATGAGGCATCTCCAGATCGTGGTAGGAAAGATTCATCACCTTCTGACGAAGGAGGCCGCATACGGCCCGAACCTGCATCACATGGATGACTTTCGGGCGGCACAAAATCTTGAGAAATCGCTCGACTGATGGGCCTGGCAAATTCGCCAATCGTAGCGGCGAAGAGTTGCTTCCGCCGCGGGAAGAAGGGGGTGTCCGGCGAGAGACGAGTTGAGTGATGGTTGCCGACACCCAAACAGTCGCAAGGCTGCTACGGGAATATGCGCAGCGGACCGCATTGCGTGGCGGCAAGCCGTCGGCACGGATCTCACTTGCCGCGGCGCCAGGCGCGCAGCTCAGCCACCAGTCACGTCAGAACCAACAGCAGCGGCGCAATGACAGCTGAGAGCAGCCAAGACAAATTTCAACGCGATCAGAGACATTTGGAAGTCCCTTCAGGGCGCACGCTGATCGAGAACGCGATCGAGCCGCTCGGCCATGCCGGATATCGCGCAGGATGATTCAACTAGGCTAGAAAAGCGTGGCTTAGAAATGCCTCGCCGCTTTGCGATATATCTTTGATAACCCCAGTCACTGATCCATCTCTCGCAAGTCCAGGAGGCAGCACTTTGGGATGACATATCGCGGGCACAGCAAGTGCGGCGAAGGCACCCTCGTGATATGCAAGCGCTACCAGAATTCAAGCTGATCGCCTGCCGAAAGCAAACAGACAGCGCTTTCAATGCCAAACCGATGGCTCGATGTTCCTTAATTTACACAAGCCCGCCGCTGTTCGATACTCGGGCATCGATGGAAACAAAGTGATGACGGATGCACCATCCTCCAAATCTCGTAAGAACGCCCAGGTTGTCGCTTGTTTTCTGGCCACACGTTAATAGGAATCTACGGTAGAAAAACTACGTGCATAATTCTTGGTCTCCCTGTTGCCGACCCTCTTTCGAGCCGCTCGAGTAACGGATTTTTACTCCGTGGGTTGCAGATTCGAATCCTGCTGGGATCGCCAAAATTTTCAAAGACTTACGCGTTCTGTTCCTTCGCTTTCCGTGTCTCATCTTGTCTTGAAGAAAACTCTTTAGTTTCAGGGTTCCCGTTTAGTCCCGCCTTGTCGATGATACACGGGTCGTACACGGTGCTTCGTGCTTTGTTCTCGACTACTGCATTGAGTAGAATGGCAAGTCCGCTTAACGTTTCGCGAGCATGCCTGCAGCATAGCAACCCAGCGGCGCAATCCTGCGAGCCCCAAATGGTCTGGGTCATAATCGGCTGCACAATCCTGATTATCGTCTGTTTGGGCGGCGGGAAGCGGCTTGCGCAAATCCTTCTCGGAGCGGTCGCGCTCATCGGTTTCGTCGTTGTGGCGTTCGCCAGTGATGTCGGCATCATCACGACCTCGGTGGTGGTCCTGACCATCATCGGGTTCTTTCTGCTTATGACTCGAGCGCGGCGAGAAAGGCGCGGCTAGAGGAAAGTCAGCGCACAGCGGGATTGCATCGTTGGTGAAACGGCTCTGGCGCGGGGCTGGGGCTAATGGCGCCAGAGCCGTCCCAAGATGCGCCCTTTCGAGCGCCGAATCATCATACCGGGATAAAGCGGCAAAACCGTGTGAAACACCCCGAACGCCATCGTTTCACTGTCATGAATTCGTAGCCTTGGATCCTTACAGGTAGTCGGCACGGTTTATGCTTGATCCCGGTGGGTGAGTAGAGGAGACGTCAGATTTCCGGCTATTAATTTTCGACCAGTTATTAGGAGTACAAAATGATTGATGAGAATTGCGCTCGGCTTAGAACGCATCAAGGCAACATTCGGCGCTATCGCCACTTGCTAGAAACCAGCCTGACAGATCTCGAGCGCGAATATATCGGCAAACGCCTTCTGGAAGAACAGCTGGCTATCGAGATGCTCTCTGCGAGGGCACCATCAGAGGCATCATCCCCTGATCCGCGGGCGGCGCAGTGGGTGTGAACATGAGGCGCGCGGCACGATGATTGCTTGCCGAGCTACCATTATTTGAAACCAAAATTGTCTTGTAGGCAGGGAGTATTTCAGATGGGACAGTCTTTACACGATTTCGAGCAGCGTCTTTTGCAGTCCACGGCCGATCTTCTCAATCGAAGGGCGGAAAATCAGAAGCTCAAAGATTCGATACGAGTGGCACAAGCGTCCAAGCGAGGCCGAAGTGACGTCACCCTGGCAGGCCAGGCTTCACCGTCTCGATTAGTTTTGACTGCTGATTGAGCTGTTTCAACCGACGTTCGAGCTCGATCTTTTTAGCCTTCAGCTTCGCGCTGAGCACATCGTGCATCTGTTCGCGCAGCGCGAACAGATCATCGATCGTCATTGATTCCCACTCGCTCTGCATGACTCGCCCCCACGATCATGAGATGTAACGACTCATCACTGTACAGGCGGATGATGGAAACGCTAGCCGGATTCTGCAAAGGACTCTTGGCGGAATTGGACGCTCAACTGCAATGTCAACCCGCGGTCAGAAAGAAGCGGTCTCGGTCTGGGTGCTCGCTTGCCGGCCGAGGCCGCTCCGGTCCCCCCAGTCATGCCCCAAGGAACGGCTCTAGAGTTCACAACAGGTCCGCATGGCGAGGTAAGCCCGCCGGCGTGAACCGGCGGGCTCCTGTCACGATCCTGCCTCGCGGCATCACGCGGCGCTATCAATCTCTGCTGCGCGCTTCGCGATCAGCCAGTCGACATTTTCAAGGCTCCAGTCGCCGCTCGTGTAGGTACCGATTTCTGTCGCGTGCGTCCTTGCGATGAACCCCCGAGCCTGGCGATGGCGATCCTCGCGAAGATGCGCTTCCAGCGCCCGCAGGCCGATCTGCGTGCTCGGCGCCGTGTTGATCAGGGCCTTCGCAGCGTCGAGTTCGGCCGCAACGGCGGCCTCTATCGGGAGATGACTCGCGTTCTCGGGGCCCACAGCGAGACTGTCCTCATGGAGGGCCAGATCTCGTCGCTGGCCTTTGCATTTGCCTCGATCAGAGGCTCAGCTTCTCGCGCATAGTCGGGGTGAGCGCCGAAATAGGCCTTCAGCCGGTGCGAGCGCACAGGGAATTTTCTGAGTGTCTCTCCATTGCGAAGAGCTATCATCATCCGCGACGCCTTCTCGTCTGACAGGCGATTTTCTGACCTCATTGGCATGACCTGCTCCCACCGAGCGCGTCATTGCGCCGGCGGATGCAGAACCTGAATCGCGGCGGGGCGGTGGCGGCCGCCGACACGATAATCTCCCATTTGGCGCGGTCACGCGGTGAGTCGGCCAGTCGAGCCGGCGGCTTTTCGCTTGCCTGGGCCCAGAGGTTGCGGGAAAGTCCGCCCCGGAGGGCTGAGCGAATGAAGGCGCTATTCTGGTTTATCGGCTACAGCACAACGAGGGCGATATGATTTCTGTTTTGATAGGGGTTTTAATTATCGTCGTCGTAGGCGCAATCTGCTTTTGGGCGATCGACAAATTCGCTACCGACAGCCGACTAGCAAATCTGCTCAAGTTGCTCGTGGTGCTCGTTTGCCTCGGCGCAATTGTGCAACGAGTGCTGCCGCTAACATATTAGCCAATGCTCCCGGCTTGTGGAGCTGGGGCTGAAGGCCGAGAAATGACGTCTTGTCCCGACCAATAGCCGCCTGCTCTCGGGCGCTTTCTCCGTTAGTCAACGGGTTGGATGCGGTGCAAGATTTGCGCTGGAATCGATCCGAAGTTCGGAGAATGAGTAATGCTCAAAATTACAACTTTGCTTGGAGGCATTTCGATCGCCTTTTTGACAATGGAAACCGCTCAGGCGAAGGACTCGCTCAAGATAAGTTGCACTGGCGATATGTTCGAGCCTGGGGGACTCTCAAAATTCCCCACCACCTTGAAGGCGGTCTTCAGTTCCGCAAATAACGTGTCGAAAGTATCAGTCGATTTGGGCCAGGGTACTGTTAGTGCGCTCGTATTGAGCAACAACACGGTCCAGCTTAAATTTCGCACCAAGGACTTCACTGGCGAATATTTCCATTACAATCGCGATATGTTTCTTATCTACAGATCAGGACACCTCGCGCGACTGACCTGCACCCCGAGCTAACACACAGGAGAGACCTCTGGCTTCGGCACGGTTTTGCGGTTTCCTAGAGCTCGCTGGATCGTAGAATGGCACTGCATTTCAGCCGCGTTGCTCCCGCGACAGAGGAGCTGGAGATTTGGAGCGCGAGCGAGCGCGGCTTCTCATTTGTAATAAGTAATGAGAGTAGCAGTGGTCCTGGACTCCACGGGAAGCCTGGCTTTGTAGCCTCTTGGCGCCCGATCAATTTCAACAGGCCTGCCATCAGGATAGGCGGATCACCCTTTAAGACGGTTGGCGAAGCCGAGAACGCCTGTGAGGCCATGCTTGTGCACCTGACCAAATAGCTTCGGATCCCCAGCTCGGTCCGGCCGGTCCGCCGCAGTCGTGCAGGGTCCAGGGCCTCTTGAGGGGCGCGGCCTGGTCCATCTCCCCGCTTGGCCTTCCTGCCCCGAACACGAGCGCCCCGGCGCGGCACCACCAGGATCGCCAGCGAGGGTACGGAGGGCGACATAACGTGACCCCAGTACCTCAGGTCCGGGCGTCAGGTAGCAAAGGCTCTGCCCACAAATTGAAGCGCCCGTAAGACTCCGGATGCGGCTCTCAAATTAGACGAATCCTGTTGAAGCCGCCGTCCCCCCTCTTCACAATGAAGTATGAGTAATGGTTAGTGAGGGGTTTTTTAAAATGCCTTCTCTTCAGCCGCGTATTGACGCCTACTCCACCCTGTCCACAAGTCTTGTGACTGAACATGTCCCGCCATGTGTAACAAGGCGGGCAGACTCAACGGAGCAGTGTCTCTCGCAGATAGACCTCGATCTTTCCCACCGCATGGCCGAACTTCAAAAGCTCAGAGAAGCGGTCCGTATTGCGGAGGCGCTGCAAGCGTCAACGGCGCAAAGGCGTCCCCGACCTTCACCGAGCGACACCGCTTCGTACACCGAATCTCGATTGGCGGTTTAGTTAGATCGGCGGCTTCGCACGTCGAGTGGGGTTCGCGCTTGCTGCATCGCTCGCCGGCTGGTTGAGCTGACGCAATCGATCTTCTAGTAGTGCTGCCCATTTGGCGAGCAGTTTTTCGCGGAGAACTGACTGCATCTGTTGGTGCAGTTCGAACAGTTCTTCGATCGACATTGACTTCATCCCGAGTTTGTAGCCTCTGGCTAATCTCGGTTCCTGAGTCAGAAGCCGAACAGACGATCGCTTGTGAGCAGACGTATGCTCGCCCCTTTCGCTCCTGAACGGAGGGGCCGCAATGAAAAAGAAGGTCCGCGTTTCAAAACGGAAGCCTAAGCAGCTATGGACGCCTCAACGCTTAGCCGAGGTGGCGGCGGAGTTAGATAAGCTAAAACAGCAAGGCCGGGTGACTGAAAGTGCCAAATCCAGGACACCGCGATCAATACGATTGCATGGTTAGTCAGTGCTTTGCGAGGTGGATGATTACCAATTACATGGTGCCAAAGAGAGACCGCCTTCGGGCGGTCTTTTTGTTGGTGATTGCGCCGGCAGATGCAGAACCCGAGTCGCGGCGGGGCGGTGGCCTGCCTGATGCGGAGCCTGTAGTGGGTCCGATAACGCGCCTGCATGAATCAAGTCCGCGAGAGTAGTGTGTCTCCGCGGTCATCTTAGGTCATGAATACACCCGCTCGTGGTTATGCTGGTCCTGCAGTCCTTGCACCCGCCCGACTTTACACATTTGCCGGTGGTGGCAGTGGTGGGCGCGTCTGCCGGACGAAATACTCGTCTGCCTTGATGGGCAAGGGAGAGCGCGCGAAGTCGGCCTCCCCCGTCACGAACATGTCTTCGGCGCTACGGGGGCCGCTGCTGCCCCCGAACGTGGCCATGCCGGTCCAGGTGATGCGCGCGGCGCGGGGCGAATGCTCGCCGCTGCTGATCGCGAGGACCAGGGCGTTTCTCGGGGTTCCAGTGGCGTAGAAGAACTGCGTTGAGTGGCGCTCGAAGACACGTCCCCGGAAGGGGGTCAGATAGAGCTTGTTGACCATGAACCAGGTTTGCTCGATGGGGTTTTCGCCAGTCAGATGATCCCTCACCGTGACCGTCTGCAAGTGTCCCACGACGAGGACCCTGTTCCGGGTCGAGGTCGGGGCTGGCGTAAGCCCCCTCGGCGTCGACTTGCTGCTGGGGCGTGATGTTGGCCCAACCGTACCAGACCCGCGCCACCGGGCAGCCAACCACGCCCACCGGCCCCACGCAGTCCAGCGGCGACTGCGGTGGCAGCGGTTCGACATACAGACTCCCGGAGGAGTCTTTATAGACGGTGGCGACGACGTCGCCTTCCGGTGCAGGACCCTCACGCCCCTGTGTGAGCACGGTGATTATTCCTCACGCCACTCTCGGATCAGCTTACACCTATATTCCTGGACGGTCATCGACGGCCTGCGATCGGCGCTGAAGTGTTGATTGAAAGCGCCATCATCCCCGACCGACCATCGATTTGGGGAAGGTGTGAAAGCCTGTGGGACACGGGCTGGAACGGCTTTTGCCGCAGGGTTAGGTATGTTGCGCCGACATTGGCCGGATTGCCGAACGCCCCATTAATCCAGAGTCAGGTGCGAGCAATTGAGCCGCGCCAGTTAGCAGGTCTGGCTGAGGTCTCCTTTCGGAGTTTCGGGAACCATGTTCTGGTCGGTCACGGTCTACGTATCAGCAAACGCTCGCACATGCTGACCTATCTCGGCGACCGTGCCGCACAGAGCCTGAAGCCATCGACGCGATGTCTCAGGCCCTGTCGGAAGAAGCCTGCGAGTGCGGCTATGACGCTGCGACTTCTGAAATGTTGCGGACCGCGTCGGCGTCGGTTGCTGCCAAATATGTGGCTGCCTGTGCGCGATAAAGCTTTCATCCTTTCGCATTCTCATCTCTAAAGCGCCACAGAGCGGGCTCCCGCTCCCGGCCTGCATGCCTTCGCAGAGGCGTCCGGAATTCCACAGCTCGGAAATCAGGGAGACGGACATGCAACTCATTCGATCAGACCTCGATTTCATTCTCGCGCAAATTCGATTCGCCGAAACCGGCTCTCCTTTGGAGGACCCTTCTCTTCCGTTCGGGCTGCGGACGGTTGACGGCACGAACAACAGCGTGGTGCCAGGCCAGTCGGACTTCGGCGCCGCGGATCGGATGTTCCCGCGGATGACCGATCCTGTGTTCCGCGAAGCGGATCTCGGAACGTCCTACTCCCAGACCAAAGATACAGTGATCGACGCCCAACCGCGGATCATCAGCAATCTGATTGCCGACCAGAATGCGAACAGCAACCCGGCGGCCGCCGCAGTCGACAGCGATGGCGACGGGGTTATTCCGAACGTCGATTCCGATGGCGCGGCGCCGTTCAATCAGTGGTTCACGTTCTTCGGCCAGTTCTTCGACCATGGCCTGGATTTAGTGAACAAGGGCGAGAGCGGGACGGTGTTTATTCCACTGCAGCCGGACGACCCTCTCTACGTTGAAGGTAGCCCGACTAATTTCATGGTATTGACGCGTGCGACCAACTTGGCCGGGGCAGACGGGGTCGTCGGGACTTCGGACGATGTCCACGAGCACACGAACCAGACGACACCGTTCATCGACCAGAACCAGACGTACACGTCGCATCCGTCACACCAGGTTTTTCTGCGCGAGTACATGCTTGACGCCAACGGCAATCCGGTGGCAACCGGGCGTCTGCTCGAAGGCGCCGATGGCGGCCTGGCAACCTGGGCTGACGTCAAGGCGCAAGCGCGGGAGTTGCTCGGCATCGACCTGACCGATGCCGATGTGACCGACATTCCCTTGCTGGCAACCGATTCTTATGGGCGCTTCCTGGCCGGAGCCCATGGATACGCCCAACTTGTGATGCCCGGCGCTGACGGCATTGCGGGGACGCCCGACGACATCCTGATAGAAGGCAACCCCGCCAATCCCGTCAGCACCACCGGGGCGATCCGCACCGGACACGCCTTTCTGAACGACATTGCCCATGATGCCGTTCCGACCGGCAAGGTCGCGGACGGCGATACGGAGATCAGCCTCTCGAACCTTGACAGGTCGGATACGAGCGGCAACTACGACAATGAGCTGCTCGATGCCCACTACATCACCGGCGACGGACGCGGGAATGAGAATATTGGCCTGACCGCCGTTCATCACGTTTTCCACGCGGAACACAACCGGCTGATCGGGCACCTGAAGGAGGTGATTCTGGCCGAAGCGGACAATGATCCAGCATTCGTCAGCCAGTGGCTGAAGCCGGGAGCGGATATGTCCGACGGCATCCAGGAGAGTGAGTGGAATGGCGAGTACCTGTTCCAGGCCGGAAGATTTGCGACCGAGATGCAATACCAGCATCTTGTCTTCGAGGACTTTGCACGCAGCATCCAGCCGAACATCGATGAATTCGAGGCGCACGACGTCACCATCGATCCCGCGATCGTGGCCGAGTTCGCGCACACGGTCTATCGGTTCGGGCACTCCCTGCTGCGCGAGACTGTTGACCGTCAAGATGCCGACGGCAACGTGGTCGACGCCAATGCCGAGGTGGCGGGCGATCAGCAGCTCAGGCTGATTGACGCCTTCCTCAACCCGCTCGCCTATGCGGAGCGTGGCGCCGACGGCAATGCTGCAGCGGAAATTGTGCGCGGAGCAACGCGCGAGGTCGCCAACAGCGTCGACGAATTCGTTACCGGTGCGCTGCGCAACAATCTTCTCGGTTTGCCTCTGGACCTTGCGACTATAAACCTCGCGCGCGGCCGTGACACCGGCGTGGCACCGCTCAACAGTGTCCGCGAGCAGTTCTACGCAACAACCGGAGATCCCGATCTCAAGCCATATGCGAGCTGGGCGGAATTCGGGGACGGCATTAAGCACCCAGAGTCTCTCGTGAACTTCATTGCAGCGTACGGCGTTCATCCGTTGCTCGCTGATGCCGCCACGGTGGCGGAGAAACGTGACGCTGCCGTCACGCTTGTCTATGGGACGGCGGATGACCCGACCACGGAGGCAGACGAGAGCGTTGGCCCGGACACTGATTTTCTCAACGGCACTGGAGCCTTCGCCGGCGTCGAGACCGGTCTCAATGACGTTGATCTGTGGATCGGGGGCCTGGCGGAGAAGCCGCTGGCGTCGGGCGGGCTGCTGGGCTCGACCTTCAACTTCGTGTTCGAGACTCAAATGGAAAATCTGCAGAATGGTGACCGCTTTTACTACCTGTCGCGGTTGGAAGGTACGAATTTCCTAAATCAGCTCGAGGGCACCTCATTCTCCGAGCTGGTGATGCGCAACACTGATACCACGCACCTTCCCTTCGACGTCTTCGCGGTGCCCACCGACACGATCGAAGCCGGCGACCCGTCAACCTATCCGGTCGACGCTGCCGGAAATCCATTGGTGATGACCAACCAAGGAGGCGGGCTAGCGTTTCTTGGCGACGATCACGTCGTGATCGGCGGCACCGACCGGACGGACAGGATTCAGTCCGGCGCCGGGGACGATACGCTCTGGGGCGACGGTGGCAACGACGTCCTCGACGGCGCCCTCGGCAACGATGCCGTGATCGGTGGCGACGGCAACGATCGCCTGACCGGCGGCGACGGCGACGACTTCGTCAACGGCGCCGCCGGAAACGACGAGGTAGGGGGCGGCGCAGGCTCCGATCTGCTCGTCGGCCTGGAGGGCCGCGATCGCATCAAAGCCGGCGATGGCGACGACGAGGTCTTCGGGGGCCTCGGCAATGATCAGATCTTTGGAGGCGCCGGCAACGACGAGCTGCTGGGGAACGAGGGCGATGACTGGATGAAGGGGGGGCAGGGCGACGACCACCTAATCGGTGATAACGGCAATCCATTCGGCGAGCCGCTCCCGGACACGGACACGGCCCTATTCTCGGGTAGGGCAAAGAACTACACGATCGATCATAATGCCGATGGCTCAATCACGGTCACCGACAAGGTCGGTGCCGAGGGCACAGACACGCTGCAGAATATCGAACGCCTGCAATTTGCTGATAAGATGATTTTGGCAGACGGCTCAGCTGAAGCGACCGGCGGTGACGGTGCCGACACCTTTGTGTTCAACTTTGACGCTCTCAACGGTGAACACAACACCGCAACCATCACTGATTTTCCGAAAGTGGACAAGCTGCAACTTTTGAACGACGTTTACGTCAAAGTATCCTCCGACCATCACGGCGGAACGCTGCTGCAAGTCGGCGACGACGACACCATCGATTTGCTGGACGTAAAGCCGAATGGATTGCACCATCGAGACTGGACATAAGACCAAATGCTGCGTCGCTCTAAGAGGGCGGCGCAGCACTGCTCAATTCGTGAGATGACTCACCATTTTCTCACAAGGGACCAATCGTGTCGCGTCCAGCGCGGTGATCTAGGTAGCGATGATCATAACGTCACTATTGCAGTTCCCCTGGTCGATTCCAAGGAAGCGAATAGCGGCCCAGCAGCTTGCTGCCGTAAAAAGGTTCGGTCGACCGCTGAGCGCGTTCCTCTCTTGTGCGACTCACGCTGCCACCTCTTTGGCCGCCCGCACGGGACGCAATTCGATCTCGACGGGTCGCTCTGCCCCGGCGAGCCGCCTCGGGTTGGATAACGCGGGGCGAGGAGATGACAGAGCGTTCATCCGGCTGAGGAAGATGCGGGCTCCCACCTTCGGCACCTTCTTTCTCGGGTTTCGGTGCGAAAAACGTCCGTACTTTCAAGCGCATTTATCATGACGCTCGCCGAGATCCGGAGAACATGAAATGAGCATTAAGGGTCAGACCCAAAGATACTATCGCAAATCAAGGTTTCGTTGATGGCCGATGGATTCGGATTGGACCGGTCTGATCCGTTTTCGATGAGCACTAGGCCAATGTTTTCTAAGGTCTCGCTTGCCGCGTTTGTGCTGATTTTGGTGCTTGCTGCCAACATTGGCAGCAAAGCGGACGACCTACTACCGCAACTGAGGAAAAACTACGAAGATTGCGTCTACCGCGCAGTTCGTTCGCAAGCTGAAAAACTAAGGTCTACGGGCGGCACCTCCGAAGCGATCGAGCTAGCATTCGAAGCTTGTCAAAGCGAAGAACGAGAAATCGTAGAGCACCTAAATGCCATCGGCATGGCGCCAGCTACGGTTGATAAAGCCTTAGGGGCCTTCAAACTGAGGCTGCAGAAGACGGTTCGATAAGAGAGAGATCGGGCGAGAGATTGCAAAAGGTCTAGATAATATTGAGCGCCTTAGGGACGATCGCTCTCTGATTGCTAAAGATAGATCGCTGAGCGGGTTCGTATGAAAAGGGGCCCGCCAGCGTGAACCGGCGGGCCTTTCCCGGCGGTTAGGAGGCCTGCAGCTTTAACAACGCCCTTTTCGACCGCCTCGCAAACGCAGCTTGCGGTCCAAGCGTCCATCTGCATGTCGCCGCCGGCATCCCACAATTCGCGCTGAAGTTTTAGCGGGGCCATGACCCCAGCCATGGTTCGATGGAACAGCCAAAACAACCCGGTCGAGCGCTTCTCGTTCATCCTCCCAAGCTGCGTCTATGGCTTCCTGAGACGGCTTATGCCTGGCGTCGCGGCGCGCGATGGCCGCAGACAATTCATCATGGTCCCGCCTGTTGTCTTCGGGATAGAGGTCAGCAGGAGAGTACATATCGATGTCGGCTTGAGTTTTTGATACCGGTCCCGGCAAACCCGAATATGGATTTCCGCGACTTGTAACGCTTGGGAACAGATCACCCGCAGCCTGCAGTTCTCTCTCGACCACAGCATGAGCGCGCTCCGCGGCGTTCAGCTTTTCATAGGCTTTCTGGTGCGCCGCGATCAGCGCGAAGATTGGGTCGGCATCTGCGGCCGCAATTGATTGGATCGGGAGCGCGCCAGCGATGGGCAGTGCAACGATTGAGTTCATGAACAATCTCCGTGTTACGGTGAACCTGCCCCTGTTGACGCTGCTGCTGGATTCGTGAGTCGATTTCGTGGTCATGATATCACCGCCAGGTTTCCGAGCGCTTCGACGAAGGTCACCAGCAACGGCGGCCCCTCTTCCTCGAACATCCATTTCTGAGCCTTCCTGATCTCGCTGAGATAAGACCCACGCGACCAAGCCCGCGAAGGTCGTGGGCGCCGTGTCGATCAACTCCTTGAAGGCGTCCATATCGGCGTGACAGGGCGCCTCAGCGATCCAATCGGCCTCCGGGTCTTGTGTCCATTTGGCCCACCGCTGTCGCGGCAGACCGGTGGCGCCTGCTGTCACCGACTTTCCACAGTCGACGCGAATTGCTCTTGAGGCGCGCGAAACCGGCCTTGCCCTCCCCCAATAGTTGCGCTTGTATGCCCCTGGGACTGGGGAGTTTTCATCATGCGTATTTTACCGATTGCGGTGCTTTCCGCCGCGCTGGGCGGCTGCGTGTCGAACGGCGAAACCGTTTCTTTCAAAGCTTTAAGTCCACAGCAACAGGCGCTGATGCGCGACGGGCAACCTGCCCTCGTTTCACGGCAGAAGACGTCACTAGTGCTGGTCAAGCCGGCTGCGCGCCAGCTTCAGGCTAATGGACGGCCGGTGTTTGTGGTCGGTATCAACAACCTTGGACGCCAACCCGTGGATTTCCAGGTCGCGCAAGTCGAGGCGATCCAGCACGTCGCCGGCACCGACTACAGCATGCAGGTCGTCAGCTATGAAATGCTGGTGCAGGAGGAGAAAAACCGCCAGGTGGCCGCGGCTATTCTGACGGGCCTCGCCGTCGCCGGGAACTCATATAGCGCTGCAAACGCGGGCCGCGGAAGCTACACGACGCCCAGCGGCCGGACCGGAACGTTCTACAGCCCCACCGCCGCGTGATTGCGCAGAACAACGCAGCTGTGCAAAACGAGGCGATGGTAGCGACGACGATCGAGGCGGGTCAGCGCAACATGGCTGCGCTCGAGCAAGCCGTCATCAAAGACAACACCCTCATGCCGGGCGAGTGGTACGGCGGCCAACTGCACCTTGCGCCACCCACGGACCAAGCCGGCGGGCCGAAGACCTACACGATAGTAATCACGGTCGGGAACGAGCGGCATGTGGTTCAGGTCGCACAGGGGCCCGCAGGAGCTTGAAGACCGTCCAAAGGCAAGCACGAATGAAAACCGCTGCACTTCTGGGGCTTGTGCTTTCCATCACCATATCGTCGGTCGCCGGTGCGGAAAAACTCACTCTCGCATGTCGATTCGAAGGAAGCGAGCGCCCCGGGCCAGAACGCGAAAAGAATGTGAACCAGCTTCACGTCGACACTGATTTACCAGTTGTCGAGCTGCGTGTTGCCCAGACGATGGGAACGAGTAACGAGGTCTATTTCGGCTATCGCAATCGTCCAGCCAAAGGAATGACAGACGATAAAATACTACTCTACTTTCTCGGATCAAAAATGAGCATGGCGGCAATAAGACTAGGGGTTCCAACCTCGATCGTTCTGGATCGATTAAGCGGCTCCATGGTGTGGTCGTGGGCAGATGAGACCGGCTCGCGCGCCTATCGCTACAGGTGTGAGCCATAGAACGGTTCTGGATCGATGAGGGCCCCAGCAGCAATAGCGATTTTGATCTCTTTGGCTTCTCCCACAGAGGCGGCCCCAATTACCCTTGCATGCAAAGGCACCCTTAGTTTTCCTGAGAATAACCCAATGATTATCGACGGAGATAGCGCGATCATCGATTTTGATGCCGGAACGTTTAAGCCGCCTCTCTACCAGACCTACTCAATCACTAAGGTCAACGATACGCAGGTCACATTTGCATTCGAAAGCAGCACAACATCCATTTTTGGCACCATCGACAGAGTTTCCGGAAACCTATCAATGAACGTTATGAAGCCCGAGGAACGCAAGAGGCTAGCGGCCGGCGGGAGTGTAAAGATGCTATCTTGGATGACGGCAAAATGTATGCCCGCAAAACAGATGTTTTAGTAGTACGTTTGGCGGCTATGCCGGCGAAAAAGATATGCTGATCGGGCTATACGACGACGCCCGCCCGCCGTCGGTCCTTATGGCTGACGCCACGGGGTACTGCGACTTCCCTCACGAGCCGTTTCCGGACTTGGAGGGCGGCTACAAGCCGCCCGCTCAAGGACGCCCGAAGGCTTAGACTTGCGTTCAGGTTCATATGTCTGTTGCATCGGTAAGACGTTGCCCATCCCGCGCTCGGTCGACGAATGCCCAAACTCACCCAATTGCCGGTAACAGTGTCCACTGGATGCCCATAGACGCAGGTGAAAGCGTTGCTGCCGTCGTTTGCAACGCTGAAACCTGAAATAGTTCCGATTGACGCACAATGGAGTTGCAGATCGAGCGAGTTCGTCAGGTTGAACCCATTGCAGGCAACGATGTGAAGATTGAAGTATTGCGACTTGTTGGATGAAGTTGGGAAATTGCTTGATGATGCGTAAATTCGATACAGCGGCGATTAGCCTGCTGATGTTCACGGCTGTGCTTTCGGTGTGGCTTGGTGTTTGGGGGCCTACAAACGCGACCTCGTGGAAGGACTGGCAGACGCTGATGGCCGCATTTGTGGCGCTGGGCGCTGCTGTCGTCGCTTACACCGCGGCGATGGCAAAAGTCCGCTTTGATGAAAGAGCTGCCAGCCAGAATGAATGCCGGAAGATTTTGGGCATTTTTTTGCGGTTCGACTTTGCCGTGGACGTATTGCGACACGAAGCGGAATACATGGTTAGACTGACTGATGCGCCTGCATCGCCGAGCGAAAACAACATAGTCACCGTAGATAATCTTGCCTTCAACGAATTGCCCGAGATTAAGGAAGCCTGGAACAACCTGGACTGTTTTCCCGTCGAATTGTCGCGTTCTTTCTATTCGGTTCAGAACGCTATGTACAACTTCACCGAGTTCAAGAAGGACCACGATGGCGAAACTTATCGCTGTGAGTACGGCATGACGCGGTCCGAAGACTTGGACTACCTGCAGAGCATTATCGTGGATCTCCAAGAGCATTGCGTAGCGGCCCTGATCCAAGTTCGCGGGGAGATTGCCAAATTGCGCGCTCGTATCAACGCTTGAGTAGTTTTGGGCTTTCCCCCTACTCATGCCGCCACCCCCGACGATTTGGCGACGACCATCCGATCTGCCCTGACAGTCGGTACCAGGGCTGAGCAATAGGCCAACACTTCCAGACCAAAGTCCTGCTGGGCGCGCTCGGCGATAAACTTCGTCGGCATCGCCATGGTGAGCGTCTCACCCACGACGTCGATGACAACGGTCTTGCCAAACCACGATCGGGCCCTGTCGGCCCCGAGCCTCTCCTCCAGCGACGGGCCGAGCGAGCCGAGCGCCGCCACGATCGCCGGCTCGCGCGCGCGAAGGGATTGAACAAGGGATAGATTGGTGCGAATGGCGGGTCGCCTTTTCTGGACCCTGAGGTCGCCTTTTCTGGACTGTAGGATCGCCGGACAGCGTGCCGTCGGGCAGCATCACGGCGGCGCGCCCGCTGGGCCTTAGCAGGCGCACGATCGGTGCGAGAAACAGATCGGCGGTCTCCTTGGTCCGGAAGGTCGGAAAGTTGTTCTCGATGCCGTCTTCCTCGCGCCCACCGAAGGGCGGATTGGTGAGCACGATATCGACGCGCTCGTCCTTGCCCCATGAAATCAGCGGGCGGGCCAACGTGTTGTCGTGGCGCACGAAACTCGGGTCCTCAATGCCGTGCAGCAGCATATTGGTAACACTGAGCATGTGGGGAAGCTGCTTCTTCTCTACTGCGCGCAGGGCGCCCTGCATCTTTTCGCGCTCCCGTCGTCAAAATAGTCCTGAAGCACGATCTGCTCGGCCTCGGCGCCGAGAGCTTTCCAGGCACGATACCGCGACCACAGGTCGGGCAGGCGTCGGGAATGCGTCCAGGCCGAGGCTCGCCTCCCTAACCGCGCTCTGACCCGTGCGGTCGTGGAATACGAACCCGTCGCCGTTTGAGGAAAAGACAAAGGGGATGTCGAGCGTCGTCGCGTAGTCGAGTCCCTGCTGGAGGCCGTCACCGACACTATGGTTGTTGTCCTTGGCCTCGATCAGCGCGATTCAATAGCTTCGGGCCTGCCCAGCCCTTTACGGCGTAGTCCGCTATCCGGTCATCTCGGACCTGCCAGTTCTACTTTGCGAATATCCGATTAGAACCTCAGCTTGCAAAGCTACGGCCAGCCGTGGCCCGCCGTGCGGTAGAACGCGATCGGGCGCATGGAAGGCTCAAGGGCAGAATCGCCAAGCGACCCTAGCGGTTCTCACGATGGCGGAACGTCCATCCTCCCTACCCTTCCGCAGATGCGCTTGAAACGGTTCAGCTTTGCCAGCGATCGAACGCCCACACCGAAGAAAGCCACGGTTCAAAGCCACGGCCGAAGGGATTTACGCGCGCGCGAGCAGCAGCAGACGCCCAGGCTTGGCGCACAAAAGACCCACCCGGTGCCGGGTGGCAAGGAACCAGCCAACTCGCCCGATATATCTACCTCTCATCCCGCTACAGCGGCGGCCCCTTTGAAAATTTGGGTCGGTCGAGGTTCCAAAATCTGGCGGCGGCCGGTGTTGAAAATCTGACCGGGACACTCGACCCCAAAAATAGCGGTTCAGTGTCCCATCGCCCCGGCAGATGGTCCCAATAAAAATACACGCTCGGTCGTCCGTCAGAATATCGGCGGCGCGCGTCAGAAGCTCAGCCAGTAACGATCCATTAACCCCTAGGGCAGGTTGCCGTCACGAAGATCGTCATAGCGGCGGCTTTTTGCCACCGATCCGCCGCCAGCTTGGCTGACGAATCGGGCGTGCTTGGAATCCCAACTTTTCATTGGCTGGAGGAGTGAAGTGCCCAGAGAGATGACGAAGGCACACGAAGTCGAATGCGTCGCGCTTACGCGAGACATCCGTGCGCTCTTGGCTGAAAGACAGGTTTCGCAGCCGATGGCCCGGATCGTCTTGATCAACACGCTAGTCGCAATGATTAAGCATCTGGAAAGAAAAGACACGATGGAAGAGGCTGCGGAGGATTTGGTTCGCACGCTGCAACGGGCGATCTCGAAATCTCACTAAGCTTCAATCGGCTCAATGTAATCGCGGTGTGGGGTGTTCGTCATCCTGTTGCCGTCAAAGCGAACCATGACGTGCGGCTATGGCGCTTAAGACGGTTAACTGTACCCACCTTACTGCCGAACAGTGGGCTACGTTCCCATCAAAGCCTGGCGCGACCCCTACATGGGAAACCCGATGAGGGTGATTGCCATGATGATCGACGTCGCCGACAGCGCCGCCACAAACCAAAACCATGGCGTTCTCGCGGCGGTCGGCTTTAGCTCGTTCACTATTTTCCCTTCGCCTTCAGCCCGATCTCGACTGCCTCTCGCGCCAGCCTTTCTGCTCTAAGGCGTTTGTGGTTTGCATGGAATTCTGGCTCGGCTTGGCTGTCCGATATCGTCTGCCTCGACGAAAGCGGGTGGAGAGCCCGTCGCTCGAGCTCGTCCGCAACCTGTTGCTCGGCAGACCGCTTCGGCTTGATCATTTGCTTTTTCCCTTCAGCCCCAGGCCGACCAGCCGGCGGAAGCTCAGTAATATTGCCTCTGCAAAAACACCCATATCAGGAAAACCAGGGCACCAATAATCCAGAGGAGGGTCTTGGGATCTTGGGTCCACTTCCGGTCCTTCATTTCGCTTTTGCCTTCAGCCCCAGCTGTATAAGCCTACGGTGCGAAACTAGAACCCCACCGCAACCGGGAGGAAGCTGACGTGGTGCGGACGGAGCGCGGTTTTGGGTGATGGTCAGCACAAAGAGGTTTCGGATTCGCGCGTTGCTCAGCATGGACCCCAGACCGGGTATAGCAGGACAGCAGTCACTGCAAAAAACATGACGGTCTTCCGGACGGTAGGCCGAGGAGTGAATGCCATTAGGTTCAAGTGACTGGGCAACGGATCGTTCTGCCGGCGGCAACGAAGCGGGTCTAGTTCACAGGTTTAAGTTGCTCAAAAAGGCTGAGAGATCCGACCGTAACTGTGGCGAGACCAGCAAGCGTCCAAGCCAAAGGCGAGCCTGCCGCAATCGTTCCGGCAACGACGCAGATCCCGCAAGCAGTTATTCCAACAGAGATTAGATACACGACAGCGGTTTCCATTTCGGTCCCTCCAAGTATGGGCCGAGAACTGCTCATTTAGGTGGGTGAAGATCGAGAGATGCAATCGGCTCCTGAGCAGGCGAAATGTTTTCGATTTGTTGCGCTCTGCGGAGCAATTCGTCCCGCCGGACTCCAGGCGGCGTGCCGCGAGCTTCCTTGCGCAGACGTTCTACTCGAGCGGATGGCGCCTGATCAAAGCGATATACTTGATCGAGAGAAGCTTGGTCCATGGAGCCGCACCATTGAGTTAGAGGAAGGCGCGCGCGGCCCCGTTACGCCGGGCTTGTGTTGTACAACATCGCCGCGACGATGAGCAGCACAAGAAAGATCGGCAGCAACACTGGCGGTACCAGCCACTCCCGAAAATTGAATGAAGAGGACTTTGACATTTGACCGCCTTAGTTGAGGCGGGAGCACAAACACTCTCAGTCACCGATAACAGCCTAGGGGCGGGCGGCGATTAGTCTCTGTAGGCCCTTCCGGCCCAATTAGCGAGAAAACAATTCGGGGCTGCCGGAGGAAGCGGTCCGAAGCTTTGAAAGTGCTATTCGCATGGTGCGTCGCGGTTGTCCATCTGGTGCCCACTTCTCAGTCGTTGTTGCTGATGAGAACCGCCATGGACCGCCCTTTGACCTCGATACGGCCTCCCACGTCGGGACAATTCGTTTGCCAGTCTGCGGGGCTGCACAGATCGCTTTGATCTCCGAGCCATGATCGGGCTAGGACCTTCCAATTGCCTTTCGACCAATTGGCGAGGTTCTCGACCGCGAAGGTCTCCCAGTGTTCGTTGTAAACAATAATGAGGTCGGGCTCCCCAACTTTGCCCCACCAGATCACCGCGAGCTGCGACGGCGAGCCGTCTCCGGGACCCTCCCATGCATAGGTGAACCGCCCGTCGTTACGGGGCCCATTCTCATCATTCGGTGCCTCGTCGATATACTCAGGAAACTCCGCCCGCCGGAAGTGCGACCACTGCTTGCGCAGAGCAATCAGGTCCTTAGTCCAGTGAAAGAGCTCTTTGGCATAGGCAGGTGCGTTGGACGAGCCGCTGGTGTCGCCGTCCTTGAGGCGCCAGTCAATCCAATTGACGTGATTGACAGCCGGATCGCCCGTCGTGGACTCGTAGTTGTAAGTGTTGTGGGCCTCTGCTTGGGATCTCGCCCCCGACTTCGTGTGCCCGAACTCGTCGCCCTGGAGCACGAGCGGCACCCCCTGTGAGGTCAAGAGGATACCCATTAACAGCTTGGAGCGCTCGCGGCGCACATTCTCGTCTCCATCGCTGTCCCAGCAGTTATGGGAGCCACCGCTGTCGTTGAAAAACGTGCAGTCACGCAGGGTGTAGCCGTCGTGCACGGCGATGAGGTTCACCGAGCGCCACGGCTTGGTGGAAGCAGGTGATCCGGCTTCGTTTTGGCCGTAGCCCTCTATCAGCCGCTTGAAGGCGCTCCGGTTCCTCAACGCAGATTGCGAGAAACGGCGTACCTGGTCACGGTACTGCCCCAGCCATTTCGCCCAGCGATTGTTGGCATGACTCCAGCCATAATTGTCCATGAACTCCCACCACACCCCGCCCATATCCCAGGGCTCGGCGTGAAGGTGGGCCGCTGCGAAGCGTGGGTCGTTGTCGATCCAGTCCGCTGCGTTTTGAGAGCCATCGGCCAGGATCCGCGCCAAATCGAAGCGAAAGCCATCGATGCCATATGTCTGATGCCAAAGAGCGAGCGAGTCACGCACCAGTCGCTTCGTGTAGCGCTCGTCATCACCTGAGAAATCGAGATCATTGCCCGTGCCAGTGGCGTTGGAAAAGTGTCGTCCGTCCGGGGTTGGACGGTACACCCGGTTGAGCGACGAGCACATGAAGCTGTAGCATTTTGCGGCAAGCCTCGCGTCCACCGTCCATGGCTCCCCTTCGCCGGTGTGGTTGTAAACCACGTCCATGAAGACGGCGATGCCCCGCTCGTGGAACGCACGCACCAGTTCCTTGAGCTCCTGTACTTGCTGCCCGTCGACCGCAGCGTATCGGCTCTCCGGGGCAAAAAAGTTGGTGGTCATGTATCCCCAGTGGTTGAGGCGCCCCTCAACATTGCCGGTTTCTTCGTCGTACTCCATGACCGGCATCAGCTGAACGGCCGTAACCCCTAACTCCACGAGGTGGTCGATGCCGGCGGCAAGCCCGCCGGGTGTCTTGAGGCCACTCCGAGCAAGGCCGAGATAGGTGCCGCGCAGTTCAGGTGATAGCGCTTCAATGCGAGCGGTGTAATCTTGAACGTGCAGCTCGTATAGGATGAGGTCCTCTGGACGTATGCTGACATGCCGCGGAAAAACATCGCCGCCATGGTCATAGACGACGCTCTTGCCGCCTCCTGCGTAGATGGGCGCTGAGATGGTCGTAAACGGCGTCGACGCGAACACGTCCGAAAAACGGACGTTGTGCGTTTTGTAGGCGAACGGGTCGCCCAGCGAATAATTCTGATTGAACAATGGTGCGTGCCGATCCTGAAGCGACGCGGTGAGCGGGCCGGCTGCTTGGTACATGTACAGTAATCCCGGTTTTGCCTCCGCGCCTTTGATCTTGATACGCCAGTTTTCGCCATTTCTCTGCATAGGAACTACTTGGCTGGGCGTTCGTGCTCGAGGGCTATCGAACAGCAGCAGTCGAACCTCGTCCGCGTCCGGTGAATGCAGTCCGAAATGGATCCAGCCTTGCTCGTCGATGTGGGCTCCCAATCGCTGCTCATCAGATGGCGCGGGCTCAACCGCTGTCCAAGCCCACCCGTGAACCGGCCAGCAGCACATTGCTAGAAGCGCGAAGCAAGCAAAACGAGAGAGTAGCGGTCGCACGGCCACCTCCCTGACCGCCCCCAGCATTCAAGCTAGGCTAAAGGCAATCGCATGGAGCGAACAGAGAAGAAACAACTGCAGAGCTACAACAGTTGCAAGCTAGCCAGCGATTCCCATCTACTGGCCCCATTTCGAGACCTCGAGGGTGAGGTTATAGATCGACTTGAAGCACCGTTCCATGCCCACATGCATCACTCGACAATGTTGTCGCCGTTGCTATCCCAGAGGATGTGAGCGCAGCGCTCAAAAATCGGAGGGAGGTCGATCAGGACCTTCCGGAGCCTCATACCGCGACGGCGGCTTTTGCCCTCGAACGCCAGCGCCCGCCCCCCGTAGTCAGGACCGTAGCTTTCGAAAGATGGCGGCGGAAAGGTCACGCAATTTCAATGGGGTTGACAGGACACCCCTTCCGCTGTTTATGGCAATAGCGTCATCCCGTCCGATTGTGCTTAGGCGGTTACGCGCCTTCACAGGTGCGAAAGCTTTGAGCGTTGATTCCGCGCGTGGAGAATGCCGAAAGGGTCCTCGCGGCGAGCGAGGTTTCGATAAGTGGTTAGATCGTCCTCTTGGAACGCGGGCCCCTCGCCACGTCGGCCAACAGAGCCCGTGCTTGGTCCCAACGGCAGCGAGGTGCCAACACCTGCATAAAGGTATCGATCGCCGTAGGCCTGCTTCAACGCTGCAAATGTCGGCTCACCGGTGCAATGGCCCGGAGCGATGTTCTCTACCTTGAACGTTTCCTTGAGCGCTGCCACGGATTTGGAGATGACCTCGTCCGCTGCGACGACGAGATGGAAGCCGCCGGCGATCAGGCGAATTTTGGGACTGATGGCCGTCGCCGCCTCGGCGATTTTTTCGATCCCCGGGTGCGCGCAGCCGACCACGAGCACTACACCGTCCGAGGTGTTGACAGCCAGGGACAACTCTTTGAGCTCCCTCGTGCCAGGGGCGTCGGATACCAGTGCTATCAAGGTAATGCCTGGGGCGATTTCCGTCGTTTTGTCTATCAGCTCGATGTTGGCTCCCTGCCAGGCGGTGCCGAATTTCAGGACTTCCGGCGGCCTGCCATCGTAGTAGCGCATCTCGGGCGGCAAAGTCTCATCCTTGCGGTAGAAGCTCGATGGCAGCGACGAACCGTAAATGCCGAATCCTTCCCTGGGTGCGTAGATCTTAATCGTCGGATTCACGCTCAGAACATAGTTCAGGCCAGCCATATGGTCGGAGTGACGGTGCGACAGGACGACGAAATCGATGTTGGTGAGGTCAATACCCTTCGCCTTGACGTTAGCTGCGAAGATGTCTGGATCGTTGCCTGTGTCGAATAGGATTCGTTTACCGGCGACCTCCACGAGCGCGGAGAAGCCCCAATCCTTCTTCATTGCGGCATCGGTGCCGAATGCGTCGTAAAGGATGGTGATCTGGCTGTTGGCTCAGCTACGGCCGTTGTAGCAGGGGCAAACATGGCAGCGGCGCCGCCAAGTGCGACCGCAAAGAATGTTGCACGAAGTTTCATGGAAGCCCTCCTTCTTTGAGAACACCCCTTGAGTTTGCTTATCGGAGCCTCACGCGACTTCGCGATTGGGCTGCTGCGCCAAGCTCGGCGCCATGCGGACGATATTTTGATTCTATGCCGAAGCTTGTTTGATCAGCCGGTCGCCGTTGCTCGCGCCATTCGGGAATTTATCGCAAGGCGCTTTGGCCGCTGATCAGCGCACGCATGAGTACGCCCCATTTCCCGAAGTGTCACGACAAAGTCGCGACGCAAGGCGTAGAGCGCGACTACCGTTTCCCCTCAAGCTATGGGTGATACGATGCGTAGCGAAGAACGAGTCCCTTCTGAAGGAGCGATGTCCGCTTCGGGTAAATCGCCTCGTTCTCAGCGCATGCCGATCACTTCCGGTTCTCTCCTATAATCATACATATTCAGAGCCGGGCGGCATGTCTGAAAGGTGCCATGAGCTGACTCATGCATCGCGGCACAGCACATCCACACACTACGATCGTCACGGGTGCAAGCCAAGGCCGACGCCTATCAAGCACGAATCGAGATCATGTCGCCTGCTCGACGACTGCTTCAATTGGGCAGCCATGCTGTCTTGTAACGAGCCAGAGCCTGCAGGAACGATAGCGGGTGCAGAACGACGAGACCTTTTGGCGCGGAAATCAGTGCGGCGACCATGGGCAACGCGTTCAATTCAGTGGCAGCCCCGAGCGCCTGGCGCATCGCCTTGGTGGCTGCTTTCGTGGCGCATTGCACAAACGGAAGCGGGACAGCTGGCGCGGCGCCCGCGCCAGCACCGGAAAAACTGCAGCTCATTGCCGAGTTCTTCAACAACGAGGTTGCAACAGGAAAACTGCCGGGCGCCGTCATCCTGATCCAGCAGCATGGCCGCCCCGTCTACCTGAAGTGCTTTGGCGTGCGCGACGTCACAACCAAGCTCCCCATGACGCCGGACACGATCTTTGCCCTTCATTCCATGACCAAGCCGATCACGAGTCTGGCGGCGATGATGCTGATCGATGCCGGCAAGCTTGCACTGGACGATCCCGTCTCAAAATACATCCCGGCCTTTGCCAATATGCACGTGGGGCTGGAAATGACGGATGTACGGGGCGAACCAACGCTGAAGCTCGTCCCGGCCGTGCGGCAAGTGACCATCATGGACCTGCTCCGGCATACTTCGGGCATCAGTTATGAATATATCGGCGGCAAGTGGGTGATGAAGGTCTATTCGCAAGCGCATCTGTTCGACGGGAAATTCGACAACAAGGAGTTTGCCGAGCGCATCGCGAAACTACCGCTGGCACGGCAGCCTGGCACACTCTGGCGCTACGGTCATTCCACCGATGTGCTCGGCCGCGTAATCGAGATCGTCTCGGGCAAGACGCTCTATCACTTCATGAAGCAGCACATCTTGGATCCGCTGGGCATGAACCACACCAAATTCGTGCTCGACGCGACCCAGGAACTCACGCTGATGGCGGAGCCATTGCCAAGCGACAGGGTACTCGTCGATGCGGAGCGCGAGCGCCGTGCGCATCCGGAGTGGGAATCCGGCGGCGGTGGACTGGTCTCGACCATCATCGATTATGCGCGCTTTGCGCAGATGATCCTCAATGCCGGCGAGCTTGACGGCACGCGTTATATCAGCCCTGCGGCATTCAAGGACATGACGACGGACCATGTCGGGCCGAATTCTGGCGTCGGGCGCGACTACTTCTATTTTCCCGGCGATGGCTTCGGGTTCGGCTACGGCCTCGCCGTGCGTACCGATCCGGGGGAGGCAAAACCACCGCCGCCGGGGTCAATCGGCGAACTGAAATGGGACAGCGGCAGCGGCACCTATTTCGGCGTCGATCCCAAGCTCGACGTGATCTACATCCTGATGGCGCAGACGCAGAACGAGCGCGCCCGCACCAGGGCTGCGTTCAAGAAACTGGTCTATGACGCCTTCGCCGCAGGCAATTGAAGCGACTGAAGTGCGCGCTCCGCCTGTCCAGGCGACGCTTGTTCTTTCTACTCACTATAGACGAGACTACGGCCTCGGCGAACCTCCGCTTTACCGCTGATACCCGCTGCGACGAAGACAGCGAAGATGGTCAGGGTTGGGTCAATTTCGTTGTTTAGATTAAGCACCGATCATTTCCGATCATCTCCAATTAGCGGACATGCGCTGACTGGGTCGTCACTTCCGCTTGGTGCCAACAGGCGACATCGGACCTTGTTTCCAGTCGTCACGACCATAGTCGGCACTATAGCGACTTGGGCACGAGGGAGTTGCAGTGTTCTGACTGCACGAGGCGCTCGTCGGACTTTCGACCAATTGGCAACCGTCAATCGGTCGAAGGTCCGATACGGGTCACTTCAGCGCAAAGATGTTGTAGCGTACGTGACTGCCCTCACCGAATTTGAGAGAAACCATCTTGCCAGCGGCTTGGACCGCATTGAGCCAAGCGTATTTGTCGGACTTCGTCTGAAACGTCGGTGCGGTGATGAAGTAGCAATCGTCCGCTTTTAGCTGCGCTCCTGCATTTAGGCGGTCGGCCTGCTCCTTACTGCATTGGATAGCGCCGCCATAGCTTACGTAGACGAGTTCGCCATCATCGGTCTGGATCGTGGCGCGCACATCGAGGCGGAAGACACCAGACGGCATCACTCGCAACCAGTCGGCGCCCGGTCCCACGAATTTTCCCTTGATACGTGGCCCGTCGACCCATCCGCCTGGTTGCACATTGTAAATGAGAAGACTTTGATCAATTGCCTGAGGCGCATCGAGGGGCGCGTGCAACGTCATCAGGTACTCGGTCTGCACGGAAGTCTCGGGACCGCCGGCGGATGCCGGCACGGATATGGCAAGCGCCATAACAAATGCGCCAAGGGGGATGATCCGGTGAGGAGACGATAGACCCTTCATTTCGTACCTCCCATTCTGGTTGTTTAACCGTGCACGAGACACCTCTTGCACTGATGCATTCCAATCCGAACGCGATCTGTATCTAGCTCATTAGCTGGTGCGTCACGCTCTCTCGGCGCCGCGCCGACAGCGCCTGTAGCAGCCAAAAGGTTATCCAGTGCCGGCGACGGATTGACGCGGCGGGGCCCCGTCGCGGGATTCGGAATTTAGCAGACCTTGCTTGGAAATCGCCTTCACATCATACGAAGGAGCAAGGCCTTCCAACAAACATCGGCGTCTCAGCGTGCTGCGAGGATGTTGCGAATCACGTAGCGGCTTATGTGCTGGCCAAGATGCAGAGCATCTTCATTTGCGAATCGGAAGTGGGCCCCAGAAAGCATTCGACCTTCAACGCATTCCCGAGATGCTTCGTCAAAGCTGCTGAAATTGCGACTGTATCCAGGCAACCGGGCGCTGGTCGCGGCAAATGGCGTGCTGCGGCCGAATGCACTCTCTAGTATGATCTGAGCGCTTCCGCAGGCAGCGGAGTGGCCTGATGGATATTCCGGGAAGGGCGGCGTGGGCCGTAGCGGCAGCCAGGACTCAGAGGTAGTCAATTCGTTGCCGTCAGCCCAGAGGAGGGCCATGGTTGGGCGCCAGAACAGATAGTGGTACTTTGCTTCGAAGACGGCGACGTAGCTGTCGGCTATGGCGACATTCAATAGTGCCAAGGTCCGATTGCTTTCCCAAAGATCATCGTTTCTCGCAGAGATGAGATTGCGAGCGATTTCGTTGAAGACCCTGAACATTGAAGCATCTGCCCAGAGCATTGCGATCGTGGTCTGCTCGGATGTTCGCACAGTCGAGTTTTTTCCCCCGAGAGTCCTGACCTCTTCGAGTTCGCGCAAATATTTGCCAGAGCTAAGCTTCAAAGGACCCGGGAGCAGATTGCGAAATTGCGAAGGGCTCGTCAGTGCCAGAGGGGTAACCAGGCTTGCGCGTGAAAAATTGGCATTCTGATGCGGTGAATCTGGCGCAGGAACCCAAGCGCCGGGTCCGGAGCCATAGGGGCCGCTCCCGCTCACAAATGGCTCTCCCGTTGCGGTCGCATAATCGAAGTGGTCATCCGCGCGGAGCGCAACAAGCTTTGCAGCAACTTCGTCGCCTAGCGCGAGCCCTTCATTCCTGCCAGGCTCATCGGGAATGGTCAGAAGCATCTTGCTGTAGAGCTTGTCCAACGAGGATGCCTGGTCCGGGTAGAGCCGAACCGCTACGCCATGGCCCGCAGCCATGACTGCCGCCCGAGGATTTGCGTCCGGCGAAGAACGATGGACGCCATAAGAATCATAGCGTTGGCTGATTGAATTGAGGGCATCATGCATCGCAAGATGCATCAGTGAGACATTACGGCCCGAAAGGATGACGCCTGGTTTGGCGCTAGACGCTGTGGCTGTCTGCTCGATGATGACACTCCAGTCGGTCACCTCATTCGCGGCGGCGGTTCCGATTGGGGGCCATAAGGCGAAAAGGAGACAACAGCTAAGAAGCGCACTCGGGCTGGGCCCGAATGCCGCGCGCATTGCTAGTGCCACTGTGGGTATCATGACGTCCCTCCCTGACAATTGCACAATCAATCGGCCGGGCGCGCTTACGCACACCCGCGTTGGAATGCGAAATGCTGAAGGACCGGCGAAAAAGGAAGTCGGTTATCTGAGTGCAATGCTTGCCGACGGCACGACTGCTGTCCGTTCAGTCCCGCGAGGATTCGGCATTTCCCGCCTGCGACGACAGCTATTCAAAGAGTACACGATCTCGTGCGTCCTGGAAAGGCGTCTGATCTTTGGCCGACTTCCGTTTTCGGTCAATCGCGTCATTTTGGCTCTCGGCCGGCTACTTCCGCTCTTCCCCTGTAAGCGGACGCCGAAATGGCCGGTCGTAGTGTCTCAAGGTGCTAGGAGGAGACATTCCGATCGCATAATCCCTATTCTGCTCGCTCAGGACTTCCCCTTGAATTTAAAGGATCCGAAGAATTTATCTTTCTTTTCCGCCACCACGTCGCGATACGCGTTGGGGTATTCAATCGTTAGTATGTAGAGCGTACCTTTCATCCTGGTGTAGCGGAAATGCGCAGTCGTTGCCGAGTTGGCGACTGAGAAGAACAGATTATCGACGTCATCCTTGGTATTGCGGATTTCATCATACACTTTGTTAGCCGGTTTGGATGAGAAAGATTTGGGGATCGCCGCGAGGTCGACAGGCGTCTTTGCAGTTACCGGCAGTTCAACCGCTGTAAACTTGATTCCCTCAGAACTCTTGCCGCCGACGACATGGCTCACTTCGCCCGTGCCCGGGTCGCGAGTCGTGAAATCATTGAAGGGAATTGGCAGGAGGATCGAGAACAAGCCCTTGGTCGAAACAGCCGGATACCATCCCGAGCCATCGTCTACGTTAACGCCGACACGATGCATTTCAAGTTTCGGTTCTGCAGTCGCGGATGTAGAGACTATGAGCGCCAGCCAAAGGACACTCGCGAGCAGCCGCAGAATTGAGATGGGCATGGATGCTCTCCCGACGTTGCAGTCGGCAGGGGATGTCCGTTGTTTGTTGAAAGAAAGGCATGGTGGCGCCGCCGGCAGCTGGCGCGACGCGTCTGTGGTTCTAGTGCAACAACTAGACCTCGCGAATTTAGTCTTGAAAGAGCTTTGGCCGCTGAGCGGGCACCGTCGCGACAATAGCGTCCGGAATGGGTCAATCGCTACAGGTCCTTTGCCGCCGAGCCCGATGCGAAGTCCGCTTTGACCCAAAAACTGACCTGATTCTGACACCTAATCCGGTGGCGACCTACCTGCTGCGCAAGCTCCACTACCGGCGACCCAGCTCCTAATCGATTACCTCGTGCGACTGGATGAGGCTTCATTCACCTTTGTGCTCGTCCAGAGCAGCGGCGTACCAAAGGCTATTGAATCCTTCTTCGATCGCCCAGCCGACGTGCCTCCCGCGTGATCTAAGCTTTTCGAGACGCTCGAGGTAGATCATACGCTCGGCAGGAGCTAGGCTTGACACGATTTCGAGAGACCGTTCGTACATGCGGATCAAAGCAGCAAAATAGCCTTCATCCTCCACGCTGTAGGATTCTAGAAAGCCGAATGCCTCCTCGCAATAAAATATCGACAGTTCCGCTATTCCATCCGAGCGCCCGATGGCTTTCTTGTAATCCGCAATCGCCTTCTTGGCTTTCGAAACTGATACCGACTGGCCTTTCATTAGGTCCGGGGATATCCATCTCGAAATACTCGCCTTGAAGGGCTGGAGCTGATCATGGCCCAAGCCCAAGCGGGCGTGCAAGAATGCCTGGTTGTCTTTGCTCGCAGTGTAGAGGTCTTGCACTAGTCCCCGAAGGCCCGCGCGATCGAAATCTAGGAGCGCGGCCTTAACGTCGCCCCAAGTTGGTGACGCATTCTTGCTACGGACCACGGCCACGGACCCTTCAAAGATGGTGAACGAGCTTCTCGGCGGCTAAAGATACACGACTTACGCAAAAGGAGCAGATGGCCGGGTCAAGGATGCCTAACCAGTGACACATGCTCTCCTCCTCTGTAACCGAGGAGTACGACCATGCAGAATCAAGTAAAAGCTGCCCTGACGCCTGATAAACGGCTGCCCTGGAACAAGGGAAAGCTGACGGGGGCAAAGCCACCGCTGCGACCCAAACACGTCTGGTCAATCCGCACGAAACTCCAGATCGAAAGCCGCACTCGCGACCTCGCCATGTTCAATCTGGCGATAGACAGTAAGCTTCGCGGCTGTGATGTCGTCGCCATCCGCGTCGAGGATGTCGCTGCTGGCGGGTACACGGCGGATCGCGCAACGGTCCGACAAAAGAAAACCGGACGACCTGTCACATTTGAATTGAGTGAGCAGACCCGCCAGGCGGTCGATGACTATCTAAAGGCCGCCAACAAAAAACTCGGGGACTTCTTGTTCACGGGCCGTCGTGGTCCAGACCGCAACATGACAACGCGCCAATATGCGCGGCTCGTCTCCGATTGGATCGGAAGCGTCGGGCTGGACCCGAGGCTGTTTGGGACGCATTCGTTGCGACGCACAAAGGCTACCCTGATCTATCAGCGGACGGGCAATCTCAGGGCCGTCCAACTCTTGCTCGGGCATACCAAGATCGAAAGCACGGTCCGATATCTCGGCATTGAGGTGGATGACGCCCTCGGAATAGCGGAACAAGTTGATGTCTGAAATACCCGGGCAGAGCGGACGTGCTCTGCCCGGCCCTTAATCGCCGCTTGGTGCCACAAACGGACCTGGTACCCATTTCGTCGATTACCTTGTTGGCGCTAGTAAGTATTGAAGCCAACGCTTGCGAAACCGCGAAACCACGGGGCAGAGGATGTGCTGGCCGACAGGGCCAACTGCAACTAGCCTCTGGACGTCGATCCCAATTCAGGAGCTAGGCATGCCAAAAATCCAGCGCATCATCGTTCCCGACATCCCACAGCCAGTCAGCCACTATTGCCACGTGACCCGCGCAGGCCCCCACGTCTGGGTTGCTGGCGTCGTTGGCCAGGCGCAGGACGGCAGCATACCGTCCGACGTTGTTGCCCAATTCGACATCGCCATCGCCGCGATGGACAAGTGCCTGAAGGCGGCTGGCGCCGGGCCCGAGCATGTCGTCAAGGTGCAAGTTTTCATGACGGACGTCACGGAACGACCGAAAATCAACCCGCGCCGCATAGCGTATTTCGGCGAAAATCTGCCGGCCTCCACGCTCGTCGAGGTGAAGGGATTGGTCGATTCGCGAATGAAGGTCGAGATCGAGTGCCAGGCTTACGTTGACTAGGAACGACGCGTGCCGCCGGCGCGCCGATTCCCAGCTCTGGGTCTTGGCAGGGTCAAAAGGCGACTTCGCGGACCTATCGGCGCGTGGTCAGCTCTACCTTTGAAAGCCGTCATGGGCAACAAAAAGGGGCACGGCGGCTATGGGGCCAGAAGCGGACGTCGCTATGAGTTGGCGCCGGCGGCTTCATGCGTTCACTCGACCAGAGGCGCCGGGCGCCCCCGCCCTCGAACTGCTGAGCCGCGGTCTTCTGGCGGCCATCGGCGCATGGCTGCTCTTTCGCGCAATCCGCGGTGAGCCACACCGTCACGATGCTTGTCCGTGGGACTTGTGGCGGGTCTCGTACCGTGCCCGCCTCACGTTGTTCGCGATGGTCTACGTCCTGGCAACGGTGTCCCACCGGCCGGCGTTGCTTTCGCCGCCGCGATGCTGCTGGGCGGCGCCCTGACGCCCTGCGTTGTTGCGTTGCTGACAATCTTCGCACGCGAATGGCGCGTGCGCAGCTGAACCCGGCATGGCAACCCTAGCCCATCTGTCCCGTCTCCTGGAAGGTGCCACGGGCGTCGCCCTGTTGCTGATCGGTCTCGCGCCGTTCGTTTCGGTGATCTGACCGCGAAGGATATGTCCGTCGTATCAGCGCCGACACTGAAAACGCTGCACTTTGAGGACAAGGAAATGCTGGACCGACAAGAACGCCATGGCGGTGAAGAGGCCGTTGTTTTTCCGCCCTTTCGACCCATGGTGGTTGGCACTTACCCCAAAGGGGAGTAGCTTCGCCGGACGGTCGTCAGGACGAGATCTTGATCTCCTCATCGTGCCGCCGGGCGCCCAAGGCGTTGCCGATCGTCGTCCCGACCAGAATAGGGCCACGATTCTGCTGAGGGAGGAGCGAATGATGCAATCTGGGCAATTCTGGATCATCACTGCGGCCGCGACATTGCTGCTCAGCGCAACCGCAGCGCATGCGGATACGACGTCCGTTAAGGCGTGGCAGATTGTGCGCGTCGCGAAGACCGGCGCGCACTGCGTCGACGACAAGAACTGCATGAATCGCATGCACCCGGCCATCAAGCCGGTGAGTCGCGCCAACCCCGGTCAGCATATCGTCTTTGAAACGCGCGACGCCTTCGACTCCGATTTCAACCTCGGCTCCAAGCCCGAGGATGTGTCGGCGGCCGATCTCAATCTCGTCCATCCGCTGACCGGCCCGGTCTTCATCGAGGGTGCCCAGCGCGGCGACGTACTTGCGGTGACACTCCTCGACGTACAGCCGGACGACTACGGTTACACTGTGATCGTCCCGGGCTTCGGTTTCCTGCGCGATCGCTTCACCAAGCCTTTCATCGCCAATTGGAAACTCAACCGCAAGGAGGCGGTCTCCGACCAGATCCCGGGCGTCGTCATCCCCTTTAACGGATTTATGGGCACGGTCGGGGTGCTGCCGGGCCAGCCCGAGGTGGCCACGATCCTCACTCGCGAGGCGACGCTGCAGAGCGCGGGCGGCGTCGTGCTGACTCCGCAGCCGCTCGGTGCGCTGCCGAGCGATGTCTGCGGTCAGAACGGAAGCAGCAAGAATGAGTGCCTGCGCACCATTCCGCCGCGCGAGAACGGTGGCAACATGGATATCAAGCAGATGGTGGTAGGCACGACGCTGCTGCTGCCCTGCTTCGTGGACGGGTGCGGGTTGTTCGTCGGCGACGTCCATTTCGCGCAAGGCGATGGCGAGGTCTCCGGCACGGCGATCGAGATGGGGGCGACGGTCACGCTGGTCACCGAGATCCGCAAAGCGCAAGCCGCGAAGGTCAAAGTCCCGCACTTCGAAGGCGGCGATCAGCTCATCCGGTTGGCGCCGACCGAGTTCTACGCCACCACCGGCTTCCCGCTGAAAGCCAAGGGCCAGATCCCGCCTTACCATACCTACCTCGACAGCCAGAAAATCGGCCCGCTCGAGAACCTCTCGGAGGATCTGATGCTGGCGGCGCGCAACGCCCTGATCGAGCTGATCGACTGGATGGTTGGCGAGAAGGGCCTCACGCCGGAGCAGGCATATGTCGTGGCGAGCGTGGCCGCCGACCTGCGTATCGGCAATGTCGTCGACGTGCCGAACTACGCAGTCTCCGCCATCCTGCCGACCACCATATTCCGCAAGTAGTAGCGTGTGGCATAAGACCGAAAGTCCTGAGGTTGGCGGGAGGCCGAGCCGCCGGGAATTCCTCCGAACGGCGGGGGCCGGCGCCGCAGCCATGTTCCTTTGTGGCCACGCACCCTATGGCCAGTGGGGCGTCTACCGCCGGCGTCACCTGCTGATCCTGACTTCGCGCGCCGATCCTCCCTCGTTCGAGCTCGGCAAGCGGGTAGCTGAGGTCCTCGCGGATCGCTTGCCGAGCAGCAAGGCTCAGGTGAGCAGGGCGCCGCACAAGGAGCGCATCGCCAGTCTGATCAGCTCGCAGCAGTTGGACGTCGCGCTGATGCGGCGCGACGATGCGGCAGCCCTTCGACAGGGGAGGCCCCCCTTCGCCGACCACGGACCAGTCAAGCTGTTCACCGTCGTCGGCATCGGAGAGTATTTGTTCGTCTGCCGCGACGACTTTGCAGCACGCCATGCCTGGTTGATCGCCGAAGCGTTGGACAAGAGCCGCAGCGTCCTTCCCGAATTGCTGCTGCCGAGCGGTTCGTCCTCCGAGCCACCCGACTCGCGCATCCCGCAGCATCCTGGCGCTCTAGGTTATTTCACGGGCGCGCCCATGCCGGGCCTCGAGCCACATGCCCATGAAGATCACACCCACGAGGTTGATGTCCCGCAATGAGCCGCGGCCCTAAGCTGGAGGCCGCCCAGACCTCTGCTTCTTCATCAATTGCGAGCCTCGTCGCGCCCTCGCAGCACTTCAGAAAAGGGTCATGTGTGGACGACGCCCGCGTTGCAAGAAGAATCTGACGTTCGGCTTGCAGTCGGGTGCAAGTCATGTGTCCGGCCTGTTTGCGCGGCACCATGACCGCTGGCCCTGATGTAGTCCGCGGATCGGGTCCCAATCATTCGCACGGGCTTTGACGCCCATGACCCAGAAGCGGGTTGTCCCAATCGACGGCTCGACCGTTTCGCATCACGCCATCATCACCCTCGCAATTCGGTTGTCTTGCTCCGCCGTCGCCTCAGGCTCCCATTGCCAAGCCTCTTCAGGCGGCTGCAGCAAGCTCCGGCGCTCGATAGTATCCTTCCTTGGCCATGATCGCCCAAGCGATGCGCGCCATCTTGTTGGCAACGGCAACGGCGACGAGCTTGGCCGGCTTCTTGGCCAGCAGCCTCATGACCCAGGGATGCTTTTGCGGCTGCTGCCGGGCGTGTCGAACAACCGCTGTTGCACCGATGACAAGCAACCGTCGGAGATAGCGATCTCTCCTGCTTGGAGATGCCGCCGAGCCGCTCCTTGCCCCCCGTCGAGTGCTGCCGCGGCACAAGTCCGATCCATGCCGCAAAATCCCGACCGGCGCGTCACGTCAGCGACGAATGTCCCGAACTCGGAGGGTATCGCAGATAACGCCTCATAGTCCCTCTCGTGGCGGCGGAAGCACCGATCGGTCACCGGCGTCGGTTTGAACTCGTGGGTGCCACTCGAGTCCATATTGCAGGCGAAGAAGAAGACGCCGGAGACGCGCTCTGGATGCCTGTCGGCAAGGATGAGCGCTGTGCAGGCGCCATCGCTCCAGCCGACAAGTGCCGCCCTTTCAAGGCCCAGGTGATCCATCACGGCCAGCACATCCCTTGCCATCCGTTTGTAACTGAAGGGCTGGGAGTCGCGCGTGCTGCGACCATGCCCACGACTATCGATGGCGACGACTGTCCGGCGGGCCTGGACAAAGGCCGGAATCTGGTGGCCCCAGTTCCCGGCGTTGCCGAGCCCGCCGTGGAGCAGGATGACGGCGGGGCCAGAACCATAGGCGACATACCAGATACGCGCGCCGTCGTTCTCTAAGAAGCTTTCTCTACCGGAGGCCGGAAGCGGCGGCGCGCCGTTCGCCTCGAAGTTCACCAGTTCGTCATCAGTCACTTGCATCAGCTTCTCCCTTTATCCTTCGCGATAAAGACAATCGGATGTGCCGGCTTCCGGCAGATCGGAATTAGGCCGCGTACTCATTAGGGGGCTGGCCGACTGATGTCAGCTCGACCGCCAACAGCGGGGGAAATGCAGACATCATCCGAGGTCGCAGAAGGGCCAAAAACTGACGTCAGTCTGAGTGGGCATCCTAAGGGATCTATCGTATAACTCCAAGCTGAGAGGTCTCTATGCGATGGTGCAAGACCGACCAGCCCGGCTTGAGCGGAGACTGTCGGCGATATTGGTCGCCGACGTGGCTGGCTATTCGAGGCTCATGCACAATGACGAAGAGGCTACGCATGCCAAACTAACAGCGCTGCTCGCGGACGCTGTCGAGCCCGCGATTACGGAGCATGGCGGCCGCATCGTGAAGTACACCGGCGACGGGTTCTTGGCGGAATTTCCGAGCGCGGTTGAAGCGGTCCGAGCTGCGGTGCAGTTCCAGAGCCGCAATAAAGAACTTACGATTGCTGAGGTGGAAGACAGGCGTATTGCTTTCCGCGTGGGCATCAATATCGGCGACGTAATCGTCGAGCTACATGACATCTTTGGAGACGGCGTTAACGTTGCGGCGCGGCTTGAGAGCATCGCAGAACCTGGCGGCATCTGCATATCTTCTGCTGCCTACGATCAAGTCCGAGGCAAGGTCGGAATCGAGTTCGCCGATCTGGGCGAGCAGAGCCTCAAAAATATCGACCTTCCAGTCCGAGCCTATGCGGTGGTCCGGGATAGGCCTAGCTCCGCGATGAAGGCTGAGCTTGCGACGCAAGGCCCGCTTTCGTCGCCTCGTCTTTCCATCGTGGTCCTGCCTTTCGCTAACTTAAGTGGAGATCCCGAGCAGGACTACTTCGTCGATGGTGTGACCGAGAGCCTGACCACGGACTTGTCGCGCATCAGAGGCTCGTTTGTCATAGGCCGACACACCGCATTTGCCTACAAAGGAAAGGCTGTTGATCTCAAGCAGATCGGCCACGAGTTGAACGTTCGCTACATTCTCGAAGGCTCGGTGCAGCGCCGCCGTGACCGGCTGCGCATCAACGTGCAGCTTGTCGATGCCGAAACTGGTGGCTACCTATGGGCCGAGCGTTTTGACAAGCCGATTATGGATCTCTTCGATTTGCAAGATGAGATCGTATCAAGGCTCGCCAACACGCTCGATGCGAAGCTTACTGACGAAGAGGCCAGGCGATCGGAACGATCTCCGCATCCCAGTTCAATGGAGTTGTATTTCCAAGGTAAGGCTTTGTTGAGCAAGGGGTGGACGCCCGAATGTGTGGCGCAAGCGCGCCGCATGTTTGAACAGGCGATAGCGCTTGATGCCAAGAATATCGAGGCGATGGTCTGGACGGCTGTGGTCGATTGGATAGGTCTCACGGCCTACCTGAGCGACCACCGGATCGCGCTTCTCGCGGCAGCCGAGTCGACGCTGGCGAAGGTTCTGTCTGTCGCGCCGAACCATGCCTTTGCTCACTTAATCTTAGGCGGGCTGCTAATTTGTACCAACCGCGCAGCTCAGGGCATCGCAGAGTGCGAGAGAGCGTTGGTATTGGATCGCAATTTGGCTGAGGCGCACGCTCAAATCGGCCTTGCCAAGTATGTTATCGGGCGCGGGGCGCAGACTGAGGCACACATGAACGAAGCTTTTCGTCTTTCTCCTCGCGATATCTCCGCCCATCGCTGGCTCGCAATAGTCGGCATGTCTAAGCTGCAAATTTCGGCAGACGCTGAAGCGCAAGGCTGGTTCTTTCGCAGCATCGAGGCCAACCGAAATTTTCCGCTGGCGTATTTCGGACTCGCTGCAGCACTAGCGTTGCTCGGGTCGCCGGATCAGGCAAGCGCTGCTGCGAAGGCAGGGCTCGCGCTTGATCCAAGCTTTACGGTCCGCCGTTACGGCGACGGCGCTTGGACTTGCAATCCAACTTATCTCGCAAGACGTGAGCGCGTCTGTCAGGGCATGCGCCTGGCCGGAATCCCCGAGGGTTAATGTCCGCGTTGGTCAATCGCTACAGGGCGTCTGCCGCCAGGTGCGGAGTCCGCTTTGGTTCGAAAACTGACTTGATTCCAATGCTTAACACGCTGGCCCATGCTTCTCGCCTCTGTAGCCGAGCCGAGGAGTATGGCCATGCAGGATCAAGTGAACGCGACCCCCGCGACGAAGCGAGTGCCATGGAACAAGGGAATGCTGACCGGGGCAAAACCACCGCTACGACCCAAACACGTCTGGTCGATCCGGACGAAACTCCAGATCGAAGGCCGCACTCGCGACCTAGCTCTGTTCAATCTGGCAATCGACAGCAAGCTTCGCGGCTGTGACGTCGTTGCCATACGTGTCGAGGATGTCGCTGCCGGCGGGTACACGGCAGATCGCGCAATTGTCCGGCAAAAGAAAACCGGGCGGCCTGTGAAATTTGAATTAGGTGAACAGACCCGCCAGGCGATCGATGACTATCTAAAGACCGGCAATAAACGGCCCGGGGAGTTTTTGTTCCCGGGCCGCCGCGGTCCGAACCGCACCATAACAACGCGGCAGTATGCGCGGCTCGTGTCGGAATGGATCGGAAGCGTCGGACTGGACCCGAGGCTGTTTGGGACGCATTCCCTGCGCCGCACAAAAGCTACCCTGATATCTCGGCGGACGGGCAACCTGAGGGCCGTCCAGCTCTTGCTCGGGCATACCAAGATCGAAAGCACGGTCAGGTATCTCGGCATCGAGGTTGATGACGCCCTGGCAATAGCGGAACAGGTTGATGTCTGAAATGCCTGGGCAGAGCGGACATGCTCTGCCCACCCATTAACCGCCGGTTTGTGCCAATGGCGGACATGCAGGTGCAGACCTTGAACAAGCCATCAACGAGCGAGCGAAACTGCGACGGGGCTTATGAACGCTCGGCCAATGCTTTCTTGATCGGGTCAATGAGCGACTGCGCCGAGAAGGGCTTTGTAAGAAACGCGATGCAGTCAGAGTCCAACGCAGCACGGCGAATGGCAGGGTCTTCATTCCCGGTTATGTAGATAACCGGCACGGAAATCCCATCGGCCTTGAGGCGATGCCTCAGCTCGATCCCTGACCCGTCTTTGAGGTTGATGTCGAGTATGACGCAAACCGCCTTCTCGAAATCGGCGTGGCTTGTGAAAGCCTGCGCGGACGAAAATAAGATGGGTTCGTAGTCATGCTGTCGGAGCAGACGCTTTATTGCCCCTAGCATCCCGGGTCGTCGTCAACCACTAAAACGAGGTTCTGGTCTTGCGACATCGCTGACCTGTCCGCCGACACGCCTTGGAGCCTCAAGAGAATCGAACGAGATTGTTCCGTCTAGACCGTGCGCGACAACCGTCAGTCTACAAAGGGTCGCCTAGGCCGTCTGTCTGGCGGCCTACATAATGCCAATCCGCTCAGCAAGGGACACAAGTTCCGGCAAGTTCCGAACCTCCATTTTTTCCATCACCCTGTGGCGATGGGCCTTGATGGTGCGTTCGGTACAGCCTAACGCGCGGGCGATCTGCTTGTTGGTGTCGCCGCGAATGACAAGCAAAAAACTTCCCGCTCGCGCGGCGTCAATGCCGCGACATGAGCGCGAACGATATTCAGCTTGCTCTTCAAGCCACGTGTCACTTCATGATGCGCAATCGCCCGCTCGATTGCCCGAAGAAGATCATCCGATGATACAGGCTTGGTCAGGAAGTCATCGGCACCCGCCTTGATAGCCCGAACCGTGGCCGGAATATCGGGATGCCCACTGAGGAATATGATAGGCAGCGTCGAACCGAGTTCGCTCAGGCGCTCTTGCAGCTCCGGACCGCTCAGTTCCGGTATCCGCACGTCGAGGAGAAGGCAGCTTGGGACGCTTTCGCTCGGCAAGCGATCCAGCAAGTGCTAAGCATAGGTGGCGGACCTCGTAGCCGGCTTTCGTCAAAAGACGCTCCATGGCTGTTCGAAAGGACGCATCGTCATCGACAATATGCACGCACCCTTGCACAAGTCTCTCCCGGAGAAGGGTCTTACGGTATCAGCAATTGTAGGCGACATTAACTTCGCGGTTCTGTCAGGCTGGCTGACCCGATCTATGGGATAACCCATTGATGTCGCCTAAAGGGGCACTCGCTTCGGTTTGGCCGGAGAACGGCGACTTGCGGTCTTACCCCGGTGAACGGACATTCTCGGGATGGGCGGGCATGATCAAAGGTGCCAGACTCGGAAGTTAGGGAGCCGACGCGAACCTATCCAACATCTCGCGCCTTCGCTTGAACGGCGCGAGCAAAAAAATCGCGGGCTATCGCATCTAAGGCTGCGGAGATTTGCTCGCTAGGCTCTCGCGGGGTGACGCATTTTCCTTCGAGTTTTTCGGCCTCGCGAATGTAATTCATGGATAGTTCGCGCAAGCGCTGGACTTCAGAGTCATCGGGTAAGGGTGCGATTTGAGCCAAAAGGTGTCGTGCACGCGCGCACGCGCGTTCGCTTCGAGAGCCATCCATGACAGCCTCCGATGGACTTACAATTGTGGGTTTCTGATCAGTTCCCTCTACCGAACAATAACATTCGGTACGAAAAGGAAGGCCCTTGAGAATGGCTCGCTACGATCAATAAAGCCAAACGCGCGCCGTTATGTGGTGTTCCCTACATTGTGCCGATTTTTTTGCGTCATAGGGACTGATGTTTTGGCTCACCGAGCAGGCCCTGATACTGCGATTTCACGGCTTCGTAGCATTCGCAGGCCGCATCCTGCAGGCCCACAAGGTTGGTGATCCGGATCTTACCTCTGGTGTATTGGATGATTCCAGCCTGCTGAAGTGTGTGCGCCACGACCGTCACGCTTGTTCGATTGACACCCAGCATCTCCGCTAAGAACTCTTGCGTGAATAAAAGCGTATCGCTTTGCGATAAGTCTCTCGACCTGAGCAGCCAGCGGCAAAGGCGGGCGTCCACATGATGCGCCGCCATGCAGGCGGTGGATTGCTGCGCCTGAGCATAAAGGGTCTGCTCGTGTCTGATCAGCAGTGAAAGAAGGGGTTGGCTCTGCATGGCAGCACCCCTGAGCCCCGCCGAGCTGCAAACCATTGCCTCGCCGCTCAGTTGGATCACTGCCCGGCTAAGCGCCGTCTTGCCATCAAGCGCGGCCGACGCGCCAATTACACCATCTCGGCCGACCATCGCGGCCTCCACGACTTGGCCACTCGACAACGTGACCACGATAGAAATAACTGCGCTAGTCGGAAAATAGGTCGCGTCGATCGTATCGCCCGCCTCGTATAACACCTGTTCCTGCTCGAAATGCGCGAGCTTTAGGTGGGGCTGAAGGGCAGCTAGATCGCCCGGAGAAAGCGATGCGAGAAGTAAGTTGTCATTATGTGGCATATTGCGCTCCCACGGTTGTGGCGGGAGCGCAAAGAACTCTCAGTCAGCGGCGCCTGTTGTCTGCCGTCAATGGTCCGAACAGTATGCTCAAGTGGAAATAAAGCGAGGGTTATATTGTCGCCCCTGGCTACCAGCCGTCCGTCGTCCTGCTCAATGTCCAACGCGGGTCAATCGCGTCGGTTTCACCAGACCACGGCGACTTCCGGTCTACCCCGGTGAACGGACATTCTCAGGATAGGCGGGCATGTCTCAAAGGTGCCAATATCGGACTTGGCCCGCTGCGATCACCTGATCGATTTCGCGCCTGATGGCAAATGCACAGCGGATCAAGCCATGTGATTTGCTCGTGACGCACGCCGCGTCAGCGACGGCGCGGCCTAGCAGGAATTGTCAGGACGGCGGCGTTCGCGAGATAAGGATTTGCCACGCAATAGGCCGTGCGGCCCGATGCGGTCGCCTGACATTGCTGGTAGCTGGTGAACCCACAATCGCCCGCGCCGGCATAGTCGTCGCCTTGCAGGCAATATCGATACTCGGTAGCTGCCACCGGGCTTACGCCAGTTGCGAAGATGGTCGCAGACGTCGTGAGGGCAAGAAAGAGGGTACGCATTTTACTCTCCTACGTTAAAGTCCCCACTTGACGGTGGGACTAAACGTGCGGGGTCGATGTGAACCGGCCCACATCGGCGGATGCAAATTTCTGAGATCGACCGCGCAGATGTGCAAGGAAGGCTGTCAAGTCCGAGATGGCTCAATCGCGTCGGTTTGACGCCGAGCTGCTACTTCGGGTTTTACCCCAACAACGGACATAGCGAGACCAGCCCGGCTGGTCCGTTTCGTGCCAACAACGGAATTCAACGTGAGGGTTGAGAGTTCGCCTCCGTTTGCCGCGCAACGAAAATGGTAGAAATGTATTCCAGCACCGTCTCGCGCTTTTGATTGCGCAGCAGGTTTCGATTGCGGACGATTCCCCAGTCAGGTTTCGATTTCGAGGGGCGCGCAGCTCCAGAACCGTCATTTCGAGATCGAGCGCGTCACCCGGGCGTACCGGGTTCGTCAGCTTCAACTCATCCCAACCCAATCCCATCAGGACCTGGCAGTGCGGTTGAAGCTGACCCGAGAGCAGGATGTAGATCGCAAACGTATGCGATCCCGATGCCGTCAATCCGCCAAAGACCGATTGTGCCGCGAGTTCCTCGTCGACGTGGCGGGTATCGGATCATATTGTTTGGCGAAACGGATAATCTCTTCCTTGGAGAGCGAATAGGGACCCGCCGCGCTGCGGATTCCGATCTCCAGTTCTTCGAAATAAAGGTTGGCCATCGATGCCTCCGTCGATGAAAGAGTGAATGCGCCAACAGGCCCCGCAATGATCCCGCCTCTCGCCGGCTCCCGCCTCAATCGACGACATCGTAACGGGTCGAATCTGCACCGGAAGGGGCCAAAGGCAAATTCGCAGAAAAACCGATGCTTGAGCCATGTCCGCTCGGGGTCACAAACGGAAGTTCAGCGATTGCTGGCAAACAGCCGCCTTTGCGCAGAATTGATAGCGCCTTCGTACCAATCTACTTCTCGTTTTGTTGCTGGCAGATGTTGTCTTCGATCCTCATACTCGTGGTACAGCGTTCCGTGGATGCCGAGTGCATCCCGCTTTAGAATGGGACGCTCCCATAATGGCCTCAAAATAAGTCCCGCCTGATCGTCTCCACCACACCGCGCGATAAAGTCCTCAATAAACTCGACGTCTTGGCCTTCCGCGGGAAAGATGGCCGAGAACTCCTCTTCAGTGGCTTGAAACACGCTGAAAGTTGCGTTCGGTGCCCGATCAATGATCTGTATGTTTTTCAACGCTTGGTCTCCTCCGCATCAGCGAACGCCAAACTTCGCATTAATCTGGAATGTCGACAAAGGCTCAATCGCGTCGTTTTAGCAGTCGGCCCTCGACTTCCGGTCTTCCCCCCGGAAGCAGACATCGTCACGGGGCCGGTGCCTGTCGTGGTGACGCCTGACACGCACGCGTCTAGGTCGCGGTCATGCGTGACGTCGAACATGGCCGCTCTCCGCAATCGGGTTGTGGGGTCCTTTGAGGGGCGTGAATTAAGGGGGGACCGCGCGAGAGCGGGTGTTCAACACGTTTGCATTTTGGTTTCCCGGGTTGCGTTGCGGCGCGGTACAAAATTCCGAGGGTCGACAGTCAAGTGTCGGCGACGGGAGGATGGGCGACGTGGTGATGCGACCCGTCACGTCATCGCTCGGATATCGCGCGCGTGGCCGCCTGTGCGCTGGCGCGGCTTGCCCGCTCTCCTATAGCCCTTTGGTAGTGGCGCGCTCTAGGGCCTTCTTACGCTGCGCTCTGAGGTAGGCCCGCCTTTCTGTTCGCCCCGTTCGCCGTTCCTGATGGCGCTCTGTTCCAGACTTGGCCGTATCTGTGGGCGGCGTCGTGGGCCTGGCGGGCGCAGTGGTGGTCTGGGCTTCAGCCTGTGACGTCGTCAGAACGGCAGACGAAGCGGCAAGTCCAAATGCAGCCGCGTATCCAAGCAAAGCGAGTGCGTTACGACGGCAGACCTGTTTCGGCTCCGAACGTTCACTCATTTCAAGCTCCCGGTCTGCTGCCTCCAAAGCATGCACCTAAATTCGAGAGCCATGCGCTTGATGTAGATCAACCGGGCGACGCTGAGATAGGCTGCGCCTACGCACGCCGTCGGGACATACGAGCGCCGGCTGCCGCGTGCCTGCCTGTGCGCTGGCGCGGCCTGCCCGGTGTGCTGTGGCCCTGCGCTGCCGGCGCGCTGTGCGAATATGCCTGCGGCGACGAACAGCCGAAGTGTCGGGCCAAATGGCTAAAACGGCTACTTGGCCCGACATTACGAAGCAGATGATTTCTACTGGCAGAGATACATTATGCCGTCCCCGCCCTTGATCGAGGTACCGGGCGTGCAGCCAATGCCGTGGCGCGCTGCGTAGTCAGCCGAGCCGGTGTAGCTGTATCCAGCACCACTCCATGGGCCACCAAAGTAGTAGGCCCTCACAGCGTACCAGGAGCCCGGCTCAACATAGGCCGCCCTCGCAGCGTAGCCACGCGTGATATAGACCCGCTGCTGCGCGTCGGCTTTATTGACCGACAGCGATACGCCGCCTTGCTCGGACCAGCCGAGCGACCACAACGCCGCACACACAAAGGTCGAGATTGCAATTGCCGCCGTTCTCAAAGTCATTTTCATGGCTTCTCTCCATCCGTGGATTATGGCGTCCCACACATGAAGTGTGTGCCTTCGCTAGGGGGAGTATTGCGATGGATCAAACCGTCGTGGGCAGCGCGGCTATATGGCGGCCCGGATTTGCAGCCGTTGCGCGAGCGAGTGGGTTGCTGTGCGCTGGCGCGGCCTGCCCGTTGTCCTATAGCCCACCGCTGGCGCGCTATAGCGCCTTCCTACGGCCATAACGCTGATCTGCCGTTGCGGTGCGAGTGGTCCCGCTGTTGATGTGGATCAACGTAGGCCGAGCGGGGGGTGGTGCACTGATCCGGTTCATCCAGTCAGGGAGGTTTCACATGAGCGCGTTCATAAAGTCGGAAGCAATCTCTCGTCGGAAGGTCCTTTCGTTGGCGGGGTTTGCGGCCGCGTTCGGCCTCGCCGTTCCTACCTTGCTGACAGTGTCCAATGCGGAGGCCCAGACCATTGGTATGGAGCGGCGTCAGGATCGGCGTGAAGGGCGTCAGGATCGGCGTGACGACCGTCGCACAGGGCGCACCGAGCGACGTGAGCAACGGCGCACAGGTACGGCTGTCGGCGCGGCTCCAGTGGGCACAACTACCGGCTCAGGTAAGTAATTCCGGTCCCTGGACGACGTTCTAAGCGCTCGTTCCGTGCGAGCGTCGCCCGCTCGCACTCAGCGCTGCTGAAAGGCGGTCATCAGGGTCCTCCTGAGGGCGTGAGTTCCTGCGGGGACCGCGCGACCGCACTATCGAGGACATCTGCTGCGAACAAATCCGTGGTTGCAGTGACAGGCGAGGCAACATGGCGTTGCCCCATAGGACAATACTCCACAGGACAATCCGCAGTAGCAAATGGCCGTGGCACATGCCTATCAGCCAAGAACGCGAACTAGAAATTGAGCAGGAACTCGCGGCCATCGTGCGCGAACCTGAACACCGTCCATTGATGGAAAAACGGGGACCCAAAAAGCCGGAACAAGCGGTTCAGCTCCCAGTGGGCACGATCCTACTTGACGAGTAGGCGCGCGCCGCAGCGACCCGGCTGCGCCCGATAGTGGATCAGTGTTGCACTTTAGTTACGCGCGCCTTTGCTTACGGGCGATAAGCTCGGTCTCTTTAGCGGAGGCACCATATGGTCGACGTGTATTTAAGCGCCAAACGTGATCTGCTCGTTGTGAAAAAGGGGTTTCCGCTGCCCGTTATTGGAGCGGGAAAATGGCGCAAGAGCAAGAAGAGGGTCATCAAAATCAGCGACGAGATCAGGTCCGCGCTTCAGCGGCAGGGTTACTACATGCGCAAGCTAAGTGACAGCCATAGCAATATAGACTAGCGCACGATCAGATCATCGAGTTGGACGGGAAGAGGCCGCGATAGAGGGCGAAATGTTTCGCAATTGGCAAGTATCGATAGGCTTCCCTACATGGTGCCCGTCAGGGACCAAGCTGGTTTTTTCCCTCGACAACACCGACCGGCTGTTCGCTTAGCCAGCGATACATCATGCCGCCTAGCGCCCCCCCGACTAGTGGTGCCACCCAGAACAACCAGAGCTGCGCCAGCGCCCATCCCCCGACGAATAATGCTGGCCCGGTACTCCGCGCTGGATTCACTGAGGTGTTTGTCACGGGAATGCTGACCAAATGGATCATCACCAATCCAAGGCCGATAGCCAGTGGAGCGAAGCCCGCTGGGGCCTTGCCATGGGTGGAGCCCATTATGATAAACAGGAACATCATCGTCATCACCGCTTCCATGAGGAAGCACGCGAGAAGACTGTATTTGCCTGGCGAGTGCGCCTCATAGCCGTTTGATGCAAACCCCTTGCTGAGGTCGAAACCCGCAGCACCGCTAGCGATCACATACAATAATGCGGCGGCGCCGATGGCGCCGATTACCTGTGCAATTACATACGGCCCGATCTGTGCGGAGGGGAAGCGGCCGCCGACAGCAAGGCCTACGGTGACGGCCGGGTTAAGATGACAACCGGAGACGTGGCCAATAGCATAGGCCATCGTCACCACACTCAAGCCGAAGGACAGCGATACGCCGACCAATCCAATGCCAACCTCCGGGAATGCTGCCGAAATGACTGCGCTGCCACAGCCTGCGAAAGTCAACCAAAAGGTCCCAATTGCTTCAGCGGCGTATTTTTTCGAGTTCATCCCAGTCCTCATTGGTTAATAGGTGCATTGCTCGGCCGCACTAAGAGCCGAGGACCGTGGAGGCCGTTGCGTTTAAGATGGCGGGCGGACGCCTTTAGGTCAATCCGACGCCGTAACTTCCGCAAAGCGATAGAAGGCGTGTTGAAGCAAGCCGGGTGTGAGGTCTTCACCTATCCCTCGGCCCAGCACTTCCTGGATCGTTTGCCAAGCGACGACGTACTGAGCTGCATCCTTCTCGACGTGCGGCTCCCGGGAATGAGCGGTCCGGAGCTGCAAGAGCGCCTGAACGAAATCGGTTCGACACTGCCGATCATGTTCCTTTCCCGCCACCGTGCGGACCATGAAGGCCGGTGGAGAAGATTATCTGATCAAGCCAGTATCATCGGAGGACCTCCTTCAATCCGTTGAACGATCGGCGTGCGCGGCACAACGCCGTTCTTAACGTGAAGCAGGTCCGGGACGTCTTTCTTTCTCGTGTCGCAACATTGACACCGCGCGAACGGCAGGTCTTTGAACTCGTCGTTCACGGTCAAAGCAACAAGGCGGCTACCAACGCGCTAGGTTCGACTGTGCGCACGATCAAGACCCACCGCCTCACGTAATTGAAAAATTGCGGGTTCGATCTTTGGCGGAACTTGTTTCCCTTGCCGAGCGCTTCGGGATTGCGTCCGACAAAGGGCAGACCGACTAGAACTGCATAACCCCCACGGAACGACGCAGCCCGGCTAAACTTAGCAACAAGGCTGTGGGCAGGCAGATAAGGGATTTCCCGCGTGCGACGCCGAAACGTAGTTTTGGTCGTTGATGATGACCCAGGAATGCTGAAGGGAGTCCAGCGACTGCTCCAGCAGCACGCGTACGAACCGATCCTGTTTTCATCCGCAGAGGCTCGCAAAATCACGCTGATTTTGACAGAGCGGTCTGCCTCATACTCGACATCAACCTGAAGGACGGGTCCGGTATTGAGCTGAGCTATCGTCTCTCTACATGACCGGGAATGACAGCCTGGACGTTCAAAAGGCAGCATTGGCCTCCGGGTGTATCGCGTTACTGAAAAAGCCATTCTCAGCGCTGGAGCTGATCGGGCACCTCAAGAGAGCCATATATCCCGACAGCGGGGCAGCGTCGCTTTAAGCCGCCGACGCGCCACCACGTAGCAGGTGACGATAACCGTGCTCCGTCATCCATTTCGCGCGCGCCAAATGGCTGTCGAACGCCTTTCGAACCCGATCAGATTCATGTTCCGGATCAAGCTGCAGCACCACTCGTGCGACTTCGCGCCAGTCCGCACCTTCCGCATGCGCGTCGAGCAGGCGCAGATACGTGGCGAGGTGCTCCTTGTCGTAAGAGGTCAACACTATACCAGAGGCCGCAATATCGGCGATATCGGGGTCAAGCGGCGGCGTCTGCATGGTCGTTCTCACGATAGGTTGTTGATTGACCAACTTTGCATTTTGACTCCTTGGCATATTGATGACCCGCAACGGCGAAGTCCGCTTTGCTCCAATGAAGGGAGGTCGCCAGTTCCAGCCGTCAGGTCAGAAAAGTGCCCAATTACCGACTCATGCGCCGCAACAAGCAGCATCTCTCATCTCGTCAACTGTCTGCAGTCGTGCGGTCCTTAGAGCAACTCGAAATCTCAAATCTTTGCGCTCCAATTGGAAACGGGTCAGGATTGCTGAACAATCTCGAAATTAGCCCCAACACGACGTGTGAGACAGGCCTGAGACAATGAATCGCTACCAGAAGGCTAAGGGCGCTTATGGGAGCGGGTCCAATTGACCTAAATCAACACGGTATGTGAATTGGTTTAACTGTTGGTGAGAGTTTGGTGCCGGTAGTGGAGAAGGAGCCGCGCATGACACTCGACCCGATCCACCAGTTCGAAATCAAAAACTTCTTCAAGATCGGCCAGATCGGCGATCACGCCATCTACTTCACCAATTCCTCAGCATACATGCTGCTCACGGTGGCGGTAATTTGCTTTACTGACTATTCGCGGCATGAAAGGCCGACAACTTGTTCCCGGCTGCTACCAGTCGATGGCCGAGTTAAGTTACGTGTTCGTGGCCAGCATGATCCGGTCCACCGCCGGCGAGGATGGCATGAAGTTCTTCCCGCTGGTGTACTCGCTGTTCATGTTTATTTTAGTCTCGAACGCGATCAGCATCATTCCCTACACTTTCACTGTCTCAAGCCACATCATTGTCACTGCCGCATTCGCGCTGCTCGTGTTCTTCACGGTGCTGATCTACGGCTTCTACAAAAATGGGCTAGAATTTTTTAAGATTTTCGTGCCGCCAGGCATTCCGATTTACATACTGCCACTGGTCGTCGCGATCGAGATCATCTCCTTCCTGTCGCGACCGCTGTCGCACAGCGTACGTCTGTTCGCCAACATGCTGGCGGGCCATATCACGCTGAACGTGTTCGCGGGCTTCATCGCACTGCTCGGTACCTCGCTCGGCGCGATTGGCTGGATCGCTGGCGTGGTGCCGCTGGCATTGACCGTTGCGCTGACCGCACTTGAGCTGCTGGTCGCGTTCCTGCAGGCCTACGTATTTGCGATCCTGACCTGCATCTATCTCAACGACGCTCTTCATGGGGGACACTAGCGGGCTCGGAGGGCAAGGAGCCGGCCCAAGCAACGCGATGACGAAAGCATATCGCACGTTCTTGTCTCCGCCGGTTAAGTCGGACGATACATGAAAACGCTGGACGGCACTCTATAGGCGCGCCCTAGACTGCTCCAGGCCGCAGAGCGCCCATACCTGCGTAGTTTCTCGCGCAGGTGGGCCGAGTCCGTTGTGGGTCAAACTCGGTAGTCGCCGGGTCCTGCCGCGAAGTCCGCTTTGCCCGCGATTGTGTTGCAAAGTCGAAAATCGAACAGCACCAAAAATCTCGCGAAAGTTGATTTTTTGACTTCTCTGCTGCTGCGTCGCTTTTCAGCGCCACTACGGAGGTCCGTGATCAATTTTGGATGAAGCGACTTGGCCCCTCACGTCGCCGCGCGTAAAAACGGATCAGCGGCTCTAAGAATTTTCGTTCGCCACCCCAAAAAAACTTTTGCAACACAATCCCCGCGTGAGCGGACATCGACAGACCAGCCGGTCAGGTCCGAAAACCTGCACACTAGCGGAAGTCACCGCTTCTTTCGATTGCCTCGTCGGCGCGGGAGAGAAGT
>NZ_JAACFS010000069.1 GCF_029051645.1 Bradyrhizobium sp. CSA112
GACAAAGTGAAGCCCGAATGGGCCCTGATTTGCACCGCTCACAACCTCGTCAAGCTGGCGAGGGCCGCATGAGCCGCTATCATTCGGATAAAACCGGCTTCCCGATGCTAACTGGACAGGCTCCTAGCATGAGCGATGTGTTCAAAGAGGAAAAGGCACGCGCGCGCTGGCGGGAACAGTTTCCCGGACGCACCGAACTCACATCCACTGTGGATTTTCGGGTTACTCATCCCCTCGTCGAGAACGCAGGCGATATTCTGTTGGAACATCAGCTTCGGCTCGACGGCGAACGGCCTTTGCTCCTCTCTCATGCTGTCAACGACGATGCGAAAGCCCGCGCAGCGGCGTTGGGTTTTGTTGAGGTGAGTGACTCGATGATGGTGCTTGATCCTACCCGGCATTCCGATAAGTGGACGAAGAATGATAACGGCGAATGGCAGCGGAAAAACAAGCCTCCATTGTATCTTTCTAAAGCTGAAGACAGTGACGGCCGTGATGCCAGGGGGGCCCAGCGTGCCCCAAATACCACGCCGGATTGGGACGACGATGACTTTATGTAGACTGGTCCGAAGAAGATAGATCATGCGAAGCGACACCGGATTTGCCAGTAGGTCAGAATACCCGTCTTTGGTGTCCGTCGCCATGCAGCAACTTCAGGATACTCAAGAAGACTCATCGCCTACACGGGCCTCACGCGCGGTAAGCGCTGGTTGTGCTGGTTGGACAAAAGAGCGCGCCGGCTATTCTCATCGAAAGCCGGCAAATCGAGGCTATGGTCCAGCTTGCGAAATCGTCTCGGGGCAGCTCACCACAGGTTCGGTGAGTGCCCGCTCGCTGATGCGCCCAGAGGATGTCAAAAGAATTTGTAAGCAGGTTTCTGTGAGTTCACCTTACCGAGGAGACTCACATGAGGACCGAGACGACGATTACACCCTGAACTATTGGATCAACTGCTTGCTAAGTATGAGAAGCCTGAAGACCTCACAGGTGCAGACGGGCTTTTCAAGCAAGAAGGCGCTGATTGGGCGGGCGCTTGGTGCGGAGCTAAGTGATCATCTTGGCTACGAGAAGGGGGACCCGGTGCCTTGACAGAGCTTGCTGCCCGGCCACTGTTAGCCACCATGGGATCGATGACAATGTCCGGCTGATGCAAGAAACGACTACAATTCAACCTTCACAGAGGCCTCTTACACGAAATATCTGACATTCCCCTTTCAAACGGCCGATGGCCTGTCTTTGTATTTTTTGCGCCCCGTCCGTGGCGATGGATCTTGACGATCGTGGCGTCGACCATGGCGTATAACATGTCCGGCTCGTCCGAGATCGCGCCGAACAGGCGTCCACACGTCCGCCTTCACCCAGTCGCGGAAACGCGTGTACACGCTATTTCATTGGCCGAAAGCTCGCGGCAAATCGCGCCAGGAACTGCCCGGGCGCGCGATCCATAACACCGCCTCCACAAACAGCCGGTTGTCCTTGCCGCTGCGTCCGGGATCGCTCGGTTTGCCGAGACACAGCGTTTCCATCTTCGTCCATTAGGCGTCAGTCAAAAACGAATCGTTCCATCCGAAGCTTAAATCACAACCGAGCCCCGATGAGGATCCCAATAGGCCCCAGCGCCTGGATTTGGGACTTTTCATCCACACGGCGCCGAGACGTAGGCTCGCCAGATGCCTTCCGTCGACACGGACAGGCCGTTGGCGTTCGCCATGTCGCGCGAACTCCAATGGGTGGCGTTCTCGGGGGCATTTCTCCAGCGTCCGCACGACCACCGCTTCGTCAATCGTGCGCGGCGCCCCGGAACGCGGCTCGTCGTGCAGCCCGGCCACGCGCCGCTTCACAAAACGACGCTGCCATTTGCCTACCGTCTGCGTGTCCAGGCCCAACTTGGCCGCCACTTCCTCGTTCTCACCGCTCTCCGCGCAGGTCAGCACAATCCGAGCTCTCAGAGCCAGCGCTAGCGCCTTCTTTCGCCGCATTGTCAGCGACTTCAGTTCGGCACGCTCGTCATCGCTCTATATCAGGGGCGCAAGTTGCTGGACCGCGATCAGATCCGCCGTCGCTGTTGCCAGCGCGCCATCTTTGGCACAGCGACGCGAAGCTACGATTGCGAACTTGTGACTCGGGACACTAGCACCACGGCATCTTCCATGGAATTGGAGCCACGGTGATTCGGATTTTCTTTGTGCATCCGTGAGAATGCTCTTCGTCAGCTAATTGTCAGCCAGGCCGTCTACCTAGACAGGCTGCGCATTCTCGCCTGTATCGGAGATTGGAATATGACGGGCATTGGCCGACCTGGCAAATCGCACGTTGGGGCTGCTGGAGCCGACAGCACGTGGGGATTGAGCAGTTCGCGCTCGGAGTCTAGTCTTGCCCCTAGGGAAGGCAGCCAACGGTTCGATTCCGTCGTGGAGCGGATGCGCTCTGGGCCTCAAGATAGAACGGCGCCGGTCGCCAGCCAGCCGCGAACTTCGGGTATGGCAGTCCCCATTTCCTCGACAGGCGACGAGATCAAGGCAACAAAGCGACAAATGGACCGCCTGGTTGAGGAACTTGACGCTTGCCGTAATGCAGCCATGCAAGCGCAGAACTCGTCGGAGGCGCAAGAGCTGATCGACCAGCTCGTCAAGGCAAGCTCAAAAGTTCTGGACTACCGTGCGAGCCTGCCCCCGCATGTAGCGCTTAGCATTCTGTCCGATGATCAGGCTCGCGGACTCCGCGACGAGGCGCTCCATGCGGCGGACCAATGCAACACACTGGCCACCCCGACTATCTACGCCTTGGAGCAGAGCAGGAAGAGTGCGGCCACCGTGCTCGACCGGATGCTCCAATCCAACGCTCCCCCCGACCAGCTGAGCCGAGCGGTTTCCAGTGTGGCGAACCGCTATGCGGCCTGCATGGAGTGGTGGGGAAAGAAGGCATTGCGCTCGGAACGGATGCAGTCCGTCTGCGCCGCCACTGCCAACTTACCAAGTACAACGGCCGAGATGCGGCAGGCCGAAGAGGCCGCACTGCGGCTACACACCGGCTGGGCACTTAATATGAAGTGCATGCATCTGCAATCGCGGGTCGCTCTCGCGCAGGTCATGATTGAGCCGCAGGCGAGCACGTTCGAACCAGCCATGAGGGAAATCCTCATGGGTGAGAACGGGCGGGTGCGTCTGTTGGGAACCTTCATCGAGGACGTTTTTCCGGCATTCCGCTCGACGGCCGACGCTGTTCTAAACAGTAAAGGACGCGCGCTCGACGCAGAGCACTGCGCCGTTCTGGAAGGAGTCATGGAGCGGCTTTCGGAATTTGCGTTGGCGTTGCACGACATCATTGCCAAGCTAAGCGATGTCGGAACAGGTGCCGACCTCCCATTGGAACTGTTGGGCCAGATCGTGGAAGGCGCGTGGGTCACTGCGCATGAGGTCATGCGCCTCCTGTCACTGCAGCCGAAGACGCCAGCCATCATTGCACCGCCGGCCGACGCTGGGGCTGCGATACCGGCCAACACTACCGGCAGGGATGTAGTGGCCGAAGGCACTACAGCGCGGAGGAAGGGGAAAGGCAAGCGCGCGCCGGCCGCTGGCGCTGGGAGTTCGGCGGCCGGGGGGACGCAGCCGCAGGTCGCTACGGCCGACAACGCCACAGCGCCAGCAGCCAAGGTTCTCGTGCTCTCGGATCTAGGTACGAAGAAGCTCGTGAGCGCGGAGGAGGCGCATGCGAGGGCGTCATCGTCGGCGACGGCACACTTGGCGATCTGGCAGGCCCCGCCGTCGATCGAGGCACTGACGCGACTTCTCAAGCGGTTGGACGAACTTTTGCAATTCGATCTGTCTGGTCAGCAAAGGGCCGTCTCGCAAGCGCGCCAGATGAAACCCGAGGACGCCGACCACGTCGTGGACACCGTAGTTGAGCGCTTGCAGACGCAGGCCGCCGAGATGCAGGCCTGTGTGGCCGCGTTGGAGGAGCCTCGCCGAAGCGGCCTACTCACGCCTGCGCAAGTGCCCGAAGTGCACGACAAGACAGTCCGGCTCAAGATGATGTTGTCCCAGGCGCAGGGGCTGGCCAAGGCTTTGAACGAGCGAAAGGCCACGACTAGGATCGATTGCATGAAAACCTACGCCTTTCCGTCGCAGAAGTACCTTGAACACTTGCGGGCGGCCGAGGAGTTGGCGCCTGCGGATCTACCGCGCGCGTTAAAGGGCGAGCCAGGGACGCTGTTCGAGATCAAGCTGCAACCCAAGGCGCTGCGCAATGGTGCAATGCCGAGTCCGATGTGGGTGCACATCCATACGAAGCGGCCGGTACTTGGGCGGCAATTGGCGACGCTGGATGACGCGGACTTCGCCGCTTGCCACGTCAAGTCCAATGAACAGCGCGGCTGCAATCGGCAGTGGCAGAACGCCCAGGCTGCGACGGGTCACGAGAACGTCGTGGTCCACCGCGGCAAGCTTACGCCCGCGTTCTGTAAGTCCTTGTTGAGCACAGTGCTTGGCGGCCACCCACCCTATCCGCTTGCCGAGGCGGAGCACCGGTCGACGCAGGCCGCTCGACACGGGATGTAGTTGGGGGCGTCTCGCGGTAGAGTGCCGATTGTGGTGACACCATCAGCCAGAACTCCGAAATCCGGAGCCAGCGGGCCGTGATCAGGTCATGGGCCTTCAGCAGCCGGTAGACTGAAAGCTTCCGCTTCGGTTTATAGCGCTCGTATCATGCGGCAATCAGCGCACTCGTATCGATGCAGTAAATCTTCTTGGCCATACGGTTTAGGCCGCCATGCCAAAGGCCGCCTTTTCCATTACAGCAACGGTGGTAGCATTCATATTTAAGAGACCCGCGACATCGCGCAGTGTGAAATATCGATCGTGATAGCCCTGGAAATAAGCTCGGTAAACGTGCGACCGAGCTGACTCAGCACCACGTAATGCTACTTGGGGCCGCCTTCGGACGGATCTTTCTGTTCGTCAAGCTGGGCGTAGATCTTCTGGAAATCAGCGCACTTGCTGTCATAGAAGGCCTGGGTGGTGCGACCGAGCGTCAGCAGCCGCCGCAGCACGGCTTCCTGGCCGACGCCAAAGCGCTGGGCCATCGCTTCAGCGTCTCCGAATTCCGCTTAATAGCCGTTCGCAACATTGGCGTGAGCGGGGCCATTCCCCGCCGCAGGTGTACCATATCCTCGGTAATCCCCGGGCTCAGGAACTGCGCCATGATTTCGTCCAGCGCCTCCTCGTCTTGTTGCACGCCGGGAGGCAGCCACAGGGCCGCGGCGCGAATCCCTCCCGTGACGTACGCTGTGCCATGCTCGAATGCTCGTCCGCCACAGGCGTTGATGAACTGAGGCATGCTCTGAAGATATCGCCTTGCGTCAGGCCAACTCCACCGCATCAACGAATCGGCGGCAAAGCCGAGCACAATTGTCCAGACGGTGCTTGTGCGATTGTTTGCGTTCGCAGATTTGATGTCCGACTCCGCTGGCATAATGTGATTTCCGGGTCTCAATCTAGGCGTCACAGTTACAAGGGTGCAGGACAAATGGCTCTGAACGAGAGCAGAGAAAGGATACACCGACAGAGGCTTTCGTCGGATGCATCGGGCGTCCATGTTAGCAAATGTCGCACGTTGAGGTCGCAGATGACCAACGATCTTTCACACGATCTTATAACGCATCACCTCGTCCCCCCATTGAGCTGTTCTGGTAAGGTCGGACATTCAAAACACGTGCCAACCGCGAAGCCGCATATACTATTGCCCTCAGTCGGATGGTGCCATCGTTCGAAGCGGACGGCGCGCCTCATCTTCTCGCCCGCGATGCCGACACCATGATCTCGGTCGTAACTCGGTCCATTGATCCAATGGATGAAGTCGACGTATTAACTTACCGGCTTTCCTCTTCGTCTCTGAACTTTCGGAGTGCGTCGAGAAAGAAACACAACCAAAGGAATCGATAAAATTGTGTCATTTTCGGTGCGGCCAATGCTTGCTTGGCGCCAGATATTGTCTCCGGTCGGCCGCTGGGGTGGTGTGATAGATCTGTGCCTGAAGTTGAGATTTGCGGTCGACGGCGCCGAAAGGAAACTCGTCTCTATAGTTGTCGTTAAATGCACGGATGTCCTTGAAGCTGCGTCTGACCAGTTCAACACTGAAACATTTTCGTCCATCATGTTCCTGAATGTCCTTGACGCACATTTCGTAGAGCCCGGGCATCAACGCTTCGATCGCCTCCAGAGTGCGTGTCAAGCGCAGCTGCGAAGCCCACGATGCATCGCGTGTCTTGTACGAAATCTCCGTGCCCCAATTCTAGCGGATCATGGAAAGCGAGTTCCGCGATTGACAGCCCAGACGCTTGCCCCCCGAATGCACGTGTCAAACCAGTTGGTGCAAAAAGAGTTTTGAGAGGTCGTAATTCAACGACTTGCGAGAGCGTTATGCCGTCGCTTCACATTTGCAACAAATGCGCGCAAGTACTGCGAGATGCACGCGTAGCTCAGCTGGATAGAGCGCGACCTCCAAGGTGGAGGCCACCCGTTCGAATCGCGTCGGGTGCGCCATTTCAGTACAGAACCGCGAACGCGGTGAGCCGCCGATTTTCGCTTGAGGCGGCGACCAGGGTTCGCAGCAGTTCTGACTTCGATCCCATGATGCGGACTTCTTTTTCCGCCACCTCAATGCGCTGAGCGAGCGCGCGCAGGTGATCGCGGCGTTAGCCGCCGTCGCGAAGCCGGAGCCGCTCACGGGCCACGTCTGCGAACGTCTTGACCATATCGGGGCTGACAGCCTAGTTGCCGACGCTGTCGAGCGCGGCCTGGGCGCGCTCGGCGTCAGCCGTGGCCTGATCCCGAATCGCCTTGAGGCCCGCGATGCTCTCTTTCAGACCTGGGGCGTCCAGTACGGCTACGCCCGGTTCGATCGCGTCGTAGAGCCGGTTGAGCCGCTGGTCGGTTTCAGTGATCCGCTTGTTGAGCTCGGCGATGTGTTCGGCGGCGCGCTGAGCGCTCCTGGCGACGGTCAAGGACGCTGGCAAGCACTTCCTCCAGCCGGTCGGGATGGAGCAGACGGCTCTCAAGGTGACCGGCGACAAGATCGTCGAGCTTGTCCATGGGAATCGAACGGCCCTTGCATCCGGTCTCCCCCTGCCGGGCCTTGGTCGAGCAGGTGTACTAGCGATACATGCCGCCTGCGCTGCCCTTGCCGCTCCGCAGCGTCATCGCTCCCCCGCACTTGGCGCAAAAGCAAATGCCGGTAAGGAGGGTGGGACCGCTGGTGACGCGGGTCGGCGTCACCATGGGGTGACGAGATTTCAGACCGGCCTGCACCGGTCACGACCTCGCTCTCGGGTTTGCGCTCCCGTCCTTGTGCGAGCGCTTGTTGAACTTGTGCTCGCCGATATAGGTCGTGCGGGTCAGGATGCTGTGGATTTGAGCCAAACCCCAGCGCCCGCCATCGCGGGTGAAGGTGCGGCGTTCATTGAGATAGTAGGTAATGGACTTCACGCCCATCGGGCCGGATACGCCGTCCCCCTCCAGAAACAGACGATAGATCATTCGCACCGTGTCGGCGTGCAGTCGGTCGATCTCCAGTTTCTTCTTGGTCTTGGCGCCACGCTGCTCGGCCGCGACGATGCGATAGCCGATTGGCGGTAGGGCGCCATTCCAGAAGCCCCGCCGTGCATTCTCGCTCATGGCGCGCAGCACGTGCTTGGCGTTCTCCTTGGATTGATATTCATCGAACAGCGCCATGATCTGGCGCATCATGACGCGCATCAGGTCATCGTCCATCTCCTGCGTGATGGAGACGAGCTTGACGCCGTTCGTCGCCAGCTTGCGGACATAGAACTCAAGCTCGAAATGGTCGCGGAGGAAACGGCTGAACGAATGAACCACGACGATGTCGAAGGGTGCGGGCTTGCATGTGCCCGCCTCGATCATGCGCTGAAACTCAGGGCGGCGGTCGTTGGTCGCGGAGGCTCCCGGCTCCACATAGGTCTCGACGATCGCATAGCCGCGCGCCGAGCAATAAGCCTCACCTTGCCGCTTCTGATCAGGAATGGAGACATCATGCTCGGCCTCCCGCGCCTTCGAGACGCGCAGATAGAGGGCGGCGCGCGCTCCTTTCGAACATTGGGGCACGGTCATGGCGGGCGTCTCCTTGTCAGATCATCGGCATGGCCCGAACAGTCGTCGAAGAGATCGGCGAACCACGCCTCGAATACGTCCACCTCGGCGTCCGTGACCGCGACGCGGTCGAGCCAATCGATTGTGACGGTCCAGTCAGCAAGATCATGCTTTGGCGGCCTGCCGGCACGCGGCCACGGCTCGATGCTGGCATAGTCGAAAAGATCATCCGGCAGGATGCCGGGACGCGACGGTCTTTGCTGGGTTTGGCGCGCGCTCGGGACATCCCGCCAGGATCGCGCGATCTGTCGAAAGCAAGAAGTAGCCTAATTTTACGCCACGATACGCTAAGCTGCGCGATAAGCCGCGCAGCGTGAAAATACTTGCGTGGTGCGGGACCAGAGCTATTCATCGCAATTCATCGTCGACTACGCGGCGCGTTTCAGCGGACGAGCGCGTTCGATCCGCTGACGCTCCCTGGGGCTGTTCATCGCTTCCCAGAGATCGCTGCGCCGCTGCACGTTGAGCCAGAAGTCCGGGCTGTTGCCGAACACGCGGGCGAGGATCAGCGCGGTCGCCGCCGTCACGTTCCTGCGGTTGTTGCACAACTCGTTGACGTGCTTGCGCTGAACGCCCATCGCCTCGGCAAGCGCGCCCTGGGTCAAGCCCATCGGCTCCATGAACTCCTCGGTCAGTATCTCGGCGACCGTGGCCGGCTTGCGCTTTGTCGTCAGCATGGTTTGCCTCGCTCTCATCGGTAGCAGTGATCATCGAGATAGACGCCCGCCGCTTCGCCTCGCTTGCCGTCCCAGCGGAAGATCAACCGCCATTGCTGGTTGACGCGGATCGAATGGAACCCCGCCAGATTGCCGCGCAGCTTCTCGAAGTGATTGCTGGGCGGCACGCGTAAGTCCTGATCGGTCGTCGCATCGTCGATCATCTGAAGCTTGCGGAATAACCGGGCTTCATGATCGGGCGGGACGTTCCGCGAGCGGACATCATCCACAAAGAAGGCGCGTAGCCATTCATCCCGAAAGCCAACGATCATTCCAAGGCCCCAACATAGAGCCTATGTACCACCCTATGGGTCATATTACAAGCCGCAACCTACCACTGCGAACCCCTTCCACCTCGGGCATTGGAGCGCTCGCGCCCTCAATTAGCCTTACTTGCTTGGAGAGCCCAAGCCGGGGCGGCGAACGGCTGGTCCAGGCCGTCAGCCGCGAAGAGGAGGCGCGACAGCGGCAGCCTTGAAGAGTCGTCGCTGATCCGGCCCACTCGCGCCAAGCACGCAAGGCTTTCCGCTGCTTCACAAGCCTAACGTGTTTGCGTCCGAAGCTCCACTCGATGCCGCCGCTATCGCGCATCACACCGCTGATGCTGGCCTGCGCTTGTCGAGCACAGGCTGCTGCCAGGGGACGAACTGGAAGCCGAGGCCGTCGTCGATCATGGCAAAGCGCCCGCTGGCGAGCGTGGCGATGCCCGCAAGCTTGTCGGCGACGAACTCACCCGGCTTGCTCGGTGTGTAACTGACGCGATCATCGGAGGAGCCGCCGCTGGCCTTCATCAAACAGTGGCATCGGCTCGAACGTTCGCCGCGAGCAGTGTTCGAGCGCGTCCAGCTCTGCGTCATGACGTGAGCTTTCGAGGCATTCGATGTCCGGCGAGGATCTTCGCCGGACCAACGTCGTGGGAGCCGTTCAGCATGTGCTGCTACGTCAAGACGGCCGGATCATCATGCGCTTAACGCCAATGCGTTCTTCGCGGACCATTACCGGACTGGATATGTTCCATCCAAACAATAGATTTTACCAATTTTGCCGCAATCCCCATAGTCAAACGCTGGCTAACTCAAGCATCAATCAGGAAAATGCGTGTGAAATGACTGGTGGTTTCAACACAGTTGCTGGATGATAGGCAAGCGCGAACGGATGATTGCCCAGCTGCGTCCTGGTGTGCGCCGTACTGGATTGGGACTGACGAGGTGCTCATGAGGTCTGCGAAAGCTGGACTGGAGGCTCTTCAATGGTCGGTAGTCCCGCGGAGGCGGAGCTTTCCCGTAGTTCTTCGAGGCTGGTCTCGTTTGACAGCATCGGCACGGGCACCCGATCGTGCACTCTCAGTAGGTAGGTGACTCATGAGTTCGGACTGCAAGCATCAATCGCTAGAGCAGGAACTAGCCGCCGACGATCCGTGGAGGCTCGACGGTAATCCATTCGAACGCGAGCGTCACTCGCAAATGCTCCGGCTATCGCTTTCGCAAGGCGTGATTTCGCACGCCCTCGAGGTCGGGTGCGCGGCCGGCGCATTTACGGAAATACTAGCACCTCATTGCAAACGGCTCACAGTCATCGACGTTATGCCGCAAGCGATTCGTCGAGCTAGCCTGCGGACGAAACGGTGGTCGCACATAACCTGGATGACTTCGGACGTTCAGCAGTTTTCGACCGCCGAGCGGTTTGATTTGATCGTACTGGCCGAAGTCCTCTACTACCTTGGAGGCGTGGCCGAGATGCGTGCGACTATCCGCAAGTTGGTGCAGATGCTGGCGCCAGATGGACAGCTGGTTTTTGGGTCAGCCCGAGATACCAACTGCAGGCGTTGGGGCCATGCCGCTGGAGCTGAGACTTGCATGCTCATGTTGAAGGAATCGTTGGTCGAAGTCGAGCGAGTGAGTTGCCAAGGTCAGTCGGCTAACGAAGACTGCTTGATCTCCTGCTTTCGGAAGCCGAATTGATGCCGGCTCAAGAGGGTGTCAGAAAGAATGTGTAAGCAGGCTTCTGTTAGTTTACCTTACCGAGGAGACTCACATGACGACCGAGACGACGTTTACACCTGAACTACTGGATCAACTGCTTGCTAACTATGAGAAGCCCGAAGACCTCACAGGTACGGACGGGCTTTTCAAGCAGCTGAAGAAGGCGCTGATTGAGCGGGCGCTTGGTGCGGAGCTGAGCGATCATCTTGGCTACGAGAAGGGGAACCCGGCCGGCCGCGGCAGCGGCAATAGCCGTAACGGGACCAGCGCGAAGACGATCCTGACCGAGGACGGCGAGATCGATATAGCTTTGCCACGCGACCGGGTCGGGCAGGTTCGAGCCGCTATTGATCGCCAAGGGCCAGACCCGTTCGACGGCTTCGACGACAAAATCCTGAGCCTCTACGCGCGCGTTAGCTTGCGCAAGATCATTAAGACCCGCGGCAGTTTCCCAACGACGACGACGCGTTGAAGCTGCTTTATCTCGCACAAGAACGCCGGATTGAGGTGGCGGCGAGGTGTCGAGTGGACTGCCGCCATGGGCCAGTTCGCCATTCACTTCGGCTCGCGTTTTCCGGGATCAGCGCGATGACCAAAATGTCCGCCCTATCCGGCGGACCGAGTTTGGCCGATCAGCAAGCTCTGAAAAGGCGGGCCTGCGGCCCCCGCCTGCGACGGCTGCGGCTTTGACAGAGCTTGCTGCCCGGCCACTGTTTAGCAACCATAGGATCAAATGACAATGTCCGGCTGATGCCAGAAACGACTGCAATCCAGCTTCACAGAGGCCTCTTACACAAATATCTGACATTCCCTGCGCGCCCTTGTTCCTGCTTCCTTAAGCCCTTGAACGAGCTGCTCTCCGCCCATCATTCTCGACCCCTGGTTACTTCGGAGCGGCGGTGCGCGATCAGATATCAACCAGCTCCGTCTCAAGCTCAGACCGCCACGAGGCGTGGCTGATCTATGCATGAATCCCTAAGACGATCCGCCCTGTAGATTCCTGCCACCCTTCTTACCGACACCAGCGTAAGAACATATGTATCCTCAATCGTGTAGTCAGCGCCCGCGAGGCAGCCACGCGCTAGCTCATTGACCGTATGCCGGATTGAGCTTGTGTCACGGTACTCAGTGTTGAGGCACGCTGCGATGAGTATACTCTCTGCTTTGAGAGGCGCTACCCTGCTCAGGCGCGCCTCATTGATGCAGTGCAACGGCATCGGCTGACCTCCTCACCAGTCCAGAGGCTCGAACCCGTTTCCCCGTTCTTGCAAGTTGAAACTATGGACAGGAGCGCATCTCATGTGGCGCGATCTGCTGTTTTCAGGCGGTCGACTACTGCGGGTTCTACTCGATCGTATCTCCTGAGGCTGCGGGTCGAGTTTGTGTGCGCCACCCAACTACTTCTTGGTGCGGTCCGACATGCTTCTCATTTTTGGCTCGAAAGCGATCTGGTTCACCTTCCACAATAGATGTTGCGATTTGCACACACCGAGCCCGCCGCCTCAGATGAAGCAAAAGCAGTACGCCGCCAAAAAGGCTCGTCATTATTATAATGGCCGTCATCACAAGGCACGCCACACAGCACAATGCGGCTATATCCAAGGCCGATCGCAACCAGAACGGCACCCAATCCAGACGTGGCGTGTCCTCCGTAGGGCCAGACATGCTCGCTATAACCCGCTGCTCTTCTCGATGCGTGATAAGGCTAATCGTTCACCGCCTATTGACGGATGGGCACCCTAAGGATGCGAGCTGACGCCAAGCTGACGAGTTTCCCCACGGCAACGATATCGTCTGGCGGGAGTCCCAGCCCTTGTTGATCAGCCGAAGGGATCTGAAAACTCCCCGAACAAACATCAACAAGCATCTTAGTGTATTGAAGAGAGTTGTTCGTCTATCGCAGTTGTCGTTCCTACCGGAATAGATGCGGCGGCACCCCCTGTTGGGGCCCTCAAATCGTTGTAGTAATACGGGTCTCATGATAGCCCCCCAATCTGTGCAAGCAACATTGCCGTTTCAGATGGATCAAGCCCGACGACGCCTACGAAGCTAGCCGGTGGCATTGGAATGTCCCGACGAGTCGGCTTCCAGAGATGCAGGCAATACCGGCTGTTATTCACGTATTGCGAATGAGGAGGATGCAGCTGCATCACGCACTCCTCTTCATCCCAAAACAGGTCTTTGACGAAGCACATCTCTTCCCAGTTCGGACAACGTCGCGGCGTAGAGACGGAGACATGCTCCCAACCTGGGCGAACAAGTCCGACTATCCTGAGCTTGCAGCCACAAGGCCCCTGAACAAAAAAGAGGCCGCAAGCACCTGACTCCGGCGCGCTGGCGAATTGGCCATATTGTACGCGGCCAGCCTCGAGCTTTTCTAGAACTTGTGCTCTCACGTCGCCTCCTTTGCCTCGCTTGATTTCGAACAAACTGCTGAGCAAACCGTAGTGTAGATCATCTCTCTTCTTCCGCTTCCAATGCCGGCAAGCACATGCAACCGGGCGCTCGTTTCTCCTTGAACCGGTAAAGAACCTCCATCGAGAGGCCGGTACAAACTTTCGCCATCTCCTTCACCATTACTGAGAAGAGCGCGTACGTTTCCTCACGGATTTGGTCACAATGGTGCTTTTCAGCTTGCGCGTTTGGTTCAGAGCACCAGATCTTCCTTTTTTACCTCACCACATCAACGCACCGTCGGAAACAGCTGCTCTTCCAGTTCAGTCACGGCCGGCCGACGGAATGAGCCCCCTTCAATGCCAGGATCATAAGGCGACCGTTTCCGAGCTTGATCCCACCGTCGAAGGCGCAGCGGTGCCCGTCGAACCTGGTGAACGGTCTCGGCAAGTGGCCGGACGAGCCAGGCTTCTCCCAAGCCTCAGTCGCAATCGCTCGAGATGTTCTTCGAGCCGACGAGCTCGCTGCTTACACTTACCAAGCGCTAAACAGCTGGTGAAGGGATCCAGCGAGCGGCCGCGGCAACGCACAGTCGGGTCGGCTGTAACATGTAACGGCAATTGACGGCGACCCCTTGCGCTTCCGCAGGATGCTCACCTCAGACGCTTTATCGACGAACAGACCGATGTTCAAATCGCCCTTTGATACAGTTCTGAATGCCACTCGTGATGAGATCGCAGTGCGCATCATTGAAACGCTGCGCAAGCTTGGCTTGGCGCTGCGCTCACTCGCGCCGTCTTCCAACATACTCAAGAACTGCTGCAACGATACTGAATTGGGAGCGATCGAAGCAGCCCTTGACTGAGGATAAGCGGTCCACTAAACAAGAATGTGCAGGCAGAGCATCGCGAAATGGCGTCCCAGCGAGCACTAAGATCAGCAATTGAGGGGCAAGACATTTCGTTATCCGTGAATGACGTCTGGATGAGGCGCGGAAAGCGGAGCTGCGAGCAGCTGAGCCCCTCCTCGGCTCACGACCAAGTGTCCAGACAATTGGCGGTATTGATCCACGAACAGCGCGATCTGGTTTGCATCACGCGCGGGTGTTTTTCATCGATCTAGACCCAGACTGGTTTCATCGCTTGCTCCTCCCCTAGCGCGCCGGATTAATGTCGTTGAAGCCGCAGATCGCAGTCGGCAGCGACATTCGGCTTGGCCGTTGGCGGTCATGAGGAGGCACACCTCAATTGATCGTCCGCGAAGCGCCCTGCAAGATCGCGCAACGCATCGATGCGTGGAGCGTTCAAATCCCAGAGAGTTGCCAATGAGGCAAAAAGCAGCTCAGAGCAGCTGACTAGGTCTTCCAAAGAAGCTGCTCTGCCGGCAAATTCGAGAACCGCCGCCGCTTCCAATTTATTCCGCTCGCGCGCCGCATCGAGAGCACACCCGCGCGTGGCGGGCGCTCCCGTTGCAGCGCCAGTTCCGGTGCATGCCGCTACGAGAAGTCGGCCACTTTCAGGCCAAGCCGCACCCGGCGCGACTTCTGCTAGCCAGTCCCCGGGCCTAAATTGAGCCGGTCGAAGTACCAAGTAGGATCGTCCCCCGACGAATCCGTTTCGATGTATTCTTCGCCCGAATATTTCTCGACACTTCCTTCGTTTTCGTCATCACTACTCTCAACTTTGGAGAGATATAGCCGAGGCTTGTCCACCCGCTGCCAGTTTCCCTCCTCGTTCAGCGTCCACTTGTCGGGATGCTGCCTAGGGTCAAGCACATATTCATTGTCATCTTCATTGTCCCCCACGTGAACAAAACCCATCTGCTCTAGACGGGGCTTCACCTCATCCGTGGCAGGACGCGACATGACCAACGCCCGCTTGCCGTCAAGCCGAAGTTGATGTTCCAGCAGAACATCGCCTGCGTTCTCGACGAGCGGATGAGTAACCCGGAG
>NZ_JAACFS010000070.1 GCF_029051645.1 Bradyrhizobium sp. CSA112
CAGGTCAGGCCGACATCCGGGTTGTCGACATATCGAGCGATATGATCACGCTTTCCGTAGATTGGCCGACCTATCCTCTTACGAACCCCATCAGGCGACGGCCTTGCGCCGATCCCGTACAGAAGCAGGTTTCCGGCGAGCGGATGACGCAAAAGGGATTGACTAATCGAGGCCCGTTACAGAAGCCCGGATGAGCGAAGCGAAATCCGGGGCGGTGTTAGAGTGGTCCCGGATGTCGCCGCGCTCATCCGGGCTACTTGCTGCCTCGTGCGGCCCACGATCCTACGCCCTAGCTTCATATCTATTCCTTGGGAAGTGACATTAGATACCGCGCAAAACTCTTCATTGCATCCTTATCGGCAATGACTCGCGCAATATGTGTTCGGATTGCTTTGTCGCGATTTGGGTTATTGGCTGGTGAGGAATTTGGAATGACTAGCATTCCGAAAGGAACCAGCTGCCTCGAGCGAAGATCAGGCGCCCGTCGAAATCGTACTGGTCGCCCCTTATGAACATATGATCCGTCATCGTACTCTGTTCGGTTGAAGATCCTCCCTTCGTAGATGGCATACTCCTGATATTCGCCTAGCTTATAATTTTCCTCGCCTCGTATCTGACGAGGCTCGAAAGCCGCTCCCTCAAGATAAACATATGTTTGCCAATAAACGTCGCCCCCAATTGCGGCCAAGAAAGTCGGACGAATCTCCATCTCGTTCACAAGGACAACATCTCGTTTATAGCGATGGTACCTTGTGATGTGCATATTGCCGACGCCGCAATTCCAATAAAACGGAATCCTATAGTGGTCTTGGAACGGTGAAGCAGCCGAGAGCGGCCATCGCAACAACACATCCAAACGCGGTATGATGTTTGATGGTCCCTGCAGAGTTGATAACCATCTGGCCCCAGGAAATGCGTCGGCAAATCTGTGAGCGAACGCAACTCTATCATTCTCGAAACTTGCAAAATGAGCCTGGTCAATAGCTCGTGTGGATCGCAAGACTTCATAGTCGTTCGGGCCAATAAATTGCCAATAGCGATAAGTTCGTGTCGTCCAATATCGAAAGCGTTTCCGAACGCGGGTTAAAAATTTGCGGAGGCTGAGAGTTAGCCAAACAAAGGCTGCCTTCAGAAACGGCGCTTTGGCGGCGAACCAACTCGCTATCAAGAGCACGCCGACGATGGCAGCAATTCGAAATGGCCAACGGAAAGCTTGAAGAAATCCGGGAGTAACGTCGAGAATCCAAGACGCCCATTTGTCAGGACCGAATCCTATTGCAACGCAAATGGAAACCGCCAACACGGCAAGTATCTTTCCGATAAAGCTGCCGGCGATTGCAAGGTAAAAGCGTTTCATCCACGTATCTCGAACAACTGAATTTCATCAGAATAGGTGGGCAGCAGTACAAACACAAAGGACGGCCTTTCGACCGCCCCTCAGTTATGGATGCCCGGGTCAAGCCGGGGCATGACGGTCGGCGCAAGTTCACGAACACCCCGTCGTGCTGCCACACGTATCGCACTTCATGCACGTGCCATTCCGCACCAGCGTGAAGTTGCCGCACTCCGAGCACATCTCGCCTTCGTAGCCTTTTGCCTTGGCTTCCGCGCGGCGTTCGGCCTTGCTCGGGGCGACCGCCACTGCGGCGCTGCCGGCCTTGCTCCACTGCACGGCTCCCAGCTTTTCTGTCGGCGACAGATCGTGCTGGGATTCTTGCCTTAAGGCCACCGCGCCTTCATGGGCGTCGGAGGCGCGGGCGCTGGGGCCGTGTCCGCCGATCGCGGTGACGTTATGGGAGCCGCGGGCATCCGCATCGACACCGCGCATCACGACCAGATTATCCGTGCGCGAGCGGGTCAGGCCCTTGGACAGATATTTTGTGGCCTGCTGGCTGCCGTCGGACGGGTCCTTGCCTTCCTCGACGCCCTTGCCGAGCGCGTCGAAATTCGACTCGGTCGGATCGACATGGGCGAGATCGAAGCGCGACATGTAGCTGACCGCGAGTTCGCGGAACACATAGTCGAGGATCGAGGTCGCGTACTTGATGCTGTCGTTGCCCTGCACGGGGCCCGCCGGCTCGAAGCGGGTGAAGGTGAAGGCGTCGACATATTCCTCCAGCGGCACGCCGTATTGCAGGCCGAGCGAGACGGCGATGGCGAAGTTGTTGATGAAGGAGCGAAGGGCCGCGCCTTCCTTGTGCATGTCGATGAAGATCTCGCCGAGACGGCCGTCGTCATACTCGCCGGTGCGCAAGTAGACCTTGTGACCGCCGACCACCGCCTTCTGGGTATAGCCCTTGCGGCGATCCGGCATCTTCTCGCGCTCGCGCATCACGACGATGCGCTCGACCAGTTTTTCGACGATCTTTTCCGAGACCTGGGCGGCACGCGCCGCCATCGGCTTCTCGTAGAGCGCCTCGATCGCATCTTCCTCGTCGTCATCGTCGGCGATGAGCTGCGAGTTGAGGGGCTGGCTCAGCTTCGAGCCGTCGCGGTAGAGCGCGTTGGCCTTCAGCGCGAGCTTCCAGGACAGCAGATACGCCGCCTTGCAATCCTCGACGGTGGCGTCGTTCGGCATGTTGATGGTCTTCGAGATCGCGCCCGAGATGAACGGCTGCGAGGCCGCCATCATGCGGATGTGGCTCTCGACCGACAGATAGCGCTTGCCGATCTTGCCGCAGGGGTTGGCGCAGTCGAACACCGCATAATGTTCTGCCTTGAGGTGGGGAGCTCCCTCGACCGTCATCGCGCCGCAGATGTGCACGTTGGCGGCCTCGATCTCGCGCTTGGTGAAGCCGAGGGCGGCGAGCAGGTCGAAGCCGGGGGCTGCGATTGCTTCCGGCGCGAGGTTGAGCGTCTCGCGCAAAAAGTCTTCGCCAAAGGTCCACTTGTTGAAGGCGAACTTGATGTCGAACGCGGTCGGCAGTGCCTTCTCCACCTTGGCCAGCGCTTCGTCGGTGAAGCCTTTTGCCTTCAGCGTGGTGGCGTTGATGCCGGGGGCGTTGGAGAGCGAGCCGTGGCCGACGGCGTAGGCCTCAATTTCAGCTATATCCGCTTCGCTGTAGCCGAGCGTCCGCAGCGCCACCGGCACCGCCTGGTTGATGATCTTCCAGTAGCCACCGCCGGCGAGCTTCTTGAACTTCACCAGCGCGAAATCAGGCTCGATGCCGGTGGTGTCGCAATCCATCACCAGGCCGATGGTGCCGGTCGGCGCCACCACGGTTACTTGCGCGTTGCGGTAGCCGTTGAGCTCGCCGAGTTCGAGCGCCTTGTCCCAGGCCGCCTTGGCGTGCGCGATGACATCGGCCTGCGGGCAGGAGGCGTGATCGAGCGGCACGGGATTGACCGCCAGCGCCTCATAGCCGCGGCTCTCGCCATGCGCCGCGCGGCGATGGTTGCGGATCACGCGCAGCATGTGCTGGGCGTTCTTCTTGTAGCCGGGGAAGGGGCCAAGCTCCTTCGCCATTTCCGCCGAGGTGGCGTAGGCCACGCCGGTCATGACGGCGGTCAGCGCGCCGCACAGCGAACGGCCTTCCTTGCTGTCATAGGGCAGGCCCATGGTCATCAGGAGGCCGCCGATGTTGGCAAAGCCGAGGCCCAGCGTGCGGAACTCGTAGGACAGTTCGGCAATCGCCTTCGAGGGGAACTGCGCCATCATGACGGAGATTTCGAGCACGATGGTCCAGAGCCGGCAGAGATGCTCATAGGATTCGACGTCGAACCGCTTAGTGGTGGTCGAATAGAACGTTAGCAAATTGGCCGACGCCAGGTTACAGGCGGTGTCGTCCAGGAACATGTATTCCGAGCACGGATTCGACGCGCGGATCTCGCCGGACGCCTTGCAGGTGTGCCAGTCGTTCATCGTCGTGTTGAAGTGCAGGCCGGGATCGGCCGAGGCCCAGGCGGCGTGGCCGATCTTCTCCCAGAGCTCGCGGGCCTTGAGAGTCTTGGTGATCTTCTTGTTGGTGCGGCCGATCAGATTCCAGTCGCCGTCGGTTTCGACAGCGCGGAGGAAGTCGTCCTTCAGCGAGACCGAGTTGTTGGAGTTCTGGCCTGATACCGTGAGATAGGCCTCCGAATCCCAGTCGGTGTCGTAGATCGGGAAGTCGATGTCCTTGTAGCCCTGCTTGGCGAACTGGATCACCCGCTTGATGTAGTTGTCGGGCACCAGCGCGCGGCGAGCCAGCTTGATCTCGCGGCGAAGGGCCGGGTTCTTTTCGGGATCGAAGCAGTCATCGCCCGAGCCTTCGCAGTTCACGCAGGCCTTCAGCACGGCTTTGAGGTGCTTCTGGTTGATCTTGGAGCCGGTGACCAGCGCCGCGACCTTCTGCTCCTCCTTCACCTTCCAGTCGATATAGGTCTCGATATCGGGGTGATCGACGTCGACCACGACCATCTTGGCCGCGCGGCGCGTGGTGCCGCCGCTCTTGATCGCGCCCGCTGCGCGGTCGCCGATCTTGAGGAAGCTCATCAGGCCGCTGGAGCGGCCGCCGCCGGACAGGCGCTCGCCTTCGCCGCGCAGGCGCGAGAAGTTGGAGCCGGTGCCGGAGCCGTATTTGAACAGGCGCGCCTCACGCACCCAGAGGTCCATGATGCCGCCCTCGTTGACGAGGTCGTCCTCGATGCCCTGGATGAAGCAGGCGTGCGGCTGCGGGTGTTCGTAGGCCGACTTGGATTTTGTGAGTTTGCCGGTCTTCCAGTCGACATAATAGTGGCCCTGGCCGGGGCCATCGACGCCGTAGGCCCAGTGCAAGCCGGTGTTGAACCACTGCGGGGAGTTCGGCGCGACCATCTGTTTCGCCAGCATGTAGCGCAGTTCGTCGAAGAAGGCCTGCGCGTCCTCTTCGGTGGAGAAGTAGCCGCCCTTCCAGCCCCAATAGGTCCAGCAGCCGGCCAGCCGATCGAACACCTGCTTGGCGCTGAGCTCGCTGACGTAACGCTCGGATTCGGGGAGGAGGGCGAGCGCCTCGGTGTCGGGCACGGAGCGCCACAGCCAGGACGGCACGGTCTCTTCCTCGACCTTCTTCAGGCGCGCGGCGACGCCGGCTTTGCGGAAATACTTCTGGGCCAGCACGTCGGAGGCGACCTGCGACCAGAACTGGGGCACTTCGACATTTTCGAGCCGGAACACGATCGAACCGTCGGGGTTGCGGATCTCCGATGTCGTCAGCCTGAAATCAATCCCTGCGTAGGGTGACTGGCCGGAAGTGGTGTTGCGTCGCTCGATTCGCATTTGTCGTGCCCCGTGTTCTTTGCCCGGTCCGCTTTTTCGCGGTTGCCGGATGTTTTCAGTGAGCGAACCTCGGGCTACCCAAGGTTGAAGACAACCTTGGGCCTGAGATCCGCAAGCTCTACCGGTGGACCCGGCCCTGTTTCTGTCTTCGCCACCCCAAGGGCTCGTCCCGCCTTTTCGGCGAGGCCAGCCCCTTCCAACTCAACGCCGCAACTCGTCGCCTGAGCCGTTCGGCTCGTTCTTTCGGTGCGCCGATCGCCCCCGTATCAAGGCAGACAAGCCCTCGATCCGTGCCTCGACCGGCTGACGGAGTGCTCGTTCTGGTACCCGTTTGGGAGCGTCCGGCGGGACCCAAAACTTAACTCGCGCCGTCCAGCAATAAGGCTAGGCCAAACCCGTCGCGCCCGTCAAGGACTAGTACGAGTTCCTGAATCAAATACTAAATATGGTGGAAAGTGAGGGATAACAGGGGGGCATGCCGCCCCTGGAACACCGCCAAGTATCAGTGAGTCCTCAGGGATTCCCAAGGGAAAAAATTTGTTACCGCGTGTGGAAATCGGCTTCGCCCCGCTGTTCACAGGGCAAGTATTTATTCGCCGTCCGGGATTGCACTTGCGGAGACTCACGTAGGCCTACGGAAGGCGCTTGCGTATGGCTACGGGAGGGGAGGTCTGGCATGTCCGCGCATCCGTGGTCGGAAGGCCGGATACGCGCCATGGTGGCCGCTGATTCCATCCCTTGCCGGGCTCCATGACAGAATCAAAACCGCCCAGCGCGGGTGCGCGGATCGCGCCCGCAGGCCTGATGTTCCTCGCCATCACCTCGGTGGGCTGGGGCTTCAACTGGCCCGTCACAAAGTATCTCCTGAGCGAGCTGCCGCCGCTGACCTTGCGCGGCTCGACCGGCGTGATCGGCGCTGCGCTCTTGGCTCTGCTGGCGCTGGCGCGCTCGCAGAGCCTGAAGGTCGAACGGCATCTGTGGCCGCGGCTGATGCTGGCGGCGCTGCTCAACGTCACGGGGTGGATGGTGCTGATGGGGCTGGCGCTGCTCTGGCTACCGGCCAGCGAGGCGGCGCTGATCGCCTACACCATGCCGGTATGGGCCTCGCTGCTGGCCTGGCCGGTGCTCGGCGAGCGGCCGACGATTTTGCGCACGATCGCGCTGGTGATGGCGTTCGCAGGCCTTGCCGCGATCATGAGCGGCAACGGCATATCAGCCACGACAGACAAACTGCCGGGCATGGTGATGGCGCTCGGCGGCGCGTTCGGCTTTGCGCTCGGCACGGTGCTGGCGAAGAAGCTGCCGGTACCGCTGCCGCCGATCCCGGCCGCGGCGTGGCAGATCGGGCTGGGATGTTTTCCGATCGTCATCATCGGTCTCGCCTTCGAGACCACGCATATCGAGAAGGTGACGCAGCTCGGCTGGTGGCTCCTGATCTATTCGACAGTGATCCAGTTCTGCATCGCCTATGTGAGCTGGTTCGCCGCGCTCGCCCGCCTGCCGGCCTCGGTCGCGGCGATCGGCACCATGGCGGTGCCGGTCATCGGCGTCGTGGCGTCCGCCGTCGCGCTCGGCGAGCCGCTCGGGCTGATCCAGATTGCGGCGCTGGTGTTTACGCTGGCCGGCGTGGTGCTGGCGACGCGGTCGTAAGCCCCAACAAAAGCAGGTCTCTCGGCACCGTAACAAAAGCAGGTCTCTAGGCACCGTCATGCCCGGGCTTGTCCCGGGCATCCACGTCTTTGTTCGCCGCGGGGAAGAGAAGACGTGGATGGCCGGGACGAGCCCGGCCATGACGGAGCAAAAACCTCCTATCCGATTGTAATGGCTGCCGGATTGCAGTAGGCATCTGGGCGAACAATTCTGGTATAATGGGTGCCAGGCCTCAAGAGGGCCCGGCATCACCTGTGAAAGAGAGAGTATGGCGCGCAACATTCTGATCCTTGGAGCCTCGTACGGCTCATTGCTGGCGACAAAGCTTTTGATGGTGGGGCATAACGTGACCCTTGTTTGCCGGAAGAAGACGGCAGAGCTCATCAATCGCGACGGCACCGAAGTTCGCATCAAGCTGCGTGACGAGGCGGTGCACCGCGCGATCTTCTCGCGCGATCTGCCCGGCAAGCTGGACGCGGCGACGCCCGCGGATGTCGACCTTTCCCGTTACGACCTGGTCGGTCTTGCGATGCAGGAGCCGCAATACACCAACCACACGATCCGGGTTCTGATGATCAAGATCGCCGCGGCGAAGCTGCCTTGTCTGTCGATCATGAACATGCCGCCGCTGCCCTATCTCAAGCGGATCCCGGCGCTGGCGGACATGGATCTGGAGGAGGCCTACACCAACGCGCAGGTATGGGAGCGGTTCGAGCCGGGTCTGGTGTCGCTGTGCTCGCCGGATCCGCAAGCCTTCCGCCCGCCGGAAGAGGCGGCGAATGTGCTTCATGTCGGCCTCCCGACCAACTTCAAGGCCGCGGCATTTGCCGATGCGAAACACAACAAGCTGCTGCGCGAATTGGAAGCTGATATCGACGCGGTGAAGCTGGACGGCCATGACGTTCCGGTGAAGCTCAAGGTGTTCGACTCGCTGTTCGTCCCGCTGGCGAAATGGTCGATGCTGTTGACCGGCAATTACCGCTGCATCACGCTGCACGAGCCGCAGTCGATCCGCGACGCCGTGCATGGTGACCTGAAACTCTCGCAGGCGATCTATGACCATGTCGACGGCATCGCCCGGCGTCTGGGCGCGGAGGCACAGGATCAGGTGCCTTTCGCAAAATATGCCAAGGCGGCAGAAAGCCTTCTCAAGCCGTCATCGGCAGCCCGCGCGGTGGCCAGTGGCGCGCCCTTCATCGAGCGGGTCGACCTCCTGGTGAAACTGATCTCGCATCAGCTCGGCGCGCCGAGCGCCGAGATCGACCGCACGGTCGAGATCGTCGATCAGAAACTGAACGAGAAGATCGTGGCGGGCGGATCGGGCGCGGTGTAAGGGGCGCCTGGGACGGACAGTCCGAGAACGGCGCGCCACCGGCCGATGAAGAGGACAACGGCATCCTCTGGGCTTGAGGTAGCGGGGTATGATGGCATATGATGCCATCATCGCCGGAACTCGAACAAGCTGAGAGGGATGCCAGTGCCAACCAGAAATGTTGTGCTGACGGAGCGCCAGGCAGACCTCATTGAGACCCTCGTCGAATCCGGCCGCTACCAAAACGCCAGCGAAGTGCTGCGTGACGGATTGCGGCTGGTGGAGCAACGCGAGGCGGAGGACGCGAGCAAGCTGAAGGCCCTGCGATCAGCGGCTCGGGTCGGCGTTGGTGCGCTGGATCGAGGTGAATTCAAAGAATTCGGAGATATCGAAGAGTTGCGAGCCTATTTGAATGATCTCTCGGAGAAGGTCATTTCCAAGGCCGCCGAATAGATCCGCCAATGGCCGATCGGAAATGGCGAGTCCGCTTCGGCGCTGCTGCAGAACTCGACTTTGCAAATATCGTCAAATGGACCACCGAGAATTTTGGCGCGCGGCAATCGCGTATCTATCGGAACACGCTCGTTCAGGCGATTGGCGAACTTTCCGACGGTCCCGATGTTGCGGGCTCCAAAGCTCGAGGTGAGATCGCGTCAGGTCTTCGCACGCTCCACATTGCGCGGCACGGTCGGCGTGGAAGTCATTTCGTGATGTACCGAGCGACCCCGGGAATGACGATCGAAATCGTACGAATCCTGCACGAGAGAATGGACCTTCAGCGTCATCTTCCACCTGTCCCCGACGAGAAGGCCGAATAGAGCGCTGTGCTCGTTGCTGCGCTCATGCCTACACGTAAACTTGCTTCACCAATTCGGGCAGGAGCCGTTTGAGCTGCCCGTGACTGAGGGGCCGCGAAGCGGCGATCTCGGCAAGCCGCTGTTGGACGTGCGGCCATTGGTTCGTCTCGCGCGGGTCGGTATCGCCCTTGGCGAGATTGCAGGGGTAGCAGGACAGCACGCGGTTGCTCCTGCTGTTCGGACCTCCCTTTGAGAGCGGGATGAAATGGTCAATGCCGGCCTTGACCCTGCCATCCCACTTTATTCTGGGCAGTCCAATATCGCAGTAGGCGCATCGTCCGCCCCAGTCGAAATAGCAGCGCTTGTAGGTCACGTCGGCCATCAGCCTTATGCCCTTCCCCAGAATCCCTTCATCGAACGTCTCACTCCTCCATACATCAAGTCGGCAGGGATTTGCGATACGGGTCGAGGCGGCCCTGATGCACGATCGCATTGTCGGTATAGCCTGATGTGTAAGTACCTTGATGCCGGCCGAGCTTCAACACCTTGTCCGCCAGGCCCATCGCCGGGATAGAGGCTGAGCACGCATTGGCCGACGAGGCGGTAGTGACCTCGATCATCGCGTCTCCGATGCGTCTTCCGCTTTGGATTGCCGTCGACCCGACTTGTCTGGTGGCGGCCGATTGCGCAACCCAATCATGTCAGGATATTAAACGACGCGAACGATTTGGCGAAGGACCTTGGGCGCTTCGTCAATGCGCGCGCTCGCGTGGACGGCGCGAGATCGTTTGGGTTCCGGGTTGCCGAGTCGACGGCGCTTCCAGACCGCCCAGGCAAGGGGAAGAAACCCGCGTCGCTTGATCTGTCTGATACATCAACGAAGGAGGATCCCGTCATGTCGATGTCGAACGCATCAATTCCGGTATTCGAGATTGGCCTCAACGCACTCTCGGCGATTCTCGACAAGGCTGAGACATATGCTGCGGCAAGGTCGATCGATCCCGCGACGCTGCTCAGCGCGCGTCTCTTCCCCGATATGTTCGCACTCACGCAGCAGGTGCAGAGCGCCTGCGACCAGGCCAAGAACGGCGGCGCACGGCTCGCCGGCATCGACCCGCCCAGGTATGAGCATAACGAGGAGACAATCGCCGAGCTCAAGGCGCGTATCGCCAAGACGGTCAGCTTTGTGAAGACGCTCGATGCCAAGAAGATCGACGAGTCGGCCGACCGCGAGATCGCTTTTCCGCTCGGCCCGAATATGGGTCACATGAGAGGTGCGGACTATCTCAACCACTTTGCGGTGCCAAATTTCTACTTTCACGTCACCACTGCCTACGACATCCTCCGTCACTGCGGTGTCGAAATCGGCAAGCGCGATTTCCTCGGTACCATTCCGATGAGAGTGACGTGAGAATGCGATAGCCTTGCCATGCCGACCGCGCTGTCCTGATTATGCTCTGCGAGCGCCGGGCGCTCGGTGGGAAATCCGACGCGCGGCCAATTGGGTGAAACGCAACAATATGACCCGCGAAAAATTCAACGCATTCTGCCGGACACTTCCTGCTACCACGCATGTGATCCAGTGGGGCGGGTCGCATGTCTGGAAGGTCGGTGGCAAAGTCTTTGCGATTGCCAGCGGGAAGCATAACGCGCCGAGCGTCACCTTCAAAGTGAGCGACATTGCTTATGAGATGCTCAAGGATCAGCCGGGCCTGCGTCCTGCGCCGTACCTCGCATCGCGCGGTATGAAATGGATCCAGCACTTCGCAAAACCCGGGCTGCCCGATGCTGCGCTGGGCGACTACATCCGGCAGTCTCACTCTATCGTCTCGCAAGGCTTGTCAAAGAAGAGGCGGCTTGAGCTAGGGCTTGCAACGCCGTAATCCGCGGGATGGCGGGCTTGCTCTGGGTGGATAATGACGGCGAACCGACGGGTGAGCACGATGCTGCGGGCGGAAATGGTGACAAAAGGCGGGCCCTCCGCCGCCAATGAAGATGTACGCCTGCGCCGCAAGCGGGGAGAGGCAACACGACCTTCCGCCGCTTCACCCCGTCAGCGCGCGGCGAATCATGTTGGCCAGTTGGGACTTTCGGTAGGGCTTGGTCAGCAGCAGCACGCCGGGATCGAGGCGGCCCTGGTGCACGATCGCATTGTCGGTATAGCCGGAGGTGTAAAGCACCTTGACGCCGGGGCGGCGCTTGGTCACTTCGTCGGCCAACTGCCGTCCGGTCATGCCGCCGGGCATGATGACGTCGGTGAACAGCAGCTCGAATGGCTGGCCGTTTTCGACGATCGTCATCGCCGCTGGACCGTTGGCGGCGGCGATCGTCCGGTAGCCGAGGCTCTGCAGTTGCGTGGTGACAAAATTGCGCACCAGCGCGTCGTCTTCCACCACCATGACAGTCTCGTTGCCATGTGGCAGCGGCGGCGCCGCGCTAGGGGCTGCCTCGACCTGGCCGCGGGCAGGCGGCAGATAGAGCTTGATCGTGGTGCCGTGGCCGACCTCACTGTAAATCCGGACGTGGCCGCCCGATTGCTTGACGAAGCCGTAGACCATGCTGAGGCCGAGGCCTGAGCCCTTGCCGACCTCCTTGGTGGTGAAGAACGGCTCGAACACCTTGTCCAGCACCTCCTGCGACATGCCGGCGCCGTTGTCGCTGACCGCGAGCATCACATAGGGGCCGGGCTTCGCGTCCGGGTTGGCCTGCGCATAGGCTTCGTCGAGCACGACGTTGCGCGTCTCCAGCAGCAGCTTGCCGCCGTTCGGCATCGCGTCGCGGGCGTTGATCGCCATGTTGAGCAGGGAGTTGGCGAGCTGCGACGGGTCGATATGGGCCGTCGCCACTTCCTGCTCGAGGATCGAGTTGACCTCGATCTGCTCGCCGAGCGTCGGGCGAAGCAGCTTGGCGATATCGAGCACGGTGGCGTTGACGTCGACATTGCGCGGTTGCAGCGGCTGGCGGCGGGCGAAGGCAAGCAGATGCTGGATCAGCTCGCTGCAGCGTTCCGCCGCCTGATCGATCAATTCGGCCGTCTTCTGCAGTGCCGGCTCATGTGAAAGGCCGGCGACCAGCGTTTCGGTGGTGCCGGTGATCACCGTCAGCATGTTGTTGAAGTCGTGCGCGACGCCGCCGGTGAGCTTGCCGATGGCGTCTAGCTTTTGCGATTGCAGGAGCTTGTGCTCGGTTTCACGCGAGGCGGTGGCGTCGTGATAGACCAGCGCCGCGCCGCTGATGGCCCCTGAGGTATCGCGCAGTGGCCGGCCGCTGATCACGAGATGAATGGGCGAACTGCCGCTGACCGGGCGCACCACGATTTCCGTGGCGTCGAACGCTTCGCCGCGCAGCGCACGCGCGGCAGGCATGTCGTTGACAGGCAGCGGCGTGACGCCGTCGGCCTGAAAAACGGTGCTGAGCGAGCTCAGCAGTTCGACCGTCATGCCCGGCCGGTAGCGCAGCATCTTCTCTGCCGCGGGGTTAGAGAGCAAAATCTCTCCTTTGGTGTCGATGACGAGCACCGCCTCCGCCATGCTGTGAAAGGTGCTGCGCAGGACTGCGGCCGAAAGCCTGAGTTCCTCATGCGCTGCGACCAGATGCTCGGTGCGTTCGGCGACCGCTGCTTCCAACGCCTCGTTGTTGGCCTGCGTGGCGCTCAGCGAATCCTGCAGTGCCCGGCGCGAGCGGCGGGTCGATAGCGTCAGCACGGTGGCGAGGATCAGGATCAGCGCGACGCCGGCGAGATCGATCGCCAGCAGGAAGCTGCCGTTGGTTTCGGACTCGGCGCGCCTTGCGAATAGCTGCCTGCGCTCTTCGGCTACCGCCTTTTCGAGGTTTCCGGCAATCGCGGCCGCCGCGGCGCGGTCCTCCTGGCCGACGAGCGCCGCGACGGCGGCGCCATCTCCCGCGGTCCGGAGCCTGATCAACTCGCCATTGACTGCAATCTGACGCTCCACCAGCGCCTTGGTCTCTTCGATCAGTTGCCTTTCGGTGGGATTGGCCTTGACCGCCTCGATCAGTGCCGCGAGCGCCGGCAGGATCGCGTCGCTGGCCTCGCGGTATTCCCTGGCGAATTCCTGATCGCCAGTGAGTGCGAACGCCCGCGCTGCGCTTTCCGCCCGGCGCAACAGCGGGCGCATATCGGAGAGTTTCCCGAGTATCCCGAGCGCACGGTCGACGGAAGCGTTATCGGACCGCGACTTGAGGTCCAAACTGATCGAGGCAGCGCCGATAATGAGGAGGATAGCGAGGCCAATTCCGAGAATGATACGCTGCGAGGGCATTTTGCCAGTTGTTATTTCGAGTGACGCGCGGAAGCTTTTGGCTTGGTGATGCATTGATTGACCGAGGTCAACAGCGCGTCCGGCGTGAAGGGCTTGCGCAGGCAGCATGCCGCGCCGAGCTCGATGGTCATCCGCAGGAAATCCGGCGCGCGTTCGGTGTTGGCGAAGGCGTAGCCCGACATCGCGATGATCGGTGTGTCAGGCCTGCGCTCGTGAAATATCCGGATCGATTCGAAGCCACGCATATACGGCATGAACACGTCGACCAGCATGACGTCGAAATCGGAGGATTCGAGTGCACGCATTCCCGCTTCACCACCGTCGGCGACGGTGACCTCGAAACCCTTGCGCGTGAGACAAACCTTGATGGCAACGCACACCATCGGGTCGTCATCGACCACGAGAACGCGCGGCACGATGATTCCTTCTTCCTCGGGCGGCGGCCAGGTGACCAGCACATCCCATGTGACGATTAAGTCGAAACGTCGACAAGTCGTCTGTATGATAGAGTGCACACAAAAGTTGCTGAGCGCAATTCCGTTTCGCTGTGTCAGAACGAGAACACATGCACTGATCGGCGGCAACGGCATCGAGGCTAGCATCGAGAAGTTGCCGGGCATCGCGTGCGCGCTGGCTGGCGCGGCGCGCGTCGGCCTCGGCACCATACTGACCAAGGCTTTGCGATCGAGCAGCCGCAACTGGCTGCGCTGTCAGCCGTCGGGTGGGCGTCGCTGCACTATATGACGCTGATCCAGTTCTGCCTACGTGTGCTGGTTTGCCGCATTGGAACGGCTCCTGGCAGCGACGGCCTCGATCGGAACTTTGCTGGTCCCCGTCATCGTCATCGGGGTGCTTGCGGCGGCGGCGATGCTGCATGAGCCGCTCGGTCTGCGCGAGATCGCGGCGCTGGTGTTCACGCTGGGTGGCGTTGCAGTAGCGCTGCGTTCGTAATTCTTGGAACGAAAGGGGCGGCGCAGGGGAATGCGCCGCCCTTCGAACTCATGCGATCGTGCTATTGCGCCGGGCAGGGGTGCCGCTGCCCGTCATAGCCGAGATAGGTTCCTGACGCCGGATCGTAGGATTTGTACCTGCGCATGCAGTAGGCCACGGCATCATCGCCTGCCGGGGGCGCTGCCGCGACTACGGTGTCATCGTAATATCCATAGTAGTCATCGTAGTAGTAGGGATCGCTGTAAGCATAGGCCGACCCGATGCCGGCGCCGATCGCGAAGCCTGGCCAGAAGCCGCCGTGACGATGGCGGTGAAAATGACGGCCGCCGTGCCAGCCGCCACCCGCAACGGTACCTCCACCGACGCCGGGCGCAGGCCGGACAAAGCCGCGTCCGCCTTCCGTGCTGGCAACGGCGCCACCCCTGAAGCCGCCGGGACTGCCGGGTGCAACGGCCGCGCCGCCACCCCTGAAGCCGCCACCGCTGGGTGCAACGGCCGTGCCACCAACGCTGGGTGCAGCGGCCACGCCGCCACCTCTAAAGCCGCCACCGCCGGGTGCGACGGCGCCGCCACCGCCACCGCCTCTAAAGC
>NZ_JAACFS010000071.1 GCF_029051645.1 Bradyrhizobium sp. CSA112
CAACTATCTCTGGTTCCGCCAGGGCGACGCCGCCAACGCCGTCCTCGCCGCCGCCGGCTACAACTTCCGCCGCCTCATCCGCTGGCTCAGCCTTTTGCTGCGCCTGTTCCTGACCGCACTCTTCCCCACTCTTCGGACCAATCCCGCGTGAAATCCGTCTTCTTCACGGACGACTACTGAGCTTCGTCCCTTCGCCATGCATCGTCCGCTAAATCATCACATCACCTCAGAGGGTACGGCTTTCCCGTTGTTTCGGCTACTGTATGCAAGATGCTGTCGCACAGCCGCTCTATGTCGCGGATCGCATGCTCGGCTGTAATGCACACCCGAATTCCTGCCTTCCCTTGCCCGACGGCTGGCAAGGACGTCACGAAGGTATAGAAGCCGCAATCGAGAAGCTCTCTTGCGATTGCAATCGCATTGGCCTTCGATCCGATGGTGATCGTTCTGATCGGAAGTGAATTGCCTTGCTCGGCGGTTGCGACACGACGGTCAAAGAGGTGGATGCGTTGCGCCAATTGCCGTTGCCGGTGGCCGAGTTCTGCCGAGCGGTGAATTTTGCAGGACCCAAGTGCCGCACCAATCGCCGCCAGATTGGGGGGCATTGAAAACGCATACGGAATGGAGAATCGTCGGAACAGCGCCTCTTGATCCGCCGCTCCTAGCATCAACACTCCGCCCGATGCGCCGAATCCCTTGGCCAGCGAGGCTGCTATGATCGTTCGGTTACCGAGCACTTGCGGAATCTGAGAGCGAGCAAATCCTTCGCCTTGGCGTCCGAGGATGGATATGCCGTGACCATCGTCGATATAGAGAAATAGCCCATAACGTTCCTGGAGCTGACGCAATTCCCTGATTGGCGAGTAGCCTCCCATAGGGTAAACGCCATCGCATACATAGGCAACCACCGGAGTTTTGCGGCACAAGCGTTCGAGAGCGTCGATGTCGTTGTGCGCGATCGTTTCCACTCGCGTTTCATCGGCCACCATCGGCTTGTGATAAGTCAGAGAGATGTGTGCAGACTGATCGAACACGACGACCGGTTTCGTGCCACCCGTCAATTGACCCGTAGCAAGAATGGGCATCGCGCCCAGATTGGCGAGCATGCCACTGGAAAAGGCGAGGACGCGCGCGCTGAAAATCTCAGAGAGGAGTTCTTCAAGTTCACCCAGAAGATCGAATTTCAGTCGCGTCCGGGCGGAGGACCAATGTAAGGACCGATGCACCTCGATCGCCTCGATCGCGCTGGCAACGACCACCGGATGAGTGTCGAGGCCCAGGTACGAGCGTCGCACGAAATCAATTTCCCGCCGACAGCTGTCAAGCGGATCGTTGCCCCAAGCTGTGGTACGTCCGGTCGTGGCATGTCCATGACCAGCCATCTCGGCTGCATCGAAGTATGGCCTGCCCTCGCTGATCGCGTGGGCGGAGGTCCGACGCTGTCCGCTCAAGCGACTACCGTCCGTGGGAGCGATCTGCTGTTGCATTTTCTTCTCCATCCAAATTTACCAAGGATTGTGGCCAACTGTGCCTGCTCAACGTGAGGCTTGATAACCTTCGGGGCGAACTGGAGGCTCTGTGCAATCTTATGCGCAGCTTGCTCGGCCTCCATTCCGAACGAGCTAAACCACCGGCTGCCTCGTTTGGGCAGCTACCAAATCAAATAGGGTTAGTCGTGTGGACACTTATTGCAACCATAGCACGGTTGCGGCGGTATCTCTTCAGCATCGAGACAGGAGTGTGTCAGGAGGCAAGCATGCATTTTCGTTATCTGTTGTCCATGACAATGGTCGGCACGTTCTTCCTGATAGTCAGCATCCATCAAGGATCGTTGCCGCGCGTTGAGCGGAAGTTTCAACGGTCCAGCCCCGCGGCCTCGCGAAGCCGCGCAGGCATAGCGATGATATGCGACGCAACCGTCAATATCAGGTGGATACGCGGTGTTAGCAACCGTCAGCAGGGTCGCGGTCACATCGCGGCCTCGCGCGAACCAGATATTGTGCCGCGTTCTGAGGTAGCCGATGAATTCCCGCAACGCAGGCGCGCGACGGGCGGCCGGTCAATTGGGTCATGATGACGCCGAAGCCGTCTCACAGTCCGGAAGATGACCGCTAACTTTGGATAGTTACCCCTCTCAAGCGCAGGCTCTCATGCATCGCCGTTCGCGCCTGCCTTGAGACCGCGGCCAACAGGCTCGGCCATCGATGAGAACTCTGCCGCAGTTGAATGCCAAAACCGCCAACAGCCCTTCTCGGGAGTCAAACACACCATTCCCCACCAGAGTAGGTAGTGCCTCGATCCGCTGCTAATGGTTTATCATGAACTGGTAACTTGCCGTACAGGCCATGACGCAGCTCATCAAGATCCGGCAATGCGGCATTGATAACGTGGAGAACTCGTTGCACGCCTCACGCTCCGGATTTCATGCGTTCTTGTGCCGCAGCATAGCCGACGAATTCGGAGGCTGCTGGAACAACTACATGCTGCATGTTTGTTGCAAGAAGGGGGGATCAGCGTCGATCCAGACAGCTGTCACAGCAACAAACTCGCGGAGCTAATGCAGGCGGCGCGGCCGAATCGGTATTCGACGTCCATACGATAATCGATTTCGCAGAGAGGCGGAAACAAAGGGGCCTCTGCCTTCGGTTTCGGTACCCGAGCTGCTCGTACCGATTGCAAACAGACAAGGACGCGCAGTTTCTCGGATCGTGAGATGGATAGTATTCGGAGCATCACAATGGAGCCCTCGATGGAAGTTTTGTCGCATCTGCGGGTGGTCGAGATCGGCAGCTCGGCCGCGACAAGCTACTGTGCGCGCTTGTTTGCCGATTTCGGTGCTGATGTTCGGAAGGTCGAGCCCCCGCTAGGGGATGCACTTCGACGGAGCCCGCCACTAACGCCCAGCGGCCGGAGCGCGTGGTTCGCGTTTCTGAACTTCAATAAGTCAAGCATCGTCATCGATCCCACCGCCCCACAGGCGAGCAGACGACTGACAGCATTGATCGAGGATTGCGACATTCTGATCGATGGTCGCGACGTCGATGTCGCAGATTGCCCGTTTATTGATTTGGCCGCGGTCCGCCAGCGACGTCCGGGGTTGATTTGCCTCCAAGGAAGCTGGTTCGGCCGAAATGGACCCTATGCAGGGTTCGCGGCAACCGATTCAACCGTTCGTGCGCTCGCCGGCCTTGTCAGGTTGGTTGGGCCGGCAGAGGGCCCGCCGATGCACGCACCGGATTTCCAAACGGGCATCCTCGCTGGCCTATGGGGCTTCATTGCCGCGGCTTCCTCGGTGGTTGCGCAAACGCAGGGCGGAGGAGGCCGGTCGTGGTCGCTCAGCATTTTCGAATCGAGCCTCGCTCTCAGTGAGTATCTGATGTCAGAGGCGTTTGCGTGCGGCGACGTGATGCGCCGGATTGGCACTAACCGCTTTTGGCCAGGCTCTCCAGTTGGCATTTACGAAACGAGAAAGGGATGGCTCGGCGTCACGCTGATAACACCGGCACAATGGCGGGCATTCTGCGACATGCTCGGCGTATCCGAGTTGCGTGATGAGTCGGCTTGGATCACCGGCGAAGATCGTCTGAAACACTTGGAACAGATCGAGCGAGTGTTGATGCCGAGGTTGAAAGCGCGGACCGCACAGGAGTGGTTCGCAGAGGGACGAAAACGAAGGATTCCGATCGTGCCAGTACCTGAAATATCCGATCTGCTCCAGGATACGGAGAAGAAAGTGCGCGGTGCGATCGTGCCTGTTCTGTTTGGCGAAGAAGAGGGCCTGACGGTCGGCTCGGTGCAGCGATTGACATTGACGCCGCCACGTCGGGGAGGAAAGGTTCCGGCTCTAGGCGAGCGGCAGGGTGTCCAGAATGCGCGAAGAAATCTGGTCGGTAGTGCGTCGGCGCCACAAAGCTGGCAGCCATTGCAGGGAATTCGGGTCATCGACTTCTCAATGGGCTGGGCAGGTCCGTTGTGTACGCGCACACTGGCGGATCTCGGAGCTGACGTCATCAAGATCGAGGCTATCCAGTATCCGGACTGGTGGCGCGGTGTTGACCGACGGCCCGCCTATATCGATGCGCAGATGTACGAAAAGACGGTGCGCTTCTGTATCATGAACCGCAACAAGCGTGGTATCACACTCGACCTCAGCCGGCCGCAGGGTCTCGCTCTCGCCAAGCGGCTTGTGGCGGGAGCTGATATTGTCGTTGACAATTATTCGGTCGATGTGCTTCCGAAGCTCGGGCTTGGCTACGACGTGCTCAGGACGCTCAACCCTCGGCTCGTCATGATGTCAATGTCAGCCTTTGGCGCAAACAGCGTCAATCGTGATTGCCGGGCCTACGGCTCGACTCTTGAGCAGGGCTCAGGGTTGCCAAGCGTGATCGGAAATTCCGACGATCCACCCGGGATGAGCCACATTGCGTTTGGGGATGCCGTCGGTGGATTAAACGGCTGCGTTGCAGTTCTGGTTGCCCTCATTCACGCTCGCACCACCGGGCAGGGCCAGTTCATCGACCTAGCCCAAATCGAATGCATGATGCCGTTTGCGGCGCCGTGGATCACCGTTCATTCGATCGGCGGTACTCCGCTAAAAAGGTATGGCAATCGACATCCGCAGTTCGTGCCGCACGGCTGCTTCCGATGTGCGGGTGAAGACAACTGGATCATGGTAGCCGCGACGAACGAAGACATGTGGCAGAGGCTTGCCCTAGTCATTGGCCGGCCAGATTGGGCCGCGGACCCGTCGCTCAAATCTGAGCAAGCGCGCCGTGGCATCGAAGATGTCCTAGAGCGAGTTATCGAAGCGTGGACGCTCACTCGTGACGCGGATCAGGCCATGTCTGAGTTACAAGCCGCGGGGGTTGCCGCCGGCGTAGCCCGTCTCCCAATTGAACTGCTCAAGGATCGGCATCTCCGGTCGCGCGCATTTCTGCAGGAAGTCGAACGCGCTTTCATAGGCTGGCATCCGCAGCCATCATTGCCGATTCGCGAAGGTTCGGAGCCCTATCCAATCCGCGCAGCGGCGCCGACGCTGGGACAACACAACAGAGAGATCCTATCGGGATTTCTCGGCCTCACTGACGCTGAGATGGCGCAGTTGGTGAGGGAGGGCATCATCGGTACAGCGATGCTTCCCGAAGGGGAGCTCGCAACAACAAGGAAGGTCTCATCAGACTGAAGATTGCCGCTACAGCCCAGATTGGCATGCCTCCAAGGCCTGGTAGATTCGCGTCCGCTGATCAGTCATTATGAGGTAAGTATCCCCCGGCAGAGCCGGGGGCTTTAGGTATTGGGCCGCTCGAAGCGGCAGTCTGGGTCGCTAACGCGACCCTACATTTGTTGGCCACCTGAAGGTGGCCGATCAACGCCACAAATTCATTTGCTCCAAGCGGCTGTCCTCTTGCTCCTGGTTTCTGATGTACTCCCGTATCACCGCTTCGTCCCGACCTACGGTCGAGACGAAGTACCCTCTCGCCCAAAAATGCTGGCCTACAAAATTGCGTTTCTTCTCTCCGTATACACGGGCCAAATGGATCGCACTTTTACCCTTGATAAACCCGACCACCTGCGAGACTGTGGCGGAATCGAAATCATCATGTGAACGTGATCCGGCATCAGATGACCTTCTTCGATCCGGCTTTCCTTTTGTTGTGCCAGCTTGCGAAACACATCCCCGAGGTGCCGCCTCAACTCTCCGTAAAGCGTCTTCCTGCGGCACTTGGGAATGAACACAATATGATATTTGCACTCCCACTTGCTGTGGCTTAGGCTCTCGTACTCGTCCATCGTCAAACTTCCTTTCGTGTGCGTGGTGGCTCACGATCAGAAGTTTCGGCGATGGGCGACCGCCGTAAATGTCAAACTTATGCTGCCTCCCCGGCAGAGCCGGGGGGTCTCCCGGTTATGCTAGTACGGGCGTGTCGTTCTTCCCCAAGAGCTACCAATCCAGCACAGCTCCACTATAACAGTTAATCTGGCTGATTGGCGCTTGTCCTTGCCGCGACAATCGGGCCACCGCCTGTCTTGGCCGTACCAGGTTGGCAAAGTTCGACGCCATAAGTAGGGTGCCGCAGGCAATGCTACAACAAGGCGCGGTGTGCGACGCTGGGCGAGCTCGCTTCAGCTTCTAGTTGACAGCGGCATACCGAAATGGAGCCTGACCGGTATCTCCTGCGGGCTGGAACTGTGAGGGGCGTTATGAAATTCTAAGCCGGGATCAGGTCGGATGAATCGAGTTTGCGGATACCCAAATCAGCCTGTTTCTGATTAGCCGTGCTGGCTGGACAGGGAGACAGCATGGGATAGGCAAGCCTTACTCTGGACCTTCGGAAGGGTGTGATGGCGGCGATTGACTGATCCACGGTCTTCGAAGTCTCGTACCAGATTTGCGTCGCTCTCCTCTAATGGTGCCCGACAGGCGCACTGAAGATGGATTATCCTTTTCCGTCGCCTTGGCCCATCGAGAATGGATGGCGCGGCCGTCTTCCCCCGAACGACCAATCCAATGCAGAAGCGCCCGGTGGCTCGCCGCGAGCTCAACCCCGAGATGCGATCAGTCGCCCTGATCCCTTCGATGCTCCTCGATATTTTGTGTGCGCAATTGGCGGGCGTCGCCGAATGAATAACCGACGAAATGAACGCGCTGCTGCCCGCGGCCGACGCTGTAGAGTCGCTGTGTGCCAAATTTGAGCTGAGCGCTGGCGACAGGAGCTACATGAAATACGAATTTTGTCGATGCGATTGCCGGTCGGGATGGTCCATGCGAAGATCGAAAGAGTGGATCACGCGCGCTATTATTGCCGGCAACCCAAATGGCCATCCAGCCCCCGTGGTCGGGACTGCGCGCGATTGCGCAGGGTCATCAGGTGCCGTTTCTTGAGGATTGCAGTGAGGAGACCCGGTTTTGCACCTGGCACGGTGCTTGCTAGGACTCATCCATAAAACGACGCCTGAAAGTCGGCGCTGTCATGTGCTTCTGTCGAAGAAACTGCAAATTTGGAGAATGCCGCCATGAGTGAAGTGGCTTTGATGATAATGTCATTCCGCCTGCGGACGTCATCAAACGCACAGTGCGCATCGGCGCTGAAATCCGGAATATGAAGCTATCGGGCGATTTGCCGGACAAAAACGATCGTTGCGATAAACAGATTACTACTCGAGCACAAGGTCATTCTTCCATGACCAGGGTCATCTCGACGACGCCGAGCAGGAGCGCTTTGCTAGTCATTTGGGAAAGCTTATGCCGCACCCGGTACGCGGTGTGTCGGTCCTCGAGTTTGACTGCACCCGCGGCGGGAGCCGGGCCGACGAGTGGCACGCCGACTTGACCTTTCTCGATGCCTATCCCAAAAATGTGTGTGCTCCGAGGTTGTGATCCCACCGTTCGGCGGCGATACGGTCCGGTCAAACGCCGCGACCGCTTATCTCAACCTGCCGCCGCAACTGCAACGGCTTGCTGACGAGCTCTGGGACGTTCACAACCACGCCTACGACCACGAAAGCCTAAGAATGATCTTTGAGGCCGAGCACCCCGTCGTGGGCCTACGTCTGCGGCTCAAAAAATATTCCCGCCTTGAGCAGGCCCGCGCCGATGTCGCGCGCCGGCGCGGCCGCGGGCGGTCAGGGCGGGCCAACTCGATCCCCAACGTCCGGTCTTCATCGATGAAAACTGCATCAACACCAGCATGGTCCCTCTGCGCGGATCGCGGCCGAAGCAATCTTCCAGATGAAGTCGCGTCGTGCTCCCATGACGGCGGAAAATCTCGCGCTCAACGGTAACCGGCATGGGCTCCCACGTCTGAGGTGATCAGCGGGCGCGTGTAGCGGATTGGACAAAACTTGGGGCCAAGCCAACCACTTTGGCCAATGCAACCTTAAGCCGCTGGCGCTTCGAGGAGACTCTGATCGACCCGATTTCGTCGGCCTCGAAGCTGTTCACTTCGCAGATTAGGTGTTCTTCCGGAGCGTCGCGCCGCAACTGTTAACCGCCCGGTTTACCGGCATTTTTGCGGAAAAGCGCGGTGTTCGGAAAAAGAATAGCACGGCTCCGACAGGTGGAGCCGGTGCATCACCCCAACACCGGGCAGCGGGATGCTGGATAATGCGCTGATGTCGAGCGCGTCGGCCGTGAGCTAGCAATGGGGCGCGTCATCGTCAAGCACTGTTGAAGGCGGAGGGGCGAGCGACATCATGTCCGCCGTATCCGGTCTACTACCGGCAATGTCTGAACTCTGACAACCTCCAGCGTTATTCCAAGAGCAGACTGGTAGCTACACGTCGCATGAGGCGAGCCGCGCACGGGATTCCGCGAGTGGCACGCTGTTTGCTTAGATTTAGAGCTGGCGCGCCATGGTGTTTCGCTGCGGCCCCCGTCGGCGGAGTTTTCCGATGAGATCTGCTCGATTCATCCTAGTCAATGCGCTGGCGGTCGGAAATCCAAAGGCGGTGAACCTCATTTGATAAGATTTCTCGCGGGTCGGGTTTGGCTTGGGAAAGGTCAAGCCTTCAGCGAAAGGAGACATAAGATGATTTCCGAAGTGTTTATCACCTGTGCGGTAACAGGAGGGGGAAATAGGCCGAAGTTTACGAATGTGCCGGTAAGCCCGGAGCAAATCGCTGAGTCGGCGATTGAGGCGGCACGGGCGGGGGCGGCGGTGGTGCACATTCACGTTCGTGATCCCGAGACCCGGCGGGGTTCGCGGGATCCGGCGCTGTATCGGGAAGTGGTGCAGCGCATTCGGAAGTCGGATGTGAATCCGGTGATCAACCTCACCACAGGGATGGGCTGCGCCCTCGTGCTGGGTGGGGCGGAGTCTCCGCTGCCGCCGGCGGTGGGGACGGACATGGTGGGCGCGCTTGAGCGGCTCGTGCACATCGAAGAACTGCGGCCCGAGATCTGCACATTGGATTGCGGGACATTGAACTACGGCAAACGCGACGAGTTGATCGTCGTCAACACCCCCACGACGGTGCGCGCGATGGCCACGCACCTGCAAAAGCTTGGCGTGCGCCCTGAGCTCGAAGTATTCGATACCGGTGATCTGGTGATGGTGCACGATTTGGTCAAAGAGAGGCTGATTGATGATCCGCCGTTGATCCAGCTGTGCATGGGGATTCCCTATGGCGCTCCTTCCGATCCGACCACGCTCATGGCGCTGGTGCACCGGCTGCCGACGCGCGCCGTTTACTCGACCTTTTCGATTGGACGAATGCAGCTCCCGTATGTGGCGTTGGCACCTTTGGTCGGTGCAAACGTGCGGGTGGGGTTGGAGGACAACTTGTACCTCTCCCGCGGGCGGCTGGCGAGTAACGCCGAGCTCGTGCAGCGGGCGATAGAAATTCTCGAGCGGATCGAGGTGCGGGTGATGAGCCCGGATGAGGTGCGCGAGAAGCTCGCGCTGGAAGTTCATGCCTGAGAGGTCAGAGTTCATGCGTAAGGGATCACACTTTCTCTGCGAGCCAGCCGCGAGCGGTCGGGCTGCTTGGTGGCGCCATTGTCGGCGCGGAGGAGCACGGGTTCGTCCTCAACAGAGAGGACGTGCGGCTGTATGGCTCGTCGCCTGGTCGAGCGCGTGCGCAAGATCCTAGCCTACACGCGGCGGGCGTATCGGCGGCGGACGGCGGTCCCGCTGCTGGCCGAACGAGCGTTGACGGTGTGGAGTCGGTCGCGGACGCGTGCGCGGCGTGGAGCTCGTGCAGGAGTCGACCCGGAGCGCCTGGAGCTCGAGCAGCAACTGCTCGCGGTCACCAGGAGGGCGGCGGTGCTTGGGAGCCTGAGCTGCTCCTCGACGCCGGGGCTTCGACCGTCGTGGCTGCAGGCGGAAATCCAACGCCCCGAGCGCCTGCTGGTCGCGCAGCCGTTCACCCCCGTGTACCTGCTGCCGCTGGTTCGACTGTGCGCCGGAGAGCGCGTCGAGCCCGAGATGCTGGCGCGGGCGACGGAGATCTATCGGATGACGAGAATGCACCCGCTCGCGGTGCGCAAGGAGGTGGAGGGGGTCATCGCGGACCGGCAGCTGGAGTCGAGGTTGCGCGAGGCGCTATGGCTGGTGCACGAATATCCCGACGCCGTGCAGCAGACCGACGACGCGGTCCAATACTTCTTCGGGCTGCGTTCCCAGCTCGCGAGCATCTCGCCCGCGGCGCAGCTCTGTGCGCGCAGCCGCTGCAGCACGGCCACCGAGCAGTCGTCGCACCTCTGTTCGAGCTCAGGGGTGGTCAGAGGTTCTGGAACCGCGCGTCTAACTGCTCGGCGGAAGGCGTCGATGAACTCGCGCACGTCGACGAGCTTCGTCTACGGACACTTCAGCTCAGGTTGCTGCGCGACGGCGTTCCCAGCTCACCCAGAGCCCCGGCCCGCTCAGCATCCCAACGCGACCGATGCCCTGTCTGACCGGATCGACCACAACAGCCGCCTCAGCGAGAGCCCAGCTCTGCGGCATCGCCACCGGCACTATCTCCGTTGCATCCGCGTCGACGGCGAGTACCGCTCAAAATTTCGGCAGGTTACCACACGGTCGAGAGGCGTCTGTCCCATCTTCGGGAACAGTGCGCCGCGACCGCTCCCAGGTATTCACGCAAGTCCTCCGAGGCGGCGACAAGCGCCTTCAGCTCTCCATGTGCTCACGCGAGAGGCTGACGAGGGGCGGACGACGCCGCCGAGCAGATACTGCGCGACGCCAATGGCGGCAGCGGACTTGTGTCTTATTTCGTGCAATCGAGTTTTGCGAGGTTGCACGATCTGCCGCGCGATATAGCGTGCGCCAGTAACATGCGGCTCTAAGGAGGGGGAATGATGTCGGGAAATGGATTGTGCGCAATTGTGACGGGTTCGGCGTCGGGACTTGGAGCGGCGACCGCGGGCCTCTGGGCTAAAGGCGGGGCGCGCATCGTGGTCAATTATTCCACCAGCCAGGAGGAAGCCGAAGCCACGGCCGAAGCCTGCCGGAAGGCTGGCGCTGCCGAGGTGGTGGTGGTGCAGGGCGACGTCTCGCGCGATGACGATTGCAGAAAGATCGTTGCGGGTGCTGCGCCCTGGGGGCGGCTCGACGTGCTCGTCAACAATGCCGGCATAACAAAACATGTGCCGCATCACGATCTCGACGGGCTCTCGGCGGAGGATTTTCAGCGCATTTATGCCGTCAATACCATCGGGCCGTATCAGATGATCCGCGCGGCGCGATCCCTGCTCGAGGTTGGCGCGAAAGTGAGCGGACTGCCATCCGCGGTCGTGAACGTCTCCTCCGTCGCAGCCATCAGCGGTGCCAGCTCATCGGTCGCGTACTCAGCGAGCAAGGGCGCGCTGAATGCCATGACGCTGCCACTGGCGCGGGCTCTGGCGCCCCTCATTCGCGTCAACACGGTTTGTCCCGACTATATCGATACGCCTTGGTTCGCTAAGGGGCGTGGCGAGGCCGGTGCCCGGCAGGTGCGCGATACTGTCGTGGCGCGTGTGCCGCTCAAGGCTGTCTCGACCGCCAAAGACGTAGCGCAGCTCGTCTGTTTCCTCGCAAGTCCGGCATCGAGCCACATGACCGGCGAATGCGTGCGCATCGACGCCGGCATGCATCTGATCTTGTGAGGACGCGAAAACTCTCTCTTCGCGATGGCCTAGCTTGTTTGTCCATGCCTCTTCATGCGGTTCCAGGCCTGGTCGTTCAAAAACAACTTACCTGTTGTAATCCCGGAGCAGGCCTGTGGCGAGCAGGCGGTCCAGACGAACAGCACGACCAGCGGCCAATTTTCCCGTTGGTAAAGCCCGACGCCTCGTTCGGGCCCTAATCACGTGAATGTCGACGCGTCAGTCGCGGCAACCGTTCTAACTACTGTCGATAACGCCGCATCCAATATCGTCCGACTGCTTCTGATCGCAGGGCGGCAGTTTCGCCGATGGCCGAATCGGCCAGGCAATCCTTGCGCACCAAAGCGGAAACGCGTCCGCTGTGGCCGCAGTCGTTGATAAATTTGCCACCGACGTCCTCGCCGAGCTGCATCCCAAGCTCGGCAATGCCGTTATCGTAGGTCGGCAGTTCCAGCCTGCCGCCGAGCAACACAAGTGCGTTACGGCTGAAGCCAGCGCAGACTGCCAGCTGGGGCAATCTCAGCAATGCGCAGCTCGAGCTCGTCAGCGCTCGGGAGGCGGTCGCGCTTTATTTAGAGGCGTTGAGCCTCAACCCGTCGCATTGTCCTTCCTGATCAATCTCGTGCATGGCCTGCTCGCAATATCTTATGGTCATATCGAGAGACGGTTGAAGACTTCCATGCAGCAGAACGGCACGAGAAAGTACGCAAGAGGACATGATGATCGAGATCCTGCTGTGGCGACGTCGTCGCCGCTGACGGCGGCGTTCGCACCCAGCAGGGAAAGGTACCAGCACCGCTTTGGCAGTTAATTTTCAGCTCTTTCACGGCTCTCTCTTTGGCGGTTGGCATCGTCGATCATCGGCAGGTAGTCCATTGCTTGCGGCACAACCAGATGGCGTTCCTCAACCTGGTTCTTCTTCCGGGATCGGCTGTTCTCGCGCGATGTCTTCCCTCTAGCCTTCGACTGCTTGCGCGACGCTTAACGAAGGGGGTGCCGGATCAGGATTGACTGCACTGCAGTCGGCGACAGGGCGCCAGATGAACTGCGACAGCATCTGTTTCAGCGCCGGTCAGGGCCACGAAAATATCGCCAGTGCGTCGCCAGTCATCCCCATCGGGGAAATTGGCAGGATGATTCAGCTTTATCAAATCCGTAGTCGGCTCGTGATGTGACGCTTTCCCGCATACACAAGAATAGAGCGCCGCGATCCTGCGTGATTTTGTAAAAAAACACATGATACGAGCGCGGGTTACCTCTAATGTTTTTGATCACAAGGGAGGTGATGAAGACATTCTCAGATATTCTTCTGGCCAGTATAGCACTTCCGAGATCACGGTACGATCGCCGGCATTCTGGCGGCCTTCCTTGTCACTAGCTTGCTGAGAGCCGACAGCATCACCCTTTCCACCACATGCCTCTTGCGCAATTGCGAGCGGGTGGCGGTATTCATTGCATCCAGCCATAACAGGAGTTACTCGATGGCGCAGAGCCTTAAACAGATGACCGACGCGGCCAATGCGGTGGTGCCGAAGATCACCGCGCAGCAGGCGCAAGACATGATGGCCAAGGGCAATGCGCTCGTCGTTGATATCCGCGACGGGACGGAGGTCGCGAAAAGCGGAAGGTCAAAGGTGCCGTGCATTTCTCCCGCGGCACGCTGGAGTTTTACGCCGATCCTGAGTCGTCCATGCATGACAGAATTTTGCCGGGGACAAGAACGTCATTCTCTATTGTGGGTCCGGCGGCCGGGCGGCGCACGCCGGCAAGCTGCTCAAGGACATGGGCTACGACCATGTCTATAACGCCGGCGGCTTCAAGGATTGGGTCGAGAGCGGCGTGGCGGTAGAGAAGTGACGTTCGCAAGCGCTTGGCATGTAGCATGACCTTGGATGCGTGTTGGGAGATCCTGAGAACACCCAAGAGCTAGGAGCATCTAGGTCTCACATGAGCTTCGTTACGAGCATCGCCATCCTCGGCGGAGCCAGGCCCCAGGCCAAGGGCTCGCGCTTCGCTTCGCCATGGCGGACGTAGGCGTGGCGCTCGGCTCGCGCAAGGGCGATCGTGCCGCTGCGATCGCCGAAGAGCTGAACAGGAAAGTTGAGCGCCGGTCTGCCGCCAATCCGAGGCTGCGACAACCGGAGCGCGCTGAATGCTGCAGAGCGTTTTGTACTGCTCGCGGTGCCGTACTCCGGTCACGATGCAACACTTTACGCCATTAAGAGTCACCTCGCCGGCAAGGTGCTGGTCGACCTGGTCGTCCCGCTCGCAGCCGGATATCCCCGGGCCATCGAAATGCCGAAGGAAGGCTCCGCAACCGAGGCCGCGCAAGCGTTGCTGGGAAGTGAAGTCAAGGTCGTGGGAGCCTTGCACAACGTTCCGCCCACACTTTGAATACCCTCGAAGAGAACATCAACGGCGACATCCTCGCGTGCGGAGATGACGTAGAGGCAGCGGACGCGGTCATCGACCTGATCAGGCGACTCGGCGTCGAGTCCAACAACTGCGGCCCGGCGCTGAACGCTGCTGCATCGAGGCGATTACGCCGCTCCTGCTTTGGCTGAACATGAGTAAGAAGGTGCCGTTCAGCCACGCGGGCACGAATTTGGCGACCCGGTCGGCCGGGCGCATGATCTGCAGGGAGAAGGTCTTAAATGTGAAGTGCTCCACCGCAGACACCTCGTCTCCTGGGTGGGCGCGATTTACCGGCAGCCGTCGCCGAAGGAACCCTGCAGTGAGTGCCTCGACCTTACTGGAATTTTTTGCGGGACGAGCTCTGGGGTTCGATTGCCACCTATTCACGGAAGGTATTCATTCCGTTGACGCAGTTGCGGATACTGCACATTCGTTAAACAACCCGGTGAGCCTGGGGCGGGATATTTGAACCCGGAAGAAGTGCTTCGAACTGCGTCTCGCGGCGAGGAGCTCGGATACAAGGAGGCGCTGTTCTCGGTCGGAGAAAAGCCAGAGCTTCGATGTCCAGAAGCCCGTGAGATGCTCCGTCGTCCGTGAAGAAGACCGATTTCACGCCGGATTATTCAGCGGGCCGGGGAAGAGTGCGGTCAGGAACAGGCGCAGCAAAAGGCTGAGCCAGCGGATGAGGCGGCGGAAGTTGTAGCCGGCGGCGGCGAGGACGGCGTTGGCGGCGTCGCCCTGGCGGAACCAGAGATAGTTG
>NZ_JAACFS010000072.1 GCF_029051645.1 Bradyrhizobium sp. CSA112
GTCCTGCACGCTCGGCGGCAGAAGCTGGACCTCGTCGATCTTCCAGGGGCGAAATTCCTTGCTCATGGCCACGCAAGGAATCAGACTCGCACCCTCTTGACCAGTCACTACTCAGACAGGCTCCTAGCTCCGCCTTCCGTTCGCAGAAGTCCAACACTCTTGTTGCCTAGCTGATAGCTGAAATAGCGTGCGTTTTCCGAACCAGATTTCCTGCCGTGGTCATAAGCAACTTGTGCCGTGCGTTCGGCTTTCGAGGATGCGGGAAGCGAGTATTGCTGTGGTTTCGCAGCGATATGCTGGATTTCATCGCCATAAAAGTCCCTCACGTTCTCCTCGAATGAAGACCTTGTGATCTCCACCACAGGAGGTCGCCGAACGAGGGAGTACGAGGGTGTTGCTCCCGAAGACGAACTAGCGCTCGGCGCCGCTATGCGCATCTCAGCAAACATGTCCGCAAAGCGTTGGCTGTCTGCATCAGATTGCGTGTGGTTGGTGGCGGATTGTCTCATTTCATCAGTGTCGGAAGCACCGGGTGAGCTATTGATTCGGCCATACATGGTGATTGGGTTTCCTATCGGTGAAGTATTCTCCCACTGAGTTCAGACTCGTCAGGCACCGCGAATTTGATAGTCAGCCTAGCTGACGACGAGCTGACGCGCAGGCGTTAAGCGTGTACGATCCGGCCTTCTACGCGAAGGCCACGCTATGGCGAACGGGCCAGCGCACCCGGCTCGTGCGAAAGCGGTTGCAGGCTGGCGTTTCCAGTATCGGCATTCCCAGCAAGTGCGAGCGATAGGCCGAGATTGTTGCGCAACATCTGATTGCCTGGGGCCGCTGCGAGGGCCTCGCGATATAGCGCTTGTGCTTCATCATGACGCCCCTTGGCGTCGAGAACCACCCCTTTTGCATTCAGGGCACGCAAATTACCAGGAACTGTAAGCAAGATCTTGTCGGCTACCTCAAGTGCTTCGCTCGCGCGTTTCTGTGCCAGAAGGGCCTGCGTAAGCGAGATTGCCGCATCGACATTGTCTGGCTTTTGCTTCAGAGCCTCACGCAAACTCTCCTCGTCGGAAACCCGGACGAGGGCGTGTGCAATGCGCTCGCGCATAGCAGAATCGATGTCCTTGGCGCCCAGCAACTCCGGCCGCGGCGTCTCTTGAACTGAGATAGCTTGCTGATCCAAGCTGGCGCAACCACCAAGCACAAGGGTGGCGAATAAAGCGACGAGAGTAAAGCCCGAGGGCGGATGGAACGCATACAATCGAGCAGCGAATCTTATTGTAGGTGAATTCATGCCATCCATCTCACGACCGACTGCTGCACTCTGTTAGCCGTTTGTGGCATGCAGGTTGCGTTGTTCTCCTGTCGGAGCTTTTTCCTTGGGACCTGTAAGCTTGAGCGACCCCACCGGCTGGACCGTGAAATCGGAGGCGAGATCCTGATAAGACAGAACAGGAAGATCGAACCCGTTGCGGGTGAGAAAGCCGCGGACAAAGCGCCTGATATCCAGCGAACTCAGGATGACGGGCTGGCTCTGACCTGGTGGCAGGCCTAAATGAATCTGGCGCAGTTGCGACAGCAACATCTCGCTATGCCGGTCCTCCAGCGCGAGGTACGGCCCGACGGTGGTCTCTCGGACCGCACTACGAATCACATCCTCAGTTTCACGTTCGACGATAAAGGCGGGCAGAACACGGTGAGCGTTGGCATGGCGATAGCAGATTTGCCGTCTTAGGCCGGAGCGGACATATTCGGTGAGCAGGACGGCGTTTTGCTCGCGTTCGCTCCATTCGGCGAACGCTTCCAAGACCAGCCGGGTGTTACGAATCGGGATGCCCTCGTCGAGCAGGCGACGCAGGACATCGGCGATCCGGGGAACTGGAGTCGTGCGTAGCACTTCCTTCACCAGGTCGGCATATTCCTGCTCCATCCGGGCGAGCAGCTGTCGCGTCTCTTGAATGCCTACCAAGCGCTGCGCATATCGCGTCAGTACGGAACTGACGCGCAGGGCTATGATTTCGCTCGGACGGTGATGCCCGATCCCGGCCGCTTTGAGAGCCGGTGCATGGCTCTGTTCGATCCAGATCCGGTCGGAGTCTGGATCTAGCCGATACGGGATGCCGCTCAATTCAATGTTCGCTCGGTCGTCGGTGAGCGCGAGCTGCGTCGGATCCACCCGATCCCGTTCAACCGGTACCCCTTCCACATCTAACCTGAACTCGGATTGGGCCAAACGTTGGTCGACCTGGACTGGAATGCGGGGAATCGTGATGCCAAGATCGGCTGAGACCAGTGCCGAAATGCGAGCGATGTGCTGCTCAACTTCCTCTCTGTCAATCGTGTTTACCAGGTTAGGTGCAAAGAACACCGCGACCGGAAGCGCCTCCGCAGGTATGGTTTGCCGTTGAGCCTGCGCCGGATTTGAAGTCGGAGTACTAACGTTAGCGCTCGTCTTGGAGCCCGTGTTCGCGCCTTGCACACCGCCTTTGACATAGCTCGCCCCGGCAAAAAGTGCGGCCAGCATGAGAAACGGGGGCAAGGGGAAACCAGGTATCAGCCCCATGAGAAGTAAGACGCCGGCCGCTAGCCGCAATGCCTGGGTACTGGCCGTGAGTTGGTTGATGATATCGGCACCAAGCTTGAGCTTGGAAGGCCCATTCACACGTGTGACGATGGTTGCGGCCGTAACCGACAGCAGGAGCGCCGGAATCTGAGAAATCAACGCATCGCCGATGGTGAGCAGCGTATATTGATGCAATGCCTCATCGACGGACATGCCCTTGGAGAGCAGTCCGATGCTGATTCCTCCCAGCATGTTGATGCAGATGACTATGAGTCCGGCGATGGCATCCCCTTTCACGAACTTCATGGCGCCATCCATCGCACCGTGAAGTTGGCTTTCTCGCTCCAGTGAGGCTCGCCGGCTGCGTGACTCGTGCTGATCGATATGACCGTTGCGTAGCTCCGCGTCGATAGCCATCTGCTTGCCCGGCAGAGCGTCGAGCGTGAATCGTGCCGAGACTTCAGCAACGCGCTCGGCTCCCTTGGCGAGAACCATGAACTGCACCATGGTCACGATCAAAAATATAACAATGCCGACCGCGATGTTCCCTGATATCACGAACTCACCGAAGGTGTGAATGATGCTGCCGGCGTCTCCTTCAGCGAGAATCAGCCGGGTTGTCGCGATAGTCAGCGCCAGACGAAAAACGGTAGAGATCAGGATGACGCCGGGCAAGGACGAGAAATCCAGTGGCGTACTGAGATACAGTGCAACCATCAGCAGCAATACGGCAAAACCCAGATTGAAGCCGATCAGCATGTCGACCACGACGATCGGCATCGGCATGATCATCATTGCGATTGCCAGAAGCAGCATGAACGCGACCATGAAATCCGGGTGGAATGGCGCGCGCACGATAAGCTTACGAAGGAGGTTTGCCATGGAGACGATTCTTATTGTTGTTCCGTTGGGGCTGTCCTGCCACGCAGGGACACATAGTCTTGGAAGACTGCCCGCGCCTCGTCCATACGGCCGGCCCGTCGTAGCGCGTGACTGCGGAGAAGCGTCAAAGGCAGACGCGAAGAGGGCTCGTCATCAAACGTGTCTAGTCTATCCAGGACGGCAAGTGCTTCATTGCCAAAGCCCTCCGAGATGAGAGCATAGGTAAGAATGCGAAGCAGGTCGACGTCTTGCGAATCGTCATGGGCAATGAGCCGCAACAGAGCGAGAGCTTGTGCGCTCTGTCCACACGCAAGGTGGACGAAGGATATTGCGCAGACCAAATCACGCTCCTGCCCTGAGATTGGCAAGACATCGCCGGTTTTGGAAGCATCGGCCGGCGGCGGTGGACTGGCGAACTGCGCTCCGCCCGAGTCGATCATGCTAGCCCCCAATCAAACTGTTCTGGTTCTGCCGGAGCAGGATGAGCCGCCGGAGCTCCTGCTGCAGGGCGTCGGTCCCTTCACGCGCCGCCGAATCCTCCGGTTCGGCGCATAGCCTATCGGCCAAGCGCTCGAGAAGAACACCATGCTTCTCTGCTCGCAGCACGTCCGGGTCACGCAGGCGTGGTGTCACGAAGGAGAGCAGGCCAGTTGCGAGATTGCGGCCATAAAGTGAAGCGAGTGCTGCACGGGGATCGATCTCAGCTATCCGTACGCGCCTCTCGTTGAGACTGACGCGCGAGACGGCATTGATATCGTTTACCTCAAGCGCGGCCTCGATTGGCAGATCCGGCGCCTCGGTATCCGGCCAAACCGACCCGTGCCTCTTCTCGCCACCGCCATCGGTGCCATGGATCCCTAAATTATGGACTTGAGGGAGGGCCGGCTTGTTCGCTGGCTCATGGTCGTGCGTGTTGAGCCTTTGCGAAGAGGTCCCAAGTCCGACAGGATGCTGGGGCAGCTTGGTCATGACGTTCTCCTTTCCTGCGGCGGTGGAGCTCTAATAGGGAAGAGCAGCAAGCCGTCCATTCCGGCTGAGCAGTACGCTTCCCGCCTCGATTCGATCGACCGTCCATCCATCGTTCAACAGCGCGCCCACGAAGTACTTTTGGCCACCAATAAGAAGATAGGGGTGGGCTCCGCGCCACACCGCCTGGACAGCAATTGAGGAGGGCGGCTTATCCTCCTTCACGATCACTCCATTTACGAGTGTCAGCGATCCGTTCGTATGCTGATCGAACCATTGCTGAACCTTCTGCCATCTACTGACTGACGCAGGCGTCACGGTGCCCTCGGCGCTGACCACACCTGGCCCAGGACCGATCTTGATATTGAGAAGTCCCGCTTTGTTGACCTCCTCTTGCAGCTGTTCGGCGGCCGCATGGAGGGGGCGATCATCAGGACCGTTGAGCGTCAGCTTGGGTGGAAGTGCGGCGACAGGGGGCGCATCGGGGCTCAGTGCTCCGGCACTGCCGTCAAAGAGGAAGCTGACTGCAAGAGTGGCGATCCCGACAGAGCTCAGCAAGACCAAGGCGGCTGCTATTATCGAGACACGCGACAAGCCGATTGATCCTTGCTCCGACTCCTGTGTGCAGCGAATGGACATCGTGCCCGCATGAACGACGGCAGGAAGAGAAATAACAACCCGCTTGCCTACGGCAATATCTCCGTTTCCTTCTATGCTGACTCCGGCTGCTAGAGCCTCGATCTCCATCGAATCGTGCAGGGGGGTGAGACGGAAGTGATTGGGCTCGAGCCCCTGTTCGACGAAGACGATATCGGCATCGAGGCCACTTCCGATAAGGCTCGTTCCGACGGGCGCTTCACCGGTCACCCCGGAATAGAGCCCTGATAGCACTTCGAAATCAACGGAGGCCGGTTCGTTCACGGAGAGGCTCCCTGAGCAACGAGAAGCCGTACGGCGTTGCCGTACGGCTGGTTCCGAATTCGTCAGGCTGTAGAGAGCATCCAGCACGCGAAAAAAGCGGCCGTGAGCCCCTCTTGCAGCGCTAACTCACGCGCTCGTCGGCAACCTTCTTTTCGGACGAGAGCTCAGTCGTAATTCTGCGCATCACGATGCTATTGGCCTGAGCTTCTTTGCTAACACGCTCGAGCTCGGCGAGCTGCGCCGCGAAATCGCCAGCCCCGGCTTGCTGATTCGTAGGGACTTCAGACGCAGCGGGGAAACCGCCAACGGGAGAAACCATATCGACTCACCTTTCTGTTTGGAAGTTACTGCTACTGATGACCTGCCTCACGCCTAACCAACTGGCGTGACGACGGCAGGAAATGAAATCATTACATGCGCGCCTGGCGGGCCATTCAAGAGAGTCAATTCGCCGTTGCCGTGGTTACACTGGGGGGTGCTTCCTGCGGCAGGGCCATTGTCCTTGGCGACCTTGTCAGCATCAGCCTTCTCAGGCTCCAAGCTGTGAATAACCTTCTCGAAGGCTTGGTCGAGTACTCCACCGACAGCGGAACCAATTGCCGCTCCCGACGGTCCACCGAGCCATCCACCAGCCGCGCTTCCGATCATTTCTCCGATCATCGCATTCTCCTGTGTTCATCTCCACTAAGATCAATAGACGACTCGTCGCCTAGAGATCAGCGCTCTCATCCTAAGAGGATTACCTTTCGAGAAGCTGACGAGTCTCAGAAAGGCCGCGGAATGAGTCGAGCTGGCCCAACTTTTTCTCTCTCTGAAAATGTGTCGGTTCTCTAAGGCACCGAAAGACCGCCTGGAGCATTCACGCGAGAGGCTCGGCCGACGTTCTTTAGAGAGCGTGGACGCTCGCCGGCCGCGCGTCCCAAGATGTCGTTGCTCCGACGCCCATCACGAAGAGCGATTCGTCGCGATCACATGCTCTCAACATTCAGGTGATCCGAAGCTGATGTGCTGGTGGGCGATTATCTTATCGTCAGCTTTTCGACAGGTACTCAGGATAAACTTCCTGCGACTTGGATGCGCTCGACGTGAGAGGCCCGCATTGCCGAAGGCAAGGGTAAGAGAAGTGGTCCGCCGATCAAGGCTGTTGCCACCTGCAACAAGAAACGCGAGGGCGGCCTGCTGCTGGTCATGACGTGGGATTGGTTTTTGAATGGCCTCGGCGCAACGTGCCAAGTTGATTGTGCGGGTGGTCCTCGCAGTCTGTCGCTTCCTTCAATGCAATAGGAGTGAATGAAAATGGCGTATCTTCCCGTGGTGGGCGGCTTCAATCCGGCGGTAGGGCTAGTGCCTGAAGGCGTGCCCGCCGCTCCAATGTTCAACGTGGCGATGGGGCAGTACGCCGGCGCTGCCGGCGTCCCGGTTGGGACCTACCAGTACCTGCCGGTAAATAGTCCGGCCGTCGTCGCTCCCGCCGTACTTAGTCCGGCCTACGTTGCTCCAACCGTTCTCGCCCTGCCGCCGCCTCCCTCGTTCGCGCCGGTCGCGCAGAACCAAAGCTCGTCGTCCTCAATTGATCCGGTGTGGACGCATGAGGTCCATGACGGCAAGGCCGCGATCCACCTTGGCGATAAGTATACAATCACGGCGGACGAGAAGGACGGCACCTGGACTGTCCGCAACAACGAGACCGGCCATGTCACGAAGATCCACGGCGATCCTCACTTCGATGCTGATGGGGACGGGAAGGACGATTTCGATTTCAAGAAGGGCATGACCCTGAAACTCGATGATGGTACGAAGATCACCGTGGATACGGCCGACTACGGCAACGGCAAGAGCATTTCATCGAAGCTCACCATCACGAATGGCAGCAACGCCATGGTTGTCGAGGGACTCGGTGACGACAAGGATGGTGCCAACAATCTGAAGGTGACGCAGTCTAATGCTGGCCTCACTCTCGATGAGCTGACAGCCGATGGTTCACAAACGATCCATGAGCAAGGTCAGGGTTGGGTCGACGGCGCCGGGCGTGAGGTGGACCAGGCGAGTATCGATGCTGGTGAAGAGGGGCGCGCCCCGGGCGCCGGCTCCCAGTCCCAGTACACTCCTCCGCCGCTCGCTACTCCATTGTACTACTACACTCCAGTTTTCGTTCCTCCTCCCCCGCCTGCGTCGATGACCCCAGTTGCGTTGAACCAGGGCCCGCCACCTAAAACTAATCCGGTGTGGTCGCATGAGGTCCATGACGGCAAGGCAACGATACACCTTGGCGACAAGTATACAATCACGGCCGACGAGAAGGACGGCACCTGGACCGTTCGCAACAAAGAAACCGGCCATGTCTCGAAGATTCATGGCGATCCTCATGTCGATGCTAATGGAGACGGCAAGGACGACTTTGATTTCAAGAAAGGCATGACCCTGCAACTCGATGATGGCACGAAGATCACCGTGGATACAGTCGACTACGGCAAGGGAAAGACCATTTCGTCCAAGCTCACCATCACGAATGGCGACAACGCTATGGTTGTCGAGGGACTCGGTGACAAGAAGGACGGTGCCAACAATCTGAAGGTGACGCAGTCCAATGCTGGCCGAACCCTCGATCAGCTGACGGCGGATGGTGCACAGACGATATATGAGCAAGGTCAAGGGTGGGTCGATAGGTCCGGATGGCGGGTCAACCAGGCGAGCATTGACGCCAATGAGCAGGCTGCTGGGTAAAGCCGATCTGAGCACAGTTCAAAATAAGGGGAGCGGGCGCTGTCGCCCGCTTTCCTATGCTTCTCAGCGCGAAGCGCGCAGGGAAGCGCCTCGCTTGGGGTACCCATGCGTATTCCGCGCTCTCACGCTATCGATGATCTGGCTGTCATATCTCTGCCGGTAACAGTGTGCAACGAAGGCACGACTGGACGAGTGGGGGCGTTTCAACCAGCGAGAGCTGGTCCAACCTCAAGTCGACGATGCACAGGCTTCTACCAGTAGTTCCATTGCAAGGTCGATTGATTGACAAGAGGGACACGCCTCGGCGGCCGGATGCACTATGGCGGCGAACGCCAGGCGGCAGGAATGCGCGATCTATCGGGTTTACGCCAAAAGCGACGCGCCGAGTCGTTAGGCACGTCCCAGCCGCTACGCAGCGTGCGAGAACAGGAAGATCCTGTTCGGTCTCTCACCCGTATCGGTCTCTCACCCGTATAAGGCACTTTATGACCTGCAAGTTTGTAAATGCGCGATCGCCTGAAGCGAGGCGCGTCCGTTAGGTATGTGAGCCAGACGCGCTGGGCTACCGAGATGCGGATGACCGGAGTGGGCCGGAGCGACAAGAACCCTAAGGACTGTCACGCCGACCTTACCGCAACCGATCTGAACGACCAGGCACCATTGAGGTGCGGATCCGCCAGCTGCGGAGAAGCTCCTCTCCTTTCTCTCTTCTCACCGTTGTTTGGATGTGCCGTTTGCCGCTCGTTGTTCCCGAATCGACGGGGCGGATTCAAACATCCTCTTCTGTGTCGTCCATGGCAGAGTCTAGATCGGCCTGCGCATCGCTGACAATTCGCAATGCGATCATGCCAAGAGCCGTTTCGAAAGCTTTGCGTTGTTGCGCGGCCTGCGAGTTGGCGTCATCGGCCCCTTCGTTTCCGTCAAAATTCGCACCGTCATTGCTTCCCGTTGCTCCGATATCGGGTGCACCTGCGTTCATGTTCGTAACACCGCCTGTAGATAACCCACTCTCTCATCCTAGCAAGGTTAGCTTTCGAGAAGCTGACGAGGCTCAGTGCGTTTCATGATGAGCCATTGGAGACCGCATCGATGCTTCCGTCAGGTGCGGCGTCGGGGTCTGCCAAAGAAGAGCTAATGCTGGCCGGAGAAGAGTTTTGAGGCGGGGCAAGACGGTCTTGGTGGACGCTAGCACGGCGGCAATTCGAAAAGCCTGTTTCATTTAGAAGAGCTCCTCCTGCAGGACGGCAGCTCTCGGCAGTGGCCGCCAAGAGGGTGCGTCCGAATTGGCTGAGGCGCTCAAGCACCTACGTAAGTTGTAGGAAGAAGACGATGGAGGCCGACACGCTTCGTGTACCCGTGGAGCACGGTCGGGCAAAGAATGAACTGCGCGATCGTCATCATTGCCGGAGCCAATAGTTTGTGATGCCGAGGAGGGACGTGAAACTCGATGCAATGCGAGCACCTGATCTCGCAGGTCGCTAAAGTAGCGCTTGAACGGCGCAGCGGCCGGTGCTGGAGGGCGAGCTGATTGAACTCAAGGTGCGGTGCGAGGTGCAGGACAAAATTCGCCGGGCCCGAACCTTCCACATGATCTTGTCGCGTATACGCTAGGACATTTCGGGTCATCGGATCGAAGAAATGGCAAGATCGTCAAAGCTCGTCGCGTCGAAGCGCGGCCGGGTACTCCTGGTGCGGCGGCGCCGCGACAAGCTTTGTATGTTTCCTGGCGGGCGCCGGCGCGGCCACGAAACGGCGGAGCAGTGCCTCTGGCGCGAGATCAAGGCGCCATTATGTGGCGTCGCAGGATTTAGGCAAGCGCGAGGCGGCGAGTTATTGTGCGTTTTCGTGTGCAACGTCGTGTTCGCAACATGTTGGCGGATACCAAACAAGTGCGGCTTTGGCTTTCGGAAGAGAAAGCACGCGCCACGCTTCGTTTTGCGTCCAGCTGCCCGCGCAGCGGTCCGTGCGCGGGAGCATTAGGCGATTGGCCCGGCTTTTGCTCCCTTGTTTGCCAACGGCGTGCGGCTCTCTGCTTTGTCGGGATCGGCCGTTGCAGAATGTGTATCTCGATGTGACCAAAGGCGATGCCATGAAGAATTGGAGTTCCGTGACAACCAAGGTGCTAGGCACGGCCACTGTTGCAATGGCCTTGACGACACCCACCGCGCTGGCGGTCGAATACAAAGTCGAATACAAAAGGGATAATAGCAGCAATCCTAGCCTCCGGGACGTTGCTGAAAACAGGAGCGTGCTTGCCCAGATCACAGTCACCTCGGAACGACCAGCAAGCTTCACGCTGGCGAACGGCCTGCAGGTAGTGGTGATCCCCGATCATCGTACCCCTGTCGTGACCCAGATGATTTGGTATAACGTCGGCTCCGCCGATGAGACGCCGGGCAAATCGGGGCTTGCGCATTTCTTCGAGCACTTGATGTTCAAGGGCACAGCGAAGCATCCGCCCGGCGAATTCTCCCAGACCGTGCTGCGCGTCGGCGGCAACCAGAACGCCTTCACCTCGATGGACTATACCAGCTATTACCAACGCGTGCCGCGCGAGCAGCTCGGCAAGATGATGGAATTTGAGGCCGACCGGATGACCGGCCTCATTCTCAAAGATGAGAACGTGCTGTCCGAGCGCGACGTGGTGCTCGAAGAATTCAACATGCGCGTCGCCAACAATCCCGATAGGCGGCTCACCGAGCAGATCAGGGCGGCGCTTTACCTCAACCACCCCTACGGCCGCCCCAATCTTGGCTTTCGCCAGGAGATCGAGAAGCTCGACCGCGAGGACGCGCTCGCGTTCTACAAGCGCTTCTACGCGCCGAATAACGCGATCCTGATCATCGCCGGCGACGTCGATCCCAACGAAATCCGCCCGATGGTGGAAAAGAATTTTGGCGACATTCCTGCGCAGCCCGCGATCCCCGCGAAGCGCGTGCGGCCACAGGAGCCGACGCCCGCGGCACCCCGCACCGTGACGCTCTCCGATCCCCGCGTCGAGCAGCCCACCTGGCGCCGATTCTATCTCGTGCCCTCGGCTACCACTGCGGCCGCAGGCGAGAGCCCTGTGCTCGACGTGCTCGCGCAGTTGATGGGCGGCGGGATCAACTCCTATCTCTACCGTGTGCTGGTGATCGACAAGCAGCTCGCCATCAGCACGAGCGCGAGCTACCAGGGCACCTCGCTTGATGCCTCGCAATTCATGATTTCGGCCACGCCGAAACCTGGCGTCGAATTCGCCCAGATCGAGGACGCGATCGACAAGGTGATCGCCGACCTCGCGCAAAATCCCGCGCGCGCCGAGGATCTCGAGCGCGTCAAGACCCAATTGATTGCGCAAGCG
>NZ_JAACFS010000073.1 GCF_029051645.1 Bradyrhizobium sp. CSA112
GACCCCGCCTCGCGACGGCAGCCCTTGCGTTTCACTAACCCTTCACCTCCATCAGGTTGGGTGGAAGACTTTCACTTCCGAGCTATTGAGCATGCCCGGCACACAACGAAGCCGCGGGCGCGGCATTTGAGGGTAGGTAGTAACGGCCGCCTCCTGTCTGAGAGGATTGAGGTTTTTCAGAGCCCAACCTTTCAGACAGGAGGTTTTCCGATGGCCCAAGTGAGCCCTCTCCGCGCAGGGTGACGCTCGGCCACAGTATGATCCCGAGCGCATCGCCTACGGGAGCCACGAAAGCTGCCGGTCGTGCTGAGTGCCGACGAGGTGGTGAGCTTTTCTGGAGGCGATCCCGATTCTGAAGAGCCGCACTGCGTTGACGACGGTCTATGCCGCCGGATTAAGGTATCGGAAGTCGTTTTCCTCAAGGTCGCGGATATCGACAGTCAGCGGATGGTAATCCGGTTGAATAAGGCAAAGGCGGCACGGACCGTTACGTCACGCTCTCGCCGCAGCTTCTGAAGTTCTAAGGGCCTATCGGCGGCTAACCCGACCGACACGCTGGCTGTTTCAGTGAGCGGCCGCTCGATGCGACAGTGCAGCACGCGGCGTGCCGCTCGGCCCACATCGGAGCCGGTCTGAACAAGCGCGTGACGGTGCACAAACTACGGCACAGTTTTGCGACCCACCTTCTGGAGAACGGCGCCGACATTCGTGTCATCCAGGTTCTGCTCGGCCATGCCAGCCTGCAAGGCACGGCACGCTAGCCCGCATTTCTCACACCGCTGAGCGATAAAGCAACGCGCGAACTGGTTTTGGCGATGGCCTTGGTGCAGTGCGAGTGGGATTATTGCGCCGTAGGCGCTTCTGCGATTGTGTTGTGGGGTTTGCGTGGGCCGAGGCGTGATGCCGCTGCGCGCCGGGGCGAGGCGTGTCAGTGGGGTGCGACGCGCGCCTTGGCGGCCTTGGTCAGGCGGCGGGCGGCGAGGCCTGCCGCGCGACAATCAAGCTGAGAGTCTTCTCATCCAGATTGCCGCGCTACAGGCCAGCGACCGCGGATCTGGCGCACGAGCCGAGCGACCTCTTCCACGCTGCCCGCGCTGGCGTCGATGTTGGAGCGCCGCAGCTTGGCCGCCAATGCCGGCCGCAGAACACGTAGAGCGGCAGATAGCAGTAGCAGTCGTAATAACCGTGGAAGAAGCGGCCCTCCTGGCGCCCGTGCAGCGGATCGTCGGTGGCATCAAGGTCGAGAATGATCTGTTCGGGCGGCCGCGCGTGCGCCTCCAGGAACACCATCACCGGTAACGCCTCGATCGAAGCCGCCTCATAGGCCATCTTGTGGTAGCGCGTCGGCTCCTTCCGGCTCAGCTGCAGCTGGTTCAGCGTCGACTTGCCGGCCACCGGCGCACAATCTTCGCGCCGGCTTGCCAACTTGCCCGCCAACACCGCCATCACCGGATCGTGCCGCAACTCGTCATGATCGTTGAGGTCTTCGTAACCGAGCGCAATCCCGAACACGCGCTGCCGAACCAGGGTCGCCACCGTGTGTTCGATTCAATCCGGACGGCGATGATCCCGAAAGCAGCCCGCAGTGTTATCCCGCAATCAGGCAACCACGCAGTTTGGGGGGTGCGACCAGCACGGCAATTGGCTGGAGGCAGCGGGTCGATGAGACCGGCAGCGTTGCTCCGGGCCCAGATGGGCGGTCACAAGCCGAAGGGCCGCCACCCGGGCATAGACTCCCTGCCAAGGTCCCCACCGGCGCAGCAAAGCCATGACCTTCCTGGCGCCCTTGCGCCATGACAGGATCGATGCGCCAGGGTTCAGCGAGGGACCGACCAATGGCGAGAGCTTTCGGACTAATATCGAGAAGATCTCCTGCCGACCCTTCGGCCAGACGTCATCGTGGTCATGGCCAATCTCGACAGCTATAAAGCGATGATTGTGCGTCCGTTCATTCGCTCTCGGAGCGCCAAGCTGTTCTTCGCCTTCCGCCGGGCGTCCTTGGGATGACCAGGGGCCGCCCGCTTATTTAGGCCTCCGGCGCGAGTACGAGGCAATCCTCCGGACGAATTTCCGCTTGGACGCTTTCGCCGTCCCGCGCGAAGCACTGGCCGTTGTTTTGCACGACAGCGTGGATTCTGCGGCCATTGGCCAGGCGAACCCAGTGGTGGATGGTCGAGCCAAGGTACTCCGTCTTCTCGATCACGCCCTCCAGCGCGTTGACGCCGACCGCGGCGATGGCGCCCTTGGTCCGGACGGCGATGCGCTCGGGCCGGATGCCAAGCTCCACGGCACCGCCGGGAGCCTTGGCTGCCACTGCGATGGACAGCCCGTCCTCAGTTACGAACCGGCCGCCGTCGAGGCGGCCCGTGAACCAATTCGACTGCCCGACGAAATCGGCAACGAATTTGTTGGCGGGCGCACTATAGATTTCTTCGGCTGAGCCCCGCTGCATAATCCGCCCCTTGCTCATGACGATGATATGGTCGGCGAGGCTCATGGCCTCCGACTGGTCATGCGTCACGATGATGGTGGTGGTGCCCGCCGAGGTAAGGATCTGCCTCAGTTCCACTCGCAGCGCCTCTCGCAGCTTAGCGTCCAGGCTGGAGAGCGGCTCGTCCAGAAGGAGAAGAGAAGGCTGGGTCACAAGCGCGCGGGCCAGCGCCACCCGTTGCTGCTGCCCGCCGCTCAGCTGCTGTGGGCTACGCTTCTCGTAGCCGCGCATCTTCACAAGATCGAGGACGGAGCGGATTCGCTCCGGGAACTTGGAGGCAGGGACGCCGCGCTCGCGCAGGCCAAAGGCGATGTTTGCCTCCACGCTCATGTGAGGGAAAAGCGCGAAGTCCTGGAAGACCAGTCCCACATTGCGTTCGTAGGGACGTTTCGTGCTCACGCACTCGCCGCGAATGCGGATGTCTCCGCCATCCGGTACTTCAAAGCCCGCGATGAGGCGCAGCGTTGTGGTCTTACCGCAGCCGCTCGGCCCGAGAAGGGAGACGATGCGTCCCTCCTCGACCTGAAAGGAGACGTTGTCCACGGCCAACTCTTCGCCATAGCGCTTCGAGACGGTGCTGAGTTCCAATACAGTCATGAGATCCTACTTATGATAAACGCCTTGTCCGATCACTTTGTCCAGGCCCACGATGCAATCCAAGACCCAAATCAGCGCGATGGTCAGAACCATGAGGCAAACGGCCGCCGCCGCGATGCGCAGGTCGAATTCATTGAGCATCATGTTTGTCATGGCCACCGGCAGCGTGTAGAAGTTCGGGCCCGTCAGGAATAGGGCGACCGAGACATCATCTATTGAGTAGGCGAAAGCGAAGACAGCGCCTGCGGCGATGCCAGTCTTTGACAGAGGCACCGTCACCTTCCAAAAGGCGCGCCGCTCCGTGGCGCCGAGGCTTAGAGCGGCCTCCGTGAGCGATTTCCGGATTCCCACCAAGCTCGCGAGAGTCGTTCGGATCACATAGGGCACCGTGATGATCAGATGGCCACCGATGAGTGGGATCGGCCCGCTGAACACGCCAATCGTGGAAAAGAAGAGCAGAAGCGAGAAGCCGATGATGACGTGGGGAACGACAAGGGGCGACAGAAAGAAGGCGGAGAGAGGCTCCTTCCCGGGAAAGTCATAGCGGTCGAGCGTGAACGCCGCTGCGACGCCGACCAAGGTCGATAGCGTGGTCGCAGCCAGCGCCAGCATCAGGCTGACCTGCAGGCCTTTGAGGTAATAAGCGTCCGAGAAGAAGCCCACGTACCATTGCAGCGACAGGCTGGGTGGCGGAAACTGCCCGAGGAACTGCCGCGCATCGAAGGACATGACGGTAGCGATGAGCAGCGGGGTAACGAGAAACGCTATGGTGGCAATGGACAGGCACAGCACCATGACGCTCAACACATTGTCGGCGGCGCGCTTCATCGGACGGCGCCCTCCCAGCGGCTGCTGGCCAGCAGGGAGACCGCGTAGATCGCCAGCAGGGAGATAACCAGCATTACGACCGCGACCGCCGATCCGCTAGGGAAATTGGCCAGCTCGCTGAAGCGGTTGTAGATCAGGTTGGAGACGAAGCTGATCTTGCCGCGCCCCAGGATCATGGGGACGACAAAGGCGCTGATTGACAGCGTGAAGGAGAGCAGGAACGCAGAGAGAAGGCCTCGCCCGCTCAATGGCAGCGTGACCACCAAGTGGGACTTCCAGCGGGCGGCGCCGAGCGCCTGCGCCGCCTCAATGAGCCGCGGATTAACGTTCTGGATCGTGCCGACGAGCACGAGGACGGACATGGGCACCGAGTAGTGGAGCAGCCCGAGCACGATCATGAACTCAATGTAGAAGCGGCTCCCGATCTGCTCGCCGAATAGCGGCGCTATGTCGCGCGCAAATCCCGTCGGCCCGAAGGATAACTCGATGGCGTACACACGCACCAGCACGCTCAAGAACATGAGCGTGATCAGGAGTCCGATGGTCGCCCTTCGAAGCCAGTCCGAGCGCCGGCGGGCTACAAAATGAGCAATCGGGAACGCGAGGAGCACGCCCAGGAAGGCAACGATGAAGCCGATCCGGAATGTGTCCCAGAGATAGGACAGGTATGCCTCGTGCAGGAGATCCGTGTAGTTGGTTAGCGTAAGCGGCGAGTTCGCGTCGGCGCCAACACGGCCCGGGATGAACTCGCGGAAACTATCCTCGAAGACTCGCAGGAGCGGATAGAGCAACAAAGTGCCGTACACCGCGACCACCAAGCCGATCACAAGCGCGGCTCCGCGCGTAAGCTTCATGCGCTTCCTCTTCATGCGTTTCCCCAAGAAAATCAGCACTGACGTTGGCGCCTAAATCCCGGCTCCGACTTAGATATCGAGCCGCGGTTGCCGTTCGAGATTTCAAAGCAGCATCACGCTACTGCTCGATGGTCGATGGAACGACAGCACGATCCTTTAAGTCTGTCCGGGCGATAGGCACTTAGTGACTGCTTTACGTGCCTTGAATTGTAGAGAGGTAGAGCGAAGCCACACTGAATGACGCCCGTGGTCGGCCCGGAACTTGGACAAATGCGGGCAGCGCTCGGTATGTCGGTATCTGGCATCTCTTCCTCCCGTTGTCTATTGGGGTCTCGTAACGACCTTTTTTTTTCCGAAACGGAAAATAGCTTCCTACAGGGGTGATTTTCGGCAAAGAAACTGGAGAAATCAAATAAGATCTGCGAAAATGTGGGAATTGCGTAGAATTTCTGCACTTTTTGGTCAACACCTTTGCGGCTTCCCCGGTATTCTGCAGCCCGAGGCCTATAGCGGGTACGAGCTCTCTGTTGCGCGCGCGGAAAACCTGACGCCAAGCAGCGTACTTTAGGATATTGCGGCGCCGCGGTTCGTAGGGCCGGGAACGACAACGCCTGCACTCTGGCTTCAGTCCCGCCGTTCCTATGTTGCTGCCGTCTCGGACTCGACAACCGGTGGACGCCACGCCTGCATCGAAGTAGTCACACTGATCATCTGAATACCCGAGCATGCGATTTGCCGTGTAGGTATCCAGTCCTGCAAGACGTAAGCGTCGATCTTGGACGCCAAGCCAATCCCGCGGCCCTTCTGACGCAGATGGAGGATGCCCCTCCACCTCCACGTCGAGCTTCAACAGCTCGCACGCCGCAGGATCACCGACCTTAACCGCAGAATGATCGGACCGCGACAGACGGTCAAACGTATAGACTTGGCCGGTCGAGTAACGCCCTCGAGCGGGATGAGAGAAACGGCCCGAACAAGCGCCGTACTTGTGTCAATGATCAAGTCTCCTTACGCGAGCACACTTTCCAGCGCCGATTGATCAGCACCATTGCCACCTTGCAAGTGCATCTGGTGCCCGCCTTTGGAAGTTGCGTTCCTTAAAGAGGTCTTGCTCGATTGGCCGAACGCACTCCCGACAGGTAGCCGTCATAGCACGATCCCACTGCAATCCTCGAACTACCACAGCTGGTGTAGCAGCGTTCTTGACCATTAACAGTCCCGACACAGCAGCTAGCTCGTCCGCGAAGCCTGTTCAGAAACTGCAAGGCGCCGGCCGTAAGCGTCCGTCTTCCCCACCCAGCTGATGATGGGCGGTACCTCGGATGTGCCCAAAGCGACATTCACCAAGCCCTTGCGCCACGGTCGCCCGAAAGTATCGGTCACGATCACGCCTGGCTTTTGGCCAGACTGACGGCGATTCGAGCCGCGCTCGCGTCCGGATGAACCGGTAGAAGCAACAGCTGGCCTTCCGCCGAGCCGAGGTTCGACTCGTCAATACCCGCGTTGGCAGCCACCCAACCGGACCTGTGGCGCGCGATGATAATCCCCTCAGGAGTCGCAGCTGAAACCCGAAGAATAGCCGAACTCTCGTCAAGGATTGCCTGAACCTTCCGAGCGTCCTTGCCGCACCGCTTGGCGAGATCCATCGCCTCCGCTGACGGTACGATTTCCGATAGCGCGCGAAACCGTCCCTCGCTCTTCGATACGATCTTCTGTGCGACGAGGATGATGTCGGACTCGTGCAATTCTTCACCGGCGGCCTGCGCTGCCTGCGCCAGAATGGTGCCGACATCATCGCCAGGACGCACCTCAGGAATGCACGGAATCGCGAAGAGCTCAAGTCGCATAGTTAGCCGGCGTCCTTCAGGAAGGAAAGTTCCCGGCTCATGACCAAGCAGTCACCTACTGTATCGATATCGTGGCCGAGGAAAGGCCACTGCCTCGTGATCGAGCTCAGGGCTGCGGCCGAAGCTGCGTCGGCGTGGCGTCTGGCCGAATTACGGCCGTAGCAAAACTCGAATCAATCCACTTGCACAAGGTCGATCAGCAGTGCATTGGTACCGCCGTCGTGAGCGCGTGCACAACGACATTATGTCTTCGCCCATCGTCCAACAGCTCGTCCGCCTCCGACCGCAGCCATATTGGGATGTCTGCCGGGACAACCAAGAGTCGATCAACCCCCTGCTTCTTCGCCCACATGAATGCGCTTTGGGCAGCTCGATTCAAGCCGCGAGTGCCTTTTTCCAGCAAGGCCACAGCGTTGCACGCCGTGGTTTCGCTAGTAATGCGCGATGACGGGGTGACCACCAGCCGTTCGAAATCAGGGAACTGCGTAGCGAAGAATGTCTGCGCCCTGCGGATGAGCACCAGCGCCAAGTGTTCGCGCTGAGTGGCCGTCAGTGCGTCTGCAAGCCGGGTCTTTGAGTCTGCCGGATCCTTCATCGGGATCGCAACCACGGTCCTCATCTTGAGACTCCAGTGGTGCTACGCTTGCTCGCAAGTTCAATGAGACGCCGCGCAAGTTCCTCGGCGCGGGGTGCATCCGGAATCAATGTGGGCGTCACTGCAACCTGCAACGCACATTCTTTCGAAATGTTGACCATATCGCGCGAGTCGCTCTCGTCAATGACAAAGACATTCGCGAAGTCCGAGTAAGCCGCAACGATGTCAGAGTTTGACGAGCCGACCTAAAGATCGCTCATTAACTTCACAAGGGGCCCTTTGATCGCGCGCCCTCCGATAAGCGGCGAGACTGCGACCTTCAATCCTGGTGCCTGTCGCAATGCTTCTCGCATGCCACCCACTTCCAGCATGGGAAGGATCGAAAGGTAAGGATTCGATGGCGCCAGCACAACGAGATCAGCCGCACATAGCGCTACGCGTACGCTATCCGTGATCCGACCCTGGCGCGCCAAATTCAAGTGCAATTTCTTGACCGTGGGACCCGCACGGTCACGTACGAACCACTCCTGAAACCGCAGCACCCCAGTCACGGTCTCCACCACGGTCGGACACTCTTCGTCCGACACAGGTAAGAGAGCACAGTGGACGCCGAAGCGACGACTGATTTCTTCGGTCACCACGGTGAGTGATGCGCCTTGCGCGAGCCGAGAAGTGCGGTAGATATGCAACCCGAGGTCGGCATCGCCAAGCTTCATCCATGCGCCTTGGGAATCCAGCTTGCGAAGAACCTCAAGCGCACGCGTGCCATCCTCTGCGACGCCCCAACTTTGCGTGCGATTGACAACCCCGGAAAGCGTATAGAGCACGGTGTCTAGGTCCGGGCAGACATACAGGCCGTGGAACCGATCGTCGTCACCGACATTCACGATGATGCTGAGATCGTCCGGTGGCACGATGCCGGCAAAACCGAGTGCCATACGCGCGCCTCCCACACCGCCAGCGAGGACTGCCACTTTCATCTTTCGCGTCTCAATCAGCAGTTACGTACTCGTGGCGAAGGAACTTGATCGGATCATGCGGCCGAGGCTTGAGCGGACCGATGTCCACCGGATCGTGATCCGAGAACTCCTCCAGCGTGTCGTATAGCGTGCTCCTGCGCACGGGCGTGCGGCCGGCATGACGAATCAACTTGACCATCTCGGCAGGAGTCAGCTCCTCGCCAAAGTCGGCTCCCGCCGATCGTGAGATTGATTCGTCCATCAGCGTCCCCCCGAGGTCATTGACGCCGGCGCGCAGCATCTCGGCTGCCATTTGCGCGCCGAGCTTCACCCATAAAACCTGGATGTTGTCGATCCAACCCGCGAGCATCAGCCTTGCGATGGCGTGCATCTTGAAGTTCTCTTCCTGGGTGGCGCCTGGGCGCACACCAGGGATGGCGCGGTCCACGTACAGGGGCGACTCGGCATACACGAAACTGAGAGGCACGAATTCCGTAAAGGCGCCGGTCTCCTTGATCGAGCGGATCAAATCGATGTGCACAGCCCAGAACATGAGCGTCGACGTGCTTTGAAGCCCGATGGAGTGCGCCGCCCGGATCGCCTCGATCCGCGCCTCCGTCATCAACTTGTTTCGGGTCAGCTTCCGCCACACGTCGACATCAAGATCTCGGCTGCGGTTCCTGGCATCGAGCCAAGTCCTGCTTCCTTGCGTTCCAGCAAGAACTCCTTTGTGGGCATCTTCCGCTTGTGCGCCCGGAACCAGACCTCGAAAGGGCGAAAAGGCATGCACGTGCATGCGCGGCAACTGAGCGCTTCACGACGATCAGGAGGTCGCGGTAGTAAGTGGGAGGTAGATCGGGCTGGAGGCCGCCTTGCATGCAGATCTCCGTCGCACCACGATCCCATCCGACTTGCGCGCGGTGTGCCACCTCCTCCATGCGGTACCACACCGCGGCCGGATCTTCCTTGCGCTTGGCGAAGCCGCAAAAGCGGCACCCCATGTAGCACACGTTCGTGAAGTTGGTGTTCCGGACGACGAAGCTCGCCCTGCGTCCGACCCGCTGCGCTCGAACAATGTCCGCTGCCCGCACGATCGCCGGAAAGTCCGAAGATGCGGCGCGGAACAGGGTCTCGCCGTCTTCGCGCGTAACCTCGCGACCAGAGAGAGAACGCTCAAGAATGTGCCGAACTTCCCTGCTGCTCTGGCCAAGCAGGGCCTCTGCGGAGGTTGCCCGAAGTGTCAAAGGTCTGAATGGCTGGGCGCTGTGCATGCGAACTCCTCTAGCTTGCCTCGGCGTGGGCTCGGTTGGCCGCGTAGCCATCTTCGCGCGCGAGACGATGAAGTGCCTCGCGGGGGAACCGGCCGAAGAAAGCGCTCGGCCTGTCGGAGATATAGAGCGGATACGTCGTCAAACGTTCCACCAAGCTCATGCCCTTCTGTTTGGTGCGCAACGCAATTTTCCCGACCGCAGGCCAAGCATACTCCGGATTGATGTGGTCCGCACAGCGGAGACACTCCACCCCAGTCATTGATGCCCGCGTCCAGATAGCGCTCGAACGCTTCATTCAGATTCGGTGGCGCCTGCAAGGAAACTTCCGCCGGCAGCATGAGCCGAGCGATCGCCAGAGTGCGAAGCATATCGGTCATATCCGATTCGCGATGATGCGCCATCGCGGTGCCGGGCTTCGCCCGGAAATTCTCGACGATCACCTCCTAAATGTGCCCATGCCTCTCATGAATGTCCGCGATGCTCTGAAGGCTTTCGATTCGCCGAATCTCGCCGATGCCAATCAGGATTCCCGTCGTCATCGGCACCGACGCCTCGCCAGCGGCATCGAGGGTGCGAAGGCGCTGCAACGACCCCTTGTCGGGGCAGGCTTGATGTGGCATTTCCTTTACTATGACCGGCGGCTCACGTTCTCAAGCATCAAGCCGGCGAGCTCCCGCTCACCTCCTTGACGCGCTCGAATTCCTCCCGGCGCATAGTTCCGGCGTTGACGTGTGGGACCAACGATGTTTTCGAGATAACTAGCTCGCACATCGCCAGGACGTTGTCGACACCCCAGGTTGTGGAGCAGTCGCCCGTGAAGAATTCCCAAGCCGTTGATTTGGAATCCAGAAACGGCATTTTGCCGGAACTGGATTTGCCGGAAAGCGGGCCTTTGGAGCGGGAATGATCGGGATAGGGGGACGTCTCGCGACGCCACCCCTCCCACACCACCGGGCATACGGGTCCGTACCACGGCGGTTCGATCGAGTTAAGCCGGCACAGGCATGAAGATTCGGGGGAGACCAAGAGAG
>NZ_JAACFS010000074.1 GCF_029051645.1 Bradyrhizobium sp. CSA112
TTCAGATAGCCACGCGCCACCCCCGCGCCGCCAATGTAAAGCTCCCCTACGGCCCCAAACGGAACAGGCGCGCCATCACCATCCAGCAGATAGATCCGCGTGTTCGCAATCGGACGGCCGATCGGGACAACGGCCCCATCAAAATCAGCCGGGCAGCTCCACGCTGTCACGTCGATCGCAGCTTCCGTCGGACCGTAGAGATTATGCAGGCCAGTCCAAGGCAATACGCGCCGAACCTTGTGCAAGCTGGCGGCAGGAAGCGCCTCGCCACTGCACAACAGGCGCTGCAGCGATGTGCAGCGATCAACCCCCTTCGCATCGATAAAGCTGACCAGCATCGATGGTACGAAGTGTGCCGTGGTGATGCGTTGGCTGATGATCAAGTCCACCAATGCATCGGGGTCTTTGTGCGCATCCGAAGGCGCCAGCACCAAGGTCGCACCTTCAAGCAGCGTCCAGAAGAACTCCCAGACCGAGACATCGAAGCCAAATGGCGTCTTCTGCAACACGACATCAGTTGCCTTGAGACCATAGGCTCTTTGCATCCAGATCAGCCGATTGATGATGGCCCGATGCTCATTCTGTGCCCCCTTGGGCGTTCCGGTGGATCCCGAGGTGTAGATCACATAGGCGAGATGGCGCGAGGTCAGACCGAGGGCGCGCGGGTCCGGGTTCGCGGCCGGCAGCTGCGCCCACGCCGGGGTCGCCGTCTCCAGGTCGACCACCGTCAGATCGAGTAGCGCATCGCTGCCGAGTGCGGCGCGGCCGGCCACATCGGCCAGCAACAGGTGTGGGGCCGCATCCTTGAGGACCTGCCGCAGCCGCGCCGACGGATAGGCCGGATCCAGCGGCAGATACGCCCCGCCCGCCTTGAGGATCGCCAGCAGCCCGACCACCATCGCGATGCTGCGCTGAAGGCAGATCGCCACCGGCTGGTCCGGCCTGACCCCGAGCGCGATCAGGTGGTGCGCCAGCCGGTTCGCCCGCGCATTGAGCTCGCCATAGCTTACGCGTTCCTCCGCATCGACCACCGCCACCGCATCCGGCGCTTTGCGGACCTGCGCCTCGAACAGCTCATGGATGCACTGCTGCTCAGGATACTCCGCCGCCGTCCGGTTCAGCTCCTCCACCAGATACGCCCGCTCGTCGGCCGGCAGCAGCTCGATGCGCCCGACCTCTTGCCGCGCATCGGCAACCATCGCCTGCAGCAGCGCCAGCAGATAGCCTCGTTGCCGCTCGATTGTCGTCTGATCGAACAGCCCCGTAGCATAGCCCAGCGTTCCCGCGATGACCTCGCCATGCTCGCAAAGGTTCAGCTCCAGATCGAACTTGACCTGATCGAAGCCGTCTGCCGCCCCCTCCACACGCCGCCCAGGAAGGTCGAAGGCCGGGGCGGCGTTGTTCTGCCAGGCCAGCATCACCTGGAACAACGGCGTGTGATCAAGACGCCGTGGCGGCTGCACGATCTCCACCACCTGCTCAAATGGCAGGTCCTGATGCTCCTGCGCTCCCAAGGCCGTGCGCCGCGTCCGCGCTAACAGCTCCGACACGCTCGGCTCCCCCGACAGGTCAAGCCGAAGCGCCAGGGTGTTGACGAAGCAGCCGATCAGCTCTTCGACCTCGTGCCGACCGCGATTGGCGCTCGGCACCCCGATCACTATGTCGTCCTGCCCCGACAGACGCGACAGCACCGCCGCCCACGCCGCCAGCACCGTCATGAACAAGGTCGTGCCATGCCGCTGGCTCAGCCGCCTCAAGCCCCGCGTCAGATCCGCATCGATCACGACAGGCACCATGGCCCCGGCAAACGACTGCTCTGCCGGCCGCGGCCGGTCCGTCGGCAAGGCCAGACGGGCCGGCGCGCCAGATAGATTGTTGCGCCAATACTGCGCCTGGCTCTGCAGCCGTTCCCCTGTTAGCCACCGCCGCTGCCAGGCGGCATAGTCCGGATACTGGATCGCAAGCGGCGGCAGCGGATCGTCTTGTCCAGCCTCAAACGCCCGGTACAGCTGACTGAGTTCACGCGCCAACACGCCCAGCGACCAGCCATCCGAGACAATGTGATGCTGGGTCAGCAGCAAGACGTGCTCCTCGTCCGACATCCGGATCAGCCGGCCGCGGATCAGCGGCCCCCGCGCCAAATCGAACGGCGTGCGCGCCTCTTCACGGCACAGCTCCAAAAGCGCGGCGTCCGCATCTCCCCGGGCGCGCAGATCATGCTCCGTGACGGGCAGCCCCGCATCCTTCGGCAGAACCTCGACCCGAGGCTCACCCTCTGAGGCGACAAAGACACTGCGCAGCGCCTCATGCCGTGCCAGCAACCGGTCAAGGCTGCGCTGCCAGACGCTGCGGTCGAGCGCACCTTGCAGCCGCCGCGCCAGCGGCATGTGATAGCTCGTGCTGCCCTGATCCAGCTGCGCCAAAAACCACAGCCGCTGCTGCGCAAACGACAACACGAGCGGCGCATCACGCGACACGGCCACAATGGCCGGGAGGTCTTGCGGACCGCGGGGGCTCATCTCGACCACGCTTTCCGCCAGATCGGCCAGCACCGGTTTGGCAAACAGCCTCGTCAGCGGCAGTTCGACACCAACAGCCCGCGACAGCCGGCTCAAGAGCTGCACCGCCAGGAGCGAGTGGCCGCCGAGTTCGAAGAAGTGGTCGTGGCGTCCGACCCGCTCGACCCCGAGAAGCTCCGCCCAGATCTCTGCCAGCGCGGTCTCGATCTCGCCCTGCGGCGGCTCATAGGCGCGGCGCGCATAGGCCTCATCCTCAGGCATCGGCAGCGCCTTGCGGTCGAGCTTGCCGTTTGCCGTCAGCGGCAGCGCCGCCAGCCGCACGAACGCCGACGGCACCATGTAGTCCGGCAGCCGCGCACTCACATGCGCGCGCAAGGCGCCGGCAAGCTCGGCTCCATCCAGCTCCTCCGATGCCGCCTCGGGCGCACACACCACATAGGCGACAAGACGCGTCTCGCCGGTGCGATCCTGTTGCGCCACCACCACCGCATCGCGCACGAACGCGTGCTCGCAAAGCCGTGCGGCGATCTCGCCGGGCTCGATCCGGAAGCTGCGGATCTTCACCTGGTCGTCGTTGCGGCCCAAAAACGCCAGATTGGCGTCCGGCAAGTACCGCGCCAGATCCCCGGTGCGGTACATCCGCGCCCCCGGCTCAGTGCTGAACGGATCGGCCACAAACCGCTCCGCCGTCAGCGCGGGCCGGTTCAGATAGCCACGCGCGACCCCCGCCCCGCCAATGTAAAGCTCCCCTACGCCCCCAAACGGAACAGGCGCGCCATCACCATCCAGCAGATAGACCCGCGTGTTCGCAATCGGACGGCCGATATGCGGCACAATGTCGACGAAAAGCCGTCCCGAGGTCGCCACGACCGTCACTTCAGTAGGGCCGTAGTTGTTTATTAGCTTGAGAGCCGCTGGTAGAGGCGCAGGCACACGCTGGAGACGATCCCCGCCAACAAGCAAGTACTCCAATGTGGGATTTACCAGCTTATCTTCTAACGCGATCGTGGCGAGCGGCGTGATCAAAAAGGCGGAGTCCAGCGATTGATCACGCCACCATTGCAGCAAAAGGAGAGAATCTCCTGCCGGCGCTCTGGGCGGGAGCAGCAATGTGCTGCGGTTACATAACGCAGACCATAGCTCCCAAGTGCTGGCATCGAATGCTACTCCAGCCGTGAGCGCACAGCAGGTTTCGGGTTGCGGACAAAACGTTTGCACATGCCATGCTATAAGATTGACCAATCCCCGATGCTCGACCATGACACCCTTGGGCGTTCCGGTGGATCCCGAGGTGTAGATCACATAGGCGAGATGGCGCGAGGTCAGACCGAGGGTGCGCGGGTCCGGATCGCAGGCCGGCAGCTGCGCCCACGCCGGGGTCGCCGTCTCCAGGTCGACCACCGTCAGATCGAGTAGCGCATCGCTGCCCAGCGCCGATCGTCCCGCCGCATCGGCCAGCAGCAGAGGCGGCGCCGCATCGTTGAGCACCTGGTGCAGCCGCGCCGACGGATAGGCCGGATCCAGCGGCAGATACGCCCCGCCCGCCTTGAGGATCGCCAGCAGCCCGACCACCATCGCGATGCTGCGCTCAAGGCAGATCGCCACCGGCTGGTCCGGCCTGACCCCGAGCGCGATCAGGTGGTGCGCCAGCCGGTTCGCCCGCGCATTGAGCTCGTCATAGCTTAAGCGCTGGTCCTGATAGACCACCGCCACCGCATCCGGCGCCTTGCGGACCTGCGCCTCGAACAGCTCATGGATGCACTGCTGCTCGGGATACGGCGCCGCCGTCCGGTTCAGCTCCTCCAACAGATACGCGCGCTCAGCGGACGGCAGGATATCCAGCTCGCGCACCGGCGTGTTCGGCGCCTGCTCCAGCGCGTCGGCCAGTTGCTCGAGCGCGCGCTGCATGTAGCCGCAGACCCGATCCGCGGAGACGGGCTCCGCCACCTGCGCCGTCAGACCGAGCGCCTCGCCAACATCATCCACCGACAGGGTCAGCGGATAGTTGGTGCGTTCCTCCCCGCCCAGCCATTCCACGCCGCCCAGCCCAGCATCCGGTCCGCAAGCGAGCGCCGGCGCGGTGTGGCGGTAGTTCAACAGCGCGCTGAACAGCGGCGCCGGCGCCGCAACGCCGCTGCAGCGTTGCGCCAACGCCAGCGAGGCATGCTCGTGCGCCAGCAGCTCGGCCAGCCGGGCGTGCGTGGTCCGCACGCTCGCCTCGACCCCGGTGCCGTCCAGATCAAGCCGCAGCGGCAGGGTGTTGATGAACAGGCCCATGGTGCGGTCGGCACCCGCGCCGCCATGCATGCGGCCAAACAGCACCGTGCCGAACACCACCTGCTCGCGGCCGCTGCTGCGCGCCACCACCTGTCCCCACGCCAGATGACACAGGCTGGCCAGGCTCACCCCAAGCCGCCGCGCCTGGCTGCGCAATCGCGCGTTGAGCGCCTGCGGCAGCCTCCGATGCGCCTCATGAACCCCGCAGCCGTCGCCGTGGACCTCGCTTAAGCCAAACGGCGTGGTCGGCGCATCGATGTCCCCCAGCAGTCCCCGGAAGAACTCTTCATGCGCTTTGGTACCAACGCCCAGGCGCGCCTGCGCCACCAGGTTGCGGAACGGCTGCGGGGCGGCCAGCTCATGGTCGCGCCCGCCGAGCACGGCCTTAACCTCGGCATGCATCACCTCCAGCGTCGTGTGATCCCCGATCAGATGATGCTGCAGCTGCAAGAGCAGCCAGCGCGCGCTGCCGGGCTCGCGCGCGATCACAAACCGCAACAGCGGGGCCCGGCCAAGATCGATGCGGTGCTGGCGCGGATCAAACCTCAGCCTGAGCTGCGCGTGGCCAGGACCGCCGGAGCCATCCAGCTCGACCTCGGTCACATTGAGTGGCGCGTTCCGCCACACCACCTGGGCCGCGCGCGACAGGCCCTCCCAGACAAACGACGTCCTTAAGATGTCGTGCCGGTCCACCACCCGCTGAACCGCGGCAAGATAGCGGTCCAACACGCCACGGTCGGCAAACGCCATCTGCGACACCAGCAGGTACGGATCGCCTTGGCGGGCCAACAGATGATGGAACAGGATGCCGTCCTGCAGCGGCGACAAGGCATAAATATCCTGGATGTTGCCGACGCCGCCGGGCACCGTGGCGAGGATCCGATCGATCTCTCCTTGCGTCAGCTCGATCAGCGGCAGCATCTGCGGCGTGATCGAGCGGCTCTCTGCCGTGATCAGGTTGGCCGGCACCGCCACCTCGTGATGACTGCGCAGGCTCGCGGCCAGATCCGCCAGCACCGGCCTGGCGAACAAGGTCCGCACCTTCACCCCCAGCGACAGCCGCCGCAGACGCTCGATCAGCTGCACCGCCAAGAGCGAGTGGCCGCCCAGTTCGAAGAAGTGGTCGTTCCGTCCGACCCGCTCAACACCCAGAAGCTCGGCCCAGATTGTCGCCAGCGCCGTCTCGATCTCGCCTTGCGGCGCCTCATAGGCGGCGCGCGCATACGCCTCATCCTTAGGCGCCGGCAGGCCCTTGCGGTCGAGCTTGCCGTTCACCGTCAAGGGCAGCGCCGCAAGGTGCACAAACGCCGACGGCACCATGTAGTCCGGCAGCCGCGCACTTAAGTGCGTGCGCAAGGTGCCGGCAAGTTCGCTTCCATCCAGCCCATCCGAGCCCGCCTCGGACGCGCACACCACATAGGCGACCAGCCGCTGCTCGCCGGCGCGGTCCTGGCGCGCCACCACCACCGCGTCGCGCACCGCGGCGTGCTCGACGAGCCGCGCCGCGATCTCGCCCGGCTCGATGCGGAAGCCGCGGATCTTCACCTGGTCGTCGTTGCGGCCCAGAAACGCCAGATTGCCGTCCGGCAGATAGCGCGCAAGGTCGCCGGTGCGGTACATCCGCGCCCCCGGCTCAGTGCTGAACGGATCGGCCAAAAACCGCGCCGCGGTCAGCTCGGGACGGTTCAGATAGCCACGCGCCACCCCCGCGCCGCCAATGTAAAGCTCCCCCACCGCCCCAAACGGAACAGGCGCGCCATCACCATCCAGCAGATAGATCCGCGTGTTCGCGAGCGGACGGCCGATCGGGACAACGGCGCCATCAAAATCAGCCGGGCAGCTCCACGTCGTCGCGCAGACTGTTGCTTCGGTAGGTCCATAGGCGTTGACAATAGATGCTGCAGGCAGGGCTCGGATAAGCTCGGCCTTCGGGAGCTCTCCAGCAAGTACGAGAAGTTGCGACGCCAAATATTCCAGATGCTGGCTTCCCTGAAGCAATGCTGGAGGCAACGTCGCATGCGTGATGGCTTCGTTTCGCAGATAGTCCGATAGCTCTTTGGTCGATTGACGGATCTCACCCGCAGGCAAGTGCAAGGCGGCTCCTGAGCCAAACGCCATGACAAGCTCTGAAACACTTGTATCAAAACCAAAGGAGGCGAACTGCACCACTCTACTGTTGGAACAAGCGCCAAAAAGCACGATCTGAGCCAACCCCAGATTGACCAATCCCCGATGCTCGACCATGACGCCCTTGGGCGTGCCGGTGGATCCCGAGGTGTAGATCACATAGGCGAGATGGCGCGAGGTCAGACCGAGGGCGCGCGGGTCCGGGTTCGCGGCCGGCAGTTGCGCCCACGCCGGGGTCGCCGTCTCCAGGTCGACCACTGTCAGATCGAGTAGCGCATCGCTGCCCAGCGCCGATCGTCCCGCCGCATCGGCCAGCAGCAGAGGCGGCGCCGCATCCTTGAGCACCTGGTGCAGCCGCGCCGATGGATAGGCCGGATCCAGCGGCAGATACGCCCCGCCCGCCTTGAGGATCGCCAGCAGCCCGACCACCATCGCGATGCTGCGCTCAAGGCAGATCGCCACCGGCTGGTCCGGCCTCACTCCGAGCCCGATCAGGTGGTGCGCCAGCCGGTTCGCCCGCGCATTGAGCTCGTCATAGCTTAAGCGCTGGTCCTGATAGACCACCGCCACCGCATCCGGAGCCCTGCGGACCTGCGCCTCGAACAGCTCATGGATGCACTGCTGCTCGGGATACGGCGCCGCCGTCCGGTTCAGCTCCTCCAACAGATACGCGCGCTCAGCGGACGACAAGAGCCGAATTCGTCCTACCGGCTGCTGCGCATCGGCCATCACGGCACACAACAAATTCTGCAAATGCTGCGTCATGCGGTCGATCTGCTTGGGCGCCAAGCGACCTGCATCAAAGTGCCATCGAAAGCTCCCTTCCAGAGCGCAAACCTCAAACGTCAGCAAATCACCGGATAGGGGCGCCTCAAAACTCGGGCTTGCAAGATCACCAGCGGCAGACCCGCTATTTGCAGTAACCGTAACGCCAACCGGCCAGGGACGGCGCGATCGTAGCGCCTCACCGCCCCGCAACGTCGGGTAGCGCGCGATAAGATCCCGCGCAAAGCTATCGTGCTCCCTCAGCTGAGCACACTCGGCCGCCACCGCCCTGCGCACCTCTGCAAAATCATGACCGAGATCTATGATAATTTCCATTGGCACGACAGAAGCGACAAGCACCTCCACCGCCTTCACCCCGGCTCGCGATTCATTCGCTGGGGGAGTCCATCCCAATTGAAGCTCTGATTCTCCCGTGAGGCGGGCGAGATAGATCAGCCAAGCGCTCAGTATGTACTCGGTGCGATCATTGGGGGACAGCTCGGCCAAAGCACTTGGAATGAGCCACGAACTCGACTGCCATCTCGGGGGAGCCACAGCTTGTGGAGACGACAGAAAAGGAAGCTGCAATATTTTAGATTGCTCAAGCCGCTGTCGCCAGAAACTCTCCCGAGGCGCCAACATTTCATGCGTAACAGTTATACTCCGCGCCTGATCATCGTTTAAGATCGGCAGGCGATCGCCTTCATCCAGATCGGAGCACCTTGCGAGTGCCCGCGCATCCAGAGCCTGATCATCCAGGCCGCCAAACCAAACATCAACATCCTCTGTCCCGGTCGCCACACGCCAGTGGCGGGGATGGATTTCAACCAGGGAGCCCGCCGGAAAGCCCGAGCGCCTCACCGTCACCTCCAAGCACCTGACTGCGACAACGTCATCGCCCACGAGAACCTTGGACAGACACAAGGGATTGGCATGATACGGCCCAAAATCCAAGGCGCGTGTCATTGCTGACAGATCTTGCGCGGATCGATCCCATCGCAGACACCCCGCAGCATCTGGGCGTCGACGCCTCGGGAAAACACTTCTGTCAACTAGCGCCTGCGGACGGGCACTGAGCTCTCCATTTGTTAAGCCGGTCAAAAGCTCACGGAAGCCCTCGATCGCGGCTTCATAACATTTGAGGTTCAGCGTTAACGCCGTATCGCTGGGCGCAATTAAGACGTGGCGCTGAACCACCAGAGCACCAGCATCAACCCGATGATCGATACGATGCCACGCGATGCCATGTTCGGCCTCTTGGGCCAGCAGCGCCCAAGACGTCGCGTGAGTACCCGCATATCGTGGCAACGGACCGTCATGGTAGTTGAAAGCGCCTTGACGGGCTCGCTCAAACACCACTGGCGGCAAAATGAACGGGTTGGCAACCGAAAAAATCCACTCAACCGGTTCGGTCTTCAGCAACGTGGAGAGCTCTTCAATGCTCCCAACACACAGGATATTGGCGTGAGCGGCCCAATCGGCGAATGTGGCGTCGGCACACAGCGCCGCGCGGATGTCGTGACCCTTCTCCCTCGCTAGCTCAGCACACCTGATGGCCAGCGTACCACTACCAACAAAGACGGTAGAACCGATTGGGGAGGTTGCAAGTCGTTGCCCACCACAATCGCCTGACTCGCAAGCGTTTGGCTGCGCCAGAGGAGACCAATGCGCCATCTTCACCCCTCAGCCAATGCATGCGGTTCCCGGCCAAGGCGCGCGCCACATAGCGACCTAAGCCTGTCACACTCGTCAGGATTTGCTCGGGAATTGCCGCACTGAACGCTAATCGACTCCGGCCAGCCATGAGAGTTATCCAGCGCTACGAATGACAGCGACATCCCCGACGGACGCCACAACGCTTCATTTGGCGGGATCGCACTCAACCGTGCAGCGTCTATCGAAGTGAGAATCAATCGAGCAAGATTCCTCTGAATGTGTGGGCGCGGGGCCGACCGCGGGACCGCTATCGTCCTTTGGATCCTCACTGTCTCAGAGCAATCCGCGTGCCACCAAACAGGTTGTGGAGGGCTTACTTGAAGAGGGAAAAACCACTCTTTGCGCCGCGGCGGCGAAATACTTGATCCTCTGTGTTCGGTTCCGGATACTACATCGTCAATTGGACACGGCTGTTCGCGACAATACAGAGCGGCATACTAAGAAGAGCTATCGCTAAATTTTGGTGACGGCCTGGCCGGTTAGGCGGCGGCGGTTATGGGCTGACGGTCAGTCGGCTTGGCGATGACCTCGATCCCGTCGTTGAATGTCACACCGAGAACGAGTTTTGGCA
>NZ_JAACFS010000075.1 GCF_029051645.1 Bradyrhizobium sp. CSA112
ATCAGCTTGATGATGTTATCTTTGGACACGGCATATCGCTCCTTCGGTGGAGAAGTGGAGGCTTCAAGCACCCCCACGATATGCCGCCTTCCCGATTCCCACCGTCACCAACTTTCAGCGATAGCTCCCATGCTTGCGGGTCGACATCGTTGAGGCGTGCGGTGGTGAGAAGCGTCAGCATGACAGCGGCGCGGTCTGCCCCGCGCTGAGAACCGGCAAAGGTCCAATTGCGTCTTCCGAGAGCGATACCGCGCAGCGCTCTTTCCGCAGCGTTGTTGGTCAGGCAGATTCTGCCATCATCAAGGAAGCGGGCGAAGTCGGCCCAGCGCTTGAGCATGTAGTCGATCGGCTCGCGAACCGCGGAGGAGCGCGAGAGTGTGGCGCGTTCGGTGGTCATCCATTCGTGCATCGCATCGAACAGCGGCTTGCTCTTTTGCTGTCGCACGCTAAGCCGCTCGGCGGCGGTCAAGCCGTTGATCTCGCGCTCGATGACGAAGAGTGCATCGAGGCGTCTGACCGCCTCCAGCGCTATCGGGGAGATCGGCTTACCCTTCTTGCCCTCCCGGGCATTTTTTGCGATGTCGGCCAGCTCGAAGAACTTTCGCCTCGCATGCGCGAGGCAAAATGCCGGCATGATCGGCAGCGCTTTCTTCTTCGGATCGAACAGCGGCTCGAAGCCGTTGTAGCAGTCCGCCTGGAGGATTCCACTGAACCGGGCCAGATGTTTTTGTGGATGCTCACGGACATCGGATCGCGATACGCACCCAACCTTGGGAAGCCTGCCAAAAGAATTGCCGAGATTGCGGTACATCGCATCCATAACGCGGGAGGTTTCGCGGAGGTAGGTGCTCCGTCCCTCCTCAGTATTGGGATAGACAAGTTTGGGGCTTGTTTTGATGTGCTCGAAAAAAGCGGCGAGAGCCACCAAAGCCAAGCGAGTTCTTTAATCTTTCCATCTCTCCGTGGATCCGGGCGACCTCCTCCAGCCCGTACTCGTGGATTTGTGTCGCCGACAGCTCCGTCGTGGTCATGTGCCTGAGCGCCTGCGCGTAGAACTCAACCCCCGTTGGGGTGCTTCCAGGCGCCGTCGTCCGTGCTGGACGAGGCCTGGAGCCGGCCCGCCGCCGCAATCAAATCGACGTAAGCCGGCTGGACGAACCTGATCATTGCCTCGATGGCTGCTTCAATAAGCTTGGGCTTCATCACGTAAGATATGGGCAGCGCCTCGACCTTCGCGCGGAAGTCCGCAAGCCACGTCGAGTCGTTTCCTGAAGCATGAAAGGGCACGCCGCCCAGAAGAATGCGACAATCCCGGATGACCTTGTCGTAAACAAAACCGGGGAGCAAGGATCCCCTTGCGAGAACGCAACTCGACACCATCGATGACTTGTGCGACCGACCTGCGGACGCCCTCGAGGCGAGAGATGTACCCGCGCCACCATTCCCGCGTTGATCAGTGAAGTGGGTCATATGGCGAAAGAGATGGTTGTCACGACCACTGTAATTGGTCCACGGCAGGTAAGCGCGTCGGTGCTTAAGCGCCAACGCTCCGTGAGCATGGTTTCGGCGCTTAGACCGACACGAAATGCATCCCAGTTAGTATGCTGAATGCCAATGATCCTGTCAGCCGGCGCCGGCATATATACATGGGGTTGGCGATTTGCACGCATCCCGTCGAGTCGGAGCTCTGGCCGTAATAGGGCCAGCCGATGAATGCGCCGACCTTATGGCTGGTGCCGCGCAGCAAATCGTAACCGGCGTCGGCCGTGTAGTATGTGAACCTTCCGTTGGCCTGGCCTGATACGTTGTTGATACAGGACAACGAGCGTTCGATGCCCCAATCTTCATTGTTTATGTTTCCTTTGTTGAAGCGCCCGAGGCCAATATTGCCCTTCAGGAATATTCCCCACGGGCTGTCAAGACGGCCAAATAGTTCTCCGGAAAGTCCGTCCAGTCCGTGATAAGTGAGCCTCGAGATAAGAATGCTAGGATCTCCAGGTATATGAGGCACAGCGCTATGGTCCCATTGGAATCTTCCCCGGCTGAGCCAGAGCCGCGATCCGCCTTCGAATGACTAATCGGCCGTGTACGCAATGGGCGGCACGCTGGTGGGTTCTTTTGCATACAGCGGCGCGTCAGACCATTGCGCCGCCCGCGGGTCGGCGCCGAAGTGGTAATTCAACCCGACCTTTCCAATGTGATAGTTGCTCGATAGGCTGGTTGTGTTCGCCGGAAGAATTGCAAGCGGTGGAAACTGCACGGTCGGAGCGGTCGCGACACTCGGCCCGCCAAAATGCAGGTAGTCATACTCAAATTTGACGGACCATGCAGGCGTAACCGCCTGCCTGCGATGCAGAAGACTTCATCTGGTGCGGCTGCCGGGGCCGGCTGATGGCCAAGGTGCCCGGCTTCGCCCAGGCCATTGCCGCTGGCGCATCACCGAAATGGACAACTGGGACAGCGACTTCCTCGATCTTGTCGAAGAGGCGCATCTCACCTTCGAGGGTAAGTCCGATTGTGAAATCGCCTTCGGTGCGCTGAAGCGCCTTCTCGACGTCCGCTACAGCGCGCGAGACGGTTCGGCCTGCTCGGAGTTTCTCATGGGAAGGACACGACGAAAATGACCGTGCGCCCCGAGGGCGCGAACTACCAGTGAGGGAGGGTCTCACCCGGATAATTGTCGATTGGTCCGGAAGCTGGCAGGCGGCACGGCCGGGTAACTGGTTGGGTCGGAGCCCTGCGACGAAGGCGGCCTTGGGCTGCTGAGCGATCCGATGGGCCGTAACAAAAGTGAAGCCCGAGCAGGCCTCGAAAGTTCGAATGCGGATGCCGACCCTCCGGTCATTTGGGGAAGGCCGCACGCGTGGGGAAGTAATCGACACGCGCACCCACGCGATCCGCCGGGGTAGTGGGCACGGCACGTCGGAAGGGTGGTTCGCAGTTACAGGGGGAGACCCGTCGCGGACGAGGGTAGCGGCCTCAGCATCGCAATAGGCGGTGGTCACGGCGGGAGTCGGACGGGGCAATAGGAGCGTTGATGCCGGGTAATGCCGGTGGAGCAAAGGGCCCCGACTTCTGGTGCGCTTTTGAAGATGGCGAGGTCGTGGTGATTGGCGATGAGCCTGCAAACACCATCAATGACAGGCGCCGCCGGAGATTGCTGTGTCGAGGGGCGAAGGAGAGTTACTCACCGTACCGAAGCCGCGTGCGGTTAGTTTGTCTCCGTGTGCCTTGCGGTGAAGCCAGTCGGAAAGCCGGGTGCCGGAAATCGGCACGCCCGGTTTGATGAGCGGGGATGGGAAACGGAGCGTTGGCCATAGGCCCCAAGCTACCGCGCCCATCCTCGACTCTACCCTCCTGCGGTCGCGGATCGGTTATGATCGGCACTGCGGGCAGGCTCGTCGGCCAATTCTTCATACACAATGGCGACGATACAAGCTTCGTTTGCGAACGCGGCTGAGTTCTTCAACAGCCCTGGCAGGTCAGCATCACCTCATCGAGTGCTGCTTCGGTAAACCGAAGCAATTTCGCCGCGTGGCGACCGGCTACGAAAAGACGGCCAGAAACGACCTGGCCGCCGTCACGATCTCGGCTGCCGTGTTATGGCTCGATAGATCTCCACTCGAAAGGATCAGGGTAGCGAAGCCGCGCCGTGGCCCTGCGCAGTGTCCCAAACGAACTTCGCGCCGTCCGGCAGTTCGCAGATGAATTCGCCCTGATTCACGACTTCGGTCGCCCCGGCGGTCAGCTTGAAGGCCCGCACCATAAGCTTGCCTTCGCGGCTGAGGCTGTGGCGGAATGTATTCCGTCAATCCACGGTTTGATGCGCATTGGCAAAGCTGATGCCGTTCTGGGCAGTCACCCTGAAGGCACTTATAACCAACCCGGCCTGCGTGGCCGGCCCGGGCTTGCCGCCATCGACGGTGGTACAGCGGTTCAGGTCCAGTATGAGCTTCACATTCTTGCCGGCCTGCAGGGCACTGAGCACCTCGGCGTATTTCGGCGACGGTTCATCGGCCTTGGCGATCGTGCTCACGCTTACAGCCGAAAGCAAGGACAACAGGATCGAAAGGCGTCTGCCACTGAACTTCATACGCTCTTCTCCTCCACAACAACCGCAGGCCACGCAAGCGCCAACTTGCCCGATGTCGTGTTCGCAAACAGCCTGGCGGAGTCCGGACATATTCGGTCGCAACAACTACACGTGTCGCAACCGCGCGCAAGTCGTTGCGAAGGATAATCCAACCTCACAACCTCGGTACGTAAGGTTTGCGAAGTGGCTTCACCATTTGTGACACCCTCTGCACTGTTTGGTCCAGCGGGTGGCAGCGTCGAAAGTACAAACGGCAATAGTGCGTGAATGCAAAGGAAGCCGATATGACCGAGAGGGTGCAGGCTCTCATATAAGCGTAAGCGGAAGAGTTTCGAACGAGCATTCAAGAAACGGGCATCTTGCCGAGCACTCCGTGTGGCCGCCCGGCAGGGACCGCTACCGCCCGAAGAAATGGTCGGGGAATGGACCGCCGGTGAAATTGATGCGGTGGGACGACGAGCAAAAGACTTGCTCGGTCAAGGGACTTGATCTCGGTATACCGAAACAAGCTTGGCGGAATGTCAAATGGCGCGACGGCAGCGTTGACTTCTTGACCTCGCGCTTTGCGCGGCTCCGGGTCCGCCCCGCTCATCGCAATGACTGGCTGACCCGCGGCGCTCCCGCTCAGAACAGAGGGTGACATGCCGAACTCGTTCGCTACCATGCGGCGGTGCCTCGCGAGCGTATTTGCTTAGACGCTACGTAGATGTCCGTGCTGCGCTATCGAAATGGAAGCTCATGCGCCGTCATGATTTGTGACGCAGTAAATCTAATCCGTTCGGATATCGGCGTCCCTCTGGTCACAGGCCGCGCAAAGGAAGTTTCCCCGACATCGAAATTCGGCAATCGTCCGGCCACCGATCAAATCGATCTTTATGGCGTAGCGCAAACTAAGCCCGGAGGAGATGGCCCATACGTACGCGCGCCCGCCCGCAAATGAAAATCCGTGTGGCCGGACACCGGCGATTTCGACGCCGATCATCGGCACCTTTTCGTGTGGCATATTATTTGCACGGGTTTATCTGGGTTGGACACGGCCAGGTGCCGCGCCATGCCCCAACCGGCCCGACGCACCTCATACCCGGCAGTGTGCGTCGGGCCGGTGCTGTTTCAGCATAGGAGATCGACGCTCGACCGCATTCATCGGTGTTAAGTCGGATGCAGCCGTTTGTGCGATGACCGATACAACGGTGCCGTTTCACTCGCGCTGTGCGAGGTGTGACACTGTGCATTGCCGCGCGTGCAACATCAAAAGCGCTTTCTGTGGTTCTGGCATGGAGAGCGCGTTCGCCAACGCGTCTAAGCTGCACCGTTAGGACTGATTTGCAGAGCTCAAATGATGCGCGATTTTCCGAACATCTCGATCAGCCTGTCTGTGGTTCCTACTACCGGATGGGGGCATCTCTTAGTTCGATATCGAAACGGCCGCGATTCTACGCGCGGTCCTGAACGGAGGCTGCAAAGGTTTCCCAGCACCAAACCCCATAAATCGATTTCCGTTTATGGCGATCTTCCGATGCGTTACATTGTAATCGATTCTGTGGCTGATCTTGGGGATGGAGTCATATAGCGGCCACTTCAGGCTGTGTTACGCTTGGGGAATGTCACGGCTCGCCAGCATATTCAGCACGTATACTGAGATCTGACCCAAGAGCCGTAGCAGCCTCGCATATCGCATAGGGGCCGCCACCTGGCCGACCACGCCGCAGGGGATATCGGCCTTTCGCGACAGCGAGGAGCGCGCCTCTTGCCGATCACGAAGGCGGGGATCAAGCCGGAGGGCGGGGTTAGGGTAAGATCGATCGACCGAGCAGGCTCGGATAGCGCTCTGCTGATCCGGGCTATGCTTGTTTCGTTTCATCCGGCTGCTTGCTCGGCTGCATCCGCGTGCAAGCACGAAGCAAACGCGTTGTTAAGAATTGGCCCGCACTGATCTGCGCGATTCCGATTCGTTCCTTGCGAACAAAATAGAGTCGGATGGAGAACAAAGCTGTGATGCTGCTCGTCTCCCTGCTTCAGGTAAGGATCGGCTGGAGTTATGATCATCCGACCGAGCAGGGCGCGGCTTCATGGCGAAGAAAGCGGGCAAGCAAGCATCGCGGCATACGGTCCTCGTGATCGACATCGGTGGTTCGCGTGTGAAGGTCACGACCAACAGGGAGCGAACCAGGCGCGCGTTTGCGTCCGATCCCGAGCTATCAGCGAGAGTGATGGTCAGGAAGGTCAAGGCGCTGACGAAGGACTGGTCCTATGAGGTCGTCGCGGTCGGATATCCCGGACCTGTGGTCAACAACCGGCCCTTGTCGGAGCCTCACAATCTCGGTCTCGGGTGGGCCGGCTTCAATTTCGAAAGGGCCTTCGATCGCCCGACCAAGGTCGTCAACGATGCGCGGATGCAGGCGATCGGCAGCTATCAGGGCGGCCGAATGCTGTTCCTCGGCCTCGGCACGGGTCTTGGCTCCGCGATGATCGTGGATGGCATTCTGGAATTGATGGAGCTGGCTCACCTGCCGTACCGCAACGGCAAGACATTCGAGCAATATGTCGGCGCCGCAGCCCTCAAGCGCGTTGGCAGGAAGAAATAGCAACGCACGGTCGATGACGTCATCAGGCGCCTGCTCGCAGCCGTGGAGCCGGATTACATCATGCTGGGCGGCGGCAACGCCGGCAAGGTCGACAAGCTGCCGCGCAAGGTCCGCCTCGGCGTCAACACCAACGCGTTCGAGGGCGGATTTCGGCTGTGGAAGAAGGGGGTAGTTAGATCGTCCGGCGTACGGCGATAGAAAATGCCGCAGCTGCATAGGCGCGTGAGCTTTGCACCTGGATTTGAATGGCCTCTCAACGATCGACTGTCTATGGTGTCCGCATGTCCCGCCTTGTGTATCTCTTCACTGCTATCGTCCTGTCGCTGTTATCAGTCGCGCTCTGGCCGCACCGCTTCAAAAGCGGCCGGCTCCGCGCTGGCACGGCTATGGCTTCCTGCCGGGTGACCCAGCAGCCGCTGAACAACAGCCTTCCACTTTACGCCCAGAAAGACGCGATGCGGCGATCGGCACGCCGCGACCGGCGCCCTTGGTACATTGACCCGGTCCCCCGTTACTACGGGTATGATGGCGCCTGGCACTATTTCGGCCGGCCCGGCTTTTACGACAGCCGCTACAATGGCGGCAGCTTTGGCCCGTGCTGAACGCGGACGCCGACCGGGCCGATCTGGAATTGCGGCTGATTAGGTGGTAGGGCGCAATGGCGAAGCGTATTGCGGCGTCTGGCGTTGGTGACGGCTTAAGTTGGGCTAATCCAACTGGCGTGCGTACGCACGTGCCTCCAATATTCGCGACCCGCTGAGAGAGGTCAGTCGATGACCTCAGGCGTGTATGCCAGATGGCGCTTGCCAACGCCCCATCCTTGTGGCGCGAACTTGGCTGCTTTGGCCACGCCGCCTTGCTCATGAGAACGCGTAAATGACCCAGCAGATGCCGACCCACAGGAGCGCGTTGAGGAGGACCGCCGCAAGCGGCCAGAAGTTCCACACTATCCGCGGCTGTGAAGCATCAGCATGCAATGCGCGATCGGCCTTACCGCCTTCAATCACGCGCGGTTGTGGTTTGCCCCAGTGCGTCATCCGTATCCCATGCTTGCGCTGCGCTAGTCGATTTGGGTCCCAGCAAATCGAGATCACCAAGTCAAGTGAACGTCGCCATCCCGATGCCGATAGAATCACGGCCGTGAGGCTGGCGAGCCTGATCGTCCGCCTTGCCGACTACCAGATCCCAGCCGACCTGCGGTCCAGGGCTGGCTCTTCGAGCACCTAACCATAGCGCTCAATGATCACGTGAGCCTCAGGCCTTTCGGAGATGAACCCCAGCGTTGCTTCGCGGTCGGCGCTTCCCTTCGACGACGCGGCACCTTGCTCAATGGGACCATGGAGCTCCTGCGGCATCAGCCAGCGCGAGGCATCATCACCAATCAATTGAAATCTCGTGACGAAGGCGAGCTCGTCATAGCCGATCTCGTATTGATCCGCCCGCGTGACTGTCGCGCCCTCGATGCCCTTCGGCTGCATGGCCTCATGAACGCTGGGCGAACTCACTGACTCGATCACGGCTACCTTAAAAGGTGTCTCGGCGAGGCAGATCGATAATTTTGCGAAGGCCATCCTCTTGGACATCTCCGCGCCGTTCACGAAATTCGCACTCTTCCAAAGTAGGAAGTTTCCGATCGTGTTGATGAAGCGGCCTTCCGGTAGTACGGTTTCATCCACGACCAGCTCCGTTGGTCGCGTGTCGGCCGAGATCTGAAATTGCGCACCTTGCGTGACGTGGTTGTAACATTGTCCATTCGCGCCCGATCTCATAGCTGCCCCGTGACCAGCCGTCCGCTTGATGGTCGAGGCTATCTCCTTGGTCGGTGCGGTTAAGTTGGCGGCGAGGGCCACATTAATGTCTGCCGCTTGTACAGTTACGACTAGCCTCAACGCCGCATTGATCAATATCAATCGAGCAAGTCTCATTGTGAATTCCTGGGTCGGTGACCAGCGCGCCGCCTTTTAACTGCGGCATCTTCATCTCAGCAATCGGCGTGCCGAACGCGAAAGTGCTCTGCGCGTCGCTTGAAGAAGAAAAAGCACGTGCCCGAAGCGGCACCCGCGGAATGATTTAGGTGCAGTAGTCGGATTCTCCACATCAACGTCCGCAACCGGACACGACTGGTACGACAAGATAGATGACAAATGACGCCGGTCCCCCTCGTGCCGCCAAGACGGCAACAATGCTTTCGCATTTTGGGTTCAATCCAGCGGCTACATTCAGGGCCGGCCTTTCACCACCGGCTCGCCGTCGGATCGACTGAAGAATGACGTCCGTCACTGGCGCTAAAAGTACTTCCCTCATTCTCACCTAGACGGGGCTTCACCTCATCCGTGGCAGGACGCGACATGACCAACGCCCGCTTGCCGTCAAGCCGAAGTTGATGTTCCAGCAGAACATCGCCTGCGTTCTCGACGAGCGGATGAGTAACCCGGAG
>NZ_JAACFS010000076.1 GCF_029051645.1 Bradyrhizobium sp. CSA112
TATGTAAAGCTCACCCACCGCCCCCAACGGCACAGGCGCGCCATGGCCGTCCAGCAGATACACACGCGTGTTGGCAATCGGACGGCCAATGGGGATAGTAGCCCCATCAAAATCAGCCGGGCAACTCCAGGCTGTAACGTCGATAGCAGCTTCCGTGGGGCCATATAGATTGTGCAGACCAGTCCAAGGCAATACGCGCCGAACCTTGTACACAAGGGAGGCAGGAAGCGCCTCGCCACTGCACAGGAGACGCTGCAGCGAGCTGCAGCGATCAACACCCCTCGTGTCCATAAAGCTTACCAGCATGGATGGTACAAAGTGTGCAGTGGTAATGCGCTGGTTGATTATAAGGTTTACAAGCGCATCGGGGTCTTTGTGTGCAGACGGAAGTGCCAGCACCAGGGTCGCCCCTTCAAGCAACGTCCAGAAGAATTCCCAAGCCGAGACATCGAAGCCAAATGGCGTCTTCTGCAAGACGACATCAGTCGCATTGAGAGCGTAGGCTTTCTGCATCCAGACCAGGCGATTGATAATACCCCGATGCTCATTCTTTGCCCCTTTGGGGGTTCCGGTTGAGCCGGAGGTGTAGATGATGTAGGCGAGATGGCGCGAGGTGAGGCCGAGGGCGCGCGGCTCGGGATCAGAGGCGGGCAGCTCGGCCCAGGCCGGGGTGGCTGTCGTAAGATCGACCACGCTCACATCGGCCAGCGCCTCGGTGCCGAGCGCGGCGCGGCCGGCCGCATCGCAAAGCAGCAGCTGCGGCGCGGCATCGCCCAGCACCTGGCGCAGCCGCTGAGACGGATAGGCCGGGTCCAGCGGCAGATAGGCGCCGCCCGCCTTCAGGATCGCCAAGAGCCCCACCACCATCGCCGGGCTGCGCTCCAGGCAGATCGCCACCGGCTGATCCGGCCTGACCCCGAGCGCGATCAGATGATGCGCCAGCCGGTTGGCCCGCGCATTGAGCTCGCCATAGCTCAGGCGCTCGTCCTCATGGACGAGGGCGACCGCTTCGGGTGCGCGCCGGACCTGTTGCTCGAACAGTTCATGGATGCACCGCTCCGACGGATAGGCCGCCGCCGTCCGGTTCAACTCCTCCAGCAGATAGCTGCGTTCGTCGGCCGGCAGGATGTTGATGCGGCCGACCGGCTGCCCCGCATCGGCCATCACACCATATAACAAAGTTTGCAAATGCTGCGTCATACGGTCGATCTGCTTCGGCTCTAGCCGACTTGCATCAAAATGCCATCGAAGGCTCCCATCCAGAGCGGAAACCTCAAACGTCAGCAAATCGCCGCATAGGGCTGCCCCAGCACTTTGGCTCGTCGTCAGATCGCCAGCGCCGCTGTCTGTGGTGATTGTGATGCCAATCGGCCAGGGCTGGTGCGACTGTAGCGCCTCCACACCCCGCAATGCCGGGCAGCGCGCGATAAGATCCCGGGCAAAGCTACCGTGTTCCCTCAGCTGAGCGCATTCGGCCGCGACCGCTTTGCGCACTTCTTCAAAATCATGTGCAAGGTCGACGGTAATTTCCATCGGCACGACAGAGGCAATAAGCACCTCCACCGCTTTAGAGCCAGCTAGCGGTCCATCCGATACAGGCGTCCAGCCCAATTGAAGCTCTGTTTCTCCTGTGATGCGGGCGAGATAGATCAGACATGCCGTTACCAAATATTCCGTGCGATCATGTGGCGACAACTTAGCCAAAGCTCTTGCAATGAACCACGAACTCGACTGCCATCTGGGCGGCGCCTCAGCCACGGACAACGACAAAGGAAGCTGCAATATTCTAAGCTGCTCTAGCCGCTGTACCCAAAACTCCTCTGAAGGCGCCAGCAATTCATGGCTCGCAGTTATGCTCCGCGCCTCATCTTCGCTCAAAATAGGAAGGCGACCACCTTCATCCAGATTGGAGTGCCTGGCGAGGGCTTGCGCGTCCAGCACCTGACCATCGGAGCTGCCAAAGCAAACATCGACATCCTCTGTACCCGTCGCCACCCGCCAGTGGCTGGAGTGGACCTCAAGCAGGGAACCCGCCGGGAGGCCCGAGCGTTGAGGCAGCACCTCCAAGCGGCTGACTGTGACAACTTCATCGCCTACGAAAGCCTTGGACAGCCCCAATGGATTGGGATGATATGGCCCAAAGTTTAAGGCACGCGTCATCGCTGACAGATCTTGCGCGGGCCGATCCCATCGCAGACAGCCTGCCGCATCTGGGCGTCGACGTCTCGGAAAGTAGCTCCGGCTCACCAGTGCCTGCGGATAGGCAGTAAGCTCTCCCTTCGCTAAGCCAGTTAAAAGCTCACGGAAGCCCTCTATCGCGACTTCATAGCATTTGAGGTTCAGGGTCAGTGCCGTATCGGTGGGCGCAATCAGCACTTGGCGCTGAACCACGACGTCTCCTGTATCAACGCCATCATCGATCCGATGCCATGTGATGGCGTATTCGGTCTCCTGCGCCAGCAGCGCCCAGGACGTCGCGCGCGTTCCCGCATATCGTGGCAATGGACCGTCGTGGTAATTAAAAGCACCTCGACGAACCCGCCCCAATACATCCGCTGGCAATATGAACGGATTGGCAACGGAGAAAATCAAATCTACCGGCGCGGCCTTCAAAAAAGAAGAGAGCTCTTCAACGCTTGCTACAGACGGGATGTTCGAGCGAACAGCCCAATCGCGGAATACGCCGTCGGCACACAACGCTGCACCAATGACGTGGCCCATCTCAATTGCCAGCTGCGCGCATCTGATAGCGAGCGTACCACTGCCGACAACGACGGTAGAGGAGATCGATCGCGCTTCAGGTAGCCTGTCCTGATCGCGTGGTTGGCAGGCGCTCCCGCGCGCCGGAGATGCCCGATATGTCATCTTCACCGCTCCTGCAGTCCATCCATCAAGCTGGGCAGTTCCCACCACGTGCGTCGCGCCACGTAGCGACTCAAATCAGCCACACTGGTTCGAATTTGCTCGGGATAACCGCGCCCACAGTCGCTTGCGCAATATGGGTGTATTGACGGTGCCGAAACTCTTGCGCGCAGCCCAGATCTTCCCAATGTCGCCGGCAGGCCCCCACGCCTCCAGATATCGTCTCCGGCAGAATCGCAGCTGCCACCTTAGCCTGATCTGAGTTTCCGGTGAGCGTGATCATCGGACGACTTCTCCTCAGTCAATGCGCCTTTATAGAGGAGACTACGCATGTATCGTGCCAAAGGAGAAATCGTTCTCTGTCAGTATGCTAACCCTAACACTGCTATGTCACTCATCCGACATTGTCGGACATCTAACGTACTAGCGTTATCCACTCCGATCGGATTCGCCAGCTCCGCTCGCAGCCACAAATGGCATCTGGACGAAGTCGTTATCTCGATTCCCGGCGAACAACATTGGTTCTGGCGCGCTGTCGACCAGAATGGCCTCGTTCTCGGCGTCTTGATCAAGCGCCGACGAGATTCGCGCGCTGCGCAGCGGCTCATGAAGAAGCTCTTGAAATCCACCGACACGTCGCCGCGCGTGATGATGATCGGCGACAAGCTCCGTTCGGTGCTGCAGGGGCGAAGATGGCCTTTCACGTCCGCAGCACAAATCTCTCAACAATCGGGTCCGAGAATTCTCATCAGCCGGCCTGGCGACGCGATCGGATCATGACGCGTTCAAATCGTCCCGTCAGCCTCAACGGTTCCGTCAGTTCACGATCGGGTCGCGAACTTTCCCACATCCCCTATCCCGGATCCGTCACTGTCGACTTCCGTCGAGCTTCGCGCGAGCCAGCCTTTGCGACTTGCCGTGAGACTCCACGACAAACGCTATCGCCGAATCAATCGTCGATTTGAAGAGAATGCGCGGCAGCAAGGCTGCAGGCAAAAAAGAAGCCCTCTGTCTCCGATCGCGATCGAGGTGGTGCGTCGGACCGGTGCGGCGCGCTGGCGGGTTTACGATTGGCGATGACGCTTGGGACAGAGAGGCGCATTGCTGCCGTGCGAAGCCTCGCAGTCGACATCCTTGCCGCTGGTTGTGGAAGGCCGTCGGAGGAGCGTCACGATCCGGCGATCAAGGTCGAGATTGCGATCGGCGACGTCGTCGTACGGATGGGGAACAGCTATCTCGAGTGATCCGCCGCGGTGCGGGCATCACGATGATTGCAGCGGGCGCCAAACTGAAGATTTAGTCGTCCGTTAACAAGCGGGGTTGAGAGCGAACCGAGATTGCGAAGGCGCGCAAAAGGACGATCAGGATGAAGTGCAAGAGCTTACTGAGCCAGGCGAGGATGCGACGGAATATACTATGGGGTGACCGGCAGAGGCGTGAGAGTATTGATGCTGGTCATGAGCAATGGAGCACCCCATGCAAAAGGCAAACGATCTCGGCCGGTCTTCCACGGTCCTTGAACAGAATAGTACGCTGATCGCGGTCATGAGCCTCTCAAGCTGGCTGGTCGCTGAAATCGTCCTCGGGCTGGATCGTCATCTGTTGAAGAAGCTTGGCGCCGACGAAGAAGACGCGCTGCTCCGGTTGCTACACCGCTGGCGCGAGGAGGCGGCAAACTTTGGGCACGCGATTACACGCATAGCGGTCGCCTTTGAAGGCAGTCGCGATGGTTTTTGGCCGGCGAGCGTGATTCATTGGCTCCGACGAGATTCGGAGACGGTGCGTGCGCGTTGCCTCGACAATCGAACGGGCGAGTTGTTCAGCTACGTCGACCTGGAGTCGCGGGTGCGGCGCGATCATCCGCTGCGAGCGATCCGGAGGATGGTGAACGAGCCGCTGTCAGAGCTGGAGCGCGAGTTTGCCGCGCTCTATTCGCCGATTGGGCGGCCGTCGATCCCGCCGAAGAAGCTGCTGCGGGCGATGCTGTTGCAGGCGTTTTATTCGATCCGCTCGGAGCGGCTCCTGATGGAGCGGCTGGAATACGACCTGCTGTTCCGCTGGTTCGTCGGCATCGGCGTCGACGACGCAGCCTGGGACCATTCGGTGTTCTCGAAGAACCGCGACCGGCTGCTGGAAGGCGACATCGCGGCGAAGTTCTTGGCGGCGGTGCTGGCGCAGCCTATGGTGAAGAGGTTCTATCGAGTGATGACTTCTCGGTCGATGGTACGCTGATCGAGGCCTGGGCCTCGATGAAGAGTATCAAGCCGAAGGACGGCTCCGGCGAACCGCCGGCGCAAGGCGGCGGCCGCAATGCCGATGCGGACTTTCCACGGCCAGAAACGCTCGAACGACACCCATGCTTCGACTACCGATCCAGACGCCAGGCTGTATCGCAAGGGCAAAGGCAAGGAGACGAAGCTGTGCTTCATTGGGCACGGGCGATGGAGAACCGCCACGGTCTGCTGGTCGACGCCTGCCTGACGCAGGCCGACGGGCATGCCGAGCGGGTGGCCGCGCTGCACATGATCGAGCCTCGTGCTGACCGACCGACAGCGATCACGCTTGGCGCCGACAAAGCCTACGACGTGGAAGACTTCGTCAACGAGCTGCGCTCGATGAACGTGACGCCGCATGTGGCACAGAACACCAGCGGCCGCCGCTCTACGATTGACGGGCGAACGACCCGGCACGGCGGCTATGCTGTCAGCCAGCGCATCCGAAGCGGATCGAGGAGGCATTCGGCTGGATCAAGACGATCCCGGGGCAACAGAAGACCCGGTTCCGTGGCCGTGACCGCGTCGCATGGGCCTTTACCTTCGCTGCCACCGACTACAATCTGGTGCGGTTGCCCAAGCGGATCGCGGAGACCGGCTGATGGCCAAGGTGCCCGGCTTCGCCAAGGCCTTTGCAGGCCGCTGGCGCATCGTCGAGATGGACGTCTGGACAACGAGTACCTCGATCTTCTCGAGGAAGCGCATCTCACCTTCCAGGGCAAGTCCAATGGCGAAATCGCGTTTGGGGCTCTCAAGAGCTTCTTGGACGTGCGCTACGGCACCCGCGACGGATCGGCGTGCGCGGAGTTCTCATGGGAAGGGCACGACGAGAACGATCCGTCCTGCGGTCGCGGATGGCTATGATCGCCACTGCAGACAGGCTCCTCGGCCACTTCTACATCCACAATGGCGACGATTCTGCCTTCATTCTTGGCGGAATAGAACCCGGCGTCTGCTGCGACCAGGCGCGGCGCGCGGCCGAGCTTGGCTTGGTGGATTTCGATGGCCGGAACCAACAGGTCCGAATCACTCGGCCGCCGATCGTAGACTTCGTAGTCGATCACGATTTGGTTTTCGGCCTCCTGCAGCTTGACCATCTTGCCGAACTCGTTGGGCTTGCCGGCCTTACCCTTTCGAATGATCTCCGTCGAGGGCTCGAACACGCTGAAGAGCTTGTCCTCTGCCCGTGTGTTGCCGCGGAAGATGCCCTTGGCCGATTCCATCGTCATGGTAGGACCCGTCGAGCACGACAGTGCGCACGTTCGGATTTTGGCACCCGGTACGTAATATATGCTGCAAGAAATCGACGAGTTCTTTGGAATAGGAATGCCCGCCATCGGTGATGACCCGCAATCTTTCGGTCATCACCCCGCGGTCATGCGTGCGAGGTTCCTCACGGTGATAAATGCCGGCGTCGGTCGTGCTGCGCCCGTGATAGCCCCGCAAGATCACGGGTTCGACAGCCTCAGTAAGCTTCTCGATGTACTACTCGATGCGGGCGGTGGGCCCCCTTTTTGAGCACGCGTAATCGATCGGCATCATCACAGCACACATCGTGGAAAGTACCAGGCTTTTTCGCATACCGGGCTTGAGGCGTTTGAGCGTCGGGACAGTTACGATGCAGCTATCGAGTTCAATGGCGGCCGGTGCCGATAGGACGATTTTGGAGCTCCTGTTGCCGCTGAGTGAAAAGGGCGGCACAACCGATCGATTTCGGAAGCGACCCGAGTGGCCGGCTCTAGCAAACCGCCGCCGCTCGGCGGCGTTCAGACACTTTACGGCCGCCCGGTAGTCCGCAGACGCTTAGCGCTTGCATTGTCTATCTCTCACCCTCCCCTGAAACAAAATAGCCGATGGTGTTTCAGCACGAGCTGTCTAAAAGATGAAATCCGAAGAGAACGTTGTGCGTGATATTCAATGTGCTCCCTTCAAGGTCTGTCTGGTTATGGCCGCCATCTATCAAGCCGCTCGCAACCAGCGAACTTTCTGCCGCATATCGCCGCGGCATCTTACTGGACCGCGCAGGAAAGTATGGGAGCTGTTACGCATTCTCGCCTTTCGGCGGATAGCCCCTTGCATTTTCTTCGCCGCTTCACCACCCTGGCAGGTGAAGTGCAGCGATGCCAAGTCTCGCGGCAGCCCAAGAGCTTGACTCTGATGTGCCGAAGCCGCGCGCTCCACTGTGCTTCGCCGAGATTGCTGACTGTAGCGATTCAACCGGGCGGCCGACGGGGGGTGTAGATTCGCCCGGATTCATCAGCCGCCAAGCGAGATCCGACATCTCGTTGCGGGCCTTACGCGGCTCCGTCGTGAGTTGAGGCAGATTGTCCGCAGGTAGCCCCTGCCCCACGGCAAAGGAGCTTGCTATGCTTTATCGTAAAACCGCTTCAGCAGGACCACGCCTACACCTTTTTGAAGTTCCCCTATCTGCCGTAACGCTGCATCGCTTTCTGGGCCGCACGGAAGCCGCCTTGCTGACGATAGGATGCTGATTAGCAGTTGGAGCAGTTCCTCAATGGTGGCCGCGTCATCGCCCTTTTGAAGCCCGTCACTCATGCGAGCAGTCTCCTCCATCGCCTTCCAATCTTCTGGAAGCGGGACTTCTCGACAAAAAAGCATCGGTCGAGGGTTTAAAGCTGCCGGTACAGTGAGGCCGCAGACCGAAGAGTTGGAACAGGCGATGAACGGTGCTTTTGGCAATTTCCGTCTCTTTAGATGGGCGCACGCTCCAATGGATTGCGGCTTTGGGCTTGCGAGCAAGTGTCTTGCTGATCAGCTCGGCCACAGCCTCATCCTCAACCGTGCGGGGGTCCGCCGGTACGCGTCTCATCGTAGATGATCCTCGATGCGATTTGCGATAAAGCGATTGGGCCGTTTGCCGATCGTATGGGGCCGACCACCAGCCGCGTCGCCAAGACGACGTTGCTCGGCTCGCGTTGGCAGGCCAGCACGATCTCTGTTCGCAGCGTCAGCGCCGCGGCAGCGAGCGCGACCGTGTTATGGCCGTGAGCTGCGTGTCTTCGTCGCTGGAAATCGTCAGCATCGCCTTCGCCTGTCCGGTGCGCATCGATATCTCCTTCATCGGATACGCGGAACCCATGCAATAACCATGCTACGAACTTGCGGGACAGAACGCTAGCAGCGAGGCGGGTCACGGTTCTCTTCATCCATTGGCCGGGGAATGACCTGGGCAAACATCAACCGCGATGCTCTCGTGACGGGAACTTCGATCACTCGCGGAGAGCATGCAAACGATGCGCCGGCGGTATTGTCGACCAGCCCCCCGTAACTCGATCTGAATCTACGTGCATCGGGCGGTCGGCTATCGCCGGAGCAGCTCGGGAATGAAAGGTGCCACCACATCGAGATCGGGGGTGCCGCGATGGTGCCGGATTTGGAGTGTGCCTTGCTTCACGAGAGAAAACACACGCGTAGCCGCCAGCATGCCTTTGGATCGACGCTGCAGGTTGTCAGATCTCCGACATCTCCGTCTTGAACCCGACGTGTCTGATGTTGAAAGATGGAAGGTCATCTGATGACTATCGCCTCTCGTGCTGATCCGAACGGACGCCTGACGATCATACGCCGCTGTGCCGTTGGCCCCGACCTAGGAGCCTGTCTGAGTAGTGACTGGTCAAGAGGGTGCGAGTCTGATTCCTTGCGTGGCCATGAGCAAGGAATTTCGCCCCTGGAAGATCGACGAGGTCCAGCTTCTGCCGCCGAGCGTGCAGGAC
>NZ_JAACFS010000077.1 GCF_029051645.1 Bradyrhizobium sp. CSA112
CGCTGTGGCGCAGGCGGGTTCTTTAGAAGAATTACAGTCCTACCTGATACTGCTGCGGCCCATCACAACCTCGTTCCACTTGTGCAGTCCTCCAAATCCGAGGACATCGGAGTACCGGTCGAACCGTCCAATCGATTGTTCTGATAGAACAAATGCACACGATGGATACATCCATAATCCAAATTTCCTCTTTCGCGCTACTTCCGCAGCTTCGACGAGAGCGAAAGCCGTTTGGACGCGAGCGTTGTCGCAACATCAAATACCGGTGATATTGCTCGCCGGCCGGGCGAGGCTTGGATCAGGCGGGTCTCGACGCGATCGCCAAGACCGAGCGCAGCAATGGTCGAAGCGCCCAGCAACTTCGCCGCAAGCGCAGTCGGATAGTTGGCGATCACGTCGGCATCGGCGCCGCGGCGCCTACAACTCCTGAAGCGATGCAGAAAGTGCGAGACAGGCGCGTAGATTCCAAGCGAAACCGTACACATTGGTCCGAGAGATGGCCGCAAGCGATTTGGCGGAGGCGAAGCGGGAGGCGGCAAATGACAATCTGCCTTTTGAATTGAAAGGTAGGAGACCTATGTCGCCGCCATTTCCGATCCAGTACGTTGGCGCAGCCTACGTCGGTCACTCGGGGGGACACGGCCTTCTCTCCTGGGAACAGAGATCCGGGCCGATCAACTCTTCATCGGACTAGTGGTTTATCACAGTAATTTTGACTCTTTGGCGATGGTTGGATATGCGCGGCCGAGTTTGGCGCGGGCTTTGTCGGTTGTGAACATCGATTTGATGCGGTCTCGTGCTTTGTTTCGCTGCCGTTGCCATGCTGCGATCTCTTTTCGGAGCCGTTTGGGATCGTCGATGCGGCGGCCGAGACACTGGCGCTGTAGCACGCTGATCTCGCACTCGACCATATTGAGCCAACTGGCGTGCTTCGGGGTGAAGTGGAATTCGAGGCGGCGCAGGATGCGCCGGGCCTCGGCGGGGGGCGAAGGCCTCATACAGCGCCCCAGGCTTGTGGATCGACAAATTGTCCTGCACGACGCGGATGCAGGCGGCGTCGGGATAATGGACGTCGACGAGATCACACATGCAGTGGGCGTAGTCCACGGCGGCGCGGCGGTCTGTTATCTTGACGTTGCGCCAGCCGCGATGCGGATCGAAGGTGACGAAGAGATTGGCGGTGCCGTTGCGGCGATACTCATAATCGTAGCGCTCGCGCTGTCCGGGCCTGGCCGGGATCGGCTGACGCACCTCGCCGATGAGCTGGACGGGGGTCTCGTCGAAGCAGACCAGCGGCCGCTCGGGATCCGGCGCCTCGGAATAGAGATCGAGCACGTCCTCCATGCGGGCGACGTATTCGCCGTCGACATGGGGAATGCACCACATGTCCCTGCGCCATGGCTTGAGGTCGTTCTCGGCCAGCCGGCGACGCACGGTCTGGCCCGACAGGCTGTTGTGATCGGTGAGCTTGACCATCGTGTCGGCCAGCAGCGTCAGCGTCCAGCGTTTGCGGCCGGTGGGCGGCTTGGCGCATGCGGTCGCGACCAGCAGGGCCTCTTCCTTGCCCGTCAGCTTGCGTTCCGCGCCCGGACGCGGCTCCTCGCTCAAGGCCCGCTCCAGATTGCCTTCCACGAAGCGGCGCTTGGTCCGGCCGACGGTGGAGAGGCTGACACTCACGGTCCGGGCAATCTCCTCGTCACGGCGGCCCCGATCGGCCGCCAGCAAAATCTGCGCCTGCTTGAGCTTGCGGGCGGCGTGCTTGCCGCCGCCGAGCATCGCCGTCAGTTCATCGCGCTCGGCTTGGCTCAATTCGACCCGATAACGTACATTCATGCTTTGCCTCCTTGTCGGAGGCCGGGACGAATCCAACGATGAGTCAAAAATCAGGCGCGCGTTTCACCGAGAAGCAGGGGCACTACCTCGCTTTCATCCATACCTATTCGTACATGTTCGGACAGCCGCCCGCCGAAGCCGACATCCAGCGCCATTTCCGCGTCAGCCCGCCGACTGTCCACCAGATGATCGTCACCCTCGAACGGAACGACTTCATCCGACGTCAACCCGGCGTCCCCAGAAGCATCGAGATTCTCTTGCCACCGGAAAACTTGCCCATCCTCAAATGGCTCGGTATCAAAACGTCAAAATCACTATGATGAACCACTAGGAATGCTGAAAAGTGAGTCTCCCCGCACCGCCCGCCGCGCCGCATCATCGAAGCGGTCATGTTTGACCGGCCGATCGGTTCAATGTCGGCGCGCGAGCTTCCATCCTTGTCCGAGGATACGTGGGGTACTCTTCGGGATCGGCTAACGGACGGCGCCCGTGGTAGCCAAGACGGGTTGACGGCCAAGTGCCTGCGCTGCGAAAGCCGCGTTTTTATTCAGATACGAAAGCAAGGCGAGCGCCGGCTACCCTATTTTGTGCTCTATAAGGGCGGGGATCCTAGAGAGCGGTTTTCGGTTGATGTGAATCGGAACAGTAAGGGGGTTCCCAGAGGCGCGCAAATCAGATTCGAGTTGCTTTGACAGCAACGGCGAGGTCGCGCGATGGCGAAGGGATACTCGAAGGACCTCAGGGCGCGGGCGGTTGCGCTTGTCGAAGACGGCGAGAGCAGACGGGAAGCGGCGCGGGTGCTCGGTCTCAGTGCCTCGACCGCAATCCGCTGGATCGAGCGCTGGGCGACAACGGGCAGTGTAGCGGCATTGCCCGGCACGGGCCACAGCCGCTCGCCGCTCGAGGCGCATCGCCAATGGCTGCTTGATCTGGTCGCAGCGGAGCCGGACTTGACGCTCGAAGAGATTCGCGCGCGGCTCAAGTCCGAGAAGCGGCTGAAAACCGGCACGACCTCGGTCTGGCGCTTCTACGAACGCCACGATATCACGTTCAAAAAAACTCTGCACGCCGCCGAACAGGATCGTCCTGATGTCGCTGCAGCGCGTGCCGAGCTGAAGGTCGAGCAATCCAAGCTTGATGCGCCGCGCCTCGTGTTCATCGACGAGACGGCGGTTACGACCAAGATGGTCCGGCATCGCGGCCGCTCACCGCGTGGCGAGCGTCTCGTTGCGAGCGTGCCGCACGGCCACTGGAAGACGCTGACGCTTGTTGCCGCGTTGCGCATCAACGGCCTGACGGCGCCTTATGTCATTGACGGCGCGATGGATGGGCCATCGTTCCTCGCTTATGTTGAGCAGATCCTCGCGCCGATGCTGCGAAAAGGCGATATTGTCTTCATGGATAACCTGCGCACCCACAAGATCGACGGCGTTCGCCAGGCGGTCGAAGCGGTCGGCGCCAAGGTGCGCTATTTGCCGGCCTACTCGCCGGACCTCAATCCGGTTGAAATGGCATTCTCGAAGCTGAAGACGGCGCTGCGCAAGGGTGCCGCGCGCACAAGGAGCGCGAACTGTACGAGCACCTCGCCGCCCATTTCAGGCAGCTTGCCGAGCAAATCGAAAAGGCCATGGCCGAACGGTCTGAGTGAGCGATTAAAAACCGTGCTGTCCGTTTCCTGCCGCCCCGCAAAGGAGAGAAGGCGGCTTGATAAAGCTCCGCAATTCTCGTCACTTCATCCGAAGTCAGTTCAGAAAACTCATTCTCGCGGGCCCGCTTGAGAGTCCGCCTGCATTCTGTTGCAGAAACCCGAAGAGATTGTTTAGCGTTCGTTCCGGCATGTCGACGATATTCTCGACCCCTCGTGCGGAAGGTATCGAAGCTCTGCAAAAATCGGGTTTCCTTCGGAAGATCCTGTTCGACGGTCCTCTGCACGCATTCGTACAGAAACTCGGCGTGTGGCGTCGCGTCGAAGAAGCGGTAAAAGTCGCCCGGTATCGTTCACGACCTTCATGTTGCCTTGTGGCGTCGGCTCCCGATTCAACACACGGAAGCAATCTAATCGAATAGCTTTCCAGCACTTCCTTGTATTCGCTGATCTTGTCGAGAGTGACTGCCGAAACTGGAATGGCGATTCCAGCGGGATTGAAATCCTCGTCGTGCCAGAACATGGTGCATCAGCTATCGGTGAATGCGGCCATTGCCGTCCTCAAAGCGGTAGATAAAGACGAAACCGAAGGCCAGCACGGCGGCGGCGACGACTGGATCAAGCTCATTTTCCGCCGCATGATCGAACGCGATTGGTCCGCGGACCAGGGAGGCGATATCTTCGTGGCGCGCGCTGATATGATCCGGGATCGGTCTTTGCGTCTCGCGGTCGTGGTCGCCGACGAAACCAGCTTCGGTACGGAAGCCGAGCTTCACGAAGCGCTCATCGCCGATCGCGATGCGCTGCACGCGTAGAACCTCTGCCTCATCGAGCGGTCCCCGTCCCGCCTTCCCGATGACCATTCCCCATCGCTGGATACGGTCCTGCGGTGGTCTCTCGCCTTCTATTGACGTAGCTCGACTTTGAGTCTTTGAGGAGAAGAACAGCAGCGGTTCGCGCGAGCAGATCTTTTGGAATCTGGCTCACTACGGCGCGGGCGCGTTCCTTGATATCCTGCGCAACAGACCCACCCGTACTGGCGTCTTGAAAACGAGCGGGCAGAAGTCCGGTGTACCCGGCAGATTGTTGCGGACACGATGCCGTGCCGAATTCTGCCCGGAACTGGCGTACTGGAGCTCGGTGTCAACGGAGATTTAAGTCGGCGCCCCAACAGCCATTCATGGAGAAACCAGATGCGACGTGTGTAGAGTTCTTGAAGGAGACGCCCTCTCGGGCGTGACTATCCGAAAGGTACCGCGTTTACCGTGAGGAAACTTCGGCAGGTAAAAAGGTTTGCCACGAGAGGCGCTGGCGTACCGCGCGGAGACGATCGAACCTAACGTCAATCAGCGATACGTATGGTTTTACAATCTCATCCTCGCGGCCGCGCCTCACATGAGCAAAGCTTAATGCGGGGCGGCGCGTCTCTCTCCGTTTCGTGATGACCGGCACGGACAGTGCCGTGTAGGGTGCCCGTGCTTTCGCGCCCCGACCGCATGTTCGGGCTTCCATAAGGATCATGATGCCCTCACACCGAGCGATTGCCCTTTTCGTTGCCGCACTTGTTTGCACGACCTCGCTGTCAAGCAGCGGCCTCCGCGCCCAGACCACGGTTACCTCCGAACGCCCCGCCAGCTTCACGCTCGACAACGGCCTGCAGGTTGTGGTGATCCCCGATCACCGCACGCCCGTCGTGACGCAGATGATCTGGTACAAGCTCGGCTCCGCCGACGAGACGCCGGGCAAATCCGGGCTCGCGCATTTCCTCGAACATCTGATGTTCAAGGGCACCGCCAAGCACCCGGCCGGCGAGTTCTCGCAGACCGTGCGGCGGGTCGGCGGCAACCAGAACGCCTTCACCTCGGTCGACACCACCGGCTACATCCAGCGCGTGCCGCGCGAGCAGCTTCCTGCCATGATGGAGTTCGAGGCCGACCGCATGACCGGCCTCATCCTCAAGGACGAGAACGTGCTGCCCGAGCGTGACGTCGTGCTGGAAGAATACAACATGCGCGTCGCCAACGAGCCGGACGAGCGGCTGACCGAGCAGATCATGGCCGCGCTCTACCTCAACCATCCCTACGGCCGCCCGGTGATCGGCTGGCACCAGGAGATCGAAAAGCTCGACCGCGAGGATGCGCTCGCGTTCTACAAGCGCTTCTACGCCCCGAACAACGCAATCCTGGTCATCGCCGGCGACGTCGACGTCAAGGACATCCGCCCGCTGGTGGAGAAGAACTTCGGTCCGATCCCGGCGCAGCACGCGATCCCCGAGAAGCGCATCCGGCCGCAGGAGCCGATGCCGGCGGCGCCGCGCACCGTGACGCTGTCGGATCCGCGCGTCGAGCAGCCCGGTCTGCGCCGCTATTATCTGGTGCCGGCGGCCGCGACGGCGGCAACGGGCGAAAGCCCCACGCTCGATGTGCTCGCGCAATTGATGGGCGGCGGCGCCAACTCCTATCTCTACCGCGCGCTGGTGATCGACAGGGGTCTCGCGATCAGCGCCGACGCTGGCTACGATGGCACGGCGCTCGACCCGTCGCAATTCTCGATCTTGGTGACGCCGAAGCCCGGCGTCGAATTTGCGCCGATCGAGGAGGCGATCGACAAGGTGATCGCCGACCTCGCGCAGAATACCGCACGCGCCGAGGACCTCGAGCGGGTCAAGACCCAGCTCATTGCCGAAGCGATCTACGCCCAGGACAATCAGGCGACGCTGGCGCGCTGGTATGGCGGTGCCCTGACCACCGGTCTCAGCATCGACGATATCAGGAGCTGGCCGGACCGCATCCGCGCCGTCACCGCCGAGCAGGTGCGCGACGCCGCGGCCAAATGGCTCGACAAGAAGCGATCGGTGACCGGCTATCTGATCAAGGATACTGCGCCGAAACATAAGGAGAAGCGCTCGTGACCTATTCCCTCACCCGCCGCGCGGCACTGATCGGCGGCGCCTGCGCCGCGATGCTGACGCTGTCATCCGCGCCCTCGCAGGCTGCAGCCAAGATCCAGCGACTGGTGTCGCCTGGCGGCATCGAAGCGTGGTTCGTGCAGGACGCGACCGTGCCCCTGATCGCGATGGAATATGCCTTCAGCGGCGGCGCGAGCCAGGATCCGGCCGGCAAGCCCGGCGTCGGCAATCTGGTCGCCGACCTGCTTGACGAAGGCTCAGGCGATCTCGATTCCAAGACCTACCATGAGCGGCTCGACCGCCGGGCCATCAAGTTGAGCTTCTCCGCGACGCGCGATCACTTCCGCGGCTCGCTTCGCATGCTCAAGGACAACAAGGACGAAGCGTACGACCTGTTGCGGATGGCGCTGACCTCCGCGCGGTTCGAGCCGGCCGATGTCGAACGCATCCGCGCCCAGGTGATCTCCACCCTGCGCCGTGAATCGACCAATCCGTCCTCGCTGGCCGACCGCAAGTTCCTCGAAGTCGCGTTCGGCGATCATCCCTATGGCAGGCCGGCCACCGGCACGCTGGACAGCGTACCGAAGATCGAGATCGCCGACCTGAAGGACTATGCGCGCCGGATCCTCGCCAAGGATACGCTGCGCATCGTCGTGGTCGGCGACGTCGATCCCGATACGCTCGGCAAGCTGCTCGACAAGACCTTCGGCGCGCTGCCGGCCAAGGCTGAACTGACGCCGATCCCCGACGTCGTGGCGGCCAAGCCGCCGCAGCGCGCCTTCATCCCGCTCGACGTGCCGCAGACCGTCGTCACCTTCGGCGGACCCGGCATCAACAGGCACGACCCGGAGTTCATGGCGGCCGGTGTGGTGAACCACATTCTCGGCGGCGGCGGCCTGTCGTCGCGGCTCTTCAAGGAAGTGCGCGAGAAGCGCGGGCTGGCCTATTCGATCCATGAAGCGCTGCTCTGGATGGATCACTCCGCGCTGTTCATCGGCAACACCGGCACCCGCGCCGATCGCGCCGGCGAGACCGTCGATGCGGTCGAGAAGGAAATCCGCCGCATCGCCGAGGAGGGCCCGACGCAGCAGGAGCTCGACGAGGCGAAGTCCTACCTCAAGGGCTCGCAGATGCTGGCGCTCGACACCTCCTCCAAGCTGGCGCAGGCGTTGTTGCAGTATCAGCTCGACAAGCTGCCGATCGACTTTATCGAGAAGCGCAACGCCATCGTCGACGCGGTGACGCTTGATGACACCAGGCGGGTCGCGAAGAAGCTCTGGGGCGACGGCCTGCTCACCGTAATGGTCGGCCGCGCCCCGCAGGCGGCCGCCCAGCCGCCAGCGGCGACCCCGAAGTCGAACTGACGCTTTCTAGGCGCACCTCCGTTGCGGCTTATCCCTGTCCCTACCCCCTCCCCCGCGAGGGGCCGCAAGGGGGGACCTGAACGGGGGTGCTCACCTAACAGCGCGTCGCAGATGACTCCGAAGTCATTGGGATCAGTAAGGGGCGCATTGGCGGACGGACTCCCTACGGGCTCCCTCCCCCCTTCGCTGACGGGATCCCCGAAAGTGATTGATCGAGAGGGAGGAGCCTCGCAGCTCCGCCCACCGGGTCACCGGAGGCGGTCGCCCGCCCCCGGTTCTCACAGAACGTGGCGTGCGGATTTCCCGCACCACGCTCTTCGGCAGTTGGTTCACAGCTTTCACTGCTATCTGTTCAAGTTTCGTTACAATCGATTGAACGGTTCGACCGGTACTCCGATGTCCTCGGATTTGGAGGACTGCACAAGTGGAACGAGGTTGTGATGGGCCGCAGCAGTATCAGGTAGGACTGTAATTCTTCTAAAGAACCCGCCTGCGCCACAGCG
>NZ_JAACFS010000078.1 GCF_029051645.1 Bradyrhizobium sp. CSA112
CTAAGGAAAGAAGGAGATCACCATGCCACGAGCGCTCCGTTATGTTGCCGCCGGCGCGGAAATAGCGCTCAGAAATGCGGGTTGTGACGGCATTCGGCACATAACGATGTCCGGCACATAACTGCGACAATCTGCGCTCGGGCGTCACCAAGGCTTGCTTCTATGAGCCGACGGTCAACCGCACCTATGCCGAGATGGCGGCTCACTACAACACCGCCATTGTTCCGGCGCGGCCGTATCGCGCCCGCGACAAAGCTAAGGTAGAAGTTGCGGTCCAAATTGCGACTCGATTTATCGTCGCGAAGCTGCGCAACCGGCAGTTCTTCTCGCTCTGCGCATTGAACGTGGCCATCGCCGAGCTTGTCGCACAACTCAACAACCGCGTGTCGCGCCATCTCGGTGCGAGCCGCCGCGCGTTGTTCGACGAGATCGAGCGCGCGGCGCTCAAACCGCTGCCGGCCGAGCCCTACGTCTTTGCCGAATGGAAGGAATGCAGGGTCGCGCTCGACTACCACGTCGAGATCGAGAAGCACTACTACTCGGTGCCGCACCAATTGCTGCGCGAGAAGGTTTGGGCGCGCATCACGGCGCGCACGATTGAAGTCTTCCACTGCGGCAAACGCGTTGCCGCCCATGTGCGCTCTTCCTCCGACCGCAAGCATACGACGGTGCGCGAGCACATGCCGTCGAGCCACCGGCGCTATGCCGACTGGACGCCAGAGCGCCTCCGGCGAAGCGCCGCCGAGATCGGCCGCCGCACGTCGGCACTGATCGCGACTATCCTGCGGGAGCGCACGCATCCCGAGCAAGGCTTCCGCGCCTGTGTCGGCATCCTGCGGCTTGCCAAGACATATGGCCGCGAGAGGCTCGAGGCTGCGTGCGGCCGCGCGCTCGAGATCGGCGCGCGCTCCTACAGTTCGGTCAACTCGATCCTCAAGAACATCCACCATCCGACGGACAGCACGTTGTTGGGGGACGGAGTGCGAGTGCTGATCCGCAGCATGAAGAAGATCACCGCCATCACGGGCGTCGTCGGAACGAAGCTGCGCGACCGAAGTCGAAGCGTGAAGCTGCGGTTGCTTGAGATCGCGCGGATTGCGCGCGCCAAGGGGCCGCTCAATCACGAGAAGCTCAAGGAAGGCTACCGTAAGCTACTGAGCTCGACGAGCCGGGTGGTGGGTCAGGCGAAGCGCTTCTCCAGCGAGATCTCCGAAGGCGTGAAGCGGTCCAGGGGCATCTTGAAGCAGCTGGCGTTGAAAGGCCTGCGTCTGCAGCTGGAAGCGATGCTGCCGCTGGTGCGGCAAGTGATGCGGCAGACCCGGGAACGTATCTTCCGCGGCAACACCCGGGCAGAAGGCAAGCTCCTCAGTGTGTTCGAGCCCTCGACCGAGATCATTCGCAAAGGTAAGGCCGGCAAGCCCAACGAGTTCGGCAAGATGGTCAAACTGCAGGAAGCAGAGAACCAGATTGTGATCGACTACGACGTCTACGATCAGCGGCCAAGCGATTCGGAGCTGTTGATCCCGGCCATCGAAACCCACGAGGCAAAACTCGGACGCACGCCACGCCTGGTGGCGGCGGATGCTGGATTTTACTCCGCCAGGAACGAAGCTGCAGCGAAAGCCAGAGGCGTCAAACGCGTCTGCATTCCCAATCGCTCGACCAAGAGCGCCGAGCGCAAGCGTGAGCAGAAAAAGCGCTGGTTCCGTAACGGTCAGAAATGGCGAACCGGATGCGAGCGACGTATCAGCGTCGTCAAACGGCGACACGGGCTCGATCGCTGCCGCTACAAGGGCAGCATCGGAATGAAACGCTGGGTCGGCCTCGGCGTCGTCGCCGACAACCTCATCAATATCGGACGCGCGATGGAAAACCAGTCACGCCAACCGTAGTCCGTCCCAACTCGATCTGGCCTCTCAAGGCCCCGCCAGCCCCTGGCGGGGCCTTGTCGTTGTCCGCGCGGTTGACCAGTCTGGTTAGAAGCGCGAATTTTGCGCCGGAAAGTAGTTAGCGGGCACCGCGTCGCTGCATCGCGTGACACTGGGCAGACAAAGTGAAGAGCCCTCAGCGGGGCATCGCCGAGGGCTCTCTGGAGGTTCAAGATAAAATCGTTAGCGAGCTCTCCTTTTTGCTGTTGATCCTAAGGAAGGTTAGCCTCAGAAGTTGCGCTGAACGCGAACGTTGAAAGACAGCGTGTCTTGGTTGTGGTAGGTCCAGCTCTGGAGCGGCTGACCGCTGCCCGGCGTGAACGTCGCCGAGCCCGTGAAGTTCTGGTTCAGGTGGAACCAGGTGGCTTCGGCCGAGAACGTCAGGCCCTTGACTGGGGTCCAGCGGGTGAGCAGACCCAGCACCGAGGCGCTGTAGTCCGGGTTGCAGGTGTAGGTCACGCCTCGGCCCGCGACGGTCGCACCATACGCCGCACACCATTCGGCCTTGGCCACGGCGTCATGCCGCACCCACATCGCGCCACCGTACAAAGCACTCGACCAGTGCGGATCCCAGTTGTGGTTGAACGCACCGCGGATACCAAAGCCCTCGGTCAGGTGGATCTGGCCATCCCCCGCCACGCCGCCAAAGGCGACCGCTTTCGGCAGGTAGACGCCATCGGAAAGCGAGCCGAAGCCGATGCTATTGTTCGGCCCGAACTGGCCGGGAACGCCGCCCAGCATGGCGAAGTTTTGTGGGGTGCTCGCGGTGCCGTAGATATTCTTCATGTCACCCTTGGCCCAGCTCGCATCGAGCTTGATGTCGTCGCCTGGTCCGGTCGGGATGTTCTTGATCTGCAATGCAACCATCGCCGATCCGCCATATTTGGTCTCGGGGTGACCCGACAGGATTGACGTTGGGGTTGCGAGTCCACCGGTACCCGCGATCGTGTTGTAGGTGGCGCGGGCCTCGTGCAGAGCACCAGACACTTGAAACAGTCCCCAGGCTTGATCGATCCGGATGTTGCCGACAACGTCGGGCATGAAAGCGCCGGCGTACGCGTTTGTGCCATTACCGATGGGATCGAGGCCATTAGCCAAGTTCCACAGATTGGTACGCTGGTACGATAGGGGGTCATCGAGGCCTATCGTGGCCGAGACACCATTACCGAACTGCGCCTGATATTGGATGTTGTTAAGGCCCACGTACGAGTCATGACCGCCAACCAGGTAGGAGGTGTTGTTGCCCGGAAAGCCGCCCCAAGGCGTGGAATAGGCGGACTGCGAGGCACCGATTGTGAACCCGGCGAACTGGACGAAGAGTGCATCGGGGAAGAATTGAGTACCGCTTAGCCCGTTATCGGTGTTGAAGTTAAACAAGAGTTCGGCGAACGTGCGGACCACGCCGTACTCAGTTGCGGTGCGGGTATCGATTTGCAGCCCAAGACGAGAACGGGTCTCAAAGTCGTTCCTGGTGCGATCGCCAAAGCCCAAGGCGCCGTTCCAAGCCGGCTTGTCTTGGATGCCGCCATTAAGTGTGGTGTCGATGCGCAGGTAACCGCCGATCCTCATACAGGTGTCGGTGCCGGGGATATAGTAGAATCCGACTCCGTACAGGGAGCAGACCTTCACGTACTCGATCGGCTTAACCTTCACGGGAAGATCGGCGGCCTGCGCCCCGACGCCCGCAAACATTGTTGCAGAAGCGAGGATAAGACTCTTCGTCACTTTCATCGATAAACCTCCAAGTTGGAAACGGCACTTCCGCTTTTCAAAGATCCGCCGCCACTAAGCGTCGCCGGACCAGCGGGCGCTTGACGGAACGACTTCGAGGCGCCCCCTCGCTGTCCATTGCGGTATAGTTCCTGAAATCAATTGTATCAATTAATTAATGACGAGTGGCGTTTTTCTCGAGAGTACGTTGCAGTTGAGCAACACTTACCGCCCTCCTCGCTTGCGGCGCGTGCAACCTCGCAGAAAAAAAGCCTTCGGGGGGCATCCCGAAGGCTACTTTTGGAGATTTAACTGGAGATTTAACATGACCGCTGGATCGATTTCTTAACCGGCCTGACGCATCAATAGCAGACATCAATTGTATTTGTCAATTGCTTTTTGTGGCAAGTGTGTCCCGCCAGCTCTATTCTCGGGTTGCCCAAGGGGCATATGTACGTTCCGGCTTAATGAGGCGATCAACTGTGCGCGCTATTGCGACACCGAGAGTGGGCGGAAAGACCAACATGGCAGATACAGAACAACTCAACCGAGCCGCTACTGACTTCATCTGGAACATCGTCGAGATCCACTCCCAACTGGAGGAAATACATAAGAGCTGGGCCCAGATGTTGGGAATAACCGAACCGCAATGGTTGATCCTGATGGCTGTCGATGAGCTCGACAAAGGCCGCGGGGTCTCAGGAACAGCGGTTGCGAACAAACTGCGAATCCATCCCGCCTTCGTTACCAACCAAACGAAGAAACTCGAAAAAATGGAGCTCCTCACCCGCGTAACGTCACCTGACGATGCAAGATTCCTGCAGATGTCGCTGACTCAAAAGGCCCGGGCGGAAATCAGGAATCTGTCAATCAGGAGACAAGCCCTCCACTCGACCATGTTTGGCGCGCTCGACGAGGAGTCCCTTCAGTACCTGAATAGGCGGCTTACCTCGATTGCCAAAAATAGCCGATTGGCATCTCAAAAGCTGAGCATAGGCATTTTGTAGACAGAAAGGACCGGTGCCGACCAAGGCGGCGCCGGTCACGGCAGGGCAACTTCGCGGCTGGATATCATTCTGTCGCCCTATACGAGTGGACACCATTTGAATCATCGGGCTCGAGTCATTGGTGTCGACGAGGATTTCTTTACTGTCTTGGCCTACAATGGTTATGGAGCCCGACTGTCTTGAGTTTCTGCTCTAGCCATCCGAAAATGCGATCATCGGAAGACACGAAGTTTTCGATCTCTCCGGTCTGGGTCATCTGCGGCATGGTCAACTCCAGATCAATGCGCGCCTCCGTGCAATCAGCTTGCAGTTTGATCGCCTCCGACAGGCTCACGATGCCGCGCCCACCGGCGACCACGAGAACAGGGCATCTCAACTGTCGCACTAGTCGCGAGCGACGCGCCGACAGTACATCCTCGTCCACTACATTTGCGGTCCTCGTCATCCAGCCGACAGACGCCAGAACCCGCGTAAAATTCCAAAGGCCGCCGTCGCAGACTGCCGCAGCAACCCGACGATCAGACACTGCAAAATCAGTAGCTAGGACAGCCGACAACCCTTCTCCATAGACGCCAATCCGACTGGCATCAACCTCGGGCCGAGCTGACAAGTAATCCAAACAGCAAGACAACAACATTTCCGATTGGCCGCGCCAGTGATTTGAGACGTCGTCATGAGAGATAACGAGAACCGATAGGCCACCACCAATCACCACGGGCAAGAGCCTTCCGAATAGCGTCGCTACCGTTTCTTGCTCCCTGCTGATGCAAATAACTGCCGGGGCGCACAAATCGGAACAATCGGCGGGTAAATAGTAGGCCAATATTTCGGCTTCATCGCAGCAGGGAATTTGCACCCGCTCCAGCCTCTGCTCGAGAGATAATCCGAACCTCTGAACACTGGCCTCGACTTTGGCCGAAAGGTCTCCACTTTGAGGATCGTCTTCCTCAGCCAGTCGCCTGGCAACTTCGAAGGCAGTTAGCGCGCAAAGCCAAGCTTCTGTCGCTTCATCGAAGGCTTTCTTTTTGATATTCAGGTCAGCAAGATGGAAATGGGCATCTCCGATGTTTGCCCATCTCGTTACCCAGTTCTGCCGACCTACGGCCCCGTCAATATCCTCAAGCTTGTCCAGAAACACGGCGGCCTCCCGTCGCGTGGACGAAAGATCGCCCCTGACATCAGGCCAAGCCGCGCCGGCAACCCAGTCCATTCGATTCGCCCCCCAGGTGCGGACGCTCACCATCCGCTAAGCATTCGCCAACAATCCAGTCGTTCGCCTGGAGATATTTAGGAGCCGCTTCAAGCATACCCGCAAGGTAGCCGGCTCTTAATCTCGGCTTATCTCCAAAATTTAGAGATTATTAAGCTCTTATGGAGATGAGATTCACTAATCTAGGGTCATCATCGATGAAATTCTGCGCTTGAATAGAGAATTTGAAGCTTTTTGGCCGCTCGATCGGTCGCACCAGAGGACAATCTGAGCTTCGATTGAGCCACACGCTACATCGATGGCGATGCCAATGACGCATCATGCCCCCGGTATTCGGTTTGTCCCGGTCGGCGTTCAAATTGCGCGGGAGATCACGGCTAATCGGAGGACCGGTCAGGCGCGCAGCCAGCGTTCGCACGCCGAGCCGAGAAGTGCGCGATGAGGCCGAGGAGGTGCACTCTGTCGGCTGCGGACGATCGAGCGGTGGCGCGCATCAGCTCACAGGCTGACTGCGGCCGGGGCGCGCTTTGCAGTCAATTTCGAGAAGAGCAAGTATGGCCTATGGTGAATCAAAGGCAAGTGTGATCAGCTCGACCGCTCGACCAACAATTTGGCGCGCGACACAGCCCAGCTCGCTCCAGGTTGATCTGCCACCCTTTCTGGATCAGATCCTCGGTCCAGCGTGATGTGGCACGCGCCCGTGCGCGGCAAGGCGCAAAGGAATACGCTGGCGATGTCCGCCGGAATGACTTCATCGGCAATAAGAACGACGTCGTGTTTGCGCAACACGGCCTGAATAGCTTCCCAATATCCCTTCGGTGGCGGCGTAATACCCCTTGCCCAAGACGGGCTCGCCGATGAAGGCACTGACCGTTTCGGGCCCCTCCCGTTGAACGAGTTCGTTAAGCTCTGCGCCGCGGCGCCTCGAACACTCGACCTCAGTTTCGACGGGATGTGCGCTCCAATAGTGATGTGGAATACCGTATGGACGATTGCTACCGAGGGACGCGTAATCCGACTGACGTGGGTGCCGTCTTCCAATCCGTGGCCGACTTTCGTTCTCGCCGCGGTGTTGGCGAAGTCCTGAAAGTTCGGTTCGCGACCAGGCAATCTTGGCCCGAGGTCGAAAATTTGGCGCCAATAGAGCCGGTCACCGAAGCTTCGAGGTTGGCGTCGTCAAACACCGAGAACGGCGCTACACCTCCGAGCTCTATCGATGTCTTTTTCGCTGTCTGAGCGAAGTGACCGAGCAAGAGGCGTCCAACTTCCGTCGATCCAGTGAATGAGAAAGCACGAACTTCGGCGTGCTCGAGCAACCGCTTTGCCAGATTGGCGTCTCGCCAGTGATGATCTGGAAGACGCCGGGCGGCATGCCCACTTCTTCAGCCAGCCTTGCGAGCGCCAAGGCGAAAAGCGATGTCTCCGGAGCGGACTTGACGATCATCGTGCAGCCCGTTGCAAGTGCCGCCGCGGCCTTGCCGCGCAAGCATCGCAGAAGGAAAATTCCAAGGCGTTACGGCAAGCGTCACGCCGATTGGCTGCATCTGAACAGACGGTTTGCCACCTGGCAGATGACTGGGGGATAGTATCGCCGTATGCGCGGTGGCCCTCCGCGGTGAACCAGTCAACGAAATTTGCACGACAGGCGATTTCGCCGCGCGCTTCGGAAAGCAGCTTGCCTGCTCGCAGGTCATGATTACGGCAAGATCCTCGGCATTCTGCCTCATGGCCGAAGCCAAAGCGCACAGGGTCGCGGCGCGCTCACTGGGTAGGTGATCGCGCCACAAGAATGCTCGCGCAGCGGCCTGGACCACGAAATCGACTTCGCAGCAACTGCAAGCGGTTACGTTACACAGGAGCTCACCCGTCGCCGGATCAGATACCGGGGCCAGTTTGGAGCCAGATACGATCAAGAATAGCGCGCGTTTCGAACAGATCTGGTCGCCTCATTTTCTTCAGTGCCGCACGGGCGACGCCCTTCATGAATGGCTCTTCAACCGAGCATCGGTGAGCTGTCAGTTTAGAGCTGACGATCCACGGGAAAGCGGCCCGAGGCAAAGTTGTTGCAGAGCCAACGGCCTTCCAGGAAGCCCCGAAAACGACACGAGATCAGAAGGAAAGTTGCGAAAAATGGCAGCACTAGACGACCGATTCCATGAAACCTGCGCTGATGGAGCAGGCTGAATTGGTGGAACGGACGGGCTGTTGGCGGATTCCTCGTTTGCGGTCGGCGAAACGAGGAGCTGTATCATGGCAGGATGGCGGC
>NZ_JAACFS010000007.1 GCF_029051645.1 Bradyrhizobium sp. CSA112
CAGTATTTTTCCTGCTCAGGTGTTAGCTGCAACGCAGCCTTTACCAGGTCAATGCGCAAGTCCATCAGTGAATTCCGGTCCGCTACATTTAACCGTTCCGGAGTTGCGGTAGAAGGCGTTTGCGCGTGGGCAATCGGCGATGCAGTAAGGAAGAGTGCAGTTACTCCGACCACTACTATTTTCATCATCTGCGATCTCCTAGGTAAAGTTATCCCCCAGGCACACCGCAAAAATGGTCACGCACGGCAGGTCGGGTTGATTCAAATCAAAGGAACCTGAGAAGAATGCATGGCGGATCGTACAACGGTACGGCAGAAACCGGGCGCCCCGGCGCTGATCACTCGACGGCTTGAGATAGATCAAGGTCTTTAGGATGGTCGGGCCGGATCGTCACCAATCTCAGGGCCAATAAGTTTCGGCAGCTGCGGGCTGGGAGTGCTGTTTGTTTGGTTTCTATCCATGACACGGGTGGATCAGTTCGTGGCCGCTCAACTGCTCGCCGAGCCGCCCGCTTCGTTATCGTCGCCAAATGGCGCAAATGGCTGTGGTAGGCTAATTAAGGATAGGCATATGGGGCGTTATGTCGACGAAATCCTGCAGCCGGGTGAAAGGGTGCTGTATTCGACCAACGAGCACTGGATGTTCTTTCTGCCGGCGATCGCGGCGTGGATCGTGGCGGTCGCATTTCTGGTGCTGTGGCGCTTAGTCACTGCCGATGCCCTGATGTTGATTTGCTTGGCATTGGCGGCGGTCGCTGGGCTTGCGGCCTTGTACTGGACGGCGACGGCTTGGTTCCACCGCTGGACCACCGAGACCGACGTCACCAACATGCGGGTCGTTCATAAGACCGGTTTCATCAAGCGGCGGACCTTTGAGATGAGCCTCGACAAAGTCGAGAGCGTCGATGTCAACCAGAGCATTTTTGGCCGCGTTATGAACTACGGCGACCTGACCATTCAGGGTGTTGGCGAGGGCACGCAAACCATTTCCACTATTGCCTCGCCACTCGCGTTTCGCAACGCCATCACGACAAGGCCGGTCGGCACGTAAATCACGGTACGATGTGCAGGCGTTGCCCTCTCACAAAAAAGCACGTCGAATTTTTCCCCTACGGGGTGGCAGTAACGTCTACCTGCTTCTTGATCCTTGGGCGGCAACTACTTGGCCAACTCAGCGTCGCCTGACGTGCAGCGCCATCTCGGTACGGGTCAGCCAAAACGATACGATTTTGCGCTGGCACTCCCGCTCCAGTCGCCGGCTCGTCCGCACGCCATTGAGGTACCTGTAGACGTAAATTCAACAACGTCGCCAGATGATAGGTCGGCCTTCCTGTCGCCTCAGGCTCAACACCGTCAAAACCGAGCCCGGCCAGATCAAGCTCATCGACAAAAACATCGATCGCCCGGACCGGATTATGCTAGGACAAATAGTCTTCCAGCCGCTGGAAACAAACTGCTCTGACTGCGGTCATCACCAACGACAAAGCGCGTCATCGAACCCTCCGGCCGAATCCTGGAGAATCATGTCATTGAGGCTGTTTTCACACAGTCTTGGTCAAAAGCGTCGCTTCATCTAACCGCTGACCGCTTCTGATCTTCCTGCAACTGCGGACATCACACGTCGGGACCACCACTTCCGAAAAGTGCCAAAAGCGGGCTACCCAACCTCATAGTTCACTCTAGCTTCTGCAAAGCAACGCCCGGGGACATCAATGGGCGGCTTACAATCGGTTTTGAACTTCAGATTTGGCGCGATTTGTGCTGGCACCTTTATGGGTGCTTTGTCATTAAAGTGAGGCTTTGCTTGCTTGAGTGGCAGCCTGTCACTTTTGATCGAGCGGTTGGCTATCTGCTGAGTAAATATCGCAGTGGTCTCTGTACCGGACTGGAAACGTGCCGCTGCGTCCGAAGGAATGACCTGGTGCACCGCCATTGCACTGGTAATGCCCACGAGATAGCTGAATGAATGCGACGTGAGTGGCTTGATAAGCATGATGCTGCCAGTTCTCACTGCCAAGCAGTGCTGTGAGGTTTCAGCGCATGCGAAAACGCGGGGAATGCATGCGCCACAAAGATGAGAGCGCTCAAGCCCGTCACGACCTCGATCATCGTACCGCTCGCTTTTGCGCGCCCACCCGAGGGATGATTTATCCCGGCACCGAGTTTATGATAGGTGAGTTGTCGTTAATATTGATCTGATGGGCATTGTCCCAATGGACTCCGCGCGGTCGCAAGGACCTGACCTGCCTGTACTTGGCGAAGGCGCAGTTTTTTCGATGCGTCGTTACGACAGGCCTAGCGGAATGGGTTAGACGTCGCCAGTTGCAGAATGATACTAGAGCGACAGAACGGGCAGATTTCGATCGCGCCAGTTCACCTCACGGCTTGGCGTTTCGCGTGATGCTGCCTGCTTCTCCCGACTATGCCCACACACGGGACCGATGTCGGCTAATGGGTCATTCCCGTCGTTTCGACCCCTGCGCTGACTACTTCCGGTTTCCATCCAACACCGGACATATCGTTGCACTTGAGTTCGTTCACGCCGAGACCGGCCTGCGCCGTCGCTTGCCTGCTGCTTGATCGATCACAGCCGGTAGGCTTCGTCCTCAAGGGATCATCGGCGGTTGGCGGCGGGATCAGCCTCGCGCCCTCTTGGCGGAAGTGGTCGAGGCCCCGGCCCATCGCCTGCCGCGTTGCGTGTGCTGATCGAAGGCGTAGTCCGGTATCTCCGGGGCGAAGTCCTCAAGCAAAGATCGAAGCCCGATGGCGGCAGCGAAGTGGATCCCGGCTTTGGATTTCGGTGACCTGCACATCGGCCTGATGCAGTTGCCGATCATCAGCCGGTACTTGCGGGCCTGATCGTGCAATGAACCGCCGTTAGCTTATGTTAGCGCCAGCCGTAGGGTCACTTGGCGGCCCGGAAAGGAACCGTCATCGGTATGTGCTCATTTCGGCTATCGATCCTTCACGTTCGCCGATGAGGTGCGCTTAGAAGGGACAGCAAGGCGATGCACCTACGGCATGCCGTGTCATTTCGATCTTTTTGCGCGCGGACCTTTTTCGGTGCGCTGAGTGTCGCATTATTGCTGGCAACGCTGTGTCAAAGTCAGGCGGCTGATCCAGAGCCAAAGCGCGTTCTGATGCTGCAATCATTCGGCCTCCGCTTCAAGCCATGGACCGATTTCGCAGAGTTTCTTCGGCCTGAAATGACCAAGCAATCGAAAGTCCCGATAGACTTTCAGGACCACTCGCTGTTGACCGCTCGATTGGACGACGACAGGGCGCATGCGCCGTTTGTCGATTACCTACAAGCATTGTACGGGGCAAAGCCTCCCGACCTCGTTGTCGCTCTCGGTGCGCCAGCCGCCGAGTTCGTGCAACGATATCGCAATCGTCTTTTCCCCCAGACACCGATGCTCTTTACTTCCGTCGAGGCCCGTCGTGTCCAGTACGACAAGCTAACCGGGTACGATACGGTGGCCGCTGCGGCCCATAATTTTCCCGCCGCTATCGAAACTATCCTGCAAGTGCTGCCCGACACAAAATTGATAGCGGTGGTAAATGGGGCTTCACCCAATGAAGCGTTTTGGCAAACGGTATTCGAACGAGAACTCGCGCCATTCAGCGGGCGTATTGAACTGCGCTGGTACAATAAGCTGTCATTTGAAGACATTCTGAAGGACGCGGCACATCTTCCACCCCACAGCGCCATCTTCTGGCATCTAATGAGCGTTGATGCCGCAGGTGTGACGCAGGAAGGCACTACCGCGTTGCACAGGCTCTCCACTGCCGCTAACGCCCCAATTTTTTCTTATCTTGACGGATTTTTCGATGGCTCGATTGTCGGCGGCTCTATGCATTCGGTTGAGAAGGGGATGGCCATCGCAGCCGCAGCGGCAATTCGCATTTTGAACGGTGAAAAGGCTGGTGACGTCAAGGTTCCACCCTCTAGATTTGAACCGCCAAGGTTCGACTGGCGCCAAATGCAGCGCTTTGATATCAGCGATAGCAACTTGCCTCCCGGCAGCACCGTCTACTTCCGAGAGCCAACGGTGTGGGAGCGGTATTCGTGGCAGATCGCATCCATCGTCGCGGTTCTTCTGATACAGGCGGGACTTATCGTGGTCCTGCTGCAGGAACACCGTCGGCGTCAACTTGCCGAAGTGCTCTCGCGGCAGCGCATGGCAGAGCTTGCTCACGTGAACCGCTTCTCGACGGCTGGCGAACTGACCGCCTCAATTGCCCACGAAATCAACCAGCCGCTCGGCTCTATTCTAACAAACGCCGAAACCGCACAGGCAATTCTAAGATCTCCTAGCCCTAACATTGCGGAACTGGACGAGATAGTAACTGATATTGTGCAGGATGATCGACGTGCCACCGAAGTCATCCGCAGGATGCGCAGTCTGCTGAAAAAGGCCCCCTTCGAGCAGAAGCAATTCGACCTCAATGAAGTTGTGCAAGAGACGATAAGATTTTTTGCTTCTCTTGCCGTTGGGCGGAAGTTCGAGCTGGTTAGTGTGATCACGCCGGAAACGCTTCCGATACTCGGCGACCGCATCCAACTTCAACAAGTCATTCTGAACCTTGTCATGAACGGGATCGAAGCGATGCGGGACACGCCGAGTGAAGATCGGATCATCAGCATCCGGACTTCCCGCGTCGAGAACTTTGCCCAGCTATCCGTGTCTGATCGCGGCTCGGGCATTCCCGACGAGAAACTAAAAGAGGTCTTCGAACCGTTTTTCACCAGCAAGGCGGAAGGCATGGGCATGGGGCTGTCCATCGCGCGCACCATTATCGAGGCGCACAACGGGGTCATATCGGCCAAAAATCGGGATCACGGCGGCGCGACGTTCCGGATCAGGGTTCCTCTATGTACCGACGGCGCTGGACCGTCATAGGAAGCTTGGCACCCTGACGTGTGCTTCGTCGTCATGCCGCCCAAATGGAATACAGGACGCTGGCGATCACAATCACACTCAAGATGACAGTGGCGATCCCGGCCACTTCGATGGTGAAAGCCCGTTTGGGATCAAATGGCATGCGTCATTCTTGGCGGCTGTCGAGCGACGGCAGCATTGATCTACGTCAAGAAAATCGGGTGGCGCTACCTTCACTGGCGCGGTTGTCAAATCTTCCCCATCATGATCGAGCGGCGTCCCTCCGGCTTCATCGAACCGTGTCAGCCGTCGAAGGTGGCGCGGCCTCCGTCCGGGCCATCGTGGGTTCACGAGATCAAGCACGACGGCTACCGGCTGATGGTGCGCCGGGATGGTGCGCGCCATCCGGATCGGTTCTCGCGATGAAGCGGGTGATGGAGCAGTCCCGTTCACGTAGATGAACGTGAGGTTTGATCCAGGTCAAGGGCGCGCAGCTCCCGCGCGCGAAGCTTCGGGCAGACCCGCGGTTCGGCGCGATGCGCAGGTGTCCGCGGCTTCCTCTCCAGAACAAGGAGTACGCCTAATGTTGCGTCGAATTCTCATCGCTTCGGCAGCCGCGGCCATGCTGCTAGTCACCTTCACTCCCGATGACGCCGATGCTCGCGGTCGCGGAGGTGGCGGCTATCGGGGCGGTGGCGGAGGCTACGACGGCGGCGCTGTAGCAGTTCGAGGGGCTCGGGGCGGCGCTGTCGCAGTGCGCGGCGGGCGCTACGGCTATCGTGGTGGGGCCTATCGCGGCTACGGTGTCGGTGCGGCAGCGGTGGGCGCCGCTGCGGTCGGCGCCGCTGCGGCCGGGGCCTACCGCGGCAGCTGCTACGACGCCTACGGCAACTACGTCTGCGCCGGCGGGTACCGTCCGTACTGAGCGGCGCGACGCGGTTGGCCTATGGTGCTCGAAGCCGATGACGAAGTCATTTGCATAAGCGAACCATTTATAATGCCGGATCGGGCGGCACACCTTGCGCCAGCGAGGCGCGCCGCCCTGACACGTCGACACGGGTTGAGGTGATGAGGACGCCGGTGTCGGCGCGGTTTCGTGATATTAGGTGGCGCTGGAGATGGTCGCCCAAGGTCCAGCGCCCGTGATTGCCGGAGAGGTCGTCTTGGCAGGCAGCAGCCCCGACAGCACGATCGTGTTCAGCGCCAAGCTCCCCGAATGCCCAGGCATGATGGGGGCTTGTTCCCGGCGACGGGTTCGCGCCCGGAACGGTTCGGAGCCCAATGCCGAGCACCTGCCGCTGGTTCAACGCCGCTTTGTCGTCGGCGACCTCATCGAGCCCGGCGTTGACCTTCGCTAATAGCTGCTCCTTTAAGAGCCAGCAGAAAAACCTCGGGTCCGCGATTTCCGCAATTGCAAGCGCGGGCGCTCGCGCGGCGTCATTCTGATCTCCTATCCGTGAGGCTCGGACATTGCCTTACCGCGGTATTCTCAATCCGGACGACCGCAACCAATCGAAAGCCAGGCTTTGCGTTACCGTCTCCTCTGGATCTTGCCCGCAATGACACGCACATATCGCCTGCCCGATTTACCCGGCGCGTTTTCGCACTTACGTGACGCTAATCAGCAAAGTTGCTGACCCCGAAGTCTTTTGATCGGGAGCCATCGTCGGCGGATTCAAAACCTTCCGCTAGCAAGCCACGTTTGAGCAATTCTCGTACTGCCGATGCACGGCTCGGCATACGCTTCTTGAACCGCCAGTTATCGACCAGCTTTAGGAACGACGTGGTCCCTCACGTCGCCACGTGCAACACGCGTCAGCGTCTCTGATAATTTTCGTTCCTCACCCCAAAAAGACTTTTGCAACAAGATCTGCCAACTGCAGACTCATCACCGCAGCAATATAGCGCTGGTTGTTTGCAAACAGACTTTCGTCGACATCGTATATCTGTTTCGCGGCACAATGCGTCGTGTGATCGGTCTTGTCGCGCATGAACGGATTGATATCTCGGAGCGCACTTTGACTCTTTCAGACGTTTAGTAGTGGACAATGAGCATTCTCATTGAGGGTGAGGTGCGAGCTGTTTGTGACGGCTGACGCGCGACAGATCAGCGGCGCTGACGCCGACACCTCGTACCGGCGGTCTGTCAGGGAACGGACCGGGGCGGGTCGGATGTCGGCGTGCGTGCAAGTTTGCGCGCCGCCGCCCATGCGGAAAGCGGCGTGATCACGGCAAAGAGCAGCCAAACTGGAGCGACGATGAAAATTGCAACGGCTCCTTGGCCGCAGTTTGACCAGTCACACCCCCACCAAAACATGGCCGGGAAAAGGAGGACAAGTACGGAAACGGCCGCGCAACAGACTAGCCAGGCTCCGCACGGCCTTTTGGCGAACCACGGCGCCAGCGGAAAGAGGAACGGTGCGAAGAAGAGGAGGTACATGACGCCTCCGAATACATCGAGCGGGGTCATCGGCGTGCTCCTAATGTGACGCGAAAATGGGCTGCGGCAGCCGGCACGACCCACGCCACACCCTTCTGCGTTAGCAGGATACCCTGGCCGGGCAGCCACTCGTACCCCCAGCGCTCGCCGCGCGCATGGGGGGCCTTCTGCGGCCCGCTACCATGGGGCGCGCGACGATACCAGTCACACTTACTGGTGCCGACCCCGCCCTGCTTCGGCAGGGTCGATGTCCGCCGGCAGCGGCGCAAGGCCTTCGTCTCTCTCCTGGAACCAGGCGCTCAACTGTCAACGCCCCCCATCTTTCGCCCAAACTCAGAGCTGAGCTTTTGGAAGCGATGATCAAGGCGGGACTGCCCGAATAGAATCTCCCCCGATGTCCGCCCAAGAAGAGTGGTGGCCGGCGGCCGCTGTCCAGCGCGTTCGATTTTCGCTTCTGGCACCTTTGAGACATGTCCGCCTATACTGAGAATGGCCGTTCACCGGGGTCGACCCGAAGTCGCTGTGGTCGGTCAAACCGAGGCGGATGATCCGTAGCAGACATCCTGCGCACGCGAACGAATGTCAGCCAAGCGTTAGGGATGAGGCGTTCACACTAGTACTCACTTCCCTTGGCCTCTCAAGGCTTCCAGAAGTTCTTCGGCCAAGAAGGGCTTGATCAGGAGAGAGACATCTTGGGCAGAAATTGAGAGTGTTGTTTGCGATCTGGTATCCCCGGTCATCACGACGGCCGGTACGTTCCGACGGAGTGCCACACGCAGGTGCCGAATGGTCTCTACACCATCCGGCGAGCCACGAAGGTTATAGTCACACAGCAGCACATCCGGGCGCAGGTCGTGCTCTCTGACCAGAGTCAAGGCTTCCCCCGCCGTTGCAACAATGGTGGCGTCAATCCCTTTCGTCTTAAACAGCCTCCCGAGCGCTGAGCGCACGGACGCCTCGTCCTCGATCGCGAGCACGCTGCCGAGGAAGAAGGCATCATTATGCACTGGCGGGGTTGCTTCCGGCACGTTGATACCGGATCGACCGCGCGGAACTTCAATGAAAAACCGTGTACCCTTTCCCGGGATTGAGCGTACCCCGACGCTGTGATCCAGGATTTTTCCGAGCCGCTTCACAATCGCAAGACCCAACCCAAAGCCGCCCCGCTCCGCGCCGCCGGTCCCCTGATAGTACTCATGGAAAATGTGCGGGAGCTGGTCTTCGGCAATACCGATGCCATTGTCCCAGACTTCAATGCGAACATTGTCGCCGGCTCGCCGGCATCCAAGCAGAATTCGTCCCCTGTCAGTGTATCGGACCGCATTCGACAACAGGTTGCGGATCATCTCCGCGAGCATGCGCCTATCGCTGCGGATGATGAGCTCGGAACGGACGATGCACAGTCGCATCCCTCCTTCCTGCACAAGCGCGACGAAGTCTCCAGCGAGCGGCTCAAATATATCGTTCAGCGAAAACTCGCTCACGGATGGATGGAGGTTACCGGATTCCAGCCTGTTCACATCGAGCAGGCTGGATAGGATGCTGGTCATGGTGTCCAGCGAATGCCCGATTCCAGCGACAAGATTGCGGGCCTCACCGCCTGGATGGTGTGGCTCAAGCGCTGCCTGCAGGAGTTTCAGCGTCTGCAACGGTTGTCGCAAGTCATGGCTTGCGGCGGCCAGAAAGCCCGATTTGGCGCGATCGGCCGTTTCTGCTGATCTCCACGCGAGCGACAGCTCCTCGTCAAAACGCCTGCGTGCAGTAACATCCGTCGTGAGTCCGCTGATGTGCGTAGGCGTTGCGCCTAAACCGAACTGGACGATCGCAATCTGTTCCAGCCAGACTTCACCACGATCCGGCCGCAGGTAGCGGAATGCGATCGAAATCGAGGGCTGCTCCGGACGGGCATCTTCGAGGCAGGAGGCCACCCGCGGCTGGTCTTCAGGATGTATATGTTTCAGCCATTCGGTCCCGCTGAGAACCCGTTGCGCGTCGAGAGCGAGGATCTCAGTTGCATTCTGGCTCAACCGTATTTCATCGGCAGATACGTCCCAATCGAAAGCCATAACGCTGCCGGCCCGCAGCGCCTGCTGAAATCGAGCCTCCCTCTGCAGAATAGCTGTTTCATGAAGCCTCCGCTCGCTAAACAGGGCTGCGAGGACCAGCGAGCCCAATGAGATCGCAAGGATGGTAGCTTGGGCTCCCAGCACACGCTCTTCGATCGATAGGCGCAAGTCTCCAAAAATGCCGATTCCGAAGATTGTCGTCCAGACGATCGTGATCGCACAGACAAATGAGGCAATCGCGGTGAACGCTGGACGATGGCGAGATGCGGTCCACAGTAGAAGTGGACAGAGCGCGGCAATCGCGAGTTCCGCGGTCCAGGGCGCATTGGGCAAGAAAACCAGCAACGCGCATACGAAGGACACCACGGCAAGCGCTAAGACGCCCTCGGCGATCTCGCTGCTCGGCGGGAAGTCGCGCGCCAATGACATCAGCCCAATCGCGAGGGGCGCCACCGCAAAGATCCCGATCGCGTCAGACGAGAGCCAGTGAAGCCAGATCACCAGCGGGGATGCTGCCGACCCGTGAAACAGTACGAAGCCTGCCGTACCCACGATGCCGGAGAGGCTCGTTCCAACAACGGTCGCGGCAAACAGTGCCAATACCCTTCGCAGTTCGTTCAACTCGAACGGGGAGCCACAAAAGCGGTGGATCAGGCCTGCGACGATGACGGCCTCACCCGCGTTCGCGACAGCAGAGAATACCGAGTTCCCAATGTTGCGATCGCCCAGCAAATTGGCTGCGAGCGTTGCAGCTAGCACCCCGACGACGACGGGCAACCGGGCCGCAGAACCAAATGCGATCAAAATCCCCGAAGCTACTCCTGCGGCGGGCCAGAATACGGCAACACCATCGACCGGCTCCAGCAATGCAAGGCTCAGCCGCGCGGTGCCAAAATAGGCCACTGCCACTACGAGGGTCAAAACGAGGCCTGCCTCGCCTGCGAACGGCTGGCGAGCCGAAATGACGGTCTGTTTTGCCACAGTGCCCAATGGCCCCTCCACTCGTCTGGGCCGAAACCCTGACTTGCAAAGCCTTGCGCTGTCGCCGCGATATCGCCGATGCGGAGGCTCTAGCGACTATAAGCCCGCATTTCCGCTCAACTGTTGCAGTGCATTGGTCTCCTGGTAACACCTTTGAGACATGCCGTCGGTCCACGATTATGTCTGCTTGTGGGGCTAGACCGAAACTGAGTTGCACGCGGTCAAGGCGACGCGATGACCCAAACCGAAATTGAAGTCTTACCAACAGGGTTGGAGGTCATGGCCGCCCCAGATGAAAATCCGCTTTACCGACACCCTGCACCAAGATGAGCCGACACTTTTTCCGTCCAGCGGTGTCACACAATGCGGGACACCCGGCAAAACGTCATATCTGTCACCGACGTTCACGTACACGGCATTACCCGGATTGTGAGTTTCGATAACGGCCGTGCCTTCAAGGATAAAGAAAATATCGCTTATATGAGTATGCCAGTGCCAGGCGACACATTCGTCACCCACGAGGCTCATAGCCGAAACCCGCACGTCCGAACCAACTGCTACATGTTCCAAGCCATAAGTGCGCTCGCTAGGCGGCCGAAGATTATTCTTGGGGTCCATTGCCGTTCTCCCTGTCGCTGTGGTTTAGCTCATTTACCGGCCCACGGTTATCAGATGCATAAACTCGGTAGCGTCAACCGTGATGCGCCTTGGACCAGATGCTCGGCCGGTCGCGTCACGTTGCCTGCGCATCAGGCTGTATGTCGATGAGAACTTCCCTTGAAGAAGGGATCAAGCCGCACCGGTTCGCCGGTATCTCTCCAGAACACCTTTTTTCCAAGACTAGCAGCCACCGCGAGCCGGTGGTGGCCGCCGATCAGCGTATGGTCATCCGTCACTTTCGCGATGATCTCGCCGTCTTCGTCCACGATGTTCTTCATGTGCCGCCTCCAATCCAACGCGCTCTGTCCCGGCCTTCATGCCGTCGCTAGAATGAAAATCAGTACATAGGCGAGATAACCGATCAGAGCGACACAAGTGCCAGTCGCAATCCTGGCTAGGTCGATGATGGAAGCCAGTCTTGGATCAAGTGCCATGCGCCATCCTTGGTGGCAGTCGAGCGATGGCATTGATCTACGTCAAGCAAGGTGGCGGCCTAGGCCGTCTGTCCGGCAGCCGATGTAATCCCGACCCGCTCGGCAAGGGACACAAGTTCTGGCAAGGTCCGAACCTGCATTTTCTCCATCACCCTATGGCGATGGGCCTTGATGGTACGTTCGGTACAGCCTAACGCGCGGGCGACCTGCTTGTTGGTGTTACCGCGAATGACTAAGTCGAAAACTTGCCGCTCGCGCGGTGTCAATGCTGCGACGTGAGCGCGCACGCTATCCATCTTGTCCTTCACGCCACGCGTCACTTCATGATGCGCAATCGCCCGCTCGATTGCTTGAAGCAGATCTTGCGATGATACGGGCTTGATCAGAAAGTCATCCGCACCCGCCTTGATGGCCCGTACCGTGGTCGGAATATGGGGATGCCCAGTGAGGAATATGATAGGCAGCGTTGAACCGAGTTCGCTCAGGCGCTCTTGCAGCTCCGTACCGCTCAGTTCCGGTATCCGCACGTCGAGGAGAAGGCAGCTTCGGACACTTTCGCTCGGCAAGTTATCCAGCAAGTGCTGAGCCGAAGCATAGGTGGCGACCTCGTAACCGGCGTGCTTCAAACGACGTTCCATCGCTGTCCGGAAGGACGCATCGTCATCGACAATATGCACGCACGCTTGCACAGATCAATCTCCCCGCAGAAGGATGTCAGGAAGAACAGGCAATTGCAACCTTGGCGCCGCATCTGACTTGTCTCACCCATATGGGTGAGCCATTTGATCTCATTCCGAACGCCGCTGCGCCGCCTGCGCATTAAACTAGTGACCCCAATGTCTCAGTTGGGTCAATCGCGTCATCTTGGTCGTCGGGCGACTACTTCCGGTCTTCCCCTGGAAACGGACATCGTCAGGGTCGGTCGCCATGTCTCGATGGGGCAGGAAGGCGACATCGACGGCCAATAGGCGGAATCTGCTTTACCCTTAAGAACGGATCTGCTCAGGATGTCCCGTCATGTCTTAAGCGCATCGGTCCTCGCATTCCCGTCGTTCCCGGCCGGCACGTCATACAAAGGCAACGCGGCTCAGACTGATCGGCGGCGCCGTTCTCTTATCGCGTGCTCTCGCGATCCTGCAGAAAAAGCCGCCTACTCCCAAGTTCGAATGCGTGCAGCGGCTTGAGGGAGAATGCATCAAGTTCATTCCCCTCGCCTCGTCGCGTCAGAATCCAAGTTAGCGCAAACCACACCCCAGCTACGATCTGAAGCCCTACGTTGAAAGCAAACGCAGTCTGGTAAGCTATCTCAGGATAATGCCCATTTGCGGGAGCCCAGAGCTGAACCAATAACCCTGTCATATATTGCACGACAAACGCGCCGCCGATGTGGAAGACGTTCAGCGCCGCATTGGCCCTGCCCGCCAACTCCTTTGGGAAATACTCGGCCAGGATCGCGTAACTGAGGACAGTTCCAGCACCGACTGCCGCCACGACGATCCACGGGACATACGAGGGGAGCGGCCATCGCAGGATCAATGCCAACTGAGCCGCGATGAACATCACGGCGACAAGACCCAACAGCGGCCGCGGTCCAATCCCACGTCGGCGCGCCCGATCGACCGCAATGCCCCACAGAAGCCCGCCCAAACTTAATGCGATAGCCATGATGAGCAAATGCCAGAGTAGTCCCGACCGGTCGAGACCCTCGACATCGCTAAGCCATGGTGCCGCCCACAGTCCCTGCAACGCCCATGCCGTCCCGATACAGGTGGCCGAAAGTGGAGCCAAGCGCCAGAAGCGTGGGTCGGCATAGACTGCCTTCAGGCTAATAGGTGTTGGTCCGCCCGCCAACGATATAGGCGTCGGCACCTCTGGGACAGCAAGATAGATGACAAGAGCGCATCCGGCCGAGACAATCGCGAGTAGCACAAACAATGCTCGCCAGCCCGCCGAGACCAGCAGAAATTCCGCAGGCAAAGTTGCCGTCAGCGCGCCCAGGGCTCCCAGCATAATCATCAGGCCGTTGAGCAGTGGGATACGTTCGCTGGGAAACCAGAGCACGAGGGCCTTCAAGCCGGCCGTCAATGATGCGGCGACACCAAGGCCGATCAGTGCTCGGCCGCCGAGGAGCAGCCAAAAATTGTCCGAGACGGCAAACAGCGCCGCGCCGAGAGCTGCGGCAATCATCACGGCACTTTGGATCCGCCCCGGACCATATCGATCCAACAGGACGCCGATCGGAATCTGGGCAGCCGCGAAAGTCAGGTAGTAAACAGACGTCAATAGGCCAAGGTCGCCAGCGCCGAGGCCAAATTCCGAGGTCAAGGAGCCGGCGACCGTCGCATTGATCGTCCGAAACAGAAATGAGAGGTATGGCTCGTCATAACCGGATCGGCTGACGTTCTCCCAGACTTGATCCTGGCGGGCGTGATCGGCCGTCACCGAGAATGCCATGAGTTGCTCGAGGGTCATGCCGTCTTCGGCATAGACCTCGTGCAGCTTCGGCGAGACCGACGCCAGACGCAGCCGCTGCTTGACGATCGTTGGATTCACGAAATGCCGTGCAGCAATGTCTTCCTCGGTCATGCCGAGATCGCGGAGCGTCTGGAAGGCCCGAAATTGATCAAGCGGATGCAGGCCGACCCGCTCATCGTTCTCCGCCACCGAATCGTCCTCGGCAATGCCGCCTTCACGAACGACGCACGGCACCGCCTGCGTCTTCGACATGCGCTTCTGTTTCACCAGAAGCTCGAGAGCCCGATAGCGCCTGCCGCCCGCCGGCACCTCGAATATGCCGGTCTCGTTACCTTCTGCATCGACGACAGCCCGGACACTCAGGCTCTGCAGCAGAGTACGCTGCGCAATGCTTTCGGCTGGCTGCTCGATCGAGACACCGGCTTTCACGCGGCGGACGTTCGACTGGCTGAGCACGAGCTTGTTGAAGGGAATGTCCCGGGAAGGCGACAGCGTGATCCTCTGTACGGCTTTCGTCATTTTTGCTCTCCACGACGGGTAGCCGCGAGACTCTCTCTCGGCTTCCAACCCGTCGCGAACAGCGTCCCCTCCTCTCACTCTCGCGCGGCCGCAGGAGGCGAAGCATCACGCCGCCTGGTGATCGGCGACAACCAAGTCCAGCGAACCGGAGACGATGGGTTCAGGAACGAAGCCGAGCAAATAGTCCGCGGCCTTGCTCGCCTGCGAGGCGGCGCGCACGATGGCGCGATTGTCTTCGCGCAGGACTTCAAGCCAGGAGCCGATGTAGTCGGCATGGCGCACGGTCGGCACGATCCCGAGCGACGCGCAGCTGAACGCGGCACTGAGTTCAGCTACCAGCTCCTCGAAGGCGTATTTTCTCGTACCGTGGGCTCCGCCCTGGTCACGGTTGAGACGCGAGCGATGTCCGGTCGCATGACCCAATTCATGCAGCGCCGTGCGGTGCCAGTTGATCGGTTCGAAATAGGCCTGCGGCGGCGGGACCTGTACATAATCTTCGGCTGTTGCATAGAATGCGCGATCTCCACCAATCCGAAATGGAATTCCGCTGGCCTTGATCAGGGCTTCGACTGTGGGTTCGATCAAGCCCGGCGGCGGTGGCGGCGCAGCGGTGGCAATCTCGTCGGGCAGTTCTTCACACTGGTCGGTGTTGAAAACGGTAAATCGCTTGAGGAATGGAATCGCCTGTGCTTCTTCGCCGGTCTCTGCGGCGCGTCGTCTTTCGTCGGTGGGCACGAACCGGTCGGCGTAAACGACGGTGGTACCGCGTTCACCTTTGCGGACGTGACCTCCAAGGGAGAGCGCCTGGCGAAAAGTGAGCCAACTTTGGCCGGTAAATCCCCGTTCGATCGCGGCTCCCCAAAGGATCAGGATGTTTACGCCACTGTATTGCCGGTCAGTCGACCCGTTTTTCGGCATGGCCAGCGGCGCTTTGGCCGCGGCCGTACCCCAGGGCTGGACCCAGGGCACCCGGCCAGCCTCAAGCTCGGCAATAATCCTGTCGGTAATTTCGTCATATAAGGTCGCTCGGTCCTGACCGGCGCGCGCGCGAGCAGTATGGTTTGACATCGCGGATCTCCGCGACGGGCGCCGCGAGCCTCTCTCGCAGCCTTCAACCCGTCACGGCAAACCCGCGCGGCACTCTTACTCTCAGCCTCTTGCGCGAGGGTTGACGCCGGTGTGACCGAGACGCCACGTGGGTCGGCTTACAAGAGCTCGGTTGGCCCTGCTTGATGTGCCTAGGGCCGAAGGCCCCGACCAAGCGTGGGCCAGGGGCGCATCGCCTCAACGGAAAATGGCACCCGCAGGAGCGTGAGCATAGCGACGCCGAGGGCGGCACGCGGGACCGAGTGCAGCGACGAGACCGGTTAAGAGGGCACCCGGGAACGGGGCAGTGATAGCGACGCCGGCATCCTTCATGACGGCGGGCCCCTTTCCCGAGTGCCCCCGGCGAGGAGCTCCGCAGCTCTTGCGCGAGGGATCGAAGCCGCACGGCCGAGACGCTACGCGGCTCGGTTCACGAGAGCCCGGTCCGGCACTTGCCGGACGCGCACAAACGGAAATGAAGCGCTAGCTGGGGGCTTTGGATTTCCTCGCAGGTTCGCGGGCGGTAGCACTCCAAACCTTGAGCTCCCGCCGTTGCGAATCCCAGCCATGTGTTATCGGCCGGAACGAATGACGGACAAAACGATTCGCCGTTCAGGAGCCATTTCTATGCTGATGACACGTGAACGAAGGCCGGCGATACGGACAATGCCGCGGATGGGCGATTGACGTGCTCCAGGAAGCCGGCGCCATCCGCGAGTGCGAGGAGCACGGTTGGATGCAGGACCGCGCCGATCCGCATGCCTGGGAGCGAGCGATCGATATCGCCCGTGAAGACCCGCCAGCAGGGGTCACCCCTGATGCAGCGGCGGCCGAGGTTCGCGACGTGCTGAACTCGATCGGTGATACCTGCCCAGAATGCCCTGCTGATCAGAAGGACCGGCGCCGCGCATGACAGAAACTAACCCCGCGCGCGGCGCAGCGCGGCTTCCAATCGCTCCTTCTCCTTATCCCAGCGGGCTTTTTCGGCCTGCGAGCTCTTCTCGAGAGCCTCGACCTCCGCCTGGATGGCGGCGGCGCGCTTCGCGTGCTCCTGCTCGGCCTTGTCCAACGCAGCCTGCGCCTTGTCGACCGCCTGACGGCGTTCACGCTCCTTCTGCCTGGCGGCCTCTTCCTTCGCCCGTTCAACATCGCGGCGCTTCTGTTCCCGTTCGTAGGCGAGAGCGGCCTTTCGCTCCGCAGCCTCGTCGACAGGGCGAGAGGAAGGCTTCTTCGCCTTTGGGCCTTTCGACTTGCGGGCGGCTTTCGTTGATCCGCCGCCACCAAGATTGGTGGGCAGTTCAGCATGCTCGCTGAAAGGTCGGTCGGATCCGACCGGGCGCCTGAGAACGACGCCGGGCTTTGCCATGGTCGCGGCGATGATTTCCGGATCGTGGCTCTCCTTCGCAGCGCCTTGGTGGAAGAGATTGCTGTCTGCGCCCCACGCTTCCAGAGCCGCTTTCATGGAGGGAGTGGCGATCGCCAGATCGAAGAAACCTAGCGAAGTCTGGTAGGTCTTGAGTTTTCTGGCCATCGGTCTGATCAGCCCTTCCCGTTCGATAGTCAACGTCGCGCACTCTGGGATTGGTCGCGGCGTCTGACGGAACATGCCATGGCTTTGAGCGTTCCCTCATTCTTGAAGGACGTCCATGCATTACGCAACGCGCTCTGAAGGATTGGCCTTTGAATGAGCCGGACGTCGACCCTGCCCAAGCGCTTACAGCCGATGCTCGCTACGCTCACCGACGCGCCCTTCGACGACCCCGGCTGGGTTTTCGAGGACAAGTACGATGGCTTCCGGATGATCGCGGAAATCCGGCGGGGCAAGGTTGCGCTCTACAGCCGCACTGGCAAGATCATCAGCCGCAGCTATATCGAGGTCGCCAAAGCGCTGGAGGGCGTGAAGGGCGACGCGGTGATCGACGGCGAGCTCGTCGCGATCGGAAAGGACGGCGTCTCGCATTTCCAGCTGCTTCAAAACGCGCTGCGCCATGAAGCGAAGCTGCTGTATTGTGCCTTCGATCTCATGTTCGAGAACGCAGCGGACTTACGCAAACTGCCTCTTCTCGAGCGCAAGGAGCGGCTGAAAGCGATCCTGCCGCGCCACCGGCTGATCGCCTTCAGCCGCCACCGCAAAGCGAACGGCACGAAATTTTTCGCCGAAGCCGAGCGGAAGGGTCTGGAAGGCGTCATGGCGAAGCGCGCCGACAGCGCGTATGTGTCCGGAAGCCGGACGCCGGATTGGCTGAAGATCAAGACGGCAAAGCGGCAGGAAGTGGTGATCGCCGGCTTCTCGGCGCCCAGGCGTAGTAGGCCGTTCTTCGGCGCCCTGGTCCTCGCCGTGCGGGAAGACGATGCATGGCGCTACATCGGACATGTCGGCACTGGCTTCAGCCACAAGGTCCTGGAAGACCTCCATGCCAAGCTCGTGAAGCTGACGACCCCTAAATCACCCTTCCCTGCCAAAGTGAAGGACGAGGCCGCCACGACCTGGGTCAGGCCCTCGTTGGTGGCCGAGGTCAAATTCGCGGAGTGGACGAGTAAGGGCGAACTGCGCCAGCCCGTCTACCTCGGGCTCAGGTCCGACAAGCGGGCGAAGGATGTCGTGCGCGAGCGAGAACGTCCGCGCAAATAGCGCTTCCCTTCGGGCGTAACCGGCAAACGGAACGCATTAACGCATTCGTCTCCTTCGCTGTGAATCTCTGCGCGGTGGTGCGCTCAGTCGCCTCCAAGGTCGTGGATTTCCGCTCGCATGCCCTCACGCGTGACTTCGAGCGTCGCAAGCGTGATCGGCAGCTTGAAGCGCCGGCGTCCCGCGCTGCCGGGATTCAGGTAGAGAACGCCACCGACCGTGTCGATCTTCGGCACGTGGGAATGCCCGGAGACGATGACGTCGATGCCGGCGCCGGGATAGGCCTTCAGCGTCTTCAGGTCGTGCAGAACGTAGATTGACTGTCCCGCCAAGCGCACGAGCTTCGTGTCGGGGTATTCGCGGGCCCACTCGCCACTGTCCACGTTTCCACGGATGGCGGTGACAGGGGCGATCCGGCGAAGCGCGTCGACGATCTCGGGACGCCCGATGTCGCCGGCATGGATGATGTGATCGACGCCCGTGAGGCCTCGTTCCGCCTCGGGCCTCAACAGGCCGTGCGTGTCCGAAATGATTCCAATCCTGAACATCATTTCCCGGCGCTCTCAACCGCGATCGCCAAAAGACGATCGAGAAGCTCTACCTGCCCGGACAGCATCTTCGTCCGCGCGAACTCGATATTGAACCATTCCGCGCGGTCGACTTCGGGAAATCTCTGCCGTCGACCGCTTCGGGGCGGCCATTCGATATCGAACGTATTGCTGGTCAGTGCCGCCGGGTCAAAATGGCCCTCGCCGGCGAATGCGATAACGCGCTTCCCTCCTCGCTGTCGGACCTCCCCCAGGGCCTGCAGTGGACCAATCGAAGCGCTCGGGCCGAGTTCTTCGGCAAACTCGCGCCGCGCGACGTGCTCTGGAGCATCCGCGGCATCGATTTCGCCCTTCGGAATGGACCATGCGCCATTGTCCTTCTTGCGCCAGAACGGACCGCCGGGATGAACGAGCAGAACCTCGAGCCCGCGAGCGCGCTTGCGGTAGGCGAGAATGCCCGCGCTCAAGGTTGATCTCCTGGAAGTTTTTTTCAGCGCAGCCATATCGCTCCCTGCCGCTGACGGCGAAGTAACGGCCGTCTGGCGTCACTGGACTTAACGACACGCTAGGCCGACTTCCGCTGCGGTCTGGCCGCCGGCTTCTTCGCGGCCTCCTTCGCAGGTTTCTTGCCGGCGATCGGCATCAACATTTCCTTCTGCCCGGCCGCCGCCTTACGCGCCTTCTTGGCTGGCTTCTTCGGCGCCTCTGTCGCTGCCGACGCGTCTCTTCCGATGCTCTTGCGCAACGCGTCCATCAGGTCGACCACGTTCTCACCGCGCGGGCGCTCTTTGGCGGTGATGGGTTTGCCGGCGCGCTTCTGGTTGATGAGATCAATGAGGGCGGTTTCGTACTGGTCTTCGAACTTGTCCGGCTCGAAGTGGCCCGCCTTCTGATTGACGATGTGCTTGGCGAGATCAAGCATGTCCTTGGTGACTTTGACGTCCTGGATCTCGTCGAAATACTCATCCGCGGAACGGACTTCGTAGGGATAGCGCAGCAGCGTCCCCATCAGCCCCTTGTCGAGCGGCTCCAGCGCGATGATGTGCTCGCGATTGGTCAGCACCACACGACCGATTGCGACCTTGTTCATCTCGCGGATGGTTTCGCGGATGACGGCGAAGGCGTCGTGGCCGACTTTCCCGTCCGGCACCAAGTAGTAGGGACGGATCAGATACCTCGGGTCGATCTCGCTGCGGTCGACAAACTCGTCGATCTCAATGGTTCGGGTCGATTCCAGCGCGACGTTCTCGAGCTCCTCCTTCGTCACTTCGATGAAGGTGTCGGTGTCGACTTTGTAGCCCTTGACGATGTCCTCGTTGGCGACCTCCTCGCCGGTGTCGGCGTCCACCTTGGCGTACTTGATCCGGTGGCCGGTCTTTCGGTTGAGCTGGTTGAACGAGATCTTTTCGGATTCCGACGTGGCCGGATAGAGCGCTACCGGACAGGTGACGAGGGAAAGACGCAGGAAGCCTTTCCAGTTAGCGCGGGGGGCCATGGCGGGGAACTCCAATACTGATGCCGGATTCAAGACGATCCACCCAGCTTGGTTCCGACATCGCGACCTTCCCAACAGGACGATTTTTTCTCAACGACCACTTAGGCGGACTCGACTTTTGTTCACTTTATGTTCTAATTCGGAGTGACCGACCGACCCGCGAGCTGGCGCATGCCGACCCCAAAGCAGATGGAAAAGCTGGCCGCTGAAGCCGTCCGCAGGCGGCCCCCTCCGCTGCGGCTCCGGATGCGCCCCTCCCGGCCGAATACTGGGAATCGGTTCTCAAAGACCCTCGCGCCGGCGCGACCGGGGCTGAGATGCGGCAGCGACGTCTTTGCGAGATTCAGCGTCACGTGCTGCGCATTTCCTGCCGTCGCTGCGAGCGGACCGTCGAAATCCAGACCGCCAATGCAGTCCGATTGTATGGCGGCAACGCGGTCTGGAACGACGTCGCACAGCGACTGCTCGACAACACGTGCCAGCAGCGCACCGGAAGACACGAAGAAGACGGGTGCTGGCCGGGATTTGACATAACCTAGCCTGCACCCCGAGTTTGGTCTGCGCTTGGATGTGCGGATGGCGCCAAAACACCACCCCACGCCGCTGTCAGGCGGAGACCGAAAGGCACTGACGAAGGAATTGGGGAAAGCACGCGCGATGACCGGCATTCTGGCTGCGCAATCAGCAGAGATGCGAGCCAAGGGCGCTGCGCTGATTCAGCAGGCCGATAGGTTGCTCTGTGAAAGCTGGAACGAGCGGATGTGGAGCGATGGCGAGCCGATCGACCCCTCGCCAACAATTGACCAGGCTATCAACGGCGGCTTTCCGTGGCTGGAAATCCAGTGTTCGCGGTGCAAGACCCCGAACGATGTCGATCTGGCAACCCTCAAGCATCCGCCGACCACCTTCGTGCACGATCTTGCAAGTCGTCTGCGCTGCCGCAAATGCGCCAAGGCCGGGCGGCGCCCCTCCGCGACCTTGCTCCAACTTGGTTGGCAGCCGCGTCACCCTCGAGCGGAGGTCTAGGTTGCGATCGAAGCAGGAATCATTGACCGTCGTTGATTCCAACCATGAACGGACGCCAAAGGTGCAGACGGCAACCGCCTACCTCGAAACCCTCAATCCCGAGCAACGGCGGGCCGTGGAGCACGGCGCCGAGGGAGGATTGGCGGCACCGCCCCTGCTCGTCATCGCCGGCGCAGGTTCCGGAAAGACCAACACCCTCGCCCATCGGGTGGCCCACCTGATCGTTCAGGGCGCCGACCCGCGCCGGATCCTGCTGATGACGTTTTCCCGTCGCGCCGCCTCCGAGATGACCAAACGGGTCGAACGCATCGCACGCAAGGTGTTGGGCGACGCCAGTGTCATGACCGACGCGCTGACCTGGGCCGGAACTTACCACGGCATCGGCGCCCGGCTGCTGCGCGAATACGCCGAACAGATCGGCCTCGACCCCGCCTTTACGATTCACGACCGCGAAGACTCCGCGGACCTCATGAACCTGGTCAGACACGAGAAGGGCTTCTCGAAAACCGAAAGCCGCTTTCCGACCAAGGGCCCGTGCCTCTCCATCTATTCGCGCTGCGTCAACGCCGAGCTACCGATCGAGCAGGTCCTTGGAGCGTCGTATCCATGGTGCGCCGGGTGGGCGGCCGAGCTGAAGGAACTGTTCGCGGCCTATGTCGAAGCCAAGCAGAAGCAGAACGTTCTCGATTACGACGACCTCCTGCTCTATTGGGCGCTGATGGTCGGCGACGCCACCTTGGCGGACGACATCGGCGGCCGTTTCGATCACGTCCTCGTCGACGAGTATCAGGACACGAACCGGCTGCAGTCCTCGATCCTGCTGGCGCTGAAGCCCGGAGGCCGGGGCCTGACCGTCGTCGGCGACGACGCCCAATCGATCTACTCGTTCCGCGCCGCGACCGTGCGCAACATCCTGGATTTTCCAGACCAATTCTCGCCGCCTGCGAGCATCATTACGCTCGACCGCAACTATCGCTCGACGCAACCGGTTCTCGCCGCCGCCAACGGCGTCATCGGTCTCGCCAAGGAGCGTTTTACCAAGAACCTCTGGACCGAGCGAACGTCCGGAGCCAAGCCGCAACTCGTCACCGTCCGCGACGAGGCCGACCAGGCGCGCTTCATCGTCGAACACATCCTGGAGAACCGCGAGTCCGGCACGCTCCTCAAGGAGCAGGCCGTTCTGTTCCGGACATCCAGCCACAGCGGGCCGCTTGAGATCGAACTCACGCGCCGGAACATCCCGTTCGTGAAGTTCGGCGGACTGAAGTTTCTCGACGCCGCCCACATCAAGGACATGCTGGCCTTGCTGCGGTTCGTCGAGAATCCGCGCGACCGCGTCGCTGGCTTCCGTCTGCTGCATCTGCTGCCCGGCGTCGGTTCCGCAACCGCGCAACGCGTGCTCGACCGCATGACGGAGGCCGCCGACCCCATCGCGGCGCTCGCAAGCATACCGACGCCTCCGCGTGCCGGCGACGACTGGAGGGCCTTCGTCGAGACCTTGGGCAATCTCCGATATTCGGAATGGCCCGTCGATCTGGAGCGTGCACGCCTCTGGTACGAACCGCATCTCGACCGCATCCATGAAGACGCCGAGACCCGGCGGGCTGACTTGATCCAGCTCGAGCAGATCGCCTCGGGATATCCTTCGCGCGAACGCTTCCTGACCGGGCTCACCCTGGATCCGCCCGACGCGACCAGCGACCAGGCCGGCGTGCCGCTGCTCGACGAGGACTATCTGATCCTGTCGACGATTCACTCCGCCAAGGGCCAGGAGTGGAAGTCGGTCTATTTGCTCAACGTCGTCGATGGCTGCAAGCCTTCTGACCTCGGTGCCGGCACGTCGGCCGAGATCGAGGAGGAACGTCGACTGCTCTACGTTGCCATGACCCGCGCGAAGGACGACCTTCATCTGGTCGTGCCGCAGCGGTTCTTCGTCCACGGCCAACATGCGCAGGGCGATCGCCACCTCTATGCCTCCAGGACGCGCTTCATTCCCGAAAAGCTGCTGGGTCTGTTCGAGCGGACTTCCTGGCCGATTGTGCCTGCCGGTACTGCGGCGCGCACCCCCGGCCAAGGACCCAAGGTGGATATTGGCGCCCGCATGCGGGGAATGTGGCGGTAACGGTAGATAGCGAAATGAGATTACTCGCCGCAATGGTCGCCGCATTTGTTTGTTCGCCAGCGATAGCGGCGGACTACCTGGGAAAGGTTCTAGTCGTGTCGGACGGAGACACCTTCACCATGGAAGGCGATGGCGCCAAGGTACGCGTGAGGATCTGCGGAATCGACGCACCCGAACGCGGGCAAGCTGGTTACGGACAGGCCGCCGGCGCGTTGTCGAACATGATCGAGGGCAAGACGGTCCATTGCCTGCAAGTGGGTGATGGCACCGTCTGCGACGGGCGGTCCCGACCTACCAGTCGGGACCGCATTGTGGCACAGTGCTTCCTCGACAAGTTCGACATCGCGGAACAGATGACCAGGTCCGGCACCGCGTGCGACTGGCCCAGATTCTCCGGCGGCAGGTACAAGATCAGCGACACCACCTGCTCGCGCAAATAGGTTTCGACGCCGTTCAAAGGCCGTTCGTGCGGCCGCCAAAGCAGACGAGACACCCCGTGTGCAATCTCTACTCGATCACCACCAACCAGGCCGCCATCATCGCGCTGTTTCGGGTGATCAACCGGTATGTCGGCAATCTGGCGCCGATGCCCGGCGTGTTCCCCGATTACAAGGCACCAATCGTGCGCAACGGACCCGGGGGCCGCGAACTCGCCACGGCGCGGTGGGGCATGCCATCGTCATCAAAAGCGTTGATGGACGCCACCAAAAAACGAACCGAAAAGCTGCAAGCCAAGGGCAAGCCGGTCGACTTCAAGGAATTGCTTCGAATGGAGCCTGACGGCGGCACGACCAACATCCGCAATGTAAAGAGCAACCACTGGACGCGTTGGCTCGGCGTCGAGAACCGTTGCGTGGTGCCGTTTAACTCCTTCAGCGAATTCAACAAGGTCGAAGGCGGCGACATCTGGTTCGCGCTCGATGAGACCCGTCACCTCGCCTGCTTCGCCCGCATCTGGACTAACTGGACCTCCGTTCGGAAGGTCAAGGAAGGCGAGACCACCAACGATCTCTACGCGTTCCTTACGACGGAGCCCAACGCCGAGGTCGGCACCATCCACCCCAAGGCAATGCCTGTGATCTTGACGACGCCGGACGAATTCGAAACCTGGATGACGGCTCCTCCGGACGAGGTCTTGAAGCTGCAACGGCCGCTTTCGGACGGGTCGCTCAAAATCGTCGCCCGCGGCGTCAAGGAAGACCCAGCCGGGCAGACAATGTGACCGTCCAGGACGATGACGACCATTCAGTTCCCCCGGGCCACCAGCGCAAGATCATCCACGTCGACATGGACGCCTTCTACGCGTCCGTTGAGCAGCGTGACAATCCAGATCTCCGCGGCAAGCCGGTCGCCGTCGGCGGATCCCGCGAGCGCGGCGTCGTAGCGGCAGCCAGCTATGAAGCCAGGAAGTTTGGGGTGCGCTCGGCCATGCCGTCCGTCACGGCAAAACGGCAATGCCCCGATTTGATCTTCGTGAAGCCGCGCTTCGAGGTCTACAAAGCGGTCTCCGAGCAGATTCGTGAGATCTTCGCAGAGCACACACCGATCATCGAGCCGCTATCGCTGGACGAGGCCTACCTCGACGTGACCGAAAATCTGCAAGGCATTCCGCTAGCGCGGGACGTGGCGTTCGCGATCCGTGCGAAGATCAAGGAAGCAACCAACCTCAACGCTTCGGCCGGCATCTCCTACAACAAGTTTCTGGCCAAGCTCGCCTCCGACTACCGCAAGCCGAACGGCCAGTACGTCATCACGCCGGAGATGGGGCCGGCGTTCGTCGAAGCCCTCCCCGTCGGCAAGTTTCACGGCATCGGGCCGGCGACCAGCACCAAGATGAACGCCCTCAGCCTCTACACCGGCCTCGACATGCGCAGGCAGTCGCTCGAATTCATGCAGGCAAACTTCGGCAAGGCCGGAAGCTATTACTACTGGATCTCGCGGGGCGTCGACAACCGTGAGGTCCGCGCCGACCGGATCCGAAAATCCGTCGGCGCCGAAAACACGTTCTCCACCGACCTCACCGACTTCGACGCCATGGTCGTTGAACTCAAGCCGCTCATCGACAAGGTCTGGCGATACTGCGAAGGCGCCGGCAACCGGGGACGCACGGTGACGCTGAAGGTGAAGTTCAACGACTTCGAGATTATCACGCGCAGCAAATCCGTCCCCGTCGCGATTTCGAGCCGCAGCGATCTCGAACGCCTATCGGTCGCTCTGCTGCAGAACGAGATGCCGGTCCCCAAGCCGGTCCGGCTTTTAGGTGTCTCGGTTTCTTCGCTACAGGGCGAAGTACAGGCGGAGCCTCAATTCAACCTGCCGCTCTGATGAGACCATGGTTCGGCTTGGTCGAAAGCTATTAGGTCGGTAGATTCAAACCGACGTCGCCAGCTCTAGGTATCTGCAAAATGCATTAGCCAGCTGCATCTGGCGAGGCGTCCGACATTCCGCTTCGAATAATCTAGGCGATGCAACGACAAGGCAGACACACTTCGCACGCGACGTCGCAACGTTCAGGCGATTAGCGCTGTAGAGAAACTCCATACCACGCGGGGCGTCGGAGTGACTTGACGTCGCCATCGAATAGATCACTATGGGCGCTTCCTGTCCTTGGAACTTGTCCACGGTCCCGATACGCGCACCTGGCAGTCGCTCTTGGAGCTCGAAAACCTGTGCGTTGTACGGAGCGATGATTAAGAAGTCCTCGAGTGCAATCGGGGACTCGGCGCCGAGTCGATCGACCCACGTCGTGCCAGTTCCCAATATTGCAGAGACAAGATCGTGGATGGCAGCGGCCTCTTCCGGCGAGGAGCTCTGATTGCCCGTGTGCTCGATCGGAAGGTATCGAAGGCCAGCACCTTTCAGTCTACCGATTGACTTTATCTCTTGGCGCTCCAGGCCCGTCCGAGATTTCAAGCGGCCGTCGTAGAATAACTCCGAATTGAAAGCGCAGATGAGGGGATGCAGTCGCCAAGTCTCGGCAAGAAAAAGACCACGATCGGGCGGAACGGTAGCATGAGGTCCCAGGATATGATCCAAGGCCGAGACGCCTATGCCGTCGGGGTGGCTTCCCTGGATCGGTTGCTCTAGTTGCCGAGGATCTCCAAGAAGCACGATGCTTTTTGCCGCCTGAGAAACCGCTAACACATCTGCTAGTGACATCTGCGCGGCTTCGTCGATAAACAGCACGTCGACGCAAAGACGCGCGTCGGCCCGAGCCCAGAAGAAGGAGGTACCTCCACCAACCGCACAGCTGCCACCCAACGCATCGAGAGCAACTTCATTTTTCGTCGCGAATTGCAGAGTCGGAAGATCATCCTCCTTGTCGGTCACCTTCTGAACGCATTGGATCTGCAAGCCCTCGCTGGCCGCCGCGACAATCACTTCGCCGAGAAGGTTGCGGATTACTTTATGACTGTTCGCCGTAACACCGATCCGCTTACCGTCACGGGCGAGTGCGCAGATCATGCGAGCGCCAGTGTATGTTTTCCCCGCGCCCGGCGGGCCCTGGACCGGAAAAACGCTATGATCTAAATCGAGAGCGATCCGCACAGCGGCAATCAGCGTCGGCTCGCCATCGAGTTGGGGCATTTGTCCCCGAAGTCGCGGCGCGTTTGCCATCAAAAGATCGCGCGCGGCGCGATGATCCCCTTCGCCTTCCATCCCATTGGCGGCCACGTATTCTCCGAGCCGAAAGAGGGACTCAGCCTGCTCATCGTGGTCAAACGATTTATGGGTAAAGACCGCCTCAGCATGGAAGCCGGCCGTGTCGCCGCGCTTCTTGATATCGATCGTCCGATCATCGTGTGAAATGGCGACGACAGTTCCGTAGTGATCTCCTCCGATGCTCCGAAGTTTGCCGTCCGGTCGGATATCGGTATCCTGCAGCTCGAATTTGTAGCGATGGATGGGCGCCTTGGCGGTGCCACCAGCCTGCTCAAGCAGAATTAGTCCGGCGAGACCCGCCCGTTCGTGGAGAAGGTCCTCGGCGGAAAGATCGCGAAGCCGATAATATTCCCACCAAACGGCTTTCTTTTCACGACCGTGCCAATCCAGCATGTACGCTAGAAGCCAGCGCGCATGCTCTTCAACCGTCCGATCGGCGACGTCGTCGGGTAAGGGACTTACAGCGTTTCCTGCCTCTTCGGAGCCAGTTCGTCCTTTCTGGCAATACGCGAGACCTCCAGATCCATGAACCGGTCCCCGGAACCATCACAGCGGTTCCGCTCGCAAGGGCGCTCCCGGACGCGTTGAAAGACGCCGGATATCAGCGGATCGCCAGCTTCGACCTGCTTAACGGCTTCCGCGCTCTCGAGCCGGGCGACGACAGTTTTTTGGGTCAGCTTGGCCTGACGCCGGCGAATGGCGCGGCCGCAGGCGGGCTTGACCTCTTGTCCGCAACGCTCGAACGGCTCGTGGGTGCTGACGGCCCGCCTGCAGTGCTCATTATCGACTTCGCTTCACGGCTGATCACGCGCAACGAGGCACTTTCGCCGGCAGAGCATCAGTTGTTCTCCCGCGCATTGATCCTCTCGCATTCCGCGCGGGCCCGCCCTGCCGGCGAGCGCCGCCAGCCGTTCTTCAATTCCGTCATCTGGATTGTCGACAAGGAAGGCGACCTGCCTGACTGGTTTCTCATCGGCAATCCGCGCGTTCGACACATTCCTATCGGCAAACCCGACCACACGGCACGAAGGAGCTTGGTCCGTTCCCTGATTCGAAGTCTTCCAGGCGCTCAAAATGCAGCAGAGGCCGAAGTCGGAAAGTCAATCGAAGGCTTCGTCGATGAAACCGAAGGACTTCTGCTTGTCGATTTGAGCGCCGTCGTGCAGCTCGCGCGGAGCGAGAATGTCGCATTCGACCGGATCTCTGACGCGGTGCGGCGCTTCAAGGTTGGCGTCACGGAAGATCCCTGGCGCAAGATCAGCCGAGACAAGATCAGTTCGGCGGAGGACTTCGTGAGGCGACGGGTAAAGGGCCAAGCGCATGCCGTCACCCACATGCTCGATATAGTCAAGCGCGCCGTCACTGGAATCGGACAATCTCCGCGGGGCGGACGGCCTAGGGGCGTCGCGTTCCTCGCCGGCCCGACCGGTGTCGGAAAAACGGAACTCGCAAAGACGATCACCAGTTTGCTGTTCGGAGACGATAGCGCTTACATCCGCTTCGATATGTCGGAATTCAGCGCGGAGCATTCCGATCAGCGCTTGATCGGCGCTCCCCCCGGCTACGTGGGATACGACGTCGGGGGCGAACTCACCAACGCCGTCCGGGAGAAGCCGTTCAGCGTTCTTCTGTTCGACGAAATCGAAAAGGCGCACCCACGGATTCTCGACAAATTTCTGCAAGTGCTGGACGACGGCGTCCTGACCTCCGGCCGCGGCGACCGTGTCTACTTCTCCGAGACTTTCATCGTATTCACGTCCAACCTGGGGATTTATACACCCGGTCCGTCCGGCGAACGTATCGCCAACGTCACGCCCGACGAGACGTTTGATACCGTGAAGCGAAAAGTGCGAAGCGAAATCGAAAAGCACTTTAAATCCGTGCTTAACCGACCCGAGATACTGAACCGCATCGGAGAGAACGTAATCGTCTTTGATTTCATCCGTCCCGAAGTCGCGGACGCAATCTTCGATCAGATGGTCGACGCCCTGCTCAACGATGTCGGATCGCTGGGTTACGATGTTTCGCTTTCCAAGGCAGCGAGAGCGACGCTCCGCGGCTTGTGCCTGGCCGATCTTTCGAACGGCGGCCGGGGCATCCGGAACCAGGTCGAATCGCATCTCATCAATCCACTTTCCCGTGCTCTCTTCGACGGCGGAGCGGAAACTGAGCGCAGCTACGAAATCAAGGAGATTACCACGGGCGCATCGACGACTGTTACGCTTACGGGCGGGCCGGTCTCATGACCGCGAACATCGCCTTGTCGCGCATTCATTTTCCCGTCACGACCTTGGGGCCGGGCCGGCGCATCGGCATCTGGTTTCAAGGATGCTCGATCCGCTGTCCCGGCTGCATCTCGATGGACACATGGGCGCCGGGCCGCGGAATCACGACCATCGACGAGGTCGTCAACGCCGTTACGCAGTGGCTTCCCTCTGCCGACGGCATCACCATATCCGGCGGCGAGCCGTTCGATCAGCCCGTCGCCCTGCTCGATCTTCTGAGAAGGCTACGATCGCTAACCGAAGCGGACGTGCTCGTATTTACGGGTCATCCGTGGACCAAAGTCAGGGAAACGGTGGATGCGTCGTCCGGGTTGATCGACGCTCTCGTTACGGGCCCGTTCGATGTCAACCAAAGCCAAACGCTGGCCCTTCGCGGCAGCGACAACCAGGAGCTCCGCTTCCTTACCGCAATGGGCCACGAGCGCTTTGCACCTTTCCAGCGGCCGATCACCGAGGTGGAAAGGACCCTGGACGTCATGTTCGATGACCGCGGCGACGTCTGGTTCGCGGGCATACCTGGCCGGGACGATTTTCGGCGTTTGCGGGAAATGCTCGAGAAGGCTGGCGCGAGACTGAGCACTTCGGACGACAAGCGGCCGTCGAGCGGCGGGATGTCCGTCCGATGATCAGGCTCTGCCCGAACTGCAACACAGAACGGCCTCTCACGGAAATCTTCTGCGAAGGTACCGTCGACGCCCATAACTGCGGGTGGGACCTTTCGGCGGTCGACATCGCGCTGCCCGGCATGCCGGCTCCGAAGCCTCAACCGATGCCGACACCGGTAGGCGGGCCCGCCTGCAGAAACGGGCACGAGAACTCACCCGGAGATCTCGTTTGCAGCGTTTGCGGCGAGCCAGTCGAGGAGCGGCCAGCCGAAGACCCGACGCCGGCACTGGAGCCCGCGCCGACGCCCGAAACGGATCCCGAATCTGTCGAGACCGTTATAGAAGGTTGGCGGCTGCAGGAGAGGATGATTTCATCGAGCACCGTCCGCGAGCGGTTCGCGGCCGTTCGTGAGTCAGACGGCCTAAGGGGCGTGCTTACTCTTTATGCGACGGGATCCGAGCCGGATGGCGCAATCTACGACCTCTTACGCAAACTTCCAGGCGATCACGTGCCCGCGATCTTCGCGACCGGGCGATGGTGCGACCGCGCATACGAAGTGGTCGAGGAATTTACCGGGGGGACGCTTGCCGATCTGCCGCCCGATTCGGAGGGACCGGAGGCAATCCGGATCCTCGTCACCGAGCTTGGTCAGGCGCTTCACTCCCTGTCCGAGGCGGGCCTGAGACACCGCGATCTACGTCCTTCGACGATTCTTTTGCGCTCTCGGATCCCTTAGATCTCGTTATCACCGGCTTCGGTTCAGCGCGCCTTTCGGAGTTCGACCTTGATATCGCCTCTCCGCTCGAGACGACGCGCTACATGGCACCCGAGGCAATTGCCGGCGGTGTCGCACCAGCCTCCGACTGGTGGAGTATGGGCATGATCCTTCTGGAGCGCGTCACACGCGGCGCGTGCTTCCAGGGTATTAACGAGCAAGCCTTCCTGATCGACGTCCTGACCAACGGCGTTCCGCTTCCGGAGAATCTGAATGCCGCCAACGAGCTGCTGCTTCGCGGCCTGCTTGCCCGCGACCGTCGGCAGCGGTGGCAATGGAAGGAAGTTCAGGCTTGGCTTGCCGGTGCGCCCGTCGCGGCGCCTAAAGCTGCCGCTCGCCTTGAGGATGTCGATGGCCGCACGGCAATTTCGTTGGGAGGCAAGCAATACCGCTCGCCGGGATCCTTTGCGCTGGCGGCGGCCGAAGCCGCCAACTGGGACGCGGCAAAAGATCTCCTACTGCGTGGCGCGGTGGCGACATGGGCGTCCGAGGCCGGTTTCGAGCCGAGAATTCCCTCCGCGCTTCGTCAATTCGCCAGAGCAGAGGGCCTGACCGACGACTTGCGGTTGTCGATCGCCCTGAAGACCTTGAACCCGTCCATGCCCTTGATCGTCAGGGGCAACATCGTCACGCCCGGATGGCTCCTCGACCATCCGGACGACGGATATAATCTGATAACCGGTCCGGCCCCGGATCTCATCCGGAAGGTCGATCCGGACGATTGGCTCTGGCGTCTCAAGCTGCGGGCCGAAACGGTCCGGAATCGCCTCCAGCAACTCGAAATCGGGGTCGACGAGGAAACGCTTCGCGTCCACCTCCTTTCGACATCCATGGCCCGCTTGGCCGCACTCTGGGAGGAAAAGAGAAAACTGCTTCCCGACACGGACCATGCCGGCGTGGTTTCCCTGATCGAGCGGCGCCAGTCAGCCGAGGAGGATCTCGTTATCCTTCTCAGCGCATCGCCAGGCCAGTTCCGATCCGTCATCGAGGTCGTTGACGAAGCCGCCAAGGAAGCTTCCACGGCAGGATTGACCGGATTTTCGCGCGATCCAGCCGCCACACTATTGGCGCGGCCTCGACGCGAGATCTACCGCATGATCGACGACCGCATAGAGAACTTCGCAAGATGCGGCGTGTCCTCCGTCGACGAGTGGGCGAACCAGTTTCGCCTGGACCGCAGGATGCCGATCGCGCGCGCACTGGCGCTGCTTTCGGTCGCTTCGGAATCCTGGAAGCCCCTGCCGAAGCAGGGATATGTGTCCACGATATTGGACTTCTTCGCAAAGCGAATCTCAGGTGGCGTACTACGCGGGCCGCTTACCCGCATGCTTATAGGAAAAACGGCGCGGGTTGATCTGACCGAGCTCGATACGTCGAGGGTGCCGGCGGCGGAGATCCTCGAGCATCTCCTTTCGCGCGGGACCCGGACGGTCAACATTGATCCAGCGGCGTTCTCCGAAAACGATGGATTGGAACGGAGGCTCCGTTCGCTGCATTCCCATGCGTTGCTGTACAGGCGCGATACCGGCATCGACGGCCTCTATATGGCCTTCCCGTTTCTATTGATGCGCGACGGCAGGCCAAACGCAAAGCCCCGCATCGCTCCCGTGCTCCTGTGGCCGGCGCGCGTGCTTCCCGAGGTCGGCAATCGGGGACACGTGACGCTGGGATATGGGCGCGAGAAGAGCGCCGACGTCGAAGCCGAATACGTCGTTGTCAATCCTGCCCTTGAAGGAATGGTCGGCATTCAGGAGGCCAAGAGATGGCAGGAAGCCGCACAAGAACTTCTTGCTCGTGCGACCTTCTCTGCGTTGGACGTGATGGACGCATTCGGACAACTCGCAACGGCCGTGGGCAATACGCTATCTGCCCTGCCCGGTAAGGACGTTAAAGTCGGCGCCCAAGAGCGACAGATCATTCCGTCCGCCGTTCTGTTTCATCTTGCCTTCATGGGTCAAGCGGTGATGAAGGACCTCGAATTTTTGCGGGGTCTACCTCCAAGTTCGACCGCACTCGAAGCCGCACTTCGGCTTTCCGATCACAAGCCTGAAAGCGATGGTCCGGTCTCCGCACGAGAGATCGAACGGTTTTTCACAGCGGACAGCGACCCATCGCAGGAGGCGGCCGTCATGGAGGCTCGCCAGGCGCCGGGCCTTGTCGTCGAAGGCCCGCCCGGAACCGGCAAGAGCCAGACGATCGTCAACATGGTCGCCGACGCGATTGGCATGGGCAAGTCACTGTTGGTTGTCTGCCAGAAGCAAGCTGCGCTCGAGGTCGTCAGGAAGCGTCTGGAGAAGGAACGACTGGGAAACCGCTTCGTGATGATCACCGACGTCAATCGCGATCGGGGGGCCATCATAGGATCGGTACGCGAGCAGGTTGAGCATTTGCACAGCCAGCCCCGCGGAGGCGCTCCGGCCTGGAAGCGGGATCGTGAAAGGTTGGCGGCGCGCATCGAATCGCTGGAAGCGGATCTCGATCGGCAACAGACGGCTCTACATGCGGTGGACCCAAAGACAGGACTGACCTATCGCACGCTGCTCGGCGAACTCCTGGCCATCGAAGCAGCCCAACCCAAGCCGATAGACCTTCCGTTGAACCGCCCGTTGCTCACGGACCTTCACCCCGCAGATGTCGTCACGCTCGAAGAAAATTGCGGACCGTTGGCAAGATTCTGGTTACCGGCCAAATTCGAAGGCAGCGCCCTCTCGGTGCTCAAGCTTTTCAATCCTGATCGAGGCACGGCGGACACTCTGGTAGAGTCTCTACGTACATTCGCGGAGATCGATGCAAGACGCGAGGAGGTCGATGCCGAGACATCGGATTCGCTGGACGTCGCCGACGCCGAGCGCCTGCGCGCGTGGATAGCAGGCGCCGGCAATTTGCGCTCCATCGGAGACGCTCTATGCTCCAACCTTGGTCGTTGGCTTCCGTTGTTCAGAAGTCTCGAGGGCAACAGTTCTCGGGGCACCAACATGCTTGCCGGACTCATCCAGATCGAAGCGGGATTAGCCGCCTCGCTCTTTTTCGCGAAGTCTGCTTGTAACACGTCCCGCTTCTTAAATGTATCATCGGTGGCCAGAGCGGTCAGTTTGGTAAGCTGCGCGCGGATGTTCTGCAGTTTGGTCCGTTGGGCCGTCAGCCGGGTCACGACTTTCTTGGGGTCTTGCGCGAGATCGGCTTCCAATTCAGTGAGGCGCTTCGCCTCTTCGCTCGAAACGGTCGATAGCAATTCAAGCTGCGTCAGGTTCGACTTCGCGGAAAGCCGATGAAGGAAGGCGCCCGCGGCGGTATCAGCCGAAAGCGCTGGCGACCGAATGACGTGGGGCGTCTGGGCTTGCAACTTGCTGATTTGAGCGTCGATTCGCAGCTTGACCGCATCACAGGCGGCAGCCAGGGCTTCCATGACCTGCATCGGCGCCGGGATGTAGGCCACAGCGTTGGTTTTCTCGACATGGATATTGGCGCTGCGCGTATCGAAGATACTGACGGAAGGAAGTTCGGCGTGCGTGGTTGCTTGCGGTGTCCAGGCAAACGTGTCCTGCACAGCCCCGCGCATGAAGCCGATCGTGGCCGACTGCGGGATGTTGGTGGTGTCTTCCACGTTACGGCGAATGTTTGTGTGTCCGTCACGGGTACGGCAGGCATTCTTCAGGATGCGCACGTAACCTGATTTGCCGGAGCCATTGTCGCCATAGATGATCGTCAATCCCTTCGGCGCAAATTCAAGCTCCTGGTCGTCAGGCAAGGCATTGATGCCCTTAGCCTGTGTCACACGGTGCAAGGAGATCGGTTCGCCGAGCACCGCTGGCTGCTTCAGATGGCTCTTTGTGAGCGGATTACCTTTTGCAGCAGGGTCGCAGCAAATCGCCGTGAGTTCGTCGAGGTCCTTTTCTGACAGTGCGCCGTTGACAATAATGCGCCATAGGGCGTCACGTTGCCACGCCGGCCGGTCTTCCGACCATTGCCGGATTGCTTCAAAAGCCTGGCCCTCGGTCAGCTCGGCACCTTGATCGACGGTCGACATTGATCCTCCACATCCTCACTCCCCATAGCGCAATCCCGCAACTGAGGGTAGACCGACCACAATAGGGCAATGGTTATCCCGGATTGGTTGGCGATCGTCCTTGCACGATGCCATCCTCGGGGTCATCGGGATCGGGCATCAGGCCGAGGATGTGGGCGCGGGCACGGTAGCGCCCTGCCCCACTGCACTTGATACAGAACAGCGCGGGTTCGAGGTTAGGTACGGGCGTGTCCGGCGGCCGTACCAACTCGCGCAAATCGATCTTCGGTTCGGCATTGCAGCGATGGCACTTCGTCCACAAGAAGGGACGTCGGCCTGCCCGATGGTCGGCGACACGCTTGGCTTCTGATTCCAGAACATGAAGTTCGACCACGCATCGCACAGCAAGGCGTCGGCCTCGGCCAGCTTGGCATTTCCCACAGACCGCGCGGCTTCCGACTACTCAAGCCAGCGATGGGCGAGGTCCAGCGCGTCATGCATGGCCTTGACCTGGGCTTTTCGTCGCCGCCCGAAGAGCGGCATGTGAACGATGCGGGCCACGCACCATATGAGCGGCGATTCGGCGCGGTCACAATCACTACATCTGGCGTTGGCTGGCGATGCAAGCGCCAGATTATCTTTTATCCCCGAGGCGCCTATACTGCCCGCATGAAGCACGCCAGCAAGCAATTCAAATCGCTCAAGATCGCGCTGAAGGAGCTTGAACCGTTCATTCGCAACGGCAAGCATCTGGAAACCGGCCGCCCGTTCAAAGCCATGCACGGGCTGCTGTCGCGCGAAGGCCTGGCCAACTGGCTCATTTGCGCAGTGTTCAATTCGATCGCGGGCAAGGAACAGCTCACGTTCGCCACCGTCGCCGAGGAAATCGGCGGCGATGGTGTACTGTTGGATGCCATCACCGGGGAAAGCTGGCCGACCGAACACGTGATGGTGCCCAAGAACGACAACGACGAGCGGGATATTGAAACCCGAGTGCTACAAGCCATTCGCGACAAGCAACAAAAGGGCGGCGAAGAATATGCGCGCGGTAAGACGCTGATCGTCTTCCTGAATGCGGGCAACTCGTCAGAGTGGTGGCCAAACCGCGTGGCCAAGGCCCTCCCGCAGCCTATTCTGTTTGGGGCAATCTGGATCGTGGGCCTGCACTTCGTCGAAAATGGCGAGTATCACTATAACGTCGTCGAGATCGACGTAGAGAGTGGCGTCGGCCACGTCTGGCGGGTTTGCATCCCGGCCGGCTTTGACCAGTGGTCGGTCAGCCATATTCAGTGATCGCCAGACTGGCGGCGGTCACACACCTGCCCGCGAAACTAGATGCAGCGCGATACGCTTCAGTGCTTTAGGCTGATAGTCACGTGGTGCGCGTTATGTTATCCGCTGCTTTACTGGCCCTGATGGCCAGCGCCGCCGTGGCGCAGGATCAGGGCAAAGGGCGCCAAAGATCGAACCTGCAATTTCCCGATCTCGCTTGAGGGAGATGGATTCGAAATGAGTCGGCCAAACCCGGTTTGGTTTCTGGCAAATCGGGGATTGGACTGTTGGACCTAGTACGAAGGTTGCGGAGAAAAATGCCTTCTCCAACCCCTTTCGAGAGCAACGAAAGCGGTCCGCCATATTCTCCCGAACAAAAACATCGGCAAAATCGGCGGGATTTTGGGACCTTCGCGCCCGGGAAGTACGGCGACTGGAAATCGGCTGGCGGAGGGAGAGGAACTAGAATCGAACCTTCTCCGCATGGCCCGTAGCAGCTAGGGTAACCCGGCGGAACACAGGCCATTAGCCGGGCGGTCAGAAAGCAACAGCGGCTGGCCCTTCTCGGCCTACCACCGAGCAGGCAGGAGAAGAACAGCCTGGAGGCAATGACTAGGGTGACCCAATGAGGGCCCAAGGGACTGCCAGCCGCGCATCCGTTCAGACCTGCTGTGGCTGTGACCCAAAGAGGTCGCGGTGGGCAGCCGCCGCCGTGGGGTTTGTTCAAGAAGTAATCGCGATGGCCGAGCGGTCCTCTCAGCGTACTGATCAATCGCGATCGTGATCGCCTGGACATGCAATAATGCCGGCCTTCGCGCGTCGCTCGGCGACGCACTTCGGCAAGCGCCTGGATCCAAGGCGAATTGTCCGCCGCCTCATCGTACCAATTGAGCGGGCTCTGCCATCACCAACTCCGGCCACCAAGCACGCGCCCTTTCGTCGGACCGCCCTGTTCCTTCTTAAACCTATCCCGCTCGTCACAAAGGCCCTCGATCCTCGCCAGCATCCGCTGAAGCAAAAGCTCAACCGACGCAGCCGGTATGCCGGCTCGCTGAAGCTGCAGAAGTTGTCCACGCGCTGGATCGCATGAAACGGCGCCGGACCATGCGGCTCGTGGAATGAAGCGGCCCCGGCAATGCGCAACGCACCGGGGCCGCCGCACCAGGAGATACCCCCGCTAGGGGCTTTGGGGGCATGCAGCCGGGGGACTTACAGAATAGCCGCCACCGGGGCGCGGTCTGTACGGCCGCTGACAAAGGACAGGCCCGCCATCGTGAAGCGGCGGCCCCAGTGAATCCCGCGGAATTTGGACGACATGGAGCTTGCGTTCGCCCTTCGGTTGCGGGCAGAATCTCCAAGGGCGGTGGGGGTACGGCAAAATGCGTATTTTGGGGACTGTGGCGCTGGGCGTTTGGCTGGCTGGTTGCGCCGCGTCTCGGCAGGAGGTAGCGACCCGGCTTGGCGACCAATATGTGGGCAAGAACGTGGATGCGCTTGTGCTTCAGTTTGGTCCGCCAGCATCCTCATTTCGAATGAATAGCGGCGATACGTCCTACATTTGGCAACTGACCGCCGAGACAAACATCGACGTCAGTTCAGATCGATACGGTAGCAGCGGAACCGCAAAGACAAACTTCTGCAGAGTTAGCGTGATTGCGTCGCCCACCGGCATCGTGACGAGACTTTCGACAGAAGACGCAAGTGGCACTGGCGGACTTCTCGGCCTCGCGGGCGTCGATATTCATGGAAGCGTTTGCGCTCGGCATCTGGGGATGAGACGAGAAAGCTGACCGCAGAAGCTCGGCGGCCGGGTCGCACCCTTCGGGAGGTGGACAATGGGCAACGCGCTTGTAGTTCGAAGATCCCTCCTGCCATCCGAGCAGCACAGTATGTCCGCATGTCGACGGACCACCAACGCTACTCGACAGCAAACCAAAGGGACGTGATTGCTGCCTATGCGGCAGAGCGTAACATCGATATCGTTCGTACCTATAGCGACGATGGCCGCAGCGGACTTACCATCTCTGGACGGGACTGATCGCTGACGTGCAATTCCCACGAGCCGATTTCGACTGCATCTTGCTATTTCGGCTTGCGGCGACAAAGGCGGTCCAGGTTATCGCAATAGTTCTGGCAAATGCGTGGGCTGGGAAGCGTTGGCGCGAGAGTGCGGAAACCCTCCAACAACGAAGTGTAAGGCGGAGCGCGTGGCGTCTGGCTCTGAAGACGCTGCAGCAAACGGAGCCACAATTCGATCGCTAAATGGAGCGGATGCACGAAATCAAAAAACAGCCCTCAACGTCCGCAGAACCATAATGCGCCGGTCGCAACTAGAGTTCATCTAGCCGCCCAGACGCGCCACCGCATTTCTGAAAATCCGAATTTTTAACTTGCGCCCAAGGGCAAATCAGTGGCTTATAAGGCACCTGGACGTTCCCAGGAGTTCGTGTCCATGTCTGACCAATCTTCCGCGCTTGTCGAGATTTCGAAGCTCAATGGCGATTTCAAAAAGAACTATGGCAAGATATTGGGCGCTTATCTCTATCTGAGATCCGTCAGTGCCGCACGCGGCCGTTCTTGGTTTTGGGCCGGCCTAGCTTCCTTCGTTTGTTCTTTAGCGTTGGCTTGGTTGGCGCGGCATAGTCATATTCTAACAGTCTGGTTTTGATCTGTCGGATCACTTCGTCGAGGCTGTCGACGCGCACGGCGTTTTCACGAGCCAAAACCGAATCCGAAAGCGTTACCCAGGCCCCGGTTCCGGTTCCCCATGAAGCAGGTATCACCAGATAATTCTTAACGGCCGTGTTGAGTTCGTTTAGTCGAAGTACGACCAGAACCCCGGCGGATGTTTTCCCGCGGAAGGCTCTCCAGTGCGGGGATTCGTTTGGGCCTCTCTTTGGCAGTCGTCGCGCAACCAGAAAGGTAATCTTGAGCTTCCCATTCACCATCAAGCCGGCGCCGCTCTGCTCGACCACCGCCTTAATGCTCTGCTCGATCCTTAGTGTCTCGGCCACTTGGTTGGCATGTTTTGCCAAAACGTCGGACCAAAAAACTCGACTATCTATCCAGTCGCAGTAGCGCCCTGGTTCATACCCGAGCAGCGCGTAGATTTTTCGCAACGGTCCGAAATGCTCGGCGTATGTCCCGGCTGAGGGAAGTCCGGGCGTGTTGTTGATGATGGTCCAACTCAGCTTCCCCTTTCGATGGAGAGCCGTTCGCAGCCTCAGCAACATCTGATCTTCTGGGATCTGGATGCGCCGCTCGGCCATGATTTTTTGTGCGCGTGCAAAAAGATTGGGATCGACGATTGGATCGATAACTGCCAGTCCTCGAATCCACCGATCTTGAGGATTGTTGACCAACTTCTGTCCAATAGGACGGGTGGTTCGGTTGTAAACGATATTGCCGATGTAGTTTTCGTTCATGAGAATGATGCGGATCATGGCGCCGGACCAGGGGCGCCCTTGATTGGTGACCTTCGCTCGATTGAGCTCCCGAGTGATTTGGCTGTACGATTTTCGCTCGATCACAAACTGATGGAATATTCGCCTGACCACGGCGGTTTCCTTATCGGGTCCACGCTGAAGCCGCACGCGATCCGTATGCAAGGCCTTGCGCTCTCCTTTCGTAAGCCTGCCTTTCGAACGCGCGCTCTCATCTACTAGCTCCCTGCGGAGCCCGAACGTAAGAGGGCCACCAACGCGATATCCGAGGCCTGCGACTCGACTCTGACCAGTGTGCACTTTCACACCAAGCTCTCGGCTATACTCAGCCGCCATCACACGCTTGATGTTCTTAAAGATGCTTGACAGGAGGCTTCCGTCGTTGTCGAACTGCTCAGCGCAATAGGCGACCTTGATGCCGTTTCGCTTGCAGACAAACTCGTAATGCGCACTCTCGTCGACATCCTGGAAGCGTCCCCAACGGCTAACGTCGTAGACCAGGATGTGGTCAAATTCCGCGTTCCCTGATTGAACATCTTCGATCAATTCCATCAGGCCCGGCCGCCCCTTGATCCTCAGGCCGCTGCGTCCTTCGTCGACGTAAGTCCGGACGATAGTAAGGTTGCGTTGCTGAGCGTATGCCGCGATGGCGGCGGCCTGGTTCTGGATCGAGTATCGCTGAAAATCGGTCGACATTCGAACATACTGTGCCGCGCGAAGTGCCTTCTGGGCTTTTGCCAGTTGCGTACCGCGGCGGATGACGAGCGCATTGACCATGGATCAACGCTCCGGAATTCTAGGCAGCGAAGAGCAACTTCGCTGCTAGGCGACCAGCATACATGAAAAACCTGGAGTAGAGGGAATGCAAGACACGAAGCGCGGACCTGGCGGGTCGCGAGGCCGCGCAATCCGTGCTCTGACCTATTTGAGTGGATTGAAGGAATAGGCGAAACCGATCCGTCCAGACTGCATCGACTGATCGAATTGGGTCGACCGCGAATAGGTCTGTGAATTCGGACCAGATACAAAAGCGAATCTGTCCTGGGTATGCGCAGTATCGAACCTGGTGTAACGGTACTCGGCTCTTACGCGCCAGTTCGAGTCCAGCTTACGTTCGATCCCAACGCCCGCGGTGGGCCCGCTCGCCCAAAAGGACTCATTGGGCTGGTAAAAAGGATTGTCGGTGAGATTTCGGGCCTCGAACTGCGCGACGGTCCACCCACCAATTCCGTAGAGGAGGGTAAGATCATCCACAAGAATGCCTGCGCGCAGCAATGCCGAGGCCATCCATCGTGATGTAACTTGGGGCCGATAATCTCCTGTGGCGGTTACGCCGGTCGGGCCCGCGGAACTAAAGTATGCATAAGACCGAATTCCCGACGAGTTAAAATTCAGATCTGAGGCGGTCGCTTCGATCTGTCCACCAAAAACGAGCCGAGCTAGTTGAAAGTCGCCGCCGGCAAACACATCAACGAATCCGCCTACATTACTAGTCGGTCCAGACAGCGAAGACGTATTGAAGCCGTTTAAGTCAAACGGCGGAGGATTGCCCGGGAAAATCTGTGCAGCTCGTTCGCTGGAGGTTGTGCTCGACTTGGTCGCAGCTCCACCCGCCGCCGCTCCCCAAAAGAAACCCGTCCAGCCAGTTTCATTGCCTGTCTGAGTTAATTGATTGGGTGTCAGATCTCTTGCCGGCATAGCCGCGTTTGCAAGGCCAACATTCTTCAGTGCCTCGGTGCGCCGTTGCGTCCGCGCTTGCTCCAGCTCGCGCTTGTACTCCCGGTTTTTGGTTTCCAGCGCAGCAACGCGCGCCTCCAAGGCTGCCAGCTTTCCGAGGAGGCGTTCGGCATTAAGCGAGTTGGCCCGTGCATTGTCGGTCGAAAGAAACACCGTCGCTAAAGCGACGACGAAAAGAATCCGTATCATTGTTGCATCCCCCAGTTGTGCGTGGATTCTTATCCACGCAGGTGGCGCGATACAAGCGCCGACAAGATTGTCGACCTCTTCTTCCAAAGATTTTCAGGCAGGAAGGACTTCGATCGGCGACATTCCAATGAATAAACTCCCGGACATCGTCAGTTGCGGCCTTCAATTCCGGGCATCGATCCACTGTTCCTTTCCATCCTGTGGAGCGGGATTGATCAAAACTACGGACCTACGTATGTTTGCCTCAAAGACGCTCGTCACCGTCTTCGCCATACTCCGGTAATCACCACTTCGGGGAAAATGCGTTGCGCCCAAATCCATTGAAACCCCGCCTTGCGGCCGGCGGTTGCGCGTTCGGAACGATGACGTTCGAATTCTTCACGCCCGGCTACCCGACGATCTGCCGGGAAGCGGGCGCTGAGTTCATCCTCTACGACATGGAGCACTCAGGCGTCGGCTTCGAGACGATGAAGGCCCAGTTCGCATTCTGCCGCGGACTTGATCTGGTGCCTCTCGTGCGCGTTCCGTCGGACCACTATCATCACATCGCGCGTGCGCTCGACATTGGTGCAATGGGCATCATGGTGCCGATGGTCGAAACACCCGAGCAGGCAAAGGCGATCGTTGACTGCACCAGGTATCCGCCGGCAGGGCGGCGTGGCGCGGCTTTCAACGTGGCGGCGCACGATGACTATTCAAGTGGGCCCGAGACCGACAAAATCACTCAAGCGAACGCGCGCACGATGGTCATCGCGCTGGTGGAGACCGCAAAAGGCATTGCCAATGTCGATGCGATCGCAGCGGTCGACGGCGTCGACGTGGTCTGGCTTGGTCACTGCGATCTGACGAACTTCATCGGTATCCCCGGGGAGTTCGACAATCCGAAATTCCATGCAGCTATCGATGACCTGGTCGAGGCGTGCAAGAAGCACGGCAAGACGCCAGGCTTTCTCGCCGGAAACGAGCAGTGGGCGCGCGATTTCCGCGCCAAGGGTTTTCGCATGATCGCCTACAGCGCCGACACGCTATTGATGCAAAACGCGCTCGCGCATGGCATCAAGCTATTGCGGGGGACAGTGACGAAATAGCGCGACGCGACGGGAGGCGCGATGAGCCGGCGGATTCGCAAAATACGCGTTATGACATAAGTCGGTCGGTGGCCGACCCAAGACGCTGCCAATGAGCGCTTCTGCAATCACTTCAATGCGTCATTAAGCAGGTTTGCCAACCGAGCCGCCGCCAACGCGGCCTGGCGTCGCGCAACGTTTCGGGCGTCGGTCTCGTACTCGCGCGTCAATTGCACGGCATCCTTCCCGGCACTGACGGGCGGGGCATAAGCAAACTTCTTCGCAAGCTCGAAACTCTCCGTGACCCACGCATCGGGGTCCAGTATCTGAGCTGCATCGGCGTCGGGATGAACGCTCATCAGACCGCCATGGTCCTTCGCATCAAAGATCGCGCCAAAGACCGAGGAATACCCACCAAAGATTCTGTCCCAATACGAATGCAGGGGAAGCGTTTCACCGGTCGCTGGAATAACCCGTTCAGAGTTTCCGCCACGATCCCCCTCTGGGATTTGGGCCGTGTGGCGCTGAACCGTGTGAAGCGGCTGATGAAGATCTCCGACAACATGCAGCATCCAAACAAGATCGTAGGAGCGCACATCGTCGGACGCTCCGGATGATGCAGGCAAGGCTGCGATCATCAGCTTCAGCTGGGTGACGGCATCAACCGGGTCCGGCGTTGCCAGCGGTGTTTCATCCGGCGAGAACATCGTATCCTTAAAGTGCCAATACGGATGCCGGTTCTTGTCCGCGTAGCCAATATTCTTGCCTGCGTCGGGGCCATTGGCGTTATCTGTGACGTAACCACCCTTCGTCTTAATATCGTCAGCCCAGGTCGCGGCATGCACAAAGGCGTATAGCCTCGCGGTTGGCTCATCAGGTGCACCGGCCGTCCATAAAGCGTAGTCGCCGTTCAACTTTAGCAGGGCATCGACCTTGTCTTTGACCGGGGCATTGAGGCGTTGATAGGCCACGTAAGCGATCTGCATATGGCCTTCATCCCACCAAGCAAGAGCCTGATTGAACGGAAACGCCAACAACTGAGTGAGCAGGAATGCCGCCGCACGCATGATCCGCTTTCCTTCGATGTGAATGCATATCACGGCCTAGGCACCCAAGCCGCCAGATCGCTGAAAACTAGTGGATATTAGAGTACTCTACCTGTGATCCAAAATTGTGACATGAGGCCGCTAAGGCGTTCGCGCGTCAGATGTCATAGAAGTCGACGTCCGCTCTACCCGCGACAGGCGAGATACTCACCGTGGTCCGGCACGTCCGCCTTGTGCCAATAGCCGACGTGATAAAGAGGACACCAAACGAGGCGGTCTATCGCAGGGCGACGGCGATTGCTACGGCGAGGACGATCAGCCAAGAAAGCGCGCCTATCCATCCGGCCGAATCTGCGTCGCACAGCAATGCGCCGTTGGGTAAGCGTTTGAAGCCCAACCAGTTGAAGCCGACTTCGTCTGAAGAAAGAACGTCAACTTTGACTTTCTGAAAGGTCAAGGTTGGAAGCAATAATCGCGCTGTCGTGTACCCTACGACGTCAAGAATGAAATCTAAGAAAATCACCTACGCTCCAGCCAAACCGCAACCGCATATCGGGTGACCGATCACCCCCATCATCGCGGAACTAGTGCCGAGGCTAACACATCGATGTGTGGCAAACTAGAAAGCCCAAACTCCCAGCGTAAACGTCAGCTTAACACCGTCATTTTTGCTATGGGTCAATCGCGTCGGTTTGACTGCGTACCGCCGACTTCCGCTCTGCCCCCTTCAACGGACATCGTCAGGTCGGCCCGGCAGGTCCGTTTCGTGCCAGGACCGGACATTGTTGCTGCTGCTTACTTCGTTGCAGTGGGTTGCGGGGCCTGCCAGCTTCCGACCCGCCAGTGTCTGTCAGGGCCGAGTACAATTATTTGGATCTTGGAACCGAGCGCACTTTCTTCACGCCCACCGGCGCGCTGCCGGGACAGCCTCCATTCGGCGAGGACATCAGGCAAAAGATTCAAGTTGCCAAAGTTGGCTTGAACTACAAGTTCGACTGGGGCGGACCCCTCGCCGGAAGATACTGATCGCATCACGGCCTCGACTTAAGGGAGCGGATGTCCGCTTCTGCATCTTTATGAGTTCACGGCCTAAACTTGCTCACTCCTCGGGTTATTACTGCCCGTGGCCTTTACCGGACGAGCACAAGCAGACGACTCCGTGGCCCTCACCGGATGCATACCGTCCAACTCGGCAATGCGGCGGTCAATCTCACCGATCACGCGCTTCGAGAACGGCCCGAGGTGCAGGTACAGCGCCATCAGCATCACGATGTAACGCAACGCACCTGGATTGGTCTTAGCGATCTCGACGAAGGTCTTCCAGAACGGCTCGCGAACCTCCGGTAGGATCCGCATGATCTTGTGTACGCTGTCGATGCCGCCAAGCCTCTTGCGCATGTCGCCATCTGGCAGGTCGCGGCGACGGTCGGAGCGGTCAAGCATGACGGCGAGCCGTGACAGCCGTCCCGCGTATGCCGTCGGGCAGAAAACGTGCCCGAGCACGGCCTTGTAATCCACAAGGATGTCACGAAGCGGACGCTTGGTGTCGAAATTGCATCCGAGCGTGCATTGGTCGCCCGCCTGCTCGACCTTCATGAGGTCATGGCCGTTGTGCAGGCGGCCTTCCTTGGCTAGCCGCCGCGTCAGCTGTGTGCCAGGCAGCGCATAGAGTAGTCCAATCATGCAGACTGGAATGTTCGTCTCCTCGATGAAGTCGATCATCGCCTGTCCCATCGAAACTTTCTCGGTATCGAACCCGACGATGAAGCCGGCGGTGATGAACATGCCGTAGCCGTAAATCTTATGGACGCACTCCGCGATGTTGCGCCTGGTGTTCTGCTTCTTCTTCATCTGCACGAGCGCCTCTGGATCCGGGCTCTCGATGCCGACGAAAATCGCGAAGAAATTTGTGTCCTTCATCGCCTGCAACAGATTATCGTCGTCCGCGATATTGATCGAGGCTTCGGTCGAGAACTCGAACGGATAGTCGCGCTCTTCCAGCCAGGCTTTGAGCTGCGGCAGTAGCGTGCGAAGGTTTTTCTTGTTGCCGATGAAATTGTCGTCGACGAAATCGACATGCCCGCGATAACCGTGATCGTAGAGCGCTTGCAGCTCGGCGAGAATCTGATCGTTGGTCTTGGTGCGCGGCACGCGACCATACAGCTCGATAATATCGCAGAACTCGCAGGTGAATGGGCAGCCACGCGAATATTGCACGCCGATGAAGAGATAGTGATCGAACTTGATCAGATCGTAGCGGGGCATCGGGCTTAGCGTGACGTCGATCTTGAATTTCTCGGCGATGAACACGCCCTTGCGCTCGCCGCTTTCCCAGGCGGCGATGAAGTGCTGGATGACTTGCTCGGCCTCGCCGATCACCTGGAAGTCCGCGTCCGCGTAAAGATGCGGGCTGGAGGACACGTCAGGTCCACCGACGCATACCGGCTTGCCGTGCAGGTGGGCGAGATCGATCAGGTAGATGAAATCAGGCTGCTGGTTGAGCATGCCGCCGATCATCACGAGATCGGCCCAGTCGAGGTCCGCGTCCGTCAAAGGCTCGGTGTTACGGTTGACGAGACGGATGTCCCAATGCTTCGGCAGCATGGCGGCGACGGTGATCAGGCCGAGTGGCGCGGCCGGATACTTCGCGCCGACCAGTTCGCAGGCTTCCGTATAGTTCCAGAACGAGTTCGGGACGAACTTCGGATAGATCATTAGGACACGGCAGAGAATCGTCATGTGCCTCCCCGTAGGTTTGGGGGAGGGTGTCACGCAGTTTGTCGGGACTCAAGGGGTCGATTCCAGCAAAGAAGGTGAGGCCGATTGCCACAAACTCGACGGGCGACCCAGGTTGCAAATCGCAGACTTTATCAACATCGGTCAATCGCGTCGTCTTGGTCACGGATCAATCACTTCCGGTCTACCCCAATAAACAGACATTCTCAGCGTCTGTCGGCCTGCCTCAAACGTGCCAGGAGCGGAAATTGTACTCATTCGCGAACAGGCTATGTCGCTGTCGCAGAAATAGTCTTGTGCGACGTAACGGGAATGGCTTTGTTAAACCATCCTCTCATCTTCTGACATTTGGGCAACTGATGTAAGCTCACGCGCGATGCCAGTCGCTCGCATCTGGGAGCGCAAGATGAAACTTCCCCGTAGACAATTTCTGTATCTGATCACGGGCACTGCCGTGCTTCCGACCATCTCGCGCATCGCGAGGGCGCAAGCTTATCCGTCGCGACCGATCCGGCTCGTTATTCCTTTTCCACCGGGTAATAGCAACGCGGGAGCCCCCTTTCTCAGGCGCGTGACATCGCGTAGTGTGTGATGAGCTGCCCTTTAAGACGGGACGAGCCGACGTCGCCGCTTGATGGAATGGGCAGCGATCAGGCCGTCGGCGGGCATCGCAGTCTGAAAGCAGCGCCTACCTTTGTGGCGCTCTCGCAACTTCAACATAGAGCAAGTTGGCCTGCCGCGCGAGCGGCAAGCAATGGGCTTGTGTAATCCATGGAGGACGACATGCCGACATTCATATTAACGATCAACTGGACCGACCAGGGAATTCGCGCGGTCAGTGACGCTCCCAAGCGCAGCGAAGCGGCGAAAGAACTCGCCAAGAAAGTCGGGGTCGATATCAAGCAAGTCTATCTCACCTCTGGCGAGCATGACATCCTTGTCATCGCCGAAGCACCTCTCGGGGACCATGTCACCAAATTCGCGCTTGCGCTCGGTTCGCTGGGAAACGTGCGCACCTGCACCTCCCGAGCTTGGACCGAGGCCGAATGGACTAAGCTGATATCCGAGCTTCCGTAGCGGCTTCGGATTTCCGACGGGCCGCCTTTGCGCGGTCTACGTGGTAGGCGGTGCCTGGGATTTCGACGCTCGGCGATCGGTCGTCAATGAGGCACTGTCGCCGAGCGCCTGCAACCGGATGCACTGTCACTGTATAATTCCTTCTGTCGGCGGTTCGAAGGGCGTGTGTGTTCGATCGCTGGTCGCCCTGCATCCGTTCGATGTCGTATATGGGTCAATCGCGTCATCTTGGTCGTCGGCCGACTACTTCCGGTCTTCCCCGAACTGCGGACATCACGCATCGGGACCACCACTTCCGAAAAGTGCCAGGAGCTGCCGTGAGGCGCGAAAAAGATCAGTCTCAACCTGCGCTCTGCAAGGCCCGATTGATGGGCTCTGCGCTTGCGGCCGAGGCGTACGGAAACCATCCGCAAACTCCTCGGCGGAAAGTCCGGGGTAATCGCGCCTCAGCTCGTCGACTGCCTTAGCCGCGGACCCGTGGTCACCGTCCCCAGCAAACGGACTACCTCGCTGACAGGTCACGCGATCTCTTCGGCTTGTGCTCCACCGGCAATCTCAGGATAGTGGACGCCTTGCGACACAAGCCAGGCAACGTTGTGCATGACTAGGCGGCCCGCCCGCATTCTCCCAGTCATCGTGTTGACCCAGCTTGCCGGGATCTCCCTCTGGTTTGCCGGCAACGCGGTGCTTCCCGACTTGCAGAACCGCTTGGGGCTGCCGGACCAGGCCTTGGGCCACATCACCGCTGCCGTTCAGCTTGGCTTCATCGCAGGTACGCTTGCGTTTGCTGCTCTGGCCGTTTCCGACAGATACTCGCCGCGCGCGACCTTCCTTGCCTGCTCCCTCCTTGGCGCGTCGTGCAATGCGGGCCTCTATTTGTGGAGTGGGGAGATCCCCCTGCTGTTGACCCGATTCGCGACTGGGTTTTTCCTCGCTGGCATATACCCGATCGGCATGAAGATCGCTTCCGGATGGTATCGGAGCGATCTCGGAAAGGCTTTGGGCTTTCTGGTCGGCGCGGGCGTGCTCGGCACGGCCCTCCCGCACCTCATCAAGGGGCTCGGGCAGACTTTGCCTTGGGAGATAGTCATCTTGAGCGTTTCACTCATTGCCGCCCTTGGTGGCGTGATCATGTACGTATTTGTGCCGGACGGACCGTTCCTGGTTGCCGGATCCCGTTTCCATCCAAGTGCGATGCTCGCAGTTTTTCGATCTGCGCGGTTCCGCGCCTCAGCCTTCGGGTATTTCGGCCACATGTGGGAGTTGTATGCGTTCTGGGCGTTCCTACCGCCGGCGCTTGCTGCCTACGCCTCCCGCCCGGAACCAGTCGACCTCAACTTGTCCCTGCTGTCATTCGCCGTTATCGCCGCAGGGGCGATCGGCTGCGTCGGCGGCGGCTATTTGTCGGTTTCTCTGGGCAGCGCCCGCGTAGCGTTTGCACAACTCGCTGCGTCGGGACTTTGCTGTCTCGCATCACCCCTGTTGTTCAACGCAACGCCAGCGCTATTCATCGGGTTCCTGCTGTTCTGGGGAATCGTCGTCGCTGGAGACTCGCCGCAATTCTCCGCGCTGAACGCGTCCTCCGCCCCACCCGAGCAAGTGGGGTCGGCCTTGACCATTGCCAACTGTATCGGATTCGGGATCTCGATCGTTAGCATACAGCTTCTCAACCTCACAGCCAGCCTCGTTCCAACGCCGTATCTGTTCTTGATGCTGGTGCCTGGTCCCGTTGTTGGCATCCTGGCCCTGCGTCCGCTCCTCGCCAGAAACCTTGAGTAGGTTCACGCGCGACCACGGCAGCTCTGGGTCAAACTGAGAAGTCCTGAGGTGCAGCCGGCTTTGCTTTCAAGAACGGACATCGTCAGTCTGGTGGTCCGAAAAGTGCCAAGAAGAGAGGTGCGATCTAGCCGCTCGTCGCAGCGCGATAGAAGGCTTCTACCTTCCCCAGGTTTTTTGAGTGAGTGCCCTCTTGATCGGTTCTTGTTTTCGAATCAACACCGGCAGGTCGCACCGACCGAATAGCTTCTTTGACATTGTCTGGTCCGAGGCCACCAGCAAGTATTACTGGGGTACGAACACTCTCCACTATCTTTCGACTGATGCTCCAGTCATGCGTCACGCCCTGCGCGCCGATTTGCAAATCACCTGCATGATGACTGTCAAGCAGGATCCAATCGACAACTCCATCATATGCTTGCGCCACACCTACCGCCTCAGGTCCCGTGACAGGTACGCTGCGCATGAATTTGATCTTCGGCAGGGACTTGCGCAGCGCCACGACAAGATCAGGCGTGAGCAATTCGCTTGATGCGCCAAGATGAACGATGGGCGGATCAAGCTCCCCTGCCATCCGCTCGATAAGAGCGACATCCGCCGAGAGGAACAGCGCGGAAAGTACGGACGGCGCCCGGATAATCTTCATAACGGCTGACGCCTTCTGAACCGGAAGTTCCCGAGGGAACGCACCATCGCCGACGAGCACGCCGACATGATCCACGCCGATTGCCGATATCGCCTCGGCTTCCGCAGGTGTCGCAACCTCGTAAATTTGCGTCAGCATTGTCTTACACTCGCGCTGCTGCCAGCCACGCAGTTGAGTAGACAGGATGGGCTGGTCTTGGGTCAATGTCCGCGTTGGGTCATTCACGTCGGTTTGGCCGCGCACCGACTACTTCCGCTCTATCCCTATAACCAGACATCGTTACTGTGCATCGGCGGGTCTCAAATGTGCCAAAAGCCGACATCGACGGCGTGGGGGCTGACGCTACGCGAACAGATCAGCACCGGCCGGTGTGAAACGCACATAAGTGCCGCTCTCATGCGTCGTCAGCCAGCCGCGCTCGATGGCGAGCGACATGCCCGCGCCGTATTCGGCCGGGCTGCCCTTGTCCTTGAACAAAAACGGGCCGTAGATCAGCTCGACGTGGAGGCGCCCGTCCTGCACCGGCGCGACGGTGCTGGCGATCTCAACGATGCGGCGCGCGGCCCTCTCGGGATCAGCGTAGGGTCGAGCTTCGGAGTATTTCATCAACGTTCTTTCGATCAGCTACGGGCACGACGCAATGCCTTTTCTAGCTCGCTCTTCTGCTTGTGCCAGCGTGCATCTTCGGCCTGTGCCCGTGCTTCGATGTCCGCGCGCTCGGTCTCGATGACATCAACCCTACGGGTATGCTCCCGCTCGGCCTTATCAAGCGCGGCCTGAACTTTCTCAATGGCCCGCTCGCGACGCTGGTGGGCATTTTCCCTCGCCGCCTCTTCCTTTCGGCTCTCGGCGTCGCGCCTCCATTTCTCATAGGCAAGTGCCGCCTTGCGAGCTACCTCCTGGTCGATCTCGCGAGGTGACCGTTCCTTTCGCTCCCTCGCTGGCGATCCGGTCAGAACGTCCGCGAAGTATTCCTGCTCGGGATCGCCGCTCAGGTTGGTGAAGGGGAGAACGGCGACCGAAGGTTTATCCGGAAGCGGCAGAGTGGCCTTCGGTGGTTCTATAGGGCTATCGTATCCTGCTACGCCCGAGGGCTCTTGCGCTGCCCGCACTTGTCCAATGAAACGGAAGCCTCTGCGCGGCAGGGTCTTGATGAGGCGCTGTTCGCCACCCGAATCGCCAATCGCGTTCCGGGCGACATTCAGGCGGGTCGTCAGCGCTGCATCGGACACGCTGCGCCCGTTCCAAACAGCGCTGATCAGATCGTCTTTACTGACGACGTGCTCCCTGTGCCGGATCAAATAGTCGAGGAGATCGAAGACCTGCGGCGTCACGGGTACAGGGCTCGTCCCGCGATGTAGCTCGCGACGGTCAGTGTCGAATGCGTACTCCTCGAAGAAATAGCGCAACTGACGATCCTCAGGCGGCCTTCGATCTTCGGGCTGCAGCGCCGCTCCGGCGCAAAGAATAAGCCGCCGGTAAGGAAAATGTAAGCCGGATGTCAAGCGGACTGGCGCATCCCGAGGCAAGTTCATCTCGTGAAAAAGTCCAGACAGGACACACCGCAATGAGCACGGTCCGCGAGATTACCAAGTTGCAGCACCCAGCAACTACTAACCGTCAGGTCTATAGTCCTCTCGAAGCATATTGGAAGGCTTTTCAAGAGTGGCGCAAACGCCGGAGGCTGCAAACCGAATTGTGCCGCCTGACGGACAGCGAGCTTATGGACATCGGTATAACGCGCAGTGAGATCGATTACGTCACCTCTAACCACCCGATAGCACGAGATCCCGTCCGTTGGATGTCTGATATTGGCACCCTAAGATGACCGCCACTGGCCCGTGTGCGACGTGGCGGACGGGCTGCCAAACAGTCCGCTTGCCTGGGTAGACCGGAAGCGGCAAGCTTACCGTCCAAACGGTGCTCTTGACCCATACCGGAAGTCGAGCTCCGCTCGGATGGGAGCACCTGGTCATCTCCAATTCCCGCCGCCCGGTCGGCGCCGGATTAGACAATTGTCCCGCTCCGGATACCTCGCGGGTCGATACCTCGGTTCGAGGCGACATAATCGACCTCACCGCGCGAGATGCCGATGTCTTGGAGCTCCCTGTCACTCAAGTCGAGAAGGCCAGTTTGTATACGGTGGCGATGACGTCGCTCTTGGTATGCATCCCAGCATATCCAGAAGAAGCTAGAGACGTATCGCGTCGATCTAAATGTTCGCTCCAGCCAAATTATGTCGTTGATCGTGCTCATTCGGGCCTCCCGAGGGTGCTGCACCATTCAAGGTGGCAGGAGATCGGCAGGCGTGCTTGATCAGCAGCTTACATTTTCCTCACCAGAAGCTTATTCTTGGACTACCCGGCCGACGGCCGGGCCGTGAAATCGCCCCTCATCCAAGGGATCACGCGCCTTGCGCTATTTCTTCGAGGAGTACGCATTCGACACTGACCGTCGCGAGCTACGGCGAGGGGCTGACGTGGTCCCGACAACGCCGCAGGTCTTCGATCTACTCGACTATTTGATCCGCAATAGGGAGCGCGTCGTCAGCAAGGACGATCTCATTAGCGCTGTTTGGAACGGGCGCAGCGTGTCCGATGCAGCGCTGACGACCCGCCTGAATGTCGCCCGGAACGCGATTGGTGACGATGGTGACAAGCAGCGCCTAATCAAAACATTGCCGCGTAAAGGCTTTCGCTTCGTTGGCGCAGTGCACGAAGGGCAGAGGCCCGCAACTTCGTCGAGTAGTTCGGCTGCGCAGAACGACGACAAGGCACAAAGGCCGCTTTCACCCCCTCATCTTTCCATCGTTGTGCTGCCTTTCGCTAACCTCAGCGGTGATCCCGAGCAAGACTACTTCGTCGATGGGGTGACCGAGAGCCTGACCACGGACCTTTCGCGCATCAGGCGCTCGTTCGTCATCGCCCGTAACAGCGCCTTCTCATACAAGGGGAAGTCAGCAGATGTTCGGCAGGTAGGGCGGGAGTTGAACGTCCGTTACGTGCTCGAAGGCTCCGTGCAGCGCAGCGGCAACCGGCTTCGGGTGAACGTGCAGCTTGTTGATGCCAGAACCGAAAATCACCTTTGGGCCGAACGCTTCGATAAGCCCGTCGCCGATCTGTTTGAAATGCAGGACGAAATCGTATCGCGGCTCGCGAACACACTGGAGACGCAACTGATTGAGGCTGAGGCACGGCGGGCGCAGCGTTCGCTGCATCCCAATTCAATGGACCTTTATTTCCAAGGCATGGCTTGGTTCAACAAGGGGCCTACCCCTGACCACATGGCGCAAGCGCGCGGCTTTTTCGAAAGGGCCTTAGCACTTGATCCCGAAGGCGTTGAAGCGTTGGTGGGCTTGGCGTACGTTGACGGAATGACCGGCGCTTATCTCATCGACGATGGGGCTGCGCGATTCGCCGCTTCAGAAACAGCCTCAACTAAAGCGGTAACCCTTGCACCAGACAATGCTTTGGCCCACATGCTTTTGGGTTGTGCACAAATGTGTACGAACCGCACGGCGCAAGGTATCGCCGAATGCGAACGAGCGCTGCAATTGAATCGGAATCTGGCGGACGCGCATGCTACGATCGGTGCGGCCAAAATCCTCATCGGGCGCGCTGCTGAGACAGAAACCCACGTTCTGGAGGCGCTGCGTTTATCTCCTCGCGATTCAGGTGTTTACAGATGGCTGCATTGGGTCGGCGTTGCCAAGTTGATGCTCGCCGCAGATGCCGAAGCGGTTACGTGGCTACGTCGAAGCCTTGAGACCAATCGAAATAATCCCCTTGCTCACCTTCATCTGGGCGCGGCGCTTGTGCTTGTTGAGAAGCCCGATGAGGCTCGTGCCGCCATTCAAGAGGGTCTAACGCTCGACCCTACGTTTACGATCCGCCGCATGCGAAGAATGAGTGACCATCCAGCCTTCCGAGCCGGAGGAAAACGTCTTCGGGATGCTATGCGCATGGCCGGGGTGCCAGAGGGCTGATGTCCGTTAGGGGTCAAATTCGGAAGTCCGAGCGTGCAACTCGGCAGTCCGCTTACCCTCAAGAACAGACATCATCAGCCGGGCCTGCCAGGTCCGAAAAGTGCCACCAACGGACATGAATTGCTATTCGATCACCTCGTCGGCGCGAGCGAGTAACCGGTGAGCCGCTGGGATGACCCGTGCCGTTGCCGTCGTTGAGAACGCTGTTCAGTGGCCCGCAAATGAGGTCAGGCGCGTTTCCGTTGCCAGCCTTGTGCCATTCGCCAAGAATGCGCGGACGCACTCAGCAACGCAGATTGCGCAGATAGCGGCCAGCATTCAGGAGTGGGGCTGGACCACGCCCGTCCTGGTCGATGGGGAAGGCGTGATCATCGCCGGCCATGGTCGCCTGCTGCTGCGAAGAAGCTGGGCATCCGTGGAATCCCGGTCATGACGGCCCGGGGTTGGACCGACGCGCAGAAGAAGGCCTATCTGCTCGCGGACAACCAACTGCCCACGAACGCGGGGTGGGACCCGACCTGCTCAGGATGGAAATCCGTGAGCTTGAGGCGCTGAACTTCGACATCGGGAAGATCGGTTTCGATACCGGTGCGCTGGCTAAGCTGTTCGATGTTGGTGAGCCCGTCGAGCGCGAGGAGCGGCAGCGGGACAGCCTCGGTGAGGCTGTGATCCAATTCAACATCGTGTTCGATGATGCCGGCCAGCAGGACGCTTGGTTCAAGCTGGTCCGCAATCTGAAGCAGATGTATTCCAACAACGATACGCTCGGCGAGCGCATCAAGCTGTATGTCGTTGAGAGCTTCCCTGACGCTTGAAGAAGGAATCAAGCTTCACAGGTTCGCCGGTATCTTTCCAGAACTGTTTTTGACCGAGGCGGAGGCTGCCCGCCACCGCGAGGCGGTGGTGGCCGCCGATCAGCGTATGGTCATCCGTTGCTTTGGCGATGATCTCGCCGGCTTCGTCCACGATTTCTCATGTGCCGCCTCCAATCCAACGCGCCGGCCTTGTTGACGCTCCTATAGACCGGGGCATTGGTTCAAGCGATGTACCCGAACAACGGTACGCTGGGCGGACGGCTCAAGCTGTATGGCTCAAGCTGTATGTTGAGGAGAATTTTCCCGACTAAAGCCGTCCACCGCCAGCGTGGTCTTGTGCGCGACATGGTCAATGGTGATGCAGTGTATCCTTACCAGCGCGCCGCCGGTACTGAAGAACAGTTTGCGGCGGTGCTTTAGCTCAACGTCGATGCGTTTGTGCCCCTTGATAAGCATGCCGTCGAGATTAGTCTGGCCGACCTCATCGCCGGCTTCGTTCACGATCCGGATCATTTCGCCTCTGTGATGTGTCAACGCCGCCGCGATGGTGCGCAGTCTATCTAACCTCGCGCCGGCCCCGGCGTTCCAATCGTGGGCGTGACCGCGGCATTATGGTCGTCGCCGCCGCGGTGCCGGCGCGCTTCAAGGCCTTAGTGACCACCTCGCATCCGACCAATCGAGTTCACCGCGCCCGTCCTGTCCAGCGGCCGCCACCGTGACGCGGCCGAGATTTTCGCGGGCCCCTTCATGGTTGCCACTGACCAGGTATTTCAGTTTAGGCATGGAGGACGGCCACCGCGATCACCACGATCGCAAGCCGCAGCGGGACGATGACGGGCGGTACGATCCACTCGGCTAGGCAAAATTGCCGCAAGGGATTGCTCCTGCGCGACACAAGGATGGTGGTCCTGTTCTCGATGCTCGACGGCAACAAGGAGATTCCTTGCGCGGTCTCGACCTCCGCCATGGATGACATGGAAGGTGTGGTGCGAGCGAAAGCGAGCCCGCGCGAGGCTCAGTTCATGCGGCTGCGCGAGCGCATCGAAGCCTGCGCCAACGGCAAATATCAGGCGACCGAGTTCGAGGGCACGCCGCCCGGAATTGTCCTGTGCAGCATTGAGTTCCGAAAGCTGCGATAAAACCGCGCGGCTCGCGGCGGCACATGGGGAAGTGCTGCCGTCGGGGTTAGCGACCGCTCCATGTGCTCGGCAGCACGCAAACGAACGCCCGCTGGCAGATCCGCTTGAGGCGGTTCATCTACATCGTTTCCCACAGCGGACGCGAAAGTTTCTAAGAGCTTCGGACTAGCCATAGGGTGGCTCAAGCCCTATATTGTTAGTATCATTGATCGTAAAACGGCTTCAGTGACCGAGAGACCGTACCGTGCTCCCGCCGCCCAACAGGAGGGAGCCCATGAGTTCGATCATCTATCCATTGCATTTTCAGCGAAGGTTCGAGAGCCGCTGGGCTTCCAGAATGGCCAGCGAGCCGCGCCGCTCTCCATCACGAGGGACCAATACCTGCAGCTGCGGACAACTTGTTACTGCCCCGGTCAGTTCAACCTATTTGCCCACGGGGGTTGTCAACGAATGGCGGTGTTCGGCTTGCGGCAACAACTGGGAGACGATTGCTGATCCCGGCGTGGGCTCAACGAGCCAGCTCAATGAGCCATTGGCCAGCCTTGTGCTCGGCAGAGGCAGCGCGGCGGTGACAGAAGCCGCCCCATAAAGGCGGCTCTGACACATCGGCGAAAGAGCAGCGATTCGCACGGCTCGACCTGAAGCAAGGAGGCTCTTGTGAAAGGCAATATATTCAACAGCAAGGGTATTCACGTCGGCGCTATAGTGGGTCGAGAAATTTTCGACCGTAATGGTACGAAGCTGTATGACCTCAAAGGGATCAACATCTACCGGCTGTCCGGAGAGTTGGTTGGTCATCTAAATGACGCGAGCGGTTCGGAAAGACGGCTCGATAAAGCGACCGACCGCTTGTTCACGTAGTCTCCCCCAGGCGCGGACTGTGGACGCACGAGAGCATCACGCCGAATGTCCGATAGGGGTCATTCGCGTCGGTTTGGCCGGACTACGGCGACTTCCGGTCTACCCCGGTGAACGGACATTCTCAGGATAGGCGGGCATGTCTCAAAGGGGCACCACCATCAGACATCCTAGTCGGCCTGAGATACTCGCACACGTGGGCTAAATGCTGGAATGTGAGCGACCAGAATGGCTGTCCGCTCTACTGTCGCCGTTACGCAGATGGACATATGAGTAAGGAGCGCATGAGTAAGGAGCGCAGAGTAACATCAGGAAGAGCGCTCTGTTAGCTTTGTATCTGGCAGAGGCTCGGCGACTTTTCGCCACCTAGCATAACGACTCGCCCTTCGGCCGTACAAACGCTCCATCTCCATACACGACCACGCTTTTGCAACAGAGTTCCAAAGATAGGCAATTGATGCGGTGGCATTCCGCCCTTCATTTGCTCATCTTCGGTAAGCGGCAGAAACCTTACGAAAAAACAATTTGAACCTTAAAGTAATAGGGCATAACTTGCTGCTCAGTTCTGGTAGAATGCCGCCCCACAATCTAAATTTTATTGTTCAATTCAAGCCAACCAGAGCTTGAGGCGAGAACGCGCTTCGCCGCTGTTTGCAAATAATGCGCTGGTCAACCTCGATGTCGTCCAAATCAAATCGCATCGCGCTTTTTATCGATGGCGCCAACCTGCACGCGACCGCGAGGACGCTCGGCTTCGACATCGACTTCAAGCGCCTTCTCAAAGAATTTGAAGGACGTGATTGTTTGCTGCGCGCGTTCTACTACACGGCAGTCATCGAAGATCAGGAATATTCCTCGCTCCGCCCGTTAACAGATTGGCTCAGTTACAACGGCTACACCGTAGTCACCAAGGCGGCGAAGGAGTTCACGGACGCCGGCGGTCGCCGCAAGGTCAAAGGAAGTATGCACGTCGAACTGGCCGTGGACGCCATGGATCTCGCCGATCAAATCGACCAGATGGTTCTGTTCTCCGGCGACGGAGATTTCCGCGCCCTTGTCGAGGCAGTTCAGCGTCGCGGCGTCCGCGTTACGGTGATTTCCACGATATCGAGCCAGCCACCGATGATTGCCGACGAACTGCGGCGCCAGGCCGACGTGTTCACGGATCTCGTGGAGTTGCAGTCAAACCTCGCCCGCGACCCGTCCGGGCGTCCCGCGCGAGCCGCATCATCCGGCGCCGCGGTTCCTGCATTGCGCGATGCTAAGGTTTCCCCGAGCAAGCGATAGGGACGGCAACTCTCAGGCCATTTGCGGGCTTGTTACCCGGCTGACGAGGACCCAGTGTTCTCAACCGAAGTTCCCACCTATGTCCGTTGCGGATCAATCGCGTCGATGCGGTGGCGTTTTGGCAGTCTTGAAGACTGCGGCTTGGCGCCAATCTGAGGGGGTCTGTAACTGAGCCAGATAGGCCTGAGCGAGTCGGGTTTGCAACTTCGTAGCTAGTGACCTGTTTCTTTTCTGGCGACAACGGCGCAGCCTGTCAAAGCTGCTGTCCTAAATTTAAGTGTTTATTCCAATTGACTACGGTTCGTTGCGGCATAGCCTCATCATCGGATCGCGACCAAGGCTTCCCACGCCAGCAGAGCCAGAGCGGGTCGCGCCCGCCAGCGCCAGTCGAAGTGGGCCGATACCACGCGTGTGGTGCACCAAAACGGCGCTGGTAACAGCGCCGTTTCTGCCCTCGGCTCCCAAATCCCAAAGGCGGGACTGCGCTTCAAGGAAGAGGCATGGCCACACCCAAGGAAATGGATGTTGTCCGGCGGGCTTATGAGCTCTGGCAGCAGGCAGGCGAGCCCTCGGGCAAAGACGACGAATTCTACCACCAAGCCAAGAAAGAGTTGCAAGAGGCGCTGGATAGAGAAAACCAACCCCGCCGGGAATAACCAAGAACGCCTTGCGTATGGCGCTGCTGCTTGATGGCACCGACACCAAAGTCAGTTTCCAGGCTGCTTATCGTGGGCTGAAAGACCCCACAGTCGGAGCGCCTATTCTCGACCGGGCGGCGCAGCGCCGCTTTGCTATCCTCGTGACGCTACGCCAGCGATGATTGAAAGTTACAGGCAGAGACAGGCTTCGCGGTGATCGTGAGCGCGGAGGTTAGGTCGGCGCTTCAGAGGTAGGGCTATACTACATGCGGCCACGTCCGGACATTGGGGCCCAGTGGTATCGTCCCGCTGGCATGCTCACGGTCGACCGTACCCGGGACATAGCACCGTCAGGCGTTTGCGAATGTCCGCAACGGGGCGATGAGCCGAAAGGCTCCGCCAGAGCACGAGCAGTCCGCTGTCCTCCCAAGATCGGAAATAACGGCCGATGCCGTGCTTCGCCGGCTAACGGTCCATGAGCCGACATCGTTAGCGGCCGTAGGGGAAGCAGCGGTCGCGATCGAGTGTGAGACCGAAATGCGCTCCCAGCGCAGCGATGGCCGCGTCCTGCTGAGGATAAGGATCGGCATTGGATGCGGCAACGATGATGATCCGGAACCCGCCGCGATCCTTGCCACCCGGCGGCAGCATCGCTGTAGTCAGTGCATTGCCCTCCCTGTCGCGCAACGTGAGGAAAAGCGGCATCTCTCGCTCTACATGGGCCTTGAGGCCGATGTCGCGCTCGATCGCGTTGGGTCGCTCCGGACGCCAGGACTGGACTGCCTTCTCCCGCTCGCGGCGAAAATATTTCTCGACCGTATGGCTCATGAGGCGCGACTCATGCACCGCTTCACCTTCCGTCTCGATACGGAACCAGGCCTTACCGTTCGGCGCGTCGCAAACATACTGCATTTCGCTCGTCCTGCGATCCCCGCAATTCTAGGGCGGTGGGCCTGCAAAACCAATATGAGATTCGCTTCGGTGTATAACGCTGCACGATCGTATAATCGGAAGTTCGGCTGCAAGACCGCGCGACTATTGCTCGACAGGCGATAGTAGGGCTCCGATCTGATGATGCTTCACAAAGCGGTCCGGTACGCCCAGCCTAGTAAATCTGTTCACCGCAACGTCCGCTTTGGGTCCACACAGCCAGGGTCAATAGCAGACCTTGACGTAGAGCGATCGGCACGTCTGCTTTCCCGCGAGCAACGGACATCATTCGGATATGAGATGTTATGGAAGAAGCAGCCCAATGGCCCAGTCCGGCTAACTGCCGTCAGCCCGACCGAGTATCTCCAACAGATAGTCCAGGAACACTGCTTGGCCTTTCAGTATCTTAAGTCGCGCCTCGGCAACGCCAAACCAGGACGCGCGGTCGAGCTCAGGAAATGATTGTCGACGCCCGGACCGCGGAGGCCATTCCATCTCGAACGTGTTGCTCCGAAGATCGGCTGGGTCCCAATCCTCTTCAATGGCCCACACATGCACCACCTTACCACCCGGTTGCTGGGCACTGCCAAGCGCAATGGCTTTGCCGTCCGGACGGTAGCCGGTCTCTTCGGCGAACTCGCGCTGTGCGGCCGAAAGCAGGGATTCGCCAGGCCCAATCAGGCCCTTCGGAATGGTCCAGGCACCGTGATCCTTGCGGCTCCAGAACGGGCCGCCCGGATGGCCAAGCAAGACTTGGACGTCCTTGCCCCTTTGACGGAAAAGCAAGAGACCTGCGCTCTGTATTTTGGATGAGGCGCGGACAGCCATCGAAGGCCACCCGGAGAGCTAGCACATCGTCGCGTTCAATGATTCAACTCCCGACAAGGCGAGAATTTCTCGTCTATGAAAAGGTTTGCGTCGTAGACCGTTCACTCAACATGTCGCGCCTGAATCATAACTGTTGCAACCCAGAGTGGGAGGAGACAGGGCTTCGTGGCATTGCATGAGTGCAAGGGAAAAGGCGTTGCAGTACCGGGGTTTCAAAGCCCAACCGCAAATGGAGTTCCGAGCACGATCTAAAGGACTTCAACGCGCACTCGGGCAACACCGCGATCAGTGATTCCCAGCGTGCGCGCCGCGCCAAGGGAAAGGTCGAGAACGCGGTCGCGAATCCAGGGGCCCCGGTCGACAATGCGCACCACCACCGACTTGGTGCTCGCAGGATCAGTTACGCGAACTCTTGTGCCGAACGGCAGGCTGCGGTGAGCTGCAGTCATGGCATCGCGGTGGAAGGTGGCGCCGCTGGCTGTTTTGCCCTTCGAATACGAATAGAAAGACGCTTTCCCGGAAAACACTCGATTGGCGGACCGAGGAGCTAAGCGATTTACCGATGATTCAGTTGGCTGTTTTTCAGTCGCAGGCTGATCTGGCGAGTTCTGCTTGGTTTGGTCGGGTGCTTCAGGAGCTGGTTCTGCGTGCGCTTTTGGGATGATGGACCATCTGTCATTGAAGTCTTGGGCCGCAGCAGAATTCACAGAGGTGCCTAACCAGGCCGGGATGGTCGCGATAGCGACTACTCTAAGCAACGCACGCATGGATCAACCTCACGAACAATGAAAACAAAATGATAATGCCAGCGCATTAGGGAGTGTTCCCGGGAGGTGGACGTTCATTGCCGCGACGGTGATTTGTTACCGCTAGCTGCAGACATGCAGAAGCAAGCTGCTTGGAGGCGTTGCAGCAAGAACTGGCGGCTCAGCTTTAGAGCGGCATTGATGAAAGAGCTTCAGGTCGCCGGCGTGCGCCGAACGTTCACCGGGGATGGCAAGGGATGGCAATGGATCGCGGCTGGGGTATTTGCTGGCCGGCGTCGGCCTGTTTCACCAGGCACATCGAGCGATCGACGATTGCCGCGCCCTTGTTGAAATCCTGGCTTGCGATCTATCGAACACAGATCGATCCGGCCTCGCCGCCCTCCTGGAACGCGCAAGACGAAAAACTATGCGCATCTGGGCCGAACAGTCTCCGTTCGAACTTAAACACGCCTTGAAGCAGCGGGGCTATCGTTGGAGCGATGGCGCCGACGGCCGACCGAGGTCTTGGTACATCGATGTCGATGAGGCAAACGCAGCAACCGAAACCGAGTTCTTGAGAACCACTATTTACCTGAGAGATGTTGAGCCTCGCATGCAGGCGATGAATGCGATCAATCGGTTTTCGACTCGCACCTGACGTCGCAAAAAGACGCGCTAGATCGAGATCCTGATTCTGGGCGGGCAGCCTAGAGACCTATAGATGTCAATCCCGACTCGTCTGCACGAGCAGGCGTGACCGCACCAGTTTCGCACCAGAAACGACGCAACCGAAGCGCAACGAACGCGACCGGATTGAGACAAAAAGACAGCAACATCAACGAAGCCGATCGTTATCCCGCCGCTCATAACGGTCTGGTTGCAGGTTCGAGTCCTGCCGGGCCCACCAGCCTTCGCTCGCTGTGCGGACTAGCCGGCCGGGCGTTGGCGCAGCGTTCGCGGACGCAGGGGCGAGCTGGCCCTAGGAAGGTGTTATATCGCCTGCTGGCGCACACCGACGAAATCACGCGCTCGTCCAAATGACGGCTACGTATGGCCTAAAAAGCGCGACTGGCGAGCAGGCCTTGGAACTGTGCCCCGTCTGGCCGTCATCAGCACATATATTCGGGGACAAGGAGGTGCGATATGGCGACAACAGCTACTCAAGTCGTTCTTGATGCGCCGGCGGCGGAGTTCCGGCTTCCGGCCACCGACGGCAAGACTTACGCACTGGACGACGTTGCGGGCGAAAAAGGCACGGTCGTCGTCTTTATCTGCAACCATTGTCCCTATGTTAAAGCAGTGATCGACCGCATGGTTTCGGACGCCCGCGTGCTGATGTCGGAGAGCGTAGGCTTTGCGGCGATTTGCTCGAACGATGCGGCGAGCTATCCCGAAGACTCATTTGAGAATATGAAGCGCTTCGCGAAGGCTCATGATTTCCCGTTTCCATATCTCCACGACGAAACCCAGACAGTCGCACGGGCGTATGGGGCGGTCTGTACGCCGGACTTCTTCGGTTACGATGCCGACCGCAAGCTCAAGTATCGCGGCCGGCTCGACGAAGGCCGCACAACTCCGCCTCGCGCGGGGGCGCCCCGAGAGCTAGTCGAGGCCATGCGTGCGATTGCGACCACCGGTGTGGCGCCGGCGGAGCAAAAGGCGTCTATTGGCTGCTCGATCAAATGGAAGGACGAATAAGGCCGAGCCCCGATGGGCGCGATCGTTAGGCCCGGAATCGGGCCTTCTACGCCCGCAGCAGCGAGATCGTCATCGCTGGACACGACCGTGTGACCCGCTTGTCCCCGAATAAGACGATCCATAATTCCAAGGTAGGGATGTAGGCTGGCGTGACCGGAACCCGCGCATGAGCGACTTGGCCCAGCTGAGAGTGTGGGACGATCCAGCGATTCATGCCGCGCTGTCGTGGTACCTTGACGTCGCGGAAAACCGATGCCCGGCCAAGTTCCGTATCGCCGCCACGGTTGCTCTGCAGTTCGATCCTGCAGCAACTAGCGAAGATGCCCTCTGGGCCGAGCTCGACGACCTGACGCCGATTTTTATCGCACGCTGGCAGGCGATCAGGGCGGGCGCGCCGTTGCCACCGGCGGCGGATGGCCCAAGTCTGCTGGAGCTGTGCCGCGAACTCGCCTACCGCATGCTCACCCACTGCAATTTCTGTCCATGGGATTGCCGCATCGATCGCGCGGCAGGCACCAAATTTGGCGCCTGCAAGCTCGCCGCCGGCTCACGGGTCAGCTCCCATTTCCATCATACCGGCGAGGAGCTGTTCTATCGCGGCACGCAAGGCTCGGGCACGATCTTCTTCACATCGTGCAACATGCGCTGCGCTTTCTGCCAGAACGGCGACATCAGCACCGACAAAGACAACGGTGAGGAGACGGATCCGCGTACTCTTGCGGCGATGGCGTGGACGCTGCGCCGCGAAGGTTGCCACAACATAAATTGGGTCGGCGGCGAAGTCGTCATTCACCTGCACGCCATCGTCCATGCCATTGCGCTGTTGGGCCGCGATTACGCGCCGACACGAGCGGAGCTGGCTCGCGCGCGCAAAACGAAGGCTGACCGCTTCTTCTGGTTCGACGAGGTACCCGGCGCCGCCGTCTATGACGGTAGGTTCAATGCGCCGATGCTATGGAACAGCAACTTCTTCATGACGATCGAGAGCATGAAGATCCTGCGCATCCTGACCGACGTTTGGCTCCCTGATTTCAAATTCGGTCCCGGCCGTTGCGCGATGACACTGGCGAAGACACCTTGGTACTGGGAGACGGTGACGCGCAACATTGCGCTGCTCGACGAGTGGGGAGAGGATTTTTCCATCCGCCACCTGGTGATGCCCAATCACGTCGAGTGTTGCACGTATCCGGTGCTGGAATGGATTGCCTCGCGCGTGCCCGCATCGCCCGTGAACGTGATGGAGCAGTTCCACCCCGACAATTTCTGTGATCCCGCGAGTGCCAAGTACCGGGACAAATATGCGGAAATCGCTCGCCGACCGACGCACGCGGAGCTGGAGGATTCGTGGCGCCGCGCTCGCGAATTGGGCCTCCAATTCGAGATCACTTCGTTCGAGCGCCACAATGCTTTGGGTATGTGATCGGGGCCGCTGCGGGTTTTGGCGAGCTCAATTTATGCCGAAATGGCGCCCCAGCGTAGATGAAACTGATAACTACGTTTCCGCTGGAGCACTATGAAATTTCCACCTTCGGCCCGCGAAGGCCACCGGAAGCATCCGCGACTCGCCAAAGCTACTACGACCAAGCGGAATCCCAATCGTCACCCTCACTCGGAACCGCCCTAACAAGCTGAACGCCTTGAGCTACGCGCTGCTCGACCGCTGCTCGCTCGCCTCGACGAGCTTGAGACGACGCCGACGGCGCGCACGGTGATCCTGACAGGCGTGGGTGATCGCGCTTTCTCGGCGGGCGCAGACATAGCTGAGTTCTTCCGCGGCGTCGCGGCGGGTCCGGGAGGCTGCGTGCCTCGCTGCGAGATCACGGAAGCTGCGCCGCTCGCCATCGCCAGCGAGAGGGCGATGTTCGCCAAGCCCGAGATCGGGCTAGGCATGCCACCCATCTTCGGCGGCACAGCGACTGCCGCGCGAATACCTGCCGGGCCTTCGATTTTCTGAGATTCGAACACGAGCGGACTAAATTTCGTCAGCGCCGATGTCACAAGACGCCAGGCCGGGGTGTCTTAAGGACGTGATCACCCTCACGAGGAGAACGATTGTGAGCCACGCCACCGCCCAATCCCGCCTGAATTTCATGGAGCAGTCGCCCGACCTTTTCAACAAGCTCAAAGATCTTGGTATGGCCATCGTTGCCAGCAGTCACATCGAGCCGGGGCTGGGCCAACTGGTGGACATCCGTGCCTCCCAGATGAACGGCTGCGTCGCCTGCCTGGATATGCACGTCAAGCAGGCCAAGCTGGCCGGCGAGCGCGAGTTGCGCCTGTATCACGTCGCGATCTGGCGCGAGTCGCCGCTGTTTTCGCCCAAGGAACGTGCCGCGCTGGCCTGGACCGAGGCGCTGACCAAGATCGCGCCGACTGGCGTCTCCGATGACCTCTACGCCGAGTTGCGCGAGCAGTTCAGCGAAAAGGAACTCTCGACGCTGACCTTCCGCGTGATAGGCATCAACGCGGCGAACCGCGCCAACGTGGCCTTCCGCACCCAGCCTGGCAAGTACGATAGGGAAATCGGTCTGGATAAGGCCGGGCTTGCCTAAGCGTGCGTGCGAGCCGGCCAATGTCCCCGCCGCGTTGAGGGATGGTGTGGGCCGCGTCACGCGTATTCGCGAAGCCCTGCGCGCGCCGGTCCTGCTACTCAAAGCTGCAAATCGAATGTTCGATAGCAATCAACGAACGAAAAGGAAGACATCATGAGCAAGATCTGGTTCGTCACCGGTTCTTCGCGTGGTTTGGGCCGCAGCTTCGTCGAGGCGGCCCTGTCTCGCGGCGACAGGGTGGCCGCGAGCGCCAGAAACATCCTGAGTCTTGATGGGCTGGTCACCGCCTACGGCGACGCGGTGCTTCCGCTCGAGCTGGACGTGACCGATAGGGTTGCAGTCTTCGAAAGCGTGAAGCGGGCCAAGAAGCACTTCGGCCGTCTCGACGTCATCGTAAACAATGCCGGTTACGCGCAGATCGGCGCGATCGAGGAACTGACCGAGCAACAACTGCGTGACCAATTTGAGACCAACGTGTTCGGCGCCGTGTGGGTCATTCAGGCCGCGCTGCCTTACCTGCGCGAGCAGGGCGCAGGACACATCATCCAGATGTCCTCCATTGCCGGGCTCATCGCAATGCCGCTCGGCGGCGCATACCACGCCTCGAAGTGGCCTCTCGAAGCGCTGAATGACTCACTTGCCCAGGAAGTCGCCGACTTTGGTATTAAGGTAACCGTGGTCGAGCCCACCGGATTCGCCACCAGGTCCGGCAAGAACCCAAATCCACTAGCCAATGGCCACATGGCCAAGGCTAACCCGGTCTACGATGGACTCCGCCGGCGTCTCGCCGGGCTCGCCGGCAAGCAGCCCCCTGGCGATCCGGCCGCCGCGGCCCAGGCACTCCTCAAGATTGTCGATTCCGACAACCCGCCCCTGCGGGTACTCTTTGGCCAGGGCTTCTACCCCATGCTGCAACAGGTTTACGCCGACCGGCTCAAGACCTGGGCCGACTGGCGGGACCTCTCGCTGGAGGCTCACGGCAAGTTCGATCCGAAGGCCGGTGCATCCTCCGCCTGAGCTTTCGAGATCTGAGACGCGTGGGGGATATCCTGGATCGTCATGATGGGAACTAACTGAAGGAAGACCGATCATTACTGCCAAACTCAATTTCGCCGTCGTAGCGCCGGTGCTGATGAAGCTGCGGTAAGACCTTCAGCAACGAAGGGCATCGGCCGAAGAAGAAGGAACGAGAATTGAACAGCCACGCGATTGATGCTGCGACGAAGGCTTTCGTAGCCTACCGCGGTCTTCTATTCACCGTCGCATACGAAATGCTCGGATCGGCATCCGACGCTGAAGACGTCCTTCAAGAAACCTGGCTGAGGTGGGTCAAGGTTGACTTGGCACAGGTACGCGACCAGCGCGCCTATCTTTTCCGAATTACGACACGGCAGGCACTGAACCGGCTCCGCACACTGAAGCGCCGCAAGGAGGAATATGTCGGCCCGTGGCTACCCGAGCCGTTGATCACTGCGCCAGACATGACCGAGGACCTTGAACTCGCCGAGAGTGTATCGATGGCGCTCATGATCGTTCTCGAGACGCTGTCACCGATCGAGCGCGCTGTCTTCGTTCTTCGTGAGGCCTTTGATGTCAGCTATGACGAGATCGCCGCTATCGTCGACAAGAGCCCCACGGCCGTCCGTCAAATAGCGCATCGCGCCCGCCAGCATGTCAACGCGCGACGCTCTCGCCAAGTAGTCTCCCCGGGAGAGGCGCGGCGGGCACTGGAGGTGTTTCGCCGCGCACTCGAATCCGGGAATCCGCAGGACCTCATCAACGTGCTCGCGCCGGACGTGGTCTTTGTGAGCGACGGCGGCGGCGTAAAGCAGGCTGCGCTGCGGCCGATCATCGGGGCAAAGAGGATCATCCGGGTGCTCCTCCACGGTCTCCCAAAGATCGAAGGTGCGCTCACTGGCGAACCCACGGTAGTCAACGGCAACCCGGCACTGATCATGCGCCTTGATGGGAAGCTCGACGGCATCCTCGCTGTCCGGGTCGAGGACGCGCGCATCACCGGCCTTTACTACGTCCGAAACCCGGAGAAGCTGACCCGTATCGAATCCGAAACGCCGCTGACCCTCGGATGAGCGGCGGCCCCGAACTGGTCATTGCGATCAAGGATCGTGGCGGCGCGAATGCGCTGCTGAAGATTTTCCGTGTCGATCGAGCTTAAGCATCTACGCTACGCTGAAGTAGCGGAATGCTGTGGCAGCTTTCGCAAGGCGGCGGACTTGCTCGCCCTCAAGCAGTCTCAGCCGCAGAGTCAGACATCTGGAGGAGCAACTCGGGATCGCGTTGTTCGAGCGGATCAATGGGGGTGTTAGGCCGACCGCGGCAGGCCGGGACTTTGTCAATGGTGTTCGGCGGCCGCACGTCGTTAGGCGACGCGATCACGGGCTCCCGGCCGACCGCCGCATCGCAAAGCCTGCACCTGCTCTGGCTGCAGGCGTTGCTGGTAAGGCGGCCGCCGCCTGCACCTCAGTCAGCCGGCGGCAGCCATTCTCACGTCGGTGCAAGTTGGGCGTGATCGGGCTCAGGAGCGGCGCCATAAGACAGCAAGTCGCCTTGCCAATGACTGCGTTTCAGGAATTGCTCCCAGGTCAACGCATGCGAATCGATTTTCCGGCTCCACGTCAGGTCGCGCTCGGGGGCGAAGTAGCCATACTCGACGGCGTATTCGACCATGCCCACCAACTCGCGCACGAGATGCTCGTCGGCGGCAAAACCCGGAAAGTGGCGCAACAAATCTTCGCGCGAATAAGCGGAGGCATGGCGCGCCCGCTGCCCGGTGACGCGTACAAACGTGTCCACCATGTCCAGCGCCGACAGAAACTCGCCGATAACCGGGAGGGTTTGGCCGGCGTATTGCATCGGGTGATCGAAAATCTCGCGCACCGCCGGCCCGGCCGCAGTGAGCGGATCACAGAACGGCATGGGGATGTGCGGCGGCAGGTAGATGGCAAACGTTATGCCGTCCTTCCCGCGCTGCGGCACATAGTATTCCAGGAAGTTTGTGTAGAAGAACGCCAGGTACACGAACGAGCTGCGAATGGGTAGGCTGCGAATATAGTCTGCCACCTTCGCTTTGTCGGTGAAGTGCGGCGCCCACTTGGTACCGCCGGTGCGCGCTTCGACGTTTTCGAGCCCGCTGAAAACCACATGTCCGACGCCGGCGGCCACCGCCGCATCGGCCAATTCCTTGCCGAGAGTAAACTCAAGTTCAGCGGGCGGTACTTTGACGATGGGTGGCGTCATCAAAAACGCCCCAGCCGAGCCGCGCATAGCCGCGGTCAGTTCAGCCTGCTTGCCGGGTTCAAGCGGCGCGACCACGACTTCGGCGCCCTTCTGCGCCAGGATTTGCGCGGGCTCGCTGTCGCGGCGCCGAGTCAGGGCACGCACCCGGTAGCGCCCGCTGTCGAGCAAGGCCTCGGCGACACTTCGACCTTGCTTACTCGAGGCACCGACTACGGTGATCAAAGGTTTGGAGGTATCGGCTTGGATCATGCTGTTTCTCCCGTTCGTAACCGCTTCCGCCCGATCCCGCACCGTGGCCTGCAGGTGAGCGCGGCGAAGGTCCGCCCTAGGCCACGAAGTCTCGACTGATCCGAGCTATATTTGAAATCGCAGAAATGTTCGGCTACTATCCATCCGATGGATAGCAAGCGCCTCGATCTCAATCTGTTGGTCACTCTCGAGACGTTGCTGGTGGAGCAGAACGTCACGAAGGCGGCGGCCCGCCTGCATCTGAGCCAACCAGCGGTAAGCGCGCAGCTGAACCGTCTCCGGCATGAATTCGATGACTTGTTGCTAATTCCTGCACAGCGAGGAATGACGCCGACCGCCAAGGCAACAGAACTGCTCGACCCGTTGCGCCAGGCGCTGGACCAAGTTCGCGCTGCCGTCGCCACGCATAGGAACTTCGATCCGGCCAAAGCCAGGCTAACCGTCGCCATCGCCTGCACAGACTATTTACAGGCAGCAGTAATCAAACCGCTCGTCGTGAAACTCAGAACGCGGGCGCCTGGGGTGCGTGTGGCGCTGCGCAATCTGGACCTGCCGCAGCTCGAGGCGCAGATGGCACGCGGTGAAGTCGACCTGGTGCTCATGACACCACAGGATGCGGCGCCCAGTCTTCGTACCAGGCACCTGTTCGACGAGCGCTATGTGCTTATCGGCCGCCGCAAGCATCCGCGGCTACGGAAAGGGATCACAGTCGAAGAATTTGCCAAGCTGGAGCACGTCGTCGTGTCCCTTGGTGGCGGCGGCTTCGTGACACCGGTGGATAGCGCTTTGGCTGCTCTCGGATACAAGCGGAATGCGGTACTATCCGCGGCTTCATTCTTGTTCGTCCCCGAGATCGTGTCCGGCTCGGACTTCGTGGCTCTGGTGCCGGAACGGCTGGTACGCGACCGTTCCGACAAGCTCAAGGTGATGGACTGTCCGTTCCCGGTGGAAGGCTTCGCAGTCGGGATGGTGTGGCACGAGCGCAGTCACGGACACAGCGGGCAACGCTGGATCCGAGAGGCAATCTCGTCACTGATCAACGCTTAGGCCAGCAAGCGCAGGAATCCGACCAGGCGAATCCAATCGACACCAGCGGGTAAGATTTCGTTAACCTTACGGGAGCAAGACTTTGCCTGCCGGGGCTGGGCGCATCATGAAGGAGAATCCCATGCCAAATCTGGAAGAGGCCATTCGCGAACGCGCCTACCATCTCTGGATCGCCGATGGTCAACCCGAGGGCCAGGCGCACATCCATTGGCTCAATGCTCAACGCGAAATTCTTACGACATCAGTTGAAAGCTCATGCAGTAACGCTGCCGCCGCAGCGTTCGCAGACACGAGCTTCGTTGCGACGAAATCCACTAAAAAGGCGAAGGTCGCCCGATCGGGAAAAAGCAACACCCGCGCCGCATAGGTCCATACGAGCATCGTTACGCGTACCGTATTGACGACTCCGTGATCAGCGGAGGGAGCCCGTTGTTCGTCAAAACGAATCGATCTTCAGGAATGGCGAGACATCCGGGATTGGACTGCCGAGAAGTACCGGCGCCTCCCGGATGGTCGTTTGGGGAGCGCTCATCAACTGCCGGCCGTTCCAAGATCGCGAAGCGGCCGGGTGAAGTTCGACGATGACAAGCCGTTGGCTAAGCAGCAAGCGATGATGCGCCGGTAGTGAGCGATCTCGGCAGTTTGACCGCCGCGGCGACCGTGGCGCCGCCGCCCACCAAGATGGCCTGGGCGACGTCATTCTGTCGATTGCCTTCGGAGGCAGCGCAGGTTGCGTGCGCTCGGTGATCTGACTGGATGATAGCCATTTCAACGCGGGAGCGTGAGTCTTCCATCTCAATGGTCATCAGTTCGCGCTCCACCGGTGGCTTTTGATCGCTTCTTGAAAGCCACTAAACCAAGCTCACGCGCTTTTGTTTTCACCGAACCAACGTAGCGCCCAAGAGATTTCGATATTTCTTCCGCACTATGCCGCTGCCCGCTCATAAAGATCAGGGCCTTAACCTCTAGTTCGGTCCATTCCCGGGGCTTAGATGACTTCATCGCGAGCCAGATGATTCGCAGAAAATCCAATTATGGGCTCCAATCTAGGCGAACAGGAGGCCCAGTGGGACTACGCACAATTTAGAAGTCGTTCCCATAAGGCGAGCGCCGTGCTCTCGCCGTCCGTGGTGTTGCGAAAGTCGAAAATTGAACGATGCGGAGAATCTCGAAGCTGATTTTTAGCCGGCTCCACCACTGCAATACTGCGTAGCGCCCATACGAAGCTCCGTGGTCGTTTTTGTGTGAAACGATTTGACCCCCTCATATCGCCGCGTGCGAAACGCATCAGCGGTCCTGAAAAATTTGGTCGCCACCCCAAAAGGACTTTTCAACGCTATCCGCCAATAGCGGAAGTCCGACGCCCTCATTCGATCACTTCATCGGTACAGGCGCGCAAAGTCGACGCCTGAGCGGCAAACGCGAACTAGTCGCTCGGCTGCTCGATCCTTCCGGTGCGCTGAAAATACGACATGAGCATCTGGCAAATTAGTGCCCACGAAGTGCCGAAGCACCAGCCCGCCAACACATCGGTCGGATAATGAACTCCGAGATATATGCGGCTGACTCCGACCAGCAGGGTAAGGGTCGCGGCGGTCATTATAAGATGGATGCGAACAGAACGGGAAGCTTGCGTTTGAGCAAGCATCAAGCCGAGCGTCAGATAGCAGACAGCCGAAATCGCTGCGTGCCCGCTCGGAAAGCTCAGCGTAGAAACCTGAGTGAGTTGAGCGACGAGATCGGGACGCGCTCGCGCAAAGGCAAGCTTGAGAAGAGTGTTGAGAATGGCGCCGCTCAGAACCGTCGTCAGGACGAACAAACCGGCGCGACGTTTGCCTATGGCAAAAAGGAATGTGGTCACAACCGTAACCAGCAGTGCAAGTACCGCAGTACTGCCCAGCGCGGTGATGTCTCGCACACCGTCAAGCAACCATGGCGGCCCGATTGGCCGCGACAAGTCGGACGCATGGCGAAAGGCGACCATCAACCAACGGTCGAACGCGATAGGCTCTCCTTCGGTCACTTCCAGTGCGATGAACGCAAAACCGAACAGAAGAACGGCGACGAGCAAGGTCGGAGCCCCAGACTTCAGATGCCTGGCAGCATTCTGCGATCCAGTTGTTCTCATCTTCGCCTCCGGGGAGTTCAACTTTCCAAAATTTCTCCAAAGAAGTGAAGTTTGGCGGCTAAGCAAGCAGTGGCAAGCGGATTATGCGCTTTGCCAAAAGTCCAAGCCGCGGCCCGAACTGCGCCGGCTTCCATTCACGGCTACGTCGCCGCCACTACGGACTGGACGTCGGTGAGCAAGGCTACGGCGCTGTGACCGAACAGCGCCTCTACCAGTTGATAAGACAGACGAAGCCCGCCGTCGACCAACGTTCGAAATCGAGTTCATCGGCCCGGGCCCCGAGGCTTATTTGCTGACTTCAGCCCGGCCCAGTGTTTCCAACAGACGGTCCAGGAACGCTGCTTGGCCTTTCAGCATCTTAAGTCGCGCCTCGGCAATGCCAAACCAGCACGCGCGATCGATCTCAGGAAATGATAGCCGTCGCCCAGACCGCGGAGGCCATTCCATCTCGAACGTGTTGCTCTGAAGATCGGCTGGGTCCCAGTCCTCTTCAATTGCCCACACGTGGACGACCTTGCCCCCCGCTTGCTTGACACTGCCAAGCGGAATGGCTTCGCCGCCCGGACGATAGCCGGTCTCTTCGGCGAACTCACGCTGTGCGGCCGAAAGCGGGGATTCGCTAGACCCAATCAGGCCTTTCGGAATGGTCCAGGCACCCTGATCCTTACGACTCCAAAACGGGCCACCCGGGTGTCCCAATAGGACTTGGACACCCCCGACCCTTCGGAATAGTAAGAGACCTGCGCTTTGTATTTTCGACGAGACGCGATCAGGCATGACCCTGAGGTCTAGCACATTGTCGCGCTCAATGTTCAGCTACCGCCAAGTGCGGTGGGGAAAATCGGAATAGGACTCCTCCGCCGACTATTTTAAGTTAGCCAGTTTCTCTCTGTTCTCAATTGCCCGGTCGACGCTCGCGAACATTCCCAATACACATCTTCGGGCAGCCTCGTGGTACTCGCCCTCGCTGCGTACCACGTTCTTGGCGATCTCATTCCTCGTTTCTTTAGTTTTGAAAATCTTGGGAAGCCGGGCGAAAACCGCATCAACTGCAGCCTGCATTTCGTCCGCTTTCTTACTATCGAGCAACATGCGCCATCTCCTTGCCTGCATGGCCTACTTAGAAACTAAGACGGGGCTTTTGAGACCTTTACCAACTGCCAATATATCGGTGCCCTTGAACCATCGATGAACGCCCTCGAATTCGAAACCACAAAAAGCTGATGTTGTGCCACCGGTCCAACGGCAGGATCGCCAACTATCAGAATGTGTTCAGAATTCAGGTCTCGGTCCTGGAGATGCCGCGCGCCACATCTCTGGCGTTCTCGTAAATGAAACGCGGCACCTTGCCGGCTGGCATCTTCGATCAGCACCTCGGCTTGAGTGAGCAGGCGTCGCAGTCACGCTTGCTGGCACGATAGAGGGGTATCGCCCCGTCATTCGCTATGGCCCCGGTCGAGGTCAGCACCTTGCCGGCAGGGCATGAATAGATATCGGACTTTGGATAGAATGCGTAACAGTGACCGACACCCGGGATCGGAAGCAACGCAGCAGCGGTGGCAGAAAGCATACTTTCGCGGCCTGAATCCCTCGGGCGAGGAAACACATGCGGAGCACCGAAGCCGTCTTCGCGTGCAGGATTTCACGGCAAAAGATTAAAGCCGCACGCCTCGGAACAGGTGGTTACCATCCGAGGCGGAAAGCGTCGTGGCCGGTCGCGCGTCCCGGAAAAAGCTCTCGCAATTGGTGGCCAGACACCTGGCCTGGTTCGATGCCGCCGAACGGCGCGCCATTCAGAACAAAACTACGAACTCATATTCATTGAAATTCCGTGGGATACCGCCAATGTTTGCATTGCGAAACGCTCTCACATGAAGCTCTCAGATGGAGCTCTCCGATGGCATACGTGCCAGTAAGGCGACTCTTCCCGAGATCAGCTGAAACCGCAAACTGGGGATGTATTTCGCGAGATTAGATGGCATGATCATCAAGAGCCGCGGACGCTCCGAGACCGAGGATTTCGCATCGATCCCGGCCAAAACGACGCGCTCAAAGAGATGCACTCCAAAATCAAGCGGACGATCGCGACTGCGGTCAGACGGCGAGAGAAATGGAGGACGTTATGGCGTCGTGGCGTGACGACAAGGCCCGGGCGACTCTGATTCAGGAAGCCGCGGGTAGCGTGCAGCCAGGCAAGACACCTCGATCCTTTGCCGAGCATCTGTTCGGCCATGCAAATCTCGAGGACCTCGCCAACTACGATGCCGCCTCCCTGGCCTTCCTGGCGGAACAGGCCTGGGAGCATGTGAAGCAACGAACGGCGGGCCGTGCCGACATCCGCGTCATCAATCCGATGATGCCGGACGGGCGCGAGATTTCCGTGCTCGAAGTTCTCAACGACAACATGCCCTTCCTGTTCGATTCCACCATGGCGGAACTCGCCGAGCAGGGCATCGAGGTCACGCTGGTCGTCCACCCGATCATCGCCGTGGAGCGCAACGAGCAAGGCAAGCTGCTGCGTTTCTACGGCGAGACGCTCCCCGAGGGTGTAAAGGGCGAGCGCGAAAGCCTGATTCATCTCCACATCGCGCGTCTCGACGCCGATGCCGACCACCAGAAGCTGATCGATGGCCTCACCGAGACGCTGAACGACGTGCGCGCCTGCGTCACCGACTGGCAAGCCATGCGCGCCCGCGTCGAGCAGGCGATCAACACCTTCTCTTCTAATCCACCGCCGCTGCCGATCAACGAGGTCGCCGAAGCCAACCAGTTCCTGCAATGGCTGTGCGCCGACAATTTCACTTTTCTGGGCCTGCGCGAATATCGCTTCTCGCCCGACAGCGATGCGTCGGATGAAATCAGCACCGGCGACGGCCTCGGCATCCTGCGCGATCCCGACGTGAAGGTCCTGCGCCGCGGCACCGAAATGGTGGTGATGACATCGGAAATTCGCGAATTCATGCGCGAGCCTACCCTCCTGATTGTTATCAAGGCGAACGTCACCAGCCGCGTTCATCGCCGCGTCCACATGGATTATGTCGGCATCAAACTCTATGCGGCCGATGGGCGGCTCGACGGCGAATTGCGCCTGGTCGGCCTGTTCACTTCGGGTGCCTATACTCGCTCGGTGCGGAAAATCCCTTACGTCCGCCACAAGGTGGCGCAGATACTCCAGCGCGCCGGCTTCGACCCAAACAGCCATTCCGGCAAAGCCCTCATGCATATCCTCGAAGAATATCCGCGCGACGAGCTCGTCCAGGTCGACGGCGAAACGCTCTATAATTTCGTCATGGAAATCCTGATGCTCTCCGAGCGCCCCCGCTGGCACGGGTCGACAAGTTCGATCGCTTCGTCTCCATCCTTGTGTTCATTCCGCGCGAGAAATATGACACCGACGTGCGCACGCGTGTCGGTGCCTTCCTGGCGCAGGAATACAAGGGGACCGCGGCAGCCTCCTACCTGTCCTTCCCCGAAGGGTCGCTTGCCCGCGTCCACTACATTATCGCGCGCTTTGAAGGTAAAACGCCTGTCGTCGAGCGCGCCATGCTTGAAGCCGGGATCAGCGCCATCGCCGCAACCTGGGGCGACAAGCTGAAAGCAGCGCTTGCGACCACCACCGACGGCATGCGGGCTCGCATGCTCGCTAACCGTTATGCCCGGGCCTTTACCGGCGGCTATACGGAGGTCTTCGACACCTCGCAGGCCATCGCCGATATCGGCACCATCGAAAAGCTCACCGCGGCTCGTCCCGTGGCGCTTTCGGTTTACCGCAGCGTAGGCGATGACGATCCGACGCGCTTCGGCCTCAAGGTCTTCTCGCGTAGCACGCCCCTGTCGCTGTCCTATCGGGTGCCGGTGATCGAAAATCACGGCTTGCGCGTCGTCAACGAGCGCACCTATCAGATCACGCCCAGCGCCACACCGGCACCCGCGCCGGTTTGGCTGCACGACATGACGATCGAGGCTAATGACGGCAAGCCGATCGTTATCACTGCGGAATTCGCCGGTCGCCTGGAAGCCTCTATTATGGCGGTGGTGGGCGATCGCGCCGAATCCGACGGATACAACGCGCTGATCCTGCGCACGGGCCTGAGCTGGCGCCAAGTTTCGGCCATCCGCGCCCTCTCCCGCTACCTGCACCAGATCCGCGCGCCGTTCAGCCAGGACTACATGTGGGCGACCCTCCGCAAGAACGCCGCGGTCACCAACAGCATCGTCGCTCTATTCCAAGCTCGCTTCGACCCGCGCCTCACCTCCACCGATGCCGAGCGCTCGGCACGCGAGACGGCCCTCCTTGCCGAGATCGAGGAGCAGCTCAAATCCGTCGCCTCGCTCGACGAAGACCGCATCCTGCGCCGTTTCACCAATCTGTTGCAGGCCACCATCCGCACCAATTTGTGGCAGGTCGGTCAGGATGGACAACCGCGTCCGGTGATTTCCTTCAAGTTCGACGCACGCAGGATTGAGGATCTGCCGGATCCTCGACCGCTCTACGAGATTTTCGTCTATTCGCCGCGCCTCGAAGGCATTCATCTGCGCTTCGGCAAGGTCGCGCGCGGCGGGTTGCGCTGGTCGGACCGGCCGCAGGATTTCCGCACCGAGATCCTCGGCCTGGTCAAGGCCCAGCAGGTCAAGAACGCCGTGATCGTGCCGGTCGGCGCCAAAGGCGGCTTCGTGCCCAAACGCCTGCCGCCACCCTCCAATCGCGACGCCTTCATGGCCGAAGGCACCGAAGCCTATCGCATCTTCGTTCGCTCGCTGCTCGAGCTTACCGACAATCTCGACGGCGACACCATCGTGCCGCCTGACAGCACCGTGCGACACGACGGCGACGATCCCTACCTCGTCGTCGCCGCCGACAAGGGCACTGCCAGCTTCTCCGATATCGCCAACGCGATCTCGGCCGAGAAGGGCCATTGGCTCGGCGATGCCTTCGCCTCCGGCGGCAGCCAGGGCTATGACCACAAGAAGATGGGGATCACGGCGCGCGGGGCCTGGGAGGCGGTGAAGCGCCACTTCCGCGAGCTCGGCACCGACATTCAGACCATGCCATTCACCGTCGCCGGCGTGGGCGACATGTCGGGCGATGTCTTCGGGAATGGCATGCTGCTCTCGCCGGCAACGAAGCTTGTCGCGGCTTTTGATCACCGCGACATTTTCATCGATCCTTCGCCCGACCCGGCGATCAGCTACGCCGAACGCCTGCGTATGTTCAGCCTGCCGCGGTCGAGCTGGCAGGATTACGACAAGTCGCTGATCTCGCAAGGCGGCGGCGTGTTCTCGCGCTCGCTCAAGGCAATTCCACTCGCACCGGAAGTGCGGGTCTTGCTTGATCTCGACAGGCCGCAAGCCACGCCGTTCGAGGTGATGACGGCGATCCTCAAGGCGCGCGTCGACCTCCTGTGGTTTGGCGGCATCGGCACCTATATCCGCGCATCGACGGAAAGCGACGATCACGTTGGCGACCGCGCCAACGATTCGATCCGTGTCACAGGCGCTGATGTCCGCGCCCGGGTGATCGGCGAAGGCGCCAATCTCGGCGTGACCCAGCGCGGCCGCATCGAAGCGGCGCAGAAAGGCGTCAGGCTCAACACCGACGCGATCGACAATTCGGCCGGGGTCAACACCTCCGACGTCGAGGTCAATATCAAGATCGCGCTGGCGCGCCCCAAGCGCGAGGGACGGCTCAGTCCACCCGACCGGGACAGCCTGCTTGCCGCAATGACCAACGAAGTCGGCGCGCTGGTGCTTCGCAACAATTATTTGCAGACGCTGGCGTTGTCGCTGGCCGAACGCAGGGGCACGACCGACAATGGCTTCCTCGCCCGCCTGATGCAATCGCTCGAGCGGCGCAGCCTCCTCGACCGCGCCGTGGAGTTCTTGCCGGACGATGTCGTGATCGCCGAACGCACCAGGCGCGGCCAGCCTTTCACGCGGCCCGAGCTCGCGGTGCTGCTCGCTTACGCCAAGCTCACGCTTTACGATGATCTGCTGGTCACGAGCGTGCCAGATGATCCTTATCTCGCCCACGAATTGTCAAAGTATTTTCCGCACCAGGTTCGGGACAAGTTCCCCGAGTCCATGCAACACCACCGGCTGCGGCGGGAGGTCATCTCCACCAATCTTGCCAACGCCATGATCAATCGCGGCGGCCCGACCTTCATCGGGCGGCTGATCGACCAGACCGATGCCGACGTACCCACCATCGTCAGGTCTTTTGTGGCGGTCGACGAATCCTACGGTCTTGAGCGTCTGAACAACGCGATAGATGCGCTCGACAACGGCATCGACGGTCAGGTGCAACTCGGCCTCTATGCCGCCGTTCAGGCTCTGCTGCTTTCCCGCGTGGTCTGGTTTGTGCGGAATGTCGACTTCAACGCCGGGCTGGACGCGGTGATCTCGCGCTTCAGCCCGAACATCCGCGAGATCATTGCTGGACTCGACGAGACCCTGCCGGAGGACCTGCAAACCGGACGCTGCAAACGCCGGCAGGACCTTGTCGATAGCGACGTCCCGGCCGAGCTTGCCGGCGAACTCGCCGATCTCGACATCCTGGTCTCGGCACCGGATATCGTAACCGTTGCGGAGCGGACCAACCGGACCATCGGCGACGCCGCCGCGACCTTTTTCGCCGCCGAAGCCAATTTCCGCCTTGATCGCATCATCGCCGCGGCACGCAGCGTGCCGGCAAACGATAATTTCGAACGCCTCGCCATCGATCGCGCCGTTGACCAGATCGCGGCTGCGGAAAGAAGACTAGCCGCAGATACCGGCCAATCCGGTCTGCAGGCCGCGGAGAACTGGCTCGCGGCTCATCCTGAAGCGACGCGCACCCGCCGCTCGGTCGAGGAAATCTCGGCCAGCGGCCTGACACTCGCCAAGCTGACGGTGACGGCGAACTTGCTGGGGGATCTGGTCAACGGCTGATGGGCACGCGGCAACGAAATGGGATTCTGAAGGACCAGGGTTGAGGACGAGAATGTTCGGTTGAAAGCTCGTCTCAGCGCGGTCCGCGCCGGCGAACCGAGAAACCCAATGATCCCACGCTACTTGCCACACCGCTGATAATGTCGTCTGTCTTGAGTTCGATGCCACACCTTGGTTCAGCGGGGCCGACGCGCCGAACATTGTCGATTTGGCCCAGCGAGGGTGGTCCAGTACGGCGATTGCGGAGTCCCTCGAGCGCCGACGCGGATACGAACGCTTGCACGACCTGGTTGAGTATGCGGCGCAGCGGCTTCAGCCAGAATCCCAACCTGGGAAACGTTCGAGTGTATCGTTGACGAGCCGGATGCTTGGCGTGGCTCGAGAAAAGCCGGCCTGATGTTGTGGCAAAAATCCCGCGCCAAAGCCGGTGTCAGCGCGGGACGTTCAATCGGTTAGCGACCAACATGGCGATCCCACGGGGGGTCGCATCGTGCAATGTCGTGGAATGGCGCGCCCGAAGAGATTCGAACCCATGACGCCGAGATTCGTAGCCTGGGGGGGGAGCGCTTTGCGATCGTTCGCGGAAGCGCGTCTGATCACGACTTACTCCGCAGCGCGACCGCACAGCGGAATCCCGGTCGGTCCTAGATACCTCGGGGCTCCCGGATTCTCGAACCGCGTCCTCTCGGGGATCTTGTATGAATGGCTGTACCTTGCTCCTGAACGATTCAACCGTAGTTACATATTCTCCAGGCGTCATGGCGCCATCGGCTGCCATTTGATTAATCAGAGTCGAAGTGCCTTGCACCCCGGTGCTGTTGAAGCCATTCGGCAGACCGCGAAGGTTCTGCGACCTAGTGAAGAACTCGTCGTCCGCCCAGACGGTAACCCGATTTCCGGCTGCAATATCGGATTTCGCAAGTTCTACGATTGATACGTCGCCTGCACTTTTTGACGGAATTTCACCAGTAATCACCTGAAGCAGGGTCTGTGTGGGAAGTCCTGACGACAAGCCCTTGCTTTGGAGCCACCCACCAAGCTCCTTTCTTAAAGGCCCGGCTTCAATTTCGCCCCTCACCACATCGCTTATCCGCAACTCGTATCCCTGCTGCGCCGCATACACCGCGATCCTATCAAGCAAGGCGGTGCCGCCGCCCTGATAAGCATAAGCTAGTGAATTGTGATCCAAATAGAGATGGCTGCTCATCGGTTCTCTTCACTAATCAGGTAGACCAAGCTGCCGCCGACTGATGTCACGGAGCAGGCGAACGAGGCCGATGAATTCCCCTGGCGGGGTCTCTGGATACAGCTTGTGAATTGTCATGAGGATCCACTGGTGGACATCGGGCTGGATTGCCTTGTCGCGAATTTCACCCTGTAGATAAGCTTCCCACTGATCCGGCCGTTCTGACTGAAGGGCCTTTGTGAGATATTGCACATCGTTCTCAGTCCACCTTGTACGTTCAGACATTAGACCACCTTTCGCCTACGGACCCCTGAAGCCATTCATCTTCCCAAATAGAGGTACCTACTCATTGAGTCTCTCCATTAGTCGCCAAAGGCAAGCTGCACCTAGTAGCGCCGCAACCAAGCATCTGGAGAACTCCGACGGCGCGGAGGGTGGCAAATGGCGGCAAACGTCGCCGACGAACGAACGGTCCCATCATCATCATCCTTAAACCACTTGGTCACCTACCAGTCCTGAGAGTTGCCATTTCCGAAAAAGTCTGATCTCGTCATCTGCCAACACTGGGCTGTGGCTCTCGCGGCGGCGCGGACCCTTCGCCTACCGGCTCGATCAGACCAAGTTCGATTGCTTTAACCGCGGCGAGAGTGCGGTTGGCAGTATCGAGCTTACGCATTGCATTCTTGATGTGAAAGACGACGGTGTTCTCGCTGATCGAGAGAATCCGACCGATCTCCCAAGAGGACTTGCCAAGCGCTGTCCACCTCAAGCAGGCCTTCTCCCGCTCAGACAGATCGCCGGACGTAGCCAGTTTCCCATTTTTCATATGCACACCTTGACCCGCCAGCCGTGCACGCGGATTCGTCCAGCATTCTCTTTTTCACCGCTTGTTCGGAACGTCGAAGACGGATAGCCGTGGATTGCGCGGCGAACGTTGAGACGCTCAAGGAGGAACTCCGGGTAGGTCATCGGGATGCATTCATGAGGTGCAAGACTTTCGGTACGCTATGCGTTGACTCAGGTGCTTTGGCCATAGCGTCACCTCTCCCGCAGACTTTCCTGCCTGTATACCGCCGCAGCGGCGACAGCAGATACTCGATGATCCTGCGTTGCCCGGTCTTGATCTCGACCGTTACCGCCATGCCGGGCGCCAGATCGACCATACGATCTTCCACCTGCATCCTCGTCTGATCGAGCGCAACGCGCGCGGCATAGATCAATTCCAGCCCCGGCGGTTCGCTGCTGCGCGCGGTCTGGCCGGCCTGGCGCTGAGCTTCGGCCTGATGCCCCGCCGGCTTGTCGCGCATGACGGCGTCCTGCGAAACGCTGACGACCTTGCCGTGCAGCAAACCGTATTTCGTGAAGTTGAATGTATCGACCTTGACCAAGCGAGAAGCTTACTCCAGATACATCGCTGCTGTCTCCGTATGTCAGCGTCGTTGTCTGAACGAATCCAAGCCCAGACCTCTTGATCACCCCCGAAGAATTCTGCGATCGCACCCAAATTAACGCCAAGGCTTGTTGTCTCACCATCGATCGACTTCGGGCTAACGGTGCCATACACACCAAAGCTATTGTTGGGGCCGAACGCTGTTGCGTAAACGCCCCCACCGACAGTCCCGCCCCATTGCGTTAGCGGAATTCCCGCCGTGAGCTGACGACCATACTGCAATGCAAGTTCAGGAAAGTTCGACATTTGATATCCACCATGCGCAACTTTGCCGAATTAACGAGATCTAATTGTAGAGAAGGCTGACCACGCAACGATTCCCACGACGAGTAAGGACAATCCAAGACCGCCCAGTGACATGGCGAGAAACAGCCAGCGGGGCATTGTTCGCTTCAACCAATTAAAGTAGACATCTTCTAACTTTCCTATTGCCGCCAAGGCGACAGCCATCGCTACGAAGAGAATGATATTTGATGCTGTTGATGACCATGCTTCACCAACAGCATCGCTTCTCTGAGCACCGGCAGAACCACCTAAACCAACCAAGATAGTCACTACACGGAGTGCCTCATCCCAGGTGAGCATATGATCTCGTCCTCACCAAGAAGCTTTCGCTCAGCACTATCCGCAAGAACCCGGCGCAGCTTCAGTTCTGATCATTCGTCCTTCCCGCAACCAGCACTATCTCGCCGTCTCCCACTACATAGACGACTGACGTCATGCTAACACGCAACGATTTGGTGCATTATCTTTGCACCTTGAGAGTGTACTCCATTCATCCCGCTCACCTCTCCCTTGCCGCTTCATGCCGATAGCGCAGCAGCGGCGACAGCAGATATTCGATGACGCGGCGCTGGCCCGTCTTGATCTCCACCGTCACCGCCATGCCGGGCGCGAGACTGACGGTCTTGTCCTCGATTTGCATTTGCGTGCGGTCGAGCGAGACGCGCGCGGAGTAGACCAGTTCCTGTCCCTGAGGCTCGCTGGTGTCGGAAAGCGCCGCGCGTTGCGTCGCGCCGCCCGTCCGATCGGCGGGTTTTTCACGGGTGATGGCGTCCTGCGAGACGTTGATTACCTCGCCGTGCAGCATGCCGTATTTGGTGAAATTGAACGTATCGATCTTGATCTCCGCGGGTTGCCCCGGCACCACGAAACCGATGTCGCGGTTCGGCACCATGGCTTCCGCTTCGAGCTTGCTATCGGCCGGCACGATCGCCATCAGTTGCTGCGCCGGCGTCACCACGCCGCCGACGGTGTGGATCGCCAACTGCTGCACTGTGCCGTCAACCGGCGCGCGCAACATCTGGTCGCTCATCTTGCGCTCGGCCTTGACGATATCCTCGCCGAGTTGCGCCACCTTCTGCTCGGCCTCGGCGAGATCGGTCATGACGCCGCGTGCATACTCAGCGCGCGTCTGCTCGCGGCTCGCTTCCAGAGCCGCCTTGGCCGCAGCGGTCTCCACCAGGCGGCGACGCTGCACGATCAGATCATGACGCTGCTCGCTGAGCTTGAGCTGCGAGTCGAGGAATGCGAGGCGGTTGCCGAACTCCATCTTGAGGAGCTTCTGGCGAACCTCCGCGGTCTCCGCGACGAACGGAAGGCTGGCTTCAACCTTGTCGATCAGCGCAGCGATCTCATCGGCCTCGGCCGCCTTCTGCGCGATCTGCTGATCGAGCGAGAGGATTTTCGCGGCCTGCTGCTCGGCCTGCGCCAGCATCGCCGCACGCGTGCGCAGCACCTCATAGGTCGGCGCCTGCGGCGGCGGGGCAAAATCACCAGCCGTGTTGGTGGCAAGCCCGGCACGCAAAGCGGCGAGACGCGCCACATCAAGGCGGGCGCGCAAAAGCTCATGGCCGACGCGGTTGCGCTCGGCAGTCGAGATGGTGCGATCGATCTCCAGCAGCACGTCGCCTTCGCGCACCTTGTCGCCGTCGCGAACGCGGATCGCGGTCACGGTGCCGGCTTCGAGCGGCTGGATCGTTTTGGTGCGGCCGGTCGGCACGATCTTGCCTTGCGCGGTGGCGATGATGTCGATCTTGCCCAGACACGCCCACAACAGGGCAGCGACGAAGAACGCGATGATGGTGAAAGCGATGGCGCGGCCCGCCGGCGACGCCGGGGTTTCGATGATCTCCAGCGCGGCCGGCAGGAATTCGAGCTCGTCACGATGGCGCACCACGCGCAGCGGCGGGACCTTGGCCGGAGCGGCTTCGACGGCAGCGCTATCAACGGCCATCGCGTAACCCCGCCATCTCTGGTTCACACCACTTCATGCAAGCCCGCCTGGATCCGGTGCAGGTTGGCGTAGCGGCCGCCCTTGCGAATGAGTTCGTCATGGCTGCCGTCCTCGACCAGCCGGCCCCGCTCCAGCGTCAGGATGCAGTCGGCGTTGCGCACGGTGGAGAGCCGGTGCGCGATGATCAGCACGGTGCGGCCGCGCACGATACTGCGCATGTTCTCCTGGATCACCCGCTCGCTCTCATAATCGAGCGCGCTGGTCGCCTCGTCGAAAATCAGAATGCGGGGATCGCCGACCAGCGCGCGCAATGGCGATGCGTTGGCGCTGCCCGCCCGACAGGCTGGCACCGCGCTCACCGACCATGGTGTCGTAACCTTCGGGCAGCTCAAGGATGAAATCGTGCGCGCCGGCGAGCTTCGCCGCCGCAACCACACGCTCCATCGCCATCGCGGGGTCCGCCAGCGCGATGTTGTCGCGGACCGTCCGGTTGAACAGGACGTTTTCCTGCAGCACCACGCCGACCTGTCGGCGCAACCAGGCGACATCGACCATCGCGAGGTCTACGCCGTCAACGAGAATGCGGCCGGCCTCAGGCACGTAGAGCCGCTGCACCAGTTTTGCGAGCGTCGATTTGCCGGAGCCGGAGGCGCCGACGATGCCGACCACCTGCCCGGCCGGCACATTGATGCTGACATCATGCAGCACCTGCGGTCCATCGAGCCGGTAGCGGAAATCGACGTGATCGAAGCCGATGGCGCCGCGGATCGGCGGCGGCGTAGCCCGCCCCGGCGTATAGGCCGGCTCCGGCGCAGTGTTGAGGATGTCGCCAAGCCGCGCGATCGACAGTCGCGCCTGGTGGAAATCCTGCCATAGCTGCGCCAGCCGCAGCACCGGCTGCGCGACCCGGCCGGCCAGCATGTTGAAGGCGACGAGTTCGCCCACCGTCAAGCTGCCGTCGATAACGAGAAGCGCGCCGAAATACAACGTCAGCGCGGTGACGATCTTGCTGATCAGTTGCACGCCCTGGCTTGCCCAGTTGCCGAGCGACAGCACGCGGAAGCTTGCCGCGACATAGCCGGCGAGCTGCTCTTCCCAGCGCCGCTGCATCTGCGGCTCGACCGCCATCGCCTTCAGCGTCTCGACGCCGTTGACGCTTTCGACCAGGAACGACTGGTTCTCGGCACCGCGGTTGAACTTCTCGTCAAGCCGCTGCTTGAACAACGGCGTCACGCCCGCCGAAATCGCAATGTAGAACGGGAATGAGCCGATCACGGTCCAGGTCAGCGCCGGCGAGTAATAATACATCACGCCCAGAAACACGAAGGTGAACAACAGGTCGATCACCAGCGTCAGCGCCGAGCCGGTGAGAAAATTGCGGATGTTTTCCAGTTCGCGGACCCGGGCGACCGAGTCGCCTGCCCGCCGTGCGCCAAAATAGGCGATCGGCAGCGCGATCAGATGCCGGAATAGTCGGGCGCCGAGCTCAACGTCGATGCGGTTGGTGGTGTGGGCAAACACGTAGGTGCGGAGCGCGGCGAGCACCGTCTCGAAGATCGACACCGCGATCAAGCCTGCGACCAACACATCAAGCGTGGTCAACCCGCGATGCACCAGCACCTTGTCGATCACCACCTGGAAGAACAGCGGGGTGATCAGCGCAAATACCTGCAGGAAGAACGAGGCGACCAGCACTTCGGTGAGCAACCCGCGGTATTTGTGTATCGCCTGCAAGAACCACGTGATGTCGAAGCGCCGCGCTAGTTCGGCCAGGGAGGCACGGCGCGTCATCAGCACGAGCCGACCGGACCACGTCGCCTCGAAATCCTTGCGCTCCATCAGTTGAGGCCGGCCGTTGACCGGATCATGCACCAGCACCTTGTCGTCAGCGACCTTGCCAAGAATCAGGAATGAGCCGTCAGTGCGTTCGGCGATGGCCGGCAGCGCGGTGGTGGCGAGCCGCAACCAGTCCTTGGTGACGAGACGCGCTTTGAGCCCTAACGCCTTGGCGCAGCGCACGATCTCCGAGTGATCAACAACCCCGCCTCCGAGCCGATGACTGATTTGCTCGGGCTCGACCGCCACACCGTTGAATCGGAGCAACAGAACCAGGCACGCAAGACCGGAATCAGAATTGTCGTTTGCGGTCTCAGGCATACCCATCCCAGGCCAGCACAGCCATTTTCCCATAAACATCTAGTAGTTGAACCTATAGGACGTCTCCCGTCGAGCAAATCGATTTGTTTTTCATTTATTGTTTCGGGTTCGGGTCTCCTCAATCGTCCTACTTAAATGGACCTTGGTTTGGCTCGAGCAAAGGACGGGCGCATGGATGACAGGGTAATAGGTATTCCGGTTTTCCTGTATGATCAGCAGCGCGATAGCGGCGGGGATCTCCGTAGTCCAGTTCGTCATCGAGGGCTCGGACAGCACCGCACTGGCTTCGCGCGTCGGCTGCTCCTGCGACTTGTGTCTACCCTGGCCCACCCGGACATCTCTAGAATGTACGCGGTCGGAGCGTTGCGGCAGCCGCCAGAGCGCCTGGGCGACAATAGCACGTCGTACCAGCCTCGACGGGACTCGGATTTCGGTGAGGCTATATGCCCGGGACTCAAAACTGACTTGAAATAGACTCAGAACTTCTTTCGACGTTGAGGGGCTGGGAGCAAACATCGCGGCCGTGGCCAAGGCACCGATCCAGCGGGTCGCGGCTTGTGCAGCGCATCGCGGCTGGCGCAATTTGAAGGTGCTTTCAGCCGCCAACAACAGCTTCAAGCGCGACTATCATGGCGAGGATGAGGAGGGACAGCAGGTGCCGATGCTCACCGTATTCCACAAGGGCGCCGATGGGGTGATTAGGCTGAGCTGGGCCTCCGAACTGTTGTTCTTGCCGACCGAACCGGGGCAGGATCCACGACATGTCGGCACGATCGAGCCGATGTGGACCCTCTTGGATCTCACTCCTGGAGGGCGGCCCGACGCGTACGAGCAAATCGAATACGAATGCTGTCGGCCCGAAGCGCCAGCGAGTACTTAGCGAGCATACAGCAACTTCGAAATCGCGCGCTCGTGCCTCAGAACAGTGGCTTTGCCGACGCCGGCGCGGAGTTGCCAGGGTCTGAAAAGAGTCGACTCCAGCCGTAGCCCGAATGGGCGCTCTGGAGAGCGCCGCGAATGTCTGGAACTGGCCCTGGCCGGACCTCCCGTGATTTCCGCTTTTCCGCCGCTCGTGGCAGCTAAGCAGACATCACTTAGAGATTGCAGAACGGTCGCGATTTGCGAGTACGCGCCATCCGCTAATTCAGTTTGCCCTTTTGGGCATCGGGCGATGGATGTGTGGCCTTCGCCGAATTGCGCGCCTTCATCCGGTCAGCCAGCATCCGAAGCTCATCCGCAAGAACGGTCCCTTTCGGAACCGGATAGTCATGGGAAATGCGATCATTCATATGAACGCGGAGGAGCACTTCTCCCGCAGTCTCAACGATCTGCACTCCTTCAATGCGCGGAAGGGCCATGCTGTCTGCGGCCGGACTTCCAATCGCCTCCTCTAGCGAGGTCCTCAACGCACCGATAAGGTCTGCCGTCTCTATTGTGCTTAGAGCGATTTCGTGTTCACCGCGCTCATCGGTGAACCCAATAATCACCCGTCCATCCCGTGAATCCGTATAGGTTAGCTTCATAATCTTGGCTCTCATTAGGGTTGCAATCCTACTGCGACACGTGCCGTTGCCAATAGCCGGTGAAGTCTACGGATTTCCTGTGCTTCAACGCCAGTTCTGCAATCCGGCTCATCTAAATCCCATTGGAACCCCGCGGTTGTCCTCACGCCATGAGCTTTCCTGAGGGTACGCGCTATCATCCGACGGCGCCCTCGGCCGCGATCAGTGTCGACACGTCATGACCGCAACGCCCCAAGCCACCTCGCCGGAAAGCCGCTCGCTTTCTTGGCCGGTTCTCGACCGGCCGCAATTGTGCTCGCCACGACATCATAGTGCTCGCCACGACATCGTTTCCATGTCAGTTCGTGCATATCAGTTCGTGATCAACGATCTTCGACCATTCACTCAGACTGGGCCCCACGAACAGCAATCACCTGTGCCCGCCAACCTCCGCAATCGTCGCCGTCGATCGCGCTGCGCGCAACCGGCCTTGCTCTCGGGCCCAGTCAAATCCCCATAGCACCTGCGGCCCCGCCGCAGTCCGCCCAATCGCGGTTTCCTCCTTTGGAGGTTTTCATACGCCGACCCCCGGAGTCCATGGCGACGTCGTCAGGCGTACCAGTTAATATTGTGCGACAAGTAGTCTGGTGCACAACCGCCCTTCCGACGACCCTGACGCCGCGGACGTGCGATGACTAAGGCGATCGTCAACATCGCCACGCCGCTCGGGAATGCCGTGCACGATCACATCGTCGGCAAGAACGGGCATGCGAGGTTGACCTGACGCTCGACAAGATGATCTTTGCGAGGACAGCCAGGGGAAACTTCTGAGCCCGGCGCGCCGCCGTGACTGTATCGATCACGAGAAGTTATCCGAGCGGCGCGTCTTCCGTGTGCTCGGCGCTCCGCAGCCCGAAGGCTAAGCAGCCTGGCGCAATGCGTTTCCAGCTTGAATTTATGCTCCTGTTCGAGCCGAAACTGCAGAAGGCAAGGCCGGAGCGTTCTCCATCGGTGGTGAGCTTGGGACGAGTCAGCTGCGGTCGATTCGGATCCAAATAGTGCTTGAATCTTTCGATGAGGCGACCGCGACGAGTTGAACCCTCGGTCGATTGCGACGTCCCCCCATACCTCATCCCCTCTCCTTCGTTTCCGCCCCATTGACTCGAAAAGCCGAATCCTCGTCCCGGTTCAGCCAGCCTTCGTGAACACATGCGGCATGCCTGCGGCGGAAACAAAACGCGGATCGGCCAGTTGCTCGTGCGAGCCCACGACCAGAAATCCATCTGGGACGAGCCGCTCAGCGAACACCGTCAAGACCTTCTGCCGCAGCGATGGTGCGAAATACGTGAATGCGAGATACCGGCAGAGAATGAGGTCGAAAGCGCCGGACGGCGCTTCCGAGCGCAAATCCTGCTTCAGGAAAATCACGCCCTCACGATGCTGCTCCTGGATACAGAAGTGTGATCCGACCTGCTCGAATGCACGCGCAATCAGGTCCGGCGGGACCTCCCGTAAGCTGGTGCGGCCATAGCAGCCGACGCGCGCACGCGCGAGAAGCTCACCGTCGATGTCGGTTGCGACCAGCAACATTTCCGTCTTGGGACCGGCGCAACCCGAACCGAGATCCCAGAGGATCCTCATCGAATAGGGCTCCTCGCCAGATGCGCAGCCGGCCGACCAGCAACGGACAGGACGCCGTTCCGAACAAGCACGTTCGGCGACGGTCGGCAGTATGCCGGTCCGCAAACAGTCGAAGACGCCACGATCCCGGAAAAAGCGCGACATCGTGATGTGGCAGAATTGGTCGAGCACCCGCCATTCTTGTGCGTCACCCTCCAGGCGCTCGCGATAGGCGGCGAATCCATTTAGTCCGAGGGCGGCGATGCGGTGTCTCACTCTCTTGCAGACCTGATGCCGCACCTTCCGGAAGCCCAGCCAATGCATATCGAGTTGCGGCAAGGCCCATTGCAGAAATGCCGTGCAATCAGCGTCGCGCATGGCCGGGACACACTCTCCGCCGCGCTCATGTCCGATCCGTCGCTCGGTCCGCCCCTTCAACCGGATGGGTTCTGAATTCGGCCCCAAGTGCTCTTGGTGCCCCAGATTCCCGAGCGCAGCGCCTCGAGCTGCACGATCTGACTGTGATCGACGAACAGATTGACCTCGTTTCCGTAGTTCTTGACATACCATTCGAATACCGGCGGATCGGCGCCTTCGAACATGACCCTTTCGAGTCCGAGCTGATTGATGACGCGGGCGACCACATCAGTGCGCCAGATGCTCACGTTTTCGGTGATCCCTTCGCTTTCGACCATGATGATGTCCGCTCCGGCATCGAGCGCCCGCTCAGCCTGGGCGATCAGCCAGCCGACATCCTTGGTGCCTTCGGCTGCGAGCTCCTCGGCCGACGTGCTGCCGCCAGCGCCGAACTGAATGCCAAGTTCGGGTTTCGCCTTCAGCCCGGCTTTTTTCACCTTCTGCACCAGGCGCAGCAGGCTGTCGGTAGGAAGGCTGATGAAGCCCGTGGAAATCTCGATGACGTCAAAGCCAAGCGCCTTGGCCTCCTCGATGTAGCGATCGACCGCGTCCCCGCCGAAGCGCAGAACATTTTCCATCCAGCCGCCGGTTGAGACGTAGACATCGTGATCGCGTGCCAGCTTGTTGATCGACCTGACGGCCTCGGCCGGCATGAGCGCAAACGAGCCGCCCGCATATTTAAAGCCGTCGACATACGCGCCGACCGTTTCCAGGATATCGGCAAGATGGCGGGAACCATAGGCGCTGTAATAGGGACCTCGGATCTCTGTGATTCCGATCCGCCGCGGCTTGGCCGAACGCGCCGCCCGGGGGATGAAAGAAAACGTGGTTTCTGCCATGGCTTCGTCCTCCTGAGAAATTTGTTCAGGCCTTCGTGGGCGGGATTGGAATGTCGCCGAGCAACGACGTGAGGGCGGCAACCGGGCGCTCTTCCAGCGTGGCGATCACCTCGGCGAGCGCATCGCGTTCGGAAGGGCCCGCGAAGGCGAGCGTAACGCGATCGAACTTGCTGCGGGCCGCGCTCCAGTCGAATGGCCTGGTATGAAAGCCGTGATAATCGTCGCGCTGGGAACGAAATACAGTCCCGTCGTTCTGTTGAACTTCGAGATCGGCAGGGAGCCGGTGCGGGAACTGGGCCGACAGGCTGGGATCGGGCCTGACCGTCACCTTGCGCAGCAGCATCTGGACATCCTCGGCGGCAATTCGCTCGGGAGCGTATTGCTCCGGCTGCACCTCGCCATCGATCAGCGCAACCGCCAGCATATAGGGCAGACTGTGATCTGCCCCCTCCTTGGTTCGCACTGTTCGCTTGTCGCCCTCCTCCCCGCCGCCAATGATCCGATGGGCGACCGCAAACGTCCTGAGCTGCACGGCGGAAACGGCGCCGACCTCAAAGCCCGGACGAGCGCGGATATCGAGAGCCGTATCGAGCGCGGATTGAGCGTGGATTTCGGCATTGTGCCGCTTGATGATTGTGCGGCGCACGCCTTCGAGATCCTCTTGCCGCCAGTCAATCTCGAAGGGACCGGCGATCACTTCCTTGAATCCCTTGGTGCCTTCGAACAACATTTCGGGTCCAGTGATTCCGCGGCTCGCAAGCAGCGCGGCGTGCGTCGCCGACATCGCTGTATTTGGATAGGCGAGTCCCTTCCAGTGAGACAGCGCGCCCGTGCGGGTGACACGCAGCGCATTGTTGGCAGTCCCGCTGATGGCGATGGCATGCGCGATCTGCGCTGACGGCAAGCCAAGCGCCTTGGCTGCACCGGCAGCGGCCGCGTACGCGCCTTGCGTGGTGTGGTCAAAACCCCTGTCGCGGACCGGAGCGACATCGCTTAATCTGATGTGGACATGGTAGGCAACCGCAAGCGCGGTGAGCAGATCGGCCCCGCTCGCCTCCCGCATCTCGGCCGCGGCCAGGACTGCGCCAAGATTATCGGATGGATGACATGTCTCCCCGGCAGCGATGTAGCTGTCCATGAAATCAAGGTAACGGCTGAGTGCGCCATTGTAGAACGCGGCGCGGTCCGGCGCGGTGCGGCCGCCGCCGATGAGCGTGGAGCACGGATGGCCGCCAAGCTCGGTGACGAGGCCGCGGACCGCCACGATCGGTGGAGCATTCAGTGCCCCGATGGCCACCCCGATCGTGTCCAGCACGCGAATCTTTAGCTGCTCCAGCGCCGGCTCGCTCAAGTCTTCCAGCCGGGCACGTTCCACAAAGCTTGCGAGCTCCTGTACCTCGGTCATGACCGTTGGTTCCTCGTCTCATCTGCTGCCGGGCCGGGCTCACCGCAATCGCCATCGGCAAGCCAGCGCTTGCGCTCGCAAGCATTCCGGCCTCGGCCTGCCTAGATCGGCCCCGCAGACAGCTATGCGGTGAGCAGACACCTGCGCGGTGAAATGCGTGCTCCCCACGCCGTCGATCGAAATGATCGCATCTTCGGCGTCCTTTCCGCCGCCGGCCTGCGATGCAGGTCAACGTTGCAGCATGAAGACGGTTGCAACATGGGAACAAGAACCGGGAGCAGTAACTGGGCATCGCCGCGCCTGGCTTGAGCGGCGCGGTGTCATCTTAACGAGCCTCAGACAATGACGAATGGCGGCTACTCGCTCCAGCTTTGCCATCGTCCGAACGTCGTTTGGCGAGCGTGATCGTCGTGTTACGCCGTCTGGCCGGATGTGCCGTTTTGGAGTCAAGTCGCAGAGCTGCGACCTGCCAACAAATCAATCGCAGCCCGCGATCGGTCCTGCTGGGCCACCAATGAGTCCAGGCGCCCGGCTTAGACCTCAATCAAGGCATAGGGTCGACCGGTGGGCTTTTTGATTGACCGAGCCACGTTGTAGACCGGGGCGCCTCCGGGCGTGTGTCCCTCATAGCGGCCCTGATGGGCGTGGCCGTGCACTACCGCGCTCACATTAAATCGATCGATCGTTTCGCCGAGACGTGATGAGCCGAGGAACGGAAGAATCTCCAGTGGCTCGCCTTCGACCGTATCGAGAACCGGCGCATAGTGAAGGACGACGACAGCCTGCTTGCTCGCCACAGCGCGCATCGCATTTTCGAGGCGCGTCGCTTCGTTGATGGCTTCGGCCACCAAGCTCTTGACGGCGGCCTCACCGAACGATGCAAGCATACGACGGCCGAATCCGCCGATGAAGCCCTTCACACCGACGAAGGCAACACCGTGGATTTCGTACGACTGCCCATTGAGCAAATGCATCCCGGCACTCTTCAAGATGCTCTTAACGTCTTCAGTCTGCCCGGATTCGTAGTCGTGGTTTCCGAGCACGCCGACAACAGGAATGGAGCAAGCACGCAAATCCTCTGCCAGAAGTTCCGCTTCAGACGGCTTGCCGAGGTCAGTGAGGTCGCCGCAAAGGACGAGCACCTGGGCCTTGGTCGAGAGCTCGGCAAACAGCTCCCGGAAGGTCAACGTGCGGTCCTCCTTCACGTGGAGATCGCCAATGGCAGCGAAGGTGAGCTTGTCGGGCTTTTTGGACATCGCGCTACTTACTATCCACGTCTGCGTCGATAAAGCCCCAATCCTCAACGGCCGGCTCATAGTCGACCTGCGAGAACAGGCGCCCCCGACATATCTTCACGCGCGGAGGAGGAAGCTCGAACTGGGTCTTCAGGCGGGCGACCAGTTCGTCCATCAGCCAGCGCGGCACGCAATCGCGCTCGCTGGGGTAGGCCCAGCGGAAGTTGAGTAGATGCGCCAGAAGAACCTCCCAATGCAGCTCCATGTGAGCAAGCAGACGCTGCCAGTCGATTTGATCGTGCTGCTTGAGAACGAGATGCGCGATATCCGCACCGTCGTAACGGTGGCGCAACTGGACGAAGGCCTTGGACCAGATCAGCTCCGTCGGGGCGATAACGCGCATCGGCGTACCCAACACCTCAATGCGCGGCGCGGATTCGAACCATTGGTCCGTCACCGGAGCCATGCCATACCAGAACGCGAAGATCACATCGAAAAAGTGCTCATCCTGGAAGACCTTGCCGAGCCAGCGCTCGTCCTCGATTTCGACGGTGTATCCCAGGTCCTGGAAGTGGTTGAGGACATGTGGATAATCACTCGGCTTGCAGACGATATCGAGATCTTTGGTCTCGCGCACCACGCCGGTATAGGCGCTGAGCGCATACGTCCCCGCCAACAGAAACGGAAGATCGAGCTTCGCGAGCTCACGCAACGCCCGGGCGTAAAATACTTCGGCGCGGGCCGATGGCGCGGTCGGCTCGGCGGCTGCATCGACCGTCTCCATAGATCCAGTGAGCGGTCTGAGTCGCTTCACCATGAAGGTTCATTCGAAGCTCATCGGCTTCGGTCATCAGGATGCCCGTTTGACAATCGAACAGACCGCGCAAAGTTCCATCGCCACAGTTCCCCTACCGGCGACAAAAGAGGCCGCCGGTGGGACACGGGCTTCGCTATCACGCCGGCGGCTGTCGGCACCTAGCCTGTTGGACCAGAATTTTCGCTCGAACCGGTGACCTTCGTGCTCCGCAAAGCGCCTTTTTTGCAGCAATCCTGCCGGTCGGCAGACCGGCCCTGCGGTAGCTACCGCTGCTACTAAGGGAGCGGGCTCCTGGTGCCCTATTTCCTGAGCCTGCCCGCTGAGCCGCACGATCATGCCGGCGCGGTGAACGACGGCTTGGATGTTGTCACCAAGGCGCTGGACCGAGTGACAGCAACCGGCGAGCCGTGGTTTGAGGCCGAACTCCATCGGATGATGGGCGAGCTGATGCTGCTATTGCCGAGGTCCGATCCGACCGCCGCGGAAGCACGGTTCGCCCGTGCGGCGGCAACGGCGCGCCAGTAAGGCGCCGCTGTGGGAGCTGCGCGCGACGACACGCCTTGCAGAAGTTTGGAGAGAACAGGGCCGGTGCGGCGAGGCACACGACCTGCTCAGCCCGCTCTATAGCCAGTTTTTCACCGAGGGTTTTGGGACACCGGATCTACAGGCTGCCAGCGCAATACTTCGAGAGACCGCTGCCAGCTTCGAACCGAACAACCCGATCCCAAATGCCAGTGGTTGATCCTGCACACGAGCATGGCCGTGCGGCCACAGTTCGCGTGTTGCCCTTAAGCCCAGCCCAGTTGCTTTAGTGCCATGCCAGAATGCCAGATCTTCGTCATGTGGCTGATCTTGTCGTCGGTGAATTGCATCACGTAGACGTAGTCTGAAGTCGTCTTTTTGCCGGTTGGCTCACACGGACCACCGGGACCGGTATGCGTACCCGAAAAGACGGCATAGGCGGCGACGTTGTTTCGTTCGGTATCGGTAGCGAAGGATTTCACCTCGTAGCTGCTGTCCGGCATAGCGGTTGTTACCCCCTTCATCCAATCCGCGTATTCCGCAAGTGTTTTAATATCTGCAAGCGGTTCGGCCTGAGCGGCGAAGGTCGCGTTTGGAGCACAGTAAGCCTTGCATATTTCCCAGCCTTTTCCTGTCTCGCAGGCGGCAAAGAAATCTTTGGCAATTGCCGTGATCGATGCCATGAGCGTTTCTCCTTAGTATTTATGAACTAACCGCCAACCGAGGGACTTCCAGGTTAACGCCGCGAGCGTGGTCCCCCGATCCATCTGAGTTTGCCGGATCCGCCTCGTTACTCGTTTCACGCACAACTCGCCGCGAGCGTGCGAGTCAAATCCGCCACCTTGCCGACCGACGCCGGTGAGAAAAATGAGCCGGCCAGCGGAGTTGCTGAATCGATCGGTTTCCTTGACGATCTATCCAGTTGGCTGAAGGCCTGCGACTCGGTGTCGTACATGCCAGCAGTGGTGGTTGTGAATGTCCCCGCTCTTGCCGTGACGACCACCGTTCCCGCGTAAGATTGCAGTGCTTTGGGCAACGAAGGCAGTCCTGCCGTTTCGGCCATTCCGTGCGCCGTGAAAAACCACGTTGCGCCGCTTAGGGCGGGCTCGCTGCTCATCACTGTTCCAACGATGCAAAGGTCGATTTGGCTCAAGCAACCTTCTTTGGTCATCTGAAGCGCAATTGTCGCCTCAAAGTTTCGGCACTGCGCGGGCTGTTGTGCGAAGCCGGCGCTCGTCGAAAGTGACAGTGCAACGATCAGGGTTGAAAGGCGGTTTTCATCATGCCCTCCTTTTCTGCTGGATGTGCACTCTACATCTGATTGGAGGGGTAAACTAGAGCGCGCCAGCGCACCCTTCCAATTAGGCCGCTGCCAATCGAAAGTCCGCAAATGGGACAATTGTGTCATTGTGGTCGTCGCCGACTACTCTTCCCCTGGAAACGGACATCGTCAGGGCCGGTCGTCATGTCTCAAAGGTGCCAGAAGCGGACCTTTCGAATGAGTTGGAGATGTGGCACGGCACTGCGGCGCGCCGCTATACCAGCGCCACGCCCGACTCGAAGCGTTGTCCGCGGAAAGCCACGATCGACGCGCCGCGAGCATCACATGGGCGGTCGGTTCTTGGCCCACTCCGTATATTTCTTCGCCTTTGAGTGCGTTTCGGCGAAGTACTTTTCGTACTCATCGCCAATCATGATCTTGATGGCGAGGCCCTGCTCCTCGAGCTTCTTCACGTGCTCGGGGTCTTCCATCGCCTTCTTGAGAACGTCGCTCAGCTTGGCCACGAGCGGCGCCGGCATCCCCTTCGGACCGGCGAGACCGCGTGTCGAGCTCGAGATCACCGTCGGAAGGCCGAGCTCTTTCATGGTCGGCACGTCGGGCAAGAACCTGGACCGCGCATCATCCATCACGGCCAACGCTCGCACCTCGCCCGACTGTACGCGCTTGACGATGCTGCCGACGTTGTCGAACGCCACATCGATGTTGCCGGCCATGATCTCCTTGAACTGCGCGGCGCCGCCTTCAAGGTGCACGAGACGGAATTTTGCGCCCGGCGCTGCTTCCTCGGTCATCAGGATCGCCAGGTGGTCGTCCGACAGGATGCCGGTCGTAGCGGCGCGGATCGTTCCCGGCGATTTCTTGGCCGCGTCGATGAGGTCCTGCACTGTCTTGTAGGGGCTGTCCGCCCTGACCCAGATAACGCCAGGATCCAGCACCTGGTTGATGATCGGTGTGAAGTCCTTCTCGGTGAAGACCGCCCTGCGTTCCGGATCGAGGATTACCGTATTGGTAGCGGGCAGGTTGATGAAGCCGATGTAGTAGCCGTCGGGCCTCTGGCGCACCAATTCTGTCCACCCGATCTGGCCACCGGCGCCGCCGCGGTTGATCACCACGATCGGCTGTCCCAGCGCCTTCTCGGCAATGGATGCGACGATGCGCGCCGCAATATCGGTCGATCCTCCCGCCGGGAAGGCGACCATCAGCTGGATCGGCTTGGTGGGAAAATCCTGCTGCGCCCTCGCAGCTCCGGTCACCGCCGCGAGCACAATGGCCGCAACGGAGAGGCATTTCGTGAGCTTGGGCATTTCCTCATCCTCCTCTTATGCTTCGAAGTCTCACACTCTCGATTCCTGTCAGGTGGTAGATCCCTCCCGGAGTTGGCGCGGCTGCAGCCGTAGCGCCGAGGCGACGAGCACAATACCTGCCAGCACCAGCAGCGTGAGGCAGAGCGGGCGGGTAAAGAAGATGGAGAAGTCGCCCGCCGACATCTCGAGCGACGTTCTGAGCGACTTCTCGAGGAAGGGTCCGAGAATCAGCCCCAGCACCAGGGGTGCGATCGGCATGTCGATCTTGCGCATGCCATAGCCGATGATGCCGCAGACGATCATGACGCCGATATCGAACGCGTTCTGCTGCAGGCTGTAGGCGCCGATGACGCAAAACAGGAGTGTGCAGACGCACACATAAGCGTAGGGCAGATGTAGGATGCGCGCCCACAAGCCGACGAAAGGCAAATTCAGAACGAGCAGCAGGATATTGCCGAGAAAGAAGCTCGCGATCACGGCCCAGACAAGATCCGGGCGCTCCTGGAAGAGGAACGGCCCCGGGGTGAGCCCGTTGACGATGAACGCGCCCATCAGCACCGCAATCGTCGGCGAGCTTGGGATGCCGAGAGTCAGCAGCGGAATCATGGCGGCATTGGCGTAGGCGTTGTTGGCGCTCTCGGGTGCCGCCACGCCTTCGATGGCGCCGTGCCCAAACCGCTCTGGCGTCTTCGAGAGACGCTTCTCGAAGACATACGCCACGAAGGTCGGAATGATCGCACCGACACCCGGAATAAGCCCAAGGAAAAAGCCGATGCCGGTTCCGCGTCCGATGGCGCCGATGGAGCGGCGCCACTCCTCGCGCGAAGGCAGCAATGAGGCGAGGTCGGTCTTGATGACCTGGCGACGCGGCTGCTGGATGGCGAGGAGGATTTCGGCGACGCCGAACAGGCCCATCACGACGGGAATGAAGCCGAGGCCGTCATAGAGGCTCGGAATGCCGAGCGTGAAGCGCGGAGCCCCGCGTACGGGATCGATTCCGACCATGGCAATGAGAAGCCCGAGTATTGCCATGGTGAGTCCGGCGAGCAGCGAACGGCCGCCGAGGCCGGTGATGAGACAAAGGCCGACCAGCATCAGCGCGAAGAATTCCGGCGGACCGAACTTCAAGGCTACCTGCGCGAGCGGCGGGGCGACGATGACCAGCGCAATGGTCGCAACGATTCCGCCGACAAATGAGCCGATCGCCGCGATGCCGAGTGCGGTGCCGCCGCGGCCCTGTTTGGCCATCTGGTGCCCGTCGATACAGGTGATCACTGACGCGGCTTCGCCCGGCACGTTGATCAGCACCGAGGTCACCGTGCCCCCATACATCGCGCCATAGTAGATGGCCGAAAGCATGATGAGGGCGCCAGTCGGGTCGAGCTTGAAGGTCAGGGGTATCAAGATTGCGGTGCCGGCGGCAGGCCCGAGGCCGGGCAGCACGCCGATGAGCGTGCCAAGGATACAGCCGATGAGCGCGAAAGCGAGGTTCTGCAGGCTGAGCGCCGCCGTCAGGCCCGCCATCAGATGCGCAAGCGTGTCCATCGCGTGCCCTGCCTCACACCCCGAATGCGCCGATCGGCAACGGCACCTTGAGCCACTGGTAGAAGACGTGGAAGACGCCAAAGCTCCCCGCGAGTGCCGTCAGCGCGATTGCGATCGGGGACCGTGCGCCGAGAATGAACAGCACTCCCACGATGAATGGCAGCATGGTCAGCCGGTACCCGAGGGGCTCGAACAGGGCTGCCGCCGCGGTCAGGGCAATGATTACGCCGATTGCCTGCAGCGCCATCCGCCGGTCCGGCGCAAGGCTCATGGCGGTGCCCTCGGCGGCCTTGGCCAGTGTCACTTGCACCAGGATCGCGGCGGAGAGGACCCCACCGATGAGGCTGAGCCAGAACGGAAAGAAGCCAGGGCCCGGGCCCAGGGCATCGGTCAGCGAATAGCCAAGGGACGTCACGAGCGCGGGCACGAAGATGCCAAGGAGGCACACGCAGGCGACTTGCCAGCCCAATTTGAGAGCCTTGCTGCCGCTGGTCGGCATGGCTTCCTCCCCTCGCCGCCGGGTATCGAGCATCCTTTGTGCGGCTCTGTCAGGTCGGCCGCTTCCTTAACGCGTTGACGCTCTTTTTAACGGGCACTGCGGATCATCTCGCAAACCCAACGAGATTACCAGCCCACATTCGGCACGCCGCTGCCACGACCGTGCGCTCATAATCAGGCTGACCTGACCGATGTCTGGTAACACCCCGAGAGCGCCGCGCGAGCGGATGTTCCAGAAAGGCTTCGGTTTGGCGTTGATGATGCAAGCGTTGGAGTAGTCGCCTGTTCCGGCTCCGCGCATGAAAGCGACGGCTACCTGTTCATCGCTTTTCGGCCCGACCTCGTCGGGCGAGCGGATGTTTTCAGGTGGCGCAATTGATCGAACGTATCAAGGCGATACGACGCCGATTTGCGTTCTCAGCCGAGGGGTCGGCTTTGCCTGAAATGGAAATTATTCGGAGTGAACCTCCTGGCCACGGCGCGCGCCTGGCCCTCGCATGTCTCCAGCGCGATTTTCTGGGCAAGCATGACGTCTCCGATCGGCAGAGCGCCGATCGGCATGAAACACAGCCCCTCCTGCAGGCGACCTCTTTTGTCGATCTCGCACACATTCACCGAGGCCCCGGCGTGGATCCTGTACCGCTTTCCGCTGTCGCTTCCGACGACCTCGAAGTAGCCCTTCCTGGCGAACTGCTCTCGCTGCGCCGGCGACAGCCATTCTCGCAAGAGCCGCAGCGAGCGGCCCTCCGGCGTGCCCTCGGCGCCGTGCCTGATGAAGAGGGCTCGCGTCGCGCTTATGCGGGAACGGGAGCGGCCGCCCGGCGGCCACGGTCGAAAGCCGAACATGGCCGGGCCGGTTACCCGCCGACCAGCCTGGGGAAGAAGACAGTTTCTTCCGCAGTGGGGTCGAACGATCGTAGGTGCGCGGTCTGACCCGGACCTGTCCTAACTGCCGCGGTGAAGCCGGCATTGGTGAGCTCGTAGAACCGCTGCTCCGCCTTCGCCAGTTCTTGTGCGTCATCCGAATTGAAGGGGTGACGGCGGTCGCCGCTGCGGTCCATCACGATCTGGATCGGCATGATCGTCCTCCTGGGATTGCTGGTGGCAAGGACCTGCTCCAGTATCCGACCGCCCTCGCGGACTTTCAAGAACAACATTCCATCGCAATCGCCGGTCGTCTGCCGATCGCAGCAAGCGCAATCGGGCTGGTAGACGCGCCGGGCAGGTGTCGCCGAGCGAGTCCGGGACGCCCCGAACTTCAGCGACGGCCTCCTCCGGAGAGACGCCGGACGGCGGATCCTGACGGGCGATGACGAGAGCGCGCTCTTGGGCATGGGGATCAGCGCGGGCCCAGCCATGCTCCTCGCATTCGCGGATCGCTCCGGCTTCCTGCAACACGGAGACGGCCCAGCCCCGCAGCGTCCTCATAGCGGGCTGCCGTTCCTTCTTGATCCGCATCGAAATGGCTCCTGCCGAAGACCAATCCGACCGAACCGTCTTCCGTTCCGGCTGCTAACACAGGTCAGGGATTCGTAAATTTAAGGTCTGCTGGTTGTCCCCGCGCTCTGACGAGGCGGAAAACGCTACGCAACCACTGCCTGCGATCTAACGTCTGCTGTCCAAGATGAACCGGACCAAGATTTGCCAAGCGGGAACCGCCGCTTGTGACCCCCTGGGTTGAAGCCACACTGGGGCACGGCTGGAGGCCGTTCGAGCCGAGTATCCACGCTCAATGTGAGCGCTTTCACACGACGCCAGCGGATGCCGAGCTAACGTGGTTGCATTCCATCAGGGCCTCGGGGACCGGTTCTGACCAGCCGCGTGATCCATCGCGATCCGGACTCCGCTGGCGCCATTCAACAGCCGCTTGAGGTGGAAGTTGGCGAACGCGTCATCCGGATGCTGGCCGACATGCGCCGCGAAGGCGGCGATCGCGCGCGGCGATGCATGGTCCGGCTGCTCGCCGGGATGGGATCGGTGCCGCCTTCGCAGCTGCAAAATCCCTGTCTCACCCCCAAAGTTCTGTCTTAGCACTGCAAGCGTCAGAACCTTTCCGGTGTTCACGGTGTTGACTTTGTGAGTTCCGCGCGCTGGACGGGGACGAAGCCGTCCGCGCCCTCACCGGGAGGAAGTCACCATGAATCCGACGTTTACGAGCATTCGGGATTGGAGCGAGGCTTTGCTCACATCCCTTGCGGCCGCGATGGCCGTATTCTTCGCCGCCATTCCCAAGATCCTTGCCTTTGCCGCGATCCTGATTATCGGCTGGTTCGTCGCGGCCATAGTGGCAAGCGCAATCGCGGCGGTGCTTCGGCGAGTCCGCTTCAACGAACTATCCACGCAATCGGGGTTCACCGGCTTCGTTCATAACATGGGGTTGGAGACTGATGCCTCGGGAGCGATTGCCCTCACGACGAAATGGTTCATCAGGCTGATCGCGCTTGTGGTTGCGTTCGACGCTTTGGGTCTACCGGCTGTTTCGGACGTGTTGCGACAACTCCTGTTGTGGATTCCCAACCTTATCGTCGGAATCGTCGTTCTCGTCATCGGTGGCTTGGCGGCGAATGCCCTGGGTAACTTGGTCCGAGGCGCCACGGCACAGGCCGACCTGGGCAATCCCGACCTCCTCGCCAAGATTGCAAAGGTCATGGTGTGGGCCTTCGCCATCGTCATAGCCGTGAACCAGATCGGTGTTGCCCAGACGTTGGCCAACACGCTGTTCACGGCTGTCGTCGGCGCAGCAGCTCTCGCGCTCGGTCTGGCCTTCGGGCTCGGTGGACGAGAGACTGCAGCCGAGATTCTCCGTCGATGGTACGACTCGTCGCGAGGAGATGTCGCGTCGAAGCTCGACGAAGCTGCTGAAGCCGGCCGTCGCTTGGGCGAACACGCGGCAGGTACTTCCCAACCGCCGCGCAAGTCCAGCAGGTGAACGTGATGATACCGGAAGACGTTGAAGGCGACGATTGAGCATGTTCCGCAGAACACGACTTCCGGTCTACCGCGGTGAGCGGACATTCGCAGGATAGACGGGCATGTCTCAGAAGTGCCACGAACGGACATTCATGTAATGGTTCGGCTACGCTCACGCCTCAAAAACAATCGCGTTCCCGTGTACGAGCGTAAGAGCTTCGTCGGCATCGCAGCGCGCGCGGCTTCGTAAAACGGTTCGCCGGTACAATGCAGCGGATCACGTAAGTCGGATCGATTTCCTGGAGTGCCTTGACCGTATCTCGAACGTAGTCCTCTTGATAGGGCGCGAGACTTGAGGATGCGCACGCACAAGAACGTTGAGCTTCCGGGGCTCAGTGGATCAGACCTGCGACCTACGATATGCAGCGCGCGATGAGATGTTCAAAATACAAGATCGTGTGCATTTGCCAAATCGACTCACGAATTTTGGTTTTGGGCAAAAATCGACTCACGAATCTTTGGTTTTTCGACTCGCGAATTTTTGGCGACGAACGAGAAATCAATGACTTAGTCGACTCGCATTTGATTGGTCCCGACACGAAGCGAGAGAAGGCTGCCGCGCCGGAGCCCAAAGGGCGAAGGCGGGCTGTTCGGCACGCGAGCTGCGGCTAGGCAAGCCATCCTGCGATCATCAACGGGAAAGATAGCCGCAAGGCCGACGTGGTTCCCGCTCCCAACTAAAATATCGAAAACAACCCCATGCAAAGTAGCAGGGCATTCGCTGGCAGGGATGCCTCGCGCGATGCCGATTTGACACGTCGGGCAAATCAGCGGCGCAAATCCACCATTGCGCCGTGACCAGGTTCTGGCCTCGACCGCCGGCGACGACGCGTGTGATCGGCGCGTTCACAATTCAACCGGCATCCAGACCCCTCCGGCTGCGCTTGAGCGCAACGCGGCGTCCACCATCGCAACTCCGGCAAAGCCATCCTCAATCGTTGGAAAAGTCACCTCCGGATCGGCAAGGGAAGCGGTGCGCCTGGCCACGATAGCTGCGGCCACTTCGGTATAGATCGTCGCGAATGCTTCCAGGTATCCCTCGGGATGGCCGGGTGGAGTACGATTGACGCGCTGACCGGCGGCGTTCATGGACGCTGTGCCGCGGCGAATCAACCGTGGTGCTTCACCGAGCGGCGACCAGACAAGAACGTTCGGCTCTTCCTGCCTCCAATCAAGACCGCCCTTCTCGCCGAAGATCCGTAACCGCAGCCCGTTATCGTTTCCGGGTGCAACCTGGCTCGCCCACAATGCGCCTCGCGCCCCGTTCCCGTAACGCAGCAGAATTTGCACGTTGTCATCGAGACGGCGGCCCGGCACGAAGATGGTCGCCTCGGCCAGAATCTGCTCAGGCATCATCCCGGTGACAAAGTGCGCCAGCTGGTATGCATGGGTACCGATGTCGCCGACGCAGCCGCCGGCACCCGAGCGCGCCGGGTCGGTACGCCAGTCGGCCTGCTTCTGGCCCGCAGCCTCAAGCGGATCGGACAACCAATCCTGCGGGTATTCGACCTGCACGATGCGGATCGCGCCGAGTTCGCCGCCCTGAACCATAGAGCGTGCATGGCGGACAAGAGGATAACCGGAATAATTATAGGTGACAGCAAATATTAGTCTGCTCGCGCGTGCCTTCTCGCGCAAGCGGCGTGCCTCCTCAAGTGTGATCGTCAACGGTTTGTCGCAGATGATATGAACGCCCGCATCCAGGAAGGCGGCGGCGACAGGTGCGTGCATATGGTTGGGAGTGACGATCGCAACCGCTTCGATACCGTCGGTTCGCGCGGCCTCGGCCTGCGCCATGGTCCGAAAGTCGGGATAGGATCGATCGGCCCCAAGGCCGATAGCCGCCGCCGATCGGATCGCTTTATCGGGCGAGGCCGAAAGCGCGCCAGCGACGAGTTCGTAGCGATCGTCCAGGCGCGCAGCGATACGGTGGACGGCGCCGATGAAGGCGCCTTCCCCGCCGCCTACCATTCCAAGTCGAATGCGTGGCTCAGCCATGTCGCGCGCTCCTGTCGATTTATTCCGGCGCTCAGATGAGGCCCAATGTCCGTCGGATCTGCGTCTCGTCGCTGGTGCCGCCGGCGAAGTCGTCGAAGGCTCGCTCGGTGACGCGGATGATGTGGTCGCGGATAAAGGCGGCGCCTTCGCGCGCGCCGTCCTCCGCGTTCTTCAAGCAGCATTCCCACTCGAGCACCGCCCAGCGGTCGAATCCGATGGCAGCCAGCCGCGAGAAGATCGCCTTGAAGTCAACCTGCCCGTCGCCGAGCGAGCGAAAGCGGCCGGCGCGATTGATCCAGGGCTGGAAGCCCGAATAGACGCCCTGCCGCCCGGTCGGATTGAACTCCGCGTCCTTGACGTGGAAGGCGCGGATGCGCTCGGCGTAAATGTCGATGAAGGCCAGATAATCCAATTGCTGCAGGACGAAATGGGACGGATCGTAGTTGATCGCGCAACGCGGGTGATTGCCGGTGCGCTCGTAGAACATCTCGAAGGTAATGCCGTCGCATACGTCCTCGCCTGGATGGACCTCGTAGCAGAGGTCAACGCCCGCTTCCTCATATGCATCGAGGATCGGACGCCAGCGACGCGCGAGTTCGTCGAACGCCGTCTCGATCAGGCCCGGCGGCCGCTGCGGCCAGGGATAAAGGAACGGCCAGGCAAGCGCGCCGGTGAAGCTCACGCTGCCGGTGAGGCCGAGGCGGCGAGACGCCTGCGCGGCCTTCATCATTTGATCTACCGCCCAGATCTGACGTTGGTCCGGCCTGCCCCTGACTGCCGGCGGTGCAAACGCGTCGAAGGCTTCGTTGTAGGCCGGGTGAACCGCGACGAGCTGGCCTTGCAGGTGGGTGGACAATTCGGTGATCACCAGACCATGGCTCGCGGCCACGCCGGCAATTTCATCGCAATAGGTCTGAGAGGCCGCGGCCTTGTCGATATCGATCAGGCGCGGATCGGAGGTCGGGACCTGAACGCCCTTGTACCCTAGTCCTGCCGCCCAGCCGCAGATGGCATCGAAGCTGTCAAACGGCTGCGCATCGCCGATAAACTGCGCCAGAAAAATTGCGGGCCCCTTCATGGTGGCCGGTCGGATAGTCGCTGACATTACATTTTCTCCGGTTCATGCCGCTACGCTACGCCGGTAGGACGCCGCCTCCTTGTCCGACAAGGCTGCCGGCCGTTCAATACGCGAGACGATCTTGATCGTCCCCCATCGCTGCCCGCCTGCTGGCCAGGCCAATTTCAACCTGGGCGCACTCGACTTCTGTTCTCTTTGTGTTCTGGTCAAGAAAATGGCCGACCGGCCCGCGAGCTGGCGCATGCGCCCTCGAAACAGATGTAAAGCTGGCCGCGGAAGCGGTCCCGCACCCTATCCCGAACTGCCTGAGGCTTTGATGCCGCCTTCTGCGTAATAACCACGCGTTCTACTGCGTAGTAACCTGGTAGGCGCCATTCGATCGCCCGCGCGGCGGCGCGCCAACTGGCCGATAGGCAGAGCAACTATTCAGTTCATTGGAGCACGCGCCTATGCCCAAGAATCCATTTACCGATGTCTGGCAGTTCCTGACCGCGACTACCGGCGACTATCTTCAGCTCGGAAACTGGCGCTTTCTGATCCTGGCGCTGTTCTGGGCGCTGCTGCTCGCCGGCATTGCAGTGGCCTTCCAGAATTGGCGGGAGGATTCGGCGCAACGTAGCGGGCGACATCTTGGAATCTGGCTGGTCCGGGTCCTGATCGGCTGCATGTGGTTCGAAGGCATGTTGTGGAAACTCCCGCTGCCCGTGTCCGGCGGTCTGCAATTCTGGACCGAACAGGAAACGACCCGCGCAGCGTTCGAGTTTCACGGCGCCTTCGTGAAGGATATCGTGCTGCCCAACATGAATTTCTTTGGGCCAATTGTTTTTCTTGCCGAGCTCGTGTTTGCCGCGTCGATGATCCTCGGGCTTGCGGTACGGTTCGTGGGCGTGCTGGCCCTCGCCTATACGCTGCAACTCTGGCTCGGCATTTATCGGCCGGGCGATCCGGCCGAGTGGCCGTGGTCGTACATCTTCCTGGCCATGCTGATGTTCCTGTTTGTGCTGGAGGGCGCCGGCCGCAGTCTGGGCCTTGATGCCTGGTTGCGCCGCAAAGTGCCCGCCGTGCGCGATGGGAAGGGACTTGTTGGATGGTTCTTCAACATCGCCGGTTAGTCGTTATCGTTTTGCGTGGGAGACGAGCAGATGATGGCACTGGCCCGCGCAGTGGCGCTTCTTGTGGGCCTGAGCGCAAGTTGCGGACACGCCGCTGACATTGGCTATCTGGCTCCGCCAGGAGTTGCTGCAAAGGAGTTTCCTTTGCCTCAGCGCCCGGTTGCGCAGATCGTCAGCCCAACCCGCGCCTCCGAGGAGCACCGCGATTCACTGAATGAGGCCGGTGAGATCGCCCGCCTTCTTGAACTGAAGCCAGGCATGGCGGTCGGCGACATCGGTGCAGGCAGCGGCTACCACACGGTGCGTCTCTCCCGTCTCGTCGGTCCCACCGGCTCCGTCATCGCCCAGGACGTCACGCGAAGTTACCTCACCGCGCTCGCCAGGCGAACGCATCGCCTGAGGCTGACAAATGTCACATTCGCGCTGGGCAAACCACACGACCCGCGCCTTCCCGCTTCCTCGCTCGACGCTGCCATCCTCGTGCACATGTATCACGAAATAGCTCAGCCCTATGCCTTCCTCTACAATCTGGCGCCCGCCTTGAGGTCGGGCGCGCGGGTCGGAATTGTCGACCTCGAGCGTCCGACGTCGGAGCATGGCACGCCGATCGAGCTGTTGCGTTGCGAACTGACCGCCGTTGGCTATCGCGAGGTCGCCACACATCAGCTCGCAGGCGATGGCGGATACCTGGCGGTGTTTTCGCCACCGGAGCCACGGGATCGAAAAGCCCCCCGGGACATCGTTGCTTGTCGGGGTGCCGGCGCTCGCTGATCTGGGCCGTGTACTCATAAATCGGGGCGCTTGGGTCAGGCACCCTGATGTCCGCTTGTCCGCCAATAGCGGCGGAATAGCGGACGTCGCCGGAGGTCGCAGAAGGGCCAACACCGGACATCACTAGGGGCCGCTTCTATGGCGCGCGATAATGCAGGTTCGCAGCTCCCGACGTGGCGCGCTCGCAGCGCGGCCCCCCTCGAACTTACGTGGGCTGCGATGCGATCATTTGCAGCAGCTGCGCAAGAGCTTCGGGAGCGGTTACGTGCGCTGAATGGCTAGCGTCGAGCTCGTAGTAACGCCAATTGCGATCGTTTTTCGCGCGTTCGGCAAATGGTCGGAAGGGGTCCGCAGGAGTCACGCGGGTAAGATAGATATAGCTACGCGGCAAGGTCAGATCCCCACCTCGCATCTTCAGCGGCTGCTCGAAACACTTGATGGATTGGGGGAGCCGGCGTTCAGAAATCCATTTCACGTCAGCTTCCGATGTGTCAGACGGAATGGGGTTCGATGGTACCCGCCAGCCATCGCCCGCCTTTGCGAGCTCCTGCATGCGCTGCCGTACCGTCGGCGGGCCCACATCCATCAGAGATTGTCCGTCCGTTGGCACAAATGCGTCGAGATAAACCAATCGGGTGATACGGTCTCGCGCCCGGTCGGCGACCCCCGTTGCGACCATGCCGCCGTAGCTGTGGCCGACTAGCACAATGTCGCGCAAATCTTCGTATTTGATGACCGCCAGAATATCCTGAATGTGGGTTTCAAGATCGTTTGACGAGCTGGCTAGGTGCTCCCTTTCGCCAAGACCTGTGTAGGTCGGAGCGGCCAAGCGATGTCCGGCGGCAGCCATTAGCGGATGCATCTTCTTCCACGACCATCCCGCAGACCACGCACCCGTACAGACTAAAAATGTTGTCCCAGAAGTCTGCGCGATGGCGGGCGTGGCCATTGCAACAACGGTCATACTTGCGGCGCCTGCTTTTAAGAATTCTCGACGTTTCATCGCGTTTCCTCTTTTCAATGAGTTCTCGCTGGTCGTGGGCAAAGCGTAGCACTTTGCCACGGAGCCGATGGAGAAATAAGTGCGACCCAAAGTCCCCTAATGGGGTCACCAGCAGCAATACTCTTGCCGATCAGAAGATTTCCGCTGGGCCGTCAGAAGCCGACGTCCCCTTTATGGGTACACGCCCTAGCCACGCCTCTCTACCCCACCCTCTGGTGTCGCAGCTCAAGCGCGAGGCGGACAAATGTCGTCGAAATCGACCAAGCTGCCTTGATGCCGGCAATGAGATTGCCGGAGACCTTCGATACCCCACCGATCCGGCGCCGCTGCCCCACGGCGATCTCGAGTGCCGGCAAGCGGGCGGCCGCAACCCGCATCAGCATTTCCAGGTTCCAGCCATATGTCTCCTCCTTCATACCGAGATGTCTGAGCTCATCCCGCCGGATGGCGCGAAACGGCGACAGGTCGGTGAAGCCTGCGCCATAGACGAGGCGCAGGAGCAGCCTGGCGACATGGGCCGCGAGGAGCTGCTGCGGCGCCAGGCTGCCGGATTCGCGTGAACCGCGAACGCGCGAGCCGATAACGAAGATGGCCTGCCCAGCCACGATCGGCGACACGAGATCAGAGATGCGCTCTGCAGGATCACTGCCGTCGCCGTCGAGAAAGACCAGGATGTCGGCGTCGTCGCGCGCAGCGGCGATGCCTGCCTGGATGGCGCGACCGTAGCCACGTCGCGGCTCGACAATCACGCGAGCTCCGGCGGCCCGTGCCCGCTCGGCCGTGCGGTCCCGCGAACCGCCGTCGACAACGACGACCTCACTCACGTTCTGTGCCAGCACGGCAGCTACGACCTGGCCGATTGCCGTTTCCTCGTCGAGGCATGGAATGATCGCCGAAACGACCGGCGGTTGGCACAACACGGGCCGCTTGCCACCGATCCCGTGGGTCACCTCGATCATAGGCTCCAGCGCAGGCCGCAATTGGCGCAGCACTTAGGCGGCTTGTCCGATAGCAGGGCCGCACGAAACTCCCGATACGCGGACCCGTTCCAGATGTCGTGTAAGGACTGCTGACCTGCATGGCCAAGCGTGTAGTTCTCGTAGCCATGTTGCGAGAATGGCGCGATGCAGCATGGCAAGGCGCGGCCATTGGCCGTGAAATACATCAACGACCACGGCCGCCGGCAGAGCGACCACGGCGAGCCGTCACCACTGCCCTTCAGGCTCAGTCCCGGCTCGGTTGCCGCCCCCGACGCGCTGAAGGTCACGCCGAGGGAATGCGCCAGATCCTCCGCCTCTTTCAAGTAAGCCGCTTCTTCCTGCGTCAGGCGCTCGAACAGGGCCTGATCCGGTCGCGCCATGCCAATGGCGGATTCAGTGAAGAATACGAGCCGCTGCAGATAAACCTCTTTGACACCGATCTCCGCCGCAACTTTCACAAATGCCGGCAGTTGCTCGACAGTCTCTTTCAGGCCGGTGAGCCAAACGGAAACTTGCGGCCTTGCGAACCCCTCCCGCTCCTGTAGCTCGCGAAATGCGCGAACATTGCGGACAATCCGACCGAAATAATCCCTGCCACGAATCGCCTTGAAGCTCTCGCGATTTGACGCGTCGAGCGATACACGCAGCTCATCAAGCCCGGCTTCGATCAGCGCACGGCCGTTGCGCTCACTGAGGACCGTTCCATTGGTGTTGAACAAGACGTAAACGCCGCGCTCTTTCAGGTATTTGACCATTCGCGGCAGGTTCGGGACCAGCATCGGCTCGCCAACGCCGTGCAGAACCACGCGCGCCAGATCGGGAAGCTGATCGATAATCGACGTGAACAAATCCCAGCTCATGTCTGCCGGCGGCTCGAGCTCCTCGTAGGTACGAGGACAGGTGGTGCACAGCAGATTGCAGCGGTTGGTCACTTCCAGATAAGCGCAGACCGGCGGACGCTGGGCGACCTCGGTGCGCTCGCCCGTGACCGTCTCGTGATAGCGGCGCGGATCGAACGGCGCGCCAGTGCCCTGCACTTCGCCGGAAACGTTCATGGCGATGCCCCGGAATCTGCAGTCCGCTGCATGCGGGCCCTCCACGCGGTAAAGGCGCAAGCCAGGAAAAGACCTCCGAACAGAATTGATTTGCTCACAATTCTCGGAATGTAGAAATCCCAATCGAGTTGTTCGGACAGCAACAGCGCTCCGATCGAAACGGCCCAGGTAGGCGCGGATCCACACAGGGCGACAAACGGCATTATAACTAAAAAATGCCAGGGGTAGTTGGGCGACAACAACAGGAGCGTCAGAAGTAACAGCATGTTGATGTCGGCAAGACGGGATGCGATGCTGTGACGAGAGCTGCGGGCCACGGAGAGTCCCTTGAACCAAAGGGCCAGCGCGGCCAGTGCGACGTAGGCGGCAACATCACCTTCATGATAGCCAAACACAACGCGCCAAAGTGACAACAGCCAGAGATCGTTGCCGCCACTGATGCCCTGTTCTGTCAGATAGCCTTTGGTCAGGAATCCGAGAACTCCCGAGCCGACTGACAGGTAGGGAAGATAACAAAGCGCTACGGTAGCGATCACGACGAGCGGCATCTTGACGTCCCAGGGGCGCCAGATCCCGGCCAGCACCGGCGCCGCATAGGGCTTGACCAGCACTGAGAGAGTGATCACCACCGCTCCGCGGAGGGCACGGCCGGTCAGGGCAATCCACAGGCCCAGCAGCATCAGCGCAACCATCAGCGCGTCGACATGGCCGTTGTTGGCAATCTCCCACACAGGCAGCGGATGCCAGAGATAGGCAACTACGCGCGTCACCGGGCGGTCGATACGCCGCAGCAGGACCACGATCAGTATCACTGTGACGGACTCGCACGCCAGCAGCGCGAGACGCATCGTCGTCACGCTCTCGCCGATCCGCGTGACAATGAGGAAGAAGAACTGCGCCACGGGAGGATAGATGGTTACGGCAGTATCAGCCCGGTTGATGTGAGGAAAGACCATCCTGTCGCGCAGAAACGCCAGCGTCTCATCGGCTGGCATGAAGCGATAAGGATTGATGCCTGCGGCCTGAACCCTGCCATCCCAGACGTAGCGATAGACGTCGCTGGACAGAAGTGGATCGAACAGCAGCACATAACCTCTCAGCGCGATCCCAAGTCCAACGATAAGCCATAGTGCACGACCAGATGGCGAGCGCTCCGCCAGACCTGTCGCTACGATCGTCAGCAGACCTGCAAGGATGCTCAGTGCAATGAAGGCATTGTCGCCAACAGCCTCGAAGGCATAAGGAGTCACCAGGGTAAGTCCGCACAAGACAACTCCGATGCCGGCCAACAACAAAAGTGGAGATATCTTGTGGTCGGAACGCACCAGTCGACCGAATTGACTAACGATAGCTCCTGGCAAGGGCCTCATTTGCTTACCTGCGGCGCGTCCTTCAAAAAGGCCCGGCTCGCCGCGGCACATCCGCCGCCGCGAAAGCGGGTCGAATGCCCGGCCAGCTCGTCCCGCAGCCAGCGCAAGCTTTCAATGTCGTCGACATCGTACCATTCCGGTAGCAGGGTCGTAGCAAGCCCGATTTCGGCAGCGCGCTCGCGTGTACTGCGAGCTACGGTTTCTGTTCCCCATGCGATCTGCGTGAACAGGTGCTTGTGCGGGTGCTTCAAGCCGATGAGATAGTAGCCACCGTCGCTTGCTGGCCCAAGCACCATCCGGTCGCCGGACTGGCGCAGGGTTTCAAGAGCCAGTACCAGCAGCCGGGGTGGCAGGGTCGGACTGTCGCCATTGACGAGCAGGACACAGTCATGTCCGGCGTCCAGGAACGCGCGCGTCGCGCCCAGCAACACATGCCCCAAATCGTCGCCAGCCTGTAGCAACAGTCCGAACCCTGCCGGAAGCAGTTGCCGCATGACGTCTTCGGTGCCCGCCGGCGCGTAGACGCCGTAGCCGCGCCTGCCGAGCGCCTCCGGGACCGCCTCGATTGCCGCGGCCACGTCGCGCAGAAAGCAGGTGGACAGCTCGGAAGCGGCAACGTCGCCAATCGCGGTCGCAAGCCGCGTCTTTGAGCGGCCGGGCAGCGGCGCCTTGCATACAATCCCGATCGCCGCGACGCTCATGGCAGCCGTGACCGCAGGCGATCAGCGGCGATCGCTATCAACTGCAGCGCGTCATGGCTGCCGTCTGCTTCGCCCTTTTCAAAATCCCTGTCGACGCGCCCCATTTGATTTGTCACATGTGCAAAGCACAGGACGGGCTTTTGCCTGACTTGTGCGAACGCATAGAGCGCGGCTGCTTCCATTTCGACTGCCATCAGATTCCTTTTGACCATGGCGTCGATCGCCGGCTGGGTCTCGCGGAACGGCGCGTCGGTTGTCCAGGTCGCGCCTGTGAGCACCGGCACGGGAAATCCACCAAATGCGCCGTCGAGCGCCGCGATCAATCCGGCATCCGCATCCGAATAGTCGGACGGCGCCATGTAGTGATAGCTGGTGCCTTCGTCGCGCAGCGCGCGTTCGATGATGATGAAATAAGGTGGCGGGCGCATCGGCACGATCTGCCCGGAGGACGTGACGCTGATCAGGAGCTTGCAGCCCGATGCGAACAATTCCTCGGCGATCAGCACCGCGTACGAGGCGCCGACGGCGCAGCCGACAATTCCGAACTCAATCCCGTCGCGACTGAAGCTGTAGAGCTGCGTGTGATAGCAGGCCCATCCCGCTTCAAGCCGGGCCTCGCCACGGGCGAGCAGGCTGCGCACGATGTCGCCGTCCGGATCGAGGATGCAGATGTTCGGGATGCCGGCGTCCGTAATGCGCTTTTGCCTGCGCGCTTCGCGCAGCAGATTTTCCGGCGTGAAGGCGGACGGCTGCGCATAGTGCTTTTGCGCGAGGATGGGCGGGACCCCGCCCTCATTGACTGCCATCACCAGACAAGCCTCGTCACCCGGTTGCCGGTCATTGGTAGCGTTCTCTCCGACAACGGGCAAGCTCTCCGCGACAGCGGGCAAGCGCCGCCAAGGTTTCGGCGACGTCAAAAAAAGATTTCAGGTGGTGTAACAAGATGGCCTTGAAGAACGTAATAACCGCGGCTCGTACTCGCTGCGGGCATGGCGAGGGCTTGCCATGCCGCAAGCCCGTCGTGTTGATCCGACGGTGCGCGTGGCGTAGCATCGGTCGCAAAGGTAGCGGATGCGATATTTTCGAACTTTGGTACGCAACACCTAAGCATCGAGGGTCGCCATGAATCACGAGACCGCAGTTTCGAATGCCAAAGAAATCGCCGATCGCATTCTCGCACCGGCGGCCAGGCAAAACGACAAGGAAGCTCGATTTTCGTCCGAAGCAATTGCGGCGCTCGGTTCGGCCGGATTGCTGGGGGTGATGCTGCCCGCCGAGGTCGGCGGCTCGGCCCTGGGACCGCGGACGTTCGCTGCCGTCGTTGCGACGCTCGCAGAAGCGGACGCGTCCGCCGCGATGGTTTATTTGATGCACATGAGCGCCACCGCAACGATTGCGGCGGCCCGTCCGGGTGCCACGGTTGCGCAGACGCTAAAGGATATTTCAGCCGGAAAACACCTGACTACCCTGGCATTCAGCGAAGCCGGATCGCGCAGCCACTTCTGGGCGCCCGTTTCGCGAGCGAAGCGCAACGCCGCCAACGTGCACCTCACGGCCAAGAAATCCTGGGTGACAGGCGCCGGTCACGCGCAAAGCTACGTCGTCTCGGCGCTCGCTCCTGAAGGCAAGGGCCCGACGGATTCGACCATTTATCTTGTCGCCAGTGACACGCCCGGACTGTCGGTCGCCGGCCCGTGGGATGGTCTCGGGATGCGCGCCAACGCTTCCGCGCCGATGATCCTGGATGATTGCAAGATTGGACCCGATCTCCAGCTGACCGACGACGGCGCCGGGTTCAAGGCAATGCTGGAAGTGGTGCTTCCGCTATTCAACCTCGGAACATCGGCGGTCGCGCTTGGTCTTTGCCGGGCTGCGGTGTCGGGGACGGCAGCGCATCTCAACGGCGCTCGCTTCGAGCATTTGGGCCAGACGCTCGGCGAGAGCCTGCCGACGCTTCGCGCACAGCTTGCAACGATGCAGATCGACACCGATGGGCTTGCAGCGCGCATCGACGATCTCGTTGATCATCTCGAGCGCCCCCGAGACACCACTATGCTGCGCGTGCTGGAGAGCAAGGCGGCGGCGGGTGATGTTGCCATCGCCGTCACCTCGGCGGCGATGCGGGCGTGCGGAGGCGCTGCGTTTTCCAAGCATCTGGCCATCGAGCGATTGTTCCGCGATGCACATGCAGGCGCCGTGATGGCGCCGACGGGCGATGTGCTGCGCGATTTCATCGGCAAAGCCGTTTTGGGAATACCGCTGTTCTGAGCGCGAGAACTCTGCGCGGCTTGGCGGCGCTTGGATGGCGACAGACGCATTTCAATCTGGGCTTGAGAAGCGGGGTGCAATCATGAGCCAGACGATCTGGGTAGGTGCCGTTGCATATGATGCGAAGGTGGTCGGTATCTGGGAGGGCATGCGGCGCTACTTCCATGAAGAAGCGCATCTGCCCGTCGAGGTGGTGCTGTTTCAGAGCTACGAGGCGCAGGTCGCTGCCCTCCTGGCCTCGCCGGGCGAACGGCTGCCGCGCATCGACATCGGATGGAATACCAACCTCGCCTATATCCAGGCCGATGCCTGGAGCGACCATTGCTGCCGACCGATCGCGATGCGCGATACGGATGTGGGCTGGATGACCAAGATCGTCGCGGTAACCGGGGGGCCGGTCGCTACGCTTGCCGATCTCAAGAGCCGCACCCTCGCTCTCGGCAGCCGCGACAGCGGCCATGCGGCAATCCTCCCGGTTTATTTTCTGCACCGCGAGGGACTGGTTGAGGGGAAGGACTACCAAACGCTGCGCTTCAACACCGACCTTGGCAAGCACGGTGATACGGGTACAAGCGAGTCCGATGTCGTTCGCGCGGTTCTCGACGGCCGCGCCGATGCCGGCGCAATCGGCAGCCCATTCTGGAACGCGGTGCGTACCGAACGTCTGGTGCCGCAAGGTGCGCTGACCGAGATCTGGACCTCGCAGCCCTATAACCACTGCATGTTCACTGCTCGGTCCGATCTGGACCCCGCGTTGGAGCAGCAGTTTGCCAAAGCATTATTTGGGATGAGCTACGATAACCCGGCCCATCGTCCGGTGCTCGAAGCGGAAGGGTTGCGCCAATGGATAGCACCGCAGCTTGATGCGTATGCGCAGTTGCGGGAAGCGTCGACGCAGCAAGGTTTCCTGACGCGGCCTGTGGCCTAGCAGCCGAGCCAAAGCCCCGATCCGGCGTTGAGCGCGCAGCGCCTTTGTCAGGCGCAATTGAAAATCATCGCCAACCTGCGCTGATGCTCGGATTCACGATCGAAGGCGCGGCGCACGGCTGCGAACGATTCGGCGAGCGGAAAGATTTCACGGCTGACCAGCAGGTCGTTATCCTCGGCTCCAACGGGATGCCAAAACACGCCCTCCGCCGTAATCGTCATCTCGGGAACCAGATCCGCCCTTGCCAAAGCGATGCCCTGCGTGGCGGAGCCTCGCAGCGCAATCCGCCTGATCACCCGGTTCTCCTCGCTAATATGATGAGCGTCAAGGAAGCTGCGGAACTCATCGGCCTCTGCGTCAGTCGACACTGTAGCCGCCAAACGCACGCGGAATCCTTCAGCGCGGGCCCGTTCGATTCCCTTCCAGGCGCGTGCCCATGTCCCCTTTCCACGATGGCTGTCGTGGCGCTCCGGCGTGGGACTATCGAGGCTAATCTGGAAGGTTACGCGCTCGCGCGGCAACGAGCGCAGCGTTGCAAGCCGGCTCCCGGCAAACAGCATGCCGTTGGTAAGAACTGTCGTCGGCGCCGCCGCAGCGCACGCGGCAAGGATCTCGCCAATATTCGGCAGCATGAATGGCTCGCCGCCGGTCACAAAGATTTCACCTACGCCGAGTTCCGCTGCCTCGGTAGCGATCTGTCGCACCCGCTCGATACCGAGAGCCCGCCGCGGAGCCTTGGGTGACGAGCGTACGCAACAATAGTCGCAGCTCAGGTTGCAGTCGAAGTTGGTGTAAAGCCACAGCCGAGAGCCGACAAGCCGATCTTCTCCGACGTTCTCGGGAGCCTCTCCGTACCGGAGCACCCAACGGGTGCGACCATTTTCGACTGCTGTGTCGACCAAACTGTTGCGGGTGAAACGACACCATGCCTCGAGCTCGGGGCCGATGCTTGGATCGCCGCTGATCACGGCCACCAGATCGCCTTTACGGCTTCGGCGGAGCGCAGCTATCAAATCCGGCAAGAGGCCCGACGCAAACGTCTTGGTGCCGGCGTCGAGCTCAAGGTTCGCATTCGGTCTCATGAAGAAACCCATGGTCCTAGAGACGTTCCGCGCGGACCGCACCAGTTTCGCACCAGAAACGATCTGACCAGAACGCAACGAACAGGATCAATCTCCGCCGAAAATGCGGGAAAATCAACGATCGCGTGCGATATCCCGTCGCTCATAACGGTCTGGCTGCAGGTTCGGGTCCTGCCGGGCCACCAGTAAATCAACGGCTTAGTTGTGTTACTTCATTACTCCGTTGAGCCACCGCACGAGAAACGCCCTGCTTCGTCGCTCATTGCCGTAGTCCGGTGTCCCGCACTCTCTCTTTGATCGTAGACTTGGCGGCAATGTCGCACAAAGCGGCGTGACCAACGTCGCCAGAGGCGCCGACACGCACCCGAATTGGACTGATTGATTATCCGCAAATTGGACCTTCCGTCATACCGCTTCGCCTTCTAGTGTCGGACCGTTGAAAAGGTCGACGGGACGATGCAGGGCGGGTGCGTTCCATCTCGCATCCGCACGCACTTTCCAAATCGCAGATCAATCATCACCGCAATTCGCAAGCGGACTTCCGCCGGCCTGCAAAATCGCGAACTCACAACTTGGAGACACGAGCGCGTGAGTTGTGAAGCAATTCACGGCCGCGGGTCGCTGCTCGACCTAATCAAGCCGCCGCAAGCAGACCTATCGAAATCGAACAGGAGGTTTCACATGAAGCATCCGATGATTTTTGCAATCGCAGGCGTCAATTCGCTCACGAGTCGGAAAGCAGCCGCGGCGTCCAGCCATTACGACGGCGCCGAGACATGTCGACCTGGATGGGGAACACGGTTCTTTAGCTGGTGCGTCCAGTGTTCGGAGCGGTCACGGCAGCGGCAAGCCCTGGCGGAGCTCGATGACCACCATCTCAAGGACATCGGCAAGACGCGGCCAGAGGCCATGGCCGAAGCAACCAAGCCGTTCTGGAAATGACGCCATTCATCGCGGACTTGCTGCCGCCGATGTCCATCCCTCGAGCGGAAATTCGCGTCTATCACTCGTCGAGAGTGCGACTACGTGGATTTGTGCCGAAGACCACCGCGCGGCTTAAGAGCTGCGAATTAACCGAGGAGAGCACTATGCCCAACCATCAGCGCGCCGCTGCGCACAGGACAACGCTTGCCCGCCAGCCCGGTTCGATCTCGGGCGAGACAAGGCTGCGCGCGGCCGATCAACCGATCGTCACCACGCAGGAGCCTCCTTCCGCCGTCCCGCTAATGGCACTTTCGACCGGCTTCTGGGCTTTCAAGACCCTGGCCGCAGCACACGAGGAGGGCCTGTTCAGTCACCTTGCAGGCGGCGCCGGCACCACGGTTGCGGAGCTGGCGGAAGCGCTCGGTCTGCACCCACGCCCGGCCGAGATGCTGTTGACCGGCTGCGCTGCACTCGGGCTTCTGGAGAAAACGGACGGCCGTTATCGCAATACGCCCTTAAGCGAAGCCTATCTCGTGCGAGGGAAGCCGTATTACTTCGGTGGCTTCGTGCAGATGGCCGACAAGCGGCTCTACGCGGGCTGGGGCAAGCTTACCGAAGCGCTGCGCACGAACCGGCCAACCACGTGGGACCCGGCAGTGCAATCCTCGATTTTCGACGGCGAGGATCCGACGATGCTGGCACTCTTCTGGGAGGCGATGCATTCGGTCTCCACGATGACCGCGCGCAAGCTCGGCGAAGCCGTGGATCTCAGTCATTTCCGCCGCCTTCTGGACATTGGCGGCGGTTCGGGCGCGTACGACATCGAGCTTTGCAAACTGTATGGGGAGCTGCGCGCGACCGTATTTGATCTGCCGCATGTGGCCGCGATCGCCGCGGGAAAAATTACCGAGGCCGGCTTGACCGACCGCATCGAGACCGCCGGCGGCAACTTCTTCGAACAGCTTCCCGAGGATCACGACGTGCATCTCCTGTCGATGATCCTGCACGATTGGGATGAGGCGAAGAACCGCGCCCTGCTGCGCCGGTCCTTCGAGGCTTTGCCGAGCGGCGGCGCAGTCGTCATCAGCGAGCTTCTCGTCAATGACGAAAAGACCGGGCCGGCGCCGGCCGCGCTGATGAGCCTCAACATGCTGATCGAGACGGAAGGACGAAACTACACGCCGGCCGAATATTCGGCGTGGCTCGAGGAAGCCGGCTTCCGGCACATCGAGACGGTCTGGTTCGACGCACCCGCCGCGAACGGCGCCGTGATCGGCCGCAAGCCGTAGGGCGTAAAGATGTTCGTTTGCTCCCAAGTCCTCGTCGCTTCTGCCCAAGAGTTCCCACGCGGCCTCCACCTATCGTTCGAACCGCGGAGTTGGGCACGTGGCATCAGCCCTGTCTCCGCGCCCCTTTCGGCGTCAGCCGATTGTGAACTCAAGGGAGGCCTCATGCGGCGATGACGCGAACGCAGGTTGCCATCATCGGCGGCGGTCCCGCCGGTCTACTGCTCTCCCACATGCTCGCCCGCAACGGCGTCGACAGCATCGTGCTGGAGCGGCAGAGCCGCGGCCATGTGCTCGAGCGCATCCGCGCCGGAGTGCTGGAAGCGGGAACGATCGAACTCTTGCGCGAGGTCGGCCTCGGCGCGCGCATGGATCGGGAGGGACGTGTCCATGACGGCTCGGGCATCGCGTGGGAAGGCAAGCCGCACTTCTTCATCGACACCCGCAAGTTCACCGGCCGACCGATGATGTGCTATGGCCAGACCGCGATCACCGAGGATCTCTATGCCGCGCGCGACGCGGCTGGCGGGGTCGTGATCGATGACGCGGCAAACGTCGCGCTGCACGAGCTGACGTCGGACCGCCCGCACGTGACCTACGAAAAGGACGGGCAGACCCGCCGGATCGATTGCGACTATGTCGCTGGCTGCGACGGCCACCATGGCGTGAGCCGGCAATCGATCCCGGCGTCGGCGCTGCGCACGTTCGAGCGCGGCTATCCGTTTGGCTGGCTCGGCATCATGTCGGAGACGCCGCCCTATCCGGAGATCTGCTATTGCTATCATTCGCGCGGCTTCGCGCTCGCCTCGCAGCGCAGCCCGATGCTGAGCCGCTACTACATCCAGTGCGATCTCGACGCCCGCATCGAGGACTGGCCGGACGACCGCTTCTGGGAGGAATTGAAGGCGCGCTGCCCGAAGGACATGGCCGACAGCATCGTGACCGGTCCCTCGATCGAGAAATCGATCGCGCCGCTACGGAGCTTTGTCGCCGAGCCGATGCGCTATGGTCGCCTGTTTCTGGCGGGCGACGCAGCGCACATTGTCCCTCCCACAGGAGCGAAAGGTCTCAACCTCGCGGTCTCCGACGTGTTCTACCTCTCGCGCGCGTTGACCGAGGCCTTGAAGGCCGGCCGCACCCACTATCTCGACGGCTATTCCGATATGGCGCTGCGCCGGGTGTGGAGCGCCGAGCGCATGTCGTGGTGGCTGACCACGTTGATCCACCAGTTCCCTAATGAAGCGCCGTTCGACCGGCGCATGCGCGAGAACCAGTTCGATTACCTTCTTGTGTCGGAGCGTGCGCAGGCATCGCTCGCCGAGCAGTATGTCGGCCTGCCATTTGAGAGCTGATGCCGCGAGCGCTACGCTTCGCTGCCGCAATCGCTCGCAGCGCCTTATCGGCAGCGAGGCCCGCACGAACTCTGGAATCGAAGGACACGGCTTTCTCCAAAGTTTGAACCCGGTCAGCAACCAGATTCCCGGTCCGTTCAAACCCGGGGAGAAGGTTTCGACCTTCATGTTCCGGATTGTGCCACCGGGCGAAACCGCCGCGGCCGCGGCCAAGTAGTCTGGGTCTGATCCAAACAATACTCCGCATTTGTTTAGCGTAAGCGGACGTCGCGGGTTCGTGCGCCAATTTCTGAGAATGACGCCGCACCGGTTTCGCACCAGAAACAACCTCATCAGAACGCAACGAACGCGATCGAGATCGAACAAAAACGCGGCAAAATCAACGAAGCTGATCGATATTCTGCCGCTCATAACGGTCTGGTTGCAGGTTCGAGTCCTGCCGGGCCCACCAGCCTTCGCTCGCTGCGCCAGCTTCGGCTCGGCAAGCCCTTTCGTAGCGAAGGCTGCCACGCCAAAGCCCTTCGGGCGAAGGCGGGCCGCACTGCCACCGCCTCCAACTAAAATATCGAAAACAACCCCATGCAAAGTAACATGGTGGCCGCCGGCATGGATGCTTTGAGCGAACTCCGCGAAAACATTTTGACACGTCGGGCAAATCAGGGGCACTATTAGATCATTGCGCCATTTGTAAAACGCCCCTGGCTCTGCCCGACAAAGGGCCTGTTCGGCGCGATTGCAGGCAAAATCCGGACAATCGAAGTTGCACCGGCTCGCGCGCGGTCGATCACTCAATTCACCCTGCCGAAATCGTTGAGAACCAGCTCTTGTCGTAAGTAACTATGATCCGTCACGACAAGTGCTCACCAAGTAGATGGCGAGCTCGTTTGTCTTGATCAGATCATAAGGATCGTCCACCCCTTGTTCGCGCAGCCATTTGATTTGTAGGTCGTAGGCCTGGCGCTCAAGCGCGGCGAGACAAGGCAACTCTATCTTGTTGAACCGCTGCACATGATGCACCAATTCATGCAACAGGGCGCTCTTCTGCCTGAGATCATTGGGTCGCCACTCCTGCGGTAGGTAAATTGAGCCCTCGTTGCGATTGTAGAGCGCCTGCAACTCCAACCCGCTATTTTCGGGCGAGCCATGTCGCATTGCCACTTCCGCCGGTGTCACGAAGTGGATCGGCGGATGATCGGGAGCCGACAAACCGGTCTGGGCAACGATCCATGCGATGTAGATCGCGATCAGGCTATCCAAGGAAACGACCTCCTGCAGCAAGACCGCAGCGCGGCCTGCTGGTGACAGGCATTTCCCGAGTTTCGGAATCCTGGCTAGATTGGCGCGGAGCGGATTGCTCGGAAGGCGCGATCAAGTGTTCGTATTGACGCAGGATTCGACCCGCCTGAAGGCGCCGTGAGCTGTGCAGCGCCGACGTGATAAAAGCGAAGAAGCTTCGCCTTTCCTTTTCGACGTGAAACGAAGCGAGAGGCGGCAGTACGGCCGAAGGGTGCGAAGTGTTTTTCATTATTAGGACACCACGGTAGATTGATGATTTAATGCGTTGTCAGCACAATATCTGGAACCAACGGCCTCGACGGCTGACCGCGCGATGGCGGAAGTTGCAGGGGCATAATCCAGGATTGGCAGGCGCTTCAGCGTGATCGGTTGCCAGAAAAAGCGGCACGCTTCAGCATGCGCTTCAAGCACGTCGATGCCGACATCGCGTAGAAAATCAGATCTGTCCCTGATATCCTCGCGCAGCTTTGACCGGAAGCAGGCGCGCTCCCACCATGTCAAAGGCAGGCCCGCAATGGCATGATCGGCGTGACCAAGTTTATTTCTGTAAGTTTGCAAGAAAACCTCCTGAGGCAGCCGCGATGATTTTTTTTGAAAAGAAGGCGCTTAAAGATTCACTGCTCAATATCGATTGCCGTTCCGGGTGTAAGTATTAAGAAGAAAAGCAACGCCCGCGTCTCGGAGGCGCTAGATCGTGCGATCAATCGCCACTGGAAATACGAACGTCATATCGTCTCTCGATGTATCTCGGCGACGTCGATGCTCGCGCTTTTGGTTGAGCGTACGTCCGCCGCAGCCATCGGCGCGGAAAAGAAGGTGAGCTTCACCCCGACCCCGACCAGGATAAGTGTGGCGACCGCGACAACGGGATGTGCGCGCATGACGGTTCCTTCGGTTGCACGTGCCTAGGATTGGCGATGCTTGATGTTATGCAATCCACCGCAGCCGCCGCATCATCGGAACCAATGAGGCTGGTACTGCTGTTGTGTGCTGCCTTCCGATCGTCTGCCCGGGCCCGTCGGCCCCAGGCCAGATCGCAATTGCGCCGGTCCCGTCGCCCATAGGACGCGGTGCCGACCAAGAGACAGGCCGCCTCAGGAATTAATGAACCGGCTACTGTGGGGCCCGAACCTGAGGCGTCGAGTTCTGCAACAGGCGCAGGAGATCGGCCTGCCGGGTCGTGTCGGTCTTGGAGAAGATGTGCTGCAGGTGGGTGCGCGCGGTCGGCTCGCTGATGCCGAGCATGTCGGCTGCCTCCTTGGCGCCCAACCCCTGAGTAAGCGCCAGCAGCACGCGGAGTTCGCCGCCGGTCAGCCTGTAAAGCCTGGCAAAAGCCTCACCCGGCATCAGCGGCGCCTCAGCAGGATCCTTTGTGAACACAGCTACCGATGCTGCAAACGGCGCGATAATGCCGCTGCGCTGACCGCGATCGACCGGAAGGAGGGTTGCGACATAGCCGGCGCCATCGATATCAGGGATCGCAAGGGAATGCTCGCTTGTATCCAAGTCGATATCGTCGCGCGACGCCTTGTCAATGGCCTTCGACAGCGCAGCGCGCGTGGCGGGATCGGTGGGAGAAATCCGGTTGTTCACGATGCGAATGGAGTTGCCGGTTTTGACCTGCCTCTCGGCAGCGGCATTCATATAGACGACGCGGCCATCGCGTGACGTGAGGAAAACACCTGTGACAAGCGCATCAAGCGTCTTTTCCAACATCTCCGACCTCAGCGCCCTGATATCGAGCGCATCCGAGATGGCGAGGGCACGGCAGACGTGCGGGGAAAGAAGCTTGAGCAGGCCGATTTCGAGCTGTTGGTAATGCGGCGCCTTCTCGCTCCGTGAGGCATGCATGGAGGCCATGCGACCGCCAGTCCGCAACGCCGGGAACCAGATTATGTCCAGTAGTCCGAACGGCTCTAGCACTTCTCGAGCAAAACGGCTTCCCAACAATTCGAGGCGCATCATAGAGAGAGCACTAACGTCACCGATCTTCGAGACGATATCCGCTGCTGCCATTGGACTTTGTGCATAGTGGCTTCCCAGCTTTTCAAGGAATTCCGGCTGGTATCCGAACACGAATAACTGATCATTTTGCACGTGCCGCATATCGTGAACGCATATTCCGCCGGCTGTGCTTTCACACAGATCGGCAATTTCCCGGCAAGTGTCTGGCCACTGATGTGGATCGAGCGCGCAGTCGTAGATCGCGCCGATTGTGTCGGATAGCTGCTGGGCGGAGACACCGTCCAAACCGATCACGTAGAGCCATCCCTGGCAGCGCCACTCGATAGTGCGCCGAGGGATGCAATGATCCCGACGGAGCGCATGGTGGTCCTCCGATTCTTGCGAGCCGGGATGCCCGGTACCTCGCCAATTGAGCCCTGTCGCCGTCGTCGCCGGCGTCAGTTCGGCGTGACAGCGGCGTTAATCTTGCTCGGAGGGCCAAGAAAAGCGTAGAAAAACTGCGTCCTAGGAGGAGCTTCATCGTGCAAATTCCGCGTGCGCCAGTGGACGACGGGCTTTTTCCAAGATTTGGTCTTTCGCTGCTGGGAGGCTTTGAGCTGACCGGACCGGATGGCGTGGTCGACCTGCCGAGCAAGAAGCTCGCAGGCTTGTTGGCCTATCTGGCCTGCAACGCGCCCAGGCCGCAGTCGCGTGAGAAGCTGTCGGCCCTGTTGTGGGGCTCCCGCTTCGACGCGCAGGCCAGGCAGAACCTGCGCCAGGCTTTGTTCCGGCTGCGCAAAGTGCTCGGCGAGGACGCTCTGGAGAGCGATGGTGAGGTCGTATCGCTCAATGCGGCGGCCGTCCGATGCGACGTCAGCCAGTTCGAGGCCCTGGTCCGTGACGGTAGCCGGGATGCGTTGAGCGCGGCAGCCGATCTCTACCGGGGTCGGCTGATCGACGACGTTAGCGTAGGCGAGGAGGGCTGGAACGAATGGCTGACTGGTGAACGCGAGAGATTGCTGGATCTTGCCCTTGGCGTCATCATGGGGCTCGGCGAACAAGATCTGGCCGCCGGCCGTGCCGAACAGGCGCTGAAGGCCGGCCAGCGCGTCATCGCGCTCAACAACATGCGCGAGGACGCCCACCGGTTGATGGTACGGGCGCTGGCTGCTACGGGACGCAAGGCCGAGGCTCTCAAGCACTACCAGGACCTCGTTGCGCTGCTCAGGCGCGAACTGAACACGGAGCCCGATGCTGCGACAAGATCGCTCGCCGCCGAGCTTCGCGCCGCGGAGCCGCCGGGCAGGTCGTCCGCTGAAACGGAGATCGCCAAGCCCACGCTGCCGCAACCCGACCGGTCATCGATTGTGGCGTTGCCCTTTGGCAATATGAGGAGAGACCACGAGAACGCCGACAATCCCGCAGCGGACGGCGATGGAGCATCGTCTGCGGTGGCAGTCGGCTCCGGAAGCCCCGAGCGGCGACAGCTGACGATCATGGTTTGCAATATGGTCGGGTCGATGCCGCTTTCGGCGCGCCTCGACCCTGAAGACATGCACGATCTCATCGCCGCCTTCCACAAATCGGTCGCCGATGTTGTTTCGCGCTTCGATGGATTTGTCGCCCAGTACCTGGGCGATGGCGTGCTCGTCTATTTTGGCTACCCCGCTGCTGGCGAGCATGACGCCGAGCAAGCCATGCGTGCGGGCCTTGCCATCCTTGACGCGATCGGCACGTTAAAAGCGTCTCCATGCGTGACTGTTCAGGTGAGCGTTGGCATCGCCACCGGGCTCGTTGTCATCGGCGAGCGGTTAGCGACCGGCGACACACAGCAGTGCGCTGCGATCGGCGAGGCGCCGAACTTGGCAGCGCAGCTGCAGGCCGCGGCAGCGCCCGGCGAGGTCGTGATCGCCGCCAGCACGCATCGGCTGGCGGGGCGGATGTTCGACTGCCGCGCGCTTGCTGCCATCGACGTGAAGGGGCTGCCACAACCGGTGGAGGCGTGGCAGGTGCGCGGCGAGACGGCCGGCGTTAGCCGCTTCGAGGTGCGGCGCGCGGGCGCGCTGACCCCGCTCGTTGGCCGGCAGGAAGAGATTGAGCTGCTGCTGCGCCGTTGGGATCTAGCCAAGCTCGGCGAGGGTCGGGTCGTGCTGCTCACGGGCGAGCCCGGCATCGGCAAGTCGCGTATCGCTGAAAGCCTGCTGGCCGGGTGCGAGGGCGAGCCGCATGCTCGCATTCGATATTTCTGCTCGCCCTACCATGTGCAGAGCCCGCTCTACCCGTTCATCGCACAGCTCGAGCGGGCCGCGGGCTTCGAACCGGGGAGCAGCGCCAGTGTGAAACTCGACAAATTGGAGGCCTTGCTCAAGCCGACGACGAAAAATGTACTACGCGACGTGGTGCTCGTTGCCGAGCTGTTGGGGGTGCCGGCGGACTGGCGCTACCCGGCGTTGGCGATCAGCCCGCAGCAGAAGCGGGAGCTGACTCTCACCGCGCTTCTCGATCAGCTCGACGGCGCAGCGGCGCAGAGCGCCGTCCTCATCGTGGTCGAGGACGCCCACTGGATTGATCCGACATCCCAGGATTTGCTCGATCGAATGGTTGCCCGCGCCGCCAACCTGCCGGTGCTGCTGGTCGTCACGGTCCGGCCGGAGCTCCAGCCAACGTGGGTCGGCCAGTCGCATGTGACGATGCTGCCCTTGAGCCGCCTCGGCCGTCGCGACAGCGCCGGCATTGTTGGCGGTGTCACCAAGGGCAAGGCGCTGCCCGACGCGGTCCTCGATCAGGTCCTTGCGCACACGGATGGCGTGCCGCTGTTCATCGAGGAGCTGACCAGCGCGCTGCTCGAGAGCGGGCTGTTGCGTGAGACTGCGGACCGCTACGTGCTCGACGGACCGCTGCTGCGGCTCGCGATCCCGACGACGCTGCGGGCCGCGCTGGTGGCGCGCCTCGATCGCCTCGCCTCGGTCAAGGGTGTGGCGCAGATCGGCGCCGCGATCGGACGAGAGTTCTCCCATGAACTGATTAGCGCGGTGGCATCTTTGAGTCCGGAGGACCTCGACGCGGCGCTCGAGCGGCTGACGGTCTCCGGCCTCATCTCCCGGCGCGGAACGCCGCCGATCGCGACCTACGCCTTCAAGCACGCGCTGGTGCAGGACGCCGCCTACACCACGATGCTCAAGAGTCGGCGGCGGCAGTTGCATGCGAGCATCGCCAATGTGCTGGTCGAGCGGTTCCCGGCGCTGGCCGAAACCCTGCCTGAGATTGTCGCCCACCATTTCACCGAGGCCGGGCTTGCAACGGAGGCGATCGGCCATTGGTTCAAGGCGGGCCAACGCGCCACCGAGCGCTCGGCTGATCAGGAAGCAGTCCGCCATCTTGAGCGAGGATTGGCGCTTCTGAGGACGCTCCCGGAGTCGGAGGACCGCGATCGCCATGAGCTCGATTTCCAGATCACCTTAGGCACACCTTTGGTGGCAGTGAGTGGATACTCAAGTCCTGAGGTCGGGGCTGCGAGCGAGCGCGCAATTCTCCTCTCCGAGAAGCTGGATGATGTCGGACACCTGTTTGCGTCGCTCTATGCCCAGTTCTCTTACTGCAACACGACCGGCAACACTTACAAGGCACTGGAATTCGCAGAACGCTGCCGGACGCTAGCCATCCGCCAAGGCGACCGGGCGATGCAGCTGATGGCACACCGTGGAACCGGGATTGTGTTGTATCAGCTTGGAAAATTTGGACTGGCTCGGAGAGAACTCGAGCAATCTCTTGCGCTATATGATCCCAAGCGTGACCGATCCCTTGCGGCTCGGTACCTCACTGATCCATTCGCGTCTGCATCGGCATTGTTAGCTTCAATCGCATGGATTTCAGGCTTCCCGGATCGTGCAGCAAAAATGCAGGTACAAGCTCTCAGCTACGCTGCCGAACTCAATCACGTCAACACAATTGGTTTCGTTCACTTTTTAGCGGGAGCCGCGCTCGAGCAGCTTTTCGGAAATGTAGCCGCAGTGCTAACTCATACGCAAACCTTGAGTGCTCTTGCGACGGAGCACGGCGTGTTGGCATGGCGGAGCAGCGGGATCATTTTTGAGGGCTGGGCCCTCTCATTGACTAGTGGACCGGAGAGCGGCATTTCCCTGATGCAAAAGGGCATTGCCGATGTCGACGCCAAGAACCTGACATTTCTTGTTCCGCTTTTCACGAGCCTGTTGGCCCAGGTTCGTGGTCGCGCTGGCGACTTCCAGTCAGCCTTGGCTCTGTGCATCGATGCGCGAGAAAGATCACAGCGCTCCGAACAATACATTTGGGAGGCGGAGCTTCACCGGAATGAAGGCGAGGTGCGGCGCGCCGCCGGACATTCATTGACCGATGTGGAAGAATGTTTTGGTAAGGCGCTCGACGTGAGCCGCGCGCAGGGCGCCAGGATGTTTGAGCTCCGCGCCGCCACGAGCCTCGCGCGGCTATGGCACGACCACGGAAGGCATGTTGAAGCCCGTGATCTACTTGCGCCTATCTATGGCTGGTTCACCGAGGGCTTCGACACAGTCGACCTGGAAGATGCCAAAGCGCTGCTTGCTCAATTGAGAGCATAGGTCTGACTGGATCGCCCTGCTTGAGAGGCGTGTCAGGACGAAATGAGACCTTCACGCTACCTCTGCGTGAGGTGGTGTAGCAAGGGCTATGCCGCCAGCATCTGGATGCGCATCAAGCTGGTCAGCCTTGCCAAGGCGCCGCCAGCGATCAACAATGTCACCTTGCCGGCAATGGTGGGCGCGGCTTGGTACATGCTCGGCGCGCTGCTCCAAAAGAACCGGTCGGACGGCGCGCGCTGACGCTTCGTCACAGCGCGGGCGCCGCGGGAGGAGCAGCGATGGTACGATCACCGCAACGCAAGCGTGCGGCACGGCCCAAGCAAACAATCTCCAGGCCAGCACGCAAGGCGCGTGCGGCGAAATCCAATCAGCGGTCGCGCGACGGCGCTGGCAACGGCGTATTTTCCTGCCTCGGCCGCAGCGAAGCAAACTTCTCCCTGTTCACGCTCGTTTCGTTCCTGCCGCGCTCGGCCGAGATCCATCCGGATTGGATCGCGGTGATCCGCGGCGCGCACTTGACGGCGCCGAAGTCGGTGGCGTTCGGGCCGCTGCCGACGACTGCAACCGGCAAGGTGCAGAAGTTCACGTTGAGGGAGCGCACGCAAAGCCTATAAAAATTCACCCCGCAGACCGCCTCTGGATATTGCAATGACCAGTATCTCCACTTTGCCAAGGCGATTGCCGCCGCGGCCTTATCTGGCGGTCATCCGCGCCATCGACAGGTTCACGACATGGACCGGCTATCTGTTCGTGCTCTTCATCATTCCCCTGGTGTTCGCCAACGTCTACGAGGTTTTCGCCCGCTATTTCCTCAGAAGCCCCACCGTCTGGGCGCTCGATGTAACGACCATGTCGTATGCGGCGCTCTTCATGCTGGGATCGACGCTGGCGCTTCTCAAGGGCGCTCACGTGCGCACCGACATGCTGTGGGAAGGGTTTTCGGACCGAACCAAGGGCATGATCGACAGCCTCGCATTCATCCTGTTCTTCCTGCCGGCAATGGCCGTGCTGTTCTACATCTCGATCGATGACTTCCTTTACTCGATCTCGATCGACGAGCGCTCGAGCTCCGGGGCCTGGACGCCGATATTGTGGCCGCTGCGCGGGGTTATCCCGCTCACCGCCTTCATGCTGTCCCTGCAGGGTGTCTCGGAACTCATGAAGAGCCTGTGGGCGTGGCGCACCGGCGAATTCCTGACCAGGCACGAGAAGATCGAGGTCTGAACATGAGCTATTCGGAGCTTCTGGGCCTCATCATGCTCTTCTGCATGGTCGCCGTCATCTTCATCGGATTCCCGATCTCCTTCACGCTGCTGTTTCTCGCGATCATCTTCGGCGGCTTGGGCTTGGGCTGGGAGCAGACCTTCAATCTGAGCTACCTGCAGATCTGGGGCACGATGAAGGACGAGATCTTTCCGGCCGTGCCGCTGTTCATCTTCATGGGGTACATGACCGAACAGGCCGGGCTGATGGAGCGGCTGTTCGGCGCCATGCGCAGCCTGCTCGCGCCGGTACGCGGCTCGCTCTATCTGGCGGTGATCCTGACCGCGACCATCTTCGCCATGGCGACGGGCATCGTCGGCGCGGCTGTCACGGTGCTCGGCATCATGGCCGCGCCGATGATGATCAAGACCGGCTACGACGCCCGGCTGTCCGCGGGCGCCATCGCCGCCGGCGGCACACTCGGAATTCTCGTTCCGCCCAGCGTCATGCTGGTAGTGATGGGCCCGGTCATGGGCGTTCCCGTCAACCTGCTCTACTCGGCAGCGTTCGGCCCGGGCTTTCTGCTCGCCGGCTGCTACATCGCCTACACGCTGACCCGAAGCTTCCTGAACCCCGAGCTCGGCCCGGCCATGACGATGGAGGAGCGCGAGGCCGCCTACAGGGAGATGACCACCGAGAAAGTGGGGATACCGGTACTGGCGCTGGCGCTGCTCTGTCTGGTGGGGCTCGTCTATCTGCTCGCCGATCTGCTGCTCGGTGTTGCCCGCGTTCCCTCTCTCCCGGTGACGATCGGCCGGATCGACGTGTCGGTTGCTGCGCTGGTGCCGACGCTGCTGGCGGCGTGGGCCTATGTCCGCAACGCCTATCTCCGCGCCGTCGTGCTGGGCATCGCACCGCTGAGCGCACTGATCGGCTTTACGCTTGGCACCATAGTCGGCGGGCTGGCGACGCCGACCGAGGCCGCCTCCTGCGGGGCCTTCGGCGCCGCCATCCTGGCGCTGGTCTACCGCCGGCTCAACGTGCGCTCGCTCACGAACGCCGGCATCGGCACGATGGTGACCTCCGCCATGGTGCTGTTCCTGGCAGTGGCCTCAACCGTGTTCGGCGCCGTCTTCACCAAGCTCGGCTCGGCCAATCTGATCACCAATTTCCTGCTCGCGGTTCCGCTAAGCGACTGGTGGAAGCTCGCCCTCATCATGGCGATTTTCTTCGTGCTCGGATGGCCATTCGAATGGCCCGTGATCATCCTGGTGTTCTTGCCGATCGCTCTGCCGGTGGTCGAAAAGCTCCAGCTGGGTCTGGGCAAGCTCGACCTGCTGCTCTGGTTCGGCGCGCTCACCGCCGTCAACATGCAGACCGCTTATCTCAGTCCGCCCGTCGCCATGTCGGCCTACTATCTGCGCAACGTCGTGCCTAATTGGAGTCTCGGCACGATCTACAAGGGCATGGCCGACTACATGGTAATCCAGGTCTTCGCCCTCATCCTGCTGCTGGTGTGGCCGCAAATCGCGCTGTGGCTGCCGCATGTGGTGCGGTAGCTAGAAGGGCGGCGTTGCCGCCGCCCTTCGGTCGGTGTCCCCTGGTGCTATTTACCCTCCTTCGGCGGCCAGTAGTAGTCCGCCTGAAACGCGTAGGGCGGGAACATGAAGCGCTTGGCCGGCACCACTTTGGCGGCATAGGCTTTCTGAGAGTCGTAGACCTTCTTGAAGAAGGGATTCTTGGCCGACTCGGCAGCCGCGAATTCATCCCAGGTCTTGAGGAAGGCCTGGTTGATCTCGGGCGGCGTGGTCAGCAGCTTCACGCTATGCTTCTCCGCGAATTCGGCAATCGCATCCGCATTCTGCCGCTGATAGCTTGCCCACCAACGGAGAAACGTTTCCGAAAGGGCCGACCTGATGGCTTCCTGGTTCTGGGCCGGCAGGCTGTCCCACACCTCCTTGTTGAAGGCCATCTCGGCCACCGACGCGCTCTCGTGCATGCCAGGCGTGTAGTGGTACTTCCACACGGTGTGCAGCCCGAGCCGCTGATCCTCGACGCCGCCGACCCACTCGGCACAATCGATCGTGCCGCGCTCAGCCGCGGGCAGGATCTCGCCGCCCGGCATGTTGACCACCGCCATGCCCATCTTGGAATAGAGTTCGGCGACGATGCCCGTCTGGCGGCACTTCATGCCCCGGAAGTCGTTGAGGTCCTTGATCGGACGCTTGAACCAGCCGAGCGCCTGCGGGCTCGGCGGCATGCTGGGGAACGCGACCAGGTTGAGCTTGAGCTCCTTCTGGTAGAACTCGTTCCAGAGGTCGAGGCCTCCGCCCTCATAGACCCAGCCGATGAAGTCGACAGGATCCATGCCGGCAATGCCGGCAGGGGTATTGGCAAACAGGGTCGCAGCCTTGTTCTTGCCGAACCACCAGTAGGAGATGCCCCAAGCGCCATCGATCACCTTCTTGTGCGCTGCATCGAGAATCTCGAACGGTGGGACGATCGCGCCGCCCGGCAGGGCGTCGATCTTGAGCTGGCCCGCCGTCAACTTGTCCACCCGGTCAGCGAAGAACTTTAGGGCATCCTGCGCCGTGGACGACGGGGGTACTGCCGACTGGATCTTTAGCGTTCGAACCTGCTGCGCGTGCGCCGCACCCGCGAGCCCCAAAGTGACGGCGGCCGCGGCAACCAAGGCTGCTCTTGCAAGCGAAATGTATCTCATCAGTTGCTCCTCCCTTTTGGTTATTTCTCCCCTCATGAAAAGCAGGCGAGCTGGCAACCCACCTGCACGAAGCCTATGCGAGTTGAGCGCCTTCCGCCAGAGCGATGCAATCCGTGCTTACCTGTCGGCAAGGCGAATTCCCGGAGTTGTTCGAGATGATTCCGGAGAAGAGAGTGTAGGCCCGCGGTGCCTACGACCCTCATAACTCATGAGCCTTTTGCGTATTTGATTTTCAGTCGTGCAACGGGCATCCGAACGGCTGCGTGGAGATCATGAATCGCGAAAGGACATCATCGTCTGAGCGGCGAGAATATCTCCAGCATCGAGGTCGAGCTCGCGCTCTACAAGCACCCGGCGGTGCAGCTCGCCACGCGACCGCTGAAGGCAATGTGGTCCGGCAACCGAACTTTGTTGCGGTCGCCAAGCGGTGGTCGAAATCTTGCCCCGCCGGTAAAGCGGTGGCGGCGGGCCGCCGTCGGAGAGAGCAAAGCTATTGGGCGGGTGGCGACGCCGCGAGTTCCGGCGCCCGTTTGCGAGCAAAACGTTCGCGCAAAGCCTCGAACAGCACATAGAGAGGTGGAATGAAGATAATGCCGATGAACGTCGCTGCGAGCATGCCGCCCCAGACCGGTGTGCCGAGCGCTCGCCTGCTGCCGGCACCGGCGCCGGTGGCGACCACGAGGGGCAACACGCCGAAGATGAATGCAAGTGCGGTCATCAGCACCGGCCGAAAACGCTGCTTGGCGCCGGCAATCGCCGCGTCGTGCGGAGACAAGCCGGCTTCATGCTGCTCCTTGGCGAACTCGACGATCAGAATCGCATTCTTCGCGGCGAGGCCGACCAGCAGGACCAGCCCAATCTGTGCATAGATGTTGTTGTCAAGGCGAGCGATCCAGAGAGCGAGGACGGCACCGGCGACGGCAAACAACACCGAGAAAACCACCGACAACGGCAGCGACCAGCTCTCGTACTGGGCCACGAGGAAGAGATAGGCGAACAGCAGAGCCAGTGCGTAGACCAGCACTGCCTGACCGCTCACGAGCTTTTCCTGGAATGAAATTCCAGACCAGGCAACGCCGAAACCTTGCGGCAGCTCATTATCGGCGACGCGCTCCATCGCGGAAAGCGCCTGCCCCGAACTCGCGCTCGGTGCCGCCGAGCCATTGATAGTGACGGACGGGAATAGATTGAACCGAGTGACAAGCTGCGGACCGAACGTCGTTGTCAATGTCACGAGCGTGCGAAGCGGCACCATCTCTCCCGTCGTGCTTCGAACGTGGAGATCGTTGATCTGATCGCGCCGGTAGCGGAACCTGCCCTCGTCCTGCACTCTGACGCGATAGACCCGGCTGGATAGATTGAAGTCGTTTACATATTGCGAGCCCAAATGGGCCTGCAAGGTCGCGAAAACCTGCGATACCGGGACGTTGAGCAACTGGCTCTTGGTCCGATCAACATCCACGTGGATCTGCGGAACGCTGGCCGAGAAGGTGGTGTAGGCCCTCGCGATCTCGGGCGCCTGGTTGGCTGCATAGAGAAAACCATTGGCTGCTGCCACCATTGCCTGCGGCGACTGGCCTTCCAGGCCCTGCAGTCGCATATCGAATCCGCCGGCCGTACCAAGCCCGGGAATGGACGGCGGGTTAAACGCAATGATGTTTGCTGCGGCAACTGCCGCGAAGCGCGGCGTCAGGCTTGCAATCATGCCTTGGACGGTTTGGTCCGGGCGCGTGCGCTCGCTCCAGGGTTTGAGCACCACGATGGCCATGCCGGTGTTTGATGCCTGTGCCTGGCTCAACAGGCTGAAGCCGGCCACGGTGATGATGTTTTTAACGCTCTCCGATCCGTTCAACAGGTCACGCACCTGACCAAGCACACTCTCTGTGCGATTGAGCGATGCCGCATCAGGCAATTGAACGTTGACGAAGAAATAGCCTTGATCCTCTTCCGGGAGGAAACCGCCCGGCAGCCGAGTCAACCCGAAGAATACGCCCGCGCCAACACCGAGGAACAAGACGGACATGACGATCAGGCGCGCGCCGAGCCATCCCACCACGGATCCGTACCTGTCGCGGACGCCGCTCAGAAGCCGATTGAACAGTCCGAACGGGCCGCGACTGGCATGACGGGGGCGGCGCAGGATCAGCGCACAAAGCGCCGGACTCAAGGTCAGCGCGTTCACGCCAGACAGGGCTACGGAGAAAGCGATCGTGACGGAGAATTGCCGGTAGAGCTGCCCGGTAATGCCTCCCAGGAACGCGACGGGCACGAAGATCGCGGCCAGAACAAGAGTGGTGGCGATGATTGCACCGGTGATCTGCCCCATCGCGATGCGCGTGGCCTCGCGCGCGGAAAGCGAGGGGTCTTCTTCCATGACGCGCTGCACGTTTTCGACGACGACGATCGAGTCATCGACGACGAGGGTAATGGCCAGCACGATCGCAAAGAGCGAGATCGTGTTGGCCGAATAACCCAAGACGTACAAAATGGCCATTACGCCGACCAATGACACCGGAATGGTCAACGTCGGAATCAGCGTTGCCCGCCAGCCCTGAAGGAAGAGATAGACGACGGCGACGACGAGCGCGAACGTGATCGCAAGCGTGTGCAGGATTTCTTCGATCGTAGCTGACACGAATTCGGTCGTGTCAAAGATGATGCTGTGAACGACGTCAGGCGGAAACCGCTGCGACAGGCGATCGAGCTCTGCGCGCACCGCATTTGCGACTTGCAATGCGTTGGCGCCCGGCGCCTGGTATATGACCACAAATGCCGTGGGCTTCCCGCCGAGTTTCGACTGAACATCGTAGCTGTCGGCTCCCAGCTCGACGCGAGCGATGTCCTTTATGCGTACGACCGCCCCCTGAGGGTTCGTGCGCACAATGATATTCTCGAATTCAGCCGGTGTTTGCAGGCGGCCTTTGGCGACAATGGTCAACTGCTGCTGCTGGTCCGTACCCACGGGAGCGCTGCCGATCTGGCCGGCCGCCGCCTGCAGGTTCTGCTGGCTGATCGCGGTGGTGACGTCCGTGCTCGTGATACCAAGCGCGTTCATCCGGACCGGATCCATCCACATCCGCATGCTGTAGTCGAGGGCGCCGAGAACCGTGGCCTCGCCGACGCCGTTCACGCGCGCCAGAGCATCGCGGATATTGATCGTGGCATAGTTGCTAAGAAAGATGGCATCGTGTGTCCCGTTCGGGGAATAGATATTCACGCCGAGCAGGATGTTTGACGATCTCTTCTTGCTCGAGATGCCGAGCTGTGTGACCTCGCTGGGCACCCGGGGGAGCGCGAGAGAGACGCGGTTCTGAACATTCACTGCCGCAATATCGGGATTGGTGCCGACAGCAAAACTCACGGACAACGAATAGATGCCATTATTCGAGCTGGTCGATTCCATATAGAGCATGTTGTCGACGCCATTGACTTCAGCCTCGACCGGCGCCGCCACTGAATTGGCGACATCCTGTGCGTTGGCGCCGGAATAGGTGGCGGACACCTGAACCTGTGGAGGGGTAATATCCGGGTATTGAGCGACCGGAATCACGGTCATCGCCAGCAGTCCGGCCAGCACCATCACGATAGAAATGACGATGGCGAAGTTCGGTCTGTCGATGAAGAAGTGGGACATGGCGTCATTGAACGTTGGCGGAAGCGGCAGGCACGGTCTGAACCTGTGCCCCTGGGCGTACCTTTTGCAGGCCCTCCACGATCACGCTTTCTCCAGCTTTCAGGCCGTCATCGACGGCCCAGTTCTGGCCGACTTGCTGGGTAGCCTTGACCGGACGCTGCTCGACGCGGTTGTCAGCACCCACGACCAGAACAAACTTGCCCTGTCGATTTTCCTGAACCGCCTGCACGGGCACCAGCGGCATGCGTTTGGCTTCCGCTGGCCGAACCCGCACCGAGACCGTTCCCCCGGGCAATAACAAACCGGCCGGATTGGCAAATGCTGCGCGAACCGGCAACGTGCCGGTCGCCTGGTCGATCTCGTTGCCGACGAAATCAATCCTGCCCTGGTCAGCGTAAACCGTGCCGCTGGGCAGCCGGAGTGTAGGAACGAAACTCGCATTGATCTGCTCGAGCGCCGCTCCGCGGTCTTGCTGGACCACGCTGATGAAGTCTCGCTCGCTGATCGAAAACAGGACCCGTATCGGATCAAGCTGAACCACCCGTGCGAGCGTACCGGAATCGGGACCGACGACATTGCCTCTTGTGAGGCTCGGCTTTCCGATTCTGCCGGCGATCGGCGAGACGATGCGTGTGTAGCCCAGATTGAGTTCGGCCGTGCGTACTGCCGCCTTGGCAGACTCGACAGAGGCAGCCGCTGTGTCACGATTGGCAATAGCCAGATCGAGGTCAGCGCGGGTTCCCGACTCCCGGTCGTAGAGCTGCTGACGTCGTTCCAGAGTCACTTGCGCATTTCGCAGGTTCGCTTCCGCGCTGGCTTGCTGCGAGTTGGCCTGCAGGAGCGCGGCCTCGTATTGATCCCGCTCGATCGTGAAAAGGAGATCGTCCGCCTTGACGTCCTGCCCTTCCGTAAATGCTACTTTCTCCAGGAATCCTTGCACGCGCGCTCGCACGTCGACCTGCTGTATGGCTTCGACGCGGCCGATGAACTCGACGCTCTGTGCGACGTCTTCCATGCTGACCGCAACGACGGATACGGCCGGAGGGGGGCTCGCCGGAGTCTGAGCAAATGCGGCAATATCGAAGAGCAACAATGACGATCCAGTCAGAGCGACATGGATCAGGCGGCGCGCCCGTATCAGACCAACGGCCCGCATGCACAGCCCGCTGGTTCCGTTGCCGTCAGAGAGCTGCGATAACGTCATCATGATCGTCTCGGAGCCACTGCGAGACCGACCACCCGAGATTGCCGGATTTCGGCCCCTCAAGCATTAGCTTGGAAGTGTTGTGCTCGAGATTCCTCTCAAGAGAGCAGAAACATTCTCCATCGTTTCGTTTACCAGATCAACAGGAAAAGAACGCCTAAATTTTTCTGCACCTGCGCATCAACCACAGGTTAGCACCGTAGCCACCCCTGGCGATTGCATATCGAAAGTGCCGACCTGCGAGGCGGCCCTTTCGATTTGGCAGCCCATTTGTGGGTTGGAACACGCGAATAACGCAAGCGGAAGCGTTCCCCGCCGCTTCTCGCAGCTATGTTTGCTGGACAAGCGAATGCAACGCCTTGACCGCAGCCTCCCGGTTCTCCACGGGGACAAACAGACTGACCGAATGCGGCGACAACACGTACTTGTCGGGGACAATCCCGTGATGTCCGAGAACCTGCAACGCCCTGAACGGCAATTCCGACGAAATGCCGCCGAAGCAGGTGAGAGTAACCGAGCTTGAAGCCTCGCGCTGCCTGCGCAGATCCGAGCATTGCTCCAGCGTGCGCAACAGGGCGTCGAGCCACTCCGTGTCACAGGCCACGGTCATGCTGGTTTTTCCCACGGTGAACTGTGATGAAAGGAGCTGCGGCCAGGACAGGCTGTTTTGCTTGAGATGCTGCGCGAGTTTCTCGAAACCGTGATTGAGATCTTTGGAATCGATTTCCACATGCTCGATGCGAGCCATCGAGTTGACGGCCAGAACTTTTCCGTTTTCCATGCCTGCAACCTCTTTCATCACCTGCGTGCTGTGTTTAACGCCGCCCCACTGCTTGAGAACCAGGGGCACATCCTGACTTTGCGCCAGCTCTACGCTGCGAAAATGCAGGATCTTTGCACCCCAGAAGCACATTTCGGACAGGGATGCGAAGTCCACTCGCCGCAGGGGCTTTGCGTCCGGCACGATGCGCGGATCGGCCGAACAGATTCCGTCGACCTCTTTGATGATTTCACAGCGTTCGGCCTTCAGCGCCGCGGCCATCGCAACGGCCGTGGTGTCGCTGCCGCCCCGGCCAAGCGTCGTGATTTCCCTGGTCACCGGGTTCACGCCCTGAAATCCCGCCAGCACCACAACGCGCCCACGATCAAGTTCCTCACGCACGCGAATGGGCCGTACATCCAGAATGCGTGCGGAGGAATGGGAGTCGTCGGTCATCACGCCGGCCTGGCTGCCGGTGAAGCTGATCGCGGGCACGCCGAGATCGGAAAGCGCCATGCTCATCAGGGACATGCTGATGCGCTCACCGGTCGTCAGCAGCATGTCGAGTTCACGGCGATTGGGCGTCGGACTTACCTGATAAGCCATTTGGATCAATTGATCGGTGGTCTTGCCCATGGCGGAGACGATCGCCACGACACGATGACCACGGCCATGCAGGTCGGCGAGACTGCGCGCAACCGCGCGAATTTTCTCCGGTGTTTCGAGACAGACACCGCCGTATTTTTGCACGATGATGGGATGGTTGCGCATCTAACCTCGATGAGAAGCCTCGCTCGCCTCGCCGATCGAACCGGCACCGCCTATCCATGTGCCGACGACTTCAAAGTTCGGATTGAAGGCGACAAGGTCCGCGCGGTATCCGGGCGCGATCCCTCCAAGCTCGAACTCAAGGCCCAGAAATGCCGCGGGCGTCCGCGAGGCCATGATAAGGGCATCGACAAGGGAGATTCCAAGCAGCGCAACAGCGTTGCGCACCGCCTCGATCATGGTGAGGTGAGCGCCCGCGAGCGTGCCATCGGGGCCAGTCAGGCGATTTTCGTGCAACGTGATCTGCCTTCCTTGCAGCATGAATTGCCGGTCGTTCGTGCCCGCCAATGGCATGGCATCGGTGACCAGCATCAATCGATCGCGTCCCTTGCAGCGGAAGGCAACCCGCAAACCGGCGCGGTCAACGTGGATGCCGTCGCAGATAATCCCTGCAAACAGCCGGTCATCCCCCAACGCAGCTCCCACCAGGCCCGGCTCCCGTGCGTTCAACTGCGACATGGCATTGAACAGATGGGTCACCCCCAAGACACCGCGATCGACCGCCTGTCCGATTTCGGCTGCGGTGGCGTCGCTGTGGCCGGCCGCGATACGCAATCCGGCGCCGATCAGTTCATCGATCATGGACGCGGGCACGCATTCCGGGGCCAAGGTCACAATGGAGCGGCCGCGGCCTGCAAAACTTTTGATCGCGGCGAGATCGCGCCGATCGGGCACGCGGATCTCGGCTTCCGGATGGATGCCCTTGCGCGACCTGTTGAGGGCCGGTCCCTCCAGATGAAAGCCGAGAACGCCGGGAATCTTCAGACAATCCTGGGCGACTGCAGCCAATCGCTCGATGACCTCGCCGCGATCGGTGATGAGGGTCGGCAAGCAGCCCGTGGTTCCCGCCTTGCGGTGCGCCTCAACGATGCGCCGAACGCCAGTCTCCGTTGGCTGGTCGTTGAGAAGAACGCCCCCGCCTCCGTTCACCTGGACGTCGATGAATCCGGGTGCGAGGATCGCGTCTGCGGGAAGGTGAATTGAAGCGGGCGCCTCCGCCTCGCCGAAGGTGACGCTTTCAATCCGCCCCTGCGAGATGCTGACCGACCCCGGCCCGCGCATGTCGGCACCATCAAAGATGTGCTGCGCGGTAATCGTGAGAGAGGAAGAACCAGCGTGGCCCATCTGTATTGATCCGAGAATGGCGGTCACGGACTCGTGAGGCGAGTCACCTACAAGGCTTCATATGTATATGAAGGAGCTTTCGGAGGACCCGGAGCGAAACCTTTGCGTTAACTTTCCATGGCAACAAAGGGTACCACGTATCTCGGCATTGATGGCGGCGGAACCCGATGCCGCGCCCGGATCGAGGACGAAAACGGCAGGGTACTCGGTGCAGCGAGCTCGGGCCCTGCCACGACGCGGATTGGCCTCGAGAAGGCCTGGCGGTCCATGATGGAGGCCACTGAAGCGGCAGCCGCACAGGCCGGACTAACCAGCGAGGATTTCGCGCGGATGCACGCCGGAATTGGCCTTGCCGGGCTTGGTCGCCGGGGCGCGGAAGCGGCGCTCAACGAGATCGCGCATCCCTTTGCGTCCGTCATCTTCATCAGCGACGGCCTGGCGGCCTGTCTCGGCGCCCATAGCGGCGCGGACGGGGCCATCGTGGTAGCCGGCACAGGCTCGGTGGGTGTCGGCCTGATCGACGGCCGCGAAATCCGTCTCGCCGGTTACGGCTTTCCGGTGTCGGATGAAGGCAGCGGTGCCGACATCGGCCTGCAGGTGGTTAGACTGGCGCTGCGGGCCGCGGATCGCCGCAGCGAGCTGACCCCATTGCTTTCAGAGGTGCTGGGCGCATTCGATCATGATCCTTATCAGGCGGTGGCATGGTCCGAAGAAGCCAGGGCGGCAGACTACGCTGCGTTCGCGCCGATCGTGTTGCGGCACGCCAATCAGGGCGATCCAGTCGGCCGTCGCATTGTCGAACGTGCGGCCGATGCCATTGGTGATCTGCTCGATCTGTTCCTAGCGAGAGGAATTGACCGGCTCTCGCTGGTAGGCGGGCTCGCGGATGCCATTACGCCCTGGCTGACGCCTGACCTGCGCGCGCGCCTGAGATGTCCTGACGCCGATGCGGCGGCTGGCGCGTTACTGGTGGCGCGAGGGCGGCTTGACCTGCCCAAGAGAGAAACCGACCATGAACAGGTTTCAAAGTTCCGCGTTTGATAGCGTAGGGATCAACTATATGGCCACCGAAGAAGTCGATCCCCGCTTTGCCGATCTTGATGCATGGCCGCTGACGTCAGCGATGGAAGCGATGTGGGAGGGCCAGCTTGCGGCAGTCGCGGCGATCGGCCATGCCCTTCCCGCGATCACTGCCGCGACCGAAGCGGCCAAGGCGGCGCTGGGCGATCACGGACGCATTGTGTATGTCGGCGCCGGCACCTCGGGCCGCGTGGCGGTCCAGGACGGCGCCGAGCTGACGCCGACCTTCGCCTGGCCGCGCGAGCGCGTCCGCTTCATCGTCGCCGGCGGAGACAGGGCGTTCGTCACCAGCATCGAGGGTGCGGAGGATGACGTCGACGATGCAGTCAGGCAGATCAATGCCGCGCAGCTCACACCGCACGACGTGGTGATCGCCGTTGCCGCCAGCGGGACAACGCCATTCACGGTCGCCGCGCTGCAGCAGGCAGGCTCTTTCGGTGCCGTGACGATCGGTGTTGCCAACAATCCCGGCACCGCACTGCTGGCGTCGGCGAAGTTTCCGATCTTGATCAAGACCGGCCGCGAGCTGATCGCCGGCTCCACGCGGATGAAGGCGGGCACCGCGCAGAAGGTCGTGCTCAACCTGATCTCCTCAGGAATCATGCTGCGCCTTGGCCGGGTGTACCGCGGCATGATGGTGAACATGCAGCCGACCAATGCCAAGCTGAAGCGCCGCGCCGAGGCCATGGTGGCGCAAATCGCGCACTGTGATCCGTCGCACGCGGCACGTTGGCTTGAGCAGGCCGAGGGAGACATCAAGACGGCAGGCCTTCTGGCGTTGGGCGTCGACAGGGTTGATGCCGAGACCATTCTGAAAAGCTGTGACGGCAACCTTCGGCGCGTGTTTGCCGAGCTCGTCAAGGAACGCAACCGGCATCCCAAGGAAGCGGCGCCGCGCAAGCAAGGCGGAGCGGTCGAGCCGTGACGACATCCGCGATGGCGAACGAAATCGGGGAAAGCGCGGACGTTGTCGCCAGAATTGTTCGTAGCCGCCCCGCCACGCGCGACATCGCACAGCGAATCGGGATTGGCTCCGCCCCGCTGTGTGTCGTGTGCGGCCGGGGAAGCTCCGGGCATGCCGGGGTTTTCTTAAGATACCTTGTCGAGACGCGGCTTCGCCTTCCCGTTTCAGCCAGCGCTCCTTCGGTGATCACGGCATTTCGCACGCCGTTGATGCTGCGCCATGCGCTGTTCATCGTGATCTCGCAATCCGGGCGCAGCCCGGATCTTATCGCGGCGACCAGGTCGGCGCGCGCCGCGGGCGCCCGCACCATCGCCATCGTCAATGCGACGCCCTCGCCCGTGGCTGACGAAGCGGAGTTCGTCGTTCCGATCGAAGCCGGCAGAGAGCACTCCGTAGCGGCGACCAAGACCGTGATCGGCTCGATGGCCGCCAGCGCCGGACTTGTTGCCGAGCTGGCGGAAGATCGTGCGCTGCGGTCAGCCCTCGACAGGCTGCCCGCGCGCCTGCACCGCGCGATGGCGCTCGATTGGTCCGAGATTGCCGATGATCTTGCCAAGGCGTCGGCTGTGTTTGTGGCGGCGCGGGGCCTGGGCCTGGGCTCAGCGCGGGAGATCGCGCTCAAACTTTCGGAAATCCTGCGCCTGCCTTCCATTGGTGTGAGCGCCGCCGAGCTGCAGCATGGGCCGCGCGCCGCGTTGTCATCGCGCACGCCGGTTGTCATGATGCGCCTGATGGATGAAACGGCGGCCACGGTGGACGCGCTGGCAGAAGAATTGCGCGAGCAAAAAATCGCGCTGCATCTATGCGGAGGACCGCATGGCTCGCTGCCCTGGCTTTCCGAGGATGATCCCGCCACCGACCCGATCACCATGCTCGTTCCGGCCTATCGGATGATCGAGCAGACGGCACGCGCCCACGGATTTGATCCGGATCGCCCCCCTCGCCTGAGCAAGATTACCGAGACGTTTTGACGGCTCCTCCTTGGCTCCAAAGCCCATCGGAGCAAAGTGCATCGATGGACCTTGCGCACTCAATGAAATGAAGCACGAACCTCATCGATGGTCCGCTTCGGGTCCTGGAGGTGAGGATAGTGCCCGATGCCGGGAAGAAGCGCGGGTTCAACGTGGACCCTTTCGGCGAGCTCTACGCCCATCTCTTTCTTGATGTAGAGGTCTTTCTCGCCCCAAACCACCTGCACCGGGGTTTTAAGCCGGGGCAGTTGCGATTCGAAGTAATCTTGGTCCCGCGTAAAGTGCTGATAGTAGTGGGAGAAAGCGTCTGCTGTCGTCATCGCACCGTGGCTCCATCCGCGGGACATGTCGTCCTTGAATTCCCGCGAAACTTCGAATTGCGCTTCCTTGGGTAGACCCCTTGTGAAGGTGTTCTCGAGGATCTCGTCGCGATTCTTGTTCAGGTTGACGCGAACCTGATCCATAGCAGGCCCCGCCTTCAGGTTTTGAAGGCTCTCATACATGTACTGGGGCCTATTGAACGGGGCGAAGTCGCCAACGATGATTGTCCTTGCGATATCAGGTTCATCCAGCGCCAGCAGGAGCGCCGGCAGGGCTCCGATATCAGTTGCGTAGATCGTGAGCTTCGATGTGTCGATGCCTGCTTTCTCGATGTATTGATTCAAGACATGCGCGTAATCTTTGGGCGCGTAGGAGAACCGGTCGACCGTTGGCCTGGATGAAAGGCCATAGCCTGGCCAATCGAAGGCGTGGACTTCGAAATCATCGGCCAGAGCCAGCGAAATATCCTTCCAGGCGTACAGGGTCTCTGGAAACCCATGCAGGAAGAGAACGGTCCCTTTCGGTCTCGGGTTGTGCAGCACCATCCTTCTGAGCGTGATATCCTTATCGATCTCCAAGAAGCCGATCGCGTTATCGTTCATACGCTGTGACATGATACGTGTCCTTTCGTGCTGTTCTCGATCAGTGTGCCGACCGGAGTGATCTGAAGGCGGTGCGGAGCTCGCGACCAGTGACTTGCCGGGGATATTGGGTATTGTCTGCGAGAAGTGGGGCGTGACCGTTTCGCCGATGCCATGGGCGGCGGCAGGCGCCGCCGTGGCGATGGCAATGGCAGCAAAGGCCGCGCCGAAGATGGATCGTATTTTCATGCTTGCATGGGTGCTGATGCTCTAGTCCGGAAAAAGCCTGCTCACCTGCGAACCACGGTTTTCAGCGAGTCGACGAACACCCAGAACGAGGCGGCGAACAGCCCGACGTCCTTCAGGAGGAACTGACCCGGCGCGACCGTGATCGCGGGCGGCCCGAGCTCCGGCACGACGACGCCCGGCGTCGAGATCATGAAGCTGACGGTCGTGACGAAGGGTCCGGCCGAGAGAAAACCGCCGGCTGCGGAAAAGATCGGGTTCGCCAATCTGAGGGCGATCAGCAGCCCGATGCTGAGTTCGAGGAAGCCGAGGAAGGTGGAGAAGCCGCGGACCGAAAACAGAGCATAGAACCAGCTCACGAGCGGGCTGTTCTCCACCAGCGGCACCAGCCCGTTGGCCTCGTATTCGGTAAACTTCATCCCGCCGAACCAGGCGTAGATGATCGCGAGCGACACGTAGAGGCCTATTCGGCTAACCGGCTCGGCGTAGGCGAGCAGGCGTTCGGCATGATCGCGCCACTCGGAAACTATGCGAAGTGCCAGGATCTGTGTCGGGACCTGGGTGGCGATGCGTGATATGGCAACTTCCGTTTTCATGGTACCTCTCCTTGTCCACCGGACGTGTGAAGGATTGCCGTCGAGCATCAACTCGACGGTCTCGGCACGTCCGGCTGGATGCCGAGATGTACGTCAGCGGGCCTTAGCGGCTAGGCGATGCGTTGGCGTCGCCTAGACGCTCACGCTTTCATGCTTGTGCAAGTTGTAGCGAGGCGCCGGGATGGCGCTCGAGAGCTTGCTCGACATCGCAAGGCGCGCCGTCTCATGACGATCCCACTCGGACTTGTCCGCCAGCGACGGGATGGTCACGGTCTCGCCAAGGTCGAGACCGGCGAGCGCGGCATCGACCATGTCGTCGGCCGACATCACGATCTGCGCCGGAAGCTGATGAACCGGCTTGCCGGCGACGTCCCAGAATTCGGTAGCCGTGGCGCCCGGCAACACCGCCTGCACGCGGATGCCCTTGTCGGCGAGTTCGTGAAGAAGCGACTGGCTGAACGCGAGCACGAAGGCTTTCGAGCCGCCATAGACGCCGTTCAGCACCTCCGGCGCGATCGCGACGATCGAGGCGATGTTGATGATCGTACCGTTGCCGCGGGTGACAAATCCCGGAACCGCGGCATAGGTCAGCCGCGTCAGCGCGGTGACGTTGAGGCGGATCATGTCTTCCATCTTGTCGACGTCGGAGACGAGCAGCGGATCGGCAGCGCCGACGCCTGCATTGTTGACCAGCAGGGAGATTCCGGCATCGGTACGAAGAATGTCCTCGACGCGTTGCAGGTCTGCCGGGGATGTGAGATCGGCTTCGACCGACTCCACTTTCCGGCCAGTTTCGTTGGCGAGCCGCCGCGCCAGCGATGCGAGCCGCTGCCTGTTGCGCGCCACAAGAATGAGGTCGTGGCCGCGCTTCGCCAGACGATCGGCGTAGATCGCACCGATGCCGGTGGATCCGCCGGTGATAAGGGCGGTGCCTTTGGCTTGGGTCATGTTCATCTCCGTTGGTTGGCCGGGTTCGTTGCTATGCGGTGATGGATAAGCCCTTCCGGAATTGATGGGTATCTGGCAAAATCGAGATGCATCCTTCCAAAAAATGGAAGCATCCGATGGACCGTCTCGAAGGCATGTCGATTGTGTTGGCGGTTGCGGAGGCCGGAAGCCTGTCGGCTGCGGCTCGCCGGCAGAAAATGCCGCTGGCAACCGTGAGCCGAAAAGTGTCTGAGCTCGAAGCGCACCTGCGCACCAAGCTGTTCAATCGATCGAGCCGCGCGCTTGTCCCGACGGACGCAGGTCTCTCCTACATCGCGGCCGCAAAGCGAATCCTTGCCGATGTAGCCGAGGCCGAACGCGCCGCCTCCGGCGAATACTCGACGCCGCGCGGCGAACTGACCGTGTCGGCGCCGCTTGCGTTTGGCCGACTACACCTCATCCCGGTGCTGGCAGAATTCGTGGCAATGTTTCCGGAGGTGGACGTTCACCTCGACTTGCGCGACCGGGCGGTCAACCTGCTGGAGGAGCATATCGATGTCGCGCTTCGGATCGGGACCCTCGCCGACAGCAGCCTGATCGCCATCCGAATTGGCGAAATCTGGCGCGTGTTGTGCGCGAGCCCAACCTATCTGAAGTCTCGCGGGATGCCCAAATCCCCCGACGACCTCTCCAAACACGATTGCATCAGTTTCGTACCGCTCCTGTCGCCAACCACATGGACGTTCAGGAGAGACCAGGCCGAATATGTTGTGCCGGTGCGGTCGCGGCTCGTATTGAGCAATCTTGAATCGACCTTTGAAGCCGCGCGCGCGGGTATGGGGATTGCAGCGCTGTTCTCCTATCAGGTGGCAGGACCGGTCAAATCCGGCGAGCTTGCGCTGCTGCTGCAAGACTTTGAGTCGCCACCGACACCCGTCAGCCTTGTATATCCGCCCAACCGTTTTATGCCGGTCAAGTTGCGCGCCTTCCTGGACTTCGCGGTGCCACGGCTCAAGGCGCGCATTGGCGATCTGCCGAAACGTGCCACGCCGCGAGGGCGAACTGGTCGCGCGTGAAGGAGCGACCCATTTCCGCTTCGTTCCATTCTGCCATGGATCCGGCTGCCAAAATGTCGTCTCTGAAGCAGCGATAGAGGTCGCGGCTGCCCTTTCCCCGGCGCCTTACGACCCATGTCGCTAGAGAGATCTTCGCCATGCATGCTGGGGTAGCAATCCCGTCAGCCTTGGCGGAGGCAGGTGTGGCGTAGTCGCGCGATTTGACTCCCCCGCCTTGACTGTCCGGAGCAACTCCGAAAACCTGTTTCCCTCGGGACTGATTTCAGTAATCCTTTCGCTGGGCCAGGATCGATACGCCCATTTCAGAAGGGGAACGGTTACCGGAAGTGGGAAGTGGTACGTCTATTGCATCTGAGCAATATGCGTGCGAGGGGAAAGACACACCATGATCCGCGTATTTCTTGATTGGCTCTACCTTCTCTCCGGCTATCTCGCCGGACTTTTCCTCATTGCGATTTTTGTCCTGATGCTGCTGCTGTCGGGCGGCCGGCCGCTTGGGGTCAATATTCCGGCGGGCGATGATTTCATCTCGTGGTGCATGGCGGCGACGGCCTTCCTCGGGCTCGCGCATACGTTCAAACACGGCGAGATGATCCGCGTCGGCCTCTTGATCGACCGCCTCAACGACAACGTCCGCCATTATGTCGAGATCGCTGCGCTCCTGGTCGGCGTTGGCTTCATCGGCTTTTTCGCGTGGCATGCTTCGATCATGACCTGGCAATCGCTTAAATTTTCCGACATTTCGCAAGGCGTCATCGCGGTGCCGCTGTGGATTCCGCAACTCGGCTACAGTGGCGGCCTCGTGATTCTTTTCATCGCTTTCGTGGATGAGCTGGTCCATGTCCTGCGCGGCTTCGCACCGCGCTACGAATTGCCAAAGCCGAAGAGCGCCCAGGAAATCGTAGAGCGCGCCATGCAGAGCGGGGTCTGACGTGGAGCTTCTCTCTATCGCCGCTATCCTGCTCGGATTTCTTGCGCTGCTGCTCGGCGCCGGCGTCTGGATCGGCGTCGCATTGATGGCGACAGGATGGGCCGGCATGCAATTCGCCGGCGGCGCCATTCCGGCGGGCAGCGTGCTTGCCACAACGGTGTGGGGCAACAGCGCGTCGTGGTCGCTCGCGGCGTTGCCACTCTTCATCTGGATGGGCGAAATTCTCTTCCGCACGCGCCTATCGGAGGAGATGTTTCGCGGATTTGCGCCCTGGCTGAACTGGCTGCCGGGCCGGCTCATGCACGTCAATGTGCTCGCCTGCGGTGTGTTCGGTTCGGTGTCGGGATCATCAGCCGCGACCTGCGCCACAGTGGCCAAGATCGCCCTGCCGGAATTGAAGAAGCGCGGCTATGACGAAAGCTTGAGCCTCGGCTCGCTGGCCGGTGCGGGTACGCTCGGCATTCTCATCCCGCCGTCGATCACCATGGTGGTCTACGCCGTGCAGGCGAACGTTTCCATCATTCAGGTTTTTCTCGCCGGGTTTCTGCCGGGCATGTTGGTGATGGCGCTCTATTCCGGCTACATCGCAGTGTGGTCGCTCGCCAATCCGAACCGCACGCCGCCCGCCGAACCGTCCATGAGCCTTCGCAGGCGGATTGCCGAGTCGCTCAACCTCATTCCGTGCCTGCTGCTGATCATTTTCGTCTTTCTGTCGCTCTTGATGGGCTGGGCGACGGCGACGGAATGCGCTGCCTGGGGCGTGTTGGGGGCGCTCGCAATCGCATGGTGGCAAGGCGCGTTGACCTGGCAGTCGTTCTGGGCGAGCGTCATGGGCGCGACGCGGGTCAATTGCATGATCCTCTTGATCCTGGCGGGCGCCTCCTACATGGGCACGTCGATGGCCTATACCGGCATCCCGATGGCGCTCGCGAACTGGGTGAACGGCCTCCAGCTCAGCCCCTATGCGCTGATCGCGGCGCTCACCGTTATGTACATCGTGCTCGGCGCGGCACTCGACGGCATTTCCATGATCGTGCTGACCACCGCCATCGTCATTCCGATGGTGAAGCAGGCCGGCTTCGATCTCATCTGGTTCGGCATTTTCCTGGTGCTGGTAGTAGAAATGGCGGAAGTCTCTCCGCCCGTCGGCTTCAATCTGTTCGTCCTGCAGACCATGAGCGGCAAGGATTCCAATACGGTCGCCAAGGCGGCCCTGCCGTTCTTCTTTTTGCTCGTTGCCGCGGTTGCCATCATCACGGTATTTCCTGATATCGTGATGCTGCTGCCGCGGATCGCGTTTCCTGGCTAGAAAGAGGTGTAGTCATGTTAAAGCTTATTAGAACGTGCGCGATGGCCGCCTGCATCGCAGCGCTTGCCGGCCCTGCAATGGCGCAGACAAAATGGAATCTCCCGGCGGCCTATCCGGCGGACAATCCGCATTCGGTGAATCTGATCGCATTCGCCAAGGACGTTGCCGAGGCCACAGGCGGCAAGCTGCAGATCACCGTGCATCCAGCGGCATCCCTGTTCAAGGCGCCGGAAATCAAGCGCGCGGTCGCAACCGGACAGGCGCAGGCGGGTGAGGTTCTGATCTCGCTGCATGAGAACGAAGATCCGATGTTCGGAATCGACGTCATCCCGTTCCTGTCGACGAGCTACCCGGCGGCCAAGAAGCTGTGGCAGGCGTCGAAACCCGCAATCGAAAAGAAGCTCGCATCGCAAGGTCTTCTGCTGCTCTTCGCGGTGCCGTGGGGGCCGCAGGGCATTTATGCCAAGAAAGACCTCAACACCATTGAGGATATGAAAGGCCTGAAGTGGCGCGCCTATAATGTCGGCACCTCGCGCATCGCCGAACTCGTCGGCGCGCAGCCCGTCACCATCCAGGCGGCGGAACTGCCGCAGGCGCTGGCGACCGGTGTCGTGAACGCGTTCATGACCTCGGGCTCGACCGGCTACGACAGCAAGGCCTGGGAAACCATGACGCATTTCTATGATGCGCAAGCCTGGATTCCGAAGAACGTCACCTTCGTGAACAAGGCGGCTTTTGACGCGCTCGACAAGCCGACCCAGGAAGCGATCCTCAAGGCGGCAGCGGTCGCCGAAGAACGCGGCTGGAAGCTCGCGGAAGAAAAGGCGAAGTGGTATCTCGAACAGCTTGCCGCCAACAAGATGAAGGTGCTGCCGCCGCCGCCGGCGCTGAAGACCGGCCTTGAGAAGATCGGGGAGCAGTTGACGTCCGATTGGCTCAAGAAGGCCGGCGCCGATGGTGAAGCCGTGATCGCCGCCTACAAGAAGTAAGGCGCTGTCATGCTCTGGTGGAGTCCGGCGCTCGATCGCCGGACTCTGCTATTTCGCGGCAACCGGCAAAATAGTTTAATGAGTTTCGATCGGCGAAAATAGGCGTCTCTACCCGGCTTTCGGATAGATCTGCAGGAGCCCTGTCGTCGCCTCGTGGGCCCGTCGCGCGATTTCGCCGGCGCTCGGGCGATCGGCCACCTGAAGCAGCAGGCCGGTCATCAGATCACCCCAGAGCAGCCCCAAAAATTGTTCGGTCATCGCGGCAGGATCGCCATCGAACAGCCCGGCTGACTTGGCGTTTGCCATAATCTCCCGCAATGCTTCACGCGTGGGCTTGCGCGCAATCGATACCAGCGCCTGCGCAACCTTTGGCGCGTGCACCGTTTCGGATATCGCCAGCCGAAATACAGCGACAACGGCCGGATCGGTTGTCTCAGTCAGAAGCCTTGTTCCAAAAGCGGTTAGCACGTTGGCCAGGACTTCCCTGTCGCGCAGCTCGGGGAGATCGGCCGGCGCTTTCAGTCGCTGCGCGCGCTCGGTAATGCAGGCAACCAGCATCGCTTCCTTGTTGCCGAACAGGGAATAAAGCTCGCGTTTCGAAACACGGGCACGTGTCGCAATCTCCAGCGTGCTGGTCTGCGCATAACCGTTCTCCATGAACGCCGAAAAGGCGGCGCCCACAATTCGCTTCCGGACCGCCGCTCCATCGGTTTCCTGGTCGCGTGGCTTCATCCTTGGACTCATCGCCTCACTTTTCTACTTGACTCGGTACTAGTCGGTACCATATTTCGAGACGCTTGGTACCGGATCGTACCAAAACGAACTGCAAAGTAAAGGACGGGTCATGGCAGCGGCGAGTGCGTAGGCCTGGTCCGGGAGGGGAAGACGATGAACAGACGCCAGCTATTGGCGGCCGCCCTGGCGCCGCTCGCATTGCGAGTTGCGCCAGACGCGGTCTCATCAAACGCGTCAGCGGCAACTCCGCAGAGAGATGGAAAGATGAACGCACCAACGCAACGCATCGTCGAATGCAACGGGATCCACATCAACATTGCCGAGCAGGGCGAAGGGCCGCTGGTGCTGCTGGTGCACGGCTTCCCTGAATCCTGGTTCTCCTGGCGGCATCAGATCGACGCGCTCGCCGCCGCCGGCTTCCGCGTGGTCGCCCCCGACTTGCGCGGCTACGGCAGGAGCGATGCGCCGCAGGCGATCGACCAATACACAATCCTGCATCTCGTCGGCGACATGGTGGGCATTCTCGATGCTCTCGGGGCGCCGGCCGCGGTCATCGTCGGTCACGACTGGGGCGCCAGCATCGCCTGGCAAGCAGCTCTCATGCGACCCGACCGCTTCAGGGCGGTCGCAGCGCTCAGCGTGCCGTTCCGGCCGCGCGGTAAAGCGCCACCGACAAGTCTCATGCCACGCACGGAGAACGCGCAATTCTATCAGCTCTATTTCCAGGAGCCGGGGCCTGCGGAAGCGGAGCTGGGGCGCGATCCGCGTGCGACCATACGCAACATGCTGTTCGGGGCATCCGGCGACGGCGTAGCTGCGGCCCGCGCGGCCGTCGCTGCCGGCGGGCCCGCGCCAAACCTCAGTATGGTGCCGAAGGGCGGCGGATTTCTGCAAGGACCCGGCGCGCCCAAAACCCTGCCATCCTGGATCGAAGAAAGCGACATCGACTTTTACGGCGAGGAGTTCAAGCGCACCGGCTTCCGCGGAGCGCTCAACTACTACCGCAACCTCGATCGCAACTGGGAAATCACGGGTGCGATGGCCGGTCTGCAGGTGTCGGTACCGGCGCTCTACATGGCTGGCGATCGCGACTTCCTGCTCTCGTTTCCCGGAACGGACCAGTTGCTCGCAAACATGAAGACCTTCGTTCCCGGCTTGCGCAAGATCCAGATGCTTCCCGGTTGCGGCCACTGGACCCAGCAGGAGCGGCCGAACGAGGTCAACGCCGCCCTGGTGGAATTCATTCGAACGCTGCCGAGCCGCTGATGACAACATTGACACCTTCTGAACCGTCCTTGCCGCAACCGGTGGCCGGGACCGCCGGCGCGGCTGCCAGCCGGAAAGAAAGCGAAGCGGCGAAGGTCGGACAGAGGGCAATGCTCGACGGCCCGGTGCTGCCGACGCTCCTGAAGCTCGCTCTGCCGACCGTAGTCGTCCTGGTCGTGCAAACACTTGTCGGCGTGGCGGAGACCTATTTCGTCAGCTTCCTCGGTACGGAAGCCCTGGCGGGCGTCACGCTGGTGTTTCCCGTCTTCATGCTGATGCAGATGATGTCCAATGGCGGCATCGGCGGCGGCGTCGCATCGTCAATTGCGCGTGCGATGGGCGCCGGCAAAGTGGCCGAAGCCGAGGCACTCGTACTGAACGCACTCGTTCTCGCCATTGCTTTCGGAATCATCTTTGCAGGCGCAGAATGGCTGGCCGGCGAGGTCGTCTATCGGTCGCTTGGCGGTCAAGCGGGGACTCTCGATGCGGCGCTCGGATACGGCCACGTCATTTTCTCCGGGGCGGTTTTCGTCTGGATCGTCAGCCTTCTGGCGGCGGCCCTTCGCGGTGCCGGCAACACCGTTGTGCCGGCGGTCGTTATTCTGCTGGGCGTTTTCGTGCTTCTGCCACTTTCACCGGCGCTGATTTTCGGTTGGGGTCCTTTTCCCCGGCTCGGCGTGGCGGGAGCGGGCGTCGCCATCGTCGTCTACTATCTCGTCGCGTCGATCGTGCTGATCGTCTACCTGCGCTCCGCGCGCGCCACGTTGCGCCTGCCGTTCGACGCAAGGCTCATCAAGTGGCGGCTGCTCGCTGATATTCTTCATGTCGGCGGATTGTCAGCCATCGGCACCATCCAGGCCAACTTGACTGTCGTTTTGATCACTGGCGCGGTCGGGCTGTTCGGCGCCGACGCCATCGCAGGATACGGGATGGCGTCCCGACTCGATTACATCCAGATCCCGCTCCTGTTTGCGTTTGGCAGCGCGGCGCTTACGATGGTTGGCGTGAATATCGGGGCCGGTCAGGTCAAACGCGCAGAACGCATCGCGTGGATCGCTGCGTTCTTCGCTGCCGGCGTTACCGAATTGCTCGGACTTTTTGTAACGGCGTTTCCCCAGGCATGGTTGATGCTGTTCAGCACCGAGCCCGAGGTTCTTGCGGCCGGCTCGATCTATTTCCGGACGGTGGCGCCTTTCTACGGCGTAGCCGGTCTCGGGATGCTGCTGTATTTCGCCGGTCAGGGCGCCGGCCGCGTGATGTGGCCGGTTGCTGGCGGAACCATCCGGCTGTTGATTGCGGCCGGGATCGGTTGGTTCGTTGTTGCCGGTCTTGGCGGAGGATTGCAGCAGCTATTCATCGCGGTTGCCGCGGGCTCGATCGTATCAGGTGCAATTGTCGCAGGTGCACTTTGGCTCCGTGGCTGGGGCCGTCCGGTCAGATCTTGAAATAAATCCGGCGCGAGAAAGTGCCGGGCCGGCAACGAACGCGATGGGAAGCGACGCGCCGGGAAAATCAATGAAGCTTGTTTCTTCCCGCTTCCGATCTGGCTACTGGATCGCCGTTGCCTGACAAGACCTGGGCCGCGCCGCCGATGCCGCGTCGGAAGGCTTCATCAAATGTGACGCCGCGAATTTGCCAACGATGCGTCCGGCCGCCCCAATCCATCTGCCACTGCGTGGCCCAGCCGAGCTCCCGATCATCCCAGACCAATCGCCCGACCACAACGACTTCGCCACTCTGCTCGGCCGCAACCGGCGCCAGCGCCGGGAAAGGCGCCGTCCTGAGCTCCGCGCCGCTGATGTTCGATTTCGCCAGCGCCGCCGTGCTGGGCAGCACGATGCCCATGCCACGCTTCTCCGCCGCGGCGAGCAGTGCGTCGCGTTGCAGGTCGGACTGGGTGCCATCCGATGTCACGATATAGTTCCTCGGGCCTTGTTCCATCTCGACAAAGGCCGCAAGGCGCGGACGATGTGCAAGCCAGGGCTTGAGGCCGAACGCCCTAAGAATGTCGTCGATCTTGCTTTCCTCAAATTCCACCGTCAGATCATAGGGCCGGTCGCGGGTGCCCTGCTCGTCACGAACGGGCTTGCCTGCAAACTGATCGCGATAGCTGAATGACGTGACGAAACGCTTTGCCTGCGATTTATAGGCTGCCAATCGCCGGTCACCGGCGAGCTTCTGTGCGCCGGATACCTTGATGAGGACGTCCTCCAGACACGCGGCAAAGCCAACGATGCGATTCGCCTCGCCCTGCCCCGTTACGGTGACCTTGGTACGATAGAGATCGCTGCCTGCGGCGGCCATGGTATCGGCGCACAGGGTCAGCACGGCTGCCACAAATATCCTGACGATCGCGCTGCCTGCGGCAGGGCATCTCGAGACAAGCCGACATCTCGCCACATCCAGATCAACCACGATCAATCCTCCGCGACACTGCTTTAGGGTGCTCTTCTTCGAACATTCATTCGTTTTTTCCAAGACTGCCCCCTTCGCGGCGCAGCATTCAAAATGAGACTACCGGTCAAGTTGCGGCCAGTGAAGTTGCGCGCCCCGCCTCAGTGATCAGCTAGCTTTCGTCCGGCGGTCCCGGTCGCACAACCGGCTATCAACGGCGTGGCGATTTTGGAACGACCTAAAAACTGGCGATACAAGGGAGGGGTTCGATGTTGAGAAGCTGTGCGGTACTGGTCGCGCTAAGCAGCCTTTTGCTTTCTGGCGCCGCCATGGCTCAAGAGAAGATCAAGGTCGGCGTCACTGCGACACTCGAAGGCACCTATACGGTGCTCGGCGAGGACGGCATACGCGGCCATCAGACGGCGATCAATACGCTCGGCAAGAAGGTCGGCGACAAGGAACTCGAGTTCATCATCGCTTCGACGGATGCGACGCCCGACTCCGCCATTCGCGCCGTGCGCAAGCTGATCGAGCAGGACAAGGTGCAGATCCTGCTCTCGCCGCTGTCCGGCGACGAAGGCATCGCGGTCAAGAACTTTGCCAAGACGCGGCCCGAGTTGACCTTCGTGAACGCCGCCTCGGGTGCACAGGAAACCACTTACGTCGACCCGGCGCCGAACTTCTTCCGCTTCAACATGGACGGCGCCCAGTGGCAGGTCGGGCTCGGCAAATATGCCTATGAAACCAAGGGCTATCGAAAGATCGCAACCGTCGGCGAAGACTACTCATTCATCTACACGCAGGTGTTCGGGCTTGTGCTTGAGTTCTGCGGCGCCGGTGGACAGGTCACGAACCGGCAATGGGTGCCGCTTGGCACCAAGGACTTTGCGTCCGTCATTGCCGCCCTGCCCGACGATGTCGACGCGATCTATCTCGGCCTCGGCGGTGCGGACGCCGTCAATTTCCTGAACCAGTATCAGCAGGCCGGCGGCAAGGCGCATCTCATGGGCGGCTCGATCATGGTCGACCAGACCATCCTCTCCGCCAAGGGCAACGCCAAGAATGCGCTGCTCGGCACCATTGCCGCGAGCGGCCAGGCCGACACCTGGGAGGATCCGGGCTGGCAGAAGTTCGTGAAGGCCTATCAGGACGCCTTCCCCCCGAACAAGCGGTTCCCGAGCCCCTCGCTGCTCGCCACCAACTATTACGGCTCGACGATGGCGCTCATCCTCGCGCTGCGTCAGGTCAACGGCGATCTCAGCAACAACCAGGCAAAGCTCAAGGAAGCCCTCGCCAAGATTGAGCTCGACGCGCCCAACGGCAAGATCAAGCTCGACTCCAACCGCCAGGCCATCGGAACCAACTTCGTCACCGAGGTGGTGGATGACGGCAAGGGTGCATTGTTCAGCAAGGTCGTGAAGGTCATTCCCAACGTGAACCAGACGCTGGGCTACGACCCGGCGGTGTTCTCCAAGATCGGCCTGCCGAGCCGAACGGTTCCGGAGTGCAAGAAGTACTGAGTTCTTCGCATTTGCGAACGGGTCCCGGTCACGCCGGGGCCCGGGCAAACGCCATCCAAGCTTGCATTCTCTCCGCGGATGTTGAACGCTGGCGGAAAAGACAAGAACATCCCGCGGGAGGGAAGGCATGAGCAAGGCTCTCGCCGTCTTCCACGGCCGGTTCGGTCGCGCGACGGTCTATCAGTTGAACCGCCCCTTCAACATGCACGCGCATCGCGAGGGGCATCTGATTTTTCATGTCGGTGGAACGCCGGCCCGCATTGATGTGTGCGATGAGCGATGGCTCCTCGCAGAAGACTCGATTGTTGCCGTCAACCCCTGGGAACCACACAATTTTGTTCCGACGGACGTAGAGAACGGCGCGATCTTCTTCGTCCTCTACGTCAACGCCGAATGGTTCGCCCCAGATGCGGCGCGGGCCCACGGCCTGCGGTTCGGCCGCACCTGTTTCAAGCGCACCGTCCCCCTCGACCGGCACATCAGGCGAACCGCCGCGCTGGTCTGCGGCGCGCCCTCCTTAAGCAGCCTCGATTGCGAACTGAGGCAGTTGATCGACGGTTGCTATGAAGAGAGCTGGCAGCGGCCCGAACCAGTCCAGGAGACGCGCACCGCCGCCGTCACCGACTTTCGCGTCCGCAAATCCATCAAGCTGATGTCCGAAAGCCCTGGCGCCGAGATCGAACTGGATTCGATCGCACGGGCCTCCGGGCTGTCGCGGCCCCACTTCTACAGGCTGTTCCGCACCCAGACCGGCGTCACGCCGAACCTTTATCTGAATACACTGATCATGGAACAGGCCTTGGACGCGCTGGTCGCGACCGAAGTGCCGATCGCCGATATCGGCTTCGATCTCGGCTTCTCCTCCCAGAGCGGTTTCACGCGCTTCTTCGCAGCCAATGTCGGGATGGCGCCCACGGAATACCGCCGCGCCGCCAAAGTCTTGCGACCCTGAGCTTACCCGGCGCGAAAAGATACTGACAATCAAGTGCGCGGTTTGCGGCACCATTAGGATGGTCCGAAAACGCGAGCCGAAACGGCCGCGGCGTCTGGGAGGACGGTATGGCGACGGCCGGGCTACTACCGTGACAGGATTCATCGAACGCCATCCGGCATGGGCGCTGATCCTGCTGATCGCGATCGCGCTGCTGTTGTGGCTGATCCTTGCCGTCTGGCCGCCCGGACTCGAAGAGGCGATCGGCAGGAAGCGGGTCTTTCTCAATGCCGTTTTCAACGGCATCACGCTCGGCAGCCTCTACTTCCTGGTGGCAAGCGGCTTCACCCTGATCTTCGGCCTGATGCGCAACGTCAATCTGGCGCATGGCTCGCTCTATCTGTTCGGCGGCTATGTCGGTTACGCCATCAGTACCTGGACCGGCTCATGGGTGCTCGGCTTCATCATCGCGTTTATTGCGGTGGCGCTGGTCGGAATAGTCCTGCAAATCGTCGTCTTCCGCCGCATGGAGGGCGAGGATCTGCGCCAAACCATGGTGACGATCGGGCTGTCGATCGTGTTTGCGGATCTGATGCTGTGGGTATTCGGCGGCGATTTCTATCAGATCCAGACCCCGAACTGGCTGGTCGGCCCGATCGAATTGCCGCTGGTCACCGCGGTCAGATCGTCGGGCGAGGCGGTCTATCTGCGGTATCCGCTGGTGCGGCTCGTGATCTTCGTCGCCGCCGTCGTGATCGGCATCGTGATGTGGCTGGCGCTCAATCGAACCCGCGTCGGGATGATGGTGCGCGCCGGCGTCGATGACCGCGATATGCTCGCCGCCACCGGCGTGCCCATCCAGCTCGTCTTCGTTGCCGTGTTCGCGCTCGGCGCGGGGCTTGCCGGCATCGCGGGCGTGGTCGGCGGAACCTTTCAGTCGATCTCGCCCGGCGAAGATACCCGCTTCCTGCTGGCGTCCCTTGTCGTCGTCATTGTCGGCGGCATGGGGTCGATCCCGGGCGCGGCGCTGGGCGCCGTCATCATCGGCCTCGCCGAGCAGCTTGGCTCGGTCTACATCCCGACCTACGCGATCGTGGTGACCTTCCTGATCATGGTGCTGGTGCTGGCTCTGCGGCCGCAGGGCCTGTTGGCGAGGCGCTGACATGTCGTTGGTCCAGGGCGCGCATCAAGAGACCAGTCAGGCGGCAGGAGCGCGCGCTGTACTGCTGTCGTGGCCGGAATTCAACAAGCCGGCGGTCTGGCTGGTGGCAGTGATCCTTTTGATCATGCCGTTCATCGCCAGCGGCTTCTTCCTGATCGAGATCTTCGCCACGACGCTGATCCTCGGAACCATCGCGCTCAGCCTGATGTTCCTGGCGGGCTATGGCGGCATGGTCAGCCTGATGCAGCTCACTATCGCCGGCTTCGCCGCCTATATGGTTGCGGTGTTCGGCATGAGCGCCAACACCAATATCAGCCTCGGCTGGCCGTGGTGGCTCGCAACGCCGATGGCGCTGGTGCTCGCGACCATCTTCGGCACGCTCGGCGGCACGCTCGCGGTGCGCACCGAGGGCATCTACACCATCATGATCACGCTCGCGATCGGTGCGGCCTTCTACTATTTCACCAATCAGAACTGGCCGATCTTCGGCGGCCACACCGGCATCAACACCATCGCCACGCCGAAATTCTGGGGCGTCGACTGGCGCTCCGACATCCCCTACTATTACGTCACGCTGGGTGTCGCGGCGTTCTGCTATTTCGCCGTTCAATATGTCTCGCGCGCGCCGTTCGGCCTCGCGCTGCAGGGCGTGCGGGACAATCCCCGCCGCATGGCGGCGCTCGGTTTCAATGTCAACGCGCACCGCGTGGCAGCCTACGCCTTCGCGTCCTTTATCGCCGCGCTCGGCGGCGTGCTGCAGGTCTGGAACTACCGGCAGATATCGCCCGGCTCGGTCAGCGTCGGAGCCTGCATCGATATCCTGATTATCGCCGTGGTCGGCGGCATCACCCGACCCATTGGCCCCTTCATCGGCGCCTTCATCTTCGTCATCCTGCGCACCTTCGCGCTCGATTTGCTGGTCAAGTTCGGGCTCGACGGCAACCGCTTCCGGCTGCTGATCGGCCTCGGATTCCTCGCCATTGTGTTCTGGTCATCGGATGGCGTGATCGGGCTCTGGGAGCGCTGGCGACGTCGCACGGCCACTCCAGACAAACGCCCGGGCGGAGGCCACGGCCATGGATAGCGCCGCACCACGCTTCTCGGCCGTCGGTGCCGGCGCCGCGCTGGAGCTGCGCGGTGTGACGCGGCTGTTCGGCGCGCTTGCGGCGCTGACCGACGTCACCATCACGGTTCGTCCGGGGGAGCGCCGCGCCGTGCTCGGCTCCAACGGCGCCGGCAAGACCACGCTGTTCAATTGCGTGACCGGCGACTTTCCGCCGTCGTCCGGCACGATCCGCTTCTTCGGCGAGGACATTACCCACTTCCCGCCTTACGAGCGTATCCGCCGCGGCCTGCGCCGCACCTACCAGATCTCGGCGCTGTTTCCCGGCCTCACCGTGAGAGACAACGTCTACCTCGCCTGCCGCGGCGTTTCCCGCGGACGATTTTCTCCGCTGCGTCCGGGCGCGAACGACGCTCTCATACATGCGACTGAGGCGCTGATCCAGGCGGTGCATCTGACGCCGGTCGGTGAGCAGCGGGTCGCTGAGCTCGCGCATGGCCAGCAGCGGCAGCTCGAGATCGCGCTCGCGCTCGCCGGCGCGCCGCGCTTCGTCTTGTTCGACGAGCCGGCCGCAGGCCTCTCCCCCACCGAGCGGCGCGAGCTGATCGAGATCCTGACGTCGCTACCCGCCCACATCGGCTACATCATCATCGAGCACGACATGGATGTCGCGCTCCGCGTCGTCGAAAGCGTCACGATGATGCACAATGGACGCGTCTTCAAGGAAGGCCTGCCGCACGAGATCGAAGCCGACCCCGAGGTCCAGGAACTTTATCTGGGGGCCGGCCATGAGTGAGATCCGCCGCTCCGCGCCTGCCCTCGAAGTCCGGGGCCTCGACGTCTATTACGGCCATTCGCATGCCTTGCAGGGCGTCGACCTGACGCTGGATTCAGGCGTGTTCTCGGTGGTCGGCCGTAACGGCATGGGCAAGACCACCCTGTGCAAGACCATCATGGGCTTGCTGCGGGCAAGCGGCGGTTCGGTTCGCGTTCGCGGCGAGGATATTACCCGTCTAAGCCCGGCGCGGATCGCGCAGGCAGGCGTCGGCTATGTTCCGCAAGGCAGACGACTGTGGCGCTCGCTCAGCGTTTCCGAACATTTGAGCCTGGCCGCCGGGATGCGGCGAGGCGCCTGGACCATCGATCGCATCTACGAGACGTTTCCCCGCCTTGCCGAACGCAAGGACCATGGCGGCGCTCAGCTCTCCGGCGGCGAACAGCAGATGCTGGCGATCTCGCGCGCGCTTCTGACCAATCCGCATCTGCTCATCATGGACGAGCCGACCGAAGGGCTGGCGCCCGTCATCGTCGCCCAGGTCGAGGAAATGCTGGTGCGCCTCGGCGAGGACGGCGACATGTCGGTGCTCGTGATCGAGCAGAATATCGGCGTCGCCACTGCGATCTCCAAGAATGTCGCGATCATGGTCAACGGCCGTATCAATCGTATCATCGATTCCGCGCGCCTCGCGGCGGATCGGGAACTGCAACAACGTCTGCTGGGTGTTGGAGTAGTTGGAGTCCACGCCGAGCCGGAAGCAGATCTCGAAACTGCCGATGCAGGCGCCGAGGCTGAGGCGCGACCCGCGCCGCCGCGCGCGCCAAGTACGGCGCCGATCCGGATCTATATCTCCAATCCCACGCTGCCGACGCGCTGGTCGCAGCCGGCGCCCATTGCGCGCATCGAAGCCGCAGCGCGCACGCTTTCGACGGGCGTTGCGCGGATCGAAGACGCCGCCCGGCAAAAGCGCCAGGCCGGCGCTGTTCTACAAGGCGTGTCCGGACCGCCCGTCGTCCTCGTCGTCGGGACGCTCGATACCAAGGGCGAGGAGCTGCGTTTCATTCGCGACGTGATCGCCCGGCACGGTCTGAGGACGCGCCTGGTCGACGTTTCCACCAGCGGCAAGCTCTCGACCTGCGACGTCTCCGCCCAGGAAATCGCGCTCAACCACGGGCGCGGCGGATCCAGCGTGTTCGGATCCGACCGCGGTGCGTCGGTAACGGCGATGGCGGACGCCTTCGCCAACTGGCTGCGCCGTCAGGGCAATGTCGCAGGCATCATTTCGGCGGGCGGCTCCGGCGGCGCCTCGCTGGTCGCGCCAGCCATGCGCGCGCTTCCCGTCGGCGTGCCGAAACTCATCATCTCGTCGGTCGCATCAGGAGATGTCGGCCCCTATGTGGGGCCTGCCGATATCACGATGATGTATTCGGTCACCGACGTGCAGGGGCTCAACGCGATCTCGCGCGCCGTGCTCGCCAATGGCGCCAACGCCATTGCCGGCATGGTGAAGGCGCGTCTCGACGATCGCGCCGGGTCCGAACGCAACGTGTCGGCCGATTTGCCCGCGGTCGGCATCACCATGTTCGGCGTGACGACACCTGCCGTGCAGAAGATCACGACTGATCTGCGCAGTGATTTCGAATGTCTCGTCTTCCACGCCACCGGCGTCGGCGGCCGCTCGATGGAAAAGCTGGTCGATTCCGGAATGCTGGCCGCCGTCATCGATCTCACGACGACGGAGGTCTGCGACCTCCTGATGGGCGGCGTATTCCCCGCCACCGAGGACCGCTTCGGCGCGATTATCCGCAGCCGCCTGCCCTTCATCGGCTCTGTCGGCGCGCTCGACATGGTCAATTTCGGCGCCCCCGACACCATCCCCGAACGCTATCGTCAGCGCAAATTCCACGTTCACAATCCGCAGGTGACCTTGATGCGCACCACGCCGGAGGAGAACGAGCGCATCGGGCGCTGGATCGGCGAGAAACTCAACCGGATGGACGGGCCGGTGCGCTTCTTTCTGCCGGAAGGCGGCGTCTCCGCGCTCGACGCGCCGGGTCAGCCGTTCTGGCATCCGGAGGCCGACGCGGCGCTGTTCACCGCGCTCGAACGCAGCGTGCGCCAGACCGGAAATCGCCAGCTCATCCGCATCAAGCGCCACATCAACGAACCCGAATTTGCATCCGCCATCGTCACCGCGCTCCGCCCCCTGGTCGGACGCCCGGGGACCCGTCGGAAAGTCGCGAGGTGACCATGGCGAAGTTCGAACGTTCAGCCATCCTGAAGAAGTTTCGCAACATGGCCGCCAAGGGCGAGCCGATCGTCGGCGGCGGCGCCGGCACTGGATTGTCCGCCAAATGCGAGGAAGCCGGTGGCGTCGATTTAATCGTCATCTACAATTCCGGCCGCTACCGCATGGCGGGACGCGGCTCGCTAGCCGGACTGATGCCCTATGGCGATGCCAACGCGATCGTGGTCGAGATGGCCGGCGAAGTGCTTCCGGTCGTCACGCGGACGCCGGTGCTGGCCGGCGTCAACGGCACCGATCCGTTCCGCGACATGGACCTCTTCCTGGACCAGTTGAAGGCGCTGGGTTTTGCCGGCGTGCAGAACTTTCCGACCGTCGGGCTGATCGACGGAATCTTCCGCGCCAATCTCGAGGAAACCGGGATGTCCTACGCGCTGGAGATCGACATGATCGCCAAGGCGCACGACAAGGACATGCTGACGACGCCTTACGTGTTCAGCGAAAGCCAGGCTACCGCCATGGCAATTGCCGGCGCCGATATCATCGTCTGCCATCTCGGCCTGACCACCGGCGGCGCGATCGGGGCGCACACCGCGCAAAAGCTCGAAGACTGCCCGGAACAGATCGACACCTGGGCGGCGGCAGCGCTGTGCGTCAATCCGGACATATTGGTGCTGGCCCATGGCGGCCCGATCGCCGAGCCCGCCGATGCCGATTTCATCATGAAACATACGCGCAAGTGCCACGGCTTTTACGGCGCCTCCTCGATGGAGCGTCTGCCGGTGGAGCGGGCGCTGACAGAACAGGTTCGTAAATTCAAGGCGATCGGCGCGCGGTAACGCCGAGACCAAAGGGAGGAAGAGATGTCGGGGACTCTGGTTGGCGAATTGATTCTCTGGCTGATCGTCGCGGTCATCGTGATCGCCATCGTCGTCTATATCGTGAACTGGCTCTACCACCGCTCGTCGAAGGAAGTGTCCTTCGTCCGAACCGGTCTGCTCGGCGAACGCGTCGTGATCAACGGCGGCGCCTTCGTGCTGCCGTTCATTCACGACTACACGCCCGTCAACATGAACGTGCTGCCGATGGGGATCGTGCGGGCAAAGCACGACGCCGTGATCACCCGCGACCGCATGCGCATCGACATCGAAGCAGACTTTTACGTGCGCGTGCAGCCGACGCGCGAGGCGGTCGCGATCGCCGCCGCCACGCTCGGACGGCGCACGCTCGAACCCGAGCAATTGCACGCCCTGCTCTCCGGCAAGTTCGTCTCCGCCATACGCTCGGTCGCCGCCGAAATGACCATGGAGCAGATGCACGAGCAGCGCGGCGAATACGTCACGCGGCTCAAGGCCGCCGCAGCCGAAGCGCTCGCCCAGAACGGGCTTGAGCTGGAGTCGGTCGCCATCACCGATCTCGATCAGACCGACCTGGAATATTTCAACCCATCCAACCGGTTCGACGCCGAGGGCCTGACGCGCCTGATGGAGGACATCGAGGCCAAGCGCAAGCTCCGCAACGACATCGAACAGGATTCGATGATCAAGATCCGCACCCGCAACCTCGATGCAGAGCGCCAGGCGCTGGAGATCGAGCGCGAGAGCGAGACCGCCCGCCTCGAACAGGAACGCGACATCGAGATGCGCCGCGCCCTGCAGCGCACCGAAGTGGCGCGCGAGCGCGCGTTGCGCGAGACCGAGGCCGAACAGGCGCAGATCGCGGCCCGCGAGGCAATCGAAAAGGCCCGCATCGCCAACGAGCTTGCGATCGCCGAAGCCCGCATCTCCTCCGAGCGCGAGACCCGCCACCGTGAGATCGAACGCACCCGCGCGGTAGAGGAAAAGGAACTGCTGGCCCGCGAGGAAATCGAAAAGGCCAAGATCGCCAATCAGCGCGCGGTCGATACGGCGCGCATCGCCTCCGAGCGCGAAGTGCGGCAGCGCGACATCGAGCGCACGCGGTCGGTCGAGGAAGCCGAGATCACGGCGCGCGAAGCGGTCGAGAAGGCGCGTATCCAGCAGGATCGCGCCGTCACCGACGCGCGGATCGCCAACGAAGAAGAAACCCGCCGGCGCGAGATCGAACGGACCCGCGCGGTCGAGGAAGCCGAGATAGCGGCGCGCGAGGCGACCGAGAAGGCCCGCATTGCCCAGACCACGATCGTCAATGTCGAACGTATCGCGTCCGACGAGCGTACCCGCTCGCTGGAGATTGCGCAGGTTCGCACCATCCAGGAAGCGGAGATCGAGGCACAGAAGGCCGTGGAAGCTGCACGGATCGCCCGCGAACGGACGCTGGCGGCCGAGCGGATCGGCGCCGAGCACGCTACGCGCAAGCTGGAAATCGAGCGCAACCAGGCGCTCGAAGTCGCCGGGATCACCGCGCGCGAGGCAACGGAAGCCTCACGTATTGCCCAGGAAGAGCGCGTTCGCTCGCTCGAGATCGCGCGCAATCGCGCCGTCGAGGAGGCCGATATTGCCTCGCGCGAGGCCATCGAGGCCGCGCGCATTGCCCAGGAGAAGGTGATCGCCGCCCAGCGCATCCGGGCCGAGAAGGAAACCAGGGGTCTCGAGATCGATCGCACCGAATCCATCGAGGCCGCCGAGCTCAAGCGCCGCGACGCGATCGAGCGGCGGCGCGTCGAGGTCGAACTGGCGTTGGAGGCCGAGCGTATCGCCTCGTCGAAGACCCGCGAGGTGCTCAATATCGACCAGAAGAAGGCGGTCGAGATCGCCGACGAGGAGCGCGTGATCGCGCTCGCCGCCAAGCGCTCCGAACGGATCGACGCCGACCGGCAGGTCAAGCAGGCCGAGATCAACGCGCGCAAGGAAGTCGAGACATCAGATGTCTCGCGCGAACAGGCGCTCGAGGCCGCGCGGCTCGCCCGCCGGCGCGCGATCGAGCAGCTCGAAGTCGGCCGCGTCCAGGCGCTGCAGGAAGCCGAGATCGCCTCCCGCGAGGAAGTCGAACGGGCACGCATCGCCTCCGACCGCGGCCTCGACGAAGCCCGCATCGGCCGCGAGCGCGACCTGCGCAAGCTGGAGGTCAATCGCGAGAAGGAAGTCGAAACGGCGCTGATGGAGAAGGCGATCGCCCTCTATCAGAAATCGCTGGAAGAATCCGCCGCCAAGGTGGCAGCCGAGGATGCGCGCGCGGGGGCGACCGAGGCGGCCGAACGCGTCGTCACCGCCCGCGACAGCGAGGTCGCCAGGCGCCAGAAGACCATCGAGGTGCTGCTGGCGGAAAAGCGAGCCGAGGAGACAAGGATCGCCGCCGAAGCCGAGCGTGTGCGCGCCGCCGTCGAGGCCGAGGCGCAGCGGCTGCTCAACGAAGCCGAGAACGTGCTCACCGACCAGGCGCGCTACTCGCTGTTCCGCCGCAAGCTGCTCGATCGTATCGAGGGCATTGTGCGCGAGAGCGTCAAGCCGATGGAGAAGATCGAGGGTATCCGCATCCTTCAGGTGGACGGGCTCAACGGCGGTGGCGGCGGCAATGGCGGCCGCAGCGCCACCGACGAGGTGATCGACTCGGCACTGCGCTACCGGGTGCAGGCGCCTCTGATCGACTCCATCCTTTCCGACATCGGCGTCGAGGGCGGAAGTCTCGCCAGGATGCCCGGCCTCATTCGCGAAGCGCGCGACATGCAGGGCATCAAAGAATCAGCGTCACGCAGGAGCAGTCCGGGCAAACCCGACGCGCCTCCTGCCGTCCCGGCTCCAGGCGAGCCGCCTGCCGAGCGCGGGCCGCGCAAGAAAGGTTGATAGCACGCCATGGCACGGGTCTACGTCTCTACCGTCGTCAACGCCCGCAACGACCGCGTCTGGGCGCGCGTGCGCGACTTCAACGGCCTGCCCAACTGGCATCCTGCGATTGCGGAGAGCCGCATCGAGGGCGGCGAGCCGGCCGACAAGATCGGCTGCGTACGGGATTTTCGCCTGCGCAACGGCGACCGCATCCGCGAAAAGCTGCTCGGGCTCTCCGACTACGACATGTTCTGCACCTACTCCATCCTGGAGTCGCCGATGGGGGTGGAGAACTACGTAGCTACCCTGCGGCTCACGCCAGTGACGGATGGCGACCAGACCTTCCTGGAATGGACCGCCGAGTTCGATTGCGTGCCCGAGCGCGAGAACGAACTCGTCAGCAACATCGGGACCGGCGTGTTTCAGGGCGGCTTTGATGCGCTCAAGCGCGCCTTCGGAGGCTAGTGTGCCGCATATCGTCAAAAGCACGATCCTCGATGCGCCCACCGGCGAAGTCTGGAACGTGCTGCGCGATTTCAACGGCCATGACCGCTGGCACCCGGCGGTGGCGACCAGCACCATCGAGCGCGCGCAGGCGTCGGACAAGATCGGCTGTATCAGGCGCTTCAAGCTGCAGGACGGCTCGGAGCTGCGCGAGCAATTGCTGGCGCTGTCGGACCTCGAACAGACCTTCAGCTATTGCCTGCTCGATACGCCGATCCCGATGTTCAACTATGTCGCCCATGTCCGACTGCTGCCGGTCACCGACGGCGACCGCACCTTCTGGCACTGGGAATCCAGGTTCACCACACGGCCCGCGGATGCCGAGCGGCTTGCGCAGATGGTCGCGGAACAGATCTATCAAGCCGGCTTCGATGCCATTCGCCGGCACCTGAAGGAGGCCGCATGAAAGCGGAGGCGAAGCCATGCCCGTCACGGTGAAGACGTTCGCGAGTTTCGGCGAGGCGGCATCGGCATTGTCGTCCGACCGCAGCGCGCGCTATCTCGGCGGCGGCACGCTGGTGATGCGCGCGCTCAACGAGGGCGATATCTCGATCTCGACCGTCGTGCGTGCGACCGACCAGGCGCTGTCCCGTATCGATGTGGCAAGCTCGCGCGTTACGATCGGCGCCGGCGTCACTTTCGCCAGGGTCCTGGCCGAACGCGAGCTGGCGTTTCTGCACGCACCGGCACGGTCGATCGGCGGACCGGCCGTGCGCAACATGGGCACGGTGGGCGGCAATCTGTTTGCACCCAGCCCCTACGGCGATTTCACCGTCGCGCTATTGGCGCTCGACGCCACCGTCTCCGTCCAGGGCGGTCTCGGCGCCCGCGACATGCCAATCGAGGAGTTCCTGCAATCCCGCGAGCGCCAGAGCGGCGCGCTGGTGCTGGCCGTCTCCTGTCAGCGCCCCGCGAGCGCCGACGCCTTCCGTTATCGCAAGATCGCCCGCATCAAGCCAAAGGGCGGCTCGGTGATCACGCTCGCCGCGCACCTGCCGGTCAGTGGCGGTCGCGTTTCAGGCGCCCGCATCGCGCTCGGCTCGATGGCCGCGACGCAGATTCGCGCCAGGGCCGCCGAGCGCGCGCTGGAAGGACGTGCCCTCGACGACTCCGCGGTCAGCGCTGCTGCCGCGGCCGCAACGGAGGGCGTATCGCCCGCAGACAATGCCCTTGGCAGCGCCTGGTACCGCCGCGAGATCGTCGGCGTTCATCTGCGCCGCCTGCTGTCCGGCCTGGAGTAAGTCCGTCATGACCAAGACCCCGCTCCAGTTTCGTCACAATGGCCGCGACGTCGCTGTGTTCGTCGACGGCGGCGTCAATCTATTGGTCGCGCTCCGCGAACTGATCGGCGACATGACGCCGAAATTCGGCTGCGGCCAGGGCGGATGCGGCGCCTGCAGTGTGCTGATCGACGGCGAACTCCATCTCTCCTGCCTGACGTTGGCGGAGACTGCGAACGGACGCGCTGTCGAGACACTCGACGGGATGAAGGATGGCCCCAACCTGCATCCGCTGCAGCGCGCCTTCATGGAGCAATTCGCGGCGCAGTGCGGATACTGTACGCCGGGCATGCTGATGGCGGCGAAGGCGCTGCTCGATCGTAACCCTTCGCCGACCCGCGCCGAGGTCATCGAGGCGATCTCGGGCAATATCTGCCGCTGCACCGGCTACGAGCCGATCATCAACGCCGTCCTCGCCGCCGCCACGAGCGGACGCGCCCGCGCCTAAAGGGAACGACCATGCTGGAACTGCGCAAGGACATCTTCGCCGACGAGCGCGACGATAATCTGAAAGAGATTGGAAAGGGCACGCAGCGCCAGGACATGCTCGGGCACGTCACGGGCACCTCGACCTATTTCGACGACCACAAGCTGCAGGGCATGCAGCACCTCAAGGTGCTACGCAGCCCGTATGCCCACGCCCGTCTGCGCCGCATCGACACGATGGAAGCGGAGCGTTCCCCCGGCGTGCGGCGCATCATCCGCGGGGCCGACGTGCCGCGCAACCTCAACACGCTGCTCAGCCTCATCAACTTCGGCAAGGACGACGAGCCGTCGCTCGCCGTCGACAAGGTGCGCTACAAGGGCGAGCCGGTCGTCGCCGTCGTCGCCGAGAGCCCGCGGGAAGCCTATGAGGCAATGGCAAAGGTGCGCGTCGATTATGATCCGCTGCCCGCGGTGTTCGACGTCGAGGAGGCGCTGAAACCGGGCGCGCCCGTCGTCAACGAAACATACCCCAAGAACACCTTTACCTATCACGACGTCTACGATCACCAGAAGCTGCGCTTCGGCGATGTCGAGCGCGGTTTCGCCGAGGCCGATCATGTGCTCGAACAGCGCTATCAGATGTCGCCGATCGAGCACGCGCCGACCGAAACCAACGGTTCGATCGCGGCCCCCGACACCAACGGCCGCTATGTTGTCTACACCTCGACGCAGGCTTTGTTCTTCTCGCTCGATACCTGCGCCAAAATCCTCGACGTGCCCTCCAACACCTTCCACTTCATCGGCGGAACCGTCGGCGGCGGTTTTGGCGGCAAGGTGGATACGCTCACCGAACCGCTCGCCATTCTCGGCGCGATGCTGACCGGGCGTCCGGTGCGCTATCAGCTCGGTCGCGAAGAGGAGATGCAGTTCGGCTCGCCGCGCGGCGCCGAGCGCATTTACATCAAGGACGGCGTGATGCGCGACGGGCGCATCGTCGCGCGCAAGATCCACGCCTATTTCGACAGCGGCGCCTACACGCGGCTGTCCAGCTACGCCGTGGTCAAATGCGTGGCTCATCTGCCCGGCCCCTACACGATCCCGAACGTCCATGGCGACGTCTACTGCGTGTTCACCAACCGCACGCCGGCTACCGCAATGCGCGGCTTCGGCGTCACGGCGATGGACTTTGCGCTCGAATGCCAGATGGACAAGCTCGCCCATCTCGTCGGCACCGACCCGATGGAATTTCGCATCCTCAACGCCTATCGCGACGGCGACATGAAGGCGCATCAGCGCGAGGCCAAGAATACCGCGCTGATAGAATGCGTGCAGGTCGCCGCCGAAAAGGCCAAATGGCCACTTCGCGAAGAGGTCAAGCGCATGTCGTCGCGCAAGGACGGCGGCGGCAGCCGGGCGACGATATCGCCGACGCCGATCGAGCCTGTGCCGCAACGCGCGGCCGTCTCGCAGCAGCGAACCACCTACGATCGCGCGGCGCCTGCAACGACCCAGCAACCGCCGCCCCCCACGCCGGCGCCGCCTCCTCCAACGCGGCCGCCTGCTCCGTCGCCCTCGCATGGCGCCACCCGTTTCTCTTCCGTCTTCGGCACCAGGAGGCGTTGACCATGGCAAAGCATCGCGGGCGCGGCATCGCCTCGATCAATTATCCCATCGGCATGAACCTCGGCGGCGACCCCAGCCAGGCGCTGGTTCATTCCAACCCCAGCGGCAAATTCACGGTGTCGCTGTCATCGATCGACCTCGGCCAGGGCATGAAGTCGGTGACGCGGCAGATCTGCGCCGAGACGCTCGGCGTTCCCGTTGAGGACGTCTATGTCGACACCGCTGACTCCGACACCGGCCCGCACTGCATGGGCTCGTTCGCCTCCCGCGGCACGCATCGCGTCGGCAATGCGGTGATGGCGGCGGCCAAGGAGGCGCGCGGCGTCATGATGGAAGCCGCCGCCGAGGAGCTGGAGGTCAACGCCGCCGATCTCGATACTGACGGGCGCGGCAACATCCACGTCAAGGGCGCGCCGCACCGCTCGATCTCCACCAAGGACGTCGCCATCGCCGCGCAGTTCAAGCAGGGCAAGACGATATCCGGGCGTGGCATCTTTCTGGTGCCGCTGTCCGAGGTCAATCCCGAAACCGGCGAGATGTCGCCCGCGACCTGCTACGCGCACGCCTGCCTGGTTGCCGAGGTCGAAGTCGATGACGAGACCGGCGAAGTCGCGATGGTGCGCATGGACAGCGCGTATGAGCTGGGCCGCGCGCTCAATCCGCGGCTGGTGGAGCAGCAGCTCGTCGGCGGCGCATGGATGGGGATCAGCCACGCGCTGTTTGAAACGCCCGAGCCTTACTATCCCGACCCCGCTCACGGCCCGCGCGACTTCGTCGAATATCTGATGCCCGGCCCCGGCGATATCTGCCCGCATGATATCGCGGTGCTGGAGCGTCCCGCCGCCGACGGGCCGTTCGGCGCCAAGGGTCCCGGCGAGATGTGCGCCAATCCGGTGATGCCCGCGGTCGCTAATGCCATCTTCAATGCGGTCGGCGTGCGGATGGATGAACTGCCGATTACGCCGGAAAAAGTCTTGCGGGCGCTCAAGGCGCAGGGCGGCGCGCGGCCGCAGGCGCGGCGCTGAGGTCGGGGCATGACGGTCCGCGGCAACATCGTCGGCATCGACAGCCCGGAGGCGCTCGAACGTGCCCTGCGGACGGCGTATTACCTTGCCGACGAAGGTCTCGCGACGGCAGCCTATCTCGCGCTCGCGCTCGGCAAGCCGCTGCTCTTGGAGGGCGCGCCGGGCGTCGGCAAGACCGAAGCTGCAAAAGCCATCGCCGCCGTGCTCGGCCGCCGCCTGATCCGCCTGCAATGCTATGAGGGCATCGACGCATCAGCCGCGCTCTATGAGTGGAACTACCCGCGCCAGATGCTCGCGATCCGCCAGGCCGGCGAGGAGACGATCGACATCTATGGCGAGACTTTCCTGATCGAGCGGCCGATGCTCGCTTCCTTGCGCGCGCCTGACTCGACCGTCCTGCTGATCGACGAAATCGACCGCGCCGACCAGGAGTTCGAGGCGTTCCTGCTCGAATTCCTCTCCGACTTCCAGATTTCGATTCCGGAGCGCGGCACGGTGCGCGCGGCGGAACGTCCCGTCGTCGTACTGACCTCGAACCGCACCCGCGACCTGCACGAGGCTCTGCGCCGCCGCTGCGTCTATCACTGGATCGAATATCCCACCGCCGAGCGCGAGGCGCGCATTGTGATGATGCGGGCTTCGAGCGTCGCCGAGAACACCGCACGCGCCGTCGTCGCCGCCGTCGGCAAGCTGCGGCGCGAGCCGCTCAGCAAGGCGCCTGGAATCGCCGAGGCGGTCGACTGGGCCGAAGCGGCCACCCTGTTGCACGCGCGCGGCGCCCGCTGGCCGGACGCCTTCAAGCGCTCGATCGGTGTCGCGCTGAAGGACGAGGAGGATCTCACCTTCATCTCCGGCCGGCTCGACGCCCTCATTGCGGAGGCTGCCGCATGAGCGATGGACTTCAGCTACCACGCGCTATCAGCGTGTTCGTGTCCTTTGTCGCACTGCTGCGCGCCAACGGATTTGCCGTAGCGCCGGAACAGACGACGGCATTCCTGGCCGCGATCGAGTTGCTCGGGCCGCGCAGCCTCGAATCTATCAGGCAGGCCGGACTGGCGACACTCGCCCCACCACCGGAGCGGCGCGCGACCTACGACCGGCTGTTCGACATCCATTTCCTCGGCAGCGAAGCGGTGGATCGGACGGGCGCGGAAGATGAGGAAGTGGTTCGCCTGCAGGAGGAAGGCCGCGGCGAGGAAGAAACGCTGCTGGCTGATGAGGCCAACGAGTCCGGACTTGCCGCGGCCCGTGCCGAGGCGCTGGTCGAGCGTCGCTTCGCGCCAGGCCAAACCAGCGATGCCTTGCGAAAACTGTCGCGCGAGGCTCCTACCCGACTGCCGCGACGCCGCGGCCATCGCCGCATGCGCGCCCGCCGCGGCCCGTGGGCGGATCTGCGCCGCACGTTGCGCGAGAGCGTGCGCAATGACGGCGAGGTGCTGCGGCTCGGACGGCTGAAGCGGCGCACTAGGCCGCGCAAGGTGCTGCTGTTGATCGACGTCTCCGGTTCGATGAAGGGACGCACCGACGACAATATGAAGCTCGCCCACGCCGTGGTGCATGCGGCTCCCAACGTCGAGGTGTTCACCTTCGGCACCCGCCTCACCCGCGTCACCCGCGCGCTCCGTCTCAAGCGCCGCGAGCAGGCTCTATCTGCCGCCGCCCATCTGGTCAGCGACTGGGATGGCGGCACCCGGATCGGCGACGCGCTGCAGGCGTTCCTGGCCGTGCCCCGGTTCGGCGGCTATGCGCGCGGCGCTGCGGTCGTCATCGTCTCGGATGGACTGGAACGCGGCGATCCTTCTGCGTTGCGTGACGCCGTCGCGCAATTGTCGCGGCGCGCCTGGCGCCTGAGCTGGCTGACGCCGCTCGCCGCCGGTCCCGGCTTTCAGCCGCAGACCGAAGCGCTGATCGCGATCCGGCGCTTCGTGGATGATCTGGCTGGTGGCGGGTCTACCGCCGCGATCGTCTCTCATGTGCTCTCGCTCGGACAAAGGAAGGCCGCGTGACCGAAATCGTCGATGCCCATCATCATATCTGGCGTCAGGCCGACCTGCCCTGGCTGATCGGCCCGATGCAGCCGCGCATTTTTGGCCCCTACGAGCCGATCCGGCGCGACTACCCGATCCAGGAATATCTCGGCGACCTCGCAGGCTCCGGCGTGACGCGCTCGGTCTATGTGCAGACCAACTGGGCCAATGATCGGTTCGAGGACGAAACGGCCTGGGTGCAGGAAACCGCAAAGGACCACGGATGGCCCCACGCCATCGTCTCCTATGCCGATTTCAACGTCGACGACGTCCGCCCGCAACTCGATCGCTTAGCGCACTATCCGCTGGTGCGCGGCGTGCGCATGCAGTTGCACTGGCACGAAAACCCGCTCTATCGCTTTGCGGCCCGACCGGACCTCTGCGCTGATCCGAAAATCCGGCGCAATATTGCCCGGCTCGCCGATTATGGCTTCAGCTTCGATCTGCAGGTATTCGCACCGCAGATGGCCGACGCCGCCGGGCTCGCCGAAGCCTGTCCCGATGTGACCTTCATCCTGCAGCACGCCGGCATGCTGGAAGATCTTTCGCCAGAGGGGCGCACGGCCTGGCGTGCCGGCATGAGCCGGCTCGCGGCCTGCCCAAACGTCGTGTCAAAACTGTCCGGCCTCGGCACCTTCATCCACCGCAACGACCCCGCGCATGTATCCGATGTTCTCACCGAGACGGTCGCGATCTTCGGCGCCGAGCGCTGCCTGTTTGGCTCCAATTTTCCAATCGAAAAACTTTGGACCAGCTATCGCGAACTGGTCGATGCCTATCTCGCCGCAACCGCCTCGCTTCAAGCGGATCAGCGCGATGCCATTCTGCGAACGACCGCCTTGCGCGTCTACCGGCTTGACCGATGACGGCGCGCGGAACCGCCGATTAAGAGAATGTGGGAGGGAATACATGCCGCTTGAAATCAAGATCCTGGACTATGGGGATATCGAACTGGAATCGAGCTTTCTCGTGCTCGGCCGCGATTGCGGCCGCACCCGCCGTGTCCTGACGCTCGGCTTCCTGATCGTTGGCGGCCCCTATCCGGTCGTAGTCGACACCGGCTACCGCTCCAACCAGATCATGGAAACGCTGGGCATGCGCGGGCTTCAGTTCCACGAGAACATGATCGAGAACCAACTCGCGCGCCATGGCGTGCGCATGGGCGATGTCCGCTATGTCTGCCATACCCATCTGCATATCGACCACGCCGGCAAGGACGATCTGTTTCCCATGAACACCACGGTCGTGCTCAATCGCAAGGAGCTGGAATATTCCGTCTCCGGTTTGATGCATCCGCAATATCCGGCGCCCGACATCAAGCACTTGATCGACCGTCTGCACACCAAGAGCGCGCTGCGCTTCCTCGATCTCGAAGTGACCGGTCCGATCGAACTGATGCCGGGCGTCTATTGCGAGGCCGCCAACGCCCACACCGAAGGCTCGATGAACATCCACGTTCATACCGCCGACGGTATCGCCACCATCTGCGGCGACGTGATCTACGATATCAACGACCAGATCGTTACGCCCTTCAACGAGATTCACGATTCCGAGCCGCGCACCACAGGCAATCACGGCACCAGCAAGCGCGCCGAAAAGGCGGCGATCAAAAAACTCCTGAGCAACTCGCGCTATTTGCTCCCGGTCCACGACCGGCCAGCCAAGGTCGAAGGCGGCATGGTGGTCGGCCGGCTGCACGATCAGGTGCCCGGCCCGGTGGTTCAGAGCCTGCCCCAGCGCCACTGGTTTCCGGCCTGAGCGCTGAAAGGACCGAACGATGACGCACGTCACGCTGCGCCCGGAATTCGAGACTTTGATCGACCCCTACGCGCCGATCGGCCAGGTCGGCACCGGCTTCGAATTCACGGAAGGGCCGATATGGCACCCCATCCATCATTATCTATTGTTTTCGGACATGCCGGCCGACGTGCGCCGGCGATGGGATGCCAAGCGCGGCGTCGTCGAGGTCAAGCGCCCCTCGAACAAATGCAACGGCATGACCTACGACGCCGAGCTCAATTTGATCGTCTGCGAGCATGCGACCTCGTCCTTGATGCGCGAACGCCCCGACGGAAGGCGCGAGGTCATCGCCTCGCATTTCGAGAATCAGGAGCTCAACAGCCCGAACGATGTCTGCGTGCATTCGAGCGGCGCGATCTACTTCAGCGATCCCTGGTATGGCCGCATGCCGGTCTATGGCGTCGAACGGCCGCGCCAGCTCGGCTTCCAGGGCGTCTACCGCGTCCCATCAGGCGGCGGGCCACCAAAACTCATCGTCGATCGCCATCTGTTCGACCAGCCCAACGGGCTCTGCTTCTCGCCCGACGAGCGCTTTCTTTACGTCAACGACACCACGCAGGCGCTGATCCGAGTTTTCGACGTCGAAGCCGACGGCTCGCTCGCCAATGCGCGCGTCTTTGCCAGCGGCATCCGTTCCGAGCTCGAGCCCGGCCTGCCCGACGGCATGAAGTGCGATCAGCGCGGCAATCTCTGGGTCACGGCGCCCGGCGGCGTCTGGGTCTATTCGCCATCAGGCGAATTGCTCGGCAAGGTGCGCGTTCCCGAACTCGTCGCCAATCTCGCGTGGGGCGGGCCGGATTTTCGCACGCTCTATTTGACTGCGACACATTCGGTCTATGCGATCCCGGTCAAAGCCGGGCCGCGCCACGAACCCTATATGAGCGGCCGCGTTTCGACCGGCCACGATGCAGCCTCCTCCCCGCCTGCCGCACCTCAATTCGCCGGCGGCGACATGCAGCTCGATCCGCGGCGTTGCGCGATGATCATTCAGGATCTGCAGAATGACGTGATCATGGAGGGTGGCGCGTTCGCCGATTCCGGCTCGCCCGGCCATGCACGACAGCAGCGGGTGGTCGACAATGTCCGCCGCCTCTCAGAGGCCGCGCGGGCGCGCGGCGTCGTCATCATCCATGTCTGGTTCATCGTCGAGCCGGGCGCGCCCGGCGTCACGCTCAACGCGCCGCTGTTTGAAGGGCTGGTCGACAGCGGCGCGATGGTGCGCGGAAGCTGGGGCGCCGCGCCGGTGCCAGGGCTCGAGCCGCGCGCCGGCGATTTCGTCGTCGAGAAAATGCGCATGAGCGCCTGGGAAGGCACGAGGCTGGAGACCATCCTGAAAGCGACCGGCCGCGACATGATCATCAACACCGGCGCCTGGACCAACATGTCGATCGAGCACACCGCCCGCACCGGTGCGGACAAAGGTTACTTCATGATCGTCCCTGAAGACTGCTGCTCGACCATGAACGCCGACTGGCATAACGCTTCCATCAACTTCGCGATGCAGAACGTGGCCGTCGTCACCAACGCCGATGCGGTCATCAGGGGACTGGGATGAACAGAGCGCGGCCATGCCCAAGCTCTTTCACCTGAGCTGCTCGCCGCGGGCGGACTCGGAATCCTCCGCCGGCGCGCGGGTCTTTATTGACCGCTTCCGAGAAGCGCGGCCGGACTGGGACATCGACGTGATGAACCTGTGGCGGGATCACCTGCCGGAATTCGAAGGTTATGTACTGGAGGCCAAATATGCCCGCATCAACGGGCGGCCGTTCACGGATTCGCAGCGCGATGCCTTTGCGGTCACCGAGCGCATCGCGCTCCGCTTCGCGCTCGCCGACCGCGTGCTGATTTCGACGCCGATGTGGAATTTTGGTATTCCCTACAGGCTGAAACAATGGATCGACGTCATCACGCAGCCCGGGCTGGCGTTCCGCTACGATCCGGCACAAGGCTATCTGCCGCTGTTCAAGGACAGACCGACCGTCGTGATTCTGGCGAGCGGCAGCGATTTCATCACCGGCATGAATCGCGGCCGCATCGACATGGCGACGCCCTACTTGCGCGAGGCGCTCCGCTTCATCGGCGTCAGCGACGTGCGTTTCGTGCCGATCGGACCGACCACCGGGCCACTCGAACCGATCCGCACCGCACGCGAAGGTGCGCATCGACGGCTGGCCGAGATGGCCGTGCGATTCTAATCCGCAGGATTGGCGGAACCGGAACAATTGCGGCAATATGGCCCTTGCCCGACTGTGCCGAAGGAGAACCCCGTTGAAGTGCTACGAGCTACAGGGACCGAACGGAATCGATGGACTTGCCCTCGTCGACAAGCCCGTGCCGGAGCCTCGTGAAGACGAGGTGCTGGTTCGGCTCAAAGCGGCAACGCTAAACTATCGCGATCTGCTCACCGTGAAGGGCGGTTACGGGTCGCGTCAGAAGTTTCCGTTGGTGCCGGCCTCCGACGGAGCGGGCGTGGTCGAGCGGGTCGGCCCGGACGTGCGGGAATTCGCCGCCGGCGACCGCGTCATCGGCAGTTTCTTCGAAAGCTGGATCGGCGGCGAGCCCAGCGAAGCAAAGATGCGTAGAGCCCTCGGCGGCTCGGTCGACGGCGTCCTTAGCGAGTACAGGATCTTTCCGGAGCACGCGCTGGTCAGAACGCCGGAGCACCTCACCGACATCGAAGCCGCCGCACTGCCCTGCGCCGGGCTCACGGCCTGGAGCGCGGTCGTCAAGCTGGGCGGCATAAGACCCGGCCAGACCGTTCTGACGCAGGGCACCGGCGGGGTATCCCTGTTCGCACTTCAGTTTGCCAAGATGTGCGGTGCGCGCATCATCGCGACCTCATCCAGCGATGCGAAGATCGAACGCCTCAAGCAGCTCGGCGCCGACTTCACCTTGAACTACAGGGCGACACCCGACTGGGGCAAGAAAGCCCGCGAGTGGAGCGGCCACGGCGTCGATCTGGTCGTCGAGGTGGGCGGGGTCGGAACGCTGAACGAATCGATCAGGGCGACCAGAATCGGCGGCACGATCGCCTTTATCGGCGTGCTCGCGGGGCCGCCGCCGTCCGACCTGCGGCTGCCGTTGATGGTCATGCAGCAGCAGCGGCTGCAGGGCGTCACCGTCGGATCGGTCGAGGACCTCCAGGCGATGGTGGATGGCATCGCGGCAAGTCGCATGAAGCCGGTGATCGACAGGATTTTTTCGTTCGACCAGGCGAAACAGGCGTTTGCACATATGGAAAGCGGCGCGCATTTCGGGAAGGTAGCGATCGAGATAGGCTGAACACGACGGTTCCCGCTGCAATGGAGGGTTTTGAGCGCAATCCGGGATCGATAGACGTCCCAAGGGAAGGATACTCGGTGCTCATGGCCACAACTGGCAACACGGAGCATACAACTCCTGCTGGTTCCAGCAATTGCCTCCGTCACTATTAGGCTTTAAATACGTGCCATTCGCCTCGTCGAAAAACGGGTGCCGCCTGGCGCTCGCGAGAGCTTAACGGGATTTACAACCGAGCTGGGGTCGCCGCTTCACTAAGGGCTGGGGGCCGCCCCTGCGACGGCGAGACATATAGACCGGCTGTGAGCGAGGCTACCTGCGCGAGAACGATGCCGCCCGCGCGGAAGTCAGCGAGCAGCCGGATGGAAATAAACAATGACTAAAGACAAGAGCGAATTGCTGAGATCGCTGACCATCGATCGCAGCGCCGGCAAGCCGGAACGGGAACGGTCTGGTCGCCGCTGGCTGCCGATCTCGGCGGCCGTTGTCGCCGGCGTCGTCGTCGCATTCGCCGCCTTTGCCGCTTTTGAATTTTCCAGGCAAGACTCGCCCAAGGAGACCGCATCGCAGACCGCACAGCAGCCCGCCGCACAGCCGCAGACGCCACAGCCCCCTCAGCAGGTTGCAACGAATAACAAGGCGGCCGGCAATCTGGCGGCCTCCGGCTATGTGGTGGCGCGCCGCAAGGCAACCGTTGCGGCCGAGATCACCGGCAAAGTGGTCGAGGTCTTCATCGACGAAGGCATGACGGTGACCGAGGGCCAGATCGTCGCGCGGCTCGATAGCGTGCTTGCCGAAAAGGATTATGAGCTGGCCCGCTCGCGCGCCGAGACTGCTGACGCCGCGATCGCCGCGATCACGGCCGATCTGGAGGACGCGACCCGGATCATGTCGCGCGTACAAACGCTATCGCAGAAGAATTTTGCGACCGAGGCCGACCTGACCAAGGCGCAGGCCCGGGTCGGCGTGCTCAGCGCGCAATTGCGCCAGGCGCAGTCGCAATTCGAGACCGCCAAGATCGACGCCAAGCGCAGCGGCTCGATGCTCGACAAGCATCAGATCCGGGCGCCATTTGCCGGCGTCGTCATCGACCGCAGCGCCCAGCCGGGCGAGATGATTTCACCGATGTCGGTCGGCGGCTACACGCGCACCGGTATCTGCACGATCGTCGACATGGATTCGATCGAAATCGAAGTCGACGTCAACGAAGCCTTCATCGGCCGGGTCACCCCCGGAGGCGCCGTCAACGCGATGCTGGATGCCTATCCGGACTGGACCATTCCCGCCTCGGTGATCGCCATCGTGCCGACTGCGAACCGCGAGAAGGCCACGGTCAAGGTTCGCATCCGCTTCGACAAGAAGGACCCGCGCATTCTGCCCGACATGGCGGTGAAGGTGAACTTTCTGCGCGATGCCAAGGCAAATGGCGCCGCTGAAGCCACCGCCGCGAAATAGCCTACAGCCGGAAGCCTTAGAGGAGACAAGCGTGACAGCCGAGCATCCGATCGTTCGCCTTACCGGCGTAGCTAAGCGTTTCACCAAGGGGAAGGAGACGATCTCGATCTTCGATCATCTCGATCTTGCGATTCCCCGCGGCGATTTCATTGCCGTCATGGGACCGTCCGGTTCGGGCAAGACCACGCTGCTCAATCTGCTCGGGGGCATCGACCGCGCCGACGCCGGCGAGATTGCGGTCGCGGACCAGCGCATCGACGGCCTCTCCGAGGGCGAACTTGCCGCCTGGCGGGCCGCCAATATCGGCTTCATCTTCCAGTTCTATAATCTGATGCCGATGCTGACAGCGGCGCAGAACGTGGAGCTGCCGTTGCTGCTGACCAAATTGCGCAGCAAGGAGCGCGCCGAGCGCGTTCACACCGCGCTTTCCGTGGTCGGGCTCGCCGATCGCACCAAGCACCGTCCGCGGGAAATGTCGGGCGGCCAGCAGCAGCGCGTTGCGATTGCACGCGCCATCGTGTCGGACCCGAACCTGCTGCTGTGCGACGAACCGACCGGCGATCTCGATCGGCAATCCGCCGACGAGATCCTTACGATCCTGCAACTGCTCAATGGCGAACTCGGCAAGACCATCGTGATGGTGACGCACGATCCTGCGGCGGCAAACTACGCCAAGCGCGTGCTGCATCTCGACAAGGGCCGGTTCGTCGAACGGGAGCTTGCGGCGTGAACGACTTCGACCTGGTCCGGAAAAACCTGTTCCGCCGCAAACTGCGCGCGGTGCTGATGATCGTGTCGATCCTGATCGCCTTCATGATCTTCGGCGTGCTCGCCGGATTCTACCGCGCCTTCACGGCCGGCGAGGATGCCGCCGCCGCTGATAGGATGATCACCGTCAACAAGATCAACTTTACCCAGCCGATGCCGATCGCCTACTTCACTCGCGTGCGCGCGGTGGAAGGGGTACGGCAGGTGACCTTCGCCAACTGGTTCGGCGGCTATTATCAGGACCCGAAGAACTTCATCATGGCGCTCGCGATCGAGCCGAACACCTATTTCGACGTGTATCGCAGCGAATTCGAAGTCCCGCCCGAACAGCTTCAGGCCTTCATGCGTGACCGCGGCAGCGCGGTGGTCGGCGAAAGCCTGGCGCAGAAGTGGGGCTGGAAGATCGGTGATCGCATTCCTCTCAATAGCAACATCTTCAGCCAGAAGAGCGGCGGCCACACTTGGGATCTCACCATTGCCGGCATCGTCAAGGGCAAGGCCGAGCACGTCGACACCAACTTTCTCCTGTTCCAGTACCCCTATTTCGACGAAACCCGCAGTTTCGGCAAGGACACCATCGGCTGGATGATCCTGCAGACCACTTCGCCCGAAAACAACGATCGCGTGGCAAAGGCGATCGACGCGATGTTCGCCAATTCCACCGCAGAGACCTCGACCGACACCGAAAAGGCATTCGGCAAGGCGTTCGCGGCGCAGTTCGGCAATATCGCCCTGATCGTGCTGCTGGTGGTTGGCGCCGCCTTCGTCACGATCCTGATGATCGTCGGCAATACCATGGCGCTGTCGATCCGGGAGCGAACGCGTGAGATCGGCGTGCTGAAGACGCTCGGCTTTTCGGGCCCGCGGATCCTCACGATGGTGCTCGGCGAATCCGTGTTGCTGGCGCTGCTCGGCGGCATTCCCGGACTGGCGATCGCGGCGCTGATCGCGATGGCGCTCCGCAACAGCCTGGCCAACGTCGCGCCCGCCTTTTCGGTATCGTCGACCATCGTCCTGCAGGGGTTGGCGCTGATGATCGCGCTGGGGCTGATCACGGGCATCATTCCCGCGCTCAACGCCATGCGGCTCAAAATTGCAACCGCGCTCGGACGGGGATAAGCATGCGCTCGCTTTGGCTTCAAGTCGCGGCGGTCACCGCCATCAATCTCAAAAGCATTGGACAGCGGCGCTGGCTGTCGCTTTCGACCGTGATCGCGATCGCGCTGGTGGTGATCGTGCTGCTCGCATTCCTGGCGATGGCCAACGGCTTCCAGCGCACCATCGCAGGCTCCGGAGCCGATGACATCGCGATCGTGCTGCGGGCCGGCTCGCAGGCCGAAATCAACAGCACGGTGAGCCGCGATCAGGTGCGGCTGATCGAGGACGGGCCCGGCATCGCGCGCGGCAACGACGGCAAGCCCCTGATCTCGCCGGAACTCTATCTTGTGGTCGACGGCATCAAGCGTTCGACCAAAACCAAGGCCAATCTGCCGCTGCGCGGGATCGGCGAACAGGGCAGCGAGTTGCGCAAGGGCATCACCATCACCGCCGGCCGCATGTTCAATCGCGGCAGCAATGAGGTGGTGGTCGGCAAAGCCCTGCTGCGCGAGTTCGAAGGGCTGGACCTCGGCTCTACCGTATCGTTCGGCGCCACGCGCTGGAACGTCGTCGGCGTGTTCGAGTCCGGCGGCAGCGTGTTCGAATCCGAGATCTGGGCCGATCTCAACGTGGTGCAGAGCCTGTTCAACCGCAACAACATCGTCCAGACCGTGCGCGCACGCCTCACCGGGCCGGCCGCACTGGATGAGCTCAAAAGCTATAGCGACAACGATCCGCGGTTGAAGCTCGATGTCAAATCCGAAGCAGCCTACTTTGCCGAACAGGCGTCGCAGACCTCCGATCTGATTCAGAAGCTCGGCTGGCCGCTCGCGATCGCGATGGCGCTGGGGGCGGTCGCCGGCGCGCTCAACACCATGTATTCGTCGGTCGCAGCGCGCGCGACGGAAATCGCAACGCTGCGCGCCATCGGCTTCGGCGGCTTCCCCGCTTTTGTCGGGACGCTGGCCGAATCGCTGTTGCTCGCCGTCATCGGCGGCCTGTTAGGGGCTGCCGCCACCTACCTGATTTTCGATGGCGTCACGGCTTCGACCCTTGGCGGCAACTTCACGCAGGTGGTGTTCGACTTCAAGCTCAGCCCCTGGCTGATCGCCGAGGGTGTGGCGCTTGCGCTGATCGTAGGCCTGATCGGCGGACTGTTTCCGGCACTGCGGGCTGCGCGATTGCCGATCGTCGAAGGCCTGTATGCGAACTGAGCTTGCTATTCTTCCACGCGCGATGCCGGCAAACACGTTTCGCGGGGCTTTCCGATCGGGCACGCCGTCGATGACTATCCAACACGCTGGCCCGCGCGCCAACCCATTTCCCAGAAATCTGCCTCGAGCCGGGTAGCTTCCTTGAACATTGCGATCAACTCGGCCTCGCGGGTCGGCGTAACGTAGCGACCGGCGAGATCATCCAGGTGCGCCCGCGCCTTCGCCGCGACCTCCTGATATGGCGCACCGGCATACTCGGCGATCCAGACATGATAGGGATTCGTCGCGGCGGTTGCATTGGGCTTTGAGGCGAGCCGCGTCGCGATCTCCGCGTAGCCGATCACGCAAGGAGCCAGCGCGACCTTGAGCGCCAGCAGATCGCCTCGCATCCCCGCGTCGAGCACGTAGCGTGTATAGGCCAGCATCTCGACCGCCGGAGGGGCCCGTTCGAGATCGTCCGGCGACAGGCCCCAGCCGGCGCAAAGCTTCACATGCAGATTCATCTCGACGTCGAGGATCGCCGAGAGGCCCGCCGCCGCTTCACGCATGTCGGCGAGCCCAGGCGACTTGTAGACGGCGAGCGCGTAGGCGCGGGCAAACTCGATCAGGAACAGGTAGTCCTGAACGAGGTAGTGACGAAACGCCGCCTCAGTGAGCGAGCCGTCCGCCAGCCCTTCCGTGAAGGGATGTTCGGTGTAGGCCCGCCACTCCGCGGACGCTTCTGTCTTTAGGCGCTCAAAGAAACTCACGATCTCTCGCCGGGCCCGCCTTCCAGAGTATCTACCCGTTACTACCAATAGTCGCTCGATATGGGCTTGGCCACTGCAGTCTCTGTGACAATTCAAAGATAGCTGTTCCGGCCGTCACTTCGCCATTGCGGATAGCACGAAGATCGCCCTAAAGTTGCATGGAACTTCAACTTGAGGTATCAGCTAATGTCTGAATTTCAGGTCACGGGAAGCAACGCCGACGCGCTCTTTACGCTCAAGATTCGCCGCGGCGATGGCATGGCTCTGGTCGCCATGGATTGGAAGGACGATGAGCCGCCGCTCGATTTTGTCGGCTTCGCAATCGAATACAAGGAGCCGGACGGCACGAGGTTCTTTAGCTTGAAGAACCGGATCGCGTTTCCCGGCACGGACGGAAAGACCAATCCAAATCGGCTGACCACGATGCAATCGCCCATACAGAAATTTCGCTGGGTGCATTTTCCTCGAAACGCCGAATTGGCGGGAGAATTCGTCTACCGGGTCACCCCGGTTTTCATGAACAAGCAGGACGAGCTCAGTTTTGGCGAGCCGCAGGAGGCGGCCATTGAACTGCGCCGTGAAACCTATCCGGATCAGCTCAATGTCACTTACACGCGCGGGTTCGTATTGTCGCAAGCATTCGTCGACAGGTATGAGACGATTTCCAAGCTCCTGCCTGCAAAAGCCAAAGACGGTCTCAAGTTCAAACCCACCCATCCCAAGAAGGATGAGGCGCTCGCCTGGATGGGCTTTGAAGCCCGCCACGCAATTCTCGAGGTTCTGGATCAGGCGATCGAGGATGAAGACGCTGAGGTTCGGGTTGTTGCATACGATCTAAGCGAAATTGAAGTGGTGTCCCGATTGGAGAAGCTGGGCTCTCGCCTGAAAATCATCATCGACAATGCGGGCGAACACGGACCTGCGGAATCGGGAGAGTCGCAGGCCGCAAAGCGACTGATGAAAACAGCCGGAGAAGACAACGTGAAGCGCCAGAAAATGGGCGCGCTCCAACATAACAAGACGATCGTTGTCAATGGACCAAATCTGAAGAAAGCCGTCTGCGGCTCGACGAATTTCTCGTGGCGCGGGTTCTATGTTCAATCCAACAACGCCGTCATCCTGACCGGCGAGTCCGCCATCAAGCCCTTTCTTGATGCGTTCGAGAGTTACTGGGATAACGACAAGGCTTCTGACTTCGGTGCCACCAGATCAGCCGAGTGGAGCAGTCTTGGGTTCGACAATATCGACGCAGAAATTGCCTTCTCTCCGCATATCAGCGACAACGCACTGCTCGACAGCATTGCGGAAGACATGCAGTCGGCGGAATCGAGCGTGCTGTTCTCCCTGGCATTTCTGTATCAAACAGAAGGACCTATTCGCGAGGCGGTCAAGAAACTGGCCAAGGCCGAAGGTATCTTTCTCTACGGCATCTCCGACAAAAAAGTCGGAGGCCTGGATTTTCAAAAGCCGGATGGCAAGGTCAAGCCGGTCTTTCCAGCGGCACTTTCGAAAAACGTGCCAGAGCCCTTCAAGTCCGAGCCAAAAGGAGGCGGGGGAAATCGAATGCACCACAAGTTCGTGGTGATTGATTTCGACAAACCGACCGCGCGAGTTTACTTCGGCTCCTACAATTTTTCGCCTCCGGCCGACACATCGAATGGCGAGAATCTTCTTTTGATAAAGGACCGGCGTATTGCCGTGTCCTATATGATCGAAGCGCTCAGAATCTTCGATCACTACCATTTCCGTGTTGCGCAAACCGAAGCCAGGACGGCCAGAAAGAAACTGCAACTGGCCAAGCCGCCGCAAAAGCGCGGCGAGAAGGCGTGGTGGAGCGAGTATTATACTGACGAACGAAAGATTCGTGACCGCAAATTATTCTCGTAACATTCGCCATGCTGAGAGCATCTTGCGCTCGATTTCAGCCCGAACTGGACGGCCGGCGGAAGCGAGCGCTGCCGCGCGAGCGAACGACGCAAGCGCGTATAGCGGAGCGAACGAGCGCGCAGCACACTTATCGTCGTCCCTGCGAACGCAGGGACCCATACCGCGTGATCTCTCGATTTGGCAGCATGGCAGACGACTTTCGCAAAACCTCCGCCGGTGGTTATGGGTCCCTGCGTTCGCAGGGACGACGCCGAGAGCGCGGAGCATCGCGGATAAGTCGCTGCTTCATATGGCGTAACTTGCCTATTCTCCCTTGAGGCCCGCCGCCCGGATCACCTCGCCCCATTTGCGGGTCTCGTCGTCGATGAATTTGCCGAACTCGGCGGCGGTGCCGGGTCGCGCCTCCAGTCCCTGGGCGAGCAGCTTCTGCTTCACTTCGGGGTCGGCAAGCGCGCGATTGATCTCTTGCTGCATCCGCTCGACGATCGGCTGCGGCGTGGCTGATGGCGCCATGAAACCGAACCAGCCCGAAGCAACCACGTTTGGAAAGCCCTGCTCGCGCAAGGTCGGAGCCGCGGGATAGATGTCGCTGCGGGCCGCGGAAGCCACGCCGAGCACGCGAAAATCGCCGCTCTGGATATGCGGCAACGCTGTGCTGATCGCGGTCAGGGTGGCGTCGACGCGGCCGGCGAGCAACTCGGTGTAGGCCATCGCATCGCCGCGGTACTGGACATTGAGGCCCTTGACTCCGGCGTCCCTCAGCAGCAGTTCAGCCGCGAGATGCGGCTGCGAGCCGGCGCCCGGAGAGGCGAAGGTCAGGCCGTCGGGCTGTGCCTTGCCGTAGGCGATCAGCTCCTGCAGATTCTTGAAGCTCGCCTTGGCGTTGACGATCAGAAAGAGCGGCGCCATGACGGCCATCGCCGCCGGCTGCAGATCCTTGCGCTCGTATTTCAGTTTTCCGTACAGGGCTTCGGCGGTGGCAAAGGGTGCGGCCGCGTAGAGGAAAGTGTATCCGTCCGGCGCCGCGCGTGCGACCAGTTCGTTGGCAATGCGCGTGCCCGCCCCCGGCTCGTTCTCGACGATGAACTGCTGGCCAAAGCTGCGCCCGAGCTGCTCGGCCAGGATACGCAACGAGATATCGTTTGCCCCGCCGGCCCCGTAGGGTGACACCAGGCGCACGAGCCGCGACGGCCAATCGCTCTCGGCAAACGCAGGAAAGCCTGGAGCGGCCGAGAAGCAGGCGGCGATGGTCCCCAGCAGGGTTCGGCGTGTGACTTTCATGGATGCCTCTTGGGAATAAAGGGCCGCGTGAAAAGCGCTGCAGCCCGGCGCGTCCGTCCCATTTTTATCGAGCCGCGTTGGCGCGATCGCATTGCTGGATCGCTTGGCCCTTCGTCTTATCGAGACCGCAACGATAGAGACGCGCCTTCTATCGAACAATGTGTATTTTTTGACCAATTGATAAGCGTAGCCTATGAATGCGGAAAGCGGCGAAAGCTCGGAGGCGCGGCATGGCGATGGACGTTACACTGCGGCAGTTGCGCGCCTATGTGGCCGTGCTGGAGGCCGCGAGCTTTTCGGAAGCCGCCAAGGCCATGCACCTGTCGCAGGCCGCGCTCTCAGGATTGATCAAGGAACTGGAGAGCCGCGTCGGCGTCCGCCTGCTGGACCGCACGACCCGCAAGGTTTCTGCCTCTAGCGTCGGCGAGACCTTTGCACCGATGGCCCGGCGCGTGCTCTCGAACCTGGACGAGGCGCTCGACAACCTGACCAATCTCAAAGAGCTGCGCCGTGGACTGGTGCGCGTCGCGGCGCCCGAAACGCTATCCTGCACGCTGCTGCCGGAGCTCATCGCCGGCTACAACGACAGCCATCCGGGCGTTGACGTCCGCTTCGACGATGTGCCGATCCAGGAGGTGCTGGGGGGCCTACAGAACGGCTCTACCGACATCGGCTTCGGACCGGCCGGCGTTGTTCCGGATTATCAGGTGGAAGCGCATGTGATTTGCGCCGACCCGCTCTTTGTAGCGTTGCGCGGCGACGATCCGCTGGCAAAAGCCAAGTCGGTCAGTTGGAAGGATTTGCGCGAGCGGCCGCTGCTCAATTACATGCCCAACATCGCCATCAACGTGTTGAGCAACGTGCCGCCCCGGCATCACCCCAGGGAATTGGTGCCGGTGCACCGGGTGAACACCGCGCTGTCGATGCTGCGGGTGAGACAGGGCGCCGTGATCTGCCCCTCGATGGCGGAGCCGCTGGTACGCGGCTTCGGACTGACTTTCCTGCCGCTGCTGCAGCCGGCCGTCAAATGGAAGATCGCGATGTTCGTACGAAACAGCGCATCACTCTCGCCGGCGGTCGAGAGCTTTCGCGACTTCACGCTCGCTTTCAGCCCGAACTGGGCGGCCGGCGGAAGCGAGCGCCGCCGCGCGAGTGAGCGGCGCAAGCGCGTTTAGCGAACGAGCGCGCAGCACACTCAGTGTCGTCCCTGCCTAGTGCGCAATTGCGCACGGGGCGCAGGGACCCATAACCACCGGCGGAAGTTTTACGAGAGGTGTCTGCCACGCTGCCATATCGAGAGACCACGCGGTATCGCGATGAGCGCAGTGCGCTCACGCGGGGGTCCCTGCGTTCGCAGGGACGACGTCGAGAGAGCGCAGAGCATCGCGGGTAAGTCGCTGCTTCGCACGGACAAATTGGTGAAATCGTAGATCGGACGCCTCGAGTGGGCGTGCCTGCAATGAACATCCAACGATTGTATTGCCCTAATGACAAACCGGGCACGCGGCAGTAGCCTACCCCAAAATATAAAACGCACGGGAGGAGTTGCATGCCAGACGCAGCGGTCGCAGCACGTTCTTCTGAATCGACGAACAGCGGTACGACGCAACAGGTCGATGTCGCCGTGGTCGGCGCCGGATTTGCCGGCCTCTATCTCCTGCATCGCTTACGCAAGGCCGGCTTCTCGGCTGTCGTGATCGAGGAAGCCGGCGACGTCGGCGGCACCTGGTACTGGAACCGCTATCCCGGCGCACGCTGCGACATCCAGACCATCGACTACAGCTACACGTTCGATCCGAAGCTGGAGAGCGCGTGGCAATGGTCGGAGAAATACGCGACCCAGCCTGAAATCCTGCGCTACCTCGGCTTCGTCGCCGACCGATACGACCTGCGCCGCGATATCCGCTTTCGCACCAAGGTCACGGCGGCGAAGTGGGATCAGACGGAGGAGCGCTGGCGGCTCACGACAGACAATGGCGCGAGCATTTCCTGCCGCTACTACATCATGGCGACCGGCTGTCTCTCCGCACCAAAACCGCCGGAGATCGACGGCGTCAAGGACTTCAAGGGCGAGATCTATTTCACCGGCCGCTGGCCGCATGACGAGGTCAAGCTCGCCGGCAAGCGCATCGCGGTCATCGGCACCGGATCATCGGGCATCCAGTCGATCCCGTTGATTGCGGAGCAGGCTGAGCATCTCACCGTGTTCCAGCGCACCCCGAACTTCGCCCTGCCCGCCCATAATGGTGCTGCGCCGGCGGACCGCCTCGCTATGTTCGAAGGCGACCGCGCCGGTTACCGCGAACGGGCGCGCTGGTCGCTCGCAGGCGTCCCCTATCCGCAACAGATGGCGGTGAGCTGGCAATTGAGTGACGCCGAGCGGCGCGAGCGTTTCGAGCAGGCATGGGCCACCGGCGATCTCGTCTACATCCTGACGCAGCTTTGGGCCGACCAGGGCGTCGACGTTGACGGCAACGCACTGCTCGCCGACCTGATCCGTGAGAAAATCCGCGACATCGTCACGGACCCGGAGATGGCCGAAGCGCTGACCCCGCACGACCATCCGTTCGGCGCCAAGCGCCCCTGCCTCGATACCAACTACTACGCCACCTACAACCGCCCCAACGTCACGCTGGTGAACCTGCGGCAGGAGCCGATCACAGAGATCACGGCCACCGGCATCACGACCGACAAGCGCACGTTCGATGTCGACTTGATTGTGTTCGCCACCGGCTTTGACGCCATGACCGGCGCCATCACGGCGGTGCATCCGATCACGGGCCGCGATGGCAAATCGCTGTCCGACGTCTGGGCCAACGGCCCACAGACCTATCTCGGGCTCACCGTCGCGGGCTTCCCCAATCTGTTCATGATCACGGGCCCGGGCAGCCCGTCGGTGCTGTCGAACATGGCGGTCTCGATCGAGCAGCATGTCGACTGGGTCGTCGACCGGCTGGCGGCGATGCGCGAGGCCGGCTTCACGACGATTGACGCGACCGAGACGGCGCAGGCCGGCTGGGCGCAGCACATGGCGGACTGCTCAATGCTCACGCTGCATCGGCTCGCCAATACCTGGTACACGGGCGCCAACGTTCCCGGCAAGGCGCAGGGCGTGATGCCGTATACCGGCGGCGTCGGCCCCTATCGCAGCATCTGCAACGAGGTCGTCGGCCGCGGCATGCTCGGCTTCAGGCTGAAGGGTCCGAACGTTTCAGAGCAATGCAACGACGGCGAAGTCGTTCGCCTGCAGCCGGACGTGCGGCTGGTGCTGGGTATGCTGGCGGAAATGAACCTGCCGCAAATCGAATCACTTGGAGCGCAGGGCGCGCGCGACTTCCTCACCGAATTCAACAAGGGCCGTCCCGCCGGGCGCCCGGTCGGCGAGGTTGGCGACGGCGTGCTGCACGGTGCCGATGGTCTGTTGCCCTACCGCCTCTATCGGCCGGCAACGCCGGGGCCGCACCCTATCGTGGTTTATTTCCACGGCGGCGGATGGGTGATCGGCGACGAGCAATCCGACGATCCGTTCTGCCGCGACATCTGCCGTCGCAGCGGGATGATCGTCGTCAGCGTCGGCTACCGCCACGCGCCCGAGCATCGCTTCCCGGCGGCGGCCGAGGATGGCTATGCGGCGACGCGCTGGATCGCCGAGCATGCGGCCGAGCTTGGCGGACGGCCCGGCCCGGTGCTGGTTGCAGGCTGGAGCGCCGGCGCCAACATTGCTGCCGTCACTTGCCAGCTCGCGCGCGACCGCGGCGGGCCTGAGATCGCGGGCCAGCTCCTGGTGTGCCCGGTCACCGATTGCAGGTTCGACCGTCCGTCCTACACCGACAATGCGACCGGATATTTCCTGACGCGATCGCTGATGTTCTGGTTCTGGGACATCTATTGTTCGCCCGCCGATCGCACCGATCCGCGCGTATCGCCGTTGCGCGGCAATCTGACGAACCTGCCCCCGGCGTTCGTGGCAACCTGCGAGTTCGATCCGCTGCGCGATGAGGGTATCGAATATGCCCAGGCGCTGGCTGCCGCAGGCGTCCCGGTCGAGCAACTTCAGGCGCGTGGCCACATCCACACGTCCTTGATGATGGTGGATGTCGTGATCACCGGCGTCAGCGGACGCGCGAAGATGGCTGAAGCGCTGCGCGGCTTTGCGGGACTGCCTCGGAAGCTGGAAGAGAGTGGCGAGGACGTCTCGCCGATCGCGGTCAACGCTGCGGCAGAGTAAGCCGCGAGGCAACAATAACCGAGCGGCTCGACGTGCAAGTCTGGCCGATCGGTTGTTGACAGCCCCCCGCGCGTATCACTCCGCGGCCGAGACGCAGCAGGTCGCCGATAGCCGAGCGCCTCACGCGCCGGAGTCGTCATCGATCTGCGCGTGCAATTGAGCGACATAGGGATCCTCGATCCCCAACGCCTGTAGCTGCGCCGCCAGTTGCACCAGATATTCCCTGTTGGTACCGAGGACACCTTTCCCGCCGGCAATCATGTTCGCGGTCTCGGCGAGCGGCAGTTCGCCGACATAGCTCGGGTGCGCGGGGTTCGAGACAAAGGCGAGCGCCGAGATCGGCCCCTGCGGCGTGGTCATCGGCACCATCGCCGGCGCATAGCCGCCGCGCAACATCTCGCGGCGCCACAGGATAGCCGACTCCGCATGCACGGAATCTGCCGCGATGCGAAACGCCAATCCGCGGCAGCATCCCTCGCCCGGCTCCAGCGAAAGCATCAAGGCCGGATGGCTGGGCGATCCGCGCCCGAGATTGATCTTCAGCGTGAAGCGACGCTGATAGTTTTCGACGTCGGCGAGGCGCACTTCGGCGAAATGGAATCCGGGGTCCCACATCAGCGAGCCGTAGGAATAGATCCAGAGGTCGTCGCCCGCCTTGTGATCGCCGAGCACCGCAAGCCGGGACGCCTCGATTGCTTCGTCCGGCAGCCGCCAGCCCGCCGGCCATCCTGCGGCCCGCGCACGCTGCTCCCACATCGAAAACATTTCCGGCGTCAGCCGCAGCAGCGATTTTTCCGGGTGTGTCACCCGCGCTCGAAGATCCGGCAGGTGAATGAATGCGTCCGCGGTCAAGGCCGGCACCCCCTTTGCAGAAGCCTCGTCGTTGCCCAATGTGCCATCATCGGGCCTTGAGAGCCAATTCAAACCGCGAGGTCTTCGCACGTCTTTATGTCATGATCTGACCAATATTTTTTGAGGTAAGACGGTGCTGAGGCATTCGTCGCTGAGGCTTCAGATAGCTATCGCGCGGATCGCCGAACCTACCTGTCACGACTTATTCATTTCGCTGGCCTCAGCCACTCGAAACACCCGCCGATAGTGCGACCGAACGACTTCATCGCATTCGCAGGCCCGCGTCCGCAACTGGCTGATATCGACGATGTGGAGCCGCCCCCGGCTGTAGGAGATCAATCCGGCGCTCTGCAATGCGCCGGCCACGGTCGTCACGCTCGTGCGCCTGACTCCCATCATCCCGGCAAAGAACTCCTGCGTCAGCGGCAGATCGGGACCGGCGAGGTCGTACATGCGCGACAGCCATTTGCAGGTGCGCGCTTCGATATCATGGACGGCATTGCAGGCAGCCGTTTGTTGCACCTGTGAAAGAAAGAATTGCTCGTACTTCATCAGCATCGCTTTGAAATCCGGCAGTTCGCCGGCAAGCGCGCGGAGCCGGTCCGAGCCGATGATCGATGCCTTGCCGCTCATCTGAACCGTCACGCGGTTGAGCATCATCTTGTGATCGAGCGCCTGGCTCGCGCCGAACACGCCATCGCAACCGATCATGGCGGTCTCGATTTCGCAGCCATCGGCCAACTCGACGACGCAGGAGATGATGCCTGAATGCGGGAAATAAACCCGCTGGAGCTGTTGGTGAGGCTCGGCAAGCACTTCTGTGGCGTTCAGGTCAACCACTGATAAGTAAGGCGCAAGCCGCGCGAAGGTCGCTGGTGCAAGCCGGCCAAGCAGCAGGTTGACAGAGTGGGGCATCTATCGTGCTCTTGCCTGGCAACGGCGCCAGTCCCCCAGTCACCGGCGCTTTACGGGGCCGGCGATGATCGACACATTGCGCCGTAGCGGCGATTTTTCAAGCCAAAATTTCGTCAACCGGAAGGGCTTTCTCGGTGCGGTGCTATACTTGAAAAAGCCCAACGGCTTAGCGCCAGGGTTCTTCCTGGGTCGCTGAAATTCGCCTAGAACGGCCATCGACGGGCTGATGTCGATCGATCGCGGCAGCCTCTACAAACATCACAAAAACCAAGGCAAATTTGATGCGCGACCAGTTCTCGAATACCCAAGTGATCCGCAAACCGGCCGTCACCTCCAAAGGCGGCATCGTTGCCGCGCAATCGAGCCGGGCGGCGGAAGTCGGCGCCGAGGTGCTGGCTGCCGGCGGTGACTGCGTCGATGCTGTCATCGCGACGACGTTTGCGCTTGGCGTGCTGGAGCCCTGGATGAGCGGACCCGGCGGCGGCGGCGCGATGGTGCTCTACCGCGCGCGCGAAGACCGCTATGAGGTGATCGACTACGGCATGCGTGCGCCGTTAAGCCTGCGGCCAGCGGATTATCCGCTGACCGGCGGTGGCGCGGCTTCCGATATTTTTCCATGGCCGCGGGTGAAGGACGACCGCAACATTCGTGGCCCCGGCTCGATCGCCGTCCCCGGCGTGGTCGCTGGCATGGAAGAAGCGCATCGCCGCCACGCCAAATTGCCGTGGAAGGAGTTGCTGGCGCCGAGCGTCGAGCTCGCCGGCGAAGGCCTCCTGGTCGACTGGTGGACGACGCTGATGATTTCGAGCGCAGCGGCGGACCTCCGGCGTTATCCCGCGAGCGCCGCGGCCTATCTGCAGGACGGGCTGCCGCCGAATCCGCAATGGGGCATCAAGTCGGTGGTTCGCATGCCGCAGGACCCGCTCAAGGCCACGATGGCGCAGCTCGCCAGCGCCGGCCCGCGCGACTTCTACGAAGGCGATCTGGCGAAGAGTCTCGCCGCCGACATCCAGGCCGCCGGCGGCGCGCTGTCGGTGGAAGACCTCGCGCCGTTTCGCGCGCATCTGCGTGAGCCGCTGGCGATCTCGTATCGTGGCGGCAAGGTGTTCGCGACGCCAGAGCTCACCGCCGGCCCCACGCTGGCGCGCACGCTCGGCCTGCTGCAGGAAAATCTCAAGCCGGCGCGCAGCGGACCGGATGCGGCGGCCTACCTCGCCTATGCATCGGCGCTGCAATCAGCCTATCGCGAGCGCCTGAAGGACATGGGCGACGAAGACGGCAGGCGCGCGCTCGGTGCGGAAGCGCTGGCGCCGGCTTGCACCACGCATTTTTCTGCGGTCGATCGCGACGGCAACATGGCGGCGGTGACGCAGACCCTGCTGTCGACGTTCGGGTCCAAATTCGTATCCAGCCAGACCGGCATCACCATGAACAACGGCATCATGTGGTTCGATCCGACGCCGGGCACGCCGAATTCGCTGGCGCCGGGAAAACGCTGCCTCACCAATTACACGCCGGTGCTGGCGCAGGCGGCCGATGGCCGCCGCGTTGCGGTCGGCGCTTCCGGCGGGCGGCGCATCCTGCCGGCGGTGACGCAGCTTCTGTCATTCGTGATGGATTACGGCATGGACCTCGACGCCGCGATCCATCAGCCGCGCATCGACGCGAGCGAAGGCGCAGTCGTGATCGGCGACAAACGTCTGCCTCAGGCTGCGCGCGAGGCGCTCGGCGCGCGCTTCGATTACGAGGAAGCGCGCATCCAAGCCCTGCCGATGAAGTTCGCCTGCCCCAGCATTGTGCTGCGCGACGGCGAAATCAACAGCGGCGCCACCGAGCCGTTCCACGCCTGGAGCGAGGCGGTGGCGGAGGGCTGAAGCTGCATCTGAAGAAAATGCGGCACGCGTGCCGCACTTTCACTTGCTCGGCGATGATCGGCGTGATGGCGCCGTTTCGCTTCTCTATCGCGTCTGCGGCTCGATCGTTACGGTGCAGTCGCCGCCTTGCATTGCGACCACGATCTGTCCATCGGATGCACCCAATGCAATCGGGTTCGTTGACCCTCCGCCGCCCGGCGCACGAACGGTGACGCTGATCGAATCCTGCGGCGCGGTCGAACCAACGGTTGTGGGCGAGACTTCGGTGACATTGCCCGCAGTATCCCGGCTCATGATACGGCAAGGCGCTCCGCCGGCCTGGGCCATCGCGTCGGCTGCACGTCCACTGCCGGTCTCGCCGCCCGCGGCGCGAATGCGCGATGCGTCACGCGGGATCTGGCTTACGATCCGCTGCGTGCGAGGCTCGACGATCACGATTTCCTCTTCGGTTGTGAAGTAGTCATAACCGCGGTACTGCGGCTCGATCGAGATGATTGCGGCCGGCAGCCGTTGGACCCGCACGTGCCGCGGGATTCGCTCGCCCACCCGGATCGAGACGTTGAGATTGCGCTGAGGCGGCGCCAGCCGCTCACGGGTCAGCGTCTCGGAAATGCGCACCTGCTTGTCGGTCGAGATCCCGGACTGCTGGCTCTGCGTCTGGCTGGTCTGGGTCTGCGTGCGCGTGGTTTCGCTCGCAGTGCCCGGCCGATCCTTGCTCTGCTGAGCGGCATCCTTTGAGGGTTCGCCCCGCTGATCGCGGCCGGGCTCTTTCTGGGTGGTGGTCGTGCCCTCGCGCTCCCTCTTCTGCGTGGCGGCCGTTCCCTCGCGCTCCTTCTGCGACGCCGCGGTTCCCGCCTTGCTCTTCTCGGTCTCGGCGGCGGACTTGCCGCTGTCGCGCTTCATCTCGGCGCCGCCCTTGGCGTCCTTACCTTCTCGACCTCCTTGGCGTGCGTCCTGCGCGCGCGCTGCCGGTCTTGCGTCTTCACCGCGTCCACGCTTGCTGTCATCGCTCGCAGCCGTCGGACGATCGGCCCCAGGTGTCGCAGCCTTGCCCCTTTCCCCGGCCTGCCGGGAACCGGTTCCCCTTTCTTCGCGACCCATCGCGCCTTGAGCCTTCTGCTCCGCGCCGCGTTCTTGCGATGCAGCACCCTTGCCGGCAGCACCCGGCTGCATCTGCTTCGGCTCCTCGCTCCTTCCGCCGGGGGCTTGACCATACGACAGACCCGGCGCCAGCATCAGGCAAATAATTCCCGTCGACAACAATAGCTGCTTGCGCATGTTGACCTCCTCGAATTTGGCCCTGCGCAAGCGAACGTTCGCCGGGGATGGAAGGTTCCGTCCAAGACGAGTGCAATGCCTCTTTGGTCGATCGAAGGTCTGCGGCCGCGCCGCTAGATTCCGAGCCGGTCCCGCACCCGCCCCGCCACGACGGCTGCGGTGACGCCGAGCGGCCAGAACGCATGCAGCGCCATCGGCCTGATGTCCGAGACCGGCATGTCGATCTCAGCGGTTCTGCCACCGATCAAGCGGCGCGCCAGTTGCTGTCCCATCGCGGTCGAGAGCGCGACGCCGCGGCCATTGCAGCCGAGCGAGATCAAAAGATTTTCAGCCGGCTCATGCACATGGGGATAGTGATCGGGCGTGATCGCGAGACGGCTGTTCCAGCCATGGGTCCAACTCACGCCTTTTATCTGCGGCCAAAGCCGTTCCGCGTAGCGCATGAGATAGGCGACGTCGGCAGGCTTCCTGATCCAGCGCATCGGTCCGCGGCCGCCCATCAGCAGGCGATTATGCTGATCGATGCGGTAATAGACCGTGATGTGACCGCTCTCATACAGAACGGACCGCGTCGGCATGATCGTGCGCGCGACTTCTTCGGATAGCGGCGCTGTGGCCGCGATCGAGGAGAAGACCGGCACGATGCTGCGGCGCAGGCCCGGCCAGAGATCACCGGTAAAACCGTTGGTCGCCAGCAGCACTTTTTCCGCACGCACAATCCCGCGCGGCGTCGCGATGCGCCAGTCGGCGCCTTCACGGGACAAGGAAAGCGCCGCCGTTTCGCCATGCACGGCAGCGCCGGCCGCGATCGCCGCGCGCGCCAGCCCGCGCGCATAGCTCAGCGGATGCAGATCACCACCGCGATTGTCCAGCATGGCGCAGAGATAGCGGTCGGTGCCGGTGATCTCGCGCATCTGCTCGCGGTTCAGAAGTTTTACCGGCATGCCGCGGCGGATGCATTGCCTGGCGGTGGTTTCGATTCCTGCCGCGCTTGCTTCATTGTAGGCCGCGCGCAGCGTGCCGTTCTGCCGCGCTTCGCAGGGAATCTGGTAGCGGCGGATCAGGTCGAAGGTGTAGTTGGTGGTGCCGTAGGCAAACGCGATCATGCGGCCGCCGAGCTCGGCGCCGAAATCGGCCTCGATCTGGTCAGGGTCGTGCTTGAGGCCCGGATTGACCTGGCCGCCATTGTTGCCCGATGCGCCCCAGCCCGGCTGTTGCGCCTCCAGCACGATCGCCTCCACGCCCTGCTCGGCCAGATGCAGCGCCGTGGACAGCCCGGTGAAGCCGCCGCCGATGATCGCGACCGCAACATTCTTGTCCGCATCGAGCGGCGGTGTCGGCGTCGGCGCCACCGCAGTATCGGCATAGAGGCTTGGTGGCAGCGGCAGAGTTGCAGGCCCATTCATGGATCGTAACCGGGTGCTTAGAGCGGATGCAGCACGCGCCGCAGAAAGTCCTGCGTACGCGCATGCTGCGGCTGGTTGAGGACGGATTTCGCCGGCCCCTGCTCGACGATCACGCCGCCGTCGATGAACAGCACCCGATCCGCGACGTCCCTAGCAAATCCCATCTCATGGGTGACGACGACCATGGTCATGCCATCATCGGCAAGCTTGCGCATCACCGAGAGTACGTCGCCAACCAGTTCCGGATCGAGCGCCGAGGTCGGCTCGTCAAACAATATCGCCTTCGGCTCCATCGCCAGCGCACGCGCAATCGCGACGCGCTGCTGCTGTCCGCCGGACAGTTGCGGCGGATAGGTCTCGATCTTGTCGGAAAGCCCGACCTGCGCCAGTAGCGCGCGGCCACGCTCCAGCGCCGCGGCGCGCGGCTCCTTCTTCACATAGATCGGCCCTTCAATAACGTTCTCCAGCGCGGTGCGGTGCGGAAACAGGTTGAAGCGCTGGAACACCATCGAGACCTGGGTCCGCACCGCGACGATCGAGGGCGCATTGCGATCGACCTTTGCTCCTTCGACCAGGATGTCGCCGCTGTCATAGCTTTCCAGCCCGTTGATACAGCGCAGGATGGTGGATTTGCCGGAACCCGAGGGGCCGACGATGCAGACCACCTCGCCCTTCTCGACGGAAGCCGTGATGCCCTTCAGCACCTCGACCTTGCCAAAACTCTTGTGAACGTTGGTAAGTTCGATCATTTCTGGCCCGCCCGCTTTTCGAAGTGACGGACCAAAAGGATGAGCGGAATGCTCATGGTCAGATACATCAGCGCAACCAGCGTGAACACGCTGGTGTTCTTGAAGGTCGAGGACGCGATCAGCTTGCCCTGCAGGGCGAGTTCGGCGACCGTGATGGTCGAAGCCTGCGAGGAATCCTTCAGCATCATGATCATGATGTTGCCGTAGGGCGGCAGCACGATCTTGACCGCCTGCGGCAGCACCACGCGGCGCATGGTCTGCCACCAGCCCATGCCGATTGCCTGCGCCGCCTCGATCTGTCCCTTGTCGATGGCCTCGATGCCGGCGCGGAAATTCTCGGCCTGGTAGGCCGAATAGGCGATGCCTAGCCCCAAGATCGCGGCCTGCAGCGCCGTCAGCGTGAGGCCGAGTTCCGGCATCACGAAGTAGAGATAGAACAGCAGCACGATGATCGGGATGCCGCGGATCACGTTGATCAGCCCCGCGCTGAACCCCGTGAGAACACCTACGCCGGATACCCGCATCAGCGCCCAGACGAGGCCGAGCGTGGTCGACAGCAAGAGCGAACCGATCGTGACGATAATCGTCAGCGCCACGCCGCTCATCAAAATCGGCAGGAACTCGACCGTGTCGCGCCAGAACGCCTGCATCAGGTACCCTGCACCTTCAGGCCCCATTTATCGAGGATCTTTTCCACCGTCCCGTTCGCCTTCAGCTTCGCCAGCGACGCGTTGATCTTGGCGAGCAACTCGGTGTCGCCCTTGCGCACGCCGATGCCGACCGAGCCTATGGTCGCAGGCTTGTAGCTCTCGACGATGCGCGCCTCGGGGAAACCGCCCTGCTTGAGGTTGTAAGCGAGGATCGGGTAGTCGGCGAAGCCGGCTTTCAGCCGTCCGGCATTCACGTCGCGCAAAATATCCGGGATCGTGTCGTAGGCCTTGACCTCGCTAAACAGGCCCGACTTCTTCAGCGCGTCGACAAAGGCAGTCCCGACCTGCGCGCCGACCACCTCGCCCTTCAGATCGTCCTGCCTGGTGTAAGTCTTGCTGTCGCTCTTCGGCACCAGCAGTCCTTCGCCATAGCTGTAGAAAGGTTCGGAGAAATCGATCACTTCCTTGCGCGCCGGCGTAACGAACATCGCCGCCGAGATGATGTCGATCTTGTTTGACGTGAGCGAGGCGATCAGCGTCGAGAACTGCATCGGCTCGATCTGCACCTTAAAGCCGGCGTCCTTGCCGATCTCGGTGATGAGATCGACCATGATGCCCTGGATGCTGTTGGTCTTGGTGTCGAGGAAGGTGAAGGGCACGCCGGTCGGCGTCGAACCCACTTTCAACACCTGCTGCGCAGATGCCGGCACCGCGGCAGCAAGAACAAAAGCCGCCGTCGCGACCTGAACGAGACGTTTGAGAGCCATCGCACCACCTCCTGGATTGAATGCCGGTCCGAACTTTCGCTCGCCTTAGACCAAAGAGTTGCGGCGGACGCCGTTCAGGCCTATTTTCACCATTATGAAATTGTGGTCACATCTGCCGCGGCATTGCAAGCGATTTTCATGCACATGAAGGAAGCAGTTTGACGTGAGCGGTGGCAACAGAATGCGAAAACCGGCGCCCAAGGCCAAAGTGAAGGCCGGCAAGGCAAAGGGCAAGCCGAGGACGAAGGCCGCCGCCAGGCCGGCCGAGCCCGCGATGGACCTTGCGGTCGGCCGCCGTATTCGCGATCTGCGCCGCGAACACAGATTGTCGCTGGAGACGATCGCGGCGCGCACTGATCTGTCGATCGGCTTCCTCAGCCAGATCGAGCGCGGCCTGTCGTCGCCTTCGCTTCGCGTGCTGGCGACGCTGGCGGACGTGCTCGGCGTCGGCATCGCCGCGCTGTTCGGCTCGCGGCCAAGCGATGACGCCGCTTCCGGCGGCGTGGTGACGCGTCAGTTGCAGCGCGCCGAACTGAAACTGTGGCGCACCGGCATTTCCAAACAATTGCTGAGCCCGGCCGGAACGGAAAACCGCCTCAACCTGTTTCTCGTGCACATGGAGCCCGGCGGCAACACCGGCGACGAACTCTACACCCATGATGGTGAGGAAGCGGGGCTGGTACTGGAAGGCGAGATGACGCTCACGGTGGACACCGAAACCTGGACGCTCAAGCAAGGCGACAGTTTTCGTTTCGCCAGCCGCCGGCCGCATCGGTTTTCAAATCCTGCCGTCGACGCCAAGGCGGTGGTACTATGGGTGAATTGCGTGACGGCTGCGGGGTGAGAGGCACGCACACGCGCCGTCACACCGCCGTCATTGCGAGGAGCTCTTGCGACGAAGCAATCCATCTATCCCCACGCCGTGAGATGGATTGCTTCGCGGAGCCTGTCATCGGGCACGCATTTGCGCGACCCGTTGGCTCGCGATGACGGGGCAGGTGTTGCGCGACACTACCCAAACCGATGTTCGTACCGGCTCACGCTGAGCTCGCTCACGTCGATATCCGGCTTCCGTCCCGATATCAGGTCCGCCATCACCCGCCCCGAGCCGCAGGCCATGGTCCAGCCGAGCGTGCCGTGGCCGGTGTTGAGGTGCAAATTGCTGTAACCCGTCGCGCCGATCACCGGCGGTCCGTCCGGCGTCATCGGGCGCAGGCCGCTCCAGAACGTGGCCTTGCCGAGATCGCCGCCGCGAGGGAACATGTCGGTCAGCGAATGGTCGAGCGTCGCGCGCCGCGCCGCATCGAGCCGGTTGGAATAGCCCGAGATCTCAGCGGTGCCGCCGACGCGGATGCGATCACCCAGCCGCGTGATCGCGACCTTGTAGCTCTCGTCCATCACGGTCGAGACCGGCGCGCCGTCGGGATCGGTGACGGGGACCGTGATCGAATAGCCCTTCACCGGATAGACCGGAACGGAAATGGCGATCGGTTTCAGCAACCGCGGCGACCAGCTTCCCAGCGCCGCGACATAGGCATCGGCCTGCAGCAGGCCTGCACTGGTAACGACACCAGAGATCTTGCCGCCATCCGCGACCAGCCGCTCGATATCAGTATTGAACCTGAACTGCACGCCGAGCTTTGCGGCTTCCTTGGCGAGCGCCTGCGTAAACATGTGGCAATCGCCGGTTTCGTCCTGCGGCAGCCGTAGCCCGCCGACGAACTTGTCCTTCACGCCCGCGAGCGCCGGCTCCGCACCGATGCAGCCAGTGCGATCGAGCACTTCGTAGGGCACGCCATATTGTTTGAGCACCGCGATATCGTCACCGGTGCCATCGAGCTGCTTCTGCTTGCGAAAGAGCTGCAGCGTGCCGCGACTGCGCTCGTCATACTTGATGCCGATCTCGGCACGCAGCGCGCGCAAGCAGTCGCGGCTGTATTCGGCGATCGGAATCATCCGGCTCTTGTTGACGGCATAGCGCTCTGCCGTGCAGTTGCGCAGCATCTTCAGCCCCCAGATCCACATCACAGGATCGAGCTTGGGCCAGATCACCAGCGGGCCGTGCCGCATCAACAGCCATTTGATGGCCTTCACCGGCACGCCCGGCCCCGCCCAGGGCGAGGAATAGCCGGGCGACACCTCGCCGGCATTGGCAAAGCTGGTTTCCTGCGCAGGCGCAGCCTGACGGTCGACGACCGTTACCTCATGGCCGGCGCGCGCCAGATAATAGGCTGTCGTGACGCCGATGACGCCACTGCCGAGAACGATGACTTTCACGATCCCTCACGCATCCGCCGCGGCAAGGTCGCCGCGGCTTCTGGCGCCCTGCTCCGATTGAAATCGAAACAGGGGTCCAGGTTTTATCTTTGACGCGTTCTCTTCACGCGAACCGGGGTCCACTTCGCTTGAAAACGCTATGCCTTGCGAGCAAGGATCAGGCCACGCGCTTGATCGCGTCGCCGAGGATCGAAACCATGTCGTCGATATGGCTTTTCTCGACGATCAAGGGTGGCGACAGCGCGAAGGAGTCGCCGCTCATGCGCAGGTAAAGCCCACGATTGAAGCAGTCGACCATGACGTCATAGCCGCGCGCGCCAACCCCGTCCTTGCGCGGCGCGACTTCGACCGCGCCCATCAGGCCGATGTTGCGGATATCGACCACGTTCGGCAGGCCCTTCAGCGAATGCAACGCATCGCGCCAGTAGTCCGCCAGCGACGCGCCGCGGGTCAGCAGCCCCTCGTCCTTGTAGATGTCGAGCGTCGCCAGGCCCGCGGCGCAGGCGGTCGGATGCGCCGAATAGGTATAGCCGTGGAACAGCTCGATCGTGCCTTCCGGACCGTTCATCAGCCCGTCGTGGATCTTGCGGCTGGCAAACACCGCGCCGCAGGGAACGGTGCCGTTGGTGATGCCCTTGGCGGTCGTCATCATGTCAGGCGTGACGCCGAAATAATCCGCCGCGAACGGCGTGCCGAGGCGGCCGAAGCCGGTGATGACTTCATCGAAGATCAGGAGGATGCCGTGCTTGTCAGCGATTTCGCGCAAGCGCTTCAGGTAACCCTTCGGCGGCGGCAGCACCGCGGTCGAGCCCGGCACCGGTTCGACGATGACGGCGGCGATGGTATCGGCGCCATGCAGCGCCACCATCCGCTCGAGATCGTCGGCGAGCTCGGCGCCATGCTCCGGCATGTCCTTGGCGAAGGCGTTGCGGGCGAGATCATGGGTATGACGGATGTGGTCGACGCCAGGCAGATGGGCCGCAAACGCACGGCGGTTCGCCACCATGCCGCCGACCGACATGCCGCCGAAGCCGACGCCGTGATAGCCGCGCTCGCGGCCGATCAGGCGCGTCCGCGTTCCCTGCCCGATGGCGCGCTGGTAGGCGAGCGCGATCTTCAGCGCGGTATCGACCGACTCGGAACCGGAATTGGTGAAGAAGACGCGGTCGAGCCCCTTGGGCGCGATCTCGGCGAGCCGCTCGGCGAAATCGAACGCCAGCGGATGGCCCATGTTGAACGAGGGCGCGAAGTCGAGATTCATCAACTGCCGTTCGACCGCGGTGGCGATCTGGCGGCGGCCATGACCGGCATTGACGCACCAGAGGCCGGCCGAACCGTCGATCACCTTGCGGCCGTCGACGGTGGTGTAATGCATACCCTCGGCGGAGGCGAACAGGCGGGGCGCCTTCTTGAACTGCCGGTTGGCCGTGAACGGCATCCAGAACGAATCGGTCTGCAGGGTGTTCGGCTTCTGATGAAGGGTCACGGGTAGCTCCTTTGCTGGCAGCTCAAGCTGCCACCGGGCCACGCTCGGGAAGGCACAACAAGTCCTTTTCTTCGGTTCTGCAACCCATTGATTTTGCTAGCCCCATCGGGGCATATTTGTTCGATCCGAAACACTTGCAACAGGGATTTGTCGATGAGTGTCGATATCGGTGGGCGACTCCGCTTCGTTCGCGCCCGTCACAAGTTGTCGCAGCGTGAACTGGCGAAGCGTTCCGGCGTGACCAATTCGACGATCTCGCTGATCGAATCGAACCAGATGAACCCCTCGGTCGGCGCGCTCAAACGGATCCTCGATGGGCTGCCGATGGGGCTCGCCGAATTCTTCGCGATCGAACCGGAGCGGCCGCGCAAGGCCTTCTACCGGTCCGACGAATTGACCGAGATCGGCAAGCAGCCGATCTCCTACCGCCAGGTCGGCGACACCATGTTCGGCCGAAGCTTGCAAATTCTCAAGGAGCGCTACGAGCCGGGCAGCGACACCGGCCGGGTGCCGCTGACCCATGACGGCGAGGAAGGCGGCATCGTGGTGAGCGGCCGGCTCGAGGTAACCGTCGATGACGAGCGCCGCATCCTTGATCCCGGCGACGCCTATTATTTCGAGAGCCGGAGGCCGCACCGCTTTCGCTGCGTCGGCGCAAAAGCCTGCGAAGTGATCTCGGCCTGCACGCCGCCGACGTTTTGATGGGCGATCCTGTTCCTTCATTCAATGTTCGCGCGTGAGGAACACCTGGGCTAGCGGTTAACGGTTAACCCTGTCGGCAAACAGCCTGTACGTGGGGCGGGTTGTTACGTGGGCCGCCGCCAAGTTGCCTCATTAGACCGGAGAATTTTCACCAGCGCTAAACAAGCCGGAGGAGCATCATGCTGAGAATGATGTTGTTGGGCCTCCTCATCCCATTGGGTGTAGGCGTGCTGGCGGCAATGGAACTCAGAACTCCAGTGCGTAGTGCAGCAGTGGTCGTCCAGCCCCTTGCCGAGACAACCGTAGGCATGTCCGATTCACATATTTCCGATTCACATGCTGCGTTGGCGAAGGCCGATCGACTTGAATTTGCTGCTGCGAGCAGCGAGACGCCGGCGCAGCCTGCTCTGGAGCATGATCCGGACCCAGAGGGCCGCGTTAGCGAAAAGTCGGTACCGGTTCTCCCTCGCGACAAACGCGGAGATCGTGCTCAAATCACAGAGATCGTGCGGGATGACGATTCGAAGAAAAGTCATCATGCTCTCGTCGACGAACGCATTTCTCCGTCGGAAGGCATCAGTGTCGGTTCTTCGAAGCCCCCGAGGGTGATCAACCGCCATCGGCACGATCCCAAATCAAAGAAGATCACTACCGCCGCCCGTCCCAAGCCGAAGCCAAAGACAATCGATATCAAGCGAACTACCATTTCCGAGCGGCGAAAGGCCGCCAGCGACACCGAGCCCTGTCGGCTAAGCGCGTTTGGTGGCTTGCGCAAGGCTTTGAATTCAGCCGACTGCGAAATCTGATTCATTGGAACGGCTTCGGTGCCTCTAACCTGATGTTGTCTCCAGAACTTCGGGAAAATCGGATATCGCTCGTCATGAGTACATGCCCTATAGATGGGAGGACCAAATCTTCAGGAGAATAATAGCGTGCGCAAGGTCTGGATCGAGGCGGCGCTGAACGGCTCGTGGGGCCGCGCGCTCCAACCCGGCATTCCCGATACCGTTGAGACCATCATCGCCGAGGGCGTCGCCTGCGCGCGTGCCGGCGCCACCATCGTTCACGTCCATGCCTATGATGGCGGCGGCCCGCAGACCTACGACTGGCAGGTCTATGCCCGCATCATCGAAGGTATTCGCAACCAGGTCGATGTGCCGGTCTATCCCTCCTATCCGGCTTTCATAACCACAGGCAGCGACAGCAGCCCGCTCGCCGACGTCGCGGCCCGATTTACCGACCTCGAAGAGCTTGCCGCGCGCGGCCTCTTGGATTTTTCCGTCATCGACCCCGGCAGCGTCAATTTGAGCCTGACAAAAACGACAGCGACCGCGGCGCCCGGCGGCACCTACATGAATCCTGAATCCCAGATCCGGTATGCGCTCGATCTCGCGGCGCGCCACGGCCTGCATACCGACTTTGCGATCTACGAGCCCGGCTTCCTGCGTGCCGGCGCAGCACTGGCGCGCGTGGCCGGCGTCAAGGTGCCGATCTATCGTCTTATGTTCTGCAATCTGGTCGCGGTCGGCTTTCCGCCAAAGCCATATGCGCTCGCGGCCTACCACGCACTGCTGGAGGAGGAAGCGCCCGGCGCGCCCTGGATGATTGCGGGCGTGAGCGCCGATCTTCGCCCGCTGTTCACTGATACGATCGCACGCGGCGGCCATATCCGCGTCGGCCTCGAAGATGCCCCGCTGGGGACGCAGGCGACCAATCTCGAGCTGGTCGAAGAGGCCGTGCGGATGGTGCGCGACCTTGGCGCCGAGCCTGCTACTCCGGCCGAGATGCGGCAGGCGCTGGCCGCGTCCCCAGCCCAAACCCCCGCGAGTTGATTCGATCCCAAAGGCTGCTATTGCCCCTGCAATCAGGCACGCCGGCTCCCGGGAACAACATGCAGGTTCTGATGCCTCTCAGATCGGCGCGACAATATTCGCCGAACCGGCGCTGCGCTTGCGCAGGTTGCAAAAAAGCTGAATAGTTTGCGTCATCCGACGGAGAGATCGGAAGCGTGCGGCTGCGCGCATGCAGCCGCTTGTTGGAGCTTTTTCGCATGTCGAAGCTCACCGAGCACGGCGCGGGCCTGCTGTGGAAGCCGGAATTGATTTGGCTGAATGTCGTTTCCGACGCGATGGTCGCCGTCGCCTTCTTTACCACGGCTTTCGTCCTCGCGTTCTTCGTGTGGCGGCGCCACCGTGAGCTGATGTTCCGGGGCGTATTTTTGATATTCGCGATCTTCGTCGCGGTTTGCGGAGTGACACGCCTGCTGTCGATCTACACCATGTGGGCGCCGGCCTATGAAATCGAGGCCCTCACCAAAGCCTTCCTGGCGCTGATCTCGGTCCCGGTCACGGCAGCACTACTGCTGGCGCTGCCGCGGATCCTGGTGCTGCCCACACGCATTCAGCTTGCGAACGCCTATGCCGCACTCGAGGAGGAAGTCAGGCAACGCCGCGAGGCCGAGGCCATGGTCAAGCGTTTTGAGGAGAAAGAGACCACCGAATCCAAAGTCCTGCAAGCGCAGAAGATGGAAGCCATCGGCCAGCTCACCGGTGGCGTGGCGCACGACTTCAACAACATTCTGACCGTGATCACCGGCACCATCGAAATCCTCAGCGATGCCGTCAAGGATCGCCCACATCTCACTCAGATCACCGATCTGATGGGCGGGGCCGCAGCAAGAGGGGCCGAGCTGACGAAGCATTTGTTGGCCTTCGCCCGCCGGCAGCCGCTGCAGCCGCGCAATACCGACGTCAACGCGTTGATCATCGATGCAGCGCAGCTGCTGCGGCCGACCCTCGGCGAGCACATCGAGATTGAATCGATGCTGGCCCACGATTCCGCACCGGCTCTGATCGATCCCAGTCAGCTCTCGACCGCGATCCTGAACCTCGCCCTGAATGCGCGGGACGCCATGCCCAACGGCGGGAAGCTGACGTTGGAAACAAAGAACGTGGTGCTCGATGAAAATTACGCCCGCCTGAACAGCGAGGTGAGACCTGGCAACTATGTCATGATTGCCGTGAGTGACACCGGGGAAGGTATTCCGAGCAACCTGCTCGAAAAAGTGTTTGAACCGTTCTTTACCACCAAGGAGGCCGGGAAGGGATCGGGGCTCGGCCTCAGCATGGTGTACGGCTTCGCCAGACAGTCGAATGGACATATCAAGATCTACAGCGAAGTGGGCCACGGCACGAGCGTAAAGCTATACCTGCCGCAGGCCACGGGTAGCGGTCCGGAAGAGCCTGCCGGCGAAACTGGCGGATATGCGGGCGAACATAGCGACCAGACGATCTTGATTGTCGAGGACGATCCGCTGGTCCGCAAATATGTCCTGGCGCAAATCACCCGTTTCGGATTCCGCACGCTCGCCGCCGGCAATGCGGCCGAGGCGCTGGCCATCCTCGATGGACCGGAACGCATTGACCTGCTGTTCACCGACGTCATGCTCCCCGGGGGAGTGAACGGCCGCCAGCTCGCGACCGAGGCCGTCAAAAGGCGGCCAGAGCTCAAGGTGCTTTATACCTCTGGTTACGCTGAGAACGCCCTTGTACATCACGGCCGTCTCGATGCTGGCGTGCTGCTGCTGCCGAAGCCTTACCTCAGCGCAAGCCTGGCGCGGATGCTTCTAACCGCGTTGGCATCGTGAGTTCTTCTGAATGGACAGTCGTTCCTTGAGGAGTCACGAAGCCGAGGAGTCACGAAGCCGCGATGACCTGAACGGCAGCAAGCGCGGCTTCGCTGTCACTTCGCCAGCGCGCTTGACAGCACCAGTTCGAGCTCCTGCCTAACATCGTCGAGCGGCTGGGCGCTGCGCGCGGCGCGACACATCGCGACCGTTCCTTCTGTCGATGCGATGACGAGCGCGGCAAGCCGCCGGGCGCGCGCCGGCGCCACGCCCCCGCGCCGCAGCGCCGTGAACATGATCCGCTGCCAATCGGCGAAGATGCTGTCGGCGAGATCGAGCAGATGCTGCTGCGCGGCTTCATCAGACTCGCCATCCTTCTCGGTGGCATCGTTGACATATTGCTCAACCGCGACCGCAAGCACCGGACAGCCGGCCTGGAATTCCGTGCGCTCCAGTGTCCCGCGCCACAGCGCGATGAAGGCGCGCAGGCCCGCAACGGCCCCGCGTGTCTCTGTGAGATGCTGTAGCGGTCCGCTCACCTGTTTGCCCGCAAACACCAGCGCGTCCTCGATCAGTTGCTGCTTGCCGCGCGGAAAATGATGGCCGATCGAGCCGCGCGGCGTACCGGTATGGCGGACCACGTCGCGCATGCTGGTGGCGTTGACGCCACGCCTGCTCATCAGGTCGGCGGCGCCTGCCACCATTTTTGCGCGGGTATTGGACGACATCGGAACTCCCCTAGAGTCGCGTCATTGTAGAATATGACGCTTGACATAGCCAGCCCGGTCACACTATGCCAACTGTCATAACCGGTAGCGGGAGGCAACGATCGATGACGTTTATCCACGTGATGACGCCGCAGGGGCGGCTGACGTCCGACCAGCGGCGCCTATTGGCGAAGACGCTGACGGATGCCGTGCTGGTGCCGGAGGTCGGCAAACTCACGCCGGAGGCGCGCCGCGGCTATCAGGTGCATTTTGCGGAGCGTCCGCTCGACATGATCGCGCATGGCGGAGAGCTGCTTTGTGACAGACCGAGCGACGTCATGGTGCTCGACGTCGTGGTGATGGATTGCTGCTGGACGCGCGAAGATCGCGCCACCGTCATCCGCAACATCCACTCCGCGCTTGCGGAGGCCTGCGGGATGAAGGCGCCCTCGCCCGCCTGGTGGATCAATTTCCGCATCATCGAGGAAGGAAGCTGGGGCTCACGCGGCGGCGTGCTATCGTTCATCGACCTGCTCGACCACGGCGCATCGCACTTTTCGCCGGAGCGCGCCGCGGCGATCCGCACCGCGCTCGCCGTCAAATACGAGCGCTAGCGGACACCCCGCACCGCCATTTCCAGGACATTCAGGACCGAGAGGGTAGACCATGAGCGAAGGAAAGATCCGCACCGAGCCTCACGACCGCATTTTCAAGATCATCATCGACAACCCCGCCAAGAAGAACGCGTTCTCGCCGATCATGATGGAGCAATTGTCGGACGCCCTGACGGAACTGCACAACAATGACAGCTATTGGGTCGGCGTCATCTGCGCCGAAGGCAAGGATTTCACGGCCGGCCTCGACATGCCGAAATTCTTCGGCCCTACTGCCGAGAAGCGGAATATCAGGGAAGGCAATGTCGATGTGTTCGGCCTCGGCAAGCGCTGCAAGAAGCCGATCGTGTCAGCGGTGCAGGGCATCGTCTTCACCATCGGCATCGAACTGATGCTGGCGGGCGACATCGTCGTTGCCGCCGACGATGCCCGGTTCTGCCAGATGGAATCCAAGCGCGGCATTGCGCCGCTCGGCGGCGCGCATTTCCGCTTCCTGTCGCGCACCGGCTGGGGCAATGCGATGTATCATCTGTTCCTGTGTGATGAGTTCACGGCTTCGCGCGCCCGCGAGATCGGATTGGTCCAGGAAGTGGTGCCGGCAGGCCAGCAGATCGAACGCGCGATGGCGCTCGCCGCGATTATTGCCGGCAATGCGCCGCTCGGCATTCAGGTCACCAAGGAAGCGGCTCTGAGATATGTCGAGCAGGGCGAGCAGGCCGCCATCGCCTATATTCCGACCGTGCGCGAACGCGTGTTGAACAGCGCCGACGCAAAAGAAGGCATTCAATCCTTCATCGAGCGGCGCGCCGCGGTGTTTCAGGGACGATGAGGCGAACGTGAAAGCAGTTTCCGGAAAACAGGAAGAACTGGCGAACCTGCTCGCGCACGCGCGGCGCAACGTGAGCCAAGTGACCCTGCCCGATGATCTCGTACCTGAAACAGCCAACGTTGCCTACGCGGTCAACCAGTTCGTGGCAGAACGGCTAGGCTGGGAACCGCTGGGCTGGAAGATTGCCGGCACGACGGACGCCGTGCGCGGCAAGCTGCAACTGGACGGACCAATCTATGGCCGGACGTTCCGCCGCTTTGCCTGCACCTCTCCCATACGTTTCAAGGCGGCGGAATTGCTCGACCCGCTGATCGAATGCGAGTTCTTCGTCACGCTCGCGCGCGACCTGCCGCCGCGCGACGAGCCCTGGACTTTTCCCGAGACGATCGAGGCGATCGCCGAGGTTCACGCCGGCATCGAAGTGGCGGAATGCCGCTATCCGAGAAAGGCCCTGCCGCCGCTGCCTGCCATTCTCGCCGACGGCAGCGCGTCGGGACGCTATGTCTTTGGCGACAGAATCGAGAATTGGCGCGAGGGACTTGCGTCCATGCCGGTCCGGCTCGAGATCGACGGGGTCTTGCGGCGCGAGGGCGTGGGCGCCGACGTCATGGGCGATCCGCTGCGGCCATTGTGGTGGCTGGCCGAACAGCGCCGCCAATGGGGCGACGGGCTTCGCGCCGGCGAGACTGTTAGCACCGGCTCGATGACTGGCATGCTGCCGGTACGCGGCGGCCAGCATGTCCGCGCGCGGTTCGGCGAGGCGGCGACGATCGAGATCACGATCGATCTGTGACCTCATCCGGTCAAAATCGATTTCAGCGCGTCGCGCTGCTCGACGATGAAGTCGAAGAAGGCGGCGATGCGCGGCACGCGGCGGATATCGGGATGCGTCAACAGCCGCCAGCTTCGTGTCAGCTCCGGAACGGGGCCGAGCACGCGGACCAGATCCGGCTCCGCATCGCCGAGCGCCGTCGGCAGCGGCCCTAACCCTGCGCCGGATTTCACCGCGGAGACCAGGCCAAGCACGCTGTTGTTGCGCACCGGCATCCTGGCTTCAGGTGCGACGTCCTTTAGCCACTTCGCGGCGCGGTGATTGGCCAGTGTCTCGTCGAAGCCTACGAGAAAATGTTGTGACAAGTCCTCGACGCGCGCCGGCTTGCCATGGCGCTCGACATAGTCACGGCTGGCGTAGACGGCCCAGAACGAATCCGCGATCTTGCGGCCGATCAGCTCGTCATCGGTATCGCCGGAGCGGAAGGCTATGTCCACCTCCCCCTTCGACAGATCGAGATAGCGGTCGCTGGTAATGAATTCGACGCGCAGATGCGGATGGCGGGCATGGAATCGGTCGATCAGGCCCGACTGCGTCATGCGGATGACGATCGGCTCCGGACAGGTGACGCGGATCGCGCCCTTCATGTCCTGTTCGACATCGGTTGCCCGCCGCTGGAAATCCCCGACCGCGGCCTCGATGCGTTCGGCGAAAGGCAGCAGCGTGGTGCCGTATTCGGTCAGGCGATGGCCGCTCGCCTGCCGTGTCACCAGCGCCTGCCCGATCCGACGTTCGAGCTCTTCGAGCCGGCGATGCACGGTCGACTGGCTGGTGCCAAGTGCCTTGCCGGCGGCAATCGTGCTGCCATGGCGCGCAACGGCGAGAAAATATTTCAGGTCGTTCCAGTCGAACATGCGCCCATTATGCACTTTTGGAGCGGGCCCTAGCAATCTTGCGGCTCCCGCGGCACGGCTATGTCCCCTTAAGCTTTGCATCGAAACAACGCGGCGATTGGCCAACAAAGGAGCTATACATGCGCAGCCATCTCCTCCCGGGCATCGCCCTGCTCGCCGGTATCGGCATCAGCAATCCGGCGCTGGCGCAACAGCACGGCCCGGCAGCGCCCAATATCGCCAAGCCCAATATGGTGCTGCAGCAGATTGTCGATGGATTGCCCACTGACAACAAGCAAACCGTGCGGGTCATGACTGCAACGTTCAAGCCGGGCGACAAGACGGTCTATCACACCCACCGTTTTCCGGTGACGGTCTATGTGCTGGAAGGCGCCTTCACCCTCGAACTCGACGGCCGACCGCCGCTCACGGTCAAGGCCGGCGAAGCGATGGTCGAACCGCCAAAGGTGCCGATGACCGGCTATAACCGCAGCGCCACCGAGACGACCAAGGTCGTCATTTTCTATGTCAGCGCCAACGATACGCCGTTCCTGGACTTGCACTCGCACTAGGCGTGCCTGCCATTGCGGCGACAGCCACCATGCGGTCGAATTCATAACCTCCGATATTGCCGAGCGCGAGCGTCATCGGATTATCCTCCCCGAGAAAAAACTCAGGCTATGCCCAATCCTAAGAGCATCATGCCCTAGTCTTCGTCCGGCTCGCGCACGACCGGCGGTTCATTGTCATCGTCCTCTTCGTCCTCTTCATCCTCGTCCTCGTCGTCTTCTTCGGGATCCCGGGGCGGTATCGTGTCGTCCATGATCGCGAAGAGACTCCAGTCGATCAAGCTGGTGGGAAATTCCTCTGATGTGTGTGGGGTCATGTTGTTGCTCCTCGGGTGTTATACCTCCCCTTCGGCTCCGGTTTCCGCATCGAAATGCCATTAAGAGCCGGGCATCCGTTCAGGCGCTCTGGAACAAGCGGATAAGTGACTGGGCGGTTCCCTGGTTCCAAAAGGACATCTCCGCCGCGCCGTCAACGGATCGGAAAAACCCGGATGACAACTTCGAGCCGGACCTCAATCAGCCGGCCGGCGGCTTGTTAACCGCCAACTGAGCGTCGAAGGCACGCTTGTAGGCGGGCCGCGCTTCGCCGCGGGCCACATAGGCGGAGAGGTTCGGATATTCGTCCAGCAAACCCGACGCTCTCAACCTGAGCAGCACCGACACCATCATCAGGTCGCCCGCGCTGAACGCGCCATCGAGCCAGTCGGCATCGCCAAGGCGAGCGGAAAGCTGGCCCAGCCGGTCACGAACGCGATCCAGGACCAGAGGCATACGTTGTGCGGTCCAGGGCTTGTCGCCCTCAAAGATCCTGGCGGTCATAAGTTCAAGAATTGGCGGCTCCACCGTGCTGAGCGCGGCGAATATCCATGTGATCGCGCGCGCCCTTGCATTGGCATCGTCCGGCAACAGGCCCGCATGGTGCTCCGCGATATGGAACACGATCGCCCCCGTCTCGAACAAGCCGAGATCGCCTTCCTCATAGGTCGGAATCTGCCCGAAAGGATGCAGCGCCAGATGTGCGGGTTCCTTCATCGCTCCGAACGAAACAAGACGAACCTCGTAAGGTTGGCCCACTTCCTCCAGCGCCCAGCGAACGCGCGTATCACGCGCCAGTCCCTTGCCGCCATCGGGTGACCGGTCAAAGGCGGTAATGGTGATGGTCATCGTCAGGCTCCTCCCTGGAGAAAATCATAGGCTGCGGGGCTGGCAAGCTGTCAAGGCAAACTCACCGAGATTGATTGGCGGCGTATCTCAATGCGCTACGACCGCTGCGCTCGCACGCGTTTCAGAACGCCTGACCAGCGTCAGAAATCCACACGCTGCCGCGCGTGTGTGCGTATTCAGGTGGCAAAGCCGGTGCCCGCATTTGCGGAATGCCCGCGCGCCCGCATCAACAACAACAGCATCACCGCGATGTTCAGCGCGTTCCACGCCAGCCCATTGGCGAACGCGGCGGCGTAGGAGCCGGTGGCGTCGAAGATCGCGCCGGAAATCCACCCACCGAACGACATGCCGAACACGGAGGCGAAGATCACGATGCCGACGCGGGTTGCGGCCTCCGACGCCGGCATCGCCTCGCGCACGATGATTGCGTAGCTCGGCACGATGCCGCCCTGGAACAGGCCGAACATCGCGGAGATGATGTAGAGCGAGATCAGGCTGTCGAAGAACAAATAGAACAACAGCGCGGTGCCCTGCGCCACCGATCCGATCAGCAGCGTGCGGATGCCGCCGATCTTGTCGGCGAGGAAGCCCGAGCCGATCCGGCTGATGATCCCAAAACCCAGCATCAGCGACAGCATTTCGGCGCCCCGCGCCACGCCATAGCCGAGATCGCCGCAATAGGCGACGATGTGAACCTGCGGCATCGACATCGCCACGCAGCAGGCGATGCCGGCCAGCGACAGGATCGCCGTCAGCGCATTGGTGGAGAGCCGCAAGTCGACGCGCGGCGGCGCCGCGTTCTCGTGATCGCGCTGCGCTCCCGCCCCCATCAGCATGCGCAGGCCAACCAGCGCCAGCGTCATCGCCACCGCCGTGAAGATGCCGATCGCGATGTGGCTGGTGCGCCAGCCCATCTGCTCCATGCCGAAATTTACCAGCGGCGGCCAGATCGCACCGCCGATGTAGTTGCCGCTGGCGGCGATGGCGACCGCCAGCCCGCGGTAGCGGTCGAACCAGTGCGAGGCCTCCGCCATCAGCGGGCCGAAGGTCGCCGACGAAGAGAGCCCGATCGCAAAATGCACCAGGATGAATTGCCAGATCGAGGATGACATGCCGGCTACGACATAGCCGAGGCCGAGAATGCCGATGCCGAGACCGATCGCCGTGACGATGCCGTAGCGGTCGGTGATCTTGCCGGTCAGCACCCCGCCGGAACCAAACCCGAGCATCACCATGGTGAAGGCCAGAGAGGCGGCGCCCCGGCTCGCCCCGAACTCCGCCTGCACGACGGGAAGCGCGACCACCACCGACCACATGCCGACACTGCCGAGCGAACCGATCAGCACGGCCACGGCAAGCCGGGTCCATGCCCGACGCGAATCGGGAACGAACAGGTCGGAATCTCGAGTGAGTTCAGAAGAAATTGCCACGGCGGACGCAAGTTCGTGGTCTATTCGCCTAAGGTCAAGCCACAATGGCGCGATATTGGGCATGCATATGTGGAGGGACGACCTCCGCCGTCATTCCCGATGTGCAATTGCACATCGAGGATGCGCGCCCTGGCGCAGGCCAGTAGCGAAATGGATTCTCTGATGTGCAACTGCACATCAAAGCTCGTGCTTCGCACGCCCCGGAATGACAGAGAGAACGAGCTGCCATCTTGGCGAAATCGATAGCGGGCACTAAATTGTCGCCATGTTCGTTCGCTTGACGAGGCCTGTGCGCGCCAAGGCGGGGTGGTTTGTCGCCCTGCTCTATCTGTTTTGCGTGCTCGCGCCGGGTGTTGCGCTCGCGCTCGGCGACGCCGCATCCTGCCTGATGGTCAGGCTGCAGCCGGTCGCTGCCGCGCATGTACATGCGGCTGCCGCGTCGCAAGGGCATGATGAGATACATCAACATCACGCCGATGCGGACAACGCCACGCAGGAGCACGCCAAGCATCAGCATGACGGCAAGGGCTCGCCGGGACCCTGCTGCGCCATGCTCTGCCTTTCCGCGATCGCGGCCGATCTGCCGGCCATCGCAAAACCCTCGCAGCCGGTTTCGACCTGCGCTTCCGAGAATTTCCAGCGCCTGCCGGGCAAAGCGCCCCCTCTGCTCTACCGCCCTCCCATCGCCTGACCTGACGTAACGACACCGGCAGCCGCGCTTGCGACTGCGCGCGCATGCCGTGGTCCGTCAGAGCGTTCAACCATGCCTGCGCAGCTTGCGGCGTCTTGTGCCATTGCGCAGCGCATCTCCGAAAAACACGAGAAAGAACATCGAATGAAAATCACTGTGACAATCCTGCTGGCGCTAACCGCGCTTTCAGCCCTGCCGCGCCTGGCGCACAGCCATGACCAGCACGCCCACCAAAGCTATGCGGCGGGCGAGCCCGGCGACCCCAAAAAGCCTTCCCGCACCATCGAGGTCGGGATGAGCGAGATGGCCTACGCGCCCGCCAGCATCGAGGTGAAGCGCGGCGAACAGATCCGCTTTGTGATCCGCAACACCGGCGAGGATGACCACGAATTCCTGCTCGCCACCACGGCAGAAAATCTGAAACACGCCAAGGCGATGATGGAGAACCCGCACATGGAACATGACGAACCGAACGGTGTTCGGCTTGCACCGAAGAAGTCGGCCGAGATCGTCTGGAAGTTCACCAAGTCAGGCACGTTCGAATATTCGTGCCTGATCCCCGGCCACCGCGAGGCCGGCATGGTCGGCCAGATCCTGGTGAAATAGGTCCCGGTGAAATGAGCCACAGCTAAAAGCGACGGCGGCATGCCGGTAAAAGTTTCCTGTTTTCGTCGCCCCTGATCCACTACAACCGGGCCCAATCCGAAAGCTGGGAAACGAGACCGCCGTGCGAAGGATCGAAAATCAGACGTTCCTGCTGCTGCTTGCCGCCGTCACGCTGGCGTTCGCCTGGGTGCTGTACCCGTTCTATGGCGCCGTTCTCTGGGCGATCGTCGTGGCGGTGATCTTTGCGCCGGTTCATCGCAGGCTGCTCGCGGCGACGAACGGCCGGCGAAGCCTTGCTGCCGCGATCACCGTTCTGATCATCATTGCGATGGTCATCCTGCCGCTGGCGATGATCGCGACGTCGCTGGCCCAGGAAGCATCGAGCCTGTTCGCGAAGATAAAGTCCGGCGAGTACGATTTCGGCAGCTACCTGCAGCGGATCGTCGAGGCCCTGCCGGCATGGGCGACCGGGCTGATCGAGCGGCTCAACCTGACCGATTTTTCAGCCCTGCGCGAAAAGCTCGCATCCGGCCTGATGCAGGGCGGGCAGGCTCTCGCCCCGCAGGCGCTCAACATCGGGATGAATACGTTCGACTTCGTGATCGGGCTCGGCATCATGCTGTACCTGCTGTTCTTCCTGCTGCGCGACGGCAGGGCACTGGCGGAACGAATCAAGGAGGCCGTTCCGCTGCAGCGCGCTCAAAAGGCAGCGCTGTTCGCCAGATTCGCCGACGTCCTTCGGGCGACCGTCAAGGGGGGCGTCCTGGTTGCCTTCATTCAAGGGGCGCTCGGCGGCATCGCGTTCTGGTTCCTCGGAATCCACGCAGCCCTGCTATGGGCCGTGCTGATGGCGTTCCTGTCGCTGGTCCCGGCCGTTGGCGCGGCGCTGGTCTGGCTTCCGGTTGCGATCTACTTCCTAGCGACCGGCGCCATATGGCAGGGCATCGGGCTGATCCTCTACGGCGTGCTCGTCATCGGCCTGGTGGACAATTTGCTGCGTCCATTCCTGGTCGGCAAGGACACCAAGCTGCCGGACTACGTGGTGCTGATCTCCACGCTCGGCGGCATCGACGTCTTCGGCCTGAACGGTTTTGTCATCGGCCCGCTGATCGCCGCGATGTTCATGGTAAGTTGGGAGATCTTTTCCGCATCGCGGCGAACGCGGCAGGATAGCGGTTAGGCGCTACGCGTCATCGGTTTGCGACCCGCATTAAAAGTGCTTTCTCCGGCGGACCATCCGATTTCAAGCCAGGCGTTCCCAGCGCGAACGCGGTCACGAGCAGCAGAATGCTCGCGCAGATAATATGCAGATAGAAGTGATCCATCGCCACTAACACGCAAAGGTGCTACCCGTTCCCGGGAACCGGTGGTTGAGGCCCGATTTATTGCGCCCGGATCCAACCAATCCCGCGAACCTACCCCAATTCAAAGCTGGTGACGCCGAACACCCGTTCCAGCCGCAGCGGCGGAATCGCGCCGGTGTACATGCGGGCCGTCTCGAACACCGGCGTTAATCCCAAATCCTGCGCAAGCGCGACGGCGTCGCGGTTGATGCCGGGCACGTCCAGAAAAATCTCGCCGCCGCCCACCTTGGCGAGCAAGGCGGACAGCACCGTTTCGGCGGTGGAACGGTCATCGGCCACCAGCGGGCCGATCTTAAAACCTTTCCGGCACGGACGGATCACACCCCAGCCGGCAAGCGTTCCATCCCGCGCCAGCGCGCAACCGGCATGCCCGGGCGCGCCGATCCAGGCCCGCAGGAACCCAGATCGCGACGCCGGAAACACCGTCGCATCATCCGCCTCCACCGCCGCCAGCGGGACTTCGCTCAGCGCAACAACACCGGCGCGCGGCGCATCCGGCGCCGCGACCGTGCCGCCATAGCGGACGTTGGCGTAAGCGAGCCTAAACCCGGACTTTCTGTAAATGTCCTGCTGCGCCACCACGCCATCGAGCCCGATCACGCGCGGGCCCGCATGCGCGATGGCAGCATTCCATATGCGCAGGCCGTAGCCGCGGCCGCGCAAGTCCGGCCGCACGATGTAGAAGCCGAGAAAGGCAAAGCGCGCATCATAATTGACGCAAGAGACGGTCGCCGCCGGCGCGCCATCGAGCTCACCGATGAAGAAGCCTTTTGGATCGACAGAAGCAAAGCAGTTGTCATCGGCGAGGCCAGGATTCCAGCCCTCGGCCGCGGCCCAGTCGATGGCGAGCGAGATTTCGTCCGGCCGCATCGGCCGTATTGTGAAGGTGTTCATGACGATCCTCGAATATGCGTCTCCAGCCGTCATTGCGAGGAGCAAAGCGACGAAGCAATCCATCTATCCTCGCGCGCGGAAAGATGGATTGCTTCGCTCCGCTCGCAATGACGCCGTTGCGCAATGCCTGCGCCCTCAACTTGCAATGCGGCTGCACTGTGGGCAGTCCAGAAATGGCACACATCTTGGCGCAGAATATGATTGCGCCGTGCGGATTGTTTAGCGAAAATTAATCATGCTGGCTGGCGAGGCTGCGTTGTTGGAGGTTTCAAACATGTACCGATCATCGCTCACGCTGGCCTTTGTGGTCCTGTACTCGGCGGCCGGCGCGGCCAGCGACCTGTCATCCGTTTACGTGGCGCCGGGCGGAATCTACGCGCCTTCAGCGGACGTCTATGTGCGTCCGGGATCGACCCATCATCGGCCTTACGCGGAACCCGGTTACGGATATCGGCCCTCTTACGGAGCGCCGGCCCCCGTATACCGCGCACCGGCGGCAGTGTATGGCGAATACGGACCGGCCTATGCCGACCGCGCGCCCGCCTATCCCGAGCGTTACTACGCTCAGGATCGCTACTACGCGCAGGAACGCGACTATACATTGGAATATGCGCCGAGGCCGCCTCTGCCCGTGCCCTACCGTGCGCGGGCGCGATGCGACGACGGCTATGGAAGGTGGGCCTACTGCGATTAAAGCACGTAGGTAGGATGGGTGGAGCGCAGCGATACTCATCACCCTCTGCGCACGCTGATTGATGGGTTTCGCTTTCGCTCTACCCATCCTACGCGGCCGCGGAACGCGCTCGACAGTGCTATTCCGCCGGCGCGAGGTGTCCGGTCGAACGTGTGGCGGCAGTCTCGCGCCTCCGGACACGAGCGCGGCGCTTGCGCCACCAGATCACGACGCCGGTCACCGACAGCGCCGCGACCACCAGTCCCATGATCGAAATCAGGATGCGGCCGGGCAGGCCGACGATGCGGCCGGAATGCAGCGGGAATTGCGCCTGCACGAAGATATCAGCCGCGGTGCCGACCCACGGCAGTCGCGCGCCGATCGGGCGTCCGTCCTCGCTGTCGTAATAAAGCTGCGCCGGGCCGACGCCGCCTGCACCGTGATCATCGCCGGGGTGGAAGAAGGCCGCGGCATATACGCCGTGGGCCGGGCCATAATTGATTGAGCCGACCGGCGTGGTCCATCCGCGGCTCTTGCCGTCGGCCGCCGCACGCGCCGCGATTTCCGCAAAGGTGACCTTCGGTTCGATCGGATCGTCAAGATGCCGGTACGGACGCTGCTCATACGGCGTCGGGGTGTAGTCCGACACCGTCTTCATCAGGGGCGAGAACACCTCGAAATATAGGTTGAGCGAGAACGCCGTAAAAGCGATCACGAACAGCAGCGCCCAAGTCCACAGGCTGAGGGCGCGGTGGATATCGAAGTTGATGCGATAGGCACTGCCCGAGGTCTTGATCTTCCAGGCCGCCGCCCAACGCGCCCAGAAGCCACGGCCGAGCTCGCGCTCAACGGCAGGCGCCCGCTCTGCCCCGGCGCGGCGACGCGACGGCAGCGTCAGGTAGAAACCGACGAAGCAATCGATGGTCCAGATGATGGCGATGACGCCAAGTACGCGCATGCCCCAGCGATCGCTGCCCCAGAACTCCGGAATATGCATGGTGTAGTGCAGCTTGTAGAGGAACGAGACGAAGTTCTCGCGCGTCACCGGCCACACCGCGCCCCAGTAGCGCCGCCCGAGTTCCGCACCGGTGTTGGGATCGAGGAATATCTGATTGTAATCGAGGTTGAACCGCTTGCCGGTCGCGGGGTCGATCCGCGGCAGCACGAAGAACCACAGCGAGTGGCCTTGTTCCGGCGTCATGAACATGTGGATGACGCGCGCGCGCGGATCGCGCTGCTCGATCAGCTTGACAAGATCGACGGAAGGAATCGCGGAACCGCTGCTGGTCACGTCGAACAAATTTTTGTTGAGCAGGTCATCGAGCTCGTGATCCCACGAGATGATCGCGCCGGTGATTCCCGAAAAGAACAGAAAGCCGGCGGTGAGAAGGCCGGCCCAGCGATGCAGTCGCCCGAAGATCGATTTCATGGCTTTCGCCCGTGCTGTTGGGGTTGCCTCAATTATCAAACATCGTCACCGCCGATCGACCGACCGGCGGTGACGTATCCGTCGCTGTGTGTCGCGGCCTATTCACCATCGATAGGTCAGCTTCGCGATCGCCTTGCGGCCTTCGGCGTAGAAGCAGCTCGTGTAGCCGTAGCAGGCCGCGACATAGCGGGTGTCGGCGATGTTGGTGACGTTCAGCGCCAGGCGGTAGTTATCCTTGGTGTAGGCGAGCAACGCATCGACCGCCGTCGACGCCGACACCTTGAAGGTGTTGGCGTCGTCGCCGAAGGTCGAGCCGACATAGCGAATGCCGCCACCGACCTGCACGCCGGCAAGCGGCCCGTCCTGCACCGTGTAGTCGCTCCACAGCGAGAACCGATTGAGCGGCACCGTGGTCGGCGCCTTGCCGACATTCACGGGATCCTGCGTGACCACGGCGTCGATGTAGGAGTAAGCGCCGCGGATATTGAAACCTTCCACCAGCGTCGCGGTGCCTTCGAGTTCGACGCCGCGCGATTTCACCTGCCCGGTCTGCTCGGGAACGTATGCCGGGGGCGCCCCGAAGGTGACGACATTGGCCCGCGTCAGGTCGAAGGCCGCCAGCGTGATCAGCGCATTGATCCCGACCGGCTGGTACTTTACGCCGACTTCATACTGGACGCCGGTTTCCGGCTTCAGCAGTTCGCCCGCGGCGTTGACGTTGAGCACCGGCAGGAACGATTCGGCGTAGCTGAAATACGGCGCGATCCCGTTGTCGAAATTGTACATCACGGCCGCACGGCCGGTGAATGCCGAAGCGTCCGTCGTGGCGGAAGTCCTGTTGAGGTGATTGTCGAGGTCGGTCGTGGCAAAATCCTGCCGGCCGCCCAGCAGGAACGAGAGCCGGCCGAGCTTGATCTGGTCCTGCGCGTAGATCCCCATCTGCGACTGCTTGACGCCCTTGTCGTCGTATGGGCCGTCATTGGTCCATGTGTTGGTATAGACAGGCGCAAACACGTTGATCTTGCCGGTGCTGTACCCTGAAGCTGCGTCCCGGAACGAGGTGTTGCGATAGTCGATGCCGAACAAAGTGGTGTGGCTCAAAATGCCGGTGACGAACTTACCCTGGAGCTGGTTATCGACCGCGAAGGAGTTGATGGTCGATGCGCCGCCGGCGCCGGCGCGCGACATCAGACCTGCGGCTTCGTCGGCCGGCGAGGCGTAGCTCAGACCGTAGAAGCTCTGCTGTTCATTGTGCATCCACGAATAGCGCAGGTTCTGCCGGAACGTGATGGCTTCGTTGATATCGTGCGAGAGCAGGTAGCCGACTGATGCCTGTTCGGTGTCAAACTGGTTGAAGTTCGGCTCACCGCCGAAAAAGGTATTCCGGATGAAGCGGCCGCTATTGGCAAACGCGGTGCCTGATGCCGGCAGGAACTGCAGGCCCCAACCGGTTGTGTCCTTTTGATAATTGGCCAGCAGCGTGATGGTGGTGTCGTCGTTCGGCTTGAACGTCACCGCCGGCGCGATGAAAACGCGGTTGTCCTTGGTGAAATCGACCTGGGTTTCGCCGTCGCGGACAACACCGGTCAGGCGCCACAACACGGTGCCTTCCTTGTTGGCGGGGCCGCCAACGTCAAACTGGCCCTGGTAGCGATTGAAGCTGCCGCCCGACACCGACATCTCGCCGAACTGGTAGGCCGTGGGCAGCTTGCTGACATAGTTGAGAATGCCGCCGGTGCCGCTGCCGCCATACATCACCGAGGACGGCCCCTTCAGCACTTCGAGTCGCTCGGCACCGTAGGCCTCGAGGCCGAGGAAGTGCACGTATTGGCTGCTGGGCAGCCGGAGGCCGTCGAGATAGAGGCCCAGCATGGTCATGTCGAAGCCGCGGATCTGCAAGCCCCCGAAGCGCGTGTCGGAGCCGCCATTGACGTCGCCGCTGACGCCCGCGGTATAGCGCAGCGCGGCACCGACAGATTCCGCACCCTGGTTCTTGATCTGATCGGTGGTGACGACGGAAATCGACTGCGGGGTTTCGATGATCGGCGTGTCGGTCTTGGTTGCGCTGCCGGTGCGGGTCGCGACGAAGCCGCGCACCGGACCATTGGCGCGCTCGCCGGCGCCTGGGCCCACTGCGGCCGCAGCCGGTGCCGCTTGCGGCGTGTTGGCTGCGCGATTGGCGCGCGCGGCGCGCGTGGTCGCAGCGCGGCGGGAGGGCCGGGCTGCGGCTGGGCGCGCCTGCTGCGGCGGCGCGTCCACGGTGACCGCAGGAAGTGATGACTGCGCCAGCGCGGTACCAGTCTGCAGGGAGAGGGTAAGTCCGCTGACTGCCCCGAGGCAGATCATTCGCATCAGTTGAAGTCGAGTGGCGGAAAGCGAAGAAAATCCAGTTAGTGTCACCCTGCGATACCCCGAGGCCTGCCGGCTTGGCCGGTATGATTTTTTTGAGGCCTCGCTCTAACGCAGGCTTCTTCGGAGTACGATAGGTGGTTGCTAGAATTGCTCCAGATTGCGCGGTTCCTGCTCACGCACTGCGAGTGATTCTTTTCGCAGATCGAAGTTCTAGTTTATCGATGACAGCAGTTGCGATTTGCGGACCGTTAATGCAAAATACGCGCTGCTGCGGTCGCGCGAATGCCGGACTACGTGGTGCTGATTTCAACGCTCGGCGGCATCGAAGTCTTCGCCTGAGCGTTCCTTCTCGATGAAAAAGGAGCGCTCCGACTACCCCTTAGGGCGCGATCGACTTCGCGCGGCAGACGTGATGGTCACGAGTGCAGCGGCCTGATGTTTTGGTTCACGCGGAAGAAATTCGTCGGGTCGTATTTGGCTTTCAAGGTGACGAGACGATCGTAATTGTCACCGTAGGTGGCCTTGAGTCTGTTGTCATCTCCATCGTCCATCATGAAGTTTACATAGCCGCCCTCAGCCGAGTAAGGATGCACGGCCTCCCAATAGCCTTTGGTCCAGCGGGTGATTTCGCCCGCCTTTTGCGGATTGGGATCGATGCCGGCGATGACCATCGACCAGGTCGCGTCGCGCGTGTTCCAGGCGGTGTCTCCCTTGCCGATGCGACGGACAGCACCGTCGATCGGATAAAGATGCATGAGCGAGAGGGTGCTCGGCAGTTTCTGCGCCTGAGTGACATGGGCATCAATCGCTTCGTCAGTCAGTTCTTTCACGAAATCGCCGCGCCAGTACCATTGCAGACCCTTCGGGAAGAACGGGTCGAACATGGACTGGAGGGTTGGATAGGGCATTTCGCCCATCCAGTTGAAGAGCGGTGGGGGCAGCGTTCCGAGTAACTTGGCCATGACGGCCTGACCGTCTTCCGTCGGGCCATTGTGGCAAGCGATGATGGCGCAGGCGCGCTTGCCCTGATGCTCCGCTGGGAACGGGTCCATCGGTGGAACGGTCTTCAGGCCGACAAAGGCCCCAAGCTCCTCGGGAGCACCGGGCAGAAAATCCCTATACCTCTGCATAACCGTCCGGGCATTTTCGAGATCCCAGAAGACTGGACCGGCGTAGACCATGTTCACCGGATGAGCCTGGAACAGGAAGCTTGTCACGATGCCGAAATTGCCGCCGCCACCGCGCAAGCCCCAGTAGAGGTCAGCATTCTCTGACTTGTTGGCGGTGACAATGCGACCGTCGGCAAGCACGACATCCGCCTCAAGCAGATTGTCGCTGGTGAGGCCATACTTGCGGGTGAGGTACCCAGTGCCGCCGCCAAGCGTGAGGCCGGCAATACCGGTCGTCGAGACGATGCCGGCCGGCACGGCGAGCCCGTAGGCATGCGTAGCGTGGTCGACATCGCCTTGCGTGCAGCCGGGACCGACGCGGACGGTGCAGGCGGTGGGATTGACCCGCACGCCTTTCATCATCGACATGTCGATCATCAGCCCGTCGTCGACACTACCAAGGCCCGGCCCGTTGTGACCGCCTCCGCGGATCGCGACCTTGAGATCATTCTGCCTCGCAAAATTGACGGCAGTGACAACGTCAGCGACGTCGGTGCATCGCGCAATCATCTCAGGGCTCTTATCGATCATCCCGTTGTAGAGGCTGCGCACGGCATCATAGTCGACGTCTGTTCGCCTAATGACGGGGCCGCGCATGTTGCCGATGAAGGTTTCAGTGGCCATGGCTTGCATGATCTCCTCCTCTTTCACACAATGATCGGCCAGTTCGGCTAGGTGGACTTAAGTGGGACTTACGCCGTCCCAGCTCCAATCGCTTGAGAGCCAACTGAATGCTGTGCCGGCGCGAACGACATGGCCAATCCCGGGGAACGGGAGATGGTAGGTGGAGACCATCACCTTCTCGCTCGCACATCGGTCGAGGAAGGCTCGGCGTGTCTTCGCGCCTTGGTCGAGATCCAAGTCGAACCCGACGCGCCAGTCGGGGCGCTGCAAGCTGACGGCGCGGTGCCCAACAACGTCTGCCGTACAGAGAAGCTGGCTGGAACCGGACGCGATCTGCACCGAGGTGTGCCCCGGCGTGTGCCCGGGCGTCGCTATCGCCGTGATGCCCGGGACCACCTCGCCGTCCGGCCTCACAGTCCGGATGCGATCCTTGATCGCCGCGAGCGTTTTCATGTTCTGGCTATAGATGCCGCCCCAACGAGCATGATTTTCCAACGGATGCTGGGGCTGCATCCAGAAGTTCAATTCCGCTTCGCCGATCACATACTCGGCGTTTGGAAAGGTCCGCTCGGTGTCAGTCGCGTCAGCGACCCCCCATAGGTGATCCGGATGGGCATGCGTGATCAGGACTGTGTCGACCTCGTCCGGCTTGATGTCGGCGGCCGCGAGGTTCTGCAGTAGACGGCCAGCAGTCGGCTGTGGCTTTATCTTTCCGCGGGAGCCTGCGTCGATGAGCACAAGGCGCTCACCCGTATTCACCGCCAAGACATTCAATTGGAGCGTAGATTTGTCCGTCGGCTGGAAGTCTGACATAAGGACGGCGTCGCGTTCCGCTTTAGTCGCTTCTGGCCACAGCGCCTCCGCTGGAAAAGCAATTGTGCCGTCGCTCACGACCGTGAGTTGGAACTGTCCGAGACTGAACCGGTAGAATCCTGGCACCTGACTTTTTGAGACTGGTGCGCGAGCATGGGCACCACCTCCACTCCATGCCCCACCAACGAGGCCAACCACTGCGCTTCCGGTACCTGCAAGGAAATAACGACGATCAAGCGACATCTTCTCCTCCCTTGAAACGGTGTTTGACCGCGGGACGGCAGAGATCGCAAACGATAGGGGCCGCTCCGCAAGCGGCAGTACGGCTTCAACCTACTTGGCTGTTATGCTTTTAGCTTAGCACGAGTGTTTGTAGCTTAGCACGATGGTGCTCAGATTAAACCCGCTTCGCTACTCGCTCTGATCAATTCTTCATCACTGCTTCAACGGTCGACGGGACTCAATTTGACCGGAGCGGACCTCCGCAAAAACTCCGTCTACATTCACATCACGTTTCTTGCTGGCGGCGGGCCCGTTGCAATAACGCGAGCGCCCCAAGCGCAGGACCGATGCCAAGGCGCTCGGCCTCTGCCAGCAGGTCGCCAAGCTCGCATGTCGCCCCCTGTCCGGTGCGGCACCGGCCATGCGCACCAGCAGCGCGTCCATATCGGACGAAGAAGTCGGCCCAAGGTAATGGCTCTGGCAGCGTAAAGTCCTCCAGTGCCGCGCTGTAGCGCTCCGCGCCGTCCCAATCATGAGAGTGCAGCGATGCGTCGATCGCGTATCGGAAGAACCACAAATGATTGTGGCCGACAGCGCCCTTGCGGAGGATCTCCTCTCCTTCCGCCAGCGCCGCAAGACTTTCAACCGGATCCTCGCTTGTCACCGCGATGTGGCCGAGAATCCACGGACCCACAAAGCCGACCCCGGTCTCACGGCTGATCGTCAAGGCACGGTGCAGCAGGTCCATCGCCTTCGCGCTGTTCGCCTCTGCGCGAGCGACCATGGCCAGATCGTTGAGGCTGACCGCCTCGAACCTCCTTGCGCCAAGCTGCCGAGCGAGGACCAGCGCCCGCTCGGCATGCATCTTCACATGGGCAAACTCGCCGGTGGTGCGAAACACGTTGCACGCCGCGTAATGGGCGATGATTTCCGCACGGTGATGCCCGACCCGCGCCGCCAGTTCGACTGCCATCTGGCTCGTCGCGATCGCATCGGAAAATTCGTTGAGGTACACCAGCGTATGCGCGACCATGCTGAGATTGGCGACTTCGATGCGCCCTGCGCCGGACACTCGCGACAGTTCCACGCACCGACTGAAGTGCCGATGGGCGCTGGCCATCCGGCCGCGCGCGTACTCGGCATCGCCCAAGCCACCAAGCGCACGCGCCTCGATCTCTGGCGAACGGGCAGTTCGGGCGCAGTCGAGCGCCCGCTCATGCTCCTGCAAGCACTCGACGAGCCTTCCGAGGGGGAAGCAGAGATTGCCCCGCAGGTGGTGGATCCGCGCGCGCTCCGCCGCGAGGTCGTCGGTTGCCGCCGCGGTCGCGGCCTTGTCCAGCATCGCAAAGGCCTCGTCGAAACGATCCGTCACGCGCAGGCCGGCAGCGAGCCCAAGCCAGGCTCTACACCGCTCGATGTCAACATCGGCGACTGCCAAGGCCTGCTCGAAAGCGGCAATCGATTCTGAGATTGAACCGAGGTCATGCAGAATTTCGCCTCGGAGCAAGTGCAGCGCGCTCAGATCGCTCCGTTTCCTGGCCAAGGCCACCCCGCGTTCGACAAGACGCAGGGCCCGTTCGGTCCGATACTCCGCTGCCTGCGCGCGTGCCGCTTCCAGGTAGGCCCGTGGAGCGTCACCGTCATCGCCTCGATCGAGATGCTGTGCGCACAACATCAGGTCACGGCTCCTGAACCAATCTGCCGCCCGCCGGTGCAACTCGCGGCGCCGGCTCCTGAGCAGCGTGTCGTAGACGCCCTCCTGAATCAGCGCGTGGGCGAAAAGAAAGTGATCGCCCTGCGGGCGCACCAGGAGATGCCGCACCAGGTCGGCGCAATTCCAGCCGGGCTGGTCGAGCAGAGCTGCCAACGCTTCGGCAGTAAAGCGCTGGCCGAGAACTGAGGCTGCTTGCAACGCCCGCTTGTCGGGCGACGCAAGCCGATCCAGGCGCGCCTGTACCAAGCTCCGGATCGACCCCGGCACGCTGCCCTCGGCGCTTTCCTCGGCATGCCGCAACAGTTGCTCCAGAAACAGCGGATTGCCGTCGGCCCGTTCGACGCAACGCTGGGCGAGCTCGCCTAGTGCGTCGAAATAGGCCTCGGCGAGCCCGTTGGCTTCGCTCGGCTGAAGTGGGCCAAGGTCAATCGTCACGATCGGCTGGCCGGCGATCGTCGGACCCCAGGCCTCATGGAGCGGGTCGCGCTCGAGCCGCGAGGTCATGACCAGAAGCGCCGGACATCCAGCGACCGTCTCGGCGAGGTTCGCCAGATGATCGAGAGTCATCTGATCAGCCCAGTGCAGGTCCTCAATCGCCAGCAGCCGAGGACGACGGGCGCTCGCGCGGGTGACGAGTTCGGCGACGGTCGCCCGCTTGCCGCGGTTGCGGGCGGGATTGTCCATCGCATCATAGAGCGTACGCAGCTCGGTCGATTGTGGCACGTCAAGGAGATCGTTCAGGTACACCCGCCGCTCGTTGGTGAGCATGCCATCCTCGATGGCCTTCTCAGCCGCTACCTCGATCTCTTCATGGCTGCTCTGGCCCGTCAGACCGAGCAGGCTGCGAACCAGCGAGCGGATTGCGTCCTGACCGGAGCCTATTCCAAAGTCGAGCACCAGCCCACTGTGACAGGCGAAGTTCTCCCCTTCGGCCTTTGCTTGGAACTGTTCGAGCAGGCGGGTTTTGCCGATGCCAGCCTCCCCGCGGATGTAGATGGCGCGGCCGCATTTCGTGTCGCGGCACTGGGCCAGCGCCGCTTCGAGCTGCCGCAGTTCGCGGGTCCGTCCGACAAAGGATTGGCGGCCCGAGCGGGCCGGCTCACGAAAGGCGCGCAGTCGCCACGCCCTGACCGGCTTTGCGAACCCTTTGATGGCGAGCTCACCGATCTCGGAGCATTCGACCCGTTCGGCGAGCGCACGGTAGACTGAATCCGAAATGAAGATCTCGCCCGTGGGCGCCTTATCCTTCAGGCGTGCGGCTAGGTTCACGGACTCGCCGGTGACCGTGTATTCAACATGACGCGCGCTGCCGGTGCCGCTGGCCATAACCTCGCCACTGGCAATGCCGATGTGCACGCCAATAGGGCGGCCGAGATCGGCCGCAAGCATGGGCATGCGCCGCCCGATATCGAGGGCAGCCCGGACACATCGCTCAGGATCGTTACCATAGGCGACCGGAGCACCGAAGACCGCCATCACACAATCGCCGATGTGCTTGTCGACAGTCCCACCGTGATCGACGACGCTTGCGTCGGCAAGATCGAAGAAGCTTCCGAGGAGGGCATGGACTTCTTCAGCGTCGAGTTCGTCGGCGAGCTTCGTTGAACCAGCGAGATCGGCGAAGAGCACCGTCACCTGCCGCCGCTCAGCCTCCGGCAGAGGCGAAGCCACCCGCGATATCGAGGCCGGTGCGCCCGGGTCAAGAGAAAGCGTCGGCGCGGCGCCACTACGCAGCGCTGCGATCGCGGCAAGCAGCTTGCGGCGGTGGCCCACCGAAGTGACGCCAATCCCGATCAGGTCGTCGGCCGTCAGGTCGGCAAGTACCTCGGCATCAATGTCGTTCTCGCGGAACGCCTGTTCGTATTGCCCCAGCCCCAGACCGTGCAGCCAAGCCGCAACTTTCATGGGCGCCTCCTGGCCGGATTCCTCCGCAGAGCACTTTCAGCCTAGTCCAAAATCTCAGATGGCGCTGCGAAATGTTAGCGCAGCCAAGGTGGCACCGGACCCGGCACATTCACGAGTCCTGCGCCCTCTTCTCTTTGGGCGAAACGAATATTGCAAAGCCCGGACGAAACGCGCCGCGGGAATGCGGAGGTGTGTCGTCATTCCGGGGCGCGCGCAGCGCGAGCCCGGAATCCATCAAGCCGCAGAGCAGGTGGTGAAATGGATTCCGGGCCTGCGCCAAGAGGCGCATCCCGGAATGACGAAGCAGAGAGAGCGGAATGACGCCCCAACCCTCCCCCGTTAACCCTTTGCTAACCATACACCGGGCAAAAATTGCCGGGTGAAGTCGAGTGTCGTCGGCCGCGTAGAACGGGAGGAACCCCGTGGACGCCAGTGCGGTACCTCACTTTCGGACCGGCGGCCCTTCGGCCGCCGCGCAGACGTTTGGCGCCCGCGGGCGTCAATCGCGGGGGGAAGCGGCTACCATGGTCGATGTCACGGCGGGTCAGGGCGGCGCAGGCCCAAGCGGCGGATTTCCAAGCCTCAGCGAAATCGGCGATATCCTAAAGCGCGGCGATCTGGCGCTGGCACTCGGCGTTCTCGTCATCCTGGTGGTGCTGATCCTGCCGCTGCCGGCGATCGTGCTGGATCTGTTTCTGGCGATCTCGATCACGGTGTCGATCCTGATCCTGATGACCTCGCTGTTCATCCAGGCGCCGCTGGAATTCTCGTCGTTTCCGACCGTGCTGCTGATCTCGACCATGCTGCGGCTGTCGCTGAACATGGCCTCGACCCGGCTGATCCTGTCGCACGGCCATGAAGGGACGGCCGCGGCCGGCCACGTCATCGAAGCCTTCGGCAATTTCGTGATGGGCGGTAATTTCGTGATCGGAATTATCGTGTTCGCGATCCTGGTGATCGTGAACTTCGTCGTCATCACCAAGGGTTCGGGGCGCATCGCCGAAGTCGCTGCGCGCTTCCAACTGGATTCGATGCCCGGCAAGCAGATGGCGATCGATGCTGATCTTTCCGCCGGCCTGATCGACGAAGCGACCGCCAAGGCACGCCGCAAGGCGCTGGAGGACGAAAGCGGCTTCTTCGGCGCCATGGACGGCGCCTCGAAATTCGTCCGCGGCGACGCCATCGCAGGCCTCCTGATCGTCTTCATCAACGTCATCGGCGGCATCATCATCGGCGTCGCCCAGCAGGGCATGAGCTTTGGCGACGCCGCCCGCACCTACACCATTCTGACGGTCGGCGACGGCCTGGTCACGCAGGTACCGGCGCTCATCGTCTCGACCGCCGCGGGCCTTCTGGTGTCGAAGGCCGGCATCACCGGCGCCGCCGACAAGGCGCTGATGAAGCAGCTGAGCGGCTATCCGCAGGCGCTCGGCATGTCGGCCGGCGTGATGCTGGTGCTGGCGCTGCTGCCGGGCATTCCGATGCTTCCGTTCCTCATGCTCGGCGGCGGCGCCGCGGCGCTGGCCTGGAAGTCGCGCAACCACAATCGCGCCACCAAGGCGGCGGAGGCCGCAGCCGCAGCCGCGCCCGATCTCGCAGCCGCAGCCGCCCAGGCCACGGCGGAAGAGCCGATCGCCAACGCGCTCAAGATCGACGATCTCAAGATCGAGCTCGGCTATGCGCTGTTGCCGCTGGTCAACGGCCCCGACGGCACCGACCGCCTGACCGAGCAGATCAAGGCGCTGCGCCGTTCGCTCGCCATCGAAATGGGCTTTGTGATGCCGGCGGTGCGCATCCTCGACAACGTGCAGCTCGAGGCCAATACCTACGTCATCAAGATCAAGGAAGTCGACGCCGGCAGCGGCAAGATCTGGCCGAACCAGTTCATGGTCATGGACCCTGCCGGTAACCAGGTCGGTGTGCCCGGCATTCACACCGTGGAACCGACGTTTGGTCTTCCTGCGACCTGGGTCGACGCCGCGCTGAAGGAAGAGGCCTCGTTGAAGGGCTACACGGTGGTCGATGCCGCGACCGTGCTGTCGACCCATCTGACCGAACTGCTCAAGAACAACATGAGCGATCTTTTGTCCTATGGCGAGGTGCAGAAGCTGCTCAAGGACCTGCCGAAGGAACAGGGCGAACTGGTCAAGGACATCGTGCCGAGCCAGGTCACGGTTTCAGGCATACAGCGCGTGCTTCAGCTTTTGTTGGCCGAGCGCATCTCGATCCGCGATCTCTCCACCATCCTCGAAGGCATCGCCGATGCGCTCGCCTTCTCGCGCAACCCGGCCACCATGGTCGAGCACGTCCGCGCCCGGCTGGCGCGCCAGATTTGCGCACAGAACACCTCCTTCAACGGCTATTTGCCGCTGATCGCGCTGTCGGCGCGGTGGGAACAGGCGTTCGCGGAATCGATCGTGGGCCAGGGCGAAGAGCGCAGCCTCGCCATGCAACCCTCAAAACTCTCGGAGTTCATGACCGCAGTCCGCAACAGCTTTGAGCAGGCCGCCCGCGAGGGCGAAGCACCGGTGCTGGTAACATCGGCCGCGATCCGCCCGTTCGTGCGTTCGCTGGTCGAGCGTTTCCGCTCGCAGACCACGGTGCTGTCGCAGGCTGAAATTCATCCGCGCGCGCGGCTGAAGACGGTCGGAAGCGTGTAGGCACGCCCCGCGAATCACTGAAAAATCCCGAGGCCTTTTCGCCACAGGCAAATGGTTTGTCGAGAACGGGTGGAACCCGGTTAAATCGTGCTGGGCGCGCCGATCAAGCACTAAGTTGGTGTGCTAGCTGAATAATTATTCATTTGGTCGGTCGACACGCATTTTCCGATCGCGGCCGTTCAAGTCTTTTCACCGCCTTGTGATCGCCACTTGGGAACTACTCCCCGGATTCCCACGTTTGGTGACGCGAGACGTTGAACCCGGCTGCGGATGCATTCGACGAATCCACGGGCGGGAAGGCGGCAGGAGACTCCCATGAACCATTCGATCTACAGCGCAGATCGCACGACCCATCTCAAGATCGTGGTCGTGGCATTGGTTGCGGGTATCGTGGTCGCCGGTTTCAGCATCTCCGCGCGCACCAACTCGGATGAAGGTCTCACCCAGACCGCGAGCACGCGCGTCATGAAGGCTGGTAAGCCGGTTGTGATTACCAGCTCGGGCAACTCTGTCGTACGCTAAAGGAGAATTAACGGAATTCACGCGGCTCTTTACAGCCCCCCAAAGTCGCCGTGTGGATATTTAAGACCCCAACTACCCCCAAGTTGACTACGAAAACGCCCGCTCCCCACGGGCGTTTTCTTTTTTGCTGACTTCCTCGCCACCACCCCCACTCACCTCATCCCGAAGAGCCCGCGAAGCGGGCGTCTCGAAGGATGGGCCGCGGAAAGACCGGGGCCACATGGTTCTCCCGGCGATGCGAAGCATCGTCCGGTGACGCGCGCAAGGGCGCGCTCCTCACCATGAGGGGAAGCTTCAGTACTCAGGCGCTAGCGGGTCGCCGGCACCGTCTCGATCAGCTTGCCGGTAAAAATCGGCGCCGAAGTCGGCTTGCCGGTCGGCGATCCGCCGGCCGGCTCGACGGTGACCGCATAGGTCGCGGCATTAATCGTGCCGGCGTCGAAGTCGGCGAGCACGGGACGTGCGGTGAAATCGCTGCCGCCGATCACGCCAAGCGAACGCGGCTGCGGCAAGTGATCGGAGATCAGCCAGAGCTCGAAACTCTTGCCGGGCTCGGCGTCGGCGCCGACCTTGCGGACCGTGAAATTCTTGCTGGCGGCGTCGACCGTCAGGATGAACGCGGGCGAGCCGCCGTCGCGCTGCAGCAGGGCGACATATTGCGCCGAGGGCACCGGCGATGGCGCCGGCGTCTTCACTTCAACCGTCTGGATGCGCGGCTTCGGCCGCAGCGCGTCCGGCAGCAGTTCGGGCTGATAGACCTGCACGGCCAGCATCGCGACCAGAGCTGCGGCCATCGCGGTGGCAATAGAGGCGACGTTGCGCCAGCGCTTCGCCCGGCCCGTCAACTGGATGACGTTCGAACGGTCCACGGCAGGAGGCGGTGCGGCAGCCGGCGGCGCCTCGACGGCTGGCGGCGCTCGGACGGCTGGCGGCGCCTGGGCCACCACAGGCTCGGCCGGAGGTTCCGGTGCCGGCGTAGGCGGCGACGGCGCCTCGGGCAACACCAGCGGCGCCTGCTGCCCGGCGGAATGTCCGATCGCGGCCTTGATGTTCTCCCACACGATCGGCCGCGGCTCGATCGAACCGACCATCTGGTTCAGCACGCCGAGCCGGTATTCCCAGGCATGCACGATCGCGGTGAACTCGCTATCGACGGCCATCATGGTCTCGACCTGCGCGCGCTCGTCGGCATCGAGGGTGCCGAGCGCATATTCCGCGGCGAGCGCGATATGGTCTTCGCTATGGGCCATCGTTCAAGATCCGGACCTCACAGCCCGAGACACTCCCTTATTTCCATCATGCTGCGGCGCAGCCACGTCTTCACCGTATTTACCGGCGTCTCGAACTTGGCGGCGAGCTGCTCGCGGCTCCAGCCGTTGTAGTAGGCCAGCAGCACCAGCTTCTGCCGATCCGGCTCCAGGCGGCCGACGCATTCCAGCAACCGCTTCAACTCTTCCGTCATCTCGCGCCGCGCCAGCGGATCGGGTGAATCGGCCGCCACTTCCATCGCGGCCGGCTCCTCCTCGATAGAGCTTTCGCTCCGCTTGCGCACCACGTCGATCGCCCGGTTGCGCGCGATCGACGCCATCCATGTAATCGGCGAAGACAGGGCCGGGTTGAACTGGCCGGCGCTGTTCCAGATCTTGACGTAAGCCTCCTGAATGACCTCCTCCGCGAGGTCCTGACGCCGCAAGATACGGAGCACAACGCCGAACAGTTTCGCGCGCGTGGCGGCGTAAAGGCGCTCAAAAGCGGCCTCATCCCCCTTCGCCACCGCGGCAATCAGCCAGACCAGCTCCGCTGGCGTCAGCATTCAACCACCCCCAAAGATCTCGGTCCCTCCATCGCGTCGTACGCCGGAGCAGCCGAGAAGTTTCGTAGCATACCCTGCGTCAAATCAGGCTCCAAGTCGCCGATTCCGGGCAATCCGCCAAGAAAGACCTCCAAAAAAGCCACCAAGAAAAATCCCGGGCCTTGCGGCCCGGGATTTCGATTCCTTCAACCGATAAGTGTGAGAAGCGTCAGGCGACGCCAAGCCGGGCGCGCATCAGCCCGATCGAATCCATGTCGGCCTGCTCCCGGGCGCTCTCCTCGGCGCGCTCGCGCGCCTGGTCGCGCTCGTCGAGCAGTTCGACCTTCTTCAGCTCCTCGAACGCTTCGCTGAGCAGGCTCTTGGCGTCCTCGAGCTGAATGCGCAGTTCGTCGGCGGAACGGGTCAGGTTTTCCCGCCGCTGGATCGCGGCCTTGGCGTAGGTGGGGTAGGCAAAATGGGAGGGGTCGTTGATCCCGGCCCGCTCCTGCTCGGTTTGGATTTCGCGCTCGAGATCGACCGACATGCGCTGGAAGTCGGCGATCATGCCTTCAATCTGGGTAACCCTTCGGCGCTTCTCGTCGACCTGAAACTTCTTCAGGCGGATCAGCGTTTCTCGTGACTTCATCGACTCATACTCCCCAGAAGTCCCAATCTGAACGCGGGACGGAGCCGGCTCCCTCGGGGGGCCCCACCGGCGTCATTAATCATGTGACGGGGATGATGGCCTGACAAAGTTAGCGTTCCGTTTCCAAATTGGTGAGGATTTGCGCCAGTTGGCGATAGCCGTCATCTAGGCTCGATTTTTCATCCTTGGCCTGGCGCAGGAAAGCTTCCATCGGCTCGTGTAGCCGGATCGCCTCGTCGACCTCGGGACTCGAACCCGCCCGGTAGGCGCCGAGCCGGATCAGCTCCTCCATGTCGGCGTAGGTCGCCATCACCTGGCGCCCCCGCATAATCACCGGCAGATAGTCGGGATTGGCCGATCGCGGCATGGTGCGGGAGACCGATTTGAGGATGTTGATCGCCGGAAATCGCCCGCGCTCGGCAATCGAGCGTTGCATCACGACGTGACCGTCCAGAATGCCGCGGACCGCGTCCGCGATCGGCTCGTTATGGTCGTCGCCGTCGACCAGCACCGTGAAAATGCCGGTGATGGTGCCGGCCCCGGTGCCCGGCCCTGCCCGCTCCAGAAGTTTCGGCAATTCTGTGAACACGGTCGGCGTATAGCCCTTGGCGGTTGGCGGCTCGCCGGCCGACAGTCCGATCTCGCGCTGCGCCATCGCAAAGCGCGTAACCGAGTCCATCAGGCACAGCACGTCCTTGTCCTCGTCGCGGAAATACTCCGCGATCGCCAGCGTCAGATAGGCCGCCTGCCGCCGCATCAAGGCGGGCTCGTCCGATGTCGCCACCACCACGACCGAGCGCGCGAGACCCTCGTCGCCGAGATCCTCCTGCAGAAATTCCTGCACCTCGCGGCCGCGTTCGCCGATCAGGCCAATGACGGTGATGTCGGCATCGACATTGCGCGCCAGCATCGACAGCAGCACCGATTTGCCGACGCCGGAACCCGCGAAGATGCCGAGCCGCTGGCCGCGGCAGCAGGTCAGGAAGGTGTTAAGCGCACGTACCCCAAGATCGAGCGGGGCGCCAACGCGCTGGCGCGAATGCGCCGGCGGCGGCGAATTTCGGTAGGACATCGGCGATGGGCCCTGCACGAGCGGTCCCTTGCCGTCGATCGGCTCGCCCATCGCGTTAATCACGCGGCCGAGCCAGGCCGGTGACGGCCGCACCTGGCTGGAGGCGATTGCAATGACCGCGCGGCAGCCGCGCCGGACACCCTCGAGCCCGCCGAACGGCATGACGACCGCGTTGCTGCCGGAAAAGCCGATGACCTCGGCCGGGATGAAACGGTTCCCGCCGGTGTCGATGACGATGCGAGCGCCGACCGACATCGCATGGATGGGCCCTGCAATCTCAACCATCAGCCCGCGCACGCCCACAACGCGGCCATACATATTGACGCCGTCGATATCGCCGATCTGCTCCGCGAGCGCCTTCATTTCGAAAACCTTAAGTTTCCGCGCTTTAACGGACAGCGCTTAACCTCGTGTTTACCCGCATCATTAATCATTACGTCACTGTCTTTGGTGACTGAGAGCGCTCGCCCGTCAGAAGAAGGATGAGTCGCGAGAGTCGGTTAGGCCCGTCTCTTAACTTGGAGCTTGAGCAGGCACGGTAGGGAAAAGCTGCTTCGACGCAATATCTTAGGGCGATTCGATAAAAATTGCACTTAAAGACCTTGCGAACCGGAATCAGGATTTGTTAACCATGTGTCTGTCAGGATCCGAATCAGTTGTTCAAAGGCGTTTTGAGTGCCGCAAGTGCGGCCGACCTGACGCCCGGAGCGGCGACTAAAGGGGACTGGCATGCGCGTTTTGCTGATTGAAGATGACAGCGCTGTCGCGCAGTCGATCGAGCTGATGCTCAAATCCGAGAGTTTCAACGTCTATACGACGGACCTCGGAGAAGAAGGCGTCGACCTCGGTAAGCTTTACGATTACGATATCATCCTTCTCGACCTTAACCTGCCCGACATGTCCGGCTACGACGTGCTCAAGCAGCTCCGGGTTTCGAAGATCAAGACCCCCATTCTGATCCTCTCCGGCCTCGCCGGCATCGAGGATAAGGTCAAGGGCCTCGGCGTCGGCGCCGATGACTACATGACCAAGCCCTTCCACAAGGACGAACTGGTCGCCCGCATCCATGCGATCGTGCGCCGCTCCAAGGGCCACGCCCAGTCGGTGATCCAGACCGGCGATCTCGTTGTCAATCTCGACACCAAGACGGTCGAAGTCGGCGGCCAGCGCGTGCACCTGACGGGCAAGGAATACCAGATGCTGGAGCTGCTCTCGCTCCGCAAGGGAACCACCCTCACCAAGGAAATGTTCCTCAACCATCTCTATGGCGGCATGGACGAGCCCGAGCTGAAGATCATCGACGTCTTCATCTGCAAGCTGCGCAAGAAGCTGGCGAACGCCTCCGAAGGCCGCAACTTCATCGAAACCGTGTGGGGCCGCGGCTACGTGCTGCGCGAGCCGCACGAGGCGGACGAGCGCATCCCAGCCTGACACCAGGGTTTACAGCGAGCCGCACGGCTCACTCTTCCCGACTGGACCCCGCCAAAAATGGCGGGGTTTTGTTTTGGCAGATGGCTCCCGTCAATTGCGCCATCAGGACCGCGCGAGCGCATCGAGCTTGCCTCGAAGCTCGTCAATCGCCGGCTTCGCAACATCGCCAGCGCCGGGCGTCGCCAGCACCTTGTCACACATTTGGTTGATCATCGGGGTCGCAACAACAACCAGCTTTACGAGGGTGCTTTTTCCTTCGGGGGAGAGTTGCGCCGCGCGCGAGCCGACCTCATCCAACTGATCTGTCGCTTCCTTCAGTTTGGGCAGGGCGGCCTCGGCCGATGCGGCATCGGTGATGCCGGAAAGCACGATCCTGATGGACCCAACCGACGAGTTGACCTGGTTCGCAAGATTCATCCCGTCGACCGTTAAATCCGTCGCGGCCTTGCCTACGGTTCCGGTCTCGGTCCGCTTCGTGGAGGGAGGCGACATCTGAGCGACTGTGTCCTCCCCTGGACGACCAAGGGCGAACCAGATCAGACCACCCAATACCAGCGCGCCGACCAGCCAATACGGCCATTGTGGTACCGCGGTCCTGCGAGCCGCCGCGGAGGCCGCCTGACTAGCCCCGGAAATGGTCCGCTCCGAAGCCCCTGCAATTCGGCTGCCGGCCGTGCTGGCCGCCGCCGCACCGCTGCGCAAGCTTTCAGTCGCGCCATCGATAAGACCGGCGGTACTCAACTGGCCGGCGAGACCGGATGGTATTGCCGCGGTGATCTGATCCTTCTGTGAAGTGAGGAGGGACGCCAGCCCGCTTGCGTCGAGACCTGCGCTGCGTTGCTGCTGACCCAAAACGCCAAGAACTACGGGACCAAGCATGCCGAGCATCGACTTGGTCGTACCCTCGCCGATCCCTGCGAACTTGCCGATGGTCTGCGCCATCGCATCCAGGGTTCCGCCACCGAACAGGCCGGAAAGCATGTTCGACCCGGTTTCCGCGAGCGAGTTCAGATCGCGATCGCCGGTGAGATCCTTGAGGCTATCGAGCGACCCGGATTGCTGTGCCAGCGTATTGGTGAGCTGGCGTGCCCCATTGGGGGTGGAGGCAACGTCAGCGAGACTTGCAAGAAGGGCGGGAATTGCACCCGCTATGACTTTTTGCGCGACATTGCGATCAAGACCCAGAACAGAAGCGATCTTCGCGATCATGTCCGGTGTGAGGAATTGCATCACTGCAGAGACCAAATTCGTGGCCATGGCGATCCTCCCGAGCAAAGGTGCAGTTACCTGCTCAAGTTAACCCGCTCACCCCGGATTGCTCCCCAAAGTTTAATCACCTTATATTACAACCTCTCCGGATCGATCGAAGTTCCACAAGGACCTGCGCGTCAAAACAAGCATTGAGAGCCCGGTTCTGATTCAATCAGAGCCCGGGCTCCGGGAAGAGTTTTTGTGGGATTGAACCGCCTGCTCCTATGCGCCGACTGACAGATCGTGCGAACCTTGTCGAACGCACGAGTCGGGGCGAGTTCAATGGTTTTGCAATCCCTCGCCGGGCTTCCGGCGTTCCTGGTGTATTTCTGCACGGCGATCGTCGCCGTCGTTGCCTATCTCTTCGTCTACACCCGCGTCACCGCGCATAACGAGTTCGATCTGATCCGCGCCAACGAGCCGGCAGCCGCCATTGCGCTGGGCCTGAGCCTGCTCGGCTTCGTGCTGCCGCTGGTCAGCGCCATCGCCCATTCCGCCAATGTGTGGGATTGCATGATCTGGGCGGCGATCGCGCTGATCGTGCAGATCATCGTCTATTTCCTTGTCAGGGTTCCGGTGCCGAACCTGTCGAAGCGGATCGCTTCCGGCGAGCTCGCCGCCGCGATCTGGCTCGGGCTGTCCTCGCTCGCCGCCGGTGCACTGAACGCCGCTTCGATGATCTACTGACCATGGCAGATAGTTCAGAGCACGAATTCGGCAAGCGCAAACCGGTCGCGGTGCCGGCGTCGCCGCGCCCCGTCCCGCCGCCGGCGAAACGTTCGGGCCACGTCGCCCTCCTGCTAATGGGCACGTTCGCCGTCGGGACCGCCGCCTACACGCTGATGCCCAGCCGCAGTTGCGAGCAGTCGCCGAATGCCGCCTCGTCGTCGCTCCAGCAAAGCAATACCGAATGCTCGTCGCGGAGCTCGTCATCCAGCAGCCATGGCGGCTCCAGTGGCGGCTCGTCGCGCAGCAGCTACTACAGCAGCGATTCGTCCTCGAGCCATTCATCCTCGGGCACTTCCGATTTCGGCTCGCACTCCGCACAGCGCGGCGGCTTCGGGTCGTTCGGGCATGCCATCGGCTTCTCTGGCGGCTGAATTTCATGCAGCGCATCCCCTGCCCCGAACGCGACGACTGGCGTGCCACAGCCGAAAGTGTTGGCTTCACTTTTCACACCATCGACGGCGAGCGCTATTGGGACGAACGGGCCTATTATGCGTTCACGCTGAACGAGATCGAACGGCGGATCGAAGCGCCGACCGGTGAGATCGAGGCGATGTGCCTCGAACTGGTCGGCCGCGTGATCAACGACGAAAAATATCTGCGCCGATTGAAAATACCCGAAGCCTTCTGGCCGCTGCTGTCCGAGAGCTGGCTCCGCCGCGATGCCAGCCTCTACGGCCGGCTGGACCTGAGCTACGACGGCTGGAGCCCGGCGAAACTCTTGGAGTACAACGCGGATACGCCGACCTCGATTTTCGAAGCGGCGGTTTTTCAGTGGGCCTGGCTCGAACAGGCGATGGAGCGCAACATCATTCCGAAGCGCGCCGACCAGTTCAATTCAATCCACGAGCGCCTGATCGATGCCTGGAAGAAACACGGCGGCGGAAAGCATCTTCATCTCGCCGGGATGACTGACAACACCGAGGATGCCGGCACGCTGGCCTATCTGCAGGACACCGCGAGCCAGGCCGGATTGAAGACTACGCTGATGGACATCAAGGACGTCGGACTGAGCGGTGATGGCCGCTTCGTCGATCTCGACGATCGCGGAATTGAGCTCGCCTTCAAGCTCTATCCCTGGGAATGGATGTTGCGCGATGCATTCGGTGCAAAACTCGCGACCGCGCCGACCCGCTGGATCGAGCCGCCATGGAAGGCGATCCTCTCCAACAAGGGCATCCTTCCCCTGCTATGGGAGATGTTTCCGAAGCATCCCAATTTGCTGCCGGCCTATTTCGAGGACGATCCGAAGGCGGCAATGCTCGGCTCCTCGTTCGTCCGCAAGCCGCTTTATTCGCGCGAAGGCGCCAATGTCGCTCTGGTCAGCGCCGGCACTACGCTGGCGGAGCAGGAAGGCCCGTATGGCGCGGAAGGATTCATCCGGCAGGCTTTCGCGCCGCTGCCAAGCTTTTCCGACCAATACCCGGTGCTTGGAAGCTGGCTGATCGATCACACGCCGTGCGGCCTGTCGATCCGCGAGGACGATAACCCGATCACCGGCAACACGTCACGCTTCCTGCCGCACGCGATATTGTAGTTCTCCCTCGCCCCGCTCTTGGCGGGGAGAGGGTCGGGGTGAGGGGCTCTGTCCGCGAATCCTAATGACAACCGGAGTGCGCTGAGCGACCCCTCACCCGGCGCTACGCGCCGACCTCTCCCCGTGAAGAACGGGGCGAGGTAAAGAAGGTCAGCTCGCCGCGGCAACCGCTCGCAAGGTTTGCGGCACCAGGGTCGACGCCCCTACCCGGATCAACGGCGCGATATTCGTACGATAAAGTCCGCGCCGCTCCGGATAGGGTTTGAAGGTGTTAGTGATGCCGACCACGGATTCGGCCGCGCCCAGCGCCAGCACGCCATCGGGCTCCAGCATTCGGGAGAGCCGCTCGAAGATGTTGGCCTTGGTGTTCTGATCGAAATAGATCAGCACGTTGCGGCAGAAGATGATGTCGAACACGCCGAGATGGGAGAAGTCCTGCAACAGGTTGAGCTGACGATGCTGCACCATGCTGCGGATCTCGGCATTGATCTGCCAGAGTTCGCCGTTCTGGGTGAAATATTTCACCAGCAACTGGATCGGCAATCCGCGCTGTACCTCGAACTGGCTGAAGATTCCGGCCTTCGATTTTTCGAGCACCGCCTGCGACAGGTCGGTCGCGACGATCTCGGTGCGCCAGCCGGACAGCAAGGACCCGGCCTCCTTCAGACACATCGCGATCGAATACGGCTCCTGCCCGGTGGAGGAAGCCGCGCACCAGATGCGTAAAGCGCGGCGGGCCGCGCGCGCCTGCACCAGCGCCGGGATGACCGCCTCCCGCAAATGATCGAACGGAATCTTGTCGCGAAAGAAGAAGGTCTCGTTGGTGGTCATCGCCTCGACCACCTCCGCTGTCAGCGCGGCAGCTCCACCCTTCATCTTCTCGACGAGTTCGGAAATGCCCGGCAGGCTGGATTTGCGCGCCAGCGGCAACAGCCGGCTTTCGACCAGATATTGCTTGTCGGCGGAAAGATCGAGCCCGGAGCGCTCTTTCAGAAGCTTACGCAGATACTCATAGTCTGAAGGCGTCACGAACGATCTCCCGAAAACAACCGAACCAGTTTTGGCCCAATCTGATTGAGCGGCAGAACCGCCGCGCAAATACCTGCATTGGCGGCCGCGCCGGGCATGCCCCACACCACGCTGGTCGCTTCGTCCTGGGCAATCACGCTGCCGCCGGCGGCGACGATGTCCTTGCCGCCGCGCATGCCGTCAGAGCCCATGCCGGTCAGAATCACCGACATGATGCCGCCCTGCCAGACGTCGATGGCGGAGTTGAACAGCGGGTCCACCGCGGGCTTGCAGAAATTCACCGGCGGCCCGTCGTCGAGCGCGATTGCGGTCTCGGCGCCGTGGCGCACGACGCGCATGTGGCGGCCGCCGGGCGCGAGATAGATCCGGCCGGACTTGACGATCTCGCCATCGACGGCCTCATGCGCCGGCCGGCGGCTCGCACGCGCCAGATGCTCGGCGAGAATCGTGGTGAAGGTCGGCGGCATGTGCTGGGTGATCAGCACCGGAAAACGATCGATCACCGGGCCGATGTCGGCGACCAGTGCCATCAGGGCCTGCGGGCCGCCGGTCGACGAGCCGATCAGGAGCACACGCGGCGCCAGCATGCTGAAGGGCCTGCGCGCCAGTTGCAGTTGCGCAACCGGTGCCGCGACCGGATGGACCGATACGTCGCGTGCCCGGTCGGGGGCCGGGGCCAGAGACGGGCTCGCGGCAGGCGAGGCACGGCGGCGCGCCCTGGCGCCCAGATGACGAATCTTCTGAATCAGGTCGTGATGAAAGGTCTCGGCAGCGCCGGCCTCGCGCGTGCTTTCCGGCTTCGGGATGTAGTCGGACGCGCCGAGCGAAAGCGCCTTGAAGCTGATCTCTGCGTTGCGGCGGGTCAGCGTCGACGCCATGATGATGACGAGGTCGCGCTTTTTCGCCAGTAGTTGCGGCAACGCCGAAATGCCGTCGAGCTCCGGCATTTCGATATCGAGCACTGCGACATCGGGCTTGATGCGTTCGATCTGGTTGACGGCGTCGAGACCGGTGCGCAGGGAGGCCGAGACCTCCATGTCCGGCTCGGCGCCGATCCAGCGCGAAATCATCCCGCGGATCACGACGGAGTCGTCGACCACCATGACACGCAGCTTGTCTTGCCTTGTCGAGATTGGCGGCGGAGACTTCGTTAACGCAACACTCATACTTCACCCGACCCAACTCAAGCGGCACACTTAGAAAGACAACGCCGAAGGCCGTTGAGCCGCCGGGATCACATACGCGAGATCAGATCAGGCCGACTTCCTGGAACTTCGCGGTGACGATGTCCTTGTCGAACGGCTTCATGATGTACTCGTTGGCACCGGCATGCAGCGCGCGCGCAATGTGTGCGACGTCGTTTTCGGTGGTGCAGAACACCACCTTGGGCGCATCGCCGCCGGGCATGCGGCGCAGGTTGCCGAGGAATTCGTAGCCGTCCATGACGGGCATGTTCCAGTCGAGCAGAACCGCCTCCGGCATGGCGCGCTTGCAGACTTCAAGCGCCTTTTGGCCGTCCTCGGCTTCGACGATCTGAAAGTCCAGACCTTCGAGGATGCGGCGTGCGACTTTTCGGATGACGCTCGAGTCATCGACGACCAGACAGGTTTTCATTTTAGGCCTCCAATTACACCAGATCCCAAGAGGGATGTTTTCATTCCAGGTTCGGTCTTCATGCCGCCATCAGGTCCGGCACGATTTCGAGAACGCGATCGACGTCGAGAACGACCATGAGCTGGCCGTCGAGGCGGTGCACGCCGCCGGCGAGCTTGGCCATGCGGGGGTCGAGGTTGACGGGGTTTTCCTCGCGGCCGTTATCGTGGAGTTTCAAGACCTCGCCGATCTGGTCGATCAGGAGGCCGTAGGACTCGCCGCGCAAGTCGACGCCGACCGCCATCGCCGGCTTACCGTCGTCGTTCTTCGGCAGGCCCAGGCGGGCGCGCATGTCGACCACGGTGACGATGCGGCCGCGCAAGTTCAGCACGCCGGCGATCTCGGCGGACGACAGCGGCACCCGCGTCAGCCGTTCCGGCATGAACACGTCCTGCACCCGGGAGATCGGCAGGCCGAACAATTGCCCGCCGATCACGGCGGTGACGTATTCGGCCACGGTGCCCTCGATGGTCTCGGTCTTGGTTGTCATGTGCGTTATTCCCTAGGCCGTCCGGCTGAACTTGTTCATGCCGCGTTCCTGACGTCGGCGGTCTGTTCCTTCAGCGCCGCGATCAGGCCGGGACGGTCGAACTTGGCGACGTAATCGTGGAAGCCGGCCTGCCGCCCGCGCTCGATCGCCGCCGGCGACACCAGCGAGGACAGCGCGATGATCGGAAGCTGGCTCAGGTTGTGGTCGGAGCGGATGGTCTCGGCGAACTCGAAGCCGTTCATGTCGGGCATCTCGATGTCGGTCAGCACCACGTCGAAGGTGTAGCCCGAGCGCAGCGCGGACAGCCCCTCCTGCGCGTTGACGGCGACCCGCACCTTGTAGCCGGCGGCTTTCAAGACCGGCGCCAGCATGTTGCGGAAGAACGCTGAGTCGTCGACCAGCAGCACCGATTGCGCGGTCGAGGAGGCCCGCATCTCCTTGCGCGAGAACCAGTCGGCAAACGCCATCGGTAAGAAGTGGCCGACGTCGATCACCTCGGTGGCCTGGCCCTTGATCACGGCGGAACCCAGAATGCCGTCCTGCTGGCCGGCGACCTCGATATGCAGCCGCTCCTCGACGATGTCGATGATCTCGTCGACCACGAGCCCCATCGAGCGGCCGTCGTCGGCGAACACCAGGATCGGCTGCGAGCCGGAGCTCTGCACGGTGACCCCGTTCATCTGCACCAGCGGCATCAGCTGCTCGCGGTACTGCACCATGTAGCGGCCGTTGGAGAGCTCGATCTTGTCGGTGGCGATCTCCTCCAGGCGGGTGACGAGGCCGAGCGGCACCGCCTTGGGCTGCGAGGAGCCGGCGCGGAACACCAAGAGCGAGGTGAGCTGTTCGCCGCCGAGCGCATGCGCCGCCGAGGCCTCGTCGGCCATCTCATGGGCCG
>NZ_JAACFS010000079.1 GCF_029051645.1 Bradyrhizobium sp. CSA112
CGCTGATCGTGCGGAAGTCCGGACGCTGCATCCCCGTTACAGCCGCAAAATCCAGCCGCTCCTCGCAGCCCCGTGCGATCTTGCGCGACGAGTAGATCCCCTGGCTGTACGCATAAAGCAGCAGCGCTACCATCATGCCAGGATGATAGGGCGGAAAGCCGCGCTCCTCGTCGTAGACATCCATGATCCGCGACAGGTCCAAGCCGGTGCGAACCGTGTCGCGCACAAAGTGGGCCGTGTGCCCGGAAGGCACCAAATCCTGGATCGATGGCGGCAGCAGCCAAACCTGATCAACGTCCCAAGGACGAAATGTCTTGCTCATCCACCGTTTGAATCACAACGCTTGTTCTTCGTCGAGAAAAATCCGATTGCTCGGACAGGCTCCTAGAAAAAAAGCAATCGATGCGCGAAATTTCGCCAACCATAAGTTTGTTCGAGCGGCGTTAGCAACCGATTTTACGCGTCTGCAGATAAGAAAGCACGATTATCTGCACTGTATCGCCAACTCTCGCTTAATCAGCTGAGCTACGTTCGGGCGACTTCCCAGCCTCAATCCGGGCAGGCTCGATGGATTGGCTAGGGGGTGTCATGGGTTGATGACTTGGGGTATTCGGAGCGCCAATTGATGCATTCTCGGCAGGATATCGGGCCAGATTACCCGAACCACGCGAAGCGGTTTGCACCGAAAGCGGCGATCCCAGCGAAACCATGAGCGCGACGACAGCTCATGCGTGTTCGGGGCGCGCAGTAGAGAAATTTGGTGAGGGCTTGCGTACGGTTTGCACGAAGAAAGTTGTGAGATAGAAAAAGCAGCGAAGATGCATTGCACAAGTTATTGCGGCGGCCGAGAATATGATCTAAGAGTTGCTACCTTTAAGCGAACTCTTTTTTGGGACTTTAATATGAAAAAGTTTCTAGGGCTTTTCCTGATCGCCCAGTTTTTCTTGCTTTCCGCCGAGGTCATGGCGCAGGGGCTTCCTGCTCCCTCGTACTGGAAGAATGAACGAGGTTCGGAACTGTTTGTTTGGTCCAACAACAACGGGGCAATACAGGGGGTTTTCACAAACCATGCTCAAGGGTTTGCGTGCCAGGGCATTCCTTACCCTGCATCGGGAGCCTTCGGTCCAACCGGCTTGTACTTTGTTGTTACTTTTGCCCAATGCAATTCCTTCACCCGCTGGGTCGGAAAGACTCACGGCTCCCAAATGCCCACGTCTTGGACGCTGTTCTACATCGACAAGAATGGTAGACCCAGTAAGTTGAAGGGCAAGGATACATTCACGCGCGTATGGTAGTTTGCGCGCCGACCCGAGGCACCTGCGTCCGCAGTGAACATTTTCTAAGTTATTGATTTTTCTTGTCGTAGCAGGTGTTTCCGCCACGTTTTGTTCACGGTCGTTCCACCGAATTCGTTGCGATTTCGTTGCGGCACCTCTTAAGGAGAACAACTCTCGCTGCCGGGCGTGAGCATCTTTGTGATGTGCATAGGGCAGCAACGTCGGTGTGCGCTGCATGCAGAAAGCGACGCCCGTACTCGCGGCGCAAGGGCATGAAAAGATTTCAACGGCAGCGATCGCCAAGGCTGCAAGGGTCTGCGCCGGGACATTTTACTTATACTTCGGGTCCAAGGAAGAACTGCTTGTCGAGCTCTTCAAGGGCAATATCGAAAGAACCTGGGACGATGCGTTTACGCTCGTTCGAACGCGCGATACGCTCGTTGAACAGCTCTCCTGCCTGCTAGCGAATACGACAGCAGGTCACGATCGAGATCCCGCGCTGTCCCGCATATTCTTCCGGGAAATTCTGTTTATGCAGCCGCCGGTTCTCGCAGCTGCATCGGACTTTGCCGCATCCGTACTCTATCGCCGGCCTTCTTCGCGCGTCGCAGGACCGCAACGAATTCGCTGCCGAGGTCGACCCAGCATGCTCGCTCATGTCGTCTTCCATCTTGGTTTCAGTCAATGCTGCGCCATTACAGCGGCGCAGTCACCGCTGACATGCTGGCCCGTCGGCTGATCAAGGCCATCCGAATGATTGTCACGGCCATGTGCCCGGTGCGGCTTGAACGGGTTAGCCCGTGCGCGGCGGCTACCCCTTAGACTTTCGACGGCGTAGCTCGCATCAAGACCGTACATCGCGAAAGTTGCGACAATGACGCGCCAGAGAAAAGGCTCTCCCCGCCTAGCTCAACAGGCCCGTACTATTGGGCCCTGCGCAACGCGGACGGGATCATACTTAGGTAGCGGTTGCGCGGTTGGCGTGCCAGCAAATTAGCAGAGTTCGCGCGAGCGGTTGGTGGCGATGTTGTTCGGCCAGCGCGTGAAGAAGCTCGATGCTGTTCAACTCGCCTTGGCGCCGGAGACCTCAAGATCGCCATCGCAGCGGCGAAGAAGCTGAGGAGGAGAAGCACGATCCCCCGCACTGTTGAGATGTGTTTCCGGGGATGAATCAACAGCAGTGCAGTCGCGACCTCCGACTGATTTCTAGCAGCCGCCGTAGGCAAGAGGGCTTATCGCCTTCTAAGCAGACTTCACTACCGGCCAGCGCCGGCGGGGATCAAGGCCGAGCCGGTGCGCGATCCGCTCCCCGGCAAGGCTGGCCTCGGCGATAGCCTTGCCCGCATCGATACCGGTCGCGCGGCCGGAGTCGAATACCACGTTGCCGTCGACAATGACGGTTTGAATGCTCCGACCGTCTGCGCAGTACACTAGATTTCGGACGACATCGTGGCGAGGCATCCACTCCGGCGTCTCAATGTCATAGAGGGCGAGATCCGCCGTCTTCCCCACCTCCACCGACCCCAACTCGTCGTCCCACAGCACAGCACGGGCGCCGTTGAGTGTCGCCATTTCCAGTGCCGTCTCGGCGGGGACCAAGTTGACGTCCATGCGCGCGTCCTTGAAGAGGCCGGCGGTAATCCCGGCTAGGAGGCTGGTCCATGAAGGCTCTGATTGCTCTCATCGCTGCTATTGCAGGCGTTGCTGTGACCCTGGCGCACCTAAAGGAAGGTGTGCTGCACTTTCACCTTCCTAAAGATCCGACTTGGACGACCGCGGGAACGCTGCTCTTTTCGGTTATTGCGCTTGTTATCGGCCTAGCTCACCTCCCATTCCATTAAAGTGCTGATGCAGCGCAATGTCATCTGCGCGGCTCTCGTAGTCGTGTTTGCTGTGTCCCTCCTTTCCCTTGTTGTGGGGGGAGCCTGGCTGTTTGGGATGATCTTTATCGATGCATTCCGTTCCGAGAAGCATATCGTGCTCGTGCTGAGCAGTGTGTGGGGCGGCGGTGCCCTCACTCTTGCGAGCCTCTTCATTCTCGGCGCGATCGGGGAAAAGTACTCGCCTGTCGGATGGGTTGGAGCGAACGATAACCGCGACCCGAATGCGCCGGCTAAGGTAGAGCCGGTTGTCGTGGCCGATACCTATCTCAGTCCGAGAACATCAGAGCTTTACGGCCGACCAGTGCCTGCGCCGATGACGAAGTATGTGTCTGAACGACTTCGGCCTGATCCGATGAGAGAGCGCCCTTCGTCGTCACCGCCTTGACCGGCGCCTTCCATCAAGCTCAGTGCTATCGCGTCGATACTGGTTGACATGTTCAAAGCGGCGCATAGGCGAATCTAGGTGTCCTCTGGCAAATTCAGTTTGTATCGGGTGTGCCTGAGTTCGCCCGTTTTCGTAAACGCGCCCATTTCGACAAGATCTTGTAGGTCTCTTGTCGCGGTGGCGCGTGATGTCTTGGTGATGCTGATATAGTTTTCCGCACTCAGGCCGCCCTTGAACCGATCGATGCCTTCGTGGAACATACGCGCCACGACCTTTTCTTGGCGCTCGTTGAATTGACCGCGAAGGCGCTCATAGAATTTGGCCTTAGCGACGTAGAAATCGACCCGGTTAATTGTGCTCTCTTGCGCTTCGAGAATCGTCAGCGCGAAATATTTCAGCCAATCGGTGATTTCGAGGTCTTTGTTGTTCCGCTCCAAAGCTTCGTAGTAAAGCCGCCGCTTGCATTCGATCGTATAAGCGAGCGCAATGAGCGTCGGCTGCCCGAGATTTTCCGCCAACGACTTTTCCGCTATGGCGCGTCCGATACGGCCGTTACCATCCTCGAACGGATGAATGCAAACGAAATAGAGATGCGCGATACCGGCGCGCGTAAGGGCGGGCAGGGGATTTTTTCCCTCTGGCGCGCCGTCATTGAACCAGATGATGAACGCATCCATCTCCTTTTTCATTCTGTTGGAGGGAGGCGCCACAAAGTGAACTTTGGGCTTTACTGCAATCGGTGTCACAACCTGCATCGGTTCGGGATGGGTGCGGTAGCCGCCGATGTCCTGGATTTTCCGATCGCCGCTCATCAGCATCTTGTGCCACTTGAACAACATGTCGTGCGTCAGCGGATCGGCGAATCTTTTATAGAGATTCGCCATCATTTCCGCGATGCCGTGCTCGGCTTCGTTGACGTTGGTATCGTCGCCCTCAAGTCCGAATTGCTGACGCAGCGAGCATTGAACGCTCTCGCGCCGCAGTATCTCGCCTTCAATTTCCGAGGTTTTTACCGCTTCGTCGCTGATGAGCTCGATTTTGAGCATGTCACGGTCATCCTGGCCGACATGCTTGAAAGCGCCCAAGAACTCGCCGGATTTGACGAGAAACTTGGTTTCGAAGGGCTCTAAGAGCTTCGAATCAAAGGTAAATTTGGGCCAATCGGGCTTTTCCCAGTTCCACATGAGCTATAGAAACCTCCGCTATACCTCAGAATAACTGCATTTATGAGCTATAGCAACGAATTCTATAACTCACGGGCCTGCTATTGAGGGACAAGCGGATGACGATGCTGCTTGGCATTGCATCACAACTCAGCCGTGCTTTAGTCTCGAACTCAATTGGGGCGTCAAACAAAAACTTGGAGACTCCGTTCGCCGGTGCGGCTTCATGCGGCCTAATTCATATCGACAGCACGGATGTGGGAACGACACTAAACCGCGACTTTCTAAATTTTACCGGCGTCTCTGACACGGTTGTTGAAATCATCGTTCAGGCTCAGGGCAACCGATCTCCATTGGAGTTTCTGGTGCGTGGAGCGCTGGCAAGTCCTCAATGATCAGACTCGTCCCGGACGGTCACTTCAAATTCCCCCACCTGTGGTCGCGCAAACTCCCCCACTTGTGGAGCAGGACAAGAGGCTTTTAGGTTGACTGGGTTTTGCGTGCAAGGGCTTCGGCGGCTTCCTTGAGGCGGTAGCTGCGGCCGTCGAACTCAAGCAGATGATAATGGTGCATGAGGCGGTCAAGGATCGTCGTGCTCATGGTGTTGTCGCGGAGATAAGCGCCCCAATCCTGCACGACGCGATTGGACGTGACGATGACGCTGCGGTGCAATTTGTAGCGTTGATGGATCAGATTCTGCAGCAAAGCGCCGGCTTCGTCGGGGATGGTGCGAGCGAGGAACAGATCGTCAAGCACAAGCAGATCGCAGTCAGAGATGCTCCGCAGTCGCGCTTCGCGCTGAGCGGCGGGGCTGAGGGCGTAACGGTTGAAGAAGTCATCGGCCTCGAGATACTGGACCTTGTGGCCTTGCAGGATGGCCTGGTAGGCGACGGCCTTGGCCACGTGCGATTTGCCGGTGCCGGGCTTGCCAATGAACAGAGCGTTTTCACCGACCGCGACAAACTTCAGCGCATGCAGCTGGAAGCAGGCCTGACGCGGCAGTTTGGGATTGAAGGACCAGTCGAACTCCGCGAGCGTGAGCTTCTCTTCAAGCCCGGATTGCTGGTAGCGGCGAGCGATGAGACGGGACTGACGACGATCGAGTTCGTCCTGCAGGAGCAGGCAGAAGGTCTCGAGGAACGGTTGGCTGGCGCCCTGGGCCTGCAGGACGCGGGTCTCGAGCGTGTCGCGTATGCCCGACAGCCGCAACTGTCGTAGGCAGCGATCAATTTCTGGCAAGGTCATGGTCATTCCGAATGATCTCCTGTGGAGGTTGAAAGGCAGAGTTGATCGGCAATCAAGGTCGCGGCGGGAGCGCTCGCGTCGTCGGAGCTGGCCGGGATTGCGGAGACGACGCGAGCGCGGTTTGGTGCGGGCTGATCATTGCCGTTGTTGCCAGGCCGGCGCTCGATGCTGGCCCGGTTCTGGGCGCCGAGGCGAAAGAGTTCGCCGTACTCGTCTGCGGGACGGATCAGTGGATGATCCTGCGTCAGAGACAGCGTGAGTTGTGGTGCCTGATCGACGCGCTCGAGCGCCCGCTCGAACAATCGCTCAAGGATGGCGCGCACCTGTTTGTAGCGATGGATGTGATGACGCATCGCGTGATCGCAGGCTTGCTCGACGAGCCGGGCGGGATACTTCTTCGCAAGTCCGACAATGCCCCACATCGCGCGTTGTCCAACGCGACCTTCGGTGTCGAACAGGTGCTGACAGAGCGCCTTCGCTTGCGGTCCGATGTCGCCGGCGCTTGCCAGCAGGAAGGCGGTCTGACGAGATGGATTGAACGGGCGCTCGTTGTGCGGCAGTTTGAGCGAACCCGGCCGTGCGGCGCGGGCATGAACGCGCAGCAGCGCCTGGGTGCTGCGGTCGCGGATCTCGATCGTGGTCTCGTAAAGGCGTACCACGACCTGGCTGCCGATCGGCGCGGGGCGCGCGGCATAGTCGCTGTGATCCACCCGCACGGTGGTGTCGTCGTAGACGGTACGCACGAGCTCGGAGAAGTAACGGAAGCCGGTCGCGGGCAATGGCCGCAGATGCGGCTTCTCCTCCTGGAACATGGCCTCGACCTGACGCCTCATGCTGCCATGGATGCGTTTGGAAGCCCAGTTCGTCTCCCAGTGCTCCAGAAAGCTGTTCTGAGCCTCGAGTGACTCGAAGCGCCGCCCGGCGAGCGCGGTGCCCTGGGTGTGCTGGATCGCGTTCTCCACGGTCCCCTTGCGGTTCGGGTCCCGCACCCGTGCCGGATCGGCGACGACGCCGTAATGCGCGAGCACCGCGCCGTAGAGCCGGTTGAGCTCGGGCTCGTACAGGTCGGGCGTGACGACGCCTTCCTTCAGATTATCGAGCTTATGTGCCGGACATCGTTATGTGGCTGGCAACGGCTTGAGCCGGTCTTTCGGGGGAGGACCGCGGGCGAGTGGGCACATAATGCGCTACAGCGAGTTGAGCCAGTCGAGCAGGGTTTTG
>NZ_JAACFS010000080.1 GCF_029051645.1 Bradyrhizobium sp. CSA112
CTCCCCCACCCTCCCGCGCAAGGGTGGAGGGAGCGTAGCGTGGCTGGGATTATGCCTCAGTATGCAACGGCTCTCTCTCCGCTAGAGCAATGACGGAGACCGCGTCGCTTGAGCGCGGCCGATTGGGGCGGCCTTACCTGTCCGTGAGCAACAGCAGGCCCCAAGCCATCGTCGCCAAGACCGGTATGGCCATGAGAGATGGGCGGCGGCAAAGGCTCTCGGCCATCGAGCAGGCAGAGCCGGCCGATGACCATCCATCGCCGTGAGCCATTTGGATGAAAATGATCGACAGTGCGGCCAGGCCGACAGCCATGACGATCGCGGAAATACCGAGGGTACGCATTTTCGACACTCGAAAATTATTTACAAAAAATAGTGAAATGGAACCAAAGCTGAATTCTGATGGGAACAGGGCGGTTCCATGACCACTCGCGGCCAGCATCGCGGCGTAATCTCATGCGCCAGCCATGTTAATTAGGTGATGTATTTCAATATATTAGCGCGATAGTTGTTTTTTCTACCATTAGCTGCCGCAAAAGTTGCGCTGATGCGGCTGGGTCGGTTGGTTCCGGCACCAGACGAACCGCGCCGGCATGAAGGGGATCATGCGCCGGAAGGCGAGCGCCGCCGACGCCGCTGACATTTCAAACTGAGACACCACCGGACAAGTGGAATTAATTGCAGGCGCCCGTAGAAGAGGCCGCCAACCGAGGCGACCTCTGTCATAAGGATTTTAAATTGGTTTGCTTGTCTTTCGTTGGCTGGCTACAGCCGCTGCCTATGGGGCAGGACAATTGATGTGGCTGGCAGGGACCGTCTGAATTTCAGAGCAAGGCAGGCGGTCCCGCTAAGCCCTCAAGGTCCGAGTGGAAGGCTGGATCGTGAGGCGATAGGCAACGAGCTTGCTACCGTCCATGACCTCCAGCGCCATATCGCAGGCAGGGCAGTGATATTCGCCCTTGGCCCCAACCTGTGACGAAAGCTCAAGCCGTCTGAAGCCGGCCCCGCAGTTTGGGCAGGTTACGTCGCCCTTCTTCATGTACACCCCTACATTGGCTGGTCCCGCCCCAACGGGGCGAGTCTTAGCCGATATTCACGAACGCAACCAGCTCTTCATCCGGTAATTTACGGGATTTCTGCCGATCTCTGATTTATGTTTATATAGAAAACACCTTTAGCGTGCACCATCACGGTTTCCCGATCACCATCGCGATCGCTGCCGCCAGGAACGGAAACGGCACCGAGACGGCGGCGCGAAACCAGACGAACCGCGCCGGCATGAACGGGATTTCCCAGAGGATCATGCGCTGAAAGGCGAACAGCGCCCAGGCGACGACATAGGCGATCACCTGCGGCGAGCCGCCGCCAACCTTCAACGCCACCGCGCCGATCGAGAAGCCGACCACCGGGCCGCCCGGCGTCGCCGCGCCGGCGATCACCGCCGTCAAGACGCCGAACCAGCCGCTGTCCGGGCCGAGCCAGCCGGTGATGACTTCCGGCGGAATGACGGCTGCGATGTAGCCCGAGCCGATCACGCCGAGCGCAATGCGCGGCACGATGTTGATGAAGTCCATGCTGCCTTCGCGCACCGACGACACCAGCACGACGCGGCCGCGCTGCCAGGCCATGAAGCCGAGGATAGCGACCGACCCCCACAAGGTGATGTCGATGATCAGTGCGGAGGCGGTCACGAAGGCTCGCCCTTCGGGTACATCCGCACGAAGGCGAAGCGGCCGAGCCAGCCTGCAAGCACCGGGATCGGCAGCGAGATCACGATCCGCCACAGCGTGAAATCCGTGCCGAGGATCGGCAATTCCCAGGCGACCGCGCGGCCGTAGCCGATCAGTGTCCAGCTCACCACCATCGCGATGGTGGCGCCGAAATCGGCGCCGACCGTGAGCAGCGCCGCCGCCACCGGATAGGCGGTGAAGGGACCGCCGGGCAGGATCGCGCCGAACGCCGTTCCGATCAGCAATCCCTTCAGGCCGGAAGACGGCCCCAGCGATCGCGAGACTTTTTCGTGCGGCAGGATTTCCGCGATGAATCCGCCGAGCAGGCAGCCGGCCAGCACGCGCGGGATGATTTCGCCGAACAGCCAGAGATCGTGGGTGAGGATCCTGAGCACGCCATCGATGCCGTCGCGCCGCCAGACCAGCGTAGCGCTGACCGCGACGAGCGCGCCGATAAAGATCATCGACCAGCCGACCGGCTTGCGGGCGCGCCGCGGGCGCTGTTCGGCGTCGTCGGCAGGCGACGGATCTTTTATCGGAGGTTCTGACAAGGCGATCGTGTCGGCGGGTGAAGCGAATTCACCCTGCTTAGTCCCGCCCTTGTGGCGAAGCAAACGGAAGCTGGACCATACCCATGCGCAGCAGAGGCATGCCCATGCGAGGACGTCACGCGGGCTGCGTTCGGCGGGCTGTTGGTTCAGGTCAGCTGGCGGACCAGCGCAAGGCCGGCAAACAGCCCGGCAATCGAGAGCACGACAGAGCCGACCACATAAAGCGCCGCCAGGGCGAGCTCGCCGCGCTCGTAGAGCAGCGCCGCATCGAGCGAGTAGGCCGAAAACGTGGTGTAACCGCCGAGGACGCCGGTCATCAAAAACAGCCGCCAGGGCTGCGACGCCTCACCCTTGAAGGCGAGATAGCCCGCGATCAGTCCCATCACGGTTGAGCCCGTGATGTTGATGATGAACGTACCCCAGGGAAATCCGGTGCCGAGACAGCGGGCGCAGGTGAGGTTGATGAGATGGCGCAGCGACGCGCCAAGGCCGCCGCCGAAAAAGACCAAAAGATAGCTCATCGCGGCATTTTCCACATCGGCATCATCCCGGCAGAGTGGTTGTGCCGCACAGGAGCCCTCCCCGCAAGAACTTGAAAGTACTGCGCCAAATAAAGGGGCGGTAGCCGCACTACCACCCCTTCGATATCACTCCGCTGTCATTCCGGGACGGCGCGAAGCGACGAACCCGGAATGACCGTGCTTACGCTCCGGCCTTGCCGAACAACTCGTCGACATAGTCCCAGTTGATCAGATTATCGCAAAACGCCTTCAGATAGTCGGGACGGCGGTTGCGATAGTCGATGTAGTAGGAGTGCTCCCAGACGTCGCAGCCGAGAATCGGCGTGGCGCCGTAGACCAGCGGGCTTTCGCCGTTTGCGGTCTTGGAGATTTCGAGTTTGCCGTTCTTGACCGACAGCCAGCACCAGCCGGAGCCGAACTGGCCGACGCCGGCAGCGGCGAAATCGGCCTTGAACTTGTCGAGACCGCCGAGGTCCTCGGTGATCTTCTTTTCCAGACGGCCGGGCAGCTTGCTGCCGCCGCCATTCGGCTTCATCCAGTTCCAGAAATGCAGGTGGTTGTAGTGCTGGCCGGCATTGTTGAACACGGCCGGATTCTTGCCGAACGAACCCTTGACGATCTCCTCCAGGGACTTGCCTTCGAATTCGGTCCCCTTGATCGCGTTGTTTCCGTTGGTCACGTAAGCCTGGTGATGCTTGTCGTGGTGATATTCCAGCGTTTCCTTGGACATGTGGGGCGCAAGGGCGTCGTGGGAATAGGGGAGATTGGGCAGCGTGAAGGTCATGGGTGATGTCCGAACTGATGGGAGACGACGAAGTCTAACGGGAACCCTTATAGAAGGTTCCATTGGTCTTAAACACCGCATTTTGGCAAAACGGCAGGGGTCTTGCGTAACGCCGCTCCGCGTCCAGCGTATGACGGATAAGGGCGCCGCGACGAGGGAATGACATGAGTATCGAGATCGACGTCCTGAACGGCGACGCATCATGGCCGAGGGCCGAACCGCTGATGAACGCGGTGTGGCCGCGCGATGTCGTGGAAAAATTGCCCTGGGGTCACGTCAAATGGGCCCACGCCGATCTGCGCGTGCTGATTGACGCGCCGGAGGATTCGCCCAGCCCAGGACTTGCCTGCCATGTCGGCATCTACTTCCGTGACGCCACTTGGGACGGGCGCAAAGTTCATGTCGGCGGCATTGGCGGCGTCTCGACCCGCGCGGATTGCCGGGGACGCGGCTATGCGACGCTGGCGCTGAATGCCGCTGTCAGGACCCTGCGCGACCACGAAGCGGTGCGCTTTGCGATGCTGTTCTGCGAGCCGCACAATGAAGCATTCTATCAGGCGCGCGGCTGGCATGCGTTCAACGGCGAGGTCTATGCCGAACAGCCGGAGGGACGGGTTCGCTTCGAGGCCATGGCGCCGTTCGTGTTCGATTTTACCCGCAAACCGCGCGACGGCGTCATCGACCTATGCGGCCTGCCGTGGTGACCCCTGCAGCGGCGCGGGGGTGACTTGCGTCGGCCCGGCCGGATAATATGTCATCCATAATCTATTTCATTTGGATGACGTGACGCATGACCATGGACGCCCCCCTCGACATGCGCCCCGCCGCGGTCCCGTCAGCTCCGACCAACGCCCTGCTCACCTCGCCGATCCTGCCGACATTGTTGACGCTCGCGCTTCCCAATGCGATCGCCATGGTCGGCACGACGCTGGTTGCGGTCGCCGAGACCTTGTATATCGGCCGGCTCGGCACCGAGCCGCTCGCCGGCATCGCGCTGGTGTTCCCCTTCGTCATGCTGACGCAGATGATGTCGGCAGGCGCGATGGGCGGCGGCGTTTCCTCCGCCATCAGCCGGGCGATCGGCGCAGGCGATCGCGACCGCGCAGCGACGCTGGCTCTGCATGCGGCGATGATCGGCGCCTGCGCCGGGCTGTTCTTCACGGTGACGATGCTGGCCTTCGCCCGCGCATTTTACACGCTGCTCGGCGGGCGCGGCGGCGTGCTCGAGCAGGCGATGCAATATTCGCACGTGCTGTTCTCCGGCGCGATTGCGATCTGGCTGGTCAATACGCTGGCCTCGGTGGTGCGCGGCACCGGCGACATGCGCATCCCATCGGTAACGTTGATCGGCACCGCGCTGGTGCAGATTGCCGTCGGCGGCGCACTGGGCCTCGGGCTGTTCGGCCTGCCCCAGTTCGGCATGGGCGGCGTTGCCGCGGGCCAGCTCACCGCTTTCACGCTCGGGGCCATGTACCTCACCTGGCACCTCGTCAGCGGCCGCAGCCGGCTGGTGCTCAACTTCAAGGGCTTCAGATTCCAGCGCGACATGTTCTTCGACATTCTCAAGGTCGGCGCGGTGTCCTGCCTGTCACCGCTGCAGACCGTGCTCACCGTGCTGATCTTCACCAAAATCCTCGCCGGCTACGGCACCGAGACATTGGCCGGCTATGGCATGGGCTCGCGGCTGGAATTCTTGCTGACGCCGATCGCCTTCGCATTCGGCGTCGCCTCGGTGCCGATGGTCGGCATGGCTATGGGCGCGGGTCTCGTGACGCGCGCGCGGCAGGTGGCGTGGATCGCGGGCGCCGTCGCCGGCATCACCGTGGGCGCCATCGGGCTGATCGTCGCCGTAATGCCGTCGCTCTGGGTTTCGCTGTTCACCAGCGACGCCGGCGTCACCGCCGCGGCCTCTTCCTATCTCGTCTGGGCCGGCCCGGCGTTCGCCTTTTTCGGGATGGGCGTCAGCCTCTATTTCTCGTCGCAGGGTGCTGCGAAGGTCGGCGGTCCCGTAATGGCCGGCACCGCAAGATTGCTGATGGTCGGTGGCGGCGGCTGGTGGCTGGCTTCGGCAGGCGCGCCGGCATGGACGCTGTTCGCGCTGGTGGGCGCGGCGATGGTCGTTTACGGCCTCGGTACGGCGTTGTCGATCTGCCTCACCCGCTGGGACAAATGACCGGCAAGCAACGAGAACGCGCCATCTGACGTTGCGCAAATCTGATTTGTTGCTATGCAAGCCTGCTTTTTCGAAGGAATGATTCATGGCTTGCACAAAAACTCTCGTCATCGCGATCTCGGCGGCATTGCTGGCCGCCCCACTGGCCTTCGCGCAAGGCGCCGGCGAGCCGACCGGCGTCTGGCTGACGCAGTCCGGCGATGCGCGGGTAAAGGTCAGCAAATGCGGTGGCGGCATCTGCGGCGTGATCGTCGGGCTGAAAGAAACGATCGATCAAGCGACCGGCAAGCCTCAGGTCGATGACAAGAATCCCAATCCGGCGCTGAAGAAGCGGCCGATGATCGGCCTTCCGCTGTTCAGCGGCATGCAGCCCACCGCACCCAACAAATGGTCGGGCCAGATCTACAACGCCGACGACGGCTCAAGCTATGCAAGCAGCGTCTCGCTGGCGGGCCCGGACACGCTGAAGGTCGAAGGCTGCGTCGGCGCGATCTGCGGCGGCGAGACCTGGACGCGGGTGGGGCGCTGAGGCTGGTTCGAGTTTCTCGCTGATACTGCCGATGCGGCGCGAGCCCCCACCCTAACCC
>NZ_JAACFS010000081.1 GCF_029051645.1 Bradyrhizobium sp. CSA112
GCCGTCGGACACAACTTCCGCCGCATCCTCGCCTGGCTGAGGGATTTTTGGCGCCTCTTCCTCACTGCGCTCATCGCAGCCATCGCCGTCCAATCAACACTCAGATCGGCTTCTTAACGGACGACTATCTCCGCAGCCAGCGAATTTTGGACGTGACCACACTGCATCGACACTGTATCCAGCCGCTCGCTTTTGTCGTGTCGAGTTAATCCGTCACAGCATGAGGAGCAGGTCGCCGCCCCGCCTGAAGAGCAACAGCGGGTCTCTGCGCCGATGCGCAAACCTCTCCACGTTATCACGGATTCAATAGCTCAAGGACGTATCTTACTGTGAGTTCCGCCGTGGGATTGAGGAGATCATCGGAAGCTCCGAATGTCGGCGTATGCACTAATGATTCATTGCCGGCTGCGCGAGTACCGAACCAGAAATAGATTGACGGCACGCACGCCGCGTAGAAGCCGAAGTCGTCACTGCCTGCTGCTCGCCTTTTCGCGGTAAAAGAGTCGCGGCCAAGGGTGTCATGAACGACTTGCCGGAAGCGCCTCACCATTTCTCCATCGTTGACGACCGGGGGTTCACCTGTTCGGATGATGCATTCGGCGTGGCCACGATGCATTGCAGCCACGCCTTCCGCCACTTCGCGCACGCGCTGGGACAGCAGCTCTCGACGTTCTGGGCTGCGGGTCCTGATCGTCCCCTCCATGACGACCGAGGGACAGATAATGTTGGTCGCTGTTCCCCCATGGATGGTGCCGATCGTGACGACCGCGCCGTCATCGACCGGCATCTCGCGTGAGACCACCTTTTGCACCTCGTTAACGAAGGCCGCGGCAATCGCGATTGCATCGACGCCGTTATGTGGCGACGCGCCATGCGCCATCTTACCCGTAATAGTGAGCTTGAACTGATCGGCCGACTTAGTGATCGAGCCCTCGCACGCGTCGAACATGCCGGCGGGAATGTCGGGACTAACGTGGAAACCGACGGCCCCGTCAAAGCCGTCCAGCAGCCTCTCGTCTTTCACCGTACGCCCGCCCAGCGGCTCCGCCTCCTCGGCCGGTTGGAAGATTACGCGCACCTTGCCCGCGAAATTGTCGCGCATACGGTGGAAGGCGAGCGCAGTGCCGAGCGCAATCGATGCGTGCACATCGTGACCGCAAGCGTGCATGACGCCGTTCACCTGGGAACGATAAGGCAGGTCCTCGCGGGCCTCCTGAATCGGCAGCGCGTCAATGTCGCCGCGCACTGCAATCGATCGTTTTGGACCGGAAGCGCTGCCTTCGATATCGACATACAGACCAGTGTTGTGGAAGACCTTCGCGCCGTTGAGGCCGAAGCGCTGCAGTATGCCGCCAATCCGCTCCTGTGTCTTCCATTCCGCGTTGGAGAGCTCAGGCTCGCGATGCATGGCGTGACGCAGCTCGATCACTGCGTCGCGCTCGGCATCCGAGAGAAAGCTGTTGCTGCGTGTGGCCATTGAGCTTGAACCTTCATTTAGGTCTGTAGTTGCCGCTGCGCGCACTCACTCTGCCATCGAATGTACCCGTTACCATGCTAGTGCGTGCATCCGAGATAACCGGGAGGTCGAAAGTTTCCGGATTCAACATCGGCGAGGCCCCGCGAGCTTCGCGGGTGTGACTCCAATACCGCGCTCGAAATGGAAAAGCCCCGGTGAGTGTGCGATTTGCGAGGTCAAGTTCACCATTATAGCTTTGATCAAAGCGATTTTCTCCGATATTTGCTCTGTGTCCGCCGAAATAACGCATGAAGATCACCCAATCGGGCGCATTAGTGCGAACTATCATTCCTGATTCGTTGACTTAGCTTTGTTTTCCGGTTCGGCGATCGAGGGTACCATGACCTCGATCTCGTTGAATGTCACACCGAGAACGAGTTTTGGCAATTGGTTGTGGCCATCGAGACGACGCCAGCTTTTCTGCGCGGCCTCAAGCAGTTTGAAGACTATCGCGAGCGCCGTCCTGTTGGACAGGCAACCCTTCGATCGGATCGTGCGGTGGCGCACGGTAGCGAAGGTGCTTTCAATGGGAGTTGGTCGTCCGCAGATGCTTCCAGTGCTCGGCCGGGAAGTCGTAGAACGCCAGTAGCGTGTCCCGGTCCTTACTCAAGCAGTCGGCCGCCTTCTCGTATTTGGGCGAGTAGCTCTCGATGAAGGCGTCGAACGCCAGCTCGGCGGCGGACTTGGTTTCGGCCATCCAGATCTCCTGCAACGCGCGTTTGGCCTTCGGCTGCTGGCTCTTCGGCAACTTGGCGATCACGTTCGCGGTCTTGTGCACCCAGCTGCTCGCGCGTTTTCGGCCAGACCTCACCGGCGGCCTTCCAGAACCCGAGCGCACCATCGGCAATGGCGAGCTGCGGCGGCACGTCGAGCCCGCGCCGCTTCAGGTCGAGCAGCAGATCGCGCCAGTCCTGCGCGCTCTCGCGGGCGCCATCAGTGAAGCCGACCAGTTCCTTGCGGCCTTCCGGCGTCGCGCCGATCAGCACCAGGATGCACTGCTTTTCGTCTTCGAGGCGTGCCTGGAGATGGATGCCATCGGCCCAGATGTAGACGTAGCGCTTCGCCGACAGATCGCGCCTCTGCCACGCGGTGTGTTCGTCAAGCCAACCGTCCTTCAGGCGGCCGACGGCGGATGCCGACAACCCGGCAGCATCCTTGCCGAGCAGCGCCGCCAGAGCCTCGGAGAAGTCGCCGGTGGAGATACCCTTCAGGTAAAGGATCGGCAGAAGCGTCTCGATCGATTTCGAGCGGCGCATGTAGGGCGGCAGGATCGACGGAGAGAACCGGATGCGGTCGGGGTCGGTAGCGTCCGCCTCGCGATCGCGTACACGCGGCTGGCGGACGGCGACCGGACCGATACCGGTCATCACCTCGCGTTCCGGCAGGTGACCGTGGCGCACGACGCGCTGATGGCCATCCGCAGTCTTCAAATCGGCATGCTTGCCGAGAAAGTCCGCGACCTCGGCCTCGACCGCCTGGGCCAACAGAGCACGCGCCCCATTGCGCAGGATTTCGGTGAGTTGATCGTCGACCTTTCCTGGCTGAATCAGCTTGATGATGTTATCCTTGGACACGGCATATCGCTCCTTCGGTGGAGAAGTGGAGGCGTCAAGCACCCCCACGATATGCCGCCTTCCCGATTCCCGCGTCACCAACTTTCAGCGATAGCTCGAGCTAAGAAACTAGCAACTTCTAGGTTACAGGGGGCCGCCCTCCTATCAACAACCTGGACTAATAGCTTTTTTCGATTTCGCGAGACCCTCTTGGAGTCCCTAGCGAACAACGACCTTCGATCGGCAAAGCACTAATCAAAGTTGGAAGATGTTTCCGCGAATGTGCCCATTAAACGAAAACGTTGCAGCATTGCTGCGTCATGACCTAGCGAGTCGATGGTTTCCCCCGATCTCTTTTTGCTACATTAAGAAGTGATGCTCAACTCGACACCGTGGCGAGATGGACAATGAAAACAATCGCGAACAATGTGCTTTCTAGTGCCGGGCAGGATGCTATCATCCGTAATGCCATGCATCGCGAACCGGAGCTTTCCAACAATGAATGGAAAACCGGAGAGCGTCTGACGAGCTGCTTGTTCCGACAACCGAACTTATGGTTCGGTACTGCTTGGAAATGCTGAATTCGTAACGCCATCGATGTTTGGCCACCGTCACAAACAGGGGGCTCCCAAATCGTTGACGGATGGCCTGAGCCCACTCGCGTCCTGGGTTGGCATCTTGATGACTGCCGAGTTGCCGCTAGCTTTCGAGGTGGCCGCCCCGCCGCGAAAGATGACGGTGCTCTGATTTGCCGGCGCAGCCCTAATATGCGCGAGATCACAATGGAATAGCCCGGTATTTCACAGAAGGAGTCGAAACCATGGCAATGCCAAAAGGCTCGCAGGCGTTCCCGCGCTCTGAATATCTGCGAAGATTGACTGCTGTTAAATCCGAGATGGAGCGGCGCGAGGTTGAAGTGCTGGTGGTCACGGCGCCAGCCAACATTACGTACCTTTCGGGATACACGTCAAAATCCGGGTATGTGCCTCAGGGTTTGGTCGTTTCCTTAAAGGACGAAGAGCCGACCTTCATTACACGCCGCATGGACGGTCCAGCGGCAATCCATCAGATGTTTATCGATCGTGGCCATGTGATTGGCTACCCGGAAGCGCTCATCGCCAATCCCGACCAGGACGGATACGATGCGATCATCGACTTCATTTTTGACAAGGATCTTGGCCTTAAGGGGATTGGTCTCGAAGCGAAGCTCTTGCCGGCTTTAACCGTTGAGAAATTCAAGTCTCGAGCGGCCGGAGCGAAAATCGTCGATTGCACCAACGCCGTCACCTGGATTAGAGGCGTGAAGTCAGACCTGGAAATTGCGATGATGCGCGAAGCCGCCGCCGTTTCCGATGCCGGAATGCTCAAGGCGAAAGACGTTATTCGCCCGGGCGTGCGCGAAGCCGATGCATCCGCCGAGATCATTGCAACGCTGGTGCGCGGCGCTAACGGTAAGCCGGGAACCGATCTCGCGAGCTTCTTTCTGTGCGCTACGCCGCGCACCTCTACGTGTCACATTCGCTGGACCGAGGACGTCTTTCAACAGGGGTCACAGATCAACCTCGAATTCAGCGGCGTACGCCACGGCTATACGTCTCCGCTGATGCGCACAATGTCGATTGGCAAGCCGTTAGATCAAATACGTCGGCTGCATGAAGGAGAGGTCGCTGGTCTGGAAGCTGCACTCACCGCCGCCAGGACCGGGAGGACCTGTAGCGACGTCGCGGCAGCCTTCAACACCACGCTGAAGAAGCATGGCTTTGAAAAGGAGTCGCGGTGTGGCTACGCCGTCGGGATCGATTGGGCGGAGCCGACGGCCAGCCTGAAGGAAGGTGATGTGACCATCCTGAAGCCGAACATGACCTTTCACCTCATGCTGGGAAACTGGATCGGTGAAGATGTCGGCTATGCGATCAGCGAAACGTTTCGAGTTACCGACGCTGGCGGTGAATCATTCACGAAGCTGCCGCGCGAACTATTCGAAGTGTAATTTCGTAGCTCAACGTCACGGCGTTGCGACCCGCCGGCAGGCACAGCGATTCTGAGCCTGCAGGCTGTGCGTGGAAGTTGGCTCAAACGAAGTAGTGGAACCAAGCGTCGAGCGCTTCAGCCGACGCGCATCATGATGTTTGTCCAGGGTAATAATCGGCCGACATCCGATGAAATAGGAGAACGGATCGGCCTGCCCGCCACCGCCGTCCAGCGGTGACTGAAAACACTCCGAGACAGCGGTATCATCGAGGCGGACGTATCCATCGTGTAGCCGAAGGCATTCGGTCGCCCATTCCATGTTGGTATTGGTTTCATTGGAGCGAGAACGGGCAGACATCATTGGCCGTTTCAAGCAAGCACTGCGCGCCAATCCGGAGGTCATGAGCGGCTATTACTTGACGGGGGAGGCGGATTTCCTGATCATTGTCACGGCCACCGATCTGGAGGGCTATGAGCAATTTACTCGCCGCCTTCCTCTGAGAACCCAGACATCAAAGGTTTAAAAACTTTGGTGGTCATGGATTGAGTAAAAGTCGGCTTCACCATCCCTATCGAAGCGACCGAGACAGGCAGCTAAGGCGCGGTTTCCTAAGCGGACTTGCGGTCGGCCTTCATGCATCAAGTCATGAGACGCTCAGGCAGAATAGCTTCGAACGGGCTAGTTGTTTTGCAAGGCACGCATGAAGATTGCGACCTAGATTAGCGTTTTCTTGGTTCGAATCATATCAGGCGACCTCGGCGAGTTTGTAGGACCACGTGTGGATGACCGGATGGCGATTGACGTCGTCGATACCGGCCATGATGCGCTCCTTGAGTTCGTG
>NZ_JAACFS010000082.1 GCF_029051645.1 Bradyrhizobium sp. CSA112
GCCGTCGGACACAACTTCCGCCGCATCCTCGCCTGGCTGAGGGATTTTTGGCGCCTCTTCCTCACTGCGCTCATCGCAGCCATCGCCGTCCAATCAACACTCAGATCGGCTTCTTAACGGACGACTACTTAGCATTACCTACCGTGCGTGAGAGTGAATGCGGACGCTTTGTCAACTATTTTGTCCGATATCGCCTATCGCAATTTTCTGGCGTACATTCCTATCTATAAAACCCATCACGCTTCGAGCACGCCCGCGAACTCGGCACCGGGCGAAAATAGCCGTTTTGGCTTGAACTGAAACTGATCTTCTATGGTCAGTGTGTCCGGTATTTACCGCCGCTTGCTTTTCACGCGAAGACAAGCTCGCTTATGTCGTGCCGATCAACAAGGCTCCTCAACTCCTCGCCCGTAAGCCAAATAAGCCAATCGTCGTCCACAATATTTTCTTCTATCAGCTGCAATATCGATCCGCCGGATTCGTAGTGTGCATATCCGTATAAGCTGCCCTTCTCCAGTCGCTGCCGCGATACAAGCGCACATACAAAATCAGGATCCCACATCGCCAATGACACGCCGCGTGCTATTCCTGCCATGATCTTAGAGACGCCCTGTCCTCTAAAATCTCTGCGGATCCAGCGATCTCCATGATAAGCTACTTTCCCAGTCATCATCTTCGCGCTTGGCGATATGCAAGTACATCGGTCCTGAGGATGTGCATATAAGGCCGCATCCGCGTAAAACGCCTTAAGCGATTGAAGATGTTCTGCAAAATTGCTGTCCGAAAGATCATACAGTCGAGCAGCCTCTACGAGCGCGACCTGATTATTCATGTCGGCGCCTATCATCCAATACCCCTCGCCTGACTTAATTGGGGAGCGATCAGGCCGGAAATTTGGATATGTGGGCCCCTTTGTTGGAGTGGCTCGTGTAATCGAGACATACTCATGAAAGTCGAATCCTATCGAAATCTTAATGCCTTTTTGGGCGGCGGCGGCGTCATATTCTTGAAGGAACCGTGACACGTGCAACGGATTAATTATACCTCTCATTTCTGCACCGTCCATCGAGATGAGCTGCGTCGTAACCCAGAAGCAGCCATGGATAGTACAAGAGTAAGAACCTATCGAGACCTACCTACTCTGGTAAGGAGCGGTGTTTGACGAGTTGAGCGGCGCTGGCACGTATCACCAGCGGCGGCACAGGGTAAAAACGAGGAAGTCGGGATGAGTCCTGCCATGGTCACCACCAGCGCGAGACGCGAGGCATCACGCAGACAAGGACCGCCCAACGAACGTAGCCGAGCACCCGATCTAGCAAGGTCGCGTAGGACCTCACTGCTAATCCGCCGGCGAAGCCCGAGTTCTTCGGTTCACAAAGGGCCGTAAATTCACCTCGAAAACGGTGCTGGCCTGGACCAGCCGGCAGCGTGTCGCGTGGCACTTGATCGGACGTGAACCGGCCAGAGCAAAATGCGCGCCCTTAGCCTGGGTGGCCGGTGTCGCGGGATGGTACTGGCCGAGGTGGCCCTCGGTCTTCATGTGGCCGATCACGGGCTCGATGGCGGATCGGCGCCTGAGCTCGCGTTTGACCGCTCCGACGACCCCACGCTTCTGGCCGGAGAGCAAGACGCGACGTGGGTTTGCGATTTTGTGACCACGATAGCACTTATCGACAGAGGCGCGCTCGATCTCGTAACGGGTGAGTTTCTCGGTGGCTTCGATGACCTCGCCGAGCGCGTGGCCGTCATACGGGTTGCCGGCAGCGCCTTGGCGTGCAGCACGAGTTGGCCGCCCGGAGCGCGGGCGTTTTTGGTGACGATCGAGGCTTTGACGCCGAACTCGTAAGGCGCCGATGCCTTGCTCTTGCCGATGCATTCGACTTTGGGCGCGTGGAAGTAATAGAGCTTCCATCCGCGCTGACGCTGCTCCTGCGCGCGAAAGCGGCTGTTCGAACGCAACCTCAGCCTCTGGCTGGCTGGCCGACAATCTTGCGGCGGATGTCGCGAACGAGACGGCCGAGCCACGTCCGCAAGCTGCGCAACTATCGACGCTGGCGCTTGAACTGTTTGGCGCGAGCAAAGCGTCCCACCATCATCGCCGCTCGCTTGGCGACCCGCAGATACGATTGCTGCAGCTTAACGCAGTGCTTGCGGGCCAGGCGATTGAGCCCCTTTGGTCGCCGCATGCACCAGCTTGGCGTTAGTCGGGAAGGTGGCGGCCTTGGGCTGCACAGTGGTGTCCACCGTCACCCGCTCAAGATCGCGCGTCCGCAGCGCGGGCCTCGTGTGCGACCCTTAAACTCTCGGCCAGCAAAAGCTCCAGCTTGTCGCAGAGCCGCTTGCGCCAATGGCTGAGGTCGCTTTGCTCGTGCGGGAACTCGTGCTGGAAAAACTCAAAGCCGGTGAAGTGCTGGAAGTACGGGTCATAGACCCAGCGCTCACAGACGCCCTCGTCGGACAGGCCATAGGTGTGCTTGAGCAACAGCAGCCCGGTGACGAAACGGCTCTCGATCCCTGGCCGGCCCATCTCGCTGTAGAGCGTGCGACCTCGCGATCGATCCCGTCCTAGTCGATCTTGGCGCCAAGCTACCCTAGCTCGTGCTTCAGATTGGATCTGATCCAGCTGGCGCGAAACAGATCGGCTTCCCCCCTCGTCTCCGGAGCTTCTTCGGTCCCCTCCGCTCCAACCATGGAATCACGACTGCTGGTTCGAGGGAATCTTGAAGATCAAATTGCAAGCTTCCGAGCCCTCTACTCTCCAAAGCTTGCAATCTCAAACCCAAGCTCGCGCCAGAAACCGACCCTTGCTCAACGGTTTGGGTACTTTTTTCACAGAAGCAAGCCAAATCGATTAGCTCAATAGCCTGCGTGAGTGGGACTACGCTCCGGGCCACAAAGAGCTCAAAGGAAAGCACCGCCGAGTAGCCAAGAGTAATCCGCACAAATGAAAACGCGCTCAGACCAGCACGGATCAAAGCCACCAGTCAGCAGACCTAGCCTTTTTCACTGTTTGGGTCAAAGAATCCTCGAATATCTCAAGGCCCTGATTTAGTGTCTCAGCATCGATCGTGAGTGCAGGAAGGAATTTTACAACCTGATCATTGGGGCCGCATCGTTCGACAATCAATCCCTTCTCGAATGCCTTACGTGTCGCGGCCTCTGCGATCTCGGTCATTCGGCAATCAAAACCCAACGCCATCCCCCGTCCTCGGACCACAAAGCCGTTTCCATGCTCGGATGCAATCGCATGAAGTCGCCCGCGCATAAGTTCTCCCATGCGCTGCACCTCCTGTGAAAAAGTCGGAGTGCGCCAATAAATATCCAGCGCTGCGGTTGCAGATACAAGCGCAAGGTTATTCCCTCGGAACGTGCTAGTGTGTTCTCCAGGTCCCCACGCATCGAGTTCCTCTTTTATCAACAACATTGATAGCGGCAGACCGTAGCCACTTAATGACTTCGACATCGCGACAATGTCTGGAGACAACGCCGCGAACTCGAAGCTAAAGAATTCCCCTGTACGACCACAGCCCATCTGGACATCGTCGACTATTAACAGGGCGCCAGCTTCTCTTGCTACGGCCTGAATTGACTGCAACCATTCCATGCGAGCTACGTTTATACCACCTTCTCCCTGCACAGTCTCGACGAGAATGGCAGCTGGAGGATCGATGCCACTGCTCTTATCCAGCAACATCTTTCTCAGGTAATCAGCAGTATCAACGGCTGGCCCAAGATAGCCATCATAGGGCATAAACGTCGCGTCAGAGAGAGAAACACCGCTAGCTCTGCGATGAAAGCGATTACCGCTCGCAGCAATCGCCCCTAAACTCAGGCCATGATATCCATGCGTGAACGAAATGATATTTCGACGTCCTGTGATCTTGCGTGCAAGCTTTAGAGCTGCCTCAATAGCATCCGCTCCCGTTGGCCCGGTGAACTGGAATCGATATTGCAACCCCCGCTCCCGAAGTATGACGGAACTGAAAGTCTCCATAAATTGGAGCTTTGCGGGAGTGGCCATGTCAAGCCCGTGGACTACGGCATCCGACGCTAGATAGTCGGCAATCGCAGCTTTGATCTCATGATTGTTGTGGCCGTAGTTCAGCGCTCCAGCACCAGAGAGGAAGTCAATGATCTTTCGACCGCTGTCCGTTAACATAACGGAGCCTCGCGCTCGACTGAAAATAGCCGGAAACGAACGCGAATACGAGCGGACGTTAGATTCAAGGGCTTCAACAGCCTGCAGTTTACATCTCTCGTTGCTGATCACTTCACCCATTGTGGTATCCTAAGTAGTGGCTCAATTAACAAGCACGCTTCTGAAAGTCAGCGAGCTGTGGAACGTAATGACCCGTGCGTTCCGCGCGACTTATACTTTACCGTGCGCCTCTCTCCAGAATGGTCCCACTCACATAACTGAGAACCGAGAACAGCGAACCTACTAATGTTCGTAGTCTTTTCCGATTCAGACTTACGTCTCTACCGTGACATTGTGGCGCTCGCCTTCATTTCGCAAAACTGAAACGTTCTTGAGTATCGATGCTCCCGTTTACAGATGTTCATGCCCTCGAGCTTCAAGGCCTGAACAGCTTCAGCAAAACGCTTATGATTCTCCGCAAGCCGCCCAGCGGCTGCTTTCGAAGCCCAGAAGCGGAATTTTTGTGCTCGATCTTAGTTGTTTTGTATGCGATCGTTTATCCGCTTGCATGCGGAGCGGGTACGGCCTTCACCCCACCAGTAGCGCTCTCTATCGCTCCGGCATTCGCTAACTGCAAATTCGCGTATATTGTCGACGGCTTGGCGAACCCTTTACATTCCTGCCGCAAAGGACCCGCGGACTGAGGCACATACATCATAGTTCGTCAATCCTCGCACGAGGCCTCATGGTTCCCCTTAATGTTCGGGTTCGTAAAGAAGAACCGCCTAGTGAACTGCTCATCATCTTCCATGGTGGGGGCGGTAATGTATAGGACGAAGTCAGCGTCGCCGCTGACGTAGAATCCATTGACGACTTCAGCGGACGAATTAATGGCCTTATTGAACCTGTCCACTATGCCCGAACTTTCCCGCTCCAGGCTCACCAGCAGGAGTAATGAAATGGGTCTCCTACCGCCTTCGGCGAAACGATTGAGATATCGGCCTCGATGATGCCTTTCGAACGGAGCCTTCAGTCGTCGTTGACACGCGATAGCAGAAAGGCCGGCCATTATCGCCGATAACGTCGAAACTTAGACGGTTGTTCTTTGCACAATCTCGAGATGCGGCGTCTATTCGGTCGTATCGCATATTACGCTAGCGTCCAGGTGGACTTCACCGACAGATGCCATTTCGATACAGAAAATCCTAAGAATGACCGATAAATGCAACGCTGTTCGCTGCATCGTGAAGCGCGCTTGGGACATCAAGCCAGCCGCAGATTCGACCCATGGCAAAGCGGGAGCCAAAAGCCATAGCAACTGCCTTGCTTTCCGCCGCGCGAGAAATCCTTGCGGATCGTGCCAAGGAAGCCCTCCTAGCTAGTCTTACTGAGTCAGAGTGTCGCGGTCTTTGTCGACAGGAATCATATATTTGAGAAGACTCACTTTTCAGCATGGGGAGGCTGAGATGGGTCTCACAAGATCGGGAGACGTAGCGTCGCGGTTTT
>NZ_JAACFS010000083.1 GCF_029051645.1 Bradyrhizobium sp. CSA112
GACAAAGTGAAGCCCGAATGGGCCCTGATTTGCACCGCTCACAACCTCGTCAAGCTGGCGAGGGCCGCATGAGCCGCTATCATTCGGATAAAACCGGCTTCCCGATGCTAACTGGACAGGCTCCTAGGCGCTCGACCTCACGTATCGTTAGGCGCTGCTTCTTCGCGCGCGCTGGCCATCGGGGCTAGCCGGCTATCTGGTCGAATTATCGGCCCAATTTGGTGACCGTCGCGCCGGGTTTTCCCGATCCCTTTGGCGCTCTTGCCGCCAGGTAGTCGTTCGCGGCTCGTTTTCGCGGCTGGCACGGTGCTTGCTGGAGATCACTTGCTAAATGCGAGGTTTGCCTATGAAACCCGGTGACGTCACCTGCGCACCCAAGCGCTTCGTATCTTCTTGGAAGGACGAGATCGTATCCGCGATCGTAGAGAAGTTTCACCAAACCAATGATCGAAGGCAGTCTCGATGAGACTCTTCGAAGTTGAACCTGCCGGATCGTCGATCCTCAATCAAGCTAATGCTGCACCGAGGCAAGGGGCACCGGCGAGTTTCAGGCGTATCCCATCGAAAATGGTACGGATCAGCCGCGATCCATGCGTGGCCGCTTTTGCCTCGCACGAACAGCGCACCAACGGGCCGATTGCCGCGGATTTTGATGATTAGCAATCTAGCGTTCACCCATTCCGGGTCGCAGCTGAATGCGTTTGTTTGGTGAAGAAACCGCAAAGGCTGGAACATCCATGAGCGAAACGACCTTGATCGATAATGTCATTCCGCGTACCGATATCGTCAAACGCGCAGCGCGCATCGGCGCCGAAATCAGAAATATCAAGGTCTCGAGCGATTTGCCGGACCAGACGATCGCTGCACTCAACAGCTTGCTGCTCGACCACAAGGTGATCTTCTTCCGCGACCAAGGTCATCTCGATGACGCCGAGCAGGAGCGATTTGCTGCCCGTTTCGGGAAGCTGGTGCCGCATCCGATGCTCGGCGTTGCCAAGGGAACGGCATCGCTCCTCGAGCTTGACTCCGCGCGCGGCGGTGGCCGGGCCGATGTGTGGCACGCCGATGGGACCTTCGCCGATTCCTATCCCAAGATTTTGGTGCTGCGGGCCGTTGTGATCCCACTATTCGGCGGCGATACGGTCTGGTCGAACGCCGCGGCCGCTTATCTCGACCTGCCGCCACCGCTGCAACGGCTTGCAGACGAGCTCTGGGCCGTTCACAGCAACGTCTTCGACTATGCCGGAATGGCCCGAGTCCGCGAGGTCGATAAGAAGCATTTTGACGAGGTCTTCACCAGAACCAACTTCGAGACTGAGCATCCCGTGGTGCGTGTCCACCCCGAGACCGGAGAGCGGACGCTAGTGCTCGGCGCTTTGGTACAGCGTTTTCTTGGCATCCCCAAATATGACGGCCAAAAGCTGTTGGATATATTCCAGTCTCATATCACCGCGCCTGAAAACACCGTGCGCTGGAACTGGAGGGAGGGCGATGTCGCGATCTGGGATAACCGCGCCACACACCATTATGCGGTCAATGATTACGGCGACCAGCATCGCGTCGTTCGTCGCGCCACCATCGAGGGTGACGTGCCCGTCAGCATTGATGGCCGGTGCAGTGTAACGCGCGTAAGGTCACCAAGCAGCGGCCCAATGAAGACCGCCTAACGCGTTCGCAAATTCACGGAGATCCTACCGTTATAGACTATGCTCCCGCGTTCGTTGCTTGTGCTAGTTGAGGTCAAACGGCCAGCGCGGGTCTGACGAAGATCTGGTTTTCGCGAGCCTCATCGAAAGCGGGGTCGGCGCTGCAGTAGACGTACAGCCCTTCGCCGCCACGGCCTGTAGGCCACGAGGTGTGCGCGACGGCCGAGGTAATCAACGTCGAGGGAAAACGAGTTGACTTCAAGGTGCCGGCAAGCGACGGGATAGAGGAGATCGGCAGCGGCACCTATCAACGGGTGGTGATCGATCTTCGTTCGTCCAACGAGTGCCTTAAAAATGAGGAGCTCCTAACGCAACGGTCGGCCTGACATTGCGGCCAGCTTGTGATACAATGCATGCCGGACCTGCTCGTGAGGAAGCGGTAGCGCCTTGCGATGGGAAAAGGAGAATAATCGGGTGCGACCAGAAGGCGAGCATAGCGTGGCTTCTCACTGGCAGTATCAGGTTAGGTTCGATGTGAATGATTCCGCCACGGCGGAATCGGTAGGCCGAAAACTTCGTGTTCCGGCACTGGCACCGCTGTTCGATATCCTCGCCAAGCATCGCGCTGCGCCGAAATGCCAGTTCGATGCCTTTGCGGAGTATGTCGCCGCAGCAGAAGAGCACGGCGTCGAAAACTATCCGCTCTACCAGTGGACAAAGGCGACGATTGAGAATCCAGCGAAGAAGGAAAAGTATTTGAAATCCTTTGCACTCTACGTAGACGACCGGGAGATCTATGCCAAGGAGATTGCCGACGCGCTGGAGGCGGACTTGCAACCGCTCACCACTAGCGGGCTCATCACGCGAATATCGAAGTACGATACCAACCCCGCCAACAATCTTCAGCCGCGGCAGGGCCCCCGCGATTAGGGCTGGGAGCGAGCTGAACGCCGGCTATTGGCCCCAAGCCGAAGACCATCACTAAGGACGCGCGGTCCACTTTCTGGGGGATTGTGTTGCAAAAGTCGATTTTCGCCGATGACCAAAATTCTGCGGGCCGTGGGCGCGACTTTCGTATACAAAATGTGAGGGACCTCACGGCCTCACGCAAAATTCACAGGCAACTTCGATACCACGATTGAGGTCATACGAATCAGCGATCGCTCGCTGCTTAGTGCTTTCGCGAAAAATCTTGAGCCCTGCAACTTTCGACTTTTGCAACACTATCTGGGGTGAATCGGACAGGGTTGGCGCTGGCCTTCGACCGATGCTTGTGGGCCCAACTCGAACGTGTCAGCCTCGCGGGGCGGATCCGACGATTGTGATCAGAAGAGCGCTGGGGTCGAACCTCAATCAGCCGCATAGAACGCTTCCCGAATGGGATTCGAGATCGCGCCGGAGCCAATAATCGCCGTCTTGGTCATGAACCGCTCGGTGACAAACGATTCCAGGCTGTTTCCCGTCACTTTCTCGATCACGGCCCTCAGCACGTCCGTCGTAAGCGAGTATTCCCAGCCTGTACCAGGCTGATAACAAGCGGAACGGAGGCGAGACGCTGCATTGCTTCGACGCAACGAAGGGGGCGCCCAAAATGCCAGAATTGACAAATGGAGGCTCTGTCCAAACTTTCGACCGCTCCATCGCACAGAGAGGTCATTGCCGGCTACTGCAACGTCGGCAATTTCGGCAGCGCCGATCGGATGGACTACAGTAATCTTATCCACCAAGGTTCCGCCGCGTCGTGCTCGCGTTTGGCAGCTTGGCGATGAAGTGTTCGGCGTCATGCAGCGTTTGGGACTGCTCCTTAGCTGGAGGGTTAGCGGTTGCGCAGTACGACATCGCTCTCCCCCACTCGTCAGTGCAGAGGTTTACCTACTAGACTAAGACTAGCAGGCTGCGGAAAAAGTATCGCGGATCGGCTGCGATTGTGATTCCTTTGTCCTGTTGAATCGGGGCAGAGGACAGCCGATGCGCGGAGAAGATGAGGCGTCAGAGGGCCTTTTTTCGTACGTGAGCTGCTCGGCGCGGGTTCCCAAAGATCACCCGCTGCGGGCCATTAGGCGGCTTGTCGATGGGGCACGTGAGGCGCTCTCAGGCGATTTCGCGAAGCTTGGCCAGCCTTCGATTCCGCCAGAGAAGCTGTTGCGGGCGCTGCTTTTACAAGCGTTCTACTCGGTGCGCTCAGAGCGCCAGTTGATGGAGCAACTCGATTACAATCTGTTGTTTCGCTGGTTCGTCGGGCTGTCGATGGACGCGCCGATCTGGGACGTGACGGTATTCACCAAGAACCGGAAGCGGCTTCTGGAAGGGGATGTGGCGGCGAAATTCTTCGGCGCGGTGTTGGACCAGGCTGAGGTGAAGCAGCTCCTGTCGAACGATCACTTCTCGGTCGATGGCACGCTTATCGAGGCGTGGGCATCAATGAAGAGCTTCCGACGCAAGGACGGCAAGGACAAGCCGCCGGATCCAGGCCGCAATGGCGAGCGCGGCTTCCACAAGGAGAAGCGCTCCAACGAGACGCATGGATCAACCACCGATCCGGACGCCAGGCTCTATCGCAAAGGTGATGGCCAAGGCGCCAAGCTCTCCTTCATGGGGCATTGGCAAGCCGTCCGCACATCGCAGGATCGCGCGGCACCGCTCAGATAGCGACCGCGCAACACGGTGACGACGGACTTGTCTCTCCAAGTACGTCCGCTCCTGCGCACTCAGCACCAACGGCTCGATCGGTCGGCCTCTCACAGCTGCATTCGCCACAAGCGCTCTCCTCTACAGAGAGATTCGAGCTATCATTATAATGTGACGAACTTGCGTTCCAGATGACTAGAAGGGTTGCAGTACCACCGCTCGAAGCAGCTTCTCTGGTGCGATCGATGGCCGCCCGAAGTCCACGTAAAGCGCCGTGAAAGCCTTCGACACTCAACGCCGCGTTTGCTATTACCCGGATCGCTCGCAGCGGATGATCACCGCGGAGGCGGGCTTCCAAATCCACATAGCTGAATAGCGATCCATACTGCTCGTCAGAGCGGCGCATCTCCATTTCCCGATTCAATCACTCCAGAGAATTATGCCAAACGCCTGCGAGCTATCGCTAAATTTTGGTGACGGCCTGGCCGGTTAGGCGGCGGCGGTTATGGGCTGACGGTCAGTCGGCTTGGCGATGACCTCGATCCCGTCGTTGAATGTCACACCGAGAACGAGTTTTGGCA
>NZ_JAACFS010000084.1 GCF_029051645.1 Bradyrhizobium sp. CSA112
CCGTAACACCATCCATGTGAGGGACGACCGCCCGCCTTCCAAGCAAGCCGCGCGAAGCGCGCATTCAACAGCGCCGTAGCAAGCGCGGCTTGCTTGGAGGGCAGACCGGGCCCGTTACCCCATCTACTGGCTACCACCAGCCCCCTTGCCGGGAAATTATTTTAGGCTTAAAGTAATTTCGAACTAGCCCGACAGCCTGTCTCGGAGGCGGTAGATGAAGATCGCGATAATCGGCGGCGGACCGGCTGGTCTCTACGCCGCGATCCTCTTGAAGAAGCAACGGCCGCAGGCCGGGATCACGGTCTATGAGCGCAATCGCGCCGACGATACCTTCGGCTTCGGCGTGGTGTTCTCCGACGCGACGCTGGACAATTTCGAAAAGTACGATCCGCCGAGTTATCGCCGCATCACCCAGGAATTCGCCTATTGGGACGACATCGCCGTGCATTTCCGCGGCACCGTGCACCGCGTCGGCGGCAACGGCTTCTGCGGCTGTTCGCGCCGCACGCTGCTGCTGATCCTGCAGGAGCGCGCGCGCGAACTCGGCGTGACGCTGCTGTTCGAGACCGATATCGACGACGAAAGCCGCTTTGCCGACACCGATCTCATCGTGCTGGCCGACGGTATCAATAGCCGCTTCCGCGACAAGCACATCGAACACTTCCAGCCGCAGATCGACCTACGCTCCAACAAGTTCGCCTGGATGGGATCGACCCGGCCGCTGGACGCTTTCACCTTCATCTTCCAGGAGACGGAGTGGGGGCCGTTCATTGCGCACGCCTATCAATATGAAGTGGGCCGCTCGACCTGGATCTTCGAGACCGATGCCGGAACGTTTCAGCGTGCCGGGCTCGAAGGCCTGAGCGAACAGCAATCCGCCGATCGGATGGCCGAGATTTTTGGCTGGTTCCTCGACGGCCATCCCCTGCTGATCAATCGTTCGATGTGGCGCAATTTCCCGATGATCCGCAGCCAGCGCTGGGTCAAGGACAACATGGTGCTGCTCGGCGACGCCAAGGCGACCGCGCATTTCTCGATCGGCTCCGGCACCAAGCTCGCGATGGAAGACGCCATCGCACTGGCTGACGCGATGGCGCAGGCGCCGACCGTCCACGACGCGTTGCAGACCTACGAGCATGGCCGGCGCGAGGAGGTCGAGAAGACCCAGCATGCCGCTGACGTGTCGCTGGTCTGGTTCGAGCATGTTGACCGCTTCTGGGATTTCGACCCCGTACAGTTCGCGTTCGGCGTTATGACCCGCGCCAAGGCGATCACCTACGATAATCTGACGCTGCGCGCACCGGAATTCGTCCGCGAGGTCGACAAGGCGTTTGCAAAGCAGGTGCGCGCCAAGGGCTTTGACGTCGATGTCGACAAACCGGTCGCGCCGATGTTCCAGCCGCTCAGGCTCCGCGAGATGGCAGTCAGGAACCGCGCGGTGGTGTCGCCGATGTGCATGTATTCGGCGAAAGAGGGTGTACCTACCGATTTCCATCTGGTGCATTACGGCTCGCGCGCGATCGGCGGCGCCGGGCTGATCTTCACCGAGATGACCTGCGTCGGCCGCGACGCCCGCATCACGCCGGGCTGTACTGGTCTGTGGAACGACGAGCAGCAGGCGGCATGGACGCGGATCGTCGATTTCGTCCACGCCAATTCGGCCGCGAAAATCTGCCTGCAGCTTGGACATGCCGGGCGCAAGGGTGCGACCAAATTGATGTGGGAGGGCATGGACCGGCCGCTGGAGCAGGGCGGCTGGGACGTGATCTCGGCGTCGCCGCTGCCCTACTTCCCCGATAGCCAGGTGCCGCGCGAGATGGATCGGGCCGCGATGGACCGCGTCAAGCAGGAGTTCATCGCGGCGACCTTGCGCGGCGAGGCCTGCGGCTTCGACATGCTGGAACTGCACTGCGCCCATGGCTATCTGCTCGCGAGCTTCATTTCGCCGTTGACCAATCAGCGCACCGACGAATATGGCGGCTCGCTCGCCAACCGGCTGCGCTATCCACTCGAAGTATTCGAGGCGATGCGCGCGGCGTGGCCGGCGCACAAGCCGATGTCGGTTCGCATCTCCGCGACCGACTGGGCTGCGGGCGGCATCACCGGCGACGACGCGGTGGCGGTCGCACGCGCGTTTGGGGAGGCCGGCGTCGATCTGGTCGATGTCTCGACAGGGCAGACCGTGCGCGACGCGCAGCCGATCTACGGCCGGATGTTCCAGACGCCATTTTCCGATCAGGTCCGCAACGAGGCCCGGGTCGCGACCATGTGCGTCGGGAACATCACGACGGCTGACCAGGTGAACACGATTTTGGCTGCCGGCCGCGCCGACCTCGTCGCGCTCGCCCGGCCGCATCTGGTCGATCCGTCCTTCACGATGCGGGCGGCGGCCTGGTATGGCGCTGATATTGCTTGTCCGCCGCAATATCTCCCGGGCAAGGAACAGATCTTCCGCAACAGCGTGCGCGACCGGCAGGATTTCGAAGACCTCAAAATTAAGGGTAAGCCGAAAACCCGCGCCGAGCTGAAAGCCGAGGCAACAAAGCCGCTTGCAGCCGAATAGCCCGGATGGCAGGCTCTAGTGCTCCCTCGCCCCGCTCTTGCGGGGAGAGGGTCGGGGTGAGGGGCTCCCTCCGAGAGGCGAGTGCGCGGTGAGTGCGGTACCCCCTCACCCGGATCGCAAGAGCGATCCGACCTCTCCCCGCAAGCGGGGCGAGGTGAAGAGAGAGTGGAGTCGAGCTGATGAAAGCGATCATCGTCGGGGGCGGCATCGGAGGCCTTACCACTGCGCTGATGCTGCGCGCGCGCGGCATCGACTGCGAATTGTTCGAACAATCCGACAGCATCCGCGAGCTCGGCGTCGGCATCAACACGCTGCCGCATGCGATCCGCGAACTGACGGGGCTCGGCCTGCTCGACCGGCTGGATGCCGCCGCTGTACGCACCGACCAATTGTACTATCTCAACCGGCATGGCCAGGAAGTCTGGCGCGAGCCGCGCGGGCTCGATGCCGGACACGACGTGCCGCAATTCTCGGTTCATCGCGGCCGCCTGCAAAGCGTGATCCATCGCGCCGTCGAGGAGCGGCTCGGCCATGAGGCGATCCACACCGGTTGCCGACTCGGCACGTTCGCGCAGCACGAGGGCGGTGTGGTCGCGCACTTTTTCGATCGCACCGGCGCGCACGTTACGACCGCGCACGGCGACATCCTGATCGGCGCCGACGGCATTCATTCGCGGGTGCGCGAGATGCTGTTTCCGGACGAGGGGCCGCCGTGCTGGAACGGGTTGATGCTGTGGCGCGGCGCGCGCGACTGGCCGGCGTTCCTCACCGGCCGCTCGATGATCGTGGCCGGCGGACTGAATGCCAAGGTCGTGGTGTATCCGATTGCGGAAGGCTCGAGCCCGTCGAGCCGGCTGACTAATTGGGCGGTGTTGGTGAAGATCGGCGACGGCAGTTCGCCGCCGCCGCGCCGCGAGGACTGGTCGCGGCCCGGCAAGCGCGAGGAGCTGATGCCGCATGTCGATCGCTTCAAGGTACCCTATGTCGACGTGCGCAGCCTGATCTCGGCGACGCCGGAATTCTACGAGTATCCCTGTTGCGACCGCGATCCGCTGCCGTACTGGACCTGGGGCCGGGTAACGCTGCTCGGCGACGCCGCGCATCCGATGTATCCGGTCGGCTCCAACGGCGCCTCGCAGGCGATCCTCGACGCCCGCGCACTAGCCGACGAACTGGCGCGCAGCGAACATTCGCGCCAGGCACTGGTGGCCTATGAACAGAAGCGCCTGCCGATGACGGCGGAGATCGTGCGCGCCAACCGCCGCGGCGGCCCCGAAGGCGTGATCGACGCGGTCGAGCAACTGGCGCCTGATGGATTCACCGATATCGAGAAGGTGCTGAGCCACGCCCAGCGCGAAGCGATCGTGCGCGGCTATGCCTCCAAGGCCGGCTTTGCGCCGCCGGCGTTGGGATTGGCGGCGGTGCGGGCGTAACTCACGCGCCCGGAGTTCCGTAGCCCGGATGGAGCGGAGCGCAATCCGGGGTAGGTCAATCCACACGTGCAGTGCCCCGGATTTCGCTCCGCTCCATCCGGGCTTCTGTAACGGGCCTCGATTAGTCAATCCCTTTTGCGTCATCCGCTCGCCGGAAACCTGCTTCTGTACGGGATCGGCGCAAGGCCGTCGCCTGATGGGGTTCGTAAGAGGATA
>NZ_JAACFS010000085.1 GCF_029051645.1 Bradyrhizobium sp. CSA112
TCGCAGTTATGTGCCGGACATCGTTATGTGCCGAATGCCGTCACAACCCGCATTTCTGAGCGCTATTTCCGCGCCGGCGGCAACATAACGGAGCGCTCGTGGCATGGTGATCTCCTTCTTTCCTTAGGAGATTGTCATGCTCGAGAAGTACTACATCCGACCCGCCACCATCGATCGTATTCACGAGTCCTGGATCGCTCCCGCAGTCGAGCAGTACGTCAGCTGGATGGCGGAGCAGCGCTATACGGACCGCAGCGTGTCTCGCCGGATTCCCATCGTGGTGAGCTTTGGCGAGTTCGCAAAAGCTCACGGCGCCAGCGAGGTCAAAAATCTGCCTGATCACGTCGAGCCGTTCGTGCAAGCGTGGATTGGTGAGCGTGCTAGACGACGCTCAGCCCGGCGACGCAAGCAGATCGGCGATGAAGTACGCAATCCCATCCGCCAGATGCTAAGGCTGGCGGTCCCCGGCTACATTGGCCGGGGTCGTCTCCATAAGCCGGACAACCCGTTCGAACGCCAAGCACCGGGGTTGTTGAGGTACCTGATCGAAGAGAAAGGACTTCGTCAGCGATCGATATACCAATACCAAATTTTTTTGCGTCAGTTCGCGGCCTACCTTGAACGCATCCGCGTCGACAACCTCGCAAAGTTATCGCCAACCGTGCTCAGCGGGTTCATTGCCGAGTACGCTCCGCCCCGAGTGTCCTGGTCAACGGTGCGCAATGCATGCGGAGTCCTGCGGGTCTTTCTGCGTTATCTCAATCGTGAAGGGGTTATGGCCAAGGATCTCAGTTCGCTCGTCGAGTTTCCGCAGTCGTACCGGCACGCTGGCGTGCCACGATCGATCAGTTGGGAGCAGGTCGAGCAAGTGCTGGCAGGTATCGACAGACGGTCCGCCTCTGGCAAGCGCGATTATGCGATGATGCTGTTGCTCGCGACCTATGGGCTGCGGGCAGCGGAGGTCGCCTCGCTCACGCTTGATGACATCGACTGGCGCAACGAACGGCTTAAGATCCGGGAACGCAAAGCAGGCAATACCACCACTTATCCGCTCTCGGCGGCGGTGGGAGCAGCGATCGTCGAATACCTCAAAAACGGGCGACCAGCCACGACATGCCGCGAGGTGTTTATGCGCTGCTGTGCTCCGCACGCCCCGATCGGCTCCGCCGCGGTTGTCTGTCGCGCCGCCCATTTCATCCGCAAAGCAGGCATTAGCGTACCACGAGCCGGTTCGCATGTCCTACGGCACAGTTGTGTGCAGCGCCTGCTAAACGCCAATTTCTCCCTGAAGCATATCGGCGACTACGTCGGCCACCGCAGCGCCTCCTCCACCCAGATCTACGGGAAGATCGCCGTCGAACAGCTGCGTGAGGTTGCATTCGGCAATGGGGAGGACGTGCTGTGAGCTCCGATGCACGTTTCCAGAGTTTTCTCGGCCGCGAGATCGAGCAATTCCTCGCCCACAAGCGCTCTTTGCGACGGCGCTATCTTGTCGAAGAGAAGACGCTCGCGCTGTTCGATGCCTACTTGTCGAAGAACAAAATTGGTAGCCTTAGTGAGGTAACCCCGGAACTGGTGGATGAGTTTCTTCTCTCGCGTCCGCGATCGCGGCCAAGAAGCTATAATCACCTGCGCTCTACGGTGGGACGACTGCTTTCGTATCTCGTCGATCACGGGAAGCTCGCCCAGACACCGCTGAGATCACCGCCGCGTCGCGGAAGGTATCAGCGCACACCATTTATCTTCGACACAGACACAGCCACTCGGTTGCTTGCCCTTGCCAAGGCGCTCCCGAACCATGGTGGTACGATCGAGCGTGGCAACACGTATTTCGCATTGTTCGCCGTGTTGTATGGGCTGGGATTGCGCGTCGGGGAGGCCTGCCGGCTGCGCCTCAAAGATGTCGATCTGGAGCGGCGATTGCTCATTATCCGGGAGACTAAATTCTACAAGAGCCGCCTCGTCCCATTTGGACCAAAGCTCGGAACGCTCTTGGCGCAGCATCTCCGTCAACGCCAGACTGCGGCGCGCGCCGCCACTGCTGCAGACGACGCGCCGCTGTTCTGCTTGCGCGGGGGGAGGCCAATCAACCCTGGTACAATCAGCCAGACCTTTCACGCTATGGTCCTGAGCTTAAATCTGCAGATCCCGCCAGGCATTTCGCCGCCGCGCCTGCACGATCTGCGACATTCGTTCGCCGTTGGTACACTCACGCGCTGGTACAGGCTCGGCCTCGATCCTCAGACGAAGCTTCTTGCACTCTCGACTTTCATGGGGCACGGCGACATCAATTCCACTGCGGTGTATCTGACGCCGACCCCGGAGCTTCTCGAACACGCCAACCGCCGCTTCCGTGCCTTTGCTGCGACAACGCTCGGGGAGGATCAGTCATGACCCCCTCCCTCGGTACACTGGTTCAGTCATTTTTCACCGATCATCTCCCGGTACAGAAGGGCCTGCGGCTCGGTTCGATCCGCAGTTATCGTGACACGATTCGCCTGTTCCTGTGCTTCGTGTCCGAGCAGCGTGGTCGCCGGATTGCTACACTGGCCCTTGATGACCTGACGTTCGAACGAAGTCTGGCGTTCCTGAGGCACCTGGAGCAAGAGCGCGGTAACTCGGTGCGTACTCGCAATCAACGGCGGGCAGCACTGAACACCTTCTTTGCCTACCTCGCGGTGCGTGCACCCGAGATGCTGGCGGTCTGTCAGCAGGTCGCGGCGATCCCCGTCAAGCGCACATCATTGCCCGATACACATTTCCTCGAGCGGGAGGAGGTAACGGCATTGTTTCGTTCGCTGCCTCGACAAGGTCATCTCTCGCTGCGCGACCACACACTGTTGCTCTTCCTGTACAACACGGGCGCTCGGGTGCAGGAAGTTGCCGATCTTCGTATCGAGCACCTCGAACTCAAGCCGCCGGCCAAAGTCCACTTGCACGGCAAGGGTGACAAGTGGCGGACGTGCCCGCTTTGGGATGAGACAGTGAAGCATCTCCAGGCGCTCCTCGCCCAGCGTGGCGCATCGCCAGGCGAGCCAGTCTTCTGCGCTCCGAAGGCCCGCCCTCTAACGCGGTTCGGGATCTATAAGATTGTCCGACGACACGGCGCATCCTTCGATACACACGGGCCGAAATCCAGGCGGGTCAGTCCGCATCTATTCCGTCACACCGCTGCTTGCCACCTGCTGGAATCCGGTGTCGAAGTCAATGTCATACGGAGTTGGCTCGGGCACGTCAGTCTCGACACGACAAACCGTTATGCCGAGCTGACGCTGCGCGCTAAGGCCGAGGCGCTGCGCGCCTGCGAACTGGGTTCCGATATTTCAACGGTGTCCCGGGCTCGCGTCGCCTGGAAGGACGACAAAACCCTGCTCGACTGGCTCAACTCGCTGTAGCGCATTATGTGCCCACTCGCCCGCGGTCCTCCCCCGAAAGACCGGCTCAAGCCGTTGCCAGCCACATAACGATGTCCGGCACATAAGCTCGAT
>NZ_JAACFS010000086.1 GCF_029051645.1 Bradyrhizobium sp. CSA112
GACAAAGTGAAGCCCGAATGGGCCCTGATTTGCACCGCTCACAACCTCGTCAAGCTGGCGAGGGCCGCATGAGCCGCTATCATTCGGATAAAACCGGCTTCCCGATGCTAACTGGACAGGCTCCTAGGAGTTCGCAACGCGGTGAAGACCGCGCGGAACAAGGTCAATGCTTTCGTGCGTGAGGTGGTGAAGGACAAGAACGTTGATCCAAGCCACGGCTGGCGCCATCGCTTCAAGACCGTCGGCATCGATCAGGGCGTCGATATGCGCGTGCTGGATGCCATTCAGGGACATGCGCCGCGCAATGTCTCGGAGGGCTACGGAGACGTGACCATTAAGGCGAAGGCGAACGCCATCGCGAAATTTCCATCCATCGACGTTGCGTAGAGGCGGTCCACTTTCGGGAGTATCTCACAAGACCGGTGAAATGCACGCGAATCGATGTTAGTAGTTCGTCTACTACCGAGAGTTTAGCGGGGGCATCATGCTGTCGGGAATGAATTCCGAGTTTCTGTCGAGTTGCATTCACGGCAGAGACCTTCTCAACGACGATTGCGTTGCGGGCCACTATGATGCGGATGAACTTGCGAGGCGGGCAACGACTGTCGTCCAATACGGCTTCGCCGCCCTTAAACTTGAGCAAATCCTTATTAAGCGAAAAGCCGCGCAGTGCGTTCGAACGACGCCGCACGCCGTGGTTCTGCGGGGACTCAATAAGCTGATTCGGCAGGCAACGCAGATTCGTCCCTCCGATCGAGATACGATTATTCGACGGCTAACGACTGTGCTGCAAGAGGGGGTCCCTCACCGAGTCTACAAGTTCGACATTAAGGCGTTCTTCGAAAGTGTGGATACCAAGCGTCTATTCGAGCAGGTAGCGAATATTCCGTCCCTGCCGAGAAACGCTACAATTGTTCTCTTGAACTATCTAAGCGAGCTGAAGTCACGAGGCATCGTAGGTTTGCCACGAGGCGTTCCTCTCAGTGCAACGTTGTCTGAATTTGCGTTGCAGACGTTTGATCGTGAACTGTCTCTCCTGCCAGAGATATACTTCCATGCGCGATATGTGGATGATATTGTCATTGTCACAAGCGCTCGTGAAAATCCCCGCGATTCGCACGCAAGATAAGAAGACTCTTGACGCCCTTGGGGCTCGAACCTGAGCTGGGCATGGTAATGCAACGTGATCTTCAACGTAGGTCGAATGGTGGAGCTGAAATGGAAAGAATCGGGTGTTCACGTCGTCAATCTCATCCTCGCGGCTTTCTTGCTTCTGACGCCATGGATGTTCGGATTTGCATCCGACCATGTTTGCGGCGCCGAACGCGTGGGTGAGCGGCATTATCATCGGCGCAGTGGCGATCACAGCGCTCACGAAATTCGCCGGAGGAATGGATCAATCTCCTGCTCGGGGTGTGGGTTCTGATTTCGCCCTGGGGTGCTGAGTTTCTCGGCTCAGACGACAGCGACATGGGCTCACGGCGGCATCGGGCTAATCGTCGCCGGGCTGGCAGGCCTGAGGCTGTGGTTCATGCATCAGCCGCCACGGCAGCGGGTCGGCGCCCAACGATAAGGATGCGCGATGAGGATGCGGTTGTAACCCGGCCCGCATCCCGCAGTTTTTGCGATGCAACGGGGTCGGGCCCGCACATGACACCCGCGCTTGGCAATTAGAAGACACTACCAGGAACGGGTGCAGGAAACGTCGGTTCAGGGCTCGGCGTCGAGATGAGATAAAGCGCGCCTGCGACGAGCATCACGGCAGTAAGCGCTAGTCCAAGCATGGCCAAAGCCAGTTCGTATGGGTCTTCCATGGAATGGAAATCCGGTCCCTCCTAGAGGCTATCCGGCCGGCACCCCTGCCCCTTTTGCCGCCCGGTTATTTGAGAGCCCTTGGCGGCGGAAAGCCCTCTTCTGTTGGCGGCTCTAGCCAAGGGTCCCAGCCGCCGTGCGCAACTACTGCAAAGGTGCTGGCGCACCCGTTATGACAATCGTCAGGATGAACAGCCTGCTCAGAAGGCAGCCTGTCATGCCGATCAGCTTTCCGACTTCGGAGCGCTCGAAGAACATTGCTTATGCCTCCTCATTTCGCTACCCGAACCGAGACCAGCCCTCCCGGGTTGAACCGATCAAGCTGCCATCGCAACACGGTCGGTCGATCCACTTAGTGAAACGGCGATGGCTTGCAAGGCCGAGTTGAATGATTTCCAGCGCGCGTACGCTGCGGACAAATTCTCGGTCTCCCTGAAACCAAAACGGCGATTTGCTCGTTTTTTGCTTGCCGCGGTAAGCGGTCCGGGCGCCCTCAGGGCCCGGCGGAGACGGGCGCCGGAGGTGTCCGGGGCCTGCTCGTATCCATCTTGCTCCTTGGAGGATTTGGCTATGAGGACTTACGACATCACTCCCCTGCGGCGGTCCGCTCTGGCTGCTCCGTCTGTCGACGCCGGATTGTCGAGCTATCTCGCCGAAATCCGCAAATTTCCAACCCTCACGCCAGAGGAAGAACTCGCTTACGCAAAACGCTGGCGCGAGCATCGGGATCGCGACGCGGCATTTCAACTGGTCACCAGCCACCTCAGGCTGGTCGCCAAGATAGCGATGCGCTATCGCGGCTACGGCCTTCCGATCGCCGACCTCGTCTCCGAAGGCAACATCGGCCTGATGCAGGCCGTGAAGCGCTTCGATCCTGACCGGGGTGTCCGCCTCGCCACCTATGCGATGTGGTGGATCCGGGCCACGATCCAGGAGTACATCCTTCGATCCTGGTCCCATGTGAAGGTCGCCGCCAGCGCCACCCCGAAGAAATTGTTTTTCAAACTGCGGCAGGCCAAGAGCGCGATCTCGGCTTTCCAGGACGGCGATTTGCGGCCGGACCAGGCGGGGCTGATTGCCGAGCGTCTCAAGGTTGCTGAACGAGACGTAGTCGACATGAATAGGCGTCTGCAGGGCGACGTGTCGTTGAATGCACCGGTCCACCACGACGAGGATAAAGCCGGCGATGTATTGGATTGGCTTGTTGATCCCACACCAACCCAGGAAACAGCGTTCGCCGAGCAGCAGGAGACCGCTTATCGCCATCAGGCCCTGAAGAGTGCCATCGAGACGCTTAACCCTCGCCAACGTCGAATCTTCACC
>NZ_JAACFS010000087.1 GCF_029051645.1 Bradyrhizobium sp. CSA112
CGCATCATCTGATCGCACTCGGGGTCAGGCCGGATCAGCCGGTGGCGATCTGCCTGGAGCGCAGCCCGGCGATGGTGGTGGGGCTCTTGGCGATCCTGAAGGCGGGCGGCGCCTATCTGCCGCTGGACCCGGCCTATCCGTCTCAGCGGCTGCGCCAGGTGCTGGGCGATGCCGCGCCGCAGCTGCTGCTTTGCGATGCGGCCGGCCGCGCCGCGCTCGGCACCGAGGCGCTCGCCGATGTGACGGCGCTCGATCTGGATACGGCCACCCCGCCCTGGGCCGCGCTGCCTGTCTCTGATCCCGAGCCGCGCGCCCTCGGCCTCACCTCGCGCCATCTCGCCTACATCATCTACACCTCAGGCTCAACCGGAACCCCCAAGGGCGTCATGGTCGAGCATCGCGGACTGGTGAACTATTTGCATTGGTCGGATCGCCGCCATTGCGAACGAGCTGGGAACGGCTCGCTGATGCTGCTGTCGTTTAGCTTTGACGGCAGCATTACGACCTTGTTTGGGCCTTTGCTGGCCGGTACCAAGCTCCGCATTCTAAACCAGACTGTCCCAATAGATTGGCTTGCTGCTGTCGAGGATGGCCAGACCTATGATCTGATCAAGCTGACGCCTTCGCATCTAAGCATGCTGAACAAACGGCTCGAAGCCAACAAAGGATCGGCTCCGACAAGAGTGCTCATGGTTGGGGGCGAGGCCTTAATTCCGGCAGACATGCAGTTTTGGCAAGAGCGTTTTCCGAGCGTGCGTCTGATCAATCATTTTGGTCCGACGGAAGCAACGGTTGGATGTGCCACATTCGAGATATCCGAATCCGTCGAGGGGCTGGCCTCGATCCCGATCGGCCGTCCGATTGCCAACACGCGTGTGTATCTGCTGGACGGCCATGGCGCGCCTGTGCCGTTGGGGGCGGTGGGTGAGCTTTACATAGGCGGGGCGGGGGTTGCGCGTGGCTATCTGAACCATGCCGATCTGACGGCGGAGCGGTTCATCGCCAGTCCCTTTGTGGACGGCGATCGGCTGTACCGGACCGGCGACCTTGCGCGGTACCTGCCGGACGGCAATCTGGAGTTTTTGGGCCGCAACGACGATCAGGTGAAGATCCGCGGCTTCCGGATCGAGCCGGGCGAGATCGCAGCGCGGCTGTCCGAGCACGCCTGGGTGCGCGATGCGGTAGTGGTGGCGCAAGAGGATCGCAGTGGCGAGCCGCGTCTGGTGGCCTATGTGGTCGCGGTGGCCGAGCATGCCGGCGAGGCGGAGGGATCTGAGCTTGCCGCCACCTTGCGCGCACATGTAAGTGCGCGATTGCCGGATTACATGGTGCCGAGTGCGTTCGTGCGGCTCGCGGCGCTGCCGCTGACGGTGAACGGCAAGCTGGATCGCAAGGCGCTGCCGCGGCCTGCGGATCAGGCGTATGCGCGAGGCATCTATGAGGCGCCGCAGGGCGAGATCGAGACGGCGCTGGCGACGATCTGGGCAGAGCTTCTGGGTTTAGAGCGGGTCGGTCGCCACGACAACTTCTTCGCGCTGGGCGGCCACTCGCTGTTGGCGGTACGGCTCTTGAGCCGGCTGTCGCAGGCTCTGGGTGTAGCGCTGCCGCTTACGGCGCTGTTCGCCAAGCCGGTGCTGGCCGACCTGGCGGGGAGCGTTGTCGAGACATTGAGCCGCTCCGGTCCACAAGATCTGCCGGGCATTGTGGCTGTGTCGCGCGATGCGCCATTTGTGCTGTCGTTTGCGCAGCAGAGGCTGTGGTTTTTGGCGCAGCTCGACGAGAGCAGTACGAATTATCACATTCCGCTGGCGTGGCGGCTCAAAGGTGTGCTCGAGCGCAGCGCCTGGCAGCGCAGCCTTGACCAGTTGGTGGCGCGGCATGAGGCGCTGCGGAGCATTTTTGTCGCGTCGGAGGGTGAGCCTTGGGTTGAGGTTCTGCCGGCGGATGCGGGGTTGCCGGTTGTGGAGCACGATCTGCGGGGCCGGGCAGACGCGGAGGCGGCGCTGTCGGAGCTGTGCCAGGAAGAGGCGCGCACGCTGTTTGATCTGGTGCGCGGGCCGCTGATCCGCGGCCGGCTGATCCGGATGTCCGATGACGAGCACGTCTTCCTGCTGACCCAGCATCACATTGTCTCGGACGGCTGGTCGCTGGGCGTGCTGGTGCGTGAACTCAGTCAGCTGTACCGGGCGTTCCTGGCGGGACAAGACGATCCGCTGCCGCCGCTTGCGATCCAGTATCCGGACTATGCTGCCTGGCAACGGCAGTGGCTGGCTGGCGAGCGATTGCAGAAGCAGGCGGAGTATTGGCGCAACACCCTGGCTGGCGCGCCGGCCCGTCTGGCCTTGCCGACGGACCGGCCGCGGCCGGCCCGGCAGTCGTTTGCCGGGGCCACTGTGCCTGTTGTCATCGATGCGGATCTGACGCGGGAGTTGAAGCGGCTGAGCCAGCAGCATGGCACGACGTTGTTCATGACGGTGCTGGCGGCGTGGGGCGCGGTGCTGTCGCGTCTGTCAGGGCAGGACGACCTTGTGATCGGCGTGCCGAGCGCCAATCGCGGCCGGCGCGAGATCGAAGGGTTGATCGGCTTCTTCGTCAACACCCTGGCGCTTCGCCTCGAGCTGTCGGGCGAGCCGAGCGTGTCGCAGCTTCTGGAACGGACGCGGCGCACGGCGCTGGCTGCGCAGGAGCATCAGGACCTGCCGTTCGAGCAGGTAGTCGAGATCGTGCAGCCGCCACGGTCGCTTGATCACACCCCGCTGTTCCAGGTGATGTTGGCCTGGCAGAACAACGCCGTCGGGTCGTTCGACCTTGCCGGGCTGAGCGTGGAGGCTTCCGGGGAAGGGCTCGATCAGGTCAAGTTCGATCTGGAGCTGAGCCTAGGCGAGTGTGATGAGGTCATAGCCGGAACGTTTGATTATGCCACGGCGCTGTTCGATCAGGCGACGATCGAGCGGCAGCGTGGTTATCTGCTGGCGCTGCTGCGGGCGATGGTTGATGCCGGGCAGCCGGTCGGCCGCATCGACATCCTGCCGGCCGACGAACGCAGCTATCTGCTGGAGGAGTTGAACCGGACGGCGGCGGCCTATCCGTCGGAGCGGTGCATCCATGAACTGTTCG
>NZ_JAACFS010000088.1 GCF_029051645.1 Bradyrhizobium sp. CSA112
CCGAGTTCCGAACGTTGCCACGCGGCACCATCGTGCCGCCATGCTTTGGTCAAAACTGCATTGAGTGGTTGGCGGGGTCGTCGATGTAGTGAAAATGCGACCGCCCTCTTTCGGGTGACATTGGACGGCGGGCTAGGTCCCGCATTTTAGGTGCTCACCGCAAAGGCTTGTGATGGAAAAGGCAAGGTTTGGTAAAGCCAAGATTTTCAATTTTGGCAGCGGTCGGAGCGCCGCAACCTACTTGGTCGAACTTTTAATAGTCGCCGCGATTTACATTGGCCTTGCCGAGTCCGCACGATTACTACCCGCAATAAATCCGGCCGTGACACCGTTGTGGCCACCAACCGGGTTTGCGCTCGCGCTGCTCCTGCTGGTCGGCTATCGGATTTGGCCCGCGATTTTAGTGGGGTCCGTTTCTCCTTACCTCATGGCCGACCGATCGCTCTTAGAGTTTGGCTCCGTCGGGATCAGTACTCTCCTCGCTGCGTTTGCCGGGACATGGCTGATTAGTCGCTGGTCGAACGGTCGCCAGACGTTTGCTACGCCCTCTAGTGTCGCAAAGTTTGCAATCATCTCCTTTGCGCCGACAACGATGATTAGTTCAACCATCGTCTTGGCAGGATTCATTCTCGCCAACAAACTAAGTTTTTCCGATTCTGTCGTCACCTGGTCAACCTGGTGGCTTGCAGACGCGGCTGGGACCTTAGTGATTGCTCCGGCTATCGTGCTCTGGGCGATGACGCCTTTGAATAGTTCTTCCAGATGGAATCTATTGGAATCGATCGCAGTCTCTGCTCTCGTGAGCATCATCGGGATCGTTGCTTACAGCCCACTCATCGGCAGTGACCTCATCAGCAACGACCTCAACGTGCTGCTGCCCTATCGGAGCCTTCTAGGCTTTCTGGTTTTACTGCCCTTGATGTGGGCTGGTTTGCGCGGTACTCGATGCAACGTCGCTACGGCCGCGCTCATTTTCATTGGAATGGCGGTGTGGGGTTTCTCGGTGGGTAACGATCCATTTCCGAAAACGGATCTGAATGGAGCCCTATTATCGTTACTCGTGCTTTCGACCAGCGTATCAGTGCCGCCTCTTGCTTTAGCTGCAGCAATTGCGACACGCCAAAACATCGAAGCCCACTTGATTTCTGTTCAGGACCAACTGAACCGTCAGATTGAACGGAAAAATTTGGCGCTCGACAGCGTTAGACGCCACTTCCAAATTCTTATCGAGGGCGTTGTCGACTACGCAATTTTTGCCCTTGATAAAGAAGGGCACGTTACAAGCTGGAATAGCACCGCACAAAAAATCATCGGCTACACCCCGGAAGAAATTATTGGCAAGCATTTTGGGATATTTTATCGACCGGATGAACGCCGCGCGGGCTCACCAACCCGCGCATTGGAGTCGGCAGTCCAAAGAGGCAAGCACGAAGTTGAGGGTTGGCGCATCAGAAAAAATGGCACGCCGTTTTTCATCACCGGCTCGGTCTCTTCGAGCCGTGATGACGCAGGAAATTTGATCGGTTTTATCAATATACTCCGGGACGCAACCGAGCGACGCGACGCGGAGGAGAAACTGGTCCAGGCCCGCGAACAGCTCGCGATGTCGCAGAAGATGGAGGCAATCGGTAAACTGACCGGCGGGATTGCACACGACTTCAACAATCTATTGATGATAATTGGAGGTAGTGCTCAGATCTTTGCACGCCTACTTGATCCAAAACTTCCAAGAGCAATCGAAGCCATACAGACGGCGGCCAAACGCGGAGAAAGCCTCACGCGCCAATTGCTGACATTCTCTCGTCATCAGCATCTTAGCCCCACGGTCGTCGATTTGAATGCTTCCATAAAGAACATGCGGACCATGATTGAGAGCTCACTGCGCGGAAACATTGTGTACAACGAAAACATTGGCGACGATGTTTCGCCGGTTAAGGTGGACCTCGCCGAACTAGAACTTGCAATTGTCAACATCGCCGTTAATGCCCGCGACGCAATGCCGAATGGCGGCACGTTCACGTTATTCGTCAACGCCGTGATCGTAGATCAGGAAGTTGGCGATAATCGCCTTGGAGAAGCCTTCTTTGCGATAGCGTTTAGCGATACGGGTACTGGTATTCCGCCAAATCTTCTGTCCAAGATGTTCGATCCATTTTTCACAACCAAAGAGGTCGGCAAAGGAACCGGGCTCGGTTTGTCCCAGGTTTATGGGTTTGCGCACCAAGCCGGCGGAACGGTGACGGCAGACAGCAAGGTCGGACAAGGAACAACGATTACAGTCTATTTACCGGCTTGTGCAGACGAGCAAATCACCAGCAAAGAACTCCCCGCTGCTAGAACAAAAACACGCCATTCGCAACGGCAGACGGTTCTCGTTGTCGACGACAGCGCTGATGTGGCGGATGTGACATCGTCGCTGTTCGAGGATCTGGGCTATGAAACCATCTATCGAGATTCGGCCGAAGCGGCATTAAAGCTGCTCGAAGCCGGTACAAAGATCGATCTTGTCTTCAGCGATATCGTCATGCCAGGGACCATCGATGGCGTAGGGCTTGCGAGAGAAATTCGGTCGCGGTATCCCAATTTGCCCATAGCACTTACGACCGGTTATAGCGATGCGGCAAAGCAACTCCTCCAAATTTAAGAATACTACGTAAGCCATTCGATACCGAGGCACTAAGAGATTTTATCCAGGATATTACGCCTCCGAGATCAATGAAATCATCCAGCGCGCCTCTGGCTTCAAGCACGACTGACGCTTTGCACGGAAGGTGACCAGCCGCGCCATCGAGGGCATTGCTCGGCCTTGCCGACGCAGCGGTCGACAGGCCTCTCTTGTCTCAAAGTGCGCGAGTCCGATTTTGC
>NZ_JAACFS010000008.1 GCF_029051645.1 Bradyrhizobium sp. CSA112
GCTCGCGCAGATCAAGTTTCTCGACGTAAGCCCAGATCACCCGGACCGGATGATCGGCGGCCACCAGCGCCTCCAGATCGACTGCCCGAAGCTCGATCTGATCGCGTACCGGTTCCCGCATCCGTGGCTGTCCCGGATCGGTCACCCGCCCATCTGTTTGTACCGGTAGATCGGCAAAGAGTTCGTCGCCAGACATCGCTGCACCTCTCCGACAGTACAGCAGCAGGAATCACTCCGCGCGTGCAAATTCAATCCTAATCGTGCACAAAGATTCACAGCCTCTGAGAAGCCCGCGCAGCGGGCGTCTCGAAGGATGTAGGCCACAGACGGGGCCTCATGGTTCGAGACGCGCTTCGCGCTCCTCACCATGAGGGGCTTATGACGCAATAAGATTAGAATGCTCTGCTGATGGCCGCGACGACGAACGGCGCCGCCACCAGCAGGACCGGCCATAGCCGGAACATCAGGCGGGGAGACCACCACCTGCGGCAATTTTCTTTTTAAGCGCCTCGCAGACGGTGCGAACTTCGGATGTCATCAGCGAACAATCCTCGATCTGGAGGAAGTAGCGCTTGCCTTCCTCCCGATAGTTGGCCGCCAATTCCTTGATTTCGCCGACCATGGCGTGAACGCCGGCAACCATCGCCTCACATTTTTTGGCGGCCTCGGACAGTTCCGCACCGAGAGCCTCGATCTCTTTCACCGCCGCCTCGTATTCGCGGACCACGGCTTCGGCGGAGAGTTTGCCGACCTGGTTGACGCCTTCCTTGTGCTCGACGTAGTCGGGCATCGGACCGTTTGGCAACGGGCGATCACTGCCGTTGGTTACGGCGCGGATGCCGGGCCCTCGCCGGGCGCTGTGGATGAGGTTGCCGATTTCTCCTTCGATATCGTCAGCGCCGAGTAATGGAGAGCGCGTGAGAATTTCTGTGCTTAAAGTCATCGACTAAGCTCCAAATTGTTACGCGGAGAATAGGGAATTTATCCACCGTCAAGGGTGATGTCATCACTGTCCACAGCCCGCTATGTCTTGAATCCGACATTGGAACCGGCGCGTTAGCGGCTCAGTCATGACGGCTAGCGGCGCGACTCTGCGCAATTCGAGATGCACCAGCCTCATCGATGCAGCTTTTCCTTGAAAGCCGGAGTTAGCCGCGCTTGCGACGGCGATAATCCCGTTTCTTCGGCTTGGGGGCGAGTTCCGGCATATCGGCTTGCACTTCCCGATAGCGTGCCAGCATGCGGTCAAAGCTTGCGTTGAGCGCTTCCGCTATCTCAGGCCGCTTCTCGAGCGCGGCCAGCAGCAGGCCGGCGGCCTCGATCGTCGAGAGGCCGTCGCGGCGCGGCTCCTTGCGGAGCTTGCCGTAACGCGACGGTCGCTTTGGACCCAGAATGACCCGCTGGCACTTCAGCATCCAGGCGTTGCGCCACCATAGCGCCTTGGCCTGGCTCCAGGTTCCGTCAAGCAGCACGATGCCTTCGATGTCGGAGAGGATGGCGCGCTGGTGCGGCTCGACTTCGCCCTTGCGGTTGATTGCCACGATCTCGGCATCGGTCTCGAGATCGCTGACCTTGGCCGAACCGAGATAAAGCACCGCCCAGCGCGAGGGATCGTGGACCGTCCGTCCCAGCGCCTTGGAGAGGCTTGGCCAGGACAGGCCAATTTTGACGACCGCGTCCTTGAAATGCATCGCGGTCAGCCGCGCGGTGCCGAGCGCCCTGTCCTGCTCCTGCGGGTGCTGCAGGATCAACAGCGAGATCTTGCTTTCGATCGGCGTAACGCTGTCGCAGATGCAGAGCGGCAGCGGCTTGCCGCAATGCGGGCAGTCCGCGACCGCCTCAATGGCGCCGGCCTGGGGGGTGGATTGTTCTGACATCCGCCCGCTATACGCTTCGTGGCCAGTAATTCAACTATTCGGCGGGCGCGGCGATCGCGGCCGGCCGGGATCGCTGCCGCAGCCGGTCGATCAAGAGGTAGATCACCGGCGTCGTGTAGAGCGTCAGGATCTGCGAAACAAACAGTCCGCCGATGATGGTGATGCCGAGCGGCCGGCGCAGCTCGGTGCCGGGGCCTGTGGCAATGACCAGCGGAATGCCGGCAAACAGGGCCGCCATCGTCGTCATCAGGATCGGCCGGAAGCGGGCGCGGCACGCCTCGAAGATCGCGTCCGCCGACGACATGCCGCGGTGACGCTCGGCATCGAGCGCGAAATCGACCATCATGATGCCGTTCTTCTTTACGATGCCGATCAACAGAATGATGCCGACAAAGGCGATCACCGTCAGCGGCGTGTTGGTCACCTGCAGCGCCAGCAGCGCGCCGAGGCCTGCCGACGGCAGGGTCGAGATGATCGTGATCGGGTGCGCAAGACTCTCGTAGAGCACGCCGAGCACGATATACATCGCCACCAGCGCGCCGAGGATCAGAAGCGGTTGCCGCCCGCTGGTCTTGTTGAAATCGCCGGCATTGCCGTCGAAACTGCCGCGGATGCCTTCCGGCATGTGCAGTTCCTCGATAGCGCGCTGGATGTTCGAGGTCGCGACCTCCAGCGGCACGTTGGGCAGAAGGTTGAACGAGACCGTCGTCGAGGGAAACGATTGCGAGTGAAATACCGCGAGCGGCGACAGACCACGCTGGTAGCGCACCAAGGCCGATAGCGGCACCTGGGCGTCGTTGGCGCCGGCCACGAAGATGCGCTCCAGATTGGAAGGGTCGCTCTGGAATTTCGGATCGATCTCGAGCACCACCATGTACTGGTTGCGCTGGGTATAGATGATCGAGATCTGCCGCTGCGCGAACGCGTTGTTCAGGGCGTTGTCGATATCCTGGACGCGAACGCCAAGGCTCGAAGCGGTCTTGCGGTCGATCACCAGCGACAATTGCAGCCCGCCGGGGTCACGATCGCTGGAAATGTCGGTGATGCCCTCCACCGTCTCCATGCGCTTGGCAACCAGCGGCGCCCATTTCTGCAGCAGGTCGAGGTTGGTGCTCGACAACGTATATTGATAATCGGAATCGCTCTGCCGGCCGCCGGTACGGATGTCCTGCGCGGCGAACATGAACAGGCGGATGCCGGCGACCCGGTAGAGATTCCGCCGCAGGCGATCGATCACCTGCTCGGTCGACATGCCTGCCCGCTCCTCCGGCGGCTTCAGGCTGATGAACATGGTGCCGCGGTTGGAGCCGCCACCGCCCGGACCGGCGCTGCCGCCGAGCGAAGAGCCGACACCGGCGACCGCCGGATCGGCCATCACGATGTCGGCCAGTTGCTGCTGCAGTCCAAGCATCGCCTGGAACGAGGTGTCGGGCGAAGCGCGCGTGGCGCCGATCACGAGGCCACTGTCGTCAGTCGGAAAATAGCCTTTCGGGATCTTGATATAGAGCACCACTGTCAGCGCGATCGTCGCAAAGAACACGACCAGCGTCAGAAACGGGAACCCCAGCACCGCCCGCAGCGTCCAGGTGTAGAAGGAAACGATGCGCGACAGCGTGCCTTCGACCAGACGGTCTAACCAGGTCGCACGGTCGGAGGTGGCTTCCTTGATGTAATGCGCGCAGATCATCGGCGTGATCGTGAGCGAGACCACGGTCGACACCACGATGGCAAAGGTCAGCGTCAGCGAGAACTCGCGGAGCAGCCGGCCGACGATCCCGTCCATGAAGATCAGCGGCGTAAAGGCCGCGATCAGCGACAGGCTGATCGACAGCACGGTAAAGCCGATCTGCTTGGCGCCCTCCAGCGCCGCCGGATAAGGCGCCATGCCTTGCTCGAGGTTGCGGTACATGTTCTCGATCATGACGATGGCGTCGTCGACCACGAAGCCGACGGAGATCGCAAGCGCCATCAGCGACAGATTGTCGATCGAGAACCCGGCGAGCCACATGCCGGCGCAGGTGCCGGCCAGCGCCAGCGGCACCGAGACGCCGGCCGCGATCGTCGGCGTCAGCCGCCGCAGGAACGCAAACACCACCACCATCACCAGGAAGGCGGTCGCCAGCAGCGTGAACTGCATGTCGAGCACGCTGGCGCGGATGGTGCCGGTGCGATCGACGAGCGTCGAAATTTCCACCCCGCCGGGCAACCACTGCTTCAGTTCCGGCAGCAGCGCCCTCACCCGATCGACAGTATCGATCACGTTGGCGTCGCCCTGCTTGGTGATCTGGATCAGGACCGCCGGCTGCTTGTTGAACCAGGCAATCGAGCGGCTGTTGCGGACGGAATCCTCGACCTCGGCGACATCGGCGAGGCGGACGAAATTGCCGGCCGAGCTCTTGATGATGATGTCGCGAAACTCGGCCGCGGTACGCATCTGCTTGTTGGTCGAGATCGTCTCGCTCTGGCGGCCGCCGTTGAAAATCCCGACCGGCCCCAGCGGATTGGCGTTGATGATGGCGAGCCGCACGTCGTCGGTGGCAATCCCGGCATTCGACAGCGCCACCGGGTTCAGCGCAATCCGTACCGCCGGCTGGTCGGCGCCGGTGACATTGACTTCGCCGACGCCCGGCACCTGCGAGATGCGCTGCGCGATCACGGTATCGGCAACGTCGTACATCGCGCTGGTCGTCAGCGTCTTCGATGTCAGCGCCAGCACGAACACTGGCGCAGCCGCCGGGTTGGCTTTACGGAAGCGCGGCAGCGACGGCAGGTCGCTCGGCAGGTCCGCCAGCGACGCGTTGATCGCGGCCTGCACATCGCGCGCGGCGCGGTCGATGTCGCGGCCGATCGAGAATTGAAGCTGGATGCTTGTGGTGCCAAGCGAGCTGGTCGAGGTGATCCGATCGAGGCCCGCGATCTGGCCAAGCCGGCGTTCGAGCGGCGCGGCGACGGTCGACGCCATGACGGAAGGATCCGCACCGGGACGCGTGGCGGATACCCGGATCATCGGGAAGTCGACATTGGGAACCGCCGAGACGGGCAGGAAGACATAGGCGACGATGCCGACCAGAAAGAGCCCGATTGCCAGCAGCGTGGTGCCTACCGGCCGGCGGATGAAGGGCTCCGAGATCGATGCCATCTATTGCATCCCCTCGGTCGCGCCGGCAACCGTCGGCCCGGGAGGTCCTGGGTCCGGAACGGCCTTCTCGATTTTCCGATTGATCCGATCAAGCGCCAGATAGATGACCGGCGTCGTGTAGAGCGTCAGCAACTGGCTCAGCAGCAAGCCGCCGATGATGGAAATGCCGAGCGGGAAGCGCAATTCGGCGCCGGTGCCGCTTTCGACCGCCAGCGGCAGCGCGCCGAACAGCGCGGCCAGCGTCGTCATCATGATCGGGCGGAAGCGCAACAGGCACGCCTGCACGATCGCGTCAGAGGGCGACATGCCTTGATGCCGCTCCGCCTCCAGCGCGAAATCGATCATCATGATCGCGTTCTTCTTGACGATGCCCATCAACAGAATGATGCCGATCAGGCCGATCACCGACAGGTCCTGACCGAACAGCATCAGCGCCAGTATGGCGCCAACGCCTGCGGACGGCAGCGTCGAGAGAATGGTGATCGGGTGAATGTAGCTCTCGTAGAGCACGCCAAGCACGATGTAGATGGTGACGATCGCCGCCAGAATCAGCCAGGGCTGGCCGGCCAGCGATTTCGAGAACTCGGCTGCGTCGCCCGCGTAGACGCCGACGATGCTGCCGGGCATGCCGATCCTGGTCTCGATCTTCTTGACCGCCTCGACGGCATCGCCCAGCGCCTCACCGGGCGCGAGGTTGAAACTGAGCGACACCGCTGGAAACTGCGCAAGATGGGAAATCGCCAGCGGCGCGGTGGTGCGGGTCAACGTCGCCACCGCCGACAGCGGCACCTGCGCGCCGGGCGCGCCTGCAGTAGTACTCGCGGCCCCCGGCAGATAGAGCTTTGACAGGATCGACGGATCGCGCTGGTACATTGGCATCGCCTCCAGCACCACGCGATACTGGTTGGCCTGGCCGTAGATGGTCGAAATCTGGCGCTGCGCAAAGGCGTCGTTGAGGGTGTCGTTGACCGCCTGGAGGCTGACCCCGAGCTGGCCCGCGCGCTGGCGATTGATGTCGAGCGCGGCGCGCAAACCGCCCTCCTGCGCTTCCGATGAGACGTCGCGGAACAGCGGATCCCGGCGCATTTCGGCGATGAGCTTCTGCGACCACAGCGAGACCTGCGCCGCATCGGTGCCGGTCAGCGTATACTGGTACTGCGAGCGGCTCGACTGGGTCGAGATCTGTACGTCCTGCACCGGCTGGAAATAAATGGTCATGCCGGGGATCGACGCGGTCCGTTGCTTCAGCCGGTCGACCACGACGGAAATATCATCCTGCCGCTCGCCGCGCGGCCGCAACGTCATCACCAGACGCCCGACATTGGTGGTCGGGTTGACCGAGCCTGCCCCGATCACGGAGACCACGCCGACGACGTCGGGATCGGCCTGGATTGCGGCCGCCGCCATCGCCTGTCGGCTTTGCATCTCGGCAAACGACACGTCGGGACCGGCCTCGGTCACCGCCGTGATCGACGCGGTGTCCTGCAGCGGTAGGAAACCTTTCGGCGCGATCACATACATGACCAACGTGGCAACGATGGTGGCGAACGTTACCACCAGCGTCGCGCGCTGGCGCTGCAGCACCCACAGCAGCGTGCGATGGTAGAGAGCGACCATGCGGTCGATGAAGCGGCTGACAGCGGCAAGCCCCGGAACCGTCATCTCCTCGCCGACATGCTTCAAGAGCCGCGAGCACATCATCGGCGTCAGCGTCAGCGACACGATCGCCGAAGTCACGACCGCAATTGTCAGCGTCAGCGCGAATTCGCGGAACATGCGCCCGACCAGTCCGGACATGAAGAGAAGCGGGATGAAGACCGCGATCAGCGATACCGTCAGCGAGATGACGGTGAAGCCGATCTCGCTGGCGCCCTTCAGCGACGCCTCCATCACGGATTCGCCGTTCTCCATGTGGCGGACGATGTTCTCGATCATGACGATGGCGTCGTCGACCACGAAACCGGTGCCGATCGTCAGCGCCATCAGCGACAGATTGTCGAGGCTGAAGCCGCAAAAGTACATGATGCCGAAGCTTGTGATCAGCGACAGCGGCAGCGCCACGCCGGCGATCAGGGTGGCGCGAAGCGATCGCAGGAACAACAGCACCACCAGCGTGACCAGCACCACGCTTAGAATCAGCGTGAACTGCACGTCCCGCACCGAGGCGCGAATGGTGACAGTCCGGTCCGAGACGATGTTCAGATTGACGCCGGCCGGGATCGCGCGCTGGACCTTGGGAATTTCCTCACGGATCTGCCGGACCACGTCGATCACGTTGGCGCCGGGTTGCCGCTGGATGTCGATGATCACGGCCGGCGTGCCCTGATACCAGCCGCCGGTGCGATCGTTCTCCAGCCCGTCGACGATGATCGCAACGTCGCCAATGGTGACAGGCGAGCCGTTGCGATAGGCGATGATGATCGGCTTGTAGGCCTCGGCCACCGCGATCTGGTCGTTGGCGGCAATGGTGTAGGCCTGTTGCGCGCCGTCGAGCGATCCCTTCGGCCCCGAGACGTTGGCGCCCGCGATGGCGTTGCGCAGGTCCTCCATCGAAATGCCGTAGGCGGCGAGCCGCGCCAGATCGGCCTGCACCCGCACCGCGGGCTTGAGTCCACCCAGTATCGCAACGCGCCCGACGCCGGAAATCTGGCTGAGCCGCTGTCCCAGGATCGTATCGGCGATATCGCTCATCGCGCGCAGCGAAATCGTCTCCGACGTCAGCGCCAGCGTCAGGACCGGCGCATCGGCCGGATTGACCTTGGCGTAGGTCGGTGGATACGGCAGGTTTCTTGGCAGGATACCGGCGGCGGCGTTGATCGCGGCCTGGACGTCCTGGGTGGCGCCGTCGATGTCGCGGTTGAGGTCGAACTGCAGCGAAATCTGGCTGACGCCGAACGAAGAGGTCGACTGCATCGACGACAGCGATGGAATCTGCCCGAGCTGGCGCTCCAGCGGCGCCGTGATCAGGGACGCGACTACGTCGGGGCTTGCGCCCGGCAGTTGCGTCGTCACCTGCACGGTCGGAAAATCGACCTGCGGCAGCGCCGATACCGGCAGCGCCCAATAGCCGAGCGCGCCACCGATCATCAGCGCGATCCCGAGCATTGAGGTCGCGATCGGCCGGCGGATGAACGGTTCGGAGACGCTCATGGTTGCGTCCTCACTTGCGAATTCATTTTCAGGCGTGCGGCGCGTCGATCATGGCTGCGACTTCGCAGCGCCGCCCGACGGCTCGGCTGGTGCCGGGCCGGTTTGTCCCTTCTGATCGCCCTCGCCGCGCTCGCGCTTGCCGCGGCGCTCGCCGTCCTTGCCTTGCCCGTCGTCCTTGGCTTGACCGCCCTTGGAATCTCCCTTGGCGTCCGGCGAACGGCTGCGCTTGCGCGGAGCCAGATCGGCGGTCGGCGCCCGGTCGGCGGTGCCTATGAAGACTTTGGCGCCGTCGGACAGATTGGCAAAGCCTGTGGTCACGACGCGGTCGGAGGTCGAAAGGCCGCTTGCGATCACGGCGTCGTTCTCGTTCTGCTGGGTCACGACGACCGGCTTCGCGGTCGCGACATTGTCGGGGCCGATCACATAGCTGAACGTGCCGATAGGGCCACGCTGCACGGCCGACGCCGGCACCACGATCGCCTTCTCCAGCGTTTCGACCTTCAGCCGCACATTGACGAACTGTCCCGGCCAGAGCTGGAACTTGGCATTCGGAAATTCGGCCTTCAGCTTCAGCGTGCCGGTGGTCGGATCGACCTGGTTGTCGATACCTTTCAGCGTCCCGGTATCGATCACGGTGACGCCGTCATTGCCGAACACATCCACTGAAAGCGCGCCGTTGGCAGCGGCGGCGTTGACCCGCACGATCTGCTGCTGCGGCAGGCTGAACTGCACCGCGATCGGCTGCAACTGGGTGATGATGGCGAGGCCGGTTACGTCCGACGCGCGGATGATGTTGCCCTGGTCGACCTGGCGCAGGCCGGCGCGCCCCGTCAGCGGCGCGATGACCTTGGTATAGCCGAGCATCGCGCGCGCATTGTCGATCGCGGCCTGATCGGCCTGCACCAGCGCTTCCTGCTGGGCGACCACCGAGCGCTGCGTATCGGCCTGTTGCTTGGAGCCGGCATTCGACGCGGCGAGCTGCTGATAGCGCGCCAGGTCGAGCTTCTGGTTGGCAAGCAGCGCTTCGTCCTGGGCCTTCTTGGCCACCGCCTGATCGTACTGGGCCTGGTAGATCACGGGGTCGATCTCGGCCAGCACGTCGCCCTGCTTGACGTCCTGGCCCTCGACGAAATTCACCTTGATCAGTTTGCCGTCGACCTGGGCGCGCACCGTCACCGTGTTCAGCGCACGGACCGAGCCGACCGCATCGAGATAAACCGGCACATCCTGCGTCCGCGGCGTCGCCGCCAGCACCGGCACCGGCAGGTCGGGGCGTGCGCCGGGGCCACCGCGGCCCGCCGGCTTCTGCTGAAAGGCGGTCCAGCCGAGATAGCCGAGGCCGCCGAGGATCAGCAGCGTGATCGTCAGCGATACCATCCGCCGGCCAATGCCGCGCACGACGCGCTTTTTCGCTATTTTCGCGTCGTCCTTTACCTCCGGCTTAAAGAGCATTGACCGGCCTTTCCATCCTGGGCTCCCAGCCGCCCCCCAGCGCCTGATAGAGGCTGACGATCGCGAGCAGCCGGGCCAATTGGGCCTGCCACAGCAAATCTTCAGCCTGGAACAACGTCTGCTGCGTATTTAGCACAGTTACGATATCGGCAGTCCCGGCCCGCAACTGCTGCTCGGACAGTTCGAAAGCCCGCCGCGATGCCGCCACCACCTGGCGCTGCAGCCGCAGCCGCTCCGTGGTCTGGCGGATCGATGTCAACGCATTGTCGACATCGGCAAAGGCCTGCACCACGGTCTTGCGGTAGGTCTGCAGCAATTCGTCCTGCCGCGCCTTGGTGAACTCGAAATTGCCGAGGATCCTGCCGCCGTCGAAAATCGGCTGGGTCAGGCTGCCGACCATGCTGAAGAACGCGGCTTGCGGCTGAAACAGCGACGACAACGCCGAACTTTGATAGCCACCCTGCCCGGTCAATTGAATGCTCGGGAAAAACTGCGCGCGGGCGCTGCCGACATTGGCAGTCGCCGAGGCGAGCTGCGCTTCCTGGCGGCGGATGTCAGGCCGTTGCGTCAGCAATTCCGACGGCAGGCCAGGCGTGACGCGCGGTGCAGCGATCTGGTTGAGCGAGCCGCCGGTGACGCGCACCGCTTCCGGCGGTCGCGACACCAGCGTCGCCAGCGCATTGATGTTCTGGTCGAGTGTCTGCCGTAGCGGCGGCACCAGCGCGCGCTGGTTGGCAACCACGCTCTCCTGCTGCGCGACGTCGAGGTCGGTGCCGGTACCGGCTGTCAGCCGCTCCTTGATGGCATTGAGGATGCGCTCGGCACTGGCGATGTTGCGCTGAGCGGTCCGGATCCGGTCCTGCGCGGCGAGCACCTGGAAATAGGCATTTGCGACTGTCGTCAGCGTGGTCAGCGCGATGACATCGCGGTCGAAACGGGTGGCGACGGAGGTCTCCTCCGCCGCCTGCGCGGCATCGCGGTTCTTGCCCCAGAAATCCAGCTCGTAGCTGGCGCTGAGCGAGGCCGAATAGTTGACCACCTCGCGGCCACCAATGGTCAGGCCGCTGGAGCTGGAGCCGGAGGTGCGCGAATAACTCTCCGAACCGCTGCCGCTGAGGGTAGGCAGCAGCGCCGCACCCGTGATTCGCGCCTGCGCATCGGCCTGTCTGAATCGCGCGGTGGCCGCCGCAATGTCCAGATTGACGGTCTGCGCCTCCTCCATCAGGCCCGTCAGCTCGCGGGAACGGAAGCCACGCCACCAGTCGAGCGCCGGCGGCGCGTCCGCGGCCTTCGAAAGCCGAGCCGCCTTGTAGCCTTCGGGGATGTCGAGCGCGGGATCGGGAAGGTCCTTGGTCAGGATGCAGCCGGCGGAGCTGACGACGAGGCCAAGCACCGCAAGCGATCGCGCTAGCCGCTTGCCGCCCGGAATGAGAGCAGGCCAATCTTCGATCGCAGCAGTTGCAGTTCGCTGGGTCACACCCGTTCTCCACCGGGCAAATCCCGGCCCGGCGCACGACGAGCGCTTCTCCTGATGGCCTGCGATACGTTCACGGGGGTGATGCTTCCGCTGAATCCGAACCCAATACTAGCCTTGCGACTGGGGCGCGCACAGCCCCGCGCAGCCCTTCGCAGGTCATCCGTCCGGGCGCGCAAAACAGCCAGAAAAGTGCTCACTTCCCCTTGTTTTATAGGGCTTGGAGCGATGTCGGGACGCATCAGGGGCGCCGAAATCTTACGAAGATTTCATGGGGTTTTCTGAGGTTTTTCCCCTGTTCTGACGTCCCGCGTCCGCCGCTCGCGCGAGCTGAGTCCCCGCCTGTGGCCGATTTGAAACTCCGGGAACAGCCCCCCGTATCTCGCAGCGTGCCATGGAGGGTAAAGAATGCGAGTCGCGGTGGTCGGGACGGGAATCAGCGGTAATGCCGCCGCCTGGACCTTGTCGAAACATTATCCGGTCACCGTTTATGACCGCGAGCTCAGGCCAGGTGGCCACAGCCATACCGTCAGCATCGACTATGACGGCGCCCGGCTTGCGGTTGACATCGGCTTCATCGTCTACAACGAACTGAATTATCCCGACCTGACGGCGCTGTTCGCCCATCTCGGCGTCGAGACCGTCGAGAGCTGCATGAGCTTCGCGGTGACGGCCGACACCGGCCGCTTCGAATGGAAAGGCGGCGGCAACAATTGGTTCGAGACTGCACGCGGGCTATTCGCGCAGCCTCGCAACCTGTTGTCGCCCTCCTATCTCTGGATGCTCCGCGATATCCTCACCTTCAATCAGCAGAGCATCGAGGATTACGCCGCAGGCAAACTGGCCGGGCTGACGCTCGGCGAATATTTCCGCACGCGTCACTTTGCGCCGCGGCTGTTGACCGATTATCTGGCGCCGATGGGCGCTGCGATCTGGTCGGCGCCATCGAGCGAGATGCTGGATTTCCCGGCCGAAAATTTCGTCGCCTTCTTCGCCAACCATCGCCTGCTGCACTATGACCGCCCGGTCTGGCGAACCGTGAAGGGCGGTAGCCGGCACTATGTCGAAAAGCTCACCGCTTCATTCCGCGACCGAATCAGGCTGGGCTGTGCCGTCACGGGAATCGAGCGGACCCCGCGCGGGGTCGTCATTCACGACAGCTACGGCAACACCGCCACTTACGATCACGTCGTGCTCGCTGCGCACAGCGATCAGGCGCTGGCGATGCTGTCGGATGCCGACGACCGCGAGCGCGCTATTCTGGGTGCGATCGGCTATTTCCCCAACACGATCTATCTGCATCGCGATACCAGCCTGATGCCGAAGCGCCGGCGCGCCTGGGCCTCCTGGAATTTCCTGCGCTGGCCGCGCCAGGGAAGCGTCGAGAACGACGTCTCCGTGACCTACTGGATGAACGAGTTGCAGGGAATCGATCCCGACAAGCCGTTGTTCGTCAGCCTCAACCCGCCGGTGGCGCCCGATCCTGCGTTGACTTTCGGCAAATACCTTTGTGAGCATCCGCAATATAATGCCGCAGCCTTTGCCGCCCAGAAGCGCCTCCCTGAAATTCAGGGCCGGCGACGCACCTGGTTCTGCGGCGCATGGACCGGATACGGATTCCACGAGGACGGATTGCGATCCGGCCTTGCGGTCGCCGAGGCGCTCGGCGCGGTGGCGCCATGGCGCGAAGCGCCGCCCGAACTGGCGCAAGCTGCGGAATAGTCATGCGAGCAACGCCAACCAGATCGTGGAAAACCGACGCACCTGCCGAGGCCGCCGCGCTTTACATCGGCGAGGTGATGCATGTGCGGCTGAGGCCGATCGGCCATCGCTTCAGCTACCGGGTGATGAGCCTCTTGATCGATCTCGACCGGCTGGCGGACGCGGACCGGCAGTCGCCGCTGTTCGGCGTCAACCGCGCGGCGCTCTATAGCTTCCACGAGGCCGACCATGGCAAGCGTGACGGATCATCCTTGCGCGCCCACGCGCAGCGCTGCGCGGTTGAGCGCGGCATCGACCTCACAGGTGGGCGGGTACTGCTGCTCTGCTATCCCCGCCTGCTCGGCTACACTTTCAATCCTCTCTCCGTCTACTTCTGCTATCGTGCAAGCGGTGAACTGGCGCTCCTGATCTATGAGGTACGCAACACCTTTGGCGCCATCCATCCCTACGTCCTTCCAGTGCGGCCCGAAGAGATCAGCGCCGCCGGCGTTCGGCAGCAACAGGACAAGCTGTTCTACGTCTCACCATTCGTCGAAATGGCGATGCGCTATCATTTTCGTATCGTGCCGCCGGGCGAACGCGTCCAGCTACGAATTCTCGAGAACGACCGCGAAGGACCCCTGCTCGCTGCAACTTTCAATGGCCGCCATCGCGCGCTCAGCACGAAGGAGTTGTTGCGTGCCTTCTTTGCCCTTCCGCTGGCGACCCCAAAGGTCATGGCGGCGATCTACTGGGAAGCGCTGCGGCTCTGGCTCAAGGGCGCGCGGCCGGTGCCGCGGAAGGACGCCGCCCTCAATACCGGCTTGGCGAGTGCGAAAAGCAACGACTATACTTCGCTGGTGTTGTCCACCCGTGCCGAGGATCGAAGCAGGGTCGATCGATCATGCGAGGCCGGGTAAACCCATTCGATGGATCGCCTATGCCCGAGTTGATTTCGGTCACATCGGAAACCGTAGACGTGACGTTTCCGGAATTGCCCCGCCTGGTCCGGCTGGCGCTGGGCTTTGGTTCAAAGCTGCAGCGTGGCACGCTCGACGTGACGCTGGCCGACGGCCGCGTAGTCCGGTTGGGCGGGAACGGGCCCGGCCCGGCCGCGGCGATGAAGATCTACGATTACGGCTTTGCCTCGCGGCTCATGCGCGGCGGCGACATCGGTATCGCGGAAGCCTATTTGCGCGGCGAATGGGACACGCCCGACCTGACGCAATTCCTCTATCTGTTCTGCGTCAATCAGGACTGGATGCAGACGATGCTGATCGGCAACCCGCTGACGCGCACATTCCAGATCGTCAGGCACTGGCTCAACCGCAATACCAGGCGCCAGGCCCGCCGCAACATCTATGCGCATTACGACATCGGCAACGCTTTCTACTCGGCGTGGCTCGATCCCAGCATGACCTACTCGTCGGCCCTGTTCGAGGACGACACGCCGGACCTGACCGCAGCCCAGCACAACAAATATCGCCGGCTGGCCGAGGCCATCGATCTGCGGCCGGGCCAGAAGCTTTTGGAGATTGGCTGCGGATGGGGCGGCTTTGCCGAATACGTCGCCAAGACGTTCGGCGTCAAGGTCGTCGGGCTCACCATCAGCAAGGAGCAGCGCGATTTCGCGCAGGCGCGCATTCACAATGCCGGGCTCAGCGACCGGGTCGAGATCAAGCTGCAGGATTATCGCGACGAGCGCGACCGCTATGACCGGATCGCCTCGATCGAGATGATCGAGGCCGTTGGCGAGCAGTTCTGGCCGAAATATTTTTCACAGTTGCGCGACCGCCTGCTGCCCGGCGGGCTCGCCGGTATCCAGGCCATCACCATCCAGGACAGCCTGTTCCAGACCTATCGCCGCGACGTTGATTTCATCCAGCGCTACGTTTTTCCGGGCGGCATGCTTCCCTCGCCGCAGATCCTGAAAACGCTCGGCGAGCGCTTCGGCGTTCCCGTCATCCGCGAACGCATTTTCGGGCAAGATTATGCCAAGACGCTCGCGATCTGGCGAAGCAATTTCCGGGCGGCCTGGCCCAACCTGACGCCATCCGGCTTCGACGACCGCTTCCGGCGGCTGTGGGAATATTACCTCGCGTACTGCGAGGCGGGGTTCCTGTCCGGAAATATCGACGTGCGTCAGGTGGTGTTTGCAAAATCAGGCTGACCGGCCTGCCCGAACGCTGGCTTGTGCGGCTAGCGGCGGTCCTTTAGGGTCGCCTAACGATTGGGCAAGCAAACCGGCAATTTCAAAACATGGCCTTCAACAAAGACGTCATCGAAGCGATCGGCAACACGCCCCTCATCAAGCTGAAGCAGGCATCTGAGCTGACCGGCTGCACCATTCTCGGCAAGGCCGAGTTCATGAATCCCGGCCAGTCGGTGAAGGATCGCGCGGGCAAGTGGATGATCCTTGAAGCCGAGAAGCGCGGCGATCTCAAGCCGGGCGGCCTCGTCGTGGAATCGACCGCCGGCAACACCGGCATCGGTCTTGCCGTCGTCGCCAGCGCGCGCGGTTACCGGACCTTGATCCTGATCCCGGAAACGCAGAGCCGGGAAAAGAAGGACATGCTGCGGCTGTGCGGCGCCGAGCTCATCGAGGTGCCGCAGCTGCCCTATTCCAACAAGAACAACTACCAGCACGTCGGCCGGCGGCTCGCGGACCAGCTTCGCAAGACGGAACCGAACGGCGTGCTGTTCGCCGACCAGTGGAACAACCTCGACAACGCCAAGGCGCACTACGAATCCACAGGACCGGAGATCTGGGAACAAACGGGCGGCAAGGTCGACGGCTTTATCTGCTCGGTCGGCACTGGCGGCACGCTCGCAGGCGCCAGCCGATATCTGAAAGAGAAGAACAAGGGCATCACGATCGCCTGCGCCGATCCGCATGGCTTCGCGATGTACGAGCTGTTCAAGAACGGCACCGCCAAATCGACGCCGGGTGACTCGATCACCGAGGGCATCGGGCTCGGCCGCGTCACGCCCATCATCGAGACGGCAAAGGTCGACGACGCTTTCCTGATTTCGGACGAGGAAGCCGTAACGGTGATCTACGAACTGCTCGAACACGAGGGCCTGTGCCTCGGCGGCTCGACCGGCATCAACGTTGCCGGCGCGATCCGCCTCGCCAAACAACTCGGCCCCGGCAAGACCATCGTCACCATCCTCGCCGACTCCGGCAACCGCTATCAGTCGAAACTGTTCAATCCGGAGTTCATGCGCTCGAAGAACCTGCCGGTGCCGGCATGGCTGGAGAAGCGCACTGAGATCGACGTACCGTTCGTGAAGGTGTGAGGGCTGCGTAGGGTGGGCAAAAGGCGCTCTTGCGCCGTGCCCACCATCTCTCAACGGCGATCGTGTTGGTGGGCACGCTTCGCTTTGCCCACCCTACGGCTTCATCAATGCCGCAAGATCTGGCTCAGGAACAGCTTGGTCCGCGCGTGCTGCGGATTGGCGAAGAATTCCTGCGGTGTGTTTGACTCGATCACCTGCCCCGCATCCATGAAGACGACGCGGTTGGCGACTTCGCGCGCAAATCCCATTTCGTGGGTGACGACCAGCATGGTCATGCCTTCCTTGGCAAGATCGACCATGGTGTCGAGCACTTCCTTGACCATTTCGGGATCGAGCGCCGACGTCGGCTCGTCGAACAGCATGACCTTCGGATTCATGGTCAGCGCGCGGGCGATCGCCACACGTTGCTGCTGTCCGCCTGACATCTGGCCCGGATATTTGCTGGCCTGATGCGGAATCTTGACCCGCTCCAAAAATTTCATCGCCATCGCCTCGGCATCCTTCTTCGGGATGTTGCGCACCCAGATCGGCGCCAGCGTGCAGTTCTCCAGCACGGTGAGATGCGGAAACAGGTTAAAGCTCTGGAACACCATGCCGACCTCGCGGCGGACCTCGTCCACCCGACGCAGGTTGGGCCCCAATTCGATGCCGTCGACGACGATGTTGCCTTCCTGGAATTCCTCCAGCGCGTTGATGCAGCGGATCAGCGTCGACTTGCCCGAACCTGAGGGACCGCAGATCACGATGCGCTCGCCCTTGGCGACGTCGAGATTGATGTCGCGCAGCACGTGAAAGTCCCCGTACCACTTGTTGAGAGTGTTGATGCCAACGATCGAATTTGTGGTCATGGTCATGTACTCAGTTGCGACGATGGGCGTTGAGCCTGTTCTCGACGAACAGGGAGTAACGCGACATTCCAAAGCAGAAGACGAAATAGATCAGCCCGGTAAAGGCAAAGCCGGTGAACAGCGTCGTCGGCGTTGACCAGACCGGATCGCTGAAGGAAGCTCTGAGCTGCCCCAGGAGATCGAACAGCGCGACGATCGAGACCAGCGAGGTGTCCTTGAACAGCGCGATGAAGCTGTTGACGAGACCCGGAATGACGTGACGCAGCGCCTGCGGCATCACGATCAGCGCCGTAGTCTTGCCCCAGGACAGGCCTAGCGCACTCGCCGCCTCGCCCTGCCCGCGCGGGATCGCCTGCAGGCCGCCGCGGATCACTTCGGCCTGGTAGGCGCCCGCGAACAGCGCGATGCCGATCAGGGCACGCATCAGCCCGTCAATGGTGAAGCCGGCCGGCACGAACAGCGGCAGCATATAGGTTGCGAAGAACAGCACGGTAATCAGCGGAACGCCGCGCCAGAACTCGATGAACGCGATCGAGAAAATCCGGATCAGCGGAATGGTCGAGCGCCGCCCGAGCGCGAGCGCAATGCCGACCGGCATCGAGGCCACGATGCCTGTGACTGACACGACCAGGGTCACGAGAAGGCCGCCCCATAGCCGCGTATCCACGACAGGGAATCCGCCACGGTCGAGCCCCATCACCGCGATCACGATGCCGATGCCGGCAAAGACCGCAAGGCTGGTGATCAGCGGACGCCAGCCGGAACGGATACCGCCGCCCAGCCAGAACAGCAGAGCCGACACGATCACGGCGGTCGCCATGAGGTCAGTCCAGACCGGACTGCCCGTGGCCTGGATCTGGTCACGCAACGAGGTCAGCGGCCATATGAGATATGAAAGAACCACACCCAATGAGAACCCAAGCCATCCCAGCAGAGATAGAAACGGTCCAAAAATCGGATGACCCGCATTGATGCCGGCGACACCGGCATTTTTGATTCCACTCGTCAGGCCCGACAGCAGCCCTGCGGTCCAGCTCACGCCGAAGCCGCCCAACCCGCCGCCGAGCAGCAGGAAGAAGGCGACGACGGGAAATGCCAGGAAGAACAAGATGGCGTTGGGCCCCTTGCCCGGCAACCGCGGAATCAACAGCGGCACCAGCAGGATGGCAGCAAGAATGAAGGTCAAATCGACCCGCCAGCGCTCCGGCTCCGGATAGAATCCGTAGATGAACTGCGAAAACTTGGCCTGGATGAAAGGCCAGCAGGCGCCGACCACATCGCCGGGGCCTTTGGGTAAGCAGGCGGTGCGGTCCTGGCCGGTCCAGACCGCATCAACCAGCACGAATTTCAGCGCCGGCACCACGGTGAACCACAGCAGCAGCACGCTAACGATCGTGATCAGGATGTTGGTCGGCGAATTGAACAGGCGCGTGCGCAGGAAGCCGACAAGGCCGGTGGTCTTTATCGGTGCGGGACGCTCGCCGACGAGCTCCTGGCGGACGAACATGGATGGCGTGGTCTCGCTCATCACCCCATACTCCGGCTGATACGCCACCCGTAGAAACTCATGATCGCGCTGGTGACCAGCGAGATCAGGAGATAGACGCCCATCGTGATGCCGATGATTTCAATCGCCTGCCCGGTCTGGCTCAGCGTGGTTCCGGCGAACACCGAAACCAGGTCGGGATAGCCGATCGCCACCGCCAGCGAGGAGTTCTTGGTCAGGTTGAGATACTGGTTGGTAAGCGGCGGCAGGATCACGCGCATCGCCTGCGGGATCACGATCAGCCGCAGCACCGAACCGCGCTGCAATCCCAGCGAGGAACCGGCTTCCATCTGCCCCCTGTGCACGGAAAGAATACCGGCTCGCACGATCTCGGCGATGAAGGCCGCCGTGTAGGTCGATAGCGCCAGCGTCAGCGCGACGAATTCCGGAATCACGCGTGAGCCGCCGGCGAAGTTGAAGCCCCTGAGGACGGGCACTTCAAACGTGACGGGTAGGCCGAAGATCAGCGCGCTGAGTAGCGGCAGGCCAACCACCAGGCCTAGCGCATAGGGCCAGACCTTGATCACCTTGCCGCTGTCGAACAGTTGCCGGCGCGCGTAACGCCCCAGCGCAATCGCGACAACGATCCCCAGCAGCACTGCAGCGACGAACGGCTCGAAACCGGGCGTGCCGATCGGCTTCGGAATCACCAGACCGCGATTACTGAGAAAGAAACTGTCGAAGACGGAGATGCTCTGTCGCGGATTGGGTAATGCGGCGAGCACGGCCAGATACCAGAACAGGATCTGGAACAGCAGCGGCAGGTTGCGGATCAGTTCGACATAGCCGCCCGATATCCGCGACAGCAGCCAGTTCGGCGACAACCGGCCCAGTGCGACGAGGAATCCGATCAGGGTAGCGAAGAAGATGCCGATCACCGAGACCAGCAACGTATTGAGCAGGCCAACCACAAAGACGCGCGTGTAGGGATCGGATCCGGAATACGGGATCAGGCTCTGGCTGACGTCAAAGCCCGCGTTGTTGGCAAGAAAGCCGAAGCCCGCAGTAATCCGCTGCGCCTGCAGGTTGGCGCGGGCATTGGCGACGATCTCGTATGAGATCCAGGCGAGCGCGGCGACGAAGAGTAGTTGGAGCACGAAGCCGCTCCAGCCCGCCCGGCCGCCGAGCGCGCGCTGCAGCTTGGGAAGTAGCTGCGACGGTGGTTTTCGGGGTTCGATGGCCATCGCCGCAGCCCCTCTCGCTGGCGCTTAGCGGATCGGCGGTGCGTACTGGATACCGCCTTTGCTCCATAGATTGTTGAGGCCGCGGGCGATGCCGAGCTTGGAGCCGGAGCCGACGTTGCGTTCGAAGGACTCGCCGTAGTTGCCTACCGCCTTCACGACCCGAACCATCCAATCCTTGGTCAGGCCGAGTTGCTCACCCAGATTGCCGTCGGTGCCGACCGCGCGCTTGACCTCGGGTTTGTCGGACTTGACCATCTCGTCGATGTTCTTCTGGGTCATGCCAAGCTCTTCAGCGCCGACCATCGCGTACAGCGTCCATTTCACGATGTCGAACCACTGATCGTCACCATGGCGGACCATCGGTCCGAGCGGCTCCTTCGAAATCACCTCAGGCAGCACGACGTGATCGGCCGGCGTGGCGACCTTCAGGCGCTCGGCGTAGAGCTGGGAGACGTCGGAGGTGAAGACGTCGCAGCGGCCGGATTCATAGGCCTTGATGGTTTCGTCGGCGGTCGCGAACGCGATCACCTCGTACTTCATGTTGTTGCCCTTGAAGTAATCGGCGAGGTTCTGCTCGGTGGTGGTGCCGGTCTGGACGCAGACTGACGCACTGTTGAGCTCCAGCGCTGAGTTCACCTTCAGCGACTTCTTCACCAGAAAGCCCTGGCCGTCATAATAGGTGACGCCGGTAAAGTTGGCGCCGAGCGAGGTGTCGCGCGACAGTGTCCAGGTGGTGTTGCGCGACAGCACGTCGATCTCACCCGACTGCAGCGCAGTGAAGCGGTCCTTGGCCGAGAGCGGCACGAACTTGATCTTGGTCGCGTCGTTGAAGATGGCCGCTGCGATCGCCCGGCAGATGTCGACGTCGAGCCCGGTCCAGTTACCCTTGTCGTCCGGCGTCGAGAAGCCCGGCAAACCCTGGCTGACCCCGCAGGACAGCATGCCGCGGTCCTTGACCGTCTTGAGGGTTTGCGCCGAGGCGGCCTGGGCCGAGAGACCGGCGGCAAGGGCGAGGGTAACAACCAAAGATACGCGTTTCATGGGATTAGGCCTTTCAAGGGTCGTCCGGAGATCGTTTTTTAGGCAACGCCTGACGTTGTGGGGCCAACCGGCTGATCCCTCGCTGAAAGCGTCATCCTGACCGTGCATTTCACGTGCCATCCCGGTCAGGCTGTGGATCTGATATCGCGGCAGGCCCCTCAACTTGCAGCGACTGTTAGTTGACATGCATCTCAGAACGACTGGCGTGCCGGGTCAAGGGGTTGACTGCCGTCTTCTGTGTCTTGTTATTAACTTAGCCGGTCCTGGCCCGCCGCCGGCGGTGTTTTCGCGATCAAGTTGTGGCTGCGGCATAACGTCTTGGATAATGCAAACGCATGAGCTTTTCGAACGACGGACGGTCTAATCCGCAAGAACCCGAAACCAGGCTGGTCACCGGCGGCCGCGATACCAAGGGCCAGCGGGGATTCGTCAATCCGGCCGTGTTTCACGGTTCGACCGTGCTGTATCCGACCGCCGAGGACCTGCACGCCCACCGCGCCGAATTCTCCTACGGGCGTCACGGCTCTCCAACCACGCGCGCGCTGCAGGATGTGCTGATGTCGCTGGAAGGCCCGCAATGCGCCGGCGTCGGGCTTGCGCCATCGGGGCTGGCCGCGATCACCACCACCCTGCTTTCGGTGCTTGGCGCCGGCGATCATGTGCTGGTGACCGACAACGTCTACCGGCCCTCACGCAACTTCTGCAACGGCATGCTGACCCGTTACGGCGTCGAGGTCGGCTATTTCGATCCGCTGATCGGCGCTGGAATCGAAAAGCTGTTCAAGCCCAACACCAAGGCAGTGCTGGTGGAAGCGCCCGGCTCGCAGTCGTTTGAAATGAGCGACATCCCCGCCATCGCCGAAGTCGCGCATGCCAAGGGCGCCCTCGTCATCGACGACAACACCTGGGCCACGCCCTTGTTTCACCGCTCGCTCGACCAGGGCGTCGACATCAGCATGCAGGCTGCCACCAAATATATCGGCGGCCATTCCGACATCATGTTCGGCACGATTTCGGCGAACGCAAAAACCTGGCCGCTGATTGCCGAAGGCATTCGCCTGCTCGGCGTTTGCGCCGGTCCCGACGACGTCTTCCTGGCGCTGCGCGGCACCCGCACGCTGGCGGTGCGGCTCGCGCAGCATTACCGCTCGGGCCTCGAAATGGCGCGCTGGCTCGCCGCCCGCCCCGAGGTCCTGCAGGTCCTGCATCCCGGGCTCGAAAGCCATCCCGGCCACGCGATCTGGAAGCGCGACTTTACGGGCGCCTCCGGCCTGTTCAGCATTGTGTTGAAGCCGGTGCCGCAGAAGGCGGTCGATGCCCTGCTCGATACTGTGAAGCTGTTCGGCATGGGCTTTTCGTGGGGCGGCTTCGAAAGCCTAATCATCCCGTTCGACTGCGATCCCTACCGCACCGCAACCAAATGGTCCCCCGGCGGGCCGACGCTGCGGCTCCACATCGGCCTGGAGAATGTCGACGACCTCAAGGCTGATCTCGAGCGCGGCTTTGCGGCGTTGAAGGCCGCCACTTAGCGCGTTTTCAAGGAAGCGGAGCCGGTTTCCGCGCGCCCGCCATCTCGGCCGCGAGCAACAAGGCCGCGCGGCTGGCGCCAACCGAGGCGATGCCCTGGCCTGCGATGTCATAGGCCGTGCCATGCGCCGGCGTGCAGATCGGAAACGGGAAACCTCCCAGGATTGTCACCCCGCGATCGAAGCCCATCAGCTTCATCGCGATCTGGCCCTGGTCGTGATACATCGTCAGCACCGCATCAAAGGCACCGTTCTTGGCGCGCAGGAAAACGGTGTCGGCCGGAAACGGCCCTTCCGCCGCTATTCCCTCGGCCCGGCCGGCCATCACCGCGGGTTCGATCACATCGATCTCCTCGCGGCCGAAATTGCCACCGTCGCCGGCATGCGGATTGAGGCCGGCCACCGCGATACGGGGCGTGGCAAAGCCAGCCCGCCGCATGCAGGCATCGGTCAGTTTCAGCGCACGATGAATACGTTCGACGGAAAGACGCGAGGCGACGTCCTTGAGCGCGATATGCGAAGTGACGCGCGCATTCCAGAGCCTGTCGAGCACGTTGAATTCGCTGGCCGGCGTTTTCAGGCCGGCGATCTCGGTGGAGAATGCGATCTCGTCGTCGTACTCGGCGCGCGCGAGCCGCATTGCCTTCTTGTTGAACGGCGTGAAGCAGACCGCATCTGCCTGCCCGTCGCGCGCCAGCGTGAGCGCGCGACGGTAATTCTCCAGCGCGAATGCGCCGCCGGTCTGGCTGGCGACACCACGTTCGATCTTGGCGGGATCAAGATGGCCGACATCTATAAAGGCGGCATCATCGCCGATTGTTCGAGGGTCCGCGGACGGCGTCACATTTGGCAGGTCGGCCTTGACGCCGGCTATCCGCGCGCCTTCGTCAAAAACGCGGCGGTCTCCGATCACGATCAGGCGTGCGCGGGAGCGGATTTCGTCGAGGCAGGAGAGCTTCGCGGTCAGCTCCGGGCTGATGCCGGCGGGGTCTCCCATCGCCAGCGCAATCACCGGCTTGCCGGGGTTCTGCACGTTCATATGATCCTCACTTTTTCATGCGCGGCTTCGTCCGGTTTTCGCAGCAGACGCACGATCTGCAAGGCAAGCGGAAGCAGCAACAACGCCATCCCGGCCAGGACGAGGGTCGTCACCAGCCGGTTCGCAAAGAATATCCCGAGCGATCCCTTCGACATCAGCATGGCCTGCCGAAAGGCGTCCTCGGCCTTGTCGCCGATCACGATCGCAAGCACCAGCGGCGCCAAGGGATAGTGCAGCTTCTTGAAGAGATAGCCGACGACGCCGAAGCCGAGCATCAGGACGACGTCGAGATAGGAGTTCGAGACCGAATAGGCGCCGACGACGCAGATGATGACGATCAGCGGTGCGATGACCGCGAAGGGAATGCGCATCAGGGCGGCAAACACCGGAACGGTGAGCAACACGAGCGCAACCGCAACGATGTTGCCGACATACATCGAGGCGATCAGCCCCCAGACGAAATCCTTCTGATCGACGAACAGCATCGGTCCGGGGTTCAATCCCCAGATCATCAGCCCGCCCATCATGACGGCGGCCGTCGCCGAGCCGGGAATGCCGAGCGAGAGCATCGGCAATAATGCGCTGGTGCCGGCGGCATGGTCGGCGGTCTCCGGCGCGATGATGCCCTCGGCCTCACCGCTGCCGAAACGCGCGCCATTGTGCGAGAAGCGCTTGGCGATGCCATAGCTCATGAAGGAAGCGGCGGTCGGACCGCCCGGCGTAATGCCCATCCAGCAGCCGATGGCGGCGCTGCGCAGCAACGCGATGCCATAGCGCGGCAAACGGCCCAGCGCCCGGAAGACTTCCTTCCAATCGACCTTCGACGATACCGCGCGGGCCTGGAACTCCTCCTCCACCGCAATCAACAACTCGCCGATGCCGAACAGCCCCATGACGGCAACGACGAAGCTGACGCCCTTCACCAGTTCGTCGATACCCATGGTCAGGCGAACGCTGCCCGAGACCGTATCGATGCCGATCGCGGCGATGGCAAAGCCGATCGCGAGTGCCACCACCGTCTTGATCGGCGCCGCACCGCCCATGCCGACGAAACTGGCGAAGGCTAGGAAATAGACCGCGAAGTATTCGGGCGGTCCGAAGGCGAGCGCCACCTGCGCCACCCAGGACGCCAGAAACGTAATCAGGATCACGCCGACAAGCGCGCCGAACGCCGCCGAGCCGAAGGCGGTGGCAAGCGCCGTCGTCGGCCGGCCGTCGCGCGCCATCGGATAGCCGTCGAACGTGGTGGCGACCGACGAAGGTTCGCCCGGGATGTTGAACAGGATAGACGTCACCGAGCCGCCGAACAGCGCGCCCCAATACATGCTCGAAAGCAGGATGATCGCCGACACCGGCTGCATGCCGAAGGTCAGCGGCAGCAACAGCGATACCCCGTTTGGCGCACCCAGGCCCGGCAGAACGCCGACCAGAATGCCGAGCAGGACGCCGATCACCATCAGCGTCAGGTGCGGAACGGTGACTGCGATGGTGAAACCGTGCAGCAGCGATTGAAGGTTTTCCATCGCCCGCCCCTTCAGAAGCCGAACGCTGCGGCGAGCGCGCCGTGCGGCAGCGACACCTGGAACATGCGCTCGAACACGACGTAAAGCGCAAGCGGAGTTGCCGCGGCGATAACAAGCGCGCGCAAAACCGATTGCCGCCTCGGCAGCGCCAGCACCGCGAAAACATAGCCCGCTGAGGCGAGATACATTCCAACCAGTGGAATGACGGCGACGAAAATCGCGGCTGGAACGAACAACCCCGCCAGGCGGCGCAATTCGGACGGCGTGACGGCTATCCTGACTATTGCAAGGGTGCCGCGCCCCATGGCGCCCTGTCCCATGTTGTAAAGGCTGCCGAGCACGATGATGACGCCGGTCAGGAAAGGGAATGTGCCGGCGTCGACGCCGGCGCTCGACCAGCCGATGCCGTTGTCGATGCTGGATACGACGACCACGACGCCGAAGATTCCGGTCAGTGCCGCCGTGGCTATCTCAAGCGCACGTCGCGATATCATCGCGTCCCACCCTACTTCAGCAGCCAACCCTGTTCGCCGGCAACCTGCTTCACGTGTTCAAGGTCCTGCTTGATGAAATCGACGAACGCAGCGCCGGTCAGGAAGGTGTCAACCTGCGACGTCTTCTCGATGTACTCCTTCCATTCGGGCGTCGCCTGCACCTTCTTCATGAGATCGACGTAGAACGCCGCCTGCTCCGGGCTGACCTTGCCAGGCAGCCACACCGTCCGCGGTTGCTCATATTGCGAGATCGCCAGCCCCTGCTCGACGCAGGTCGGCACGTCGCTCCAGCCTTCTGACGCCGTGACCTTCGGCCCCTGCGGCAACCGCTTCGGGCTGAAGGCACAGAGCGGGCGCTGGGTACTTCCGCGCCACTGCCCAAGGCTCTCGGAGGGATTGTTGACGTGCGCATCGATATGGCCGCCGGCCAGTTGCACGGCCGCCTCGGCGCCGCTCTTGAAGGGGATGTATGTGAATTTGACGCGCGCCGCCTTCTCGATCATCCGCGTCAAGACCTCGTCGGTGTCCTTGGACTGCGCGCCACCCATCTTGAACTCGGTCGCGGCGGCCGCCTTGAGAAAGTCGCCCGCCGTCTTGTAGGGCGCGTCCTGTTTCACCCACAGCAGGAACTCGTCCTGCGCCATCGCGGCGATCGGGGTGAGATCGGTGTAGTTGAAGGCAACCTTGGAGACGAGCGGTTGCTGCCATGCGTTCGAAGTGCCGAAGATCACCTTGTAGGGATCGCCGGCAGACGCCCTACCGTAGACATAGCCTTCCGCCCCGCTGCCGCCGCCCTTGTTGACGACCACGATCGGCTGATCAGTCAATTTGTATTTGGTGACGATGCTCTGGACGGCGCGCGCGAGATTGTCGGTGCCGCCGCCCGGCCCCGCGGTTGCGACGAACTCGATCGGCTTCTGCGGCTGCCACGCCGCGGCGGCCGGAATCGCGCCCGCCAGCATGAACGCTGTCGTGGACAGCAGGAGTTTTGAAGTGATCTTCATGGGGTTCCTCCGGATAGGCATTTTTTGTTGTCGTTCGTATTTTCGTCTTCTCGTCAGGCGACCTGCTCCTTGCGGCCGGCCGAGGCGGCGACGATCGCGCCCTCCCGCTCGAACGCATCGATCTGCGCCTGATCAAAACCATGTTCGCGCAGCACCTCGCGCGTATGCTCGCCATAGACGGGCGCGCCCGAACGTACCTTGCCGGGCGTCGCTGAGAATTTGACCGGTAGCCCGATCGTCTTCACCGGTCCGAGCGTCGAATGCTCGACCTCGACCACCATGTCGCGCGCGAGCGTCTGCGGATCGCTCAGCGCTTCCAGCATGTCGTGAATGGGGCCGCACGGCACGCCCTTCTCGTCCAGCGCCGCCAGCCAATGCGCCCGCGTCTGTTTCCGGAAGCGGACGCTCAGTTCGGCTTCGAGTTCCTTCAAATGCGCCATGCGGTCGGAGCCGTCGATGAAGCGCAGGTCTGAGGCCAGCTCCAGCGCGTCAAGCGCTTCCAGCATCAACAGCCAATGCTTCTTGTTGGCGCCGCCTACCACGAGCCAGCCGTCGGATGCCTCGAACGCCTGATACGGCGCGTTGAGCGGATGGGCCGAGCCCATGGCGCGCGGCGCCACATTGCTGGCGAGCGCAATCGTCGACTGCCAATAGGTCTGAACCAGCGCCGCCTCGTAGAGCGATGTCTCCACCCATTGCCCTTCGCCGGTCTTGAGCCGGTGCGAATAGGCGGCAAGGATGCCCATGCTGGCCAAGAGTCCGGCCGTGATATCGGACAGCGGCGGACCGCATTTCACCGGCGGACCGTCCGGCCGTTCGCCTGTGAAACTCATGATGCCGCTCATCGCCTGGGCGACCAGATCGAAGCCGCGGCGATGCCTGTAAGGTCCGGTGCGGCCGAAGCCGGACAGCGAGCAATAGATCAGCGCCGGAAAATCCCGGTGCAGATCCTCATAGCCGAAGCCGAGCCGCTCCATTGCGCCCGGCGCAAAATTCTCGACCAGAACGTCGGCGCCGGCGATCAGCCGCCGCAGCACTTCCTTGCCGCCTGCGGTCTTTAAGTCGAGCACGATGCCGCGCTTGTTGCGGTTCATCATCAGGAAGGAAGCCGCCTCGTCACCGATCTTCGGCGGCACCGAATGCCGCGTGTCGTCACCATTCGGCCATTTCTCGATCTTGATGACGTCGGCGCCCATGTCGGCAAGCATCAGGGTGCAGGTCGGCCCCGCCATCACATGGGTGAGATCGATGACCTTGAGGCCGGCGAGCGGCCCCGAGCGCGGCGCCTTATCGTTTTGAACGGACATTAAGGGCTCCTATTGACCGCGCCATTGCGGCGTGCGCTTGGTGAGAAACGCGTCGAGCCCTTCACGGAAATCCTGGCTGGTGTAGCACATCAGGATGAGGTCCTCGCCCTCCTCGCGCGTCAGGCGCTTCTGCAACCGGGCGACCGCCTGCTTGGTCGCGCTCAGCGTCAGCGGCGCGTTGCCGGCAACGAGCCTTGCGATCTCATCGGCGCGCTTGTCGAGCGCGGCCAGATCATCGACGACTTCTGTGAGCAGGCCCACGGAGGCCGCCTCCTCGGCTTCGACAAGACGTGCGGTAAAGATCAGATCCTTGACGCGCGCCGGACCGATCAACGCGGTGATGCGGCTGACATTCGACATCGACAGGCAATTGCCGAGCGTGCGCGCGATCGGAAACCCCATCCGCGTACTCCTGGTGCCAATGCGCAGATCGCAGCTGGCCGCGATCCCTGCACCGCCGCCGGTGCAGGCGCCGTTGATGGCGGCAATGGTCGGCACCCGGCATGTTTCGAGAATGCCGAGCACGCGGTCGATGCGGTTCTCATAGTCGAGCGCATCCTGCGGCGTCTTGAAGGCGCGGAACTGGTTGATGTCGGTGCCCGCGGCAAACGCCTTGTCGCCGGCGCCCCGCAGCAGCAGCACCTTGATCGTGTGGTCGCGATTGGCGCGTTCGCAGATTTCGGCCAGCCGCTCATACATCTCGAACGTGAAGGCGTTGCGCGCCTGCGGCCGGTTGAAGGTTATCCGGCCGATGCCGTCATCGAGGGCAAACAGGAGGTCCCCCTCCCGTACCGTTACGTCCTGATCCATCCCACGGCCCTTCTTAATCGTTGTTAACCAATTCTGAATGCAAAAACCGGATTTATCAAGCTGGAACTAGCTAAAATCCAATGATATAGCCATTTTTGCATTCAAACTGGATTTTTGACGGCAATGCTTCATGAGGAAGTCGTAGGCCGCGTCCGCGCGATGCTGCTCGATGGCGAGATTCCGCCGGGCGCGCGGATTCCCGAGCGCGACCTCTGTGAAAAGCTGCAGATCTCGCGCACGCCGCTGCGCGAAGCCCTCAAGGTGCTCGCCGCCGAAGGCCTGGTCCAATTGCTGCCGAACCGCGGCTCGCGCGCGGCCAGGCTGACCGACAAGGACATGCGCGACCTGTTCGAGGTCTGCCAAGGGCTTGAAGCACTAGCCGGCGAACTCGCCTGCGAACGCATCACGGATGCCGAGATCGCCAATGTCGCCGCCGCCCACGCCGAGATGGCGCGGCACTACGGAGATCGCGACCTTCTGCAGTACTACCGCTGCAACCGTTATATCCACGAGGCGATCGTCGCCGCGGCCGGCAACCCGGTGCTGTCCGGCCTCTATGATTCCGTCACGGCCCGCATTCGCCGCGCGCGCTACGTCACGCCAATGACACCGCGGCGCTGGGCGCTGGCGGTGCAGGAGCACGAAGCCATCCTCAATGCGCTGCAACGCCGCGACAGCGTGGGGTTGTCGCATATCCTGCGCGCGCATCTGCGCCACAAGCGCAATGAGGTCTTGCAGGCAGGCTTCGCGGAGACCGAGCCTCAGGATGAGGCTCGCGCGTCATAGCGGCGTCGGGCCTGATGCTGATCGGCATCCGAATCGCACGTCCATCTCTATTGGCGAATTCGACTGCTGACGCGCCCCACACACACCGAACGGCTCCGGGTTTTTGCGGAGTGGTTTTCTCAAAACGATAACCACCCGTTCACCATGACGGCGAAACCCGCTGTCCGATCGACCAAAAACTTCACGCCTCAAGTTCCCTTATACCTTTGATGCCTAGTCATACCTCCGGGGATGGCTGTCATTGCCGTGCAGTTGGGCGTCCCTGCGTAAGAGTAGTAAAGCGTATGAATATCGCACGTGTCGTCGTTCTGATCATCGCCTTGAGTGCCGGCGGTGTCGCCGCCTATCTCGCCCGTGGCACGGAAGAAAAACCGCATCCAGCGGCCGAGCCGGTCGCACAATTGCCGACGGTGGAAGTTCTGGTCGCCAAGTCCGACATCGGGCTCGGCCAGGTGGTCAAGCCCGAGGACCTGCAATGGCAGGCATGGCCGGCCTCGGCCGCCGGCAACAATCTGATCAACCGCGCCAGCAAGGCCGAGGCGATCAACGAAATCGCCGGCTCGATCGTCCGCAGCCCGTTCTTCGCGGGCGAGCCGATCCGCGAGCAGAAGCTGGTCAAGGCCAACGGCTCCGGCTTCATGGCAGCGATCCTGCCGAGCGGCATGCGGGCGATCTCGACCGAGATCTCGCCTGAAACCGGCGCGGGCGGCTTTATCCTGCCCAACGACCGCGTAGACGTCATCCTTTCCAAGCGCGAGAAGAATCCGGAGCGCAGCGGAGCCGACGCCGTCCAGTCGGAGATCATTCTCTCCAATATTCGTGTGCTCGCGATCGATCAGGCGCCGAAGGAAAAAGAGGGCATCAACACCCTCGTCGGCCGCACCGCCACGCTCGAGCTGAAGCCCGAGCAGGTCGAGACGCTGACGCGCGCGCGCCAGACCGGCACGCTGGCGCTCGCGCTCCGCAGTATCACCGATGTCAACGCGCCAGAAGGCCGGTCCGAGGATCAGGTTCAAAAACGAAGCGAGAGCGTCAACGTGGTTCGCTACGGGGTCGCCAATCAAACGACGGCACAGAAGTGACCGAAAGGACGCCTGAAATGAAGTTTGGGGAAAATCAGTCAGCGATGCGAACCGTAGCGGCGCGCACCCTGTTATTGTCGGCTGCTGCCGCGCTGACGCTCAGTCCGTTGCTGCCTGTCGTCGCAGCCGAATCTGAAAAGGATCCGGTGACGACCTCCGCCATCGGCCCGTTCAAGATGCGCTTCCTGTCGCTCGGCATCGGCAAGTCCGTGGTCGTCGACCTGCCGCGCGAGGTGAAGGATGTGCTGGTCGCCGATCCGAAGATCGCCAATGCCGTCATTCGCTCCCCGCAACGCGCCTATATCATCGGCGGTGCAGTCGGCCAGACCAACGTCGTGTTTTTCGATGGCGATGGCCAGCAGATCGCTTCCTACGACATCGCAGTGAAGCGTGATCTCAACGGCGTGCGCGCCGCGCTGCGCCAGTCGCTGCCCGGCATCCAGATCGAGGGCGTCGGCGACAGCGTGTTGCTAACCGGCTCGGTGTCGAGCCCGGTCGAAGCCCAACAGGCCGGCGAGATCGCCGCGCGGCTGGTCGGCGGATCCGAGAAGGTCGTCAACTCGATCGTCGTTCGCGGCCGCGACCAGGTGATGCTCAAGGTCACCGTCGCGGAAGTGCGGCGGGACATCGTCAAGCAGATGGGTGTCGATCTCAGCGCCCAATTGAATGTCGGCAATACGACCGTGAATTTCAACAATGCCAATCCATTCACTGCAAACAACGCGGCCCTCGTGCCCGGCAATGGCCTTGGCATAGCAGCCGGCACAATGCCGTCGGTCCAGGCGGTGCTTCGCGCGATGGAAAAGGCCGGTGTCGTGAAGACGCTCGCCGAACCTAATCTGACCGCGATATCAGGCGAATCCGCAACGTTTATCTCAGGCGGCGAATTTCCCATTCCGACCGGCGTGACATGCCAAACACCGACGCCTGGCACCATCGCACAATGCATCCAGACAGTCGCCTTCAAGAAATTCGGCATCTCGCTCAACTTCACGCCGGTCGTGCTGACCGAGGGGCGGATCAGCCTGCGGGTGATGACAGAAGTGTCGGAAGTCTCGACCGAAAACTCGCTCACGGGCGGCCAAAATGGAACATCCATTCCCTCGATCAAGACCCGCCGCGCCGAGACGACGCTGGAAATACCCTCCGGCGGCACGATAGCGATGGCCGGCCTGATCCAGGAGCAGACCAAGCAGGCCGTCAACGGCCTGCCGGGACTCGATCAATTGCCGGTTCTGGGCGCGCTGTTCCGCAGCCAGGACTTCATCAACAACCAGACCGAACTGATGGTTCTCGTGACGCCCTATGTGGTGCGCGCGGTCGCGCAGAAGGAGTTGTCGCGGCCCGACGACGGATTTGCGCCGGCATCCGACTCGCAGTCCACGCTGCTCGGTCGCATCAACCGGATCTACGGGGTCGCCGCCCGCGTCGATCCCGTCGTCGGCATGCAGGGCAATTTCGGCTTCATCATCGATTGATACCGCAGAACTGTTCACCGCATGGGGACGAGGACAGAACAATGACAACGAAAATTCCGCTCCATCGCGTCAAGGCCGTGGGGCTACTTGGCGCCCTGCTCGGCCTTTCGGCAGCGCTTGGCGCCTGCACGCCGCAAACCACGGAAATCGTGACGACCGCAAGCGTTCCCAACGACCATCGCCACCGCCATCCGATCGCGGTGACCGAAGCCAATCGCTCGATCGTGGTGTTCGTCGGTCATGCCCGCGGCGGCCTTTCCGGGTCGCAACGTAGCGACGTCATGGGCCTGGCGCAGACCTGGGTACGCGAAGGCACCGGCGCTGTTATCGCCGATGTCCCGGTCGATACGCCGAACGCACGCGCGGCTGCTGCGTCGTTCCGGGAAATCCGGTCGGTGCTGATGGCAGGCGGCGTGCCCTCGCGCGCCATCACGATGCATCACTACCGGCCGGAAGATCCGCGCACGCTGCCGACGATCAGGCTCAGCTATCCGAAGATTGCGGCCGTCGCCGGCCCTTGCGGTCTGTGGCCGCAGGACCTCGGACCGAACATCGACAACGTCGCCTACAGCGAAAATCGCCAGTATCATAATTTCGGCTGCGCCACTCAGCGCAACCTTGCCGCCATGATCGACAACCCAGCCGATCTCGAACAGCCGCGTCCCGAGAGCCCCGCCTATACGCCGCGGCGCGATATCGCCTTTGACAAATACCGCAAGGGCCTTTCGACCGCGACCAGCTATCCGGACGCCGACAAGGCCAAACTCAGCGATACAGGCAAATGATCAGCCGCGTCTTTCAAAACTCCGACGACCAACTGGACGACACGCCGGCGCAGCCCGAGGAATACATCTCGCCGGCGCCGCGCGTATCGGTACAGGCCTTTTGCGCCAGCGTGGCGATCGCAACCGCGGTGCGTGCGGCGAGCGAAGACCGCCGTCTCGGCAAGGCCCACCTTTCGGTTCACATGGGCGGCATTGCTGCCGCCATCGAGGCCTACCACACGGCGCCGACGCCCAACGTTATTTTGCTGGAGACCGAGCCCGGCTCCGATATCCTCGAAGGGCTCGATGAACTCGCGACCGTGTGCGACGCAGGAACCCGCGTCGTCGTGATCGGTAACGCCAACGACGTCACGCCCTATCGCGAACTGGTGCGACGCGGCGTCAGCGACTACGTGACCGGACCGATCGAACCGATCGACGTCGTGCGCGCAATATGCGGCCTTTACGCGGCCTCCGAAGCCGTGGCCGTCGGCCGCATCATCGCCGTCGTCGGCGCCAAGGGCGGCGTCGGTGCATCCACTGTCGCACACAACGTGGCCTGGGCGATCGCGCGCGATCTCGCGCTCGATTCCGTCGTGATCGACCTCGATCTTGCGTTCGGCACCGCTGGCCTCGATTACAACCAGGATCCGGTTCAAGGCATCGCCAATGCCGTCTTCCAGCAAGAACGGCCGGACTCCGCCTTCATGGAGCGGCTGCTGGCGAAATGCACCGACCGCCTCGACCTGCTGGCGGCGCCGGCGTCATTGGACCAGGTCTATGATTTCGGCGCCGATGCGTTCGATGCGATCTTCGATACGATGCGCATGACGACCCCTTGCATCGTGCTCGACGTTCCCCATCAATGGTCGGCGTGGACCAAGCGCACTCTGGTCGGCGCGGACGACATTCTGATCGTCGCCGAACCCGACCTCGCCAATATGCGCAACGCCAAGAACATGCTGAACGTGCTGAAGGCGGCGCGGCCCAACGACCGGCCGCCGCTCTATTGCCTCAACCAGGTCGGCATGCACAAGCGTCCGGAGATCAGCACACGCGAATTCGCCAAGGCGATCGAGAGTCAGCCCATCGCAGCCATTCCGTTCGATTCCAAGATGTTCGGCACCGCCGCCAATAACGGCCAGATGATCGCGCAGATCGCCGCCAAGCATCGCACCACCACAATGTTTCTGCAGATGGCGCAGCGGTTGACCGGCCATGCCGTGACGAAGCGGTCCCGCACCTCGTTCCTGACGCCGATCATCAAGAAGCTGCAGGGCGTGACAGCCCGCAGGGCCTGAGCAAAGCACCAGGGCGGCAGCGGTGTGGCCGCTGCCGCTTACTCGGAGCGCCCGGCCGCCGCGATCGGCATCTTCTCGACCTCGGCCCGCGCGTTCTCTTTGTCCTTCCGCGACAGCATCCGCTTCAATTGCGCGACATTGGCGGAAGCTTCGGCGGGCGGCAGATCGGCTCTTACGATCTTTTCCGCTTCAGCGAGTTTTCCCTGCAGGCCAATTGCCAGCGCCAGATTGGCGCGCACACGAGGATCAGTCCCCGCAATGCCGTGGGCGCGGCGCAGGATCTCCTCGGCCTTGGAAAGATCTTTCGAAAGCACGTAGGAAAGTCCGAGATTGGACAGCACCAACGGTTGGTCGGGCGCGATCTTCAGCGCGCTCGCATAATATTGCCGCGCCTCGTCGTATCGGCCGAGTTGGTCCAGTGTTGCTCCCTGCGCCGAGAGCAGCCGCCAATCGGGATCGTCGGGGCTGTGGGCGCGGCCGAGTACGTCGAAGGCCTGCTGGAAATTGCCGTTATCCGCCAGCGCGCGGCCGTAGGCGGCGAGCAGCAGCTTGTTGCCCGGATGGGCGATGGAGCCCTGTTCGAGCACCGCAACTGCCTGCGACCGCTGTCCCGTCGCGCGGAGCGCCTTGCCGTATCTCAGCGCCGCATCGGCATCCCTGGGATTGGCGCGATAGCGTTCCTGGTAGAGCTCGATGTCGCGGCGCGGATCGCTGGCGCGGCCGGTGTCGGCCTTCTCGTCGATCGAGCCGGTAATGTCTGACAGTCCTGAGGTCTGGCAGCCGCCAAGCCCCAACGCGATGATCAAGGTGGATGTGCACGCAAGAAGTCGCGCGACGCGGGGCGGATGGAATGACTTCTGGAGCATGTACCTGGACTCACGGCGGCAACTGTCCGGAAGTGTTCACAGCTTAACCCTAAGTTCAGGTTAAGCCGGCGCGCTTTTGCGGTAATTGGCGACCTCCGCGGGCCATGGCCCTCGGCCGCTGCCTACGCTCTGCTCTGCTCGCTCGATATCCAGCGCTGCCAGCCGGCCTAGTCGACGAACTGCGCGCCGAGCTCGCAACCGATCCGCCAGGCCAGCCGGCACTGACGCGGCCTTCCCTCCGAGAAAATCACCGTAAATTCGGGAGGAATTTCGGGATATTCGGCGATGATCTTCACACCACCATCCGACATGTCAGTGATCATGCAGTCGCGCGGCAAACCGCCGGTCGCGAACTGTATTTTTGCAAAGTTTCTGCACGCACGTCGTTCGCTTCTGCGGCGATTCGCTGCCAACATGTCGGTCCCTGACCCTGCTCGATGTGATTCACTCGAAGGTGGATCAGCTTTACCGAAGAATCGTTGGAATTGACCTAGCGCGACAGCTCGCAATGTAACTGATATGTTCGAACTCCGTTTACCGAACCCGGCGCTCTCGCCGAAAAGCCAATGTCCTCGGACGCCGTAAGCGGCGCCTGCGGCGTAGCCCTCGCGTCGCATTTTTCGGCAAATTAAAGGGTTGATCCCCCCTCGTTAGGCGATAGCCTGACCGCTGGACTCGATTTGGCGGAAACCGAAGCGCATGGGAAGTCTGGTACTTCTCGATCTGATGGGCGGCGTGGCGCTGCTGCTGTGGGGCCTGCATATGGTCCACAGCGGGATCCTGCGCGCGTTCGGGCCGGACCTGCGCCTGTTGCTGGCAAAGGCCCTGAGCAACCGCTTCACCGCCTTTGGCGCCGGCCTTGGTCTCACCGCCCTGCTCCAGAGCAGCACCGCCACCGCACTGATCACGAGTTCGTTTACGTCGGAGGGGCTCGTCAGCCTTGTCCCCGCCCTCGCCATCATGCTCGGCGCCAATGTCGGCACCACGCTGATCGTGCAGATTCTGTCGTTCAACATCGCCGCCGTCGCGCCGGTGCTGTTCCTCGTCGGCCTCGTCGCCTTCCGCAGCGGCCGCCACTCGCGCGTCAAGGACATCGGCCGCGTCTTCATCGGGCTCGGCTTGATGCTGCTGGCCCTGCATATCCTGCTCAATACGCTGGCGCCGGCGGAGAACGCGCCGGGCGTGCGCGTGTTCATGAACGCCATCACCGGCGATCCCGTGCTCTGCATCCTGTTCGCCGCGATCGTGACCTGGCTGGTGCATTCCAGCGTCGCCAGCGTGCTGCTGGTGATGTCGCTGGCCTATGCGCATTTCATCACCCCCTACGCGGCGCTGGCGCTCGTGCTTGGCGCCAATCTTGGCAGCGCCATCAATCCGATCGTCGAGGGCGCGCGCCGCGACAATCCCGCCAGCTATCGCCTTCCGCTGGGCAACCTCGTCAACCGGCTTGTCGGCATCCTGGTGGTGGCGCCGTTCCTGCAACCGATCTCGGAGTTGCTGACTTCGTGGCAACCGGATGTAGCCAAGGCAACCGCCCTGTTCCACATCGCTTTCAACGTTGCGACCGCACTTCTCTTCATCGGCCTGCTCGACGGCATGGCCCGGCTGTTGAAGGCGCTGTTGCCCGAGCGCGTCAAGGAGGCCGACGCCTCAGGGCCGCGCTACCTCGACGAGAGCGCGCTCGAAACCCCCTCGCTCGCTTTGGCGGACGCCGCCCGCGAAGCCCTGCATATGGGCGACCACGTCGAAATCATGCTGCGCAAGGTGATGGCGGCGATGATGACCAACGATCGCGCGCTGGTCGACGAAGTCTCGCGGATGGACAACAGCGTCGACAGCCTCGACGAGGCGATCAAGCTCTATGTCACGAAGCTCACCCGCGGCAGTCTCGACGAGCGGGAGGGACAGCGGGCGATGGAGATCGTGTCCTTTGCCATCAACCTCGAACATATCGGCGACATCATCGACAAGAATTTGAGCGAACTGGCCACCAAGAAGATCAAGCGCCGGTTCCAGTTCTCTCCCGAGGGCGCCGAAGAGCTTTCCGCCTTTCACAAGCGCACCATGGATTCGCTTCGGATCGCGTTCGGGGTATTCATGTCGGGCGACCTTAATGAAGCGCGAAAGCTGCTGGCCGAAAAGGCCGCGCTTCGCAATGCCGAGCTGGCCGCGACCGAACGGCATCTCGACCGCCTGCGCGAGGGCCGGCCCGAAACCATCGAGACCACGTCGCTTCATCTCGACGTATTGCGCGATCTCAGGCGCATTCACTCGCACATCTGCTCGGTCGCCTACCCCGTGCTGGATGCCGCAGGCGAACTTGCCGCCCATCGCAGCGCTGAAAGCGATTTGCCCACCCTGCCCGCACCGGCGCCCAGCCGCGGATGATCAGCGGTCGAGCGTCGTCGACGCGGTGCCGCGGTTCTTCACGATCAGCATGATGTTTCTGATATAGATGATGGTGGCCAGCGACTGGCCGATGATGATCACGGGTTCGCGTTTGGCGATGCCATAGATCAGCGTCATCATTCCGCCGCCCATCGAGAAGAACCAGAACGCCATCGGCACCACGCTCTGTCCGGCGCGTTCGCTCGAGATCCACTGCACCAGAAAGCGTGCGGTGAACAGCAATTGCGCGATCAGCCCGAAGGCCAGCCAGAAATCGAACTTGGCGACGAAGACGTCGTAGAGATAATCGCCGAGCGCCTGGCCGTATTGAATCAGCATCAGAGAACCTCGGTCGCAACGGGCGTCGGCTTCTTGCGGCGGATCAGCCACCACACGCCCGCAAGATCCATGATCCCGATCCATAGCCGGTCAAAGAAGCCGTAATTGGACACACCGGAATGGCGCGGGCGATCAATCACGTCGACATAGGCGATGTCGAAACCTTCGCGACGCACCAGCGCCGGCAGGAACCGATGCAGACCATCGAAATAAGGCATCGACAGGAACACCTCGCGCGGAAACGCCTTCAGACCGCAGCCGGTGTCGCGGGTGCCGTCGCGCAGGATGGCGTTGCGTACGCCGTTGGCAATGCGCGACTGTAATTTCTTGAAGCCGGTATCCTTGCGCCCGACCCGCTGGCCGGCCGCGAGGCCGACACGGCCGCCGCCTTTTTCAACCGCCGCGATCAGGTCGGGCAGGAACACCGGATTGTTTTGACCGTCGCCGTCGAGCGTCGCCACGATCGCGCCACGCGCGGCCCGCACGCCACTGCGCACGGCGGCCGATTGGCCGGACGAAACCTCGTGCTTGAGCTGCCGAAGCTGATGGTGCCGTTTCATCAGCGCAGTCAGCCGATCGGCGGTCGCGTCCGTCGATCCGTCATTGACGTAGATGATCTCGTAGGCCCAGCGGCCATCGAGCGCAGCGACGATTTCCGCAATCAGCGGCGCGACGTTCTCCGCCTCGTTGCGCACCGGCACAACGATGGAAACGGCGACCGCGTCTCTGTCGGAAGGTGTCAAATCGGCACTCGTCTGGTTGGCTTGGAAGGGGCCCGGAACCGGGCATATCGGGCCGGCTGGCGGCGTCCGCTTTTATGGGGCGAAAGCGCCCCGGGCAACCCTTTTGAGGCGTCCGGACGAGGGGCCGACCAGGGACACAATGCTGCCGTCGCTTTGGATCGCAAACCCCAGCCTGCGGGCCGCAAACCAGTAGCGCACGAACATCGCACCGATAATCCCGACCAGCGCGCCGGCAACCACGTCACTCGGATGGTGGGCGACCAGCACCAGTCGGGTCGCTGCAATGATGAGAGCATAGACGGCCATCGCAACCCGGGCCTTCGGCCAGAGGGCCGACACCGCGAAAGCGAGCGCAAATGCGGTGGTGGCATGGCCGGAAGGAAAGCTGTAATAGGCCGGATTGCCTGCGAAGTGCGAGAAGTGGAACGCGTTGGCCTCGCCGCCGACAAACGGACGGCCGCGGCCGATGCTATATTTCAGCACTTCGGTGACGAGACTAGACACCGCTACCGCGCAGAACAGGAACTGCAGCCGCGTCCCCAGACCGAGCAGCAGCGACCGCTGAATTCCCCGCAAGGCCGGTGCAGCGAGCGCGACCGCAACCAGCAACCCGGCCAGTGCGGCCAGCACATATTCGTCCTTGCCGAAATCGGTGAGAATGCGTACCCACCAAAGCGACGGCGTGCCGCGCTTCGGCATCTGGCCGATTTCCCACGCATCGATCGCGTACATCAGCACGATGATCGCCGCGCCGAAACCGGCCGTCAGCCACAACATGTGCCGCGCCGCCCGTCGTGCGGCCTCGGCACGCCGCGAATGCGACGGCGAGCGCACGAGCTGCGCCAGCGACAGCCAGCCTAGCGTCATGAAGCGCGCGAAATAGCTTTTGGAGTCGACGACAACAACGGCCTTCCCAGCCATCTTACTCCGTGCCTTCCGAGCGGAAGATGGCGATCGAGATCGCCTTGCCCTGCGAGATGTTATAGCCCTCGATTCGCTTCGCTACGTTGTAGCGCAGCCCGATGGCTTCGGCGCGCTGGACGAAGGCGCGTTCGGTGCGCGATTCCACCAGCGCAAAGCGGCAACTGCCCTGCCCAAGAAAATCCGCAGCGCCCGATCCGTCGGCGAGCAGGGTACTGGTGCCGGTCATGAAGACCAGGCTGGGCTCGTGAAAGCCTGCGGCGACGGCCTTTGGCCCGACGCAGACCACATTGCGAAGCGCACGCGCGATCTCGGCGCTCGGAAACAATGTCGTCAGCGACGGCAAGACGATGCCGTAGATTCCGATCGCCAGAAACATCGCTGCGACCACGGCGTTCAGAAGCGAGCGCTCGGCGCGGCTATCCTCGAACATCCACCAGGCAATCAAGCCAAAGATCATCGCTGCCGCGAGGAAGGGCCAAGCCGGAAATGCGGGGTAATGCGTCAGCTTGATGGCGCCGATGACGGCGATCACGGATGCCCCCGCCGGAACGACAAACCACCATGCCGCACCGCGCATCAGCCAGGACCGCGACAGCACGCGGCGCTCCAGCGCGCCGGCGGTGAGGATCGCAATCGCCGGATAGAGCGGCAGCACGTAATGCGGCAGCTTGGTCAGCACCAGCTCGAACACGATCCATGACGGGACCAGCCAGGCCAACAGATATTGCGCGCCGGGCTCCCGCCGCGCGCGCCACACCGCCGGCGCGGCCATCCCCGCCAGCGCCGCACCCGGCCAGAACGTCACCCAGAACAGCAGCAGATAGAGGCCGGGCGGCGCGCCATGGGATTCCTGCGCACCGAGCTTGCTCAGCATGTCGCCGCCGAGAGAATTGGAGAAGAATGCCTCGCCCGCGCGCCAGAAGATCGCGACGAACCATGGCAGCACCAGCACCAGCGTCCACATCAGCCCCCACACCGGGCGCAGCCGCCACAGCCAAGCCGCCGAGCGGTCGAGGATCGCGAGCGCCGCGATGGTCAGCCCGACGAACATCAGGATCAACGGCCCCTTGAGCAGGATGCCGCCGGCCAGGGCGGTCCAGAAGATCGCCGGCGGGGCCCAGGGCGGACGCGCCGGATCCTCGCCGCGCTGCCAGGACAGATACACCCGCGCCATCGCCCCCATCGCAGCGACAACGGTCAAAAGCAGCATCGCATCCGTTTTCGCGAGCCGCGCTTCGGCGCCGAGCAGGACAGAACTGCACATCATCAGCGCCGCGAGCGCCGCCCCGCGTCGCGTGACGAAAGCGAGCGCCGCCCAGTAGGTCAGGAGAACCGCGCCGATGGCCCCAATCAGGGAGGGAATCCGATAGAGCCAGATGCGTAGCTGCGCCCGCGGCAGGCCGAGCGATGAGGCGGTTTCGACCACGGCGGCCTGCAGCCAATAGATGCCGACCGGCTTCTTGTAGCGAACGTCGTCCTGGAAGCGGATGTCGACGAAATCGCCGCTTTCGACCATCTGCTTGGTCGCCTGCGCAAAGCGCGCCTCGTCGCGGTCGATTGCCGGAATGTTGAAGAATCCGGGCAGGAAAAGCACGATACCGCAGAGCACCAGAAACACGATGGCGCGAAAATGGTTCGCCGTGGCAAAATCGAACGCAGCGGCCACCCTGCGGCCGGAATGCGCAGGTTTTACAGGCCGTTGGCCCGATCCGAAGCGTGGGGGGTGCAAGGTGTCCACCATGCTGTTCGCATACGATGAAACCGCAGTGCAAACAACACCGCAAATCCCCTAAGCTGTGGTCTTTAGGCTGCTTTTCGTCACTGTACCCGGATCACCACGGTGTCGGCCGCCCCCGTCGCATCGATCACCGTCAACCGGGCAAAACCCGGCCCCGGCGGATCGATCAGACGCTGGCGACGGCTGTCGATCTCGCCGACCGAGGTGCCGTTCAGCATGATGGTCAGCGGCAGCACGCCGCCGGCGACCTTGACCGGCATCGGTGCGGCCTGCCCGTTACCCGAACGGTCAACGTCGATCCGGGAACCGTTCAGCGGAAACTGGATACGCGGCATCTGCTCGCTGCCGGTCCGAATCAGCTCGCCGACGGGACGGAAGCGCCTGAGCGGCAACGGCAGCTTGGCATTGCTGGCGATCAGCGCGCCCTTTGGCGCCTTGGGCAGCGCCGCCGGGATCTTGCCGGTGCGGGCGAAGGCGTCGAACAGAATCGGCGCGGCGGCAGTGCGGCCGACCAGGCCCGGCACCGGCGCGCCGTCGGGACGCCCAACCCACACACCAATGGTAACGCGGCCGTCGAAACCGACCGACCACGCATCGCGATAGCCGTAACTGGTGCCGGTCTTGAACGCGATCTTGTTGTGCACGCCGTTTTCCGGCGGCGGTGTTCCGAGCAGCACGTTGCCGACCTGCCAGGCGGCGACCTGGTCCATCAGCCGCATCGGCTCGCGATCGTCGTTGGCGAGCACGATCTCGCGGAGCGGCCGCGCCGCGCCAAGCCGCGCCAGCCCGGCGTAGAGCTGCGCCAGATCCTGCAGGCTGATGCCGACGCCGCCCAATCCCATCGCAAGGCCCGGCGCTTCGTCTTTCGGCAGCACGAAGTTGCCGCCAGCCTGCTTCAGCCGCGACGACAGCCGGCTGGAGCCGACGCGATCGAGCAGCGCTATCGCGGGCACATTCAGGGAGAGCTGCAGCGCCTTGCGCACCGGCACCGTGCCCTGAAACGTCATGTCGAAATTTTCCGGCGCGTAGGAGCCAAAGCGGACCGGACGGTCGTCGATCAGGCTTTCCGGATGCACAAAGCCATCCTCGAACGCGAGCCCGTAGATGAACGGCTTGAGCGTCGATCCCGGCGAGCGCACCGCGCGGGTCATGTCGACCTGTCCGGCGCGGCGCTCGTCGAAATAATCCGACGAGCCGACACGGGCCAGCACATCGCCGCTTTCATTGTCGACGGCGATGATGGCGACCGAAATGTTCGGCCCCTGCGCCACCGCGCGGTCGCGCGCCAGCGCCTCCAGCGTTTTCTGCAACGTCGAATCCAGCGTCAGCTTGATCAGCGGCGTGTCCGTCACCGTCGCCATCGCAGCGTCGGAGGAATGCGGCGCCAGGATCGGCATCGGCTTGCGCAATCGCGGCACCGCCGCCGCCTTCGCCTGTGCCGCGTCTTCTTGCGACACCACGCCATCCTCGACCATCCGCGCCAGCACACGGTCGCGTGCGGTGTGCGCTGCTTCTGGATAACGGTCGAGCCGGCGGCGTTCCGGCGATTGCGGCAGCGCGACCAGAAGTGCGGCTTCCGCAAGCGAAAGCCGCTTCGGCTCCTTGCCGAAATAGGCTATGGATGCGGCGCGGATGCCTTCGAGATTGCCGCCGAACGGCGCCAACGCCAGATAGAGATCGAGGATTTCGTCCTTGCTGAGCTGCCGCTCGAGCTGGACCGCGCGCACGATCTGGCGCAGCTTTGCATAGACCGAGCGCTCGCGCCGCGGCTCCATCAGCCGCGCGAGCTGCATCGTGATCGTCGAGCCGCCGGAAACAATGTGGCCGCTAGTACCGAACTGAAGTGCCGCGCGCCCGAGCGCCAGCAGATCGACGCCGCCATGCGACCAGAAGCGGCGGTCCTCATACGCTAGCAGCAGTTTCAGATAGGTGGGATCGACCGCGGTCGTGGCGTCGACCGGCAACCGCCAGCGGCCGTCGGCCATCGCATAGGCGCGCAACAGCTTGCCGCTGCGGTCGACGATCGTGGTCGAGACTTTGCGCGCCTGCTCCAGCGGCAGCGGTCCGAGCGAGTCGACCCAGGCGGCGAAGGCGGTGGTGACGACTATGAGCACGAAGGCCAGAGCCACCGCGATCCCCAGAAAGCGGCGGCGCCCACCGCCAATGCCGTCATGGCCTGGCTTGTCCCGGCCATCCAAGTCTTCTCCGTCTGCGCCAAGGGGCGTGGATGCCCGCGACATCTGCGCGAAGACGCGCTTCGCGCTTTTGCCCGGGCATGACGAAGAGCTATGGTTGCCCGCCTCGCTCATTTCGCCGGACGCACCTCGACCGAGCCGGTGCCGGAGCGGCCGTAGCGCGAGGGATTGTACATGTCCTCGGCATAGGCCTGCGGCAGCACGTATTTGCCCGGCGAGACTGCACGCACGATGTAGGCCACCGTGAACACCGACTTGTCGTCGCTGGCGCGATCGATCGCCGCAGTGAAGCGGTCGTCGCGGAACTCGGTATGCTCCGGCTCCTCGCCGTCCTCGATCCAGTCCAGCGTGCCAGAGTCACCCGACGACACCAGACGCGGGTTGTCGATCTCAAGGCCCGCCGGCAGATAGTCGGCCACCATGATGTGCCCGTATTCCGGCTTGGCCTCGGTGATCTTCAGCACCACGGCGAAGCGGTCGTTCTGTTTCGCCTTGGTGACGTCGGCCGGCTTGCCGTCGAGCGTGAAGTAATTGCGCTCGATCTTGAAGCCGTTGGAGGCCGCAGGCTCCGGGGTAACCGGCGAACCCGAGACCGAGACCACCGCCTGCAGCGGGGCATCGCCGGTGTTGGTGATCTTGACCGGCTTGCCGGCCATCGCCTCGGCCTTGTAGCTGCGATAGACCGCGGCCTTGACCGGCGATCCATCGATATCCAGCGCCAGCGTTTCCTTCGACAGCGCACGTGCGGCCAGCACCAGCCACGCATTCTCCTGCGTTGAGGTGTAGGGCGAAAGCCCGCGTGCGACTTCGACACGCTGGACGGCCTGCGTCAGCGTCGCCCGCGGCGCGTTGCCTTCGCTGGCGAGCGAGACGAGCGCGGCCGCATCGCGCAGCGCCGAGCCGTAATCGACGCGGCCGAACTCGAGCACGGGTTTTGGCGCCAGCGCATCGAGCGCCGCGCCATAGACCCGCTCCGCCCGCGTCCTGTCGCCGACCAAGGCCAGCGCCGCCGCAAGCTGCGATTTCGCAATCGGAGTCGCGAGGTTGTTCAGCTTGGTGTCGGCGAGATAGCGGAGGTCGCCGATTGGCGCGGCGCCATTGCGGGCGAGCACGTAGAGACCGTAGGCCAGATCGCGGCCGCCGTCCTTCTCCGGCTCGTTAGCGTTGACCACGGAGTTCCTGATACGCTCGAGCGCGTTCTTGAACAGCACGTCCGGCACCGCAAAGCCCTTTTCGCGGGCGCGGGTCAGGAAGTCGGTCACGTAGGCATCGAGCCAGGCGTCGTCGCCGCCCGTCGACCACAGGCCGAACGAACCGTTCGAGCCCTGCCGCGCCAGCAAGCGTTCGATGGCGTCCCTGATGCGCTGGTCGACCGCGGTATCCATCGCCAGATGCGCGCCGGCCGCGAGATCGTTGACATAGAGCAGCGGCATCGCGCGGCTGGTGATCTGCTCGGAACAGCCGTGGGGGTAGCGATCCAGCGCCTTCAAAATGGTCGCCGCATCGAGTGCGGTGGAGAGGCTGACCGACAGCGACACGCTGCCGGTGCCCGACACGAGGTCGGAGAACATGTCCGAAGTCAGCGTCAGGCTCTCGCCTTTTGCCAATGTCCGGATCGATCGCCGCGCCAGCACCTGCGTCGCCGCCTTGACGTCGAGCGCATAGTGCCGCGCCAGCGTCAGCCCGTTCGGGCCCTTGATGTCGACGTCGAGATTGGCGGTGCCGGCGCCGCCGGCGTCGAGCGCCAGCGCCATCGAGGTCCGCTGCTTGGCCGCCAGCTTCACGGTGGTCGTGGGATTGCCCGTCACTTTCACCGGGCCCGAGGTCTTCACGCTGATGCTGTAATCGCCGGGCGCGCCCTCGACATTGTCGAGGTCGAAACTCATCGTGCCCTTGTCGCCATTGAGCAGGAAGCGCGGCAGCGTCGCCGTGAGCACGACGGGATCGCGCACGGTAACGTCGATGGTCGCCCGGCCGAGCTTGGTCGCATTCCACGCTACCGCCATCACCCGCGCGGTGCCGGCGAATTCCGGAATGTCAAAACTGATCTCGGCTGTGCCGTCAGCCCCGACCGTGACAATGCCGGAATAGAGCGCGAGCGGCTTTTGCGTGGGCGGTGAGCCCTGCATCTCGGCGCCGGCGGAATCGCCGCCGGTCCGGATTTGGCCGCGCGTGCCCTGCATGCCGTCGATCAACTGTCCGTAGAGGTCGCGGATTTCAGCCGTGAGGCGACGCTGGCCGAGATAATAGTCGTCCGGCGCCGGCGGCTTGTAGTTGGTCAGGTTGAGAATGCCGACATCGACCGCAGCGACCACGATCTTGGCGTCCTCGCCCGGGTTGAGCCCGCCGAGTTTGACCGGAATCTTCAAGCTGGTGCCGGGCCGCACCAAAGGCGGCGGCGACAGCGCGACCTCAAGCGTGCGCGTCTTCTTGTCGATGCCGAACCATTTCAGGCCGATCGCCCGCCCCGGCATCCGCAGCGCCGCCGCGTCGAGCGGCCGGCGCAGCGTCGCCAGCACATAGGCGCCCGTGCCCCAGTCCTTGCCGACGGTCAGCTTGACCTGCTGGGTACCTTCCTTGACGTCGACAGTCTGCGTCGTCAGCAGCCGGTCGCCAAGCACGTTGACGGTCAGCTTGCCGGCGGTGCGCGCGTTGACCGACACCACCATGGTATCGCCGGAGACATAATCCGGCTTGTCGATCGAGGTCTCCAAGAGGTCCGGCGTATCAGCGCTGCCGTCGGAGTACCAGCCAACGTCGAACTCCACCGACGTCACCGGACCGTCCGCTTCCGTCGATTTGACGTCCAGGCGATAGCGGCCGGGCTCCGGCGAGACCGACACCCGCGCCGCCTTATCTGATGTCAGCGTCAGGTCGCCGTCGGCGACGCGTTTGGTCGATTTGACCGGCTCGTATTCCCAGGACGAGTTCTGGCGATACCATTGGTACCGGGATTCCATCTTCAAGAGTTCGTAGCGCAGGCCATCGCGCGGCAGTTGCTTGCCGTCCGGGCTGACGAACACGACGTCAAACTCGGCCTTGTCGCCCTCGGCGACGCTCTTGTCAGCGAATAGCGGCTTGATGCCGATCAGCGCTGCCTGCGGCGCGACAGGGAGCACCAGCTTGCGCTCGACCGCGCGGCCGCCGGTTTCCACCATGCGGATGAAGATCTGCGCCTCCTGCGGACGGGTCGAGGTCGGCGCCTTGGCGAGCGACACCGGGAAGGTCGCAACGCCGTTGGCGTCGGCCTCGGGCAGGTTCTCGATCGGGGTCCGCTCGTTGGAGGCCGTTTCCTCGTCCGCCACGCCGAACTGGTAACCGGGATAGCCCGGCCGCCCAGAGGCAGCAGGTGCGACTAGCATGTCGCCTTCGAGCTGCAGGCCCGAGGCGGGCGCGCCGTAAAGGAATTTGCCGGCCACCTTAAGTTCAACCGGAGCCTCAGCCTTGATCATCTTCTCGTTGGCCGAGACGTCGAATTCGATCCGTTCGGGGATGTAATCCTCGACCATGAAGGTGGTCTCGCCGATCGACGAGCCCTTGGGGTCGGTGAACGCCCGCACCCGCCAGGTCCCGGTCGGCACCGCCGAATTGAGCGCAACGGCCATGGAGCGTCCGCCCGCGCCCTGATCCGGCAGCACGGCGCGGCGGAATTCGACGCCGTCCGGCCGCTCGATCACCAGCGTCAGCGGCCCGCCAGCCAAAGCGTTGCCCTGCCCGTCGCGCAGCAGTGCCGTCAGATAGACCGTCTCGTTCGACCGGTAGACGCCGCGCTCGGCATAAACAAACGCGTCGGCTCCGGGAGGTACCACGCGGCCGGACACGCCGCGGTCGGTGAGATCAAAGGCGTTGGTCTTCAGGCTGAGGAAGGCGTAGTCCGCCTTCTCGCTCGTGACAGTCAAAAGTGCCGGCGACAGCCCTCCCTCGCCGCGCGCCAGCCCGACCTCGAACAGCACGTGGCCGGTATCGTCGGTCTTGCGGGTGGCCAAAATCTCGTTGTTGCGCGCGACCAGCCGCACCTCGACTTTCGCGACCGCTTCCGTCGAGGCCAGCGAATTGACAAACACATGAATGCCGTCATTGCCGGAAAACGCCGTCAGTCCCATGTCGGAGACAATGAACCATTGCATCGCCAGCGAGCCGTCATCGTCGCCGCTGCCGGGGCCTTTGGCCGCGGCTGTCATCACATACACGCCCGGCTGCAGGTCGCCGAGCGCCTGGTCGACCGGGAAAGCCGTCACGACGTCCTGGTTCAGCGTCGAGGCGGTCGCGAGTTCGCCGGACCAGACCTTTACGCCGCGCTCGTTGCCGAGATCGGAGAGTTGGTAGCTGGAGAGCGTCTTCTGGAAATCGCTATCGACCACCGTGTTGATCAGATTGCGGTCGCCGATCCGGAATACGTTGACGTTCACCGACGGCGTATTGACGCTGACCAGCGGGATGCCGCGCTGGCCGGTACGCGGCAGCACATAGGCGCGCCCCGTGAAGCGCACGAACGGCTTGCGGTCGCGGACATAGATGTTGAACTCGGCCGATTTCGGTAAGGTCTCCTTCACCGTGGATGGCAGGCCGGCGCGCAGATTGATGTTGTAGCGCTCGCCGTGCTTCAGCCCGTCGACGCAGAGCTGCTTGCCCTCGCTCGTCAGCGCCGGCTTGTCGGTGCCGGCGAGCGCCAGGAACGGCGCAAAATCGACCCGCTTGGCGAGGTCTTCTGAGAACTGGAAGCAGGCCCGCGGCGAGGCCCCGTCGGAATCGACGGTGTAGTCCAAGAGCCGGAAGCCGTGCTGGTCGCGCATTTTCTCGTACTGGCCGCGGACCTCGGCGACCTCGCGCAGGTCAAGCGACAGCCGCAAGCTATCCAGCGCCGGACGCCACAGCTTGCGCTCGGACATTGCCCGGCCCAGCACGGCCAGCGTATCGGCCTCCTCGGCCTGGTTGCCGGCGCGCTGATAGGCGATGTAGGCCGCGGTCGAGGCGCGCTCGTACAGGAATGTCTGTTCGCTGGAACTGGCGGAACGGATCTGGAAGATGGTTTTGGCGAGCCGCAGCCAGTTGGCACTATCTTCGGGCGTAGTGGCGGCGATCTGCCCAAGGATCTGCAAGCCCACGCGGAAGTCCGAGCGCTTGAAAGCGGCGTCGGCATCGGCCCGCAGCATCGCGGAGGATTTTGCGACCGGCCCGGCCTCGCTCTTGATCTGGGCCTCCAGCTTCACGGCCGAATCGGCGAGTTCGTCACGCTTGAACGCCTTGTCCGCGGCCCCTGCCGCCGTCAGGCCAAGCGCCAGCGTGGCGCAAATCACTGTGGCGCGAACCAAACCGATCATGATGGGGCTCCTTGCCGCGGACGACGGCCGCGTAACGTCAAAAAAGGCGCGAAAAGGTGACGGACTGATGGCGGTCACATCGGCTTGCGAAAAGGTCGCATGCATGGCGTCGGCAGTCCAAACGGTCCGGGCCACCCCCCGGGCGGCGGCTGGCTTTGTGTCAGGGGCGGACCACGCGAAACGGCCCACCGTCTGCCTTGGTCGCGAACTTGAGGAAATCGGTTCGACCGTCTTGGCGGGAAAGCGGATTTTTCATATTGGCAGTGCTAGATAAGGAAGGCCTATAAGGCGGATACCCAGGGCGGCTACCGCCCGGACGGTCCCATAGCTCAACTGGATAGAGTAACGGATTTCTACTCCGTGGGTTGCAGGTTCGAATCCTGCTGGGATCGCCAACCGCCTATGCCGATGCAATAAGGGTTTCCTGCAGCTTCGGCTTCGTTCCAACAACCAATTCCGTGTTGGAAGGTGTAGCGAGTTTCTGGGATTTCGGAACGTTTGCTGGTCGCTGGCATTCGAGTTGTACGAGTTGGTCCGCGCAATGCCCTAGCGCCGACTGGTCAGCGCGAAGCGCCCGCTCAACACGCCCGCCGGAGGAATTTGCTCATGCGATTGATCGCGTCGATAGCGATACTGGCCGTATCAGCGCTCGCCGATCGCCAGGTTACGAGGACGAACGCACAAGGCTAGCCACTGCGGTTCAGGCTGAGGGATGTTCTGGCGGCAAGTTCGATCTGGACGAAGGCGATCAGCAGTTTGAGGTTGACGATGCCGTATGTGCGGATGGAAGGAAATATGACCTCAAATTTGATATGCAAATGCAGCTAAAGCGCAAAAATCTGGACTGAGCGGTCATGCGTGGCCGGGCTGCTTGTGCCACGGGTTGCGGGTTCGAATCCTGTTGGGATCACCAAATATAGGGCCAGCCACGGCGCGCTATTCGCAATTTCGACGTTATTCTCGACTCGACTTGGACGCGAGCTTACGATGCCGGCCGGGAATTGCTCCGTTGCCCTGACGAAGGATGCGGGTCGTCATGCCAAAGAAGGGAATCACCGGCCACGACGAGTGGGTCATGACGGAAGCGCTGGCGACGGCGCTAGTCGCGCTTGAGCAGCTTGAACCGACCCAGCAATCGCGGCAGCAGATCGACGATATCCGGAAATTGTTGGCCGCCAATTGCCAGCCCGGGACCCTCAACCTGCATCTGGCCCAGGCGAAATGCCGACTGAATCCCCTCACCGATCGCGCCGCCATCTATCGCGAATACGGATTTGAGGACTGGGAAGTCTGAAATGCGGGGGTACCCTCTGGAGCAGCCTCGCAGCGTCCCGGCAGCCCTACTATTCACCAGCCATAGGTGCCGAGCGCAAGCGGCCGCCTCGGTGGAGCTTTGGCCGTTCGGGTCGTTTCGGGCTTCAGGCAGCGCCGCGCCGCTTCGATCTCGGCATCACTGGCGCCCTTGCCTCGCGCCCACTGCTCGGCGGCGGATGCACTGTATTGCGCCACGTAGTAGCGCACTACAGGGCACGAAATTCGACGCAAGACCCCGGACTGTTCACCGGCAAATCCGGCGCTCGATGTCCCAAGACACAGCGCCAGCACGCACATCCAACGTGAGTACATCTGATTCCCCCTCTGTGTATTAGAGAGGTCACGGCTTTCGCCAACGCATCAAGTCTGATTGTGAGTTCCGCACACGGAACAGTCGAAGCTGTGTTGAAGCCGCAACTACGGCAAGGGCGGCGCCTGGTGGCGCGCGAGACGCGGCGACGTATCGACAATCAAAGCGAGTTGCGGAACGCTACGCCTACTAGAGGGCACATCCTGGTGGAACCGGCCGATGGCTATTCTCCCACCTGGAACGCGACTTTCCGCGATCATTAAAATTGATTGTTTACGAAAAAGGCCGAACCTGATTGCCGACCGAGCGCAATTCGGTAGCCTCTGCCCGCGAGGGCCTGGCGTAAACTATTGGTGGCTCCGATGGACATCGAACGCCGATCTGTTACGAGGACCACGATCTCAAAAAGCGCGTTGCTGTTCTTTGACGCGCAACGAGGTGTCCTCACCTGCCAGGTTCACGACGTCACGAATTCCGGGGCCGGAATTGAGCTCCATGACCTCAACTTGCTGCCGCTGAATTTTGAATTGACCTTCGACAATTTTCACACCGTTCGCGAATGCCGCGTGATCTGGCGCCAAGGCGATTTCGTCGGCGTTGCGTTTCTGAACTGATCGACGTGCAGCCAAGGTCAACCCGAAAATCGCTGCGCCAATTCGTGACGCCCCGCGCTTCGACTTCGCACCTGCAAGACACACGCCTGCAGGTACCAGGAACCTGAAAAAACGCGGCAAGCGCGCCCCTTGGGAATGGAACGAATAGCGAGGCTCCGAGTCGAATTCTGTGATTTTGTTGTCCATTTTCGGCCTCACCGAAAGGCTACCCAAGCCGGGTCTGCGGTCCCGGCGCATCCCGTTGGGGTCGATCGAAGGTCCTGTAGCGGGAGTTCAGCATGTCCTGGGATCGTCCGTTCGCTCAGCCTGTACCACTCCCGAAGGGGCCGCCCGCGCAAACGCTGCGAGACGCCGCCGACTACATCAGGAACCTGCCTCAGAAGGAACGTGATCGTCAGGAATGGCGGCTGGCTGTCCAGATGCTCATTGATGCCGCCGAAGATCGCGGCCCCATGCTGTTTGCGCGCATGGGAATTGTCAGAGCGCTCGAGGCGGACATCGAAGGCAGGCTCCATCCAGAGCAGCAGGATGCACGCCAAGGCAAGTTCCAAGGCAAGTTAAAGACAGACCGCGACGCCAGCATCTGAAGCCTGATCGTTCTCCAGGCATGGGCGGAAGCGTTCGCGAATACGAGGAGCTCGCGCGCATTAGCGCCGTGCAGCGGTTAAGCACGCCGCAAGCTTGGAGGGCAGCCGGACGGCTACCAGTCTGTTTATGCCACGTGCCTTATGCGGAAGTCGTCGATCCGCTTGCCGGACTTCAGTTTGGCAGCCAGCCAGCGAGGCGTCTTTCCTCGTCCCGCCCAAGTTTCGGACGGCCGATCTGGATTCCGGAATTTCGGAACCACGGTCGGATAAGGGCGCCGCCCTGATTTAGTACGCTCAGCTTCAGCAACACCCTTAAGCTGTTTCAAGCGATCTTCGAGTACCCGCTTCTCCGCGACGAGTATGGCTGCAAGCCTTGCAGCAATCTCTTCGTGGAGTGCCCACAACTCATCGGTGGACATCGATTTGAAGTCATTACGGTTCACGATCGTCCCCAATCATGATTCGATTTCACCTTCATCGTTATTAGCAAACGTGAGCAGAAAGAATAAGGCTGATTAAGTACGTCTTTAAGTGCCTCTTTCAGACCTAAAGTGCCTCTTTCACCTTAAAAGTTCCAATCGATGGAACTCTTTAGATTACAAAGTTCCAGTCGGTTGACTTCTTTGGATAATGCAACCATGACGCAATTCGTTTCAAGGGGGACACCCAAGTTTTCCTCTCACAACTGGTGATAGATTGATGATCCGAAGCTAACGATCTCTCGTTGACGGTTCCCTAATCGCAATCGCGTTCGATCGGCTTCTGCAAGGCAGCGGCGAAGCAGAGCGCGATTCAGATGCGCAACGACATCATCCGGGTTTCAACTCGGCGCACTATCGCCCTCCGCCTGAGTCGCGCGAGAACTTTCTGGCGGAACCTCCTGCGCGCATCGTAGCCAGAACCATCTCCGGGTGTCGCTGAATTAGTCCTCCTGCCGGGGCGCGGCAATCGCTAGGTCATCGTCCGGTGAAGCACTGGCTGGCCGCCATAATCCCTGCCGGCGAGAGCGGGCTTTGTCCCCGTCATCGACGTTGCCCATAATAGCCGAGCGCGCGTCTCCCCTGGGGTAAGTGAAGGGGCGGCGCCCGGCTATTCGGGCCGCGCGGCGGTGCGGCCTCAGCAGGAACTCATTTATGACTTAAAGAGAATTTAAAAAAGCGTTGAATCATAACGATTTTATAACCAGATCGAATTTCTGGCTTTGGCCATCCGGGCTTCCAGAGAACCGAAAGGCGCAACCGAAATCCCGCGGAGCAAGGAACTGAGCGCCCTCGACATGTTTTCCCTGTCACATGAATGGAAACGGCCGAGAGCAAGGATCCGTTGAGCCCGCCACCACCTGAACTCGATCGCGACGAGGTGCTGGTGTGCATGGCGCTGGCGTTCTGTCTGGCCGGCGCATCGACCAGTATCATCTACCGGCTGCTGGGTTAGGGCCGGACAAGCGGGAGCGGGTGCTCTCAGGCGCGCGCCGCCGAAGGCAACAGTGCGATGAGCAGGATCGGCCGCAAGATCGTCTACGCCATGCTCGCGATCGTCGTGCTGCTGATCATCTGGCCATTTCTCGGATCGATTTGACCGCCGGCACGCGCGCCAATGAGCGCGCACCGCGTTCCGCTCTTTCCGATGTAATCGTGCCGATGAAGCGGCTGAACGGGATAAGCGGCTCGGCCGCTGCGATCAGGAGTAGACGAGGCCCGGAGTGCCTAGGAGTCCGGGCCTCGTGGCCTCCAGTGGTAGCGCTCGTCGTGATGAACGAACACCCTGCCCCCCGCTGCAAGCGAAGGCGTTATAGATCGTCGTTACCTGCGCGGCCAATCCGTACGAGTACGGTGAGATGCGCGTGTGCATATTCCTTGCGTGTATCCCGCGCGCTAGAGCGCAAAACTCTGCCCGACTGTCATTGCAATGACCTGGTCAGGTAGCGGCGAACCGGATACCCCGCGTTCGCCAAACATGACGCGAGCAGCTATCCGGCGCGCCCTACCGCTTATCGAACGGAATATACTGGTGATACTCCTTCGGCACCGAGCCCCGGTAACGCGCGGGTACCGTGCCGCGGTCGATCGAACGGTCGATCTCCTGCTGCCGGGTCATCTTGACCGGTTTCTTTTTCTTCGGTGCTGCCTTCTCCTTCTCAGGAGCCGCAGCTTCCGGCGCGGCAGTGGACGACGTTGCCGGAGCGGTCCCGCCGTTCGGCTCGCCTTGCGCCAGCGCGACGCCGGCCAGCAGGAATACGACAGCCGCCGCCGACGCGGCCACCACAAGACGAGACAGTTTTTGCATGCGAAGCTCCAGTTCCGGCCAACTTTGTTTCGGCCAGATCCTATTATGTCCGCAGCCCTCCGCACACCGGGATTTTGGCGACGCGGACGGGCCTGGACTGGGAGTGCTTGACCCGGCTGCAGGTCGTGAAGACGAAGGCCAGCCGGCTGCACTGCCAGTCCGGACCAAGGGCTGCGCTCAGAACCGGCTCCGGCGTGGACAGCCCGAACGTGGCAAAACCGACGGCGCAGGCCAGCGCGACGACGGTGACGGCGAGAACGATTTTGCGGGTCCACCAATTATGTGGCATGGCGCGGTCGCTCCTGTTTTGGAAGCCCGGAGAATAGGAACGACCCGCCACGGCCCCTGTGAACAGGTTCACACTACACGGGTTTGTGCGCGAGCCCGATGGATGCAGAAATGGGTATAACTCACGTAAATCCGTTGCGTGGTCACAACCCCTGATCGACACTGCGCGTTCGGGTGAGCGCGTGTGCGGGGCGTGCGATGGATAAGCAGGAAACAGGCTACGACTACATCAGGTACAAGCAATTGCTGGCGGAAGCGATCGACGAGACCAAGCGGCTCGAGCTGATCGAGATCATGATCAGGGAGAAAGCCCGCGACAGGCTGGAGGCGCAGCGGACAGCGGATCGGGTGGCGATGACGGCCATGACGGTCGCGCGCGTTCTTGGTCCCCGCGGGCGTCGCGAGAACTAGCCTTTTCGCTGGAAAAACGCTCCGGAAGTGCGGTCACTTTTCTGAAGCGAGCATCACCAGCTGGCCGATCAGGGGAATCAGCGCACCGGCGAGAAGGCCATATTGCAGGATCGCCAGCGCCCGGCCGGGGGCTTCGGTTGCCGTTGCCATCTGCTAGAGCAGCCAGCCCGACGTAATCCCGCTCATCAGCATCAGTTTGGGCCATTTGCTGTTCACGCAAGCCTCCCCTGCTCTACCTGGCCCATTTCGACGCTGGCATTTTGCCCCGGGTTCACTTACCTAGGCCCCATTCCGCGCATGTGGCGCGTCCAACCCCAAGAGTGAAAGCGACAAGGCCCCCTTTATGAGTGGATTCAAGGAACCGAACTTCGCGGACCGCCAGAAGGCCGCGATGCAGGCGCGCCAGAACATCCTGAACAAGTTTCGCGCCAAGCCGGGACCCGACGATCCCGAGGTGAAGCGCCGTCAGGCCGAGCGCGAAGCCCAGGCCGCCGCCCGCGCCAAGGCAAGAGAGGCAAAGGAAGCCGAAAAGGCCGAGCAGAGGCGTCGCGAGGCCGAGGCCGCGGCCGCGGAAGCCGCCAGGATCGCGCGCGAGAAGGAAGAAGAGGCCGCCAGGCAGGCGGCGCTGGAGGCCGAGCAGAAGGCCAAGCGCGACGCGCGTTACGCCGCACGCAAGGGCAAAGGCAAGAAGAAGTAGAAAAACGGCTCCTGCGATCCTTCGCCGCCGAGGCATGCAGGCCCGCCCGCGCTCGCATCTAGTCATTCCGGGATGGTGCGTTAGCACCAGACCCGGAATCTCGAGATTCCGGGTTCGATGCTTCGCATCGCCCCGGAATGACGGCGCGTTTAATTCTTCTTCATTCCGTCCTTCTTCATTCCGTCCTTCATCATGCCATCGTGCTTCATGCCTTCCTTCTTCGCCATGCCGTCATCTTTCTTCATCGCGTCCTTGGACATGGACTCCTTCTTCATGCCGTCGTCCTTGCCCATCTTGTCCTGAGCGAAGGCGGCTGGCGCGAAGGCAAGGCCGAGCGAAACGAGTGCGGCAGAAAGGCCGAGGCCGATACGGGTCGTGGTGGTCATGGGATGGTCGTCCTTTGGGTTAGATTGTTTCTCGAAAGCGACGTCTGCCGCTTCCTCAGACGACGATGCCGCGACCGGTTTTGTTACTGGCCACGCCCCAAGGTTCAGCCGCTGTCACGGTTAGTTGAAGCGGGCTAAGTGATGGCAGGTAGCGCTCCGCGAGTGCCCAGGTCGGACGCATTATTGATGGAGTCGCCTGCGATCGGGGCTGTTCCGGGGTGTACGTCGCAGCCGTATCAGGCTTTGGTCTGGAGCTGGATCGCCGGCCCAAGACCAATTTGCAGGGGATAACCATGCTCACACGCCGCCATGTCATCGCATCCGCGATTGCTGCGCCCGCCATCCTTCGTTTCGGCACCGGTACTGCCCATGCCGCCACGACACTGAAGATCTCGCACCAGTTCCCGGACGGCACTATCGACAAAGGCGACTTCCGCGACCGGCTGTGCCGCACGTTCGCCGCCGAAGTCGCCAAGCGCTCTGGCGGCGAGATCGCGGCCGAAGTCCATCCGAACTCCTCGCTGGTCAAGACGATCGCGCAGTTCTCGGCAATGCGCAAAGGCGCGCTCGATATCAGCCTTTATCCGATGCCCTATGCCGGCGGCGAATTGCCGGAGACCAATATCGGCCTGATGCCCGGCCTGGTTGCGACCTACGACCAGGGCCTGCGCTGGAAGAAGGAACCGGTCGGCAAGGCGCTGACCGATTTCCTTGCCGACAAGGGCATCATCCTTTTGACATGGATCTGGCAGGCCGGCGGCGTTGCCAGCCGCTCCAAGCCGATCGTCGCCCCCGAAGACGCCAAGGGCCTGAAGGTGCGCGGCGGCTCGCGCGAAATGGACATGGTGCTGCAGACCGCGGGCGCCGCCGTGCTGTCGGTGCCATCGAACGAACTCTACGCCGCGATGCAGACCGGCGCCTGCGACGCCGGCATCACCTCCTCCACCAGCCTGATCTCGTTCCACCTCGACGAAGTCGCGAAGTCGCTGACCTCGGGTGCCGGCGCCTCCTACTGGTTCATGCTGGAGCCATTGATGATGTCGAAGGCGATCTTCGACAAATTGCCCAAGCACCAGCAGGACATCATCCTTTCGGTCGGCAGCGAACTGGAAGCGTTCGGCCGCAAGGGCGCGCAGGACGACGATATCGAAGTCGCCAAGGTCTATGAGAAGGCCGGCGCCCAGATCAGCAAGCTTGATGTGGCCACCGTCAGCAAGTGGCGGGATATTGCGCGCGACACGGCGTGGAAGGATTACAGCGCCAAGACGCCGATGTCGGCCAATCTGCTGAAGCTCGCCAGCGACGTCGCCGCATGAAGGTGAGGCTTCCGTAGGATGGGTAGAGCGAAGCGAAACCCATCGCATTGGTGGATTTCGCTTCCGCTCGACCCACCCTACAATTCATGCTTCAACGAAGCCCGATCGAGCCGCCGACGACGCGCAACAGATCTGCCCTCACCGCCTCGATGTGCTGCTCCAAAAAGTGGCAAGCCTTGTCGATCTCCTGCGCCCGGCACAGCTCGATCAGGTGGGCGTGCTCCTTTTCGGCCTTCCCCATCGCCTTGGTGTTGGAGAGTTGCAGACGCGTGTAGCGGTCGCTGGTCTGCAGCAACGCCACGACGATCGCCTTGGTGCGCGGCCGGCGCGCGTGTGCGTACAGCGCCATATGGAAGTCGGCATTGAGCTGCCCCCACTCGCTGATGTTGCGCGCCTTGATCGCCTTCTCGAAGCGCTTCTGGATGTGGTCCAGCCCGGCAAAGTCTTCTGCCACAAAATGCGGCGCGGACTGCGCCAGCAGCCGCGGCTCCATGATCCGGCGGAGATCGAACACATCATTGATTTCGTCCAGCGAAAGCTCCGAAACGATCGCGCCTTTCTGCGGCACGATGCGCACCAGCCCCTCGGCTTCGAGCTGAAACAGCGCTTCGCGGACTGGAATGCGACTCACGCCGTAGGCCTCGCCCAGAGCATCCTGCCGCAACTGAGAGCCGGCCGGATAAGTCCCGTCGAGAATGGACTGACGGAGCTGGTCGACGATCGCGGCCGACAATGTCCGGTGTTTCAGAGGACCTTTCATTTCATCTTCCGTCGTCATCGCCAGCCTTCCGATCCCGATCCGAAGCGGCCCACTTTTCGCATGTTGACGTAGTCCCGACGCAGCAAAAGCTGATGAAGGGTCCCCGCAATCTCTATTTGACAAAAATGTATAAATTATACAATTCTGATTGGCACGATAAATCTCATGGCAGCGGAGCTCTTTATGGTCGAGCAGACGATTGCGGACGCGCCAGCGTTCAGCGCCCGGCGGATCGTTGTCAGGGCTTCGAGTCGCCTGCTCGCTTTCGAGCGCATCGCCTTGATGTCCTTGATGTATCTGCTGACGGCGCTGATCCTGGTGAACGTCGTCACCCGCTACTCGCACTTCCCGATCTATTGGATCGATGAATCGGCCGTCTATTGCGTGGTCTGGCTGACTTTCATCGGCGCCTCCGCCATGACGCGGCTGCGGCTCGATTTTGCGGTCACGATGATGACGGAGCGGCTCTCGGCGCGACATCAGAAGATCGCGAAGGTGATCGCGACGGCCATGGTCGTCGTGTTCGGCATGGCCCTGATCATCACCTGCTTCCTCTGGATGGATCCGATTGGCCTCGCCCGCGCCGGCTTCGACGCGCGCAAGCTCGCCGCCGAAACATTCAACTTCCTCTACACCGAGCGCACCCAAACGCTGAACTGGCCGACCTGGGTCGTCTATCTGACGCTGCCGATCTTCGCGGTGTCGATGACCGTCCATGGCCTCGCAAACCTGCTTGAGGACCTCGAACTGGTCCCGCGGACGCCGCCGAAGGGCTTTCAGCTCTCCGAACTCGACGGGGTCAACTAGTGATCACCTCGGCAGCGTTCATCGCCGTCATGCTGGTCGGGGTGCCGATCGGCCTTTGTCTCTGCCTGGCAGGCTTCGTCTACATCATCGCGTCGGGCAATCCGATCCTGTTCCAGTCCTACCCGCTGCAACTCTTCGGCGGCGTCGACAGCTACGGCCTCATCGCTATCCCGCTCTTCATCCTGATCGGCGAGATCATGAATGGCGGTGGCATTACGCGGCGCATCGTCGACATGGCGATGGCCTTTGTCGGCTCGCTGAAGGGTGGGCTGGCCTACGTCAATATCCTCGCCAACATGTTCATCTCCTCCATCCTGGGCTCGGCGACCGCGCAGGTCGCGATCATGGCGCAGATCATGGTGCCGGAGATGGAGAAGAAGGGCTACGACAAGACCTTTGCCGCAGGCCTGACCGCGTATGGCGGCATGCTCGGGCCGATCATTCCGCCATCGGTGATGTTCGTCGTCTACAGCGTACTGGCGCAGGTATCAGTCAGCGACATGCTGATTGCCGGCATCGTGCCGGGCGTGATCCTGACCGCGATGTTCTGCATCGTCATCGCGCTGATGGGATACGTCTACAATTACCCCAAGGCCGACTATCAGACGCCGCGGCAGCGGGTGGCGACGATCCTGCGGACATCGCCAACTCTGCTGATCCCCATCGTGATCGTCGGCAGCATCCTCGGCGGGCTGGCCAACGCCACCGAGTCCGCGGCCGTCGGCGCGGTGGCGGCGGCCCTGGTCGGAAAATACTGGACCAAGGAGTTCGAGTTTTCGCAACTGCCGCAGATGATGCTGCGCGCCGGCATCTACGCGGCCATCGTGCTGTTCCTGGTTGCCGCCGCGGCCGTATTCTCCTGGGTGCTGATCTTCGGCAAGGTGCCGCAGGAAACCGCCCGCTGGATTCAGTCGGTCGCCAGGGATCCGGTCAGCTTCATGCTCATCTGCAACGCGATCCTGCTGGTGATCGGCACTGTCATCGACGGCATTCCCGGCCTGATCATGACGGTGCCGATCCTGCTGCCGGTCGCGACCGACATCTATCACATCGATCCGCGCCAGTTCGGCGTCGTCGTGGTGATCAACCTGGTGCTCGGATTGCTGTCACCTCCGGTTGGCCTCTGCTTCTTCGTTGCGGCAGCCGTCACCGGCGCCAAGCCCGGAAAGATGTTCATGGTGACGCTGCCGCTGTTCGGCATCTCCTGCATCCTTCTGGTGCTGCTCTCGCTCTACCCGTCGCTTTCCCTCGCCCTCATCAAGTAAACCCGCAAAAACGCTCAGGAGCCTTGCCATGCCTATTTCACGTCGCCGCTTCCTTGCCGCCAGCGCGGCCGTGCCGCTGTTCGCGCCGTCGTTGGCGCTGGCGCAAGCCAAGGAATTCCGCCTCGGCCTGATCACGCCCAACGGTCATTCCTGGAACAAGGCGGCGCTGAAGCTCGGCGAAGATCTCAAGGCCGCCACCAACAGCCGCCTGACCATGACGGTGTTTCATTCCGGCCAGCTCGGCAACGAGCCGGCGATGATGCAGCAATTGCAGTCCGGCGCGCTCGACATGGGCTTCATTCAGGCGGCCGAGCTCGGCTCGCGCGTGCCGCATATCGCAGCGATCAATGCGCCCTACATCGTCCGCTCGACACCGTCAGTCGCGAAGTTCGTGCGCCATCCCGCGGCAATCAAGCTGTTCGAGGTGCTGCCGCAGGAAACCGGCACGATTGGCCTTGGCTGGGGCATCACCGGCATGCGCGCCATTTTCTCGGCGAAGGATTTGACTGGCCTCACCGATATCAAGGGCATGAAGCTGCGCATCAACCCGACGCCGGTCTATCGCGACTTCTATTCGTCGCTGGGCGCGGCACCGACGCCCATCCCGACACCGCAGGTGTTCGACGCCATGGCGAACGGCCAGGTCGACGGCCTCGAGGCGGATCTGGAATTCTCCTGGAATCAGCGCTTCGACAAAGTTTCAAAAGTCATCCTGCAGATGAACGCCGTCTTCATGCCGATGGCAGCGGTCGTCTCGGGCCGCGTCTGGCAATCGTTGCCTGCGGCCGATCGCGAGCTGATAACCAAGACCGTCAAATCGACGCTCGATACGCAGATCGATGAATTGGCGGGCAATGAGCCCAAGCTGATCGAGAACTTCAAGAACGCGCCGATCCCGATCCGACAGGTCCCGGCCGGGGATACCGAAGCGGTCATTGCCGAATTCGACAAGGTCTGGCTGCCCAAGGCCCCGGTCCTTGCCGAGTTGCGCAAAGTCGGCGCGACGCTCTGATCCCATCCCATCGTTTTCAAGCCAAAGCCCGGCGGATTCATCAGTCCGCCGGAACAATTCCAATGGAGCTAAACAAATGAGCCCACGCATTTCCTGGGAAGGCGTCTTCCCGGCCGTCACCACGCAATTCAATGACGACCTGTCGCTCAATATCGATGCGACTGCGAAAGTCATGGACGGCCTGATCCGCGACGGCGTTTCCGGACTGATCGTTTGCGGTTCCGTCGGCGAGAACACTTCGCTGGAGCGCAAGGAGAAGGTCGCGATCATGGAAACCGCGAAATCCGTCGCGGCCGGCCGCGTGCCCGTGCTGTGCGGCATTGCAGAATTCACCACGGCGTTTGCGGTCGAAACCGCCAAAGAAGCAGCACGTGTTGGCATCGACGGCGTGATGGTGATGCCGGCGCTGGTCTATTCCTCCAAGCCGCATGAGACCGCCGCACATTTCCGCGCGGTCGCCACGGCGACCGACCTGCCTGTCATGCTCTACAACAACCCGCCGATCTACAAGAACGACGTGACGCCGGACATTCTCGCCACCCTCGCCGACGTCGAGACGGTCGTCTGCTTCAAGGATTCTTCCGGCGACACACGGCGCTTCATCGACACCCGCAACATGGTCGGCGACCGCTTTGTGCTGTTCGCCGGCCTTGACGACGTCATTGTCGAGAGCGTGGCGATGGGCGCGGTGGGTTGGGTGTCCGGCATGTCGAACGCCTTCCCGCGCGAAGGCGAGACGCTGTTCCGCCTCGCCAAGGCGGGACGCTATACCGAGGCCATGCCGCTCTACGAATGGTTCATGCCGCTATTGCACCTCGATGCCCGCCCCGACCTCGTCCAGTGCATCAAGCTCTGCGAGCACATCATGGGCCGCGGCACCGCGCTGACCCGCCCGCCGCGGCTTGCGCTGCTGCCGCACGAGAGGGCCGAGGTCGAGGCGATGATGGCGAAAGCACTGAAGAACCGGCCGGTGCTGCCGAATGTCGGCCTTAAGGCCGCGTAGGCGGCCTACTTGGCTGCCCGCGCCTTCGCGTTCAGCGCCGCCGCGACGCGGCTGACGGACGGGCGGCCGATCAGCCCACTGACGACATTGGTTGCCGCCACTAGCTTTGCCATGTCGACGCCGGTCGCGATGCCCATGCCTTCGAGCATATAGACCACGTCCTCGGTTGCGACGTTTCCCGTCGCGCCGGGGGCGTAGGGGCAGCCGCCGAGACCACCGGCGGCGGAATCGATCACGCGGCAGCCTTCTTCCATCCCGGCGTAGAGGTTGGCGAGCGCCTGGCCATAAGTATCGTGGAAATGCATCGCCAGATTGGCCATCGGCACATGGCCGGCGACCGCGCGCAATAGCTGCCGCGCCTTCAAGGGCGTGCCGACGCCGATGGTGTCGCCGAGCGAGATTTCGTAACAGCCGAGATCCCACAACACCTTTGCGACATCGACCACCGCCTGCGGCTTGATCTCGCCCTCATAGGGACAGCCGAGCACGGTGGAAATGTAGCCGCGCACCCGGACGCCGTCCGCCCTGGCGCGGGCGAGCACCGGCTTGAAGCGCTCGATCGAATCAGCAATCGAGCAGTTGATATTGGCGCGCGAAAAACTTTCCGACGCTGCAGCGAATACCGCGATAAGTTTGGCGCCGGCGGCCTGCGAAGCCTCGTAGCCCTTCTCGTTCGGCACCAGTACCGGAAGTTCGCAATTCGTATGATGGCTGACGCCGCGCAGCACCTCGGCCGATCCGACCATCTGCGGGATCGCCTTGGGCGATACGAACGCGCCGACCTCCACCGCCTTGAGCCCGGCGCCGATCAACGCCTCAATAAACGCGATCCGGTCGGCGACGCTGATCGGGATTTTCTCGTTCTGCAGCCCGTCGCGCGGGCCGACCTCGACAATGTGAACGCTGTCGCTCATCACGCCACCGCCGGTTCGATTTCGGCGAGCTCGACGCCTTCGCCGACGATATCGCCGACCTTGCACCTGATTTTCTTCAACACGCCCGCAAACGGCGCACGCAGGGTCTGCTCCATCTTCATGACTTCCAGCGTCAGGATCGCCGCGCCCTTCTCCAGCGTCGCGCCTTCCTCGGCCAGCAGCGCCACCACGGTCCCCGGCAGCGGCGCCACAATCTTGTCCTCGCCGACCAACTCCTCGGTCTCGCCGCCGAACGGATCGACCCAGTGCAGGTCGAAGCGACCGTTGCGGGTGCGCAGGTAAAGCTCATGGCCCTCGATGACAGCCACAACGCGCGACTTCATGCCCTCGATTGTCAGATCGAAGCTGCCTTCTTCCGCGGGCGACGTCGCGAAAACGAACTCGTGCTTGCCGATGGTCAGCTTCGACGGACCATTACCATAGTGCAGCGCCACCTTGTGTTCGGCGCCCTGCCCCTGACGGAACGAGAACACCCGCTTGCGCTGGCCGACTGGCATCCAGCCAAACGTCTGCCAGGGCGAATGTGCTTCCGTGCGCGCAGCGTTCTGCTCATCGACAATGATTGCCGCTGCCGCGGCACAAAGCTCGAGATCTCCTGCCGTCCCCGTCGAGTCCGTCAGCTTCTTCAACTCGCGCTCGATGAAGCCGGTGTCGATGGTATTGGCGCGCACCTGCGGGTGCGTCACCAGCGCCGACAGGAACGGGATGTTGGTGACGATGCCCCTGACATCAGTCTCTTCCAGCCCGCGGTTGAGCCGCTCGATGGCGGCCTGGCGGGTCGGCGCCCACGCAATCACTTTTGCCAGCATGGCGTCGTAATACGGCGACACCGCATCGCCATCGCGATAGCCGGCATCGATCCGCAGGCCGTCGACGGCGTCCGGCGTGCGCCAGGTCCTGATCCGGCCGACCGAAGGCATAAAGTTGTTCTGCGGATTTTCGGCATAAACCCGCGCCTCGATGGCGTGGCCGTTCAGCTTGATCTCGTCCTGCGCCAGCGGCAGCTTTTCGCCGAACGCGACCCGCAATTGCCATTCGACGAGATCGACGCCGGTGATCAGCTCGGTCACGGGATGCTCGACCTGCAGGCGGGTATTCATCTCGATGAAGAACACCTCCTTGCCGTCGGAGACAAACTCGATGGTGCCGGCGCCGACATAGTTCACCGCACCAGCCGCCTTGCGCGCCGCCTCACATACCGTCTCGCGTTGTGTGGCGTTGAGCGTCGGCGACGGAGCCTCCTCGATCACCTTCTGGTGCCGCCGCTGCAGCGTGCATTCGCGCTCCCAGAGCGAGAGCAGATTACCGTGGCTGTCGCCGATGATCTGCACCTCGATATGCCGGGGATTCTGGACGTATTTCTCGATCAGCATGCGGTCGTCGCCGAACGCCGCCTTGGCCTCCCGCTTGGCGCTGACGATCGCCGCCGCAAGCTCGGCGGCGGAATTCACCACGCGCATGCCGCGCCCGCCGCCGCCGGCGGAGGCCTTCACCAGCACCGGGAAGCCGATCGCATCAGTAGCCTTCGCCAGCGTCGCCTCGTCCTGGGCCTCGCCGTGATAGCCGGGCACCAGCGGCACGCCGGCCTTTTCCATCAGCGCCTTTGAGCCGGACTTCGAGCCCATCGCAGTCATCATCTCCGCGGTCGGGCCAACGAACACCAACCCGGCATTCAGACAGGCCTGCGCGAATTCGGCATTTTCAGACAGGAAACCGTAGCCGGGATGGACGGCCTCGGCGCCGGTCAGGCGCGCGGCGTCGATCACGCGTTCGATGCTGAGATAGCTGTCGCGCGCCCGCGCAGGTCCCAGCAGCACGGCCTCGTCGGCCATCGCGACATGCATGGCGTCGCGGTCGGCTTCGGAATAGACGGCAACGGTACGCAGCCCCATGGCGCGGGCGGAGCGGATCACGCGGCAGGCGATCTCGCCGCGGTTGGCGATCAGGAGCGTGCGAAAACGCCGGTAGAGTTTCGAGCGGTCCATCATCACATCCTGAACAGGCCGAATTTGGTGGGTTCGATCGGCGCATTCGCCGCCGCCGACAATCCAAGACCGAGCACCAGCCTAGTATCGGCGGGATCGATCACGCCGTCGTCCCACAGCCGCGCGGTAGCGTAATAGGGATTGCCCTGGCTCTCGTACTGCGCGCGGATCGGCGCGCGGAATTTTTCTTCCTCTTCCGCCGACCAGGTCTCGCCCTTGGCCTCGATATTGTCGCGGCGGACCTGGCTCAGCACCATCGAAGCCTGCTCGCCGCCCATCACCGAGATGCGGGCATTTGGCCACAGCCAGAGAAAGCGCGGACTATAGGAGCGCCCGCACATGCCATAATTGCCGGCTCCGTAGGAGCCGCCGATCACGACCGTGAATTTCGGCACGCCGGCGGTTGCGACCGCCGTCACCAGCTTGGCGCCGTCACGCGCGATGCCGCCGGCTTCGTATTTCTTGCCGACCATGAAGCCGGTGATGTTCTGCAGGAACACCAGCGGGATATTGCGCTGGCAGCACAGTTCGATGAAGTGCGCGCCCTTCAGCGAACTCTCGCTGAACAGGATGCCGTTGTTGGCGATGATGCCAACCGGATAGCCCCAGATATGAGCAAAGCCGCAGATCAGCGTCGTGCCGTAGAGCTTCTTGAATTCGTCGAATTCGGAGCCGTCGACGATCCGCGCGATGATGTCGTGGACGTCGAACGGCTTGCGGCCGTCGGCGGAGACCACGCCGTAGATTTCCTCCGCGGGGAACAGCGGCTCCCGCGGCTCGCGCATGTTCAGCGCAGCGCGAGTCGGCTGCTTCAGCGTGGCGACAATGCGCCGGGCGATCCCGATCGCATGGGCGTCGTTCTGCGCGTAGTGATCGGTGACGCCTGAGTGGCGGGAATGCACGTCGGCGCCGCCCAGCTCTTCCGCCGTCACCACCTCGCCGGTCGCGGCCTTCACCAGCGGCGGGCCGCCGAGGAATATCGTGCCCTGGTTGCGCACGATGATACTCTCGTCCGACATTGCAGGCACATAGGCGCCGCCGGCGGTGCAGGAGCCCATCACGATAGCGATCTGGGGAATGCCCTGCGAGGACATCTGCGCCTGGTTGTAGAAGATGCGGCCGAAATGCCGCTCGTCGGGAAAGATTTCCTCCTGCATCGGCAGGAAGGCACCGCCGGAATCGACCATGTAGACGCAGGGCAGATTGTTCTGCCGCGCGATATCCTGTGCGCGCAGATGCTTCTTCACGGTCATCGGGTAGTAGGTGCCGCCCTTGATGGTGGCGTCGTTGGCGACGATGATGCATTCGCGCCCCGAAATACGTCCCACCCCGGTAATGACGCTGGCGGAATGGACGTCACCGCCATAGAGGCCATTGGCGGCGAGCGGCGACAATTCGAGAAAGGCGGTGCCGGGATCGACCAGCAGGTCAACGCGCTCGCGCGCCAGCATCTTGCCGCGCGAGGTATGCCGTTTGCGCGACGTCTCACCGCCGCCGCCGGAGACCACCTTCAGCTTCTCGCGCAGTTCGGCCACCAGGCCGCGCATCACGTCCGCGTTGCGGGCAAATTCTGAGGATGTGGGATCAATCGTGGAGTGAAGCGGCATGGTCGGCGTTTTCTTTTGGCTGCTGGAGGGCCGTTGGGATGGCTTCAGGACGGTCGGGACAGCACGTTCGAAGAGAGTGCGACAGCCTGTATCATCTCTGCCTCAATGTGAAGCTTAAGCGGTCTTTTCGAACAGTTCCCGCCCGATCAGCATGCGGCGGATTTCGCTGGTGCCGGCGCCGATCTCGTAGAGCTTGGCGTCGCGCAGCAGCCGCCCGGTCGGGTAGTCGTTGATGTAGCCGTTGCCGCCGAGGAGCTGGATGGCGTCGAGCGCGCATTGCGTGGCCTTCTCCGCGGCATAGAGGATCGCGCCGGCGGCGTCCTCGCGCGTGGTCTCGCCGCGGTCGCAGGCCTTTGCCACCGCGTAGACATAGGCCCGCGAGGCGTTCATCGTGGTGTACATGTCGGCGATCTTGCCCTGCACCAATTGGAAGGTGCCGATCGGCTCGCCGAACTGCTTGCGCTCGTGCACATAAGGCAGCACCACGTCCATGCAGGCCTGCATGATGCCGATCGGGCCGGCCGCCAGCACCGCGCGCTCGTAATCGAGGCCGCTCATCAGCACGTTGACGCCGCGGCCGACCTCGCTGAGCACGTTCTCCTCGGGCACCTCGCAATCCTCAAACAGCAGCTCACAGGTGTCGGAGCCGCGCATGCCGAGCTTGTCCAGCTTCTGCGCGGTGGAAAATCCCTTCATGCCCTTTTCGATGATGAAGGCGGTCATGCCGCGCGGGCCGGCGTTGGGATCGGTCTTGGCGTAGACCACCAGCGTATCGGCGACGGGGCCGTTGGTGATCCACATCTTGTTGCCGTTCAGCACAAAACGGTCGCCCTTTTTGTCGGCGCGGGTCTTCATCGACACCACGTCAGAGCCGGCACCGGGCTCCGACATTGCCAGCGAGCCGACATGCTCGCCCGAGATCAGCTTTGGCAGGTATTTGCGCTTCTGCGCCTCGTTGCCGTTGCGGCGGATCTGGTTGACGCAGAGGTTGGAATGCGCGCCGTAGGACAGGCCGACCGCGGCCGACGCCCGCGATATTTCTTCCAGCGCGATACAGTGCTCGAGATAGCCGAGGCCGGCGCCGCCATATTCCTCCTCCACGGTGATGCCGTGCAGGCCGAGCGATCCGATTCTGGGCCAGAGGTCGCGGGGGAATTGATTGCTGCGGTCGATTTCGGCGGCGCGCGGCGCAATTTCGTCTCTCGAAAACGCATGCACCGTCTCGCGAATCGCGTCCGCGGTCTCGCCGAGATCGAAGTTTAGAAGCAGCGCCCTGTTCGAGGCCATCATTCCACCCTTGGTTCTTCGAATTAAACGATCATACGTTTTTTTACTATCCTCGCAAGCGGAACTGTACAGACCTCAAAAGAAGCATACAGGCCATTGAAATAACTATTATTTCATGTCATTATTATACGATCGCTTGCTCGTTTACCGGGGGATGCGAGCCGCCTTCACTCCCAGAGACTCCATGGCACGGACGATCGGTTCTCACGGCCCGAAAACAATGGAGGCGATCCGGAAAGCCGGGCTGCGCCTGATCTTCGAGCACGGCTACGCCGCCATGAGCCTGCGCCAGCTCGCGGCGGAGGTCGGCATCCAGTCGGGCTCGCTCTATAACCACATCAGCACCAAGCAGGAATTGCTGTTCGACCTGATACGGGACCACATCAACGAGTTGCTGCGCCAGCTCGATCGCGCCCTGCAGGGGAAGGAGCGACCGGCCGACAAGCTCCGCGCCTTCACAGCCTTCCACGTCAGCTACCACATGACCAGGAAGCGCGAGGTCTTCATCGCCAATTCCGAGCTGCGGAGCCTGGAGCCGAAGAACTACGAAGAGATCGTGGCGTTGCGCGGCGCCTATGAGCGGCGGCTAGCGGAAATCCTCAGCCAGGGCGTCGCCGAAGGCGAGTTCGAGGTGGTCGATGTCCAGGTCGCGACCTTTGCGATACTGGCGTTGTTGACCGGCCTCACCACCTGGTATCGGCCCGGCGGGCGGCTGACCAAGGAGGCGATCGTCGCCGCCCACGAGAAGCTGGTGCTGTCGAGCGTTGCGCCGGGCACAACGCCGAACCAGGCGCAGTCCAAACGTCCCCTCTCCCGGAGCGCCGCAACGAGCGCCGAGCCGGAGCGCCGATAAGGTGCCCAAGAGGAGCCTATGACGGAACGTCACCCCCTGGACGAAATCGACCTGAAGATACTGTCCGAGTTGCAGAAGGATGGACGCATCCGCAACAACGAACTGGCGGATAGGGTCGGCCTCTCGGAGCCTCCATGCCGGCGGCGCGTTCGCACCTTACGCGACCGCGGCTACGTCAGCGCCATCCGCGCCACGCTCGACGAGAAGCTGCTCGGTTACGAGGTCATTTCCTACGTGTTGATCCAGTTGCAAAGCCAGGCCCAGGCGACGTTGCAGGAATTCGAGAAATCGGTTGCGGCGATACCGCTCATTCAGCAGAGCTGGCGGATTTCCGGTGACGCCGACTATCTGCTCAAATGCGTCGCGCGAAACGTCGAGGGCATGCACCAGCAGCTTCTGCAGTTTTCAGCGATGCCCGAGGTCCGCAACATCAGGACCTTCCCGGTGCTTGGCGTCGCGAAGGATGCGCCGCTGCCGATACCTCACCATCCGGCAGCATCTGACCCCGCGCAGTAGGCCTCGCCCGCAACTCCCCGAGTCGGGCGGCCGGAACAACGCCGGTCCGGCTCTTAGTGAGTCCAGGGTTCGACGCGCTTGAAAGCGAAATTGTCGGCGTAAGCGGCCGGCCGGCGCAACGGATCCTTGGGCTCGATCACCTGGTAGGCAATACCCTTGCGCTCGCAATAGGCGATCGCGTCTTCCTTGGTGTCGAAGTGCAGGGTGAGCTGCTGCTTCATATCGCCGGAAGAGGTCCATCCCATCAGCGGCTCGACGGCCCGAGGCTGCTCGGGCTCGTAATCGAGCTGCCATTCCCGGGTCATGGCCCTGCCCGATTGCATCGCGTTTTTGGCAGGCTTAAAAATGCGTGCGGTCATGGATGGTTGGATCCTCAAGCGATATGCGACATGGTAGCGTTTGGTGGAAACGGCCGGGATAGTATAGAGACACCTCTCAGGAAATTTGATCGGTGATTCCAGAACCGGATGTACCATTTCCGTACTGGTATAGTCATTATGCCGTACTGTGACAATCTAGGGCTATCCGGCGCCCGGGACCCCGTCTTTTGGCGCGATCTTCCCGAACGCATCACCTCGAAGCGGCACCCATGAAAATCAACGCCACCCTGCCCGACAAAGGACGCGACCTCCGGCTCGACCTGTTTCGCGGGGTCGCAAACTGGGCGATCTACCTCGACCACATCCCCGACAACGTCGTGAACTGGATCACCACCCGCAATTACGGGTTTAGCGACGCCGCCGACCTCTTCGTTTTCATTTCCGGCTATACTGCTTCCTTCGTCTATGCCCGGATGATGCTGGAACGCGGCTTCATCGTCGGCGCTACGCGGCTGACCAAGCGGGTCTGGCAGCTCTATGTGGCCCACATCATCCTGTTCGTGATCTATATCGCCTCGATCAGCTATCTCGCCCTGCGCTTCGGCGATTCCCAACTGGTCAACGACTTCAATGTGGTCGGCCTGATCGATAACGCCACCGAAACCCTGCGGCAGGGACTGTTCCTGAAGTTCAAGCCGGTCAATCTCGACGTGCTGCCGCTCTACATCGTGCTGATGGGTCTGTTCCCGCCGGTTCTCTGGATCATGCTGCGCCAGCCAAACTGGACCATGCTGGCCGCGATCGCGCTGTGGCTGGTGTCGCGGCAGACCGGCTGGAACCTGCCCGCTTACCCGGTCGGAACCTGGTACTTCAATCCGTTCGCCTGGCAGGTCCTGTTCGTATTCGGCGCATGGTGCGCGCTCGGCGGCGCCCGCAAAAACCTTGCGATCATCAACGCGCCGATCACGCTGTATCTGTGCATCGGCTATCTGATCTTCTCTCTCATCATGACGATGGCGGGCCGCTTTCCGACTTTCGGCGAAATGTTCCCGCAGTGGCTCTATTCGATGTTCAACCCGAACGACAAAACCAACCTCGCGCCCTACCGCTTCCTGCACTTTGTGGCGATCGTGATCCTCGTTATCCGCTTCGTGCCGAAGGAATGGCCCGGACTGGAATGGAGGATTTTCGATCCGCTGATCGTCTGCGGCCAGCAATCACTCGCGGTTTTCTGCGTCGGCGTGTTCCTGTCCTTTGTCGGGCATTTCCAACTATCGATGAGCTCAGGCTCGCTGCTCGTGCAGATCCTCGTTAGCGTGACCGGCATCGCGATCATGACAGTCGTCGCCTACTACATTTCCTGGTCAAAGCGGCAGGACAAGCCGCTGAAACCGGCGGCGCCGAAGGCCGCCTGAACGGCTCTCGGCCGGTCTCCGGCAGGCGGGTTCAGGCCGGCTGGGCGGTCGACGCCACCAGTGTCCGCACGTCGGTGTAGATATTGACCAGCGGCGCCACCACCTTGTGCATCGCGTTCTTCGACACGATCGTGTCGTGGATCACCAGATGATCGACGCCCGTAGTCAGAAAGCAGTTCACGGCATCCTGCGGCGCTTCCACGATGGGCTCGCCCTTGATGTTGAATGAGGTGTTGATCAGCACGGGAACGCCGGTCAGCGCCTCGAACTCCTTCAGCAAGCGATAGAGCATTGGATTGGTTTCTTCGCGCACGGTCTGCACGCGCGCGGTGCCGTCGACATGCACGATCGCCGGAATCTTGCCCCGCCATTCGGGGCGAACCGGCTTGGCGATCAGCATGAAGGGCGAATCCTCTTCGCCTTCAAAAATTTCCTTCATGCGCTCGGCCAGCACGATCGGCGCGAACGGCCGGAACGCCTGGCGGTGCTTGACGCGGCTGTTGAGGATATCCTTCATCTCGGGCTTGCGCGGGTCGGCCAGCAGGCTGCGGTTGCCGAGCGCGCGAGGTCCAAACTCCGAGCGGTCCTGAAACCAGCCGATGACCTTTTGATCAGCAAGCAGCTTTGCCGTGTCGCGGCAGACATTCTCGCTCTTGACGGCATCGACCTGGATACGGACGAGGAATTTCTGCAGTTGGGCGGCGGCCTCCTGATCGCTGTAGGCCCTGCCGACATAGGAATGATCCATGACGAAGCCACGCCGCTGCTTCAGGATTTCGAGCCAGCCATAATAGGCGCAACCGATCGCGATGCCGTCATCGCCGGCCGCCGGCTGAATCCAGACGTTCTCGAATCCGGCTTCGCGGGCCACCCGGCCGTTCGCCACGCAATTCAGTACGACGCCGCCGGCCATACAGAGGTTCTTCGCGCCAGTGGCTTCGCGCAGCCACCGGGCGCGGGCAAGCAGCACGTTTTCGGTGTCATCTTGCGTGCGCCAGGCGAGATCTTCCCAGTGCCGCATCGCGGGGTTCTTTTCCCAGTTGCTGCCGGCGTCGAACACATAAGGTTGCTTGAAGTCGGTAGCGTTCCAGTGCGGCACGTGCAGCTTGCCGTCGTTCAGTTCGAGCAGATGCTTGAACTGGTCACGGCGGCCATAGGGCGCCAGCCCCATCAGCTCGCCGCATTTATTCCAGTCGCCGAAAATGTAGGTCGAGGCGCGGCTGTAGAGCGCACCGAGACCGGGCATGTTGTAGAATTCATCGCTGAGGAAGCCGCGGTCGGGCTCCATCCAGACCTTTTTGAGGCACTCCAGCGTCGTGCCGCTGAACTTGTAGTAGCTCTCGGACTCACGTGCCAGCGGCGTCGCTGTATCGCTGGCGGGAAAGGCTTCCATGACGTCGGAGCGGTAGCTGCCGACGCCATCGACGATCATCACGACGCCATCCTCGAACGGCGACACCGCGAACGCGCTGTAGGCGTGCGCAAGATGGTGGGAGATCGTGACTACCTTTTCCTGACGCGACAGATACAGCGGGTGCTTGGCGGCGTCGCCGCGTTCGAAATCCGGCAGAAAACCCGGCGCGTCGAAATAGACCAGCCGCTCCTCCATTTCCGGGACCGGCAGGATGTAGCAATTGCGCACCACAAGATCGACGTCGTCGAGCGTTATGCCTTCGGCTTCGAGGCAATAATCGATCACTTCCTTGTAGAATCCCGATGCGTGCTTGGCCCGAGTGATCCGCTCCTTGGCGATCGCAAATGCGATGGCACCGTCGCGCAACAGGCAGGCGCTCACATCGTGGTCATAGGTGTTCAGGCCAAGGACATAAGTGTGTTTTTTGGGCATGGTTACTCGTCAGGAGAGGATCGTCTAGCGCTGAAAAATGGAGATCATGTCGATATCAAGTTGCCGGCGTGGCCTCGTTGAATTTTTCCAGCTCGAAGTTCTGCAGTGCACAACCCTAGTGTTCATCCAGCATTCAGAAAGATGAACAGCTCGATGCAAGAACCATCGATAGACCGGCTGTAAACTTGACCTTACCTACCCTTCTTAATAAAGTCCCGAAAGCTCGAAAGAACCTTGTAAAATATTGTCTTAACGCATCTGAACTGAAACCATTCTCGCGCGTCTAAGTGAGATGGTGCCGAAGTCCAGGTGTTCGGAAGTGACCGGGAGATTCTCGAATGGCTAAACGCTACAATATTCTGACCCGCTGCCTTGCAGCGCTGGCCTTGTTGTTCGTCTACGTGGCCAGCACGTCTGCGATTCTGGTAGGCGGCACGACCACGTCTGCGCAGGCGTATCGCGGCAGAGGCAGAGGCTATTATGGCGGCGGCCGTGGTTACTATCGCGGCGGTCGCGGCTTCTATCGCGGCGGTCGTGGCTTCTATGGTGGGCCGGTTGTTGTACGCCCTGGTCCGCGCTGCTGGTATAACGCCTACGGCGCCCGCGTTTGCAGGTGGTGATATAGGCCGATCGCCGTCGCCTTAGACGGGACCGGAGATAAGATAGAGGCGCACCGGAAAACCGGTGCGCCTTTTCTTTTTTGACGAATCTCCTTTGTGACGGATCGTGCCGCGACGTGGCGGGAAGCTCGGCTCCCGAACTAGCTGGCAAGCCGCGGCAGCAGCTTGAGTGCATTCCCCCGCTCGATCGCCGCCATCTGCTCCTCCGTGAACACACCCGCCTCGCGCAGCCCCTTCACATGATCGATGCCGGTCCGGTACGGGAAGTCGGTCCCGAACACGATCTGCGACGGAGGAATGATCGCTGCCAGCGCCGACATCGCACCGCGGTTGGACGTCTGCGCGGTGTCGTAGAAGAAGCGCTTGAGCTCGGTAAGCGTGCCGTCGGGCACCGTCTCCTTGGCCTTCGGCGCTAGCAACGGATGCCGCACGAAGCGCTCGATCAGGAACGGCATCGTCCCGCCGGCGTGCGAGAATATCCATCGAATATCGGAAAACCGCCGCGCATTGCCGGAGAAGATGATGTCGGCGATGGCGCGCGTCGTGTCGGTGCCGAACTCGATCATGACGGGCGGCTGCGTCGGCACCAGGTTCACGCAGCAATTCGCCGCGGTCGGATGAGTGTAGACCAGCACCTTTCGGCGATTGAGCTCTTCCATGACAGGAAGGAACACCGGATCGCCGAGCCATTTGTCGCCGTAGCTTGTCATCAAGGCAATGCCGTCGGCCTTGAGCGTGTCGAGCGCATACGTCAGTTCGCGCAGGCTACCTTCGGCGTCGGTGAGCGGCAGCATTGCGAAATTGCCGAACCGTCCGGGATAATCCGCGACGAGTTTTGCGGCATACTCATTCGACTCGCGGCAGAGCCTTCGCGCGGTATCGCCCTTGGTAAAATTGACGGCGGGCGTGGTGACGGACAGCATCGCGGTGGCGATGCCGGCCTTGTTCATGTCGGCCAGCGATTTCTCGATGGTCCAGTTCTTCATCAGGGGATCGCCGAAGCCGCTGTCGTTCGACGCGGTCACGTAAGTCGGCGGCGACAGATGATGATGGACGTCGATCCGGAACGGCTTTGTATCAGCAGTTTGTGCCACTGCCCCGTCGCGCCCGATGGCCGCGGTCAGCGCCAGCGCGCCGGCGCCGAGCATGAAGCCGCGCCGGCTTGGTGCGGAGCGCGACGAACTTGATGGGTCACAGCAGAAGCATCCCCGCAATCGCGGTGCGCGCAGATCCATCATCCGTTCTCTCCCTTTTGTTTGTTGTCGCGCGCCCAGCCTTCAGCCGTCGAGAATGGCGACCGCCCGGGTCCAGCCTGCGGATGCGCGCTCGATCTTCACCGGGAAGCATGACACCATGAACCCCGTCGACGGCAGTTGCTCGAGATTGTGCAGCTTCTCGAGATGGCAGTAGCCGATGTGGCGGCCGGCCTTGTGGCCTTCCCAGATCAGGCTGGCGTCTTTGGTCTCGGCATATTTTTTCGCCGTATAGACGAACGGCGCGTCCCAGCTCCAGCCGTCGATGCCGGTCAGCCGCACGCCGCGCTCCAACAGGTACATCGTCGCCTCATAGCCCATGCCGCAGCCGGAGGTGACGTAATCCTGCTGGCCATATCTGGCGCCGGCGCTGGTGTTGACGACGACGATTTCCAGCGGCGAAAGCGTATGGCCGATGCGCTTCAGCTCCGCTTCGACATCCTTGGCGGTGACGACATAGCCGTCCGGAAAATGCCGGAAGTCGAGCTTCACGCCCGGCTGCAGGCACCATTCCAGCGGCACCTCGTCGATGGTCCATGAACGCTCGCCGCGATTCATGGTGGGATGGAAATGCCAGGGCGCATCCAGATGCGTGCCGTTGTGGGTGGAGAGCGATACCTGCTCCACCGCCCAGCCCTGCCCGTCAGGCAGATCTTCCGCCTTCAGCCCATCGAAGAACTGCAACATCCGCGGCAGGCCCTGCTGGTGATCGATGTACTGGATGGTCGGGTGGTTGCCCGGCGGATCGGCCGGTACGTCGTTTTGCAGGGGGACAGAAATGTCGATCAACTTGCGCGCCATGGCGTTTCCTCGCTGGATGTTTTTGTTGGATAGCGTCGCGGAACGGCTTATTGCCGTTCGACCCGGTTCTTCAAAGTACCGATCTTTTCGACTTCGAGCTCGATGGTATCGCCATGTTCGAGATACCAGCCGAGCTCGAGGCCGCAACCATTGCCGACAGTGCCGGATCCGATGAATTCGCCGGGCATCAGGGTCTCGTCCTGGCTGACATAGGCGATGATCTCCTCGAACGAGAATAGCATGCCTTCGGTCACGCCCTGCGAGCGCATCTTGCCGTTGATGCGCGATTCCATCTTCAATTTGTAGGGATCGCCGATCTCGTCCGACGTGACGATCCACGGCCCCATCACGTTGCCGCCGTCAAAACTCTTGCCCTTCGCCGGGCCGAGCCGGCCCTCCATTTCGATGCGCTGGGCATCGCGGGCGGAAAAGTCGTTGAAGATCGTATAGCCGAAGATGTGATTTTTGGCCTTGGCCGCGGAGATGTTGGCGCCCTTGCTTTTGGTGATGATGCCGAACTCCAATTCGTAATCCATCACCTGGCTATAGCGCGGCCACTTCACGGTGGTGTTGGTGCCGCGCACACTGAAGCGGTTGGTGATGTAGTAGATCGGCTGTTTGCGGTAGATCTCCGGCAGTTCGCCGAGCGGCTCGGCCTCGATCCGCGCCAGCTCGGCCATGTCGCCCTTGGCGCGCGCAGCGAGCTTAAGCTGCCCGCGCGGCGCCTGCAGGATATGCAGCGGGAACGACATGCCGTCCCGCATCTGCCGCGGCTCCGGGATCGGCGCGAGAATCTCGGCCGCCTCGATCTTCATGGACAAGCTCTCGTCCTTGCCGTGCTTGTCGAACACCTTTGCCGCCTGTTCGAGCGCGGCGTCTCCGGCGTCGATCAATGCCAGCATCGAAGCGAAGGCGGGATTGGCGCTTCCGCTCCGGCCGGCGGCGGCCGCGAGATCGAAAACAAGCGTATCGCCCGTATGCACGATTCCGATCTTTTCCTGTCCGCCGGATTTGAATGTCGCGAGTTTCACTGGATCACCCCTTGTTTTCCGATGAAATATATGATCAAAAAAAATATCGATAAACAAGACAGAAAAATGTGTCATGGGGAGATTGTCGTGAAAAAGGTCCTTGCCGCCCTTGCGGTCAGCGTGGCGCTGACCGGAACCGCCTTTGCGCAGGCCAAGATCCAGGTCGGCTGCACGGCAACCTCGGACTGCGCCTCCGCGATGGTGGCGATCGACGAAGGCATTTTCAAAAAGCATGGGCTCGAGGTCGAGATGACGCCGATCGGCATCAACTCGAACATCCCGGCGGCGATCCTGTCGAACTCGATCCAGATCGGCGGGCCGACCTCGACTGTGTTTCTGCAGGCGGTCGACGGCGGGCTCGATCTCGTTGCGATTGCGGGCGCGACCGTCATGAGCCCGGTGAACCAGGACAGCATCGCCGCCTTCGTCCGCAACGGCATCACCATCAAGGAGCCGAAGGATTTCGCCGGCAAGAAGGTCGGCGCGCCCGGGCTGAATGCCTTCCTGCATGTATTGTTCGTCAAGTGGCTGGTGGAGAAAGGCGTCGACCCCAAGAGCGTCAATTTCGTCGAGGTCACCTTCCCGACCATGGCCGACATCATCAAATCCGGCGGCGTCGATGCCGTGCTGACCGCCGAACCGTTCGTGACCCGCATGACCAATGCCGGCCTCGGCTCGGTCGGCGCACGCTACGCAGTCGAACTGGCCCGCACCGATCCCATCATTTTCTACGCGGCCTCGCGCGAATGGGCCGACAAGAACGCCGCGGCGATCAAGAAATTCCGTGACGCGATCGCCGAGTCCGCCGTCATCGTCAACAACGACCGCGAAAAGGCATCGACCTCGATCTCAAAATTCACCAAGCAGCCGATCGAGCTGGTCAAGGCGACGCCGCCGAACCGCTCCGAACCGGCACTGAAGCCCGAGCAACTCGGCTGGTGGATCGAGGTGATGTCGTCGCAGAAGATGCTGCAATCCAAGCTCGACACATCGAAGCTTGTCCTGAAGTAGCGGATTGCGCGATGCCAGTCTCCGAGCGCCAACCGAACCGACCGGTGACCGAGGCCGCCACCTTGAGCGAGCGCGCGGCCATGCTGGTCGAGCAGGACATCCTTGCCGGCCATCTGGCGCCGGGATCGCGGCTCGGGATCGTCGATCTCGTGCAACGCTATGAGATCGGCGCCACGCCGCTGCGCGAGGGCCTGTCACGGCTGATGTCGCGGGGGCTGATCGTCGGCATCGGGCAGCGCGGCTTTCGCGTCGCCGACGTCAGCCGCGAGGATCTGCTCGACATCACCTGCATGCGCACGGCGGTCGAGGTCGAGGCCATCCGGCTGGCGATCATCCACGGCGACGATGCCTGGGAGGCCGGCATCGTCAGCGCGTTGCACCAGATGCGCCGCCACATCGAGCGGACCGGCGATGAGTTCCGCGAGGGCGCGGAGGATTTCGACCGGCTGCACAAGGGCTTTCACACCGCCCTGCTGGCGGCGTGCGGCTCGAAGCGTTTGCTGGCAGCCCATTCCGATCTCTACGACCAGGCCTACCGCTACCGCCGCGTGATGATGCGCTCCGTCGACAGCGGCAAGAAGTTCGTGCGCGCGCATCAATTACTGGCTGATCGGGCGATCGAGCGCGATATTCCCGGCTCGCAGGCAATGCTGGAAGCGCATCTGCGCTCGACCCTCAATTTCGTCTATCCTCCCGGCAGCGAGAGTTGAACCATGGCAAGCGCCGCAAAACGCCTCGAAGCCGTACCCGGCATGCCTGCGCCGCAGATCGCATTTGACGGAGTGACGCTCGTACTCGGCGGCAAAACCATCATCGAAAATCTGAGCCTGGGCGTGCGGCCCGGCGAATTCCTCTGCATCGTCGGCGCCTCCGGTTGCGGCAAGACCACGGCGCTGCGTCTGGCCGCAGGTCTGTACCAGCCGACCAACGGCAAGGTGAATTTCGACGGCCAGCCGATGGGCGAGCCGCGCCGCGAAATCGCGATCGTGTTCCAGGACTACGGCAAGGCGCTGCTGCCCTGGCGCACCGCGGCGGGCAACGTCTCGCTGGCGCTGGAAGCGGGCGGCATGCCCTCAGCCGAGCGCCCTGCCCGCATCGAGGAATTGCTGCGCACCGTCGGCCTGCCCGGGCATGCCGGCAAATATCCGTCCGAAATGTCCGGCGGCATGCAGCAGCGCCTGCAGATCGCCCGCTGCCTGGCGCAGGAGCCGAAGACGCTGCTGATGGACGAGCCGTTCGGCGCGCTTGATGCGATGACGCGGCAGGGATTGCAGGACGAGGTGTTGTCACTGGTTGCGGCGAGCGGCGCCACCGTGATCTTCGTAACCCACGACCTCGATGAGGCCATCTATCTCGGCGACCGCGTCATCGGCCTGCTGCCGCATCCGGGCCGGATCGGCATCGAACTTTCGGTCAACCTGCCGCGCCCGCGCGACCAGCTATCGACCCGCGAGCATCCGGAATTCCTGCGGCTGCGGCGGCAATTATTCGACTTCATCAAGGCGACCGAGCAGTGACGGGCAACTCCGCCAAGTCGCTGATCCTGCCCTTCGCGGTGCTGGCGGCGTTCGAAGTGTGGGCGCGCGCCACCCATCTGCAAAGCGACAGCCTTGCGCCGCCGAGCGAGATCGTCATGGCGCTGTTCGGCGCCTTCGCCGATCTCTCGATCCTGGCGGCCACCCGCGACACGCTGTTTTCAGCCTTCGCAGGCCTTGCGATCGGCACGATCATCGGCCTTGCGCTCGGCATCGCGTTCGGAATTTTCGACACCCTCAACCGCCTGATGGAAGTGACGGTCGAGGCTATCAGGCCGATCCCCTCGATCGCACTGCTGCCGATCGCGTTGATCGCGCTCGGCTTCGGCTATCGCATGGAAATCGTGATCGTGGCGTTTGCCTGCGTCTGGCCGATCTTGATCCTGTCGCGCGCCGCCGTGCGCAGCATCGAGCCGCGGCTGATGGAAGTGGCGCGGGCGCTGCGGCTGCCGCCGGCGCAACGGGTCTGGAAAATCATCATCCCGGCGGCGCTGCCGCGGATCTTCGTGGCCTTTCGGCTATCGGCCGGCATCGCCCTGATCGTCGCCGTGACGGTCGAAATCGCGATCAATCCACTCGGCCTCGGCGCCGGCATCATGCTGGCGCAGCAGGCGCTGCGTCCCGATTTGATGCTGGCCTATCTGGTGTGGATCGGCGCCATCGGCTACGCGCTGAATGTTCTCTTGGTCGTCGCCCAGAACCGCCTGTTCGGACGCGCCGCGTTGAGCGGAGACGGCGCATGAATCGGGCGGCCCTCCTCTGGCGTGTGGCGAGCTTTGCGGTCGCAGCCGGATTCATTGCGCTCTGGCAATTGATCGCCAATTTGAAACTGGTCTCGCCGGTGTTCCTGCCGGGGCCTGATCGGGCCTGGGCCTCGCTGGTGCGCGGATTTTCCTCCGGTGATCTCTGGAGCAAGCTCGCCGGCACGCTCGAGCACATGGCCTATGGCTGGCTCGCCGCGTCCATCGCCGGCATTGCCATTGGCGCGATCATCGGATCGTCGCGCACAATGCGGACTTATGTAGCGCCCTCGCTGGAGTTTTTACGGCCGCTACCGGTGTCGGCGATCATTCCGGTTGCGATCGCCATGCTCGGATTGACGCAGGCGATGGCGCTGTTCGTGATCTCCTTCGGCGCGATCTGGCCGATCATGCTGGCGACCATCCACGGCTTCGGCGCGGTCGAGCCGCGCCTCTATGAAGTGGCGCGGTCGCTGCAAATGTCGCGGCTCGCCGTGATCTTCAAAATCGCGCTTCCGTCCGCCAGCCCCGACATTCTCGCCGGCATGCGCCTCAGCCTGACGGTGGCGTTGATCCTTTCGGTGGTCTGCGAAATCCTGGCCGGCCTCGACGGCCTCGGCCACTGGGTGCTGCTGTCGGCCCGCGCGTTCCGCTCGGCCGACCTGTTCGCCGGCGTCATCCTGCTTGGTATCACCGGTTACGTGACGTCGGTGGCGATGTCACTCGCCGAGCACAGATTACTGGCGTGGCAGGCGGCGCAGCGGTGACGCAAGCAACTGGGGCTGCGAAGCATTCTCCGACAAGGGTTCCGGAACGCGTTGAAGCCAGGCCGAACGCTTCTTCGTTCCGACTGCCTCCCTGCCGGCGTCTCCCATCCACCGCCAGAGCGCCCGCAAACTGAAGGTGACGAGCACCTCATGGTGCCGCATTCCCTTGCCGCCCTTGACCAGCCCGAGATCGCGGATGACGCAGTACGTCCCGCTGCTCATGCGGGCGAACTTTGCACCTCGAAAATGATTGCGCACACGCGACAACATGCCTGCAGCATGCACCGCGCGTCGATTCCGTCAACCTTGACGGCCGCCGAATCAACCTCGCCGACGTGCTAAGCCGTCAAAGCGTTGCGTTGTTGCCGCGTTCGCCGATGCGATGTATTTGCGCGGTCCGAACCGGCACGCGACGGAGCACTGCGCGCCGCTCGTTCATGCGTGCGCTCGGCGAATCCGGCTGCGCAAAGCATTCCAGAATCTGAATGCGGATTTCCTCCGCGAGCGGGCCCTCGACCCTACGCATGCGATTCCAGAGCCGGATTACTTCCCGTTGCTTCTCGACATCCATTGGCCACCTCCGAAGGAACGACCTAAAGGAACATAACGAGAACGATATTGCAAGCCACAAAGTTGCGACTTCTCTAGAAGCAGATGCTGAGAATCTTCAGTCGGCAGGCCTCGGCGGCGCGCGATTTGGGCTTCGCAACGTTTGCCTGCTTCGAATCCTTCGGTGAACTCTTCGGCGAACTCTTCGGCGCTTTGGGACGCTCATAGTCGCCTGCGATCACCATGGCCCAATACATACGACCGGTCTTCGCGCTTTTGACGCTGGCAACACCAACGCGCGTGGCGCCGGGCAGCAGGAGGTTTTTTCGGTGCCCTGACGAATTGATCCACTGGTCGAGCGTCTTGGGGAAACCGTCATAGCCGTACGCAATGTTCTCTGCGGCTCGGCCGGCGCCTGCCGGACTGACACGCGAATTGAATCGGCCGAGGACATCGTGATCCAGTTGATCCTTTGCGGCCATCGCCTGGGCTTGATCGTGTGCAATCCGTGTGAGAGTTGCATCCAGCGTTACGCGCTTCTGCCCGTGCTTTAGCCGAAAGTCGGAAATCATCTGCGCGGGATTGGCCGCGGCCGTCTGGCCGAAGACGGTGGTGGCAAAACAAAGAACCAGCCCCAGCAGCAGAACCTGCCGCGCCAGAATGACTGTCTTCGTACCGGTCACAAGCTTTTCCCCCGCCTCTCCCAATCGGGATCGCTGGGAGAGATTCAACCCGAAAAAGACGCAGCAAATCATTGATTTTATTGGTCGGGGCAGCTGGATTCGAACCAACGACCTGCAGTACCCAAAACTGCCGCGCTACCAGGCTGCGCTATACCCCGATCCGGTACTTTAAGAAATGCGTCGATACACCGTTAAACCGGTGCCATCAAGGCGATGTCGGCCGGATTAGCGCTTGCTGAACAGCGGGTGCGCGACCCGGTCGCCGGGTTGAATTCCATATTTTTGTGCTGTGCCGGCGATCACTTCCAGCACCCCCCTGGCGAGCCCGCCCGAGGAGATGATCTTGGTAGAAAGTGGCTCAGTATTCTCGGCAATGCGCAGGATGCGGCCGTCGGCGCGGATGAAGATCATGTCCAGCGAGATATAGGTGTTCTTCATCCACATCGAGATCGGCTGCTCCGGCGAGAAATCGAACAGCATGCCTTTTCCGTCGGGCAGCTCCTTCCGATACATCAGCCCGTTGGTTTTCTCCTCTTCCGTGGTCGCCATCTCGACCGAGAACACATGCACACCTGACTTGGTGACGATCTCGAGCGGCTGAACGCTCGCCGCCCTCGCGGCGGGAGCGGTGTAGAGCGTGACGAGCACCGCGGATGCTGCCGCCAACGACATTATCAAGCGGCCGGAGATGCGAAGCCGCGCAACCATCAAAGCGAAATTCATCAAAGCACTCACGCCGGATATCTCAGGGAATTGCCGGGGAACCCTAACCCGAGGATTGCGGCAAATGCCAGAGGACGCCGCGCGGCTGCACGGCGTCCGGCTCACGTTTCCGTCAGCGCTGTGGTGGGATTAATGCGAGGACAGCGCCGACGGTCCGGTCTCGGGATGGATCTCGGCCGCCATCATGCCCTTGGACCCGGGCCCGAAGCGCACCAGCACGTACTGGCCAGGGCGCAGCTCGGTCATGCCGAAGCGGCGCAGCGTTTCCATGTGGACGAAAATGTCGGGCGTGCCCTCGCCGCAGGTCAGGAAGCCGAAACCGCGCAGCCGGTTGAACCATTTGACCTGCGCCCGCTCCAGCCCGCTTGTCGGCGTGACGCTTACATGAGTCCGGGGCGGCAGCATTTGCGCCGGATGGATCGCGGTGGACTCGTCCATCGAGACGATTCGAAAAGCCTGATAGCCCTTGGCCCGCTGCACGCATTCAACAACCACGCGTGCACCTTCATAGGCGGTCTGGTAGCCGTCGCGCCTGAGCACGGTGACGTGCAGCAGCACATCGGGCCAGCCGTTGTCGGGAACGATGAAGCCGTAACCCTTCGAGGCGTCGAACCATTTGATGACGCCGGATATTTCGACAAGGTTGGCTGCGGCATCGCCGAGCCCCGAAAACGCATCCAGCGCTGGATCGCGCTGCACGCCCGCTTCGTATTCACCCGGTCCAAGCCTGTTCTGCCCCGTCCCGCCTTGCGGCGGCCCCCCGAGCTTCTTGGACCCAAATTCGTCCGACCCCATGACCCCGGACCTCACACTTCAAAAAGCGGTCCGCCATCGCCCTGGCGGGACCGGAACACGCGCTCATCCATGACCACTCATGACAACGCCGCGCGAATCTCTCGAATCAAAGATAACACTCTCGACTGCGGCGCATAGCTAAAAAAAACAAAATTGCGGAGGCTATGAACAGGCTTGCACAACTGCGAATCAGTTGGAGATCAATTGCCTACGAACGGTCCGAGCGCTTCCCCGATGTCGTAACGGATCACCAGATCGGCGAGATCATCCTGTTCCGTAGGTTCATTATTGATAATGATGAGCTTCGCGCCGCAATTCTTGGCCATCAGAGGAAAACCCGCGGCCGGCCAAACCACTAGCGACGATCCGATCGCCAGGAACAGGTCGCACTGCTGCGACAATTCAGTGGCGCGGCGCATTGCATCTTCCGGCATTGCCTGTCCGAACGAGATCGTCGCCGTCTTCACCGGCTGCTCGCAAACAGAGCAGTCGGGCGCGATGCCGGTTTCTTCGAAACGCGCTTTTACCCACGGAAGATCATAGGCATGTCCGCAGCCGATGCAGCGGGCATAGGTCGTGTTGCCATGGAGTTCGACCACGTCGTCGGTCTTGAAGCCCGACGCCTGATGCAGATTGTCGATATTCTGGGTAATGATCGCCGGGGTCTTGCCGGCCTTGTAGAGCGAGGCCAGCGCGCGATGCCCGCGGCCGGGCTTGGCCGCCGCGAAGGTCTCTTCCATCGCAAAGCGCCGCCGCCAGGCCTCGGCCCGCGCGTCGGCACTGGAAACGAATTCGTCGAACGCAATCGGGCGGTTGCGAGTCCACAGGCCGCCGGGCGAGCGGAAATCCGGAATGCCGCATTCGGTGGAAATGCCGGCGCCGGTAAAGGGCACGATACATCCGGCTTCGGCAATCATGTTGCCGAGCTGCTCGATGCCGCTGCGCAAATCCTTGGCAATCACCGCTGACATTTCCGAATTGTTGGCCGTGCGGACTATAGCACGGCCATTCGGAATGCCAGATCGATGCGCCTGCCCGGCCGCGCAGCATGCGCGCTATTAAGCTGCCTTATCGCGCAGGCTCATCAAGCCGCCTTCTCGCAGCCTTTCTCAAGCAGCCTTGGCGACCGGTTCCTTCGGCTCTTTGGCTTCTTCGGTTTTCTTCGCCTTGGGTGCCGGTGCGCTTTCCATCTTCTTCACCGGCTTGCCGTACTGGGCCAGCTTTTCCAGCTCCGCTTCGAGCTCGGCGCGGCGCCGAGCTACCTTCTCGACCAGTTTGTCGGTGGCGTGTTCGCGCAAGCCCGCGAGTTCTTCGATGCTCAGTGAATCCAGATCGATCTTTGCCATTGGAACCTCCCGTTTGACCTTTCGCTAACGGGAACCCGCGTGAGCGACAAGAATGCAGCACATTTTATCCACCGCCTTCGCTTCGCAACGGCGCGATGGCAATGCTGCACCTCCGCTTCCCCAATCACGCCTCATTCGCTCGCGCCAATGATGGCGGGCACGAATCAAACAAGAAAACGGATGGGCGATGACAGAAAAGGAAGAAAGACTCGCGCGCGACCGCGCCGAAATCGCGGCGCGCGTCGCGAGCTTCAGGGAAACCCAGCAGAAGTTCGAACGCGAGCGTGAGGAATATTACGAGACGACCCTGGCCAACGCGGTGAACGGAGCCAGCCGGCCGTCGTACTGGCGTTGAGGCGGAACCGACAGGCCTTCGCGTTATCGCCGGCGGAATATGGCGCACGAAACCCGCGACGAGAATTCCATAAGAGAACCCGGGAGCGGCGGGAACGAAGCCGGCAGTTCGACGTTTTTGCCAGAAGTGCAGTAACCTTGCGAGAGGTGAGAGCACGAAAGACCCCGTCTGCATCTTCCGGATGTGGCGGGGTTTTTGTTTAACGAGCGGACAGCCTGCGACCCGCACGCGATCGCGAGCCATGCGATCGCGCGGGTCTGATCATCGAATTTCGCCGGAACTAACACGGCCCTTGCGGAGTTTGTCTCCAGGGAAAGGTGTGTCGTGTTATGCCCGCATGGATGGAAATTCTGATCAATGTAATCGGCTATGTGGGCTTCATCGCCATCGCGACCTATCACAAATCGCCCGACGAAAACTTTCCGGACCGTTGAGCGCGTAGGTCCCGCGCGCTAGTTCGCCCTCTGCGGTTCACCCGCAGTGCGGACGAGCCTGTCGGCCTTAACCAGCGCCTGGCCGCTTTCGGCTTGCGGCCGCAACGAAAAGCTGATGACGGCGAAGGCAAGGCAAAACAGCAGGCCGACCACCATGACTCGGCGGTGGGTCGGTTTGTCCGCGTTGTGAAACGAAGGGACCATGGCCTGTTTCCTGAAGCCATCCCTATCGCAACCCCGAATACGCACAACGCGATTTGGGTTTTAACCTAACTGAATAGGGTTATCTGCGTTTCCGAGAGGAACCGATCCGCATCGATCGCCTGTTGGCGAGATCGATAGCGTGTTGGGACTCCTTTTGTTCTCTTGGAACGAACAGGGGGCACGTTTTCCGGCGCCGTTACCTTGTTAAGATAGCGTTACCTCGCCGCCTCGTCCCCTCATCCGTCCGATCGATCCAGCGCGGATTTCCTCACTCCCTCATCCACCGTGACCGGTCGAGTGCCGGATGTCGAACCTTTTTGGCGCACCCCATACTCATCTGAAAAGGTGCTGCCATGACCCAAGCCGACCACTACCGCGACCAGTCCGACAGAGCCCGGCGGCTGGCCGAAGCCGTCAAGGATCCGGAAGCGTCGAAGAAACTGATCGAGATGGCCGAGGAATTCCGCCTCTATGCCGAGCGGCTGGAACAGATGCACTAAGGCCTTTCAGTTCTGATCCAGGGCAGGCTTTCGCGACGGCGCTTTTTTTGACGCCGGGCATGGAAACTTAAGCCTTCATTTACCCAACCTCCCTGAAGTGCAGCGCCGTTAACCCAATCTCTTTACAAAGCGTAAATAGGCGCCTGACAGGCTTGGCCCAGGAGGGTCATTCCATGGTCATTTATCCCATACCGGTTGAAGTGACACAGGCCAGAATACAACTCGTCGTCGATCAGAACGCCAAGGCGCCGCCGAACACGATCAACCAGGATCTTCGGGCCGTCTACCATGCCAAGGCGGCCGCCATGGAAGCGGCGCTTGCGGAAGTGCAGGCCGACGAACCGTCCCTGCTGGACGTCAAGGTCTGAGCAAAACCTGACGCGATTCCCGCGGGTGGCGAGCGGGCCGTTACGTATGTGGCTATCCGACGTGCCGCGCGCGCTGTTGCGCCTGCACGACGCGCCGCGTGACAATGCTGCCGACTTCGGCGAGCTCCGCTAACAAACCAGACCCATAGCGGTCGACGGCAAGCAGACCGACCATCGTGTGCGCGATTATGCTCCGCTTTCCTGGCGTACACGGAACGGCCGCAAAATGTTCGCGCAACGCCGCCTCATCAGTCCTTTGTTCGAAGACGACCAGCCGCATCGGATTCCGGCAGTCGACATGCACGTCATGCGAGATGTCAAGGCATCAGGCGCGGCACGACAACCGATACCGCCAGCAATACGCCGAGGCTGCTCACCACAGACAATTTCATCCGAACCGTCCTGGCGTCGGTAATCGGGAGAACGAAAAAGAAAATCATCGCGAGAATGAGCAGGCCATCGAACAGAAACATGGTTGATCCCTTCGTTGGCGCCACAATGGACGGGGGAAACCAATTGCGTATGTGTGAGGGATCACGCTGATGCCGCCGCGTTTTGGGTCGTCAGAGATATCCGCCCGAAACAGGGCCACGACCGAACACGATTAATCACGTCGTTTACCCCAGCGCCGCCAGCACTACAATTTTACGCTTTTGGTTGTTATAGCAGCAACTTGGACGTGCCACACCGTTTTCCGCCAAGATTCCAGGGAAAATGGATGCTTCGAAAATTTCTGCGCGACGAGTCCGCCGCCACCGCCATCGAATACAGCCTCATCGCTGGGTTCATTGCCCTGGCCATTATCGCCGCTGTCGAAATGACCGGCGAAAGGCTCGTTGCGCTGCTCGAGAGTCTCTTATCCCTGCTTTGACGCGCTGGGGCACCGCTTCTGCCGAGGCTGCAAGGCGCGCCGCGAACTGACCTCGATGCTGGCAGGACTTGCGGTCTGGATCTTGGCCGGCTTCGCAATCCTGGCCCTAGCGGTGTCGCTTGGCGGGTAGCGGCGCGCTTGACTCGATTTGATTGAATGCGGCGGGGGCACAGGGTAGCACGCAGCCCCTGCCCCCCGCTGCAATTTGCTGCTACTTATTGCCCTCGGGAGCAGAAACGAACTTCAATTTTCGTAAGACCGCAAGAGGACAAGAAACATGCGCTATCTCCACACCATGCTGCGCGTTCGCAATCTCGACACCGCGATGAAGTTTTATCAGGACGCGCTGGGGCTGAAGGAAGTACGCCGGGTCGACAACGACAAGGGCCGGTTCACGCTGGTGTTCCTGTGTGCGCCTGAGGACGAGGGCCTGTTCAAGGCCGCTCCGCAGAACCGCGGCGCGCCGCTGATTGAGCTCACCTACAATTGGGACGAGGAGAAATACGGCGAGGACCGCTATTTCGGCCACCTCGCCTACGAGGTCGACGACATCTACGCGACCTGCGACCGCCTGATGAAGGCCGGCATCACCATCAACCGGCCGCCGCGCGACGGCAACATGGCTTTCGTGCGCTCGCCGGATCTGCATTCGATCGAGCTGTTGCAGAAGGGCGAGCCGAAGCCGCCGGCGGAGCCGTGGAGCTCGATGCCGAACACCGGCCACTGGTAGGACCAAATGGCGACTGATGTCGCAGCCGCCATTCCGACGACGTCAACGCCGAAGTGCGCGAAGCCGTCGAGCAGGATGGTTACTCGCTATTTCCCGGATTGTCGCTCTCGCGAAATTCCGAACTCATAAAACGTTCCGACGCGCAGGCTTCTTTCTGCGCAGGAACAGGCCGTGACATGGCGCGTTTTCTCCCCGACGGATTTTGAGGAGGAGATGATGGGACGAGGAATTCTGCTTTGGGTGCTGGGCGTACCTATTCCGGTGATCATTCTGCTGTGGCTGTTCTTCGGTCAGTGACCGGCTGATGCAGGCCGCGCGCTATGCGAGAATCGGGGGCTCTGTCGCACTGCGGCGGAGCTTGAGTTTTGTTGGGCTTCAGCCCGCGCGAAGGCGCGCTTTTTCGCCGATCTTCGGCTATTAACGGCGATCGGAAGATCAGCGGGAGTAACAACGCGTGGCCAACAACAACAAACAACAACTCACCATCTGGGGCCGGGCCAATTCGGTCAACGTTCAAAAAGTGCTGTGGTGCCTGGCCGAACTTGACCTCCCCTATGAGCGCATCGACGCCGGCATGCAGTTCGGCAAGAACAACGAGGCGGCCTATCTGGCGATGAATCCGAACGGCCGCGTCCCCACGCTGGTCGATGGCGACTTCGTGCTGTGGGAATCCAATTCCGTGATGCGCTATCTCTGCATGGCCTATGGCGAGAATTCGCAGATCTATCCCTCGCAGCCGAAGGCGCGCGCCGGCGTCGATCGCTGGCTCGACTGGACGCTGTCGACGCTGCAGCCGGTCGACCGGCCGGTGTTCTGGGCGCTGGTGCGAACGCCGGTCGAAAAGCGCGACATGGTCGCGATCCAGAAGGATGTCGATGCCGAGGCCGCGGTGTGGCGGATCGTCGAGGCGCAACTGGCGACGCGGCGCTTTATCGAAGGCGATCGGTTCACGATCGCCGATATCGCGCTCGGCGCATTCGCGCGGCGCTGGTTCGGCGTCGAAGGCGTCACCAAGCCGAAACTGCCGAACCTCGAACGCTGGTTTGCGCAGTTCGCAGCCCGCCCGGGTTTCACGCAGTTTATCGCGCCGCCGATGAGTTAAGTCAGCGCGAGCCGCTGGAGACGCCGGCGCCGATGCTGACCGCGCCGCCGATCTTCATGCAAGTGTTGGTGCCTTCGATCTTGACGAAGCCCGCGCCATACTCCGCGCATGCATTGGCCGAGCTTGGGCGCTTCAGTGGAAGCGACTTGCCCGATGTTGCGGCCTTGTCGGGCTTCTGAAGACGGGGCTGTTCGGCGGAAGCGGCAACCGAAGCCAGCACTACAGCAAACATGACAAGGAGGGATTTTCGCATCCCGCCTTTTATCGCCACTCGCCGATCAGTGCCAGATTAGCGGACGAACTTCACGCCGACCGATTTGCCACGGCGCCAGACCACTTCGCAGCGGCGTCCGGTCCTGGCGTCGCGCGAAAACGCGAGCCGCAACTTCGCGGGCAGCGTGTTGGGATCGTCGATCGTGACCTTCGCCCCCGTCGCGGACATGTCCTGCACCACGCATTGCCGCGCGGCAAAACCGCCTTCGAGCGTGATCCACCCGGGCTGACTCAATGATTTGCGTGTGTCGCGTTTTTTGCCTGATCGCAAGGCCATGTCGGAAGCTCCCCCTCAACAGCCGTACAGCATGCGCCTTTAGAATCCGTTGCATGAGGTAGCGCGCTATTCGGCGGGGCGTCGACGGAGCTGCAAAACAGGTTTTCGAGCGGCTTGCCCACCCGGCCAAACGCCACTATACGTTCGCCCGTCGCCGCCTCCATGGAACATGGACGCTGGCGGCCAAACGGCCCATCAAGCGCATAACACCTTGATTTTCCGGTTGTTTTGCTCCCTTCGTCTATCGGTTAGGACGCCACCCTTTCACGGTGGAGAGAGCGGTTCGATTCCGCTAGGGAGCGCCATCACGTTCCAAACACTTTCACCTGGCCCTCGCATTCAGTCGATTGCCGGAACCGGCCATCTGGGCGATGATACTGCTCGGCTTCGCTGGCGCGGGCTTCCTTGCACATACGCAATACGGACGGGCGGCGGTGTGGGGGACGTTTCCAATAGCGCAAGAATCCCGCTTGCAAGAATTGGCCGATATCAAGCTGGCCCTTGCCGTCCTGGCCGTACAATTTCCCGACGATGCCGCGCCCGACAAGAATTTCGCCCAGCGGGCAGTTCTGGCGATGAAAAATCTCGGCAGTTGAACAACTTCGCCCGAGATCAAAAATATCCCTGTCGGGCGATCGCAGAATCCACGACATCAAGTTAGACGGCTGTTCGGCCGCGAGGGCCTGGACACACACTTTTTCCGAAAACAATGCGCGACTACACGTTAAAGGAGAAAGCAAAGATAACCGCCGGCGCGGTGGCGGCGCTCGTCATCGTGGCTTGGCTTGCCATCATCGCATTGGCGCTGCTCTCGGGAGGATAAGATAAGCGCGGCTAGCGGTATCTCTGGAACTTTGTTCTACTCACGCGAACATCATCCGGAACTTTGTTCTGCTCCGGAGAACTACGGACCCGCAGGTGCGCACGTCATGAATGATAATCCCGCACGCGTCGATGGCGCGCGTGTTCTCGCCGATCTTCACGCGCTGCGTGCAATCGGCCCGTACAAGACCGGTGTCCACAAGCCGACGTTTTCGGAACCGCATCTGCGTTCCCTGCAATGGCTGGTGCAGCGGCTTCCCGAGGCCGACCTCGCGGGCGAGATCGACGGCATCGGCAACATCCTCGGCACCAGCACGAAGCCCGGGCCGAAGCTCTTGGCGGGATCGCATCTCGAGAGCCAGAACCACGCGGGCTGGCTCGATGGACCGCTCGGCGTGGTCTATGCGCTCGAAGCAGCGCGCGTCATCAATCCCGATCCGAATACAAACGGCGCCGTCGAAGTCGCGTCCTGGTGCGACGAGGAAGGCCATTTCGGACACTTCCTTGGCAGCCGGTCCTATGTCGGCGGCGTCACCGAAGCCGATATCGACGCGGCGCGCGACCGCAATAACGACAGAAGCATGCGCGACGCGCTGAGCGATGCCGGCCTGGCCGGTCGCGCCCGCGCGCGCTACGAACGCGGACGGCATATCGGATATCTCGAAGCCCATATCGAACAGGGCGAGACGCTCGAAAGCAGCGACCTCAAGATTGGGATCGTCACGTCCATCGTCGGCATCTGGCAATACCGCATCACGTTCACGGGCGAACAAAACCACGCCGGCACCACGCGGATGGCCGTTCGCAAGGACGCCGGCCTCGCACTCGCCAGATTTTGCGTCGATATCGACGTCCGCTTCCCGGCCGTTTGCGGTCCGCGCACCGTGTGGACCACCGGCCGCATCACCCTCGATCCCGGTGCGCCCAGCATCATCCCGGGAGCGGCGGAAATGCTGTTCCAGATTCGCGACGACGATCCGGACGTGATTGCGCGGCTCGAGAATCTGCTCCGCAGCATGGCCGCAGAGGTCGACAAGCAGGGCCGCTGCACTGTCGTGGTGGAGCGCATTCGCACCGGCGCGCCCGCGCTGATGGATGTCTCGTTCCAGCAGGCCATCGAACAAGCCAGCGCAGCCTGTGCCGGCGGCAGGTCACTCCGCATGCCGAGCGGTGCCGGTCACGACGCCCAGATTCTCGCGACCGTCATGCCGGCGGGCATGCTGTTCGTGCCCTCGATCGGCGGCATCTCGCACCACTGGACCGAGAACACTGCAGACGCCGACATCGTCACGGGGGCCGAGGTCTTTGTCGAAGCGTGCCGGCGGCTGTTGGCGCGATAAGACGGCGCGCGAGGCGACATGACTGTTGAAAAAAAGCCGAACTATTCGATCAGGGATGTTCCGGCGAGCGTATGGGCCCTCGGTTTCGTCTCGATGCTGATGGACATCTCGTCGGAGATGATCCACGCCTTGCTGCCGATCTACCTGGTCTCGGTGCTGGGCGCGTCGATGGTGACGGTCGGCATCATCGAAGGCATCGCCGAGGCGACCGCCTCCATCACAAAAATATTCTCCGGCGCGCTCTCGGACTGGCTCGGCAAGCGCAAATGGCTTGCGGCTTTCGGCTACGGTCTTGCGGCCTTCACCAAGCCGGTCTTTCCGCTGGCGCCAACGGTTGCCTGGCTGGTGGCCGCGCGTTTCGTCGACCGGATCGGCAAGGGCATTCGCGGCGCCCCTCGCGATGCGCTGGTCGCAGACCTCGCGCCGGCCCATTTGCGCGGTGCGAGCTTTGGACTGCGCCAGTCGCTCGACACGATCGGCGCCTTCATGGGCCCCCTGCTCGCCATCGCCCTGATGTGGTGGACATCAGACAACTTCAAGGTCGTGTTCTGGTTTGCCGTGATTCCCGCTTTCCTTGCGCTGGCGCTGATCGTTTTCGCCGTGCGTGAGCCAGAGCGGCCGCAGACACTGCGTACGGTGCGCAATCCGATCAGCCTGGCCGAGATCAAAAACCTCGGAGCGGCCTATTGGTGGGTAGTGGCGGTGGCGAGCGTGTTCACGCTGGCGCGCTTCAGCGAGGCATTCCTCGTTCTGCGCGCCCAGAACGTCGGACTGCCGATCATGCTCGTACCAGCCGTGCTGGTGGCCATGAATGTCGTCTATGCCCTCGCGGCCTATCCGGCCGGCGTCATCTCGGATCGCATGAGCCGCACGGCCGTGCTGGCGAGCGGCATGCTGTTGCTGGTTGCCGCCGATATCGCGCTGGCCCTGCTGCCGTCGATTGGCGGCGTTGCGCTGGGCGTCGTCCTCTGGGGCCTGCACATGGGGCTGACGCAGGGCTTGCTGGCCGCGCTCGTGGCGGATACTGCGCCGGCGGAGTTGCGCGGCACGGCCTACGGATTCTTCAACCTGCTCGGCGGTCTGGCGATGCTCGCAGCCAGCATTATTGCCGGTGCGCTCTGGGACATCACGGGACCGCAGGGAACGTTCCTGGCCGGCGCCGGCTTCGCGCTGGTCGCGCTCGCGGGGTTACTGATGGTACATGGCAAGATCGGCGGCAAGGCCGCCGCTTAGCCCCCGGAAGCCCGGATTTCGAATTGCTCTTGGCGACAACGAGTCGCGTTCGGATTTCTTGCAAACAACTGAATTTGCGGCCATTTGAGCGCCTGATGAGGTAATTTCCCCACATGCTTTTGCTCCAGGCCCTCCCCACATCGATTGGCGTTGCCGCCATCGCACCGGCATTGCTGTTGCTTTGGCTGGTCATCGCTGCCGACGAGCGCCCGGGCCCGCCCGTACGGGTGTGGCTCGCCTTCATACTCGGGGCCGCCAGCATTTCTCTATTGGGAATTGCCCGCGCCCCCTTTGCCGCAATCCTCGCGGTGCCGGGAAACCCCTGGATGACGCAGGGACTGCGCTCGGTCTTCGGCGTCGCCGCGCCCGAAGAGATCGTGAAGGTCCTCGTGATCATTCTCGTCTCGATCCGTCGCCGCGCCTTTGCGGACCCGATGGACACCGTGGTCTACGGCGCGGCCGCGGGCCTCGGCTTCGCGGCTTACGAAAACCTCGCTTACCTCGTGCAGCACGCCGACATGTGGCGTTCGCTGGCCGCGTTGCGCAGCGTCCTGACTGTGCCGTTTCACGGCGCGCTCGGCATTATCGCAGGCGCCTATATCGCGATCGCGCGTGCTGGAACGGCGCTGGGCGCGCATCGCCATCATCGCGACTGGGCCCGCATCTCGAGCTGGTGCCTCGCGCTGTTTGCGCCGGTGGCGCTGCATGCCGCATTCGACTTTCCGCTGCTGACATTGCAGAAACATCCCGATCTCGGCCCCAATACGCGGATGCTGCTGGGGGCCGCAAGCCTTCTGATCGGCTTCAGTTCGATCGGGTTTGCCATACGGCTGGTACGGCGCGTCGGCCGCCACCATGCGCCGCGCACCGAGATCGCGCGGGAACGGCTCAGCCAGTTGCGGCGGATGTGGGCCTTGCTGCTCGTCGGCAGCGGTGCAGGCTTTGCCGGGGCTGCTTTCGTGCTGACCTCGCTCCATCACTGGTTCGTCAATCCGGAGCGCAACGCCTCGCTGCTTCTCATTCCGCTCGGCCTGACCTCCATTCTGATAGGCATGGCATTGTTGCTGGCGACGTCGGCGGTTTATGTGTTCGGCCGCAACCGCATCAGGACGTCCTCGGAGGGATTTTCGTCCGCGGCCAAGCCGGGTTGACCCTCGTCCTCCGTCGTTGACGCATACTTTCTGGCCGGGGCAGTCGGCATGGTGCTCGCCGCGCGCAAATCCTGACGCCGATTAAGGGATGACAAGGCCGGTCGGGTGCGCTATAGAGCCCGCCATGATCATGATCGCCACCAGCAACTTTTGGTATTTTAGCTACGACAGCTCGCTGGCGGTGGGAGGATCGCGCTCAATCTGACGAATTGAAGCCAAGAAGTCCGAACAGCCGCCAGACCTGGCGGCTTTTTTATTGGCCGGCAGGTTCTCAAAACAGGAGCCACAGCCGTGTTGAGCACCACCGACGATCTTCGAATTAGCGAACTGAAAGAGCTGAGTACGCCACAGGAGGTGATGCGTGAGATACCGCGCACCTTGACCGCGACGCGCGTGGTGATGGCGGGGCGCAACGCCATCCACGCCATCCTGAACGGGACCGACGATCGCCTGCTGGTCGTCGTCGGCCCCTGCTCGGTCCACGATCCGGTTGCAGCCGTCGAATACGCCGAGCGCCTCGCCGCCTTGCGGGAGAAGCTTGCCGACCGCCTCGAGATCGTGATGCGCGTCTATTTCGAGAAGCCCCGCACTACGGTTGGATGGAAGGGGCTGATCAACGATCCCGACCTTGATGGCAGTTTCAACATCAACAAGGGGCTGCGGCTTGCCCGCAACGTGCTTTCCGCCGTGAACAACCTCGGGCTGCCGGCCGGGACCGAATTCCTCGACATGACGACGCCGCAATACATTGCCGACCTGATGGCGTGGGCGGCGATCGGCGCGCGCACCACCGAGAGCCAGATTCATCGCGAACTGGCGTCGGGACTTTCCTGCCCGGTTGGCTTCAAGAACGGCACCGACGGCAATGTCCGCATCGCAGCGGATGCTGTGAAGTCGGCCTCGCATCCGCACCACTTCATGGCGGTGACCAAGGGCGGGCGCTCGGCGATCGCGGCGACCACCGGCAACGAGGACTGCCACATCATCCTGCGCGGCGGCCACAAGCCGAACTACGACCGGGAAAGCGTCGATGCCGCGTGCCTCGAACTTGCCCGCGCCGGCGTGGCGCCGCGGATCATGATCGACACCAGCCACGCCAACAGCAACAAGAAGCCGGAGAACCAGCCGCTTGTGGTGGCCGACATCGCGCAGCAGATCTCGAACGGCGAGCAGCGCATCACCGGCGTCATGATCGAGAGCAATCTGGTCGCCGGCCGCCAGGACGTAATGCCGGGCAAGAAGCTCGCCTACGGACAGAGCATCACCGACGGCTGCATCGACTGGGAGACGACGGTATCCGCGCTGAACGTGCTGGCCGATGCGGTCGGGACAAGACGGAACGGGCCGTCGCGCAAAATCCAGGAGCTATCGGCCTAGCCAACTGGACGAGAACGACCGTGAAGCAGGCACGCGGTCTGCGCGCCCTGCTTCACGGTTTCACGGAAACTCTCGAGCCTAACAGCCCCGGCAGATGCTCTTGATCTTGCGGTCGAGGGCTGCGTTTTCCTTGCTGAGCGGGTCGTTCGGATCGTTCATGGTCTTTTCGCTCGGCACATCGCTCGCGCGCGGCTGGCGATGACCGACCGGCGCCTGCGGTATCGGCCTGTCCGGGCTCTTCGTCACCGTCGACGATCCACCTTGCGCAAGGACCTGCGGGCTGCCGCCGATCAGAAACATCAGAGCCGCCATCGACAGCATCGACAGGATTGTTTTTCGCATCTTGGTTCTCCCGCTTTCCATTCTGCCTATCGCACTGGCGCGTCGATCGTTCCGCAATTGCGGCGTCCCTGGGCGGCGCAATCTTGCACCTTTCGTACATCGGCCATGGTGCTGAGCAACCAGATTCCGGCTGCGACCAGCACCGCGAAGAAGCCAAGCATCACAGCGTTTTCGATTGCGCGGCTGCCCTCGTCTTCGTGCGGCTTCGGTTTCTCCCCGCCTTCGTCCGTCATCACCGACTACGGCTTTGGCGGATAAAGATGCACATCACCGCAATAATCAACGATACGATAATGCGTTGCCGAGGATAGTTCACGTTTCCCGGAATTTGCATGCGACAAATAATTCGGTCCGATCGGCGCCTTTCCGTGGCCGCCGGGAATATCGAGCACATAATCCGGCTGGCACAGGCCGGAGACACGGCCCCGCAGGTTCCGCATCAGTTCCTGCCCCTCTGCAATCGTCGTGCGCAAATGCGCCGTTCCCGGCGCGAGATCGCCATGGTGCAGATAGTAAGGCTTGATTCTGCATTCAACGAAGGCACGCATCAGCGCTTCCAGCGTCGCGGCATCGTCATTGACGCCACGAAGCAGCACCGACTGGCTCACCAGCGGAACACCGGCGTCCGCGAGCCGCGCGCAGGCGTCGCGCGCCTCGCCCGACAGTTCGCGCGGATGATTGGCATGAACCGCGATCCAGGTGGTCAAGCCATGAGCCCGCAACGCCCTGATCATGTCGCCGTCAATGCGCGCAGGCGCCGCCACGGGCACGCGGGTGTGGATCCGGACGATCTTGACGTGCTCGATGGTTGCGAGGTCTGCAATGACCTCGGAAAGCCGCCGTGGCGACAACATCAGCGGGTCGCCGCCGGTCAGGATGACTTCCCAAATCTCGCTGTGCCGACGGATATAATCCAGCGCGCCGCGATAGGCGGCCTCCGACAGCGCCGTTGCCTTGCCCGGCCCGACCATCTCGCGGCGAAAGCAGAACCGGCAATACACCGCGCAGACATGCACCAGCTTGAACAGGACGCGATCGGGATAGCGATGGACGATGCCGGCGACCGGCGAATGCGCGTCGTCACCGATCGGATCGGCGTTCTCGCCGGGCGCTTCCACCAGTTCCAGCGCGCTCGGAATGAATTGGCGCGCGATCGGATCATCGGGATTTTCAGTGTCGATCAGGCCGGCGATGTCTGGCGTCACGGCAATGGCATAGCGCGCGGCGACCTGTTCGAGGTCGGCGAGATCGGTAGCCTTCGCCAGCCCGCGCTCGATGAGCTCGGCGGGCTGCCGCAGCGTTGCCGCCAGTTTCGGATCGATCCTGTTCATGTCTCTCCTGCCGGTGGCGTCCACACCACCTGATCGACGCGCAGCGCGCCGCTTGCCAGCATCACCAGCCGGTCGAAACCGAGCGCAACGCCGCTCGATGGCGGCATCGCCGCAACGGCCGCGAGAAAATCCTCATCCAGCGGATAGCGCTCGCCGTAGCGCCGCTCCTTCTCGTTCATATCAGCGACGAAACGGCGGCGCTGTTCGGCGGCGTCGGTCAATTCGCCAAATCCATTGGCGAGTTCGACGCCGCAAGCATAGACCTCAAAACGTTCGGCGACGCGGGGATCGGCCGCCTTCGCCCGCGCCAGCGCGGCTTCCGGCGCCGGATATTCGAACAAGACAGTCAAACGCCCCTGCCCCAGATTCGGTTCAACGTGCTCGACCAGCACCTTGGTGAAGATATCCGACCAGGTGTCGTCATCCGTGACCCGTATCAGCGGATTTGCCGCCGCCGCAAGTGCGGCGCAGTCGCCCTCGCCATGGCTGATCGTGGCCAAAAGATCGATCCCGGCAAAGCGCTCGAATGCCTGTGCCACCGTCAACAGTTCCGGGTCGGCGAAGGGGTCGGCGGTTCTACCCCGGAATGAAAACCGGCCGATTCCGGTCGCCTGCGCCGCGTGGGCGATCACGACGATGGTGTCGGCCATAACAGCGTCATAGCTTGCCGCGGCACGGTACCATTCCAGCATCGTGAATTCCGGCAGATGCAGATCGCCGCGCTCGCGGTCGCGGAACACGCGCGCGAACTCGAATATTTTGGCTTCGCCAGCGGCGAGCAGCTTCTTGGCGGCAAACTCCGGCGACGTTCGCAAATACCGTGTCGCACGGGTGCCGTCGTTGCTGGTCAGCTCAGTACGGGGAGCGTGCAGATGCGTCTCGTTGCCCGGCGAGACCTGGAGGATGGCGGTCTCCACCTCGCTGAAACCCTGCTCGTCGAACCAGGCCCGCACCGCCCTGGTGATCGCACCTCGCGCCATCAGGAACGGCTTTCGATCGGCGTGCCGCGCGGGCGACCACCATGGCGAAGGCTGGTCGATGTCTACCATCAGCAACTAGTCCGAGCCGACCACCGCGGCGGCGCGCCCACCGAACCAATCAATACGTGCAAGGCATCGACCAACACCATTGATATTATTCGACTTTCTTTGCATCGCAGCGATAAGCAACGGGACATGACGAGATTAAGCTCAACTCTGCCATTTCATGTCGAAAGATACGCACCTTGTCCATTCGCTTAGAAAGCCAGCGTAACTCGCTGAGCTTTCGGGCTTCTGCATGCTCTTGGAAATTTATTTGCGAGGCCATCTGTAGCGTTGCGGACCGTCAAATGAACGCGGTGAAATCGAGCTGTTTGCGGCCCCAGGCGGCCCGCCGGAATGGCCGTAAAACGCTGGCATCGACGGGCAAAATCAGTATGTTGCAGCCCGAAACCGCCCGATTTGGCCGCTTGGACACGATGTCCGGATAGGCCCGAAGGCCAGAAATTCAGGAAAACAGCTTTGAAAGTCATCGCCAGTTCTATTCGCAAGGGCAACATCATCGAGCAGGACGGCAGGCTCTATGTCGTGCTGTCGGCCGAAAACATCCATCCCGGCAAGGGAACCCCGGTCAGCCAGATCGAAATGCGCCGCATCGGCGACGGCGTGAAGGTGTCGGAACGCTACAAGACCACCGACCAGGTCGAGAAAGCGACCGTCGAGGACCAGAATTTCAACTACCTGTACGAGGATGCCGACGGCTTCCACTTCATGAACGCCGAGACCTATGACCAGGTTCAGGTGTCGAAGGAGATCGTTGGCTCGTCGGCGCCCTATCTGCAGGAAAACATGACCGTGAAGCTGTCGATGCACGACCTGAATCCGGTCGCCATCCAGCTCCCGCAGCGCGCGACGTTGGAAGTTGTGGAGACCGAGCCAGTCACCAAGGGCCAAACCGCTTCTTCCTCCTACAAACCTGCTATCCTCTCCAACGGCGTTCGCACCGCTGTGCCGCCGCATATCGGAACGGGAACGCGGATCGTGGTCATGACCGAAGACGGCTCTTACGTCGAGCGCGCGAAGGATTAAAATCGCGCATTAGAATACGGAGCACGCGCCGGGGGGCGATGCATTGAATACCGTGGCTGTCCGCTTGCTTGCGCGTTGGCTGGCAGCCCTTTGTTTGCTCCCGGCCGGGGTCACGGGCGCTGCCGCCGACGAGTTCAGGACACCGTCGATCACGGCCGTCCGCGTCGAATGGCGGGCGGTCGTCGATCAGCTCCGCACCGAGATCGGAACCCGGCCAGCGATCGCCTCCCGATTCACGTTCGCCGGCCAGCGGCGGGTGCCGGCATGGGATCCGCGCTCAACGCCCGCGCTGGTGCAACTGAACGCCATCAACGCGCCGCTGTTCAACGGGATCGGACGCAGTCCGGTGCCGGTGCTGTTGCCGTTCGACACCGCAGGCTACCTCGAAGGCCAAGCCGCCGGCACGCAGCTTCCGCTATCGCGATACCAGGCCGATTTCCGGCCCGCAGACCTGTTTCACGCCGGTCCTGCCGGGTACGACGCGGTGTTTTCGCTGCCATCAGGCACAGGCGGCTCGCGGACCTTCGCCAAGCCGGTCGAAGTGCAGATCACGGGCTCGATCCTGCTCTACGACCTCGCCGATCCGCTTGGCGGCAAGGGTGAGCCGGTCAAGGCGCTGGCGGCGCAGTTTCCCGACTTGCGCCGGTTCATCCGTGAAGGCTATGTGCGCTACGCCTTCACGCGCTTCGGCGTGCCCTATGTGGTGTCGGTCCAGTGTCTCGATTCAGCGCCGCGGGCGCGGCGGCTGGCCTGCCGCGAAGCCTATCCCATCGCCGAGCGCTTCCTGAAAGCCTTGCGCATCGCGGGCGGACAACCGGCGCGGCCGCGCCATGACATTTCGTCCGAGATCGCTGAACGACCGACGGCGGTTTCGCCCGCCTTCACCTATTACCCGGGCGGCGACATTATCTCCCGCAGCAGCGTGCGACGGCGCGGCGGACGCGCCGACTTTGCTGCCTACTCGCAGATCCGGTTTCCACTTGAAAAGGCGCCAGCCGCCATCCGCTCGCAATCCTTCGGCAGGAAGAGGACGGAGAGCGTCTATCCATGGCGGGACAATTTTTGCGAAGCCCGCAGCTTCCAGGTTGGGCAATGTGCCGCCGGCTTTGGGCATCAGGGCCAGGACGTCCGTCCGGCGCCCTGCCCACCGAACAGCAACAGCGAAAGCGCTTGTCATCCCAAGAAGCAGGCTGTGGTCGCCGTCCGCGACGGCATCGTGATCCGCGCACCAAAGCAGCAGGCCGCAACGCTGCAGATCAACACCCGCAACGAGCACATCCGCTTCCGCTACATGCACATGAACCCGTCAGCCATGGATGCCGACGGCATTCTGAGCGGGCGCCGGGTCGCCGAGGGCGAGAAGATCGGCGTGGTCTCCAACTATCTCGATTTCCCGAACGGCACGTCCTACCACCTTCACTTCGACGTGCAGGTGTTCACGCGCGACGGCTGGATCTGGGTCAATCCCTACACCACCCTGATCGCGTCCTATGAACGGCTGATCCGCGGCCGCGGCCGCGAGATCGGCACCGATCCGCCGGCCGTCGCCGCCATGGTGCACGATTTGCCGGCGGATGTCCTGCGTCGTAGCACGGCGCAAGGCCGGGCGAACTAGCTAGGCCCTGCACTCGACGTGAAGTTCGAGTTGCCGCGAGAAGAACGGGCTCACCAGGTGAAGGGACCCCCGAAAGGCGAGTGCCAAAGAGGCATGCCGCGTGGGCGCGCGTAGCGGAAGTCAGTCCCCGGCCTGCGTCGCCGGTTCTTGATGCCCCCTTGCGGCTCGCCGCTCATCAGCACCACGAATTCCGTTCCCTTGCCGGTTTCCGAACTCAACGCCTCGTCCGTGACGATCAGGGAAGATCGCGGCGTAATGTTGCCGATGCGATCCAATACGTCCTGCGGAATGGCGATGCGGTCGAGCGCGGCCTTTGCGCTGTCCGGGTCCGTCGGCACCGGCTCAACGTCGCGACCGCTGCTCCCGCGCGCCCGGTCGCGGGGCTCAACCGTGGCATTGGACGAACGGCCGCCCGCCAATGAGACAACGCTCCATCGCACCTTGGCATCGTCGGTCGCGTGCTCGATGGCGGTGAAGACATGCATACCGATTGGACGGTCGGGATCTGCGATCGTCACCGGACTTTCAAGGGTGGGCATGAATGCCTGACGGACATAAAGCCGCTGGCTCTTGCGGCTGATTAACACTGATACCGGCTGGAGTTCGCGTGCAATCTGGCGGACGGCCTCGGCGGCCGCGGCGCGCGCAGTCTCGGCCGCGGCGGCGGCTTCACGCGCCGACGTGACGGCATCGAGCCTCTGTTGCAGATCCACGTTGGCGACATCCCATTGCAACTGCAGCTCCGCGATTTTGGCGACGGCCTGCGCCTTGGCGTCCTCAGCCTGCTCCTTTGCCTCCGCCGAGATGATGCCAGAGCCAAGCTTGGTCTCGGCGGCCGCCAATTGCGCCTCGGCTCTGCGCTTCAGATTTTCCGCTGCGCGAACGGGCGCCTTGGCCTGCGTGGCCTCCCGCAAAGCCGTCCCGGCGGCGAGCCGCGCCTCGGCCGCTTTCCTCATCGCCTCTTGCGCCTCTGCCGTGCGCGCAGCGGCCATGGCGCCGGCTCCCGGCTTGGGTTGAAACGGAACCGGATGGGCAAACTCAACGGGCGCCACATCGGTTGGCGCCACGATCACCCGCATGCCCATCGCGGTCGCGTCGAACAGGCGTTCGGCGAACTCGAAAGGCAGCCGGATACAGCCATGGGACGCCGGACGCCCCGGCAGGACGCCGCCATGGAGTGCGATACCGGACCAGGTGATGCGCTGCATGTGCGGCATGTAGGCATCGTCATACAGGTTCGAGTAATGTTCCTCTACTTTCTGGATGACGCTGAAGATCCCGGCGGGCGTCTCGCGTCCTTTCGTGCCGCTCGACACCGGCGCCCGCAGGATCCACCCCTTGGCATCGTAGACGGTGATCCGCTGGTCGCGGAGCGAAACGATGGCCATGAGCGGCTCGCTGGCGCTGCGCGTCTCGATGGACTCGATCGAGCGTTCTCCGTTTCTGGCGCCCGCCTCGTCTCCCGCCGCGACCAGCAGCGCTAGACTCGCAACGGCAAGATACACAGGCCAGCGCAACGGGCCGCGAGCGACCTGTGGCGAGCCCTGATCAGTCACGGGAACCTGCGATAAGCGCCATCTACGCACTCCGGCCTGGCGGGAGGACGACGACGATCGCGCCTGGCTTCAACCGATTCACCAGATCGATCACGTCCTCGTTGGTCATGCGGATGCAGCCGGACGAGATGGCTTGGCCGATATATTCCGGCTGGTTGGTGCCGTGGATACGGTACAGGGTGTCCTTGTTGCCCTGGTAAAGGTAGATCGCCCGCGCGCCCAGCGGATTTTCCGGACCTCCGGCGACGCGCTTTGGATAAGGGCCGAGCCGAGCCTGGATTTCCGCCGTCGGAATCCAGTCAGGCCATTCAGCCACACGGCCAACGGTCGCGACACCGGACCAGGCCAGCGCTTCCTCTCCCACCGTCACGCCGTAGCGGACGGCCTTGCCTCCCGGCAGGACGTAATACAGATAACGCGCATTAGTATCGACCAGGATCGTGCCCGGCTGTTCTTTGCGCATGTAGTCGACAATATGCCGGCGATAGGTCTCGGGAATGTCCGCCCGCGCATAAGGTGGACGGGCCAGCAACTGCCGGTCCCTTGGGGTCAAGCTGGCATTCGACGTCGGTGCGAGCGTCGCTTGCATGCAACCCCCGAGCACAAACCCCAGTAACCCCACTAGCAACAACGCCACCCCGGACTTCGGCACCGCCAGCCCTCCAAAAAGCGTCACATTGGGCTATCTGCTGCTCAAATAGTGCAGAAATCAAGGCGAAGTTGGAAAGTGTCGTGACGCGATACGATAAGCCGGCAGCCAACTATCTGGCCTTCCTCAGCGCACACCGATCGGTGTTTGGTTCGGTGCCAATGAGCCCGCGCCTTGATTTCTATGAAGCGGCCGCGCCGACAGCCTGTTTCCGCGCGGGCGGGGTCCAGCGAAACGCTGCGCCGAACCGGTTCCAGACATTGATCGAGGCAACTGCGGAGGTGAGATAGGCGAGCTCCTTCTCGGAGAACTCGCTACTTGCCTGCGCATAGACCTCGTCGCTGACGCCGTCGCTGAGCAAGGTCAGCGCCTCCGTCCAGGCCAGCGCCGCGCGCTCGCGCGCGGTGAACTGCGGTGCCTCGCGCCAGACCACCACGAGATTGAGCTTGTCGGTGGGCACGCCGAGCTTCTCGCTTTCCAGGATGTGATACTGCACGCAGAAGGCACAGCCATTGATCTGCGAGGCGCGCAGCTTGATCAGCTCGAGCAGTTGCTTGTCCATGCCCGCTTTGCCCGCGACCTGGCTAAGCGCCAGCACGGCGTCATAGGCGTCCGGCGTCAGCGACATAAAGTCTTTGTACTCTTTGCGGGCGTGTGACATCGTTTGTGCCTCATGTTATCAGTGCTCTGATTGATTATCAGAGCACTGATATGTTGCGCAAGATCGGCACTGCAGCACACGCGCAATCGCGAAAAGCGCGAGCCCAAAAATCGAAAACCCGTCGAGAACCGGCTGCGCCAAAAGCGCCTGCCCGCCGCCGGAAAAAATCCGGCGAAAATCCTGCGTCGGCGTTGATCCGCCCGCCGCCGCCCGGCGAGGGCAAGCGCGGCGAGCAAGGCTACCTCGCCTATCTCTTGCGGCAGGCCCAGGCCGCGACGCGGCTCGCGATGGAGCGGGCGTTGGCCGAGCTCAGCGTGACCCCGCCGCAATTTGTTGTCCTGACCATGCTGCGCGCCTATCCCGGCCTGTCCGGTGCTGATCTTGCGCGGGTGGCGATGCTGACGCCGCAGACCGTAGGCGTCATCATCCGCAATCTCGAGCGGGACGGCGCCATCAAGAAGACCCCGCACCCGGTCCATGGCCGGACGCTGCAGTGGACGGTGACGCGGCGCGGCGCTGCCCTGCTCGACAAGAGCCGACGCCACGCGCAGGCGATCGAGCGGCGGCTGGTGGCCGGGCTCTCCGCCAACGCCCAGATCATGATCCGCCGCTGGCTGGCCCGAATCGCCGCTGACTTGTGAGGAACCGCCGGTTCCCGCGGCGTCATGGCTTTTGGCGCAGGCCCGCCGCGCCGCTAGACTGCTGGCATGAAACAGCCTGATTCCCCTGATGCCCCGACCCGCCGTGCCCTGCTGCAAGGCGGCATCGGCGCCGGTGCCCTGCTCGCAGCGGGGCTTGACGCGTTTGCGGCGCCGCCCGGCTTCGACCAGTGGCGCGATAATTTTCACGTCCGCGCCCGCGCCAAAGGCATTTCGGACGCGACATGGACCCGGGTGATGGGCCGCATCGAGCCCGACATGAGCGTATTCCGGCAGATGCAGAAGCAGCCGGAATTCCATGAGCAGATCTGGCAATACATCAATCGCCGCGTCTCGGACTGGCGCATCATCAACGGCCGTGAGGCGCTGAAGAAACACGAGGCACTGTTCACACGGATCGAGCAGGATTTCGGCGTCGAGCGCGGCACGCTGCTGGCCTTGTGGGGCGTCGAGTCAGCCTATGGCGATCCGCTGGTGCAGCAGAATCACATGCGCCCGATCTTTCCCGCGCTCGCAGCACTGGCCTGGAACGAGCCGCGCCGCCGCGCCTATTGGGAAACCGAGCTGCTCAACGCCTTGAAGATCGTCGACCGCGGCTGGGGCACGCCGGAGGAAATGCGCGGCTCCTGGGCCGGCGCGATGGGTCACACACAATGGATGCCGGAAGTCTGGCTCAATGTCGGCATGGACTATGACAAGGACGGCCGCGTTTCGCCGTTCGGCAAGCCCGACGACGCGCTCGGCTCCAGCGCGCGCTATCTGCTCAACCGCGGCAAATATCACCGCGGCGAGCATTGGGGCTATGAAGTTCGCAGCTCAGGAGGCGCTTCGAGCGGAAGCCGGACCTATTCGGCATGGGCCGGCGCCGGCGTCACGCGTGCCGACGGCAAGCCTTTCCCGCAGCCGAACGCGTCGGCGCAGATGTGGGTGCCGGTCGCCGGCGGACCTTCGTTCCTGCTGGGCCCGAACTTCTATTCGGTCAAAAGCTACAACCCGTCGATGAACTACGCGCTCGCGATCTGCCATCTCGGCGATCGCATTCTCGGTGCCCCGCCGTTCATCCAGCCCTTCCCCGGCTCCGAACGCGCGCTGACGCTTGCCGAAGTACAGGAACTGCAGACGCGATTGACAAAGGCCGGTTTCGACACCGGCGGCACCGATGGGCGCGTCGGCAACGACACCATGAAGGCTGTGAAGGATTATCAGACCAGGATGGGGCTATTGCCCGCCGATGGCTACGGCGGCCTGAAGGTGCTGGCCCGGTTACGGCAAGGCGGCTAGCGCGACCAGAAGCGCCCCGGGATTCGACGCCCGCTCACGCCGCCCGCCGCGGCTCCGCTTCCTCCACCAGCCGGTCGACCAGATCATCGACGGCGCGTTCGGCCGCCGCAATCGACGCCTGCAACCGATCGCCGCCGAACTCATCATATTCGATTGCAACGCTGTGAAAAGCGGTGACGCCGAGAAATGCGAACATGTCGCGGACAGCGCCTTCCACATGATTGATGTGAGCGATGCGTCCGCCGGGATCGTACCCGTAGTCGCCTCGCGAACCGAGCAGGATGAGGCGCTTATCCATGCCTGCCAACAGCGGCGTATACGGATCGTCCGGCCGTGAACGGTCAAAGCCGAACGTGCGGCCGACCCGCACAACATTGTCGATATAGGCCTTGAACTGCGCGGGCATGCCAAAATTGTACATGGGCACGCCAGCCACGATCAGATCGGCTGCGATCAGCTCATCGATCAGCGCGTCGCTTTCCGCCAGTGCCTCGTTCATCCAGGGCTCGCGTTGGTCGGGCTTCGTGAAGGCGGCGCCGATCCACTTTTCGGTGACCGGATGCGGCGGCGATTGGCCAACATCGCGACTGACCAGCAAATCATTCGGCCGGTGTTGCAGCCAGCGCCGGGTAAACCGCTCGGTAAGCCTGCGTGTATGCGATCCCCGCGGACTCCGGTCTGAGCTTTGGGAACGCGCGCTGGCATCAATTCGTAACAATTTCATGACTTAGGTTCCTTCATCTGTTGGATACAAATTGTGCCCGTCAATCCGCGCTGACAAACGCAAATTACTCAGCCTATGGCTGAGCTGAATTCATCCGTAGGCTTAGCGATGAGACGATTGCCGCCATTGACTGGTCTGCGCGCGTTCGAGGCCGCCGCGCGACATCTGAGCTTCAAGCGCGCAGCCCACGAACTGCACGTCACGCCAACGGCGATCAGTCATCAGGTGCGGCAGTTGGAGGAAGCGATCGGCGCAAGCCTGTTCGAACGGCGCACGCGCCAGGTGGTGCTCACGGCGGAAGGGCAAGTCTTGCTGCCGGTTCTGCGCGACGGCTTCGATTCCTTTGCGCGGGTCATCTATGGCTTGAGCCGCAGGCAGCGGCGCACCGCGGTCACGCTCTCCGCGACGCCTGCTTTCACGGCCAAGTGGCTGGTGCCGCGCATCGCTGCCTTTCGCAAGGCCCGGCCGGACATCGATCTCACATTGCTCGCGTCGCTGGAAGTCGTCGGCCTCGGTTCGGGCGCCGCGGATCTCGCGCTGCGCTACGGCCCCGGACCCTATCCCGATCTGGTCGCCGAGACCCTGACCGTCGATCGCTTTGCGCCGGTCGCAAGTCCGCGTCTTGGTATCAAGAAAGCGAGCGACCTGCGATCAGCAACCCTGCTGCATTTCGACTGGTATCGTCGCGATTCCCGCAATCCGACCTGGCGTCGCTGGCTGAAAATTGCCGGCATTGACGGCGTCGATGCGCGGGCGGGCCTGCGCTTCAGCGATGAGACTCATGCGATCCAGGCGACCGTCGCCGGCGCCGGGATCGCGCTGCATAGCCTGCTGCTCGTCTCCGACGAACTGGCGCAGGGCACGCTGGTGGTCCCGTTCGGGCCGGAACTTGAGGGCTTCGCCTTGCACCTGGTGCGCGACCCTAACAGGCCGCTGACTGAGCCGGTCGAGGCGGTGCAGGCCTGGCTGCGGGCGCAATTCACCGCAGCGCCCCAATAGTGCTCTGGCGCGTGCTGCAGCGAAGAAACGTCTCGCGACTGTTACGCGCTCACGCCCGCCGCGCGACGCCGCCGGCATTCATGCCGCCGTCGATGACGAGCTCCGTCCCCGTCACGTAGCGCGATGCATCGGAGGCCAGATACAACACGCCCTGCGCGATTTCGGCCGCTTCCCCGGCGCGCCCGAGCGGGGTCGCCATTTTCGCACGCTCCTCCGGATCGATCGGCGCGTTCTGCCCGCTCCCTCCTGCTTCGGTCGGGATCTTGCCCCAGATCGGCGTGTCGATGATCCCGGGATGCACCGAGTTGACGCGGATGCCGTCGCCGAACGTCGCGCACTCCATCGCGATTGCTTTCGCAAACAGCCGCACCCCGCCCTTGGTCGCGCAATAGCCGGAAAGACCGGCCGCGCCGCGCAGGCCCGCCAGCGACGACATCATGATGACGGAGCCGCCGCCGGTCTTGCGCATCGCAGGCAAGCAGTGCTTCACCGACAGGAACACGCCGTCGAGATTGATCGCCGTCTGCCGCCGCCAATCCGCCAGCGACATCTCGGTAATCGACGGCACCGAGATGCCAATGCCGGCATTCGAGACCAACACGTCGAGCCGGCCATAGCGATTCATGACATCGGCCACGACCTCGATCCAGCGCTCCTCGCTGGTGACGTCGTGATGCCAAAAGCTCGCCTCGCCACCGGCCTTCCTGATCCGCGCGACGACCTCAGGCCCCCTGAGATCGTCGACATCGGTCACCGCAACCGAGGCGCCTTCACGTGCCAGCAATTCGGAAACCGCTTCGCCAATGCCGGACGCGCCGCCCGTCACCAGCGCGACCTTGCCCTGAACCTGCCCTGTCATTTCTTCTCCCGTTTGTTGTTCTTGGTTGTCGAATTACCTGATGACGGCCGGTCCCGGATCCGGCACCGCTACATCGAGCACTCGCATCTGGACGCGTTCCGAACCCTGAAAACGATCGACCGCAAGCGTAGCAGCGACATGCAGGGGCTGGCCGCGGTTTTGCGTCAGCGCATGGCCGAGCTTTTGTCCGACCGAGCGGAACGCGATGCCGTTGACGATGGCGCCATCGCCCGACTTGAAGCGCACGCGCAGATGCGCCTGTCCCACTTCGTCGGCATAGACGAGCTGATGCGCCGGCAGCGCAATCACGGGCTCGGGATTGGCCGCACCGAACGGCCCGGCACGATTCAGCGTATTGGCGAATTCCACGGTCACGCTACGCGCGCTGACGGCGCCATCGATGAACAGCTCGTTCTCGTGCCGGGAACTGGCGACGTCCTCGGCCAGCGCGCTTTCCATGAAGGCGCGAAACTCCGCCAGCTTCTCCTTGCGCAGTGTCACGCCGGCAGCCATGGCGTGGCCGCCGCCCTTCATCAACAGCCGCTCCTTCACCGCCTGCCGCACGGCCTTGCCGAGATCGACGCCCGAGATCGAGCGGCCCGAGCCGGTGCCGATGCCGCCGGGCTCCAGCGCTATGGCAAAGGCGGGACGCGCAAATTTCTCCTTCAGTCGCGAGGCGACGAGGCCGACGATGCCGGGATGCCAGCCTTCGGCGGCGGTCACGATCACCGCGCCCTTGTCTTCGAGCCCGAGCGACGCCAGCGCTTCGGCTTCCGCCTGCGCCTCTGCCGCCTGCTCGATGACGCGGCGCTCGCTGTTGAGCCGGTCGAGTTCGGCGGCAATACGCGCGGCCTCCGAGATGTCGCCTTCCAAGAGCAGCCGCACCCCGAGATCGGCGCGCCCGATCCGGCCGCCCGCATTGATGCGCGGCCCCAGCATGAAGCCGAGATGCCAGGCTTCGGGCGGGCCGTTCAGCCGCGCCACATCCATCAGCGCGGTATGGCCGACATGGTCGCGGCGGCGCATCGCGATCAGGCCCTTGGCGACGAAGGCGCGGTTCAGCCCGATCAGGGGCGCGACATCGGCCACGGTGCCGAGCGCCACATGGTGCAACATGCCCAGAAGATCCGGCTCCGGCCGTTCGGCATTCCAGAAGCCGCGGCCGCGCAATTCCCGGTTCACCGCCACCAGCGTGATCAGCACGAGACCGACGGCGGCGAGATGACCAAGGCCGGAAAGGTCGTCGGGCCGGTTCGGGTTCACCAGCGCATCGACTTCGGGCAATTCCTCAGCCGTCTGGTGATGGTCGATGACGACGACAGACATGCCGAGCTTTCGCGCCTCCGCCAGCGGTTCGAGACTGGTGGTGCCGCAGTCGACCGTCACCAGCAGCGTCGCGCCCTTCCCCGCGAGCGCGCGCACCGCCTCGGTATTGGGCCCGTAGCCCTCGAAGATGCGGTCGGGGATATGGATCAGCGGATCGAGCCCGCAATGGCGCAGATGCCAGGCCAAGAGCGCCGCCGAGGTCGCACCATCGACGTCGTAATCGCCGAAGATCGCAACCTTCTCGGAGCGCTGGGCCGCGTCCGCGATCCGTTTGGCCGCCGTCTCCATCGCCGTCACGGTATGGGGATCGGGCATCAGCTTGCGGATGGTCGGATCGAGAAAATCCTCGACCCCGTCGATCCCGACGTCGCGGCCGGCGAGCACGCGTGCCAGCATCTCCGGCAACTGGTAGCGCTGCGTGATCGCCAGCGCCCGCGCCGCCCTCCTGGCGTCGAGCCGGTCGCGCCACAATTTGCCGGTCGCCGAACGCAAGACGCCGAGAAACGCCGGCGGCAGTTCAACAGGCAGAGCGGAAGGGGGAGGCGTCATGATGCCCTCGAAAAATACGGGCAAAGCGCCCCTTCGGCAAACGCAAACGGGACGACGCCCGCCCGGGCTCTGCCGACAAAAACAACTTGCACAAAGAAGATGCAACTTGTTCCGGTGAAACTACCCGCACCTCGGGAGAACTTAAACCAATCGTTAGCCATGATCCCCGACAAAGGAGTCAAATACGCTCTCGCTTGAGTCCCGCCGATCCGCAGAAGATCGACATCTGCACAAAGACTGAGGAATTCCCGCCAATGTCCGTCGCGCTTCGTTCCCAGACCGCAACGATGTCGAAGCTGCCCGCCAAATCGGCGGGCGCCGAGGATGAAGCCGACGTTTCCGCCCTGATCGCGAGGCTGACCGCCGAGGTCAACCAGGTCGCCTGCGAGAAGACCAAATCGATCCAGAAGATCACCAATCAGATGAAGATGCTGGCGCTGAACGCGCTGATCGAAAGCTCGCGCGCCGGCGCACAAGGCGCTGGCTTCGCCGTGGTGGCGCAGGAAGTCCGCAATGTCGGCCAGCAGGTCGAAACCATCGCCCGCGAGCTCGAAAGCCAGCTCACCAACCGGACCGGCAATCTGATGAACTCGATCGCGCAGATGGCCGACCGCTCGCGCGGCGAGCGCATGGTCGACCTGTCGCTGAACGCGATCGAGCTGATCGACCGCAACCTCTATGAGCGCACCTGCGACGTGCGCTGGTGGGCGACTGATTCGGCCGTCGCCGATTGCGCGGCGGCGCCGGAGGCTGCCGCGGTCGCGCATGCGTCGGAACGGATGGCCGTGATTCTGGGCGCCTATACCGTCTATCTCGATCTCTGGCTTTGCGATCTCGACGGCAATGTGGTCGCCAACGGCCGCGCCGATCGCTTCCACGTCATCGGTCAGAACGTGGCCTCGACCAAGTGGTTTCGCGCGGCGCGGGGCCTGCGAACCGGCGACGACTACGCCGTCGGCGACGTCGAATGCCAGCCACTGCTCGGCAACGCCCAGGTCGTGACCTATTGCGCCAGCGTTCGCGCCGGCGGCAAGGCGAACGGCAAACCGACCGGCGTGCTCGCGGTTCATTTCGACTGGGAACCGCAAGCCCGCGCCATCGTTCAGGGCGTGCGCGTCGGCGCCGCCGACAAGGCCCGCGTGCTGCTGGTCGATTCGAATTTCCGGGTGATCGCAGCGTCCGACGGCCAGGGACTGCTCGCCGAACGCGTCTCGCTTCCACTGGAGGGGCGGCGCTCCGGCTTCCATCAGGACCGCTCCGGTGGACTGGTGGCGTTCCACGCCACGCCCGGCTACGAAACCTACAGAGGCCTCGGCTGGTTCGGCGTGATCCAGGCCGGCGCGGGGTAGGCGCTCGCGGAGTTCAGCGACCCAGCGTAGGATGGGTGGAGCGAAGCGATACCCATCAACTACGGTGCGCGAAGGCGATGGGTATCGCTGCGCTCCACCCATCCTACGTCCGGGCCACGAGTAAGGACTAGCACCCCAGCCGGTCGGCGATCTCGCCAAAATCCTTGGCGACGATGTCCCAATCGCCCTTGGCCTCGAAATCGTATTTCTGGTGCGGACCGTATTCGGTGGGACGCGCGACGAAGGCGGTTTTCAGGCCGTTCTGCTGTGCCGCTTTCAAATCGTTGTTGTGGGCGGCGACCATCATGACCTGCTCCGGCGGCAGGCAGAGCAGCTTCGCCGCGCCGAGATAGGTCTCGGGATCGGGCTTGTAGTGCTCGAACAATTCCGCCGACATGATGAGGTCCCACGGCAGCCCAGCGAACTTTGCCATATTGGTCAGTAGCGCGACGTTGCCGTTGGAGAGCGGCGAGATGATGTATTTCTTCTTCAGCCGCACTAGTCCCGGCACGCTGTCGGGCCACGGATGCAGCCGGTGCCAGCCCATGGTGAGGTAATGCAGGTCGGCGTCGCTCAAGCCTTGTATCGAAAACTGCGCCACCAGTTTTTCCAGCGACCGCCGGTGCAGCGTATCCAGGATCTGGTAGCCGCGTTCGGGATGTTTGCGCACCTCGTCCATCGAGGCCATGTAGACGCCGCGCCAGCCGTCGACGAGTGCGGTCCAGTCGGCCTCGATGCCTGAGGTTTCCGACCATTTGGTGAAATCGTTGATGAGGCTGGTGCGCCAGTCGACGACGGTGCCGAACACGTCGAACACCAGCGCTTTTACCGCGGAGATGTCGGACATCGTGCGCCTCCCCTTTTTTGTCATTCCGGGGCGATGCGAAGCATCGAACCCGGAATCTCGAGATTCCCCGATGCGCAATTGCGCATCTGTGGTCTGGTCCTTCGGACCATCCCGGAATGACGGCTCGTTAGTCCAGATGAAACTTATCCAACTGCCGGTGCTCGGCCTTGATGTAGCGCACCGTGCCGGTCACCGAGCGCATCACCACTGTTTCGGTCTCGATCACGCCATCCTTGCGGAATTTGACGCCTGTGAGCAGCGAGCCGGTGGTGACGCCGGTGGCCGCGAACAGGCAATCGCCCCGCACCATGTCCTCGATGCCGTAGATCATCTTCGGATCAGTTACGCCCATCTTGTGCGCGCGCTCGCGCTTCTCCTCGCTATCGAGGATCAGCCGGCACTGCATCTGGCCGCCGATGCAGCGCAGCGCCGCCGCCGCCAGCACGCCCTCGGGCGCGCCGCCGGTGCCGATATACATGTCGACGCCGGTGTTGTCAGGGTCGGCGCAATGGATCACGCCGGCCACATCGCCGTCGGTGATCAGCCGCACCGCCGCACCGGTCGAGCGGATGCTGGCGATGATATCAGCGTGGCGCGGGCGATCGAGCACCAGCACCGTGATTGCGCCGGGCTCGACGCCCTTGGCTTTCGCGAGCCGGCGGACATTGTCGGCAGGCGACGCGTCGAGCTCGACCACGCCCTTGGCGTAGCCCGGGCCGACCGCGAGCTTCTCCATGTAGACGTCGGGCGCGTGCAACAGCGTGCCGCCATCTGCCATTGCCATGGTCGCGATCGCGCCCGGCATGTTCTTGGCGCAGAGCGTGGTGCCTTCCAGCGGATCGACGGCGATATCGACCTGCGGACCGGCGTTCAGCCCGACCTTCTCGCCGATGAACAGCATCGGCGCCTCGTCGCGCTCGCCCTCGCCGATCACGATGGTGCCTTCGATCGGCAGCTTGTTGAGTTCGCGGCGCATCGCGTCGACCGCAGCCTGGTCCGCCGCCTTCTCCTGGCCGTGGCCGCGCAGACGCGCGGCCGAAACCGCGGCACGTTCCGTCACCCGCACGATTTCAAGCGTCAGGATGCGCTCAAGCAGCAATTGCGGCGGAACGGAAATATGGGTCGTCATCGGCTCACTCCTTTAAACCTGCACGGGCAGCTCGGCCCGCAAATCAAACCTTTTGGCGCGCGATCCGTTTCGATCCCGCGTCAGTTCTTCTCGATCCGTATCACCTGCGGCCGGCCGCTGATCACCTTGTCGCGCTGAACGGCCTCCAGCGCACGATACACCGCATCCTCGGAGGTGGCGTAGGTAATCAGAATGACCGGAACCGGTGACGGCTTCTTCGCGGCACCGTTCGCATCGACGCCCTCGGGATGGCGCTGCACGATCGATTCCAGCGAAATCTTCTGTTCGGCAAGGCGGGTGGCGATGGTGGCGGCGGTGCCGGCGAGGTCACGCGCCATCAGGCGGATGTAGTAGCCGCCCTCGTGGCGCTCCATCGGCGCCTTGGTGATGTCGCGCAGCCGCTCCACCGGGCGGCCGAACGGTTTTGCGCGAATGCCACGCGCCACGTCGGCGATATCGGCCACGACGGCGGACGCCGTCGCAGCACCGCCGGCGCCGGGCCCCACCAGCGTGATCGCGGGAATGCCCTCGCCGTCGATGGTCACTGCGTTGGTGACGCCCATTACCTGCGCGATCGAGGACGATTTGGGCACCATGGTCGGGTGCACGCGCTGCTCGATGCCCTTGGCGGTGCGCACCGCGACCCCGAGCAGCTTGACGCGGTAGCCGAGCTCTTCGGCCGCGCGCAGATCTTCCGGCGCGATCGAGGAGATGCCTTCGACATAGACCGCGCTCTGCGCCACCTTGGTGCCGAAGGCGAGGCTCGCCAGGATCGCAAGCTTCTGCGCGGTATCATGGCCGTCGACATCAAAGGACGGATTGGCCTCGGCATAGCCGAGCCGCTGCGCATCCTTCAGGCATTCGGCAAACGACAGGCCCTCATGCTCCATCCGGGTCAGGATGTAATTGCAGGTGCCGTTGAGGATGCCGTAGACGCGGTTGACGCCGGTGCCGCAAAGCCCCTCGCGCAGGGTTTTGATGACGGGAATGGCGGCGCCGACCGCCGCCTCGAAGTTCAGGGCGCCGCCGTGCTTTTCGGCGGCCTTCGCCAGCCGCAATCCGTGCCTGGCAATCAGGGCCTTGTTGGCGGTTACCACGGACTTGCCGGACTTCAGCGCGGCCTCGATCGCCGACAGCGCCGGCTCGCCGGAGCCGCCCATCAGTTCGACGAAGCAATCGACGTTGGGGTCAGAGGCCAGCGCCAGAGGGCTTTTGGCCCAGTCGATGCCGCGCAGATCAAGCGAGCGCTTTTTCGCTTTCGAGCGGGCGGTGACGGCAACCACGCGCACGCCGCGCCCGCTGCGCTCGGACAGCATCCGCGACTGCTCTTCGATAAGGCGGACGACTTCGGCGCCAACGGTGCCGAGCCCCGCGATACCCACTCTCAGGGGTGCGACCATGAATGAGAGAACCTGCAATAAAAGGGATTAGCGCCGGTTGGCGAGAGGAACCACGTTGTGCAACGTTTCAATGCCGCTTTCAAGGAAGCGGCGCACCCCGCGTGCGGCCTGGCGGATACGCTGCTCGTTTTCCACCATCGCGATGCGGACATAGCCCTCGCCATGCTCGCCAAAGGCGACGCCGGGCGAAACCACCACGCCGGATTTCTCCACCATCAGGGTCGCGAACTGCATGCTGCCGACGCCCTCGAAGGCCTTGGGCAGCGGCGCCCAGGCAAACATCGAGGCCAGCGGCGGCGGAATCTCCCAGCCCGCCCGGCCAAATGATTCGACCAGCGCGTCGCGCCGCCTGCGGTAGGTGTCGCGCATTTCCTTGATGCAATCGTCGGGCCCGTTCAGCGCGGCGGTGGTCGCCACCTGGATCGGCGTGAACGCGCCGTAGTCGAGATAGGATTTCACCCGCGCCAGCGCGGCGATGATCCGCTCGTTGCCGACGGCAAAACCCATGCGCCAGCCGGCCATCGAGAACGTCTTCGACATCGAGGTGAATTCGACGGTGACGTCGATCGCGCCGGGAACCTGCAGCACCGATGGCGGCGGGTTGTTGTCGTCGAAATAGACTTCGGCATAGGCCAAATCCGACAGGATGAAGATCTCGTGCTTTTTCGCGAACGCCACCAGATCCCTGTAGAAATCGAGGTCGGCGACACAGGCGGTCGGATTCGAGGGATAGCAGACGATCAGCGCGATCGGCTTCGGGATCGAATGGATGATCGCGCGTTCCACCGCCTCGAAAAACTGCGGCGTCGGTTCCGAGGGCACCGAGCGGATCACGCCGCCCGCCATCAGGAAGCCGAAGGCATGAATTGGATAGCTCGGATTGGGGCACAGCACGACGTCGCCGGGCGCGGTGATCGCCTGCGCCACATTGGCAAAGCCTTCCTTGGATCCCAGCGTCGCAACGATCTGGGTGTCCGGATTGAGCTTCACGCCGAACCGCCGCCCATAATACGCGGCTTGCGCCTTGCGCAGGCCGTTGATGCCGCGCGAGGCTGAGTAGCGATCGGTCCGCGGTTTGCCCAGCGTCTCCTTGAGCTTCTCGAGCACGTGGGGTGGCGTCGGCAGGTCCGGATTGCCCATGCCCATGTCAATGATGTCGGCCCCGGCATTGCGCGCGGCCGCCTTGGCCTGGTTGACCTTCTCGAACACGTAAGGCGGCAGACGGCGGATGCGATAAAAATCTTCCATGGGACCTTGCTCCGACAACCGGCAGGGCAGAATCGGGGAACCTTCGCAGCTATCGAAACCGGACTGGGTTTCGTTCAGAAATCGCGCTCAATCAAGGATTTAGAGCGAGTTCAGGCGCGAGGTCCTTCAGCTCTGGACCCGCAATGCGGTTGAATTGGGTTCTTTTACCACGGGAGCCCGGTGGCGCTATGGCGTTTTCAAGCGAAAGCCTGCCCTGGACCTGATCCGGGACGGTGATCGGTTCACGTGAAGAAAACGCGTCAAAAAGACGGCAAGGTCACTTCTTGGCCGGCTTTGGCGGGCTACCCGCGGCCGCCTGACGGTCCCGGGCGGCCGTCAACTCTGACTGAATTTTAGCCAGTTCGGCCGGCTTCATCGCCTCCTCGTTGCGGTCCGGCGGCAGGTCATGGACCGGCAGATAGCCACCGGCTTCCTTCGGACGCTCGGGCGCGCCCGCTGGCAGGCCAACGCCCGGCATATCCGCGATCTGGGTCGAGCAGCCGCCGAGCGCGAACGCTGACGCGAACAGCGCGGCAATCGACCACAGCCTTATCGTTCGACTTACCGGCATCCGTCCGGAAATCCCCAACTACCTGCGCACCATCAGCGCATCGCGATGGTATCGATGTGCTGGTACGAGCTTTGCAACGCCAAACCGTCCCGCAGCGTTGATTTCGCTGTAACCGTTCAAACCATTGTCGCCCGAAACGATTAAAGCCCAAAGATCAAATGCCACTGGTGCGGCTGCAATGTGTCTGAACACGCAAACTTTATCGCAGTGCAACAGGGTTAACCCCAACCCCGTTGCCATCGATCCCCGCGGTGACGAACGCGAAATGAAGCTATAGTGTCCTTGATATGAGTGACGTCAACACCGAAACCCAGGCTTCCAACACATTCAATGCCGAAGCCTTCGCCATGAACATCGCGAAAGCGATGGAGACGAGCGGCCAGGCGCTCGCGGCCTATCTCCAGCCGCGCGCGGACGGAGAACCGAAGGACAAGCCGCCCAGCGAAATCGGTGAGGTCATCAAGACATTCTCTGCGGTTGCAGAATACTGGCTTTCGGACCAGAACCGCGCCGCGGAGCTGCAGACCAAATTGGGCAAGGCCTATCTCGACCTCTGGGGCTCGGCCGCGCGCCGCATGGCCGGCGAAGCGGCCAAGCCTGCGATCGAGCCGTCACCGCGCGACAAGCGCTTCAAGGATCCGGAGTGGAGGTCGAACCAGTTCTTCGATTTCGTCCTGCAGCTCTATCTGCTCACCGCGCAATGGGCGCAAGAGCTGGTGAAGAACGCCGAGGGCGTCGATCCGCATACCCGCAAGAAGGCCGAATTCTACGTTCAGCAGATCACCAACGCGATCGCGCCGTCGAATTTCGTTCTCACCAATCCGGAAGTGCTGCGCGAGACGCTGGCTTCGAACGGCGACAATCTCGTTCGCGGCATGAAGATGCTCGCCGAGGACATCGAAGCCGGACGCGGCACGTTGCGCATCCGCCAGTCCGACCCGTCGAATCTCGTCGTCGGCGTCAACATGGCGACGACGCCGGGCAAGGTGATCTTCCAGAACGAGCTGATGCAGCTTATCCAGTACACGCCGGCCACGGAGACGGTGCTGCGCACGCCGCTGCTGATCGTGCCGCCCTGGATCAACAAGTTCTACATTCTCGATCTCAAGCCGGAAAAATCCTACATCAAATGGTGCGTCGACCAGGGCATCACGGTGTTCGTGATCTCCTGGGTCAATCCCGACAAGGAGCTCGGCAAGAAGACCTTCGACGACTACATGAAGCAAGGCCCGCTCACCGCGATGGATGTCATCGAAAAGGTGACGGGCGAGATGAAGGTCCATACCGCCGGCTATTGCGTCGGCGGCACGCTGCTTGCCTCGACGCTGGCCTGGCTCGCCGAGAAACGGCGCCAGCGCGTCACCTCGGCGACGTTCTTTGCGGCGCAGGTCGACTTCACCCACGCCGGCGATCTCTTGGTGTTCGTCGACGAAGATCAGATCTCGACGCTGGAGCGCGAGATGGAAGCTAGGGGCGTTCTCGAAGGCAGCAAGATGGCGATGGCCTTCAACATGCTGCGCTCCAACGACCTGATCTGGTCGTATGTCGTCAGCAACTATCTGAAGGGACAGGCGCCCTCCTCGTTCGACCTGCTGCACTGGAATTCCGACGCCACGCGGATGCCGGCGGCCAACCATTCCTATTACTTGCGCAACTGCTATCTGGAGAACCGGCTCTCTTCCGGCAGCATGGTGCTCGACAACACGCTGCTCGACCTGTCGAAGGTCAAGGTGCCCGTCTACAATCTGGCAACGCGCGAGGATCACATCGCGCCGGCGGATTCGGTGCTCTACGGTTCGCAGTTTTTCGGCGGCCCGGTTAAATATGTGCTGTCCGGATCAGGCCACATCGCAGGCGTGGTGAACCCGCCGGAGGCGGGCAAATACCAGTATTGGACCAACGATAACGTCAAGGACGTCTCGCTCGCCGACTGGATGAAGAACGCGACCGAACACAAGGGTTCGTGGTGGCCGGACTGGCTGCAATGGCTGGAGGGCCTCGACGCCGAGCGCGTGCCCGCGCGCGCCGTCGGCTCCGAGGAGATGCCGCCGATCGAGGACGCGCCCGGCAGCTACGTCAAGGTCCGCGCATAGCGCGGCCGCGGGCGGTTGGGTATAACCCGATATCCCGTGCCGGGAATCGAAATCGATTGAGGGGAGACCGATGACGCAACCAATCACGCGCGAATTGTTCTGGCTGACTCTGACCGTGATTTTGACCGGGCTGATGTGGATCCCCTACATGATCAATCGCTATCAGGTGCGCGGCTTCTCCGGTGGCATGGCCAACCCCTCGCGCAACGACAAGCCGCAATCCGAATGGGCGACGCGGCTGATGTTCGCCCATGACAACGCGGTCGAAAATTTGATCATCTTCGCGCCGCTGGTCTTGATCCTCAACGTCATCGACTATTCCGACAGGTGGACCGTGTTGGCCTGCGCCGTCTATTTCTGGTCGCGTGTCGCGCACCTGATCGTCTACACGCTGGGCCTGCCGATCTTCCGCACGCTGGCCTTCACCGTCGGCTTCCTGGCGCAAGCCGTGCTGGCGCTCGCGATCTTCAGGGTGGTGTGAGACGGCTACCTCGGGCATTCATCGCCCTACATCGTTATCCGGGGCGCCGAAGGGCGAGCTACGGTGTGCGCAATCGCGCACCTGATTCCGGGTTGGCTGTAGCGAGGCCCTTGAGGCGAGAATGCGCATGGAATCCAACAAGGACTTTCTTGAATTCCACGGATTGCCAAAAGAAATCATCCTTTCCATCATCGATCGCGCTCAGTCGCTGGCGACAGCCTGGAACGATCGCGCCATGCCGCAGAGCTTGTCAGGCAAACGTGTTGCCCTCATTGCCGACGATAGTGGATGGAGGAATACGACTGCTTTTGATCTGGGCGTACAGGCCATGGGTGGCATCTGCGTCCAATCGCCAATCAGGTTCAATATCCATGAAACCACGGCGGATTTAGCGAGCTACCTCGACAACTGGTTCGACATTTTGGTTGTCCGCACCAAAGAGCTATCGACCTTGAATGAGCTCGCATCAATTGCCAAAGCTGCCGTGATAAATGCGAGAACGAGGTCCAATCACCCTTGCGAAACACTTGGCGATCTCGCCTATATCCAAAGCAAGAAAGGGACTCTTGAGGGAATGAAAGTCGTTGGCGTTGCTCCGGACGCCAACATCCTCCGATCGTGGGTAGAAGCTTCCATCTCGATGCCTATCCAGGTGAGACAGGTCTATCCGGAAAACTGGCACGTCAAAGACGTCTCCCTATTGGGCCCAAACTTCGCTGCGAGTACTGATCTCGCAGAGCTGTGGGATGCGGACGTTATCATTACCGACTCACGGCCAGGTGACGCCAATGAAGAGCAGATGCGGGAATACCAGATTTCGACGTCTATTCTGGAGAAATGCCGTCCCGACGCCATCTTCCTTCCATGCCCGCCTGTTTCCAGGGAAAAGGAAGTCACCGCTGATGCAATGCGTCATCCGGCTTGCCAGAGTGCCGCTGCAAAGGCTTATCTTCTACACGCGCAAAACGCCCTGCTCGAATGGATCGCCACATAGCCATATGAGCCGCCTGCAGCCATGTGGTGGTTGAGGCCCCTTCCGCATCTCGAATGTCAATGAAAAACCCCGGAGCATCCGCCCCGGGGTTTTTCATTGGCGCTTTGAAACAGCGCTCAGTACTTGGCAACGACCGGCGAATTGAAGTGGTAGTTGATGCCGGTGCGGAAGACGTGCTCGGTAACCGAACGGGTTGTCGTCGCCGGAACCGCGCCGAAGATGAAAGAGTCCGACGTCGAGCCGAGATCGACGTAGAGATATTCGGTCTTCGTCGTCCAGTTCGGGCCCAGCAATCCCAGCAGGTTGAAGGGCGTTTCGATGCCCGCACCCGCGGTCCAGCCGGTATTGGTGTGCGAGAACGATTGCGTCACCGGACCGACGAAGGAGTTGGTGTCGATCTTGGTCTTGATGCTGCCATAAGCGAGACCGCCGGTCGCATAGAACAAGGTCGAGCCGACCGAATAACCCAGCCGTCCGCGAACCGTGCCGAACCATGGCAGGGTGGCATCGTAAGCCGCGCTCACTCCTGCCAGTCCGCATCCCAATACACACGTCTTGTCGTCTTGCAGGGTCGACCCCTGGATATCCGCCTCCAAGCCGAACACCCAGTTAGCGGCCTGCCAGTTGTAGCCCGCCTGCACGCCGCCAATGAAACCGTCGGAGGCCAGATTGAAGGTGTCCACGAACGGGCCCGGCACGCTCAGCGAGCTTCGGTCACGGCCGTATCCGGACCCAAAATTGCCGCCGAGATAGAAACCGCTCCAATTGGCCGCAGCCACCGGCTGGTAATTCGAGTTGCCGCCGATCCGGTAGTTCAGGCCGGCGCGGAAGATGTTTTGGCGGATCTCGGTATTCACGTTGCTTGGGAAGAACAAGGGTGCGGCGAAGTCGGTCCGGTTGCCGAGATTCAGGTAGAGATGTTCGATCTTTCCGGTCCAATTGCCGCCGAGCGCAGCCTCCACACCACTGCCCACCACCCATCCGCCTTGGGTGCGATCGGTTGAAAATGTTACCGGAACCGGACCCGGACCCGATAGAGTTATCGTGGTGTTGACGTTGCCATAGGCAAAGCCGGCCGTCACATAGCTCAGTACCGGTCCTTTGGCCAGGCCGACACGCCCGCGAACGGTACCAAACCAGTCGAGTTCCTGGCTGTAGTTCGTAAGCAAGCCGCCGCCGAAATTCAGATTGGTGCGGTCGTCGCTGAGGCCGGCTCCCTGGAGATCCGCTTCAACACCAAAAACGATCTGCCCGAGGACGGAATTCGTCTGCCAGTTGTATCCGATCTGCCCGCCACCGAACCCGCCTTGAGGCTGCAGGTAAAGCGAATAGTTTTGCCCCGGAAGCGGCTGATGTTGCGTCCTATCGCGTCCGAGTCCCCCTCCGGCGTTGACGCCGACATAGAAGCCGGTCCAGTCGTAGACGGCGGCCAGTGCGGGGGCTTTGGTGGAGGGACGGGCGGCGAGGTCTGCGGCGAGCGTCGGGGCGGATCCCAGGCCAACGAGAGCGGTGGCCAACAGGTACTTCTTCATTTTCATTTACGGCATTCCCAGTCCGGCATTCCCAGCACGTCCGACAAACGTGCTGCCGGTGCTCACCATGTCCTTACCGGATTCGTATCTTAAAGCTGTAGCCGAGCAACCACATCCTTCGGGATTTCTCTCACGCGACGAACTGCGGCATTCCTCAGCCGCTTTTCTTGGCAACGGCGAACAGCATCGACGCCATCTTGTCATCAAATCCTATGACTTCGCCGGTTTCGATCGACAACGAACCCCATCTGCCCGCCACGGCGTAGGTCGCACGCAGCCAGTCCTGCGAGGGATAGTTGTAATAGCGATCGAGCGTATCGCGGCCATCGCCATCGCCTTCCTTGTAACTTGCGAAGAAATAACCCGCAGGCTTTAGCGCGCGCCAAATCCGCGCCAGAACATCCGCAAGTTCCGGCCTGGGCACATGAAGCAGGCAGGCATTGGCCCAAACAGCATCATAGGCCTCGACCTCGTCGAGTTCATGAAACAGCAGCGTCTCGACGGTGCGGCCGAGATGCTTTGACGCGACATCAGCCATTTCCGGCGACCCGTCCGTCGCGCGCACATCGAACCCTCGCGCCAGCATTTCCGCGGTGTCGCCGCCGGCGCCGCAGCCGAGTTCGAGAATAGAGGCGCCCGGCGGAAGCTGCGCCAGAAACGCCGTCAGCCGCGCCTGACGCGAGGTGAACGTGCGTTTGGCATAGGCTTCCGCGTTGCCGCGGTAGAATTGCAGCGTCGTTTCGTCCACCGCAGCACCTCGTGTCACGGGAACAGCGCGATCTGTTCCAGCCCCGCGGTCTCGGGCAGCCCGAACATCAGGTTCATGTTCTGGATCGCCTGTCCGGCCGACCCCTTCACCAGGTTGTCGAGCGTCGAGATGACGATCGCCCGGTTCTTGATGCGATCGGCGACGACGCCGATTTGCACATAGTTGGAGCCGCGCACGTTCTGGGTCTGCGGCAGTACGCCCTTCTTGGCCACATGCACGAAGGGCTCGTTGGCGTAGGCCTGCTCCAGCGCCGCCCGCAAGTCGTCCGGTGTCGCGCCGTTGAGCTTGACATAGGACGTGCAGAGTTCGCCCCGCGCCATCGGAATCAGATGCGGCGTGAAGTTCACCGTCACCGTGGAGCCCGCGGCGACGCCGATCTCCTGCTCGATTTCAGGCGCGTGCCGGTGGGTGCCGACCGAATAGGGCGACAGCCCCTCGCCCGCCTCGCTGAACAGCGTGTTCTGCTTCAGCCCGCGTCCGGCGCCGGTGACGCCCGATTTCGCGTCGATGACGATGTCGTCGACGTCGATCAGCTTGGCTTTCGCCAGCGGCACCAGCGCCAGCAGCGCCGCCGTCGGATAGCAGCCGGGACAGGCGACGAGCCGCGCGGCCGAGATCTTCTCCCGGTAGAACTCGGTGAGGCCATAGACGGCCTCGCCCTGTAGTTCGAGCGCCCGGTGCTCATGGCCGTACCATTGCGCATAGGTGTCCTTGTTGCGCAGCCGGAAATCGGCGGACATGTCGAGGACCTTGATGTCAGGATTGGCCTTGAGGACCGCGGCGATGATGTCCTGCGTGGTGCCGTGCGGCAGCCCGCAGAACACCGCGTCAAGCGTGGTCCAATCGACCTTCTCCCATTCGATGAGCTTTGGCAGATCCAGCATGAAGAAATGCGGAAACACGTCGCCCATCGACTTGCCGGCGTGGGTATTGGCGGTGAGCGCGGTGATCTCGGCATTCGGATGCCGCGCCAACAGGCGCACCGCGTCGGCTCCGGTGTATCCGGAGGCGCCGAGAATGCCGATCTTCTTCTTCGAGCTCATCACGCGTTCCTTTCAGGCGTCATTTGGTTGTCTTGTATCGTTTCGGCGGCGAATGCCAGCGGCCGCGCCGCGCGCATCAGGGCTGCGATTTCGCGCGCGTCCGCGTCGCCTTGCGTGGCGAGCGCTTGTGCCAGCGCCGTATAGTCGGCGTCGGACTTGTGCTGGTTCAGCTTGAAACTGCCTTCGACCTCCTCGACAGTCATCTCAAAGCCCACAATCGCCTTCTTCATCGCCTCCAGCCGCCCGGCCGTCATCTTCGACGACAGCCAGGGCTTTTTCGGCAACAGCCGCTCCTCGAACTTGGCGCTGAGCGTGTCGATCTGATCAGCGAGTTCGTCGTCGGACAGTTTTCGCACCGAACCTGTGAGATGCACCGCCTGATAGAGCCAGGTCGGCACCTGGTCGGCCGAGACATACCAGTCCGGCGACACATAGGTGTCAGCGCCGTTGACGGCCAACAGCCACGGCGTCGTCCCGTCCGCCAGTCCTACCAGCGGATTGTGACGGGCGACATGAAACAGCGCACGCGGCGTGCCGTCATTGGCCGAGGTCAGATAAAACGGCAGCGGCGAGGCGACCGGCTTCTTGCCGTCCCACGCGCAAGCCAAACCGAAGCCGCGCGCTTCCGCAAACGCGAGGCTCGCGGCGCGGTCGGACTTGAACAGTGGTGGCGTATACATCTCAAACTCCTGCTTGACGTAGGAGCCGCCAGTTCAGACCGCGTTTTTCGAAGAAGGGAGAAGCCGCGGGACCCGATCCGGCGGCAGGGGCGACGATCTCAAACGCAGACGTCCGCCCATACCGCGATAGTGCGGCGGCGGCGAGCGATGGTCATGGTCGCGGCGATATTCATGGGCGCGGCTATAAGGCCGCGCCCCTCTGGCGTCAAGTTATGGCTGCCATTCCGGCAATGTCCGGCGTCAGATCACCGGATTCCACGGCGCCGGGACCAGCCGGTAACCGTTGCCGTCCTTCTCGACGAAGCCGTTGGCCGGGAACGGATAGTGGAAGCCCTGGACCCGCATCTTGTCGGCGACCAGCATGTCATAGACCCGGCGGCGGGTCTTTTCCGCCAGCGCCGGATCCTGGTCGAACATCAGGTGCCAGCCCGGATTGGTGGCGAACAACGCCGGGTGGTTGGTGACATCGGACTGGATGAACACCTTGTCGGAGCCTGACGCGAGAACGTAGGAGGTGTGGCCCGGCGTGTGACCGATGGTTTCTACCGCCGTCAGCCCCGGCGCGACTTCCTTGCCCCACTCATAGGGCGTCACCTTCTTCTTCAGCCCGGCCTCGAGCACGCGGCGGGCGTTCTTGAACACGGTCTGCATTCGCCCTTCGGGCGCGCGGCTCATTTCGCCGTCGTCCATGAAGTATTTCCATTCCGTCGCCGGCACGAGCACCTCTGCATTAGGGAATGCCAACGTGTTCTCGGCGGTCAGAAGGCCGTTGATGTGATCGCCGTGGAAATGTGAGATGACAACCAGGTCGACATTCTTGGGATCAATGCCGGCAGCCGCCATGTTGGTTGCGAACTGCCCGACATTGCCCTTGCTCGACGCGAAGGCGGCGGCACCGTTGCCGGTGTCGACCACCACGAGCTTGCCGCCGGTGTTGATGACGAGCGGCGCGAACTGGATCGACACCTTGTCCTTCGGCATGAAGGCCTTCTCGAGCGCCGCGTTGACCTCATCCTTCTTGGCATTGAGCACGAAGGTGTCGGGTAGCGCCATGGTGTTGACGCCGTCGGAGATCGCCGTCACCTGGGCATCGCCCACCTTGTAGCGATAGAAGCTCGGCGCCTGCTTGTCCGCCGCCGGCGCAGCGGCCTTGGCGGGCGCTTGCGACAGCAAGGGCGTAGCGGCGAGCGCAGCGGCTCCCACGAGTGCGTGACGACGTGACAATTCCATGGTGATGTCCTTCCACTGAGACGATGGATTTGGTTCGCGGGATTGACCCGCTTTGAAGCGCGCCCTTGGTTCGGTTGCCGCTGAATCCATCAGCGTTTCTGCGATAGCGCGGCGACGGCAATGCGAAGATGCTCCGGTCGGTCTACGCATCTTGGGAGCTAACACCCCCGTCATCGGCTTATTCCGGCCAGGCTGCCTACGCCACCCGCCACAGCCATTCGGCAAGTTTTCCCATCACGTCGCCGACCAGCAGCAGGGCGGCCGACCAGACCAGCGCCGAGACGAAATTGGCGATCTGGAAAGGCCAGTAGGACATCTCGAAAATGCCGGCGGCGAGCGGCACCGAGGCTCGCAGCGGCCCGAAGAAGCGACCGATGAAGATCGAAGGCACGCCCCATTTTTTCACGAATTCTTCGCCGCGCGGCAGGATCTCGGGATAGCGCGAGAGCGGCCACATCTCGGCGACATGCTCCTTGTACCGGTAGCCGAACCAATAGGAGACCCAGTCGCCGAGCGCCGCGCCCAAGCCGCCGGCCAGCCAGACCGGCCAGAAGCTGATGCCGCTGACGCCGATCAGCGCGCCGATCGCGACCAGCGCGCCCCAGGCCGGCACCAGCAGCGAGACGAAGGCAAGCGATTCGCCGAACGCCAGCACCAGGACGATCGGAGCGGCCCAGACCTGATTGTCACGCACGAAATCGGCCAGAGCGCGCACATAATCATCCATTCCGAGCCCTTTCCGCCCCGATTCCTGTCTTTGAACCCTTCTTACCGGTTCCGCCGGGAAGAACAGGTAAGCCAGCCCCTTCCGCGACATCAAGTCACAAAGCCGGGGGCCGGTGCGTGAACCGACACCGGATGGGCAAGCGGCCTGAGCCAAAGATCTGAGCTGTGGCGATCAGCTCTGGGGCGGCGCTGTCCGCCTCGGCGGACGCGTTACCGACGCACAGCCAACACACGGCGCCGCGAGTGCGGCGGCCAACAGCAATCTGATCATTGGATTTATTCCCCCTGCCCGCCGCAACCTTCACGCAACCTCAGGCTGAAGGCAAGTCCGGGTCACGCCGGCCGGCTTGCTTATTGTTAATCGGACGCGATCCCTTTATTGGCTGCCGCGCCGCCCCCGACGCACCCTGCCCGGTCTGGGCCGTCACTTTTTGAGCCCATCCGTGGCATAGTCACAGCAACCGATTCGCTGCCGCGCGCTGCGCGCAACACCTAAAGAGCCATGTCCAAGCCATTGAAATCAGCTACAAAACCTAAATCCGCCAACGATCTCTTTGGAGCGGAGCCGAAGGGCCGCGCTGCGCCCAAGGCCGCGTCGCGGGCGATCAGCGCCGAGGCCGGCTATACCGCCGCCGACATCGAGGTGCTGGAAGGACTGGAGCCAGTACGGCGCCGCCCCGGCATGTATATCGGCGGCACCGACGAAAAGGCGCTGCACCACCTGTTCGCCGAAGTCATCGACAACGCGATGGACGAGGCGCTGGCCGGGCATGCCTCGTTCATCGAAGTGGAATTGAGCTCCGACGGCTTTCTGACCGTCACCGACAACGGCCGCGGCATCCCGGTCGATCCGCATCCGAAATTTCCGAAGAAGTCCGCGCTCGAAGTCATCATGTGCACGCTGCATTCCGGCGGCAAGTTCGACTCCAAGGTCTACGAGACCTCGGGCGGCCTGCACGGCGTCGGCGTCTCCGTGGTCAACGCCCTCTCCTCGCGGCTCGAGGTAGAAGTCGCGCGCAGCCAAAAGCTCTACCGGATGAGTTTTGAGCGCGGTCACCCCAAGGGCAAGCTCGAGGACCTCGGCAAGATCAACAATCGCCGCGGCACCCGCATCCGCTTCAAGCCGGACACCGACATCTTCGGCGCCAAGGCGGCCTTCAAGCCGCAGCGGCTGTTCAAGATGACGCGCTCGAAAGCCTACCTGTTCGGCGGCGTCGAAATCCGCTGGCGCTGCGATCCCGCGCTGCTCAAGGGCATCGAGGATGTGCCGGCCGAGGATAGCTTCCACTTCCCGGGCGGCCTGAAGGATTATCTCGGCGCCGCCATCCACGCCGACACGCTGGTGCACCCGGATATCTTCTCCGGCAAATCGGGACGCAACGGCGCCCATGGCGCATGTGAATGGGCTGTTGCGTGGACCGCAGATGCCGACGGTTTCCTCTCCTCTTACTGCAACACCGTGCCGACGCCCGACGGCGGCACTCATGAATCCGGCATGCGCAGCGCGATGCTGCGCGGCCTGAAAGACCACGCCGAGCGCATCGGCCAGGGCAAGCGCGCCGCGCCGATCACGTCGGAAGACGTTATGGTGGGCGCCGCCGTAATGCTCTCGGTGTTCGTGCGCGAACCGGAATTCCAGGGCCAGACCAAGGATCGTCTCGCCACGGCAGAAGCACAGAAGATCGTCGAGCAGGCGATCAAGGACCCGTTCGATCACTGGCTGTCGGGCAATCCGCTGCAGGCCAACAAGCTTCTCGACTTCGTCATCGAACGTGCCGACGAGCGGCTGCGCCGCCGCGCCGAGAAGGAAATCTCGCGCAAGACCGCGGTGAAGAAGCTGCGCCTGCCGGGCAAGCTCACCGATTGCACCAATACGGCCGCGGAAGGCTCCGAGCTGTTCATCGTCGAGGGCGACTCGGCCGGCGGCACCGCCAAGCACGCCCGCGACCGAAAGACCCAGGCCGTTCTGCCTCTACGCGGAAAAATCCTCAACGTTGCATCCGCCGGCAAGGACAAGCTCACCGCCAACGCCCAGCTCTCCGACCTGATGCAGGCGATCGGCTGTGGTACGCTTGCGCATTATCGCGAAGAGGATTTGCGCTATTCCCGCATCATCATCATGACCGATGCCGACGTCGACGGCGCGCATATCGCCTCGTTGTTGATTACGTTCTTCTACCGGCTCACGCCGCGGTTGATCGACGAGGGCCACCTCTATCTGGCGGTGCCGCCGCTGTACAAGCTGACCCACGGCAGCAAAACGATCTACGCCCGCGACGACGCCCACAAGGAAGCGCTGCTGAAGAGCGAGTTCAACGCCAATGCCAAGGTGGATGTCAGCCGGTTCAAGGGGCTTGGCGAGATGATGTCGGCCCAGCTCAAGGAAACCACCATGGACCCGGCCAAGCGCACGCTGCTCCGCGTGGTGCTTCTGGCCGACGACCGCGACGGCACCGCCGATTCTGTCGAGCGGCTGATGGGAACCAAGGCCGAGGCCCGGTTCGCGTTCATCTCCGACAAGGCAGAGTTTGCCAGTGACGACCTGCTGGACGTCTAACTTCACTCGTCGAGGCGACTTTCGGGCGATTTCCGGCATTTTTGTCCGGTTAGTGCCCGAATTTGCCCATTTTCCGGGCATTTCCCGGTCATTCGTTTTCCGGTGGCTGTGCTCCCCCCGCAACAGCTTTTTGGGCGGAACTGCGTATAGTCACGACACTGGGTTTTGGGAATCGGGTGCTCGCGCTTCTTAGAGCGATCGAATTTGACGCTTCTGGACTGAGGAATTGGAAATGAAAAAGGTACTGCTCGCTCTGACTGCGCTGGCGGCTTTCACCGGATCGGCCGCTGCGGCTGACCTAGGAGCTCGTCCCTACACCAAGGCTCCGGTGCCGGTCGCGCCGACCTACAACTGGACAGGCTTCTACATCTTCGGTGGCGCCGGCGGCGGCATCTGGTCTGCCAACGGCGGCGTGGATGACACCTTGACGGGGGCTTGCATCGTTTGCACCAACACCCGGACGGGCGGAGATGGCTGGTTCGGCACGGTGGGTGCCGGCTATGATTGGCAGACCGGCCCGTCGTGGGTGGTCGGCATCTTCGGCGACGGTACGTTCGGCAGCCTGAAGGGCAACATCGGGGATGCGGGCGTATTCGCTGGCGGCGCGTCCACGGGTATCGTCGGTACCACTAAGATGGAGACGGCTTGGGCAGCCGGTGCTCGTATCGGCTACCTCGTCGCTCCAAACGTTCTCTCCTATGTCAACGGCGGTTACACCGGGACCTACTGGTCGGGCAGCACGTTGCTGGGCTCCAGCACCGGCACTCCCTCCGGCCTGCACACTGACAGCTTCGAGACCAGCGGCTGGTTCGTCGGCGGCGGCGTCGAGAACAACCTGAACATCTTCGGAATCAACGCTCCCGGCTGGTTCATGAAGACGGAATATCGTGCTGCCTTTCTTGACAGCAAGCGTCTTCAGGAACGGGTCGACGGCACCAACGCGCTGTTCGGCCGCGACATCACCGTCAAGCCCTATGTGCAGACCATCAGCACCTCGCTGGTCTACCGCTTCAACTGGGGTGGCCCTCCGGTCGCCGCAAAGTACTGATCTCTGCTAAATCAGCAGCTCAAGAGCCCCGGCATCGCCCGGGGCTTTTTTGTGCTTTGGTGATAGCCGCCGCCACCGAGCGGCCCGCGCTTGAAGCGGCGCAGATCCGCGTTCCGCGGCCATGCCGCGTAGGCGTCGATCGCGACGGCGATAAGCGCGAGCGTGAGGATGACCGTTCTGCGGCTCATGGTGTCCCCTAGAATGGCGGTGCAATGAGTTCCGGCCTTGCGTCGCAGGCCTGCTTTGTATTCGATCGGAAGCTACGGTCGCCGCCGGCAATGGTTTCCTGCGGCGGCTCACGATAAGCGGCGCGGCGTCCAGGGCCGGAATGGCGACAGGGAGGAAATCCATGGCCAGATCGCTTTCGATCATCGGCTTTCTGGCGCTTGCAATCGGTCTGCTGTGGATCGGTCAGGGCACCGGCGTGATTTCCTGGCCGCCATCGAGCTTCATGATCAATCAGCTGCAATGGGCCGGATACGGCGCGGTGCTCGTCGCCGTCGGCCTGATCCTGATCTGGCAAGGCAACCGCTAGCTGTCGCCGTCATGGCCGGGCTTGTCCCGGCCATCTACGTCTTCAGTCAGTCGCGATCAAGAAAAGACGTGGATGCCCGGGACAAGCCCGGGCATGACGAAGAAAGGACAACCGCCATGAACACAAAACCCTTCGATCTCACCGGCAAGGTAGCCATCGTCACCGGCGGCAATGGCGGCATCGGGCTCGGCATGGCCCGCGGCCTCGCGCAGGCCGGCGCGGCGATCGCAGTGGTGGGCCGCAACGAGGCCAAATCGGCGGCCGCAGTCGCGGAGCTTGCAGAAGGCGGCGCCAAGGCGATTGCAGTCGCGGCCGACGTCACCGACAAGGCAGCAGTCGCTGCCATGGTCAGCCGCGTCGCCGGCGAACTCGGCCGGATCGACATCCTCATCAACAATGCCGGCATCAATATCCGCAAGCCGCCGCACGCGCTCGACATCGCCGAGTGGAACAGCGTGATCCAGACCAACCTCACCAGCGCGTTCCTGTGCTCGCAGGCGGTATATCCCGCCATGAAGGCGGCCGGCGGCGGCAAGATCATCAACATCGGCTCGATGATGTCGATCTTCGGCGCCAGCTTCACGCCGGCCTATGCCGCCAGCAAGGGCGGCATCGTGCAGTTCACCCGTTCCTGCGCCTGCGCCTGGGCGGCCGACAACATCCAGGCCAACGCCGTGCTGCCGGGCTGGATCGATACCGATCTCACCAAACGCGCCCGCAAGGAGATCGATGGCTTGCACGACCGGGTACTGGCGCGCACCCCGGCAGCGCGCTGGGGCGCCATCGATGATTTTGCCGGCATCGCGGTGTTCCTCGCCTCGCCTGCGTCTGACTTCGTCACCGGCACTGCGATTCCCGTCGACGGCGGGTATTCCATTATGGGATAGGCGGTTTTCTCGTTAGGCGCCCTTTAACGCTCCGCGCAAATGCTTCCCAGCCGAAGACGATTTAAAACGCCGCCCGAGCCCGCCGCATCGTTGAAATATCGATGTCTTGCCTGCTTATGAGCCGAAAAGCGGCAGCCAACCGGCGATGTCTTGGTGTGGAAGTGACGAAGATCTGCCACTGTGGCGTGCAGGTGACAGCCTTTCCGACAATTCCCGATTATCAACATAGTCAGGATTCATCGCGGACACTTTGCTTCGTCACTTTATTTAAGGGAAAGATCATGAAGAAAATCACTCTTGCCGCTGCCGCCTTGGTCATGGGCATTGCCAGCGCCTCGGCCGCGGATCTGGCCGCTCGGCCGTACACGAAGGCTCCCGCGCCGATCGCCGCCGTCTATAACTGGACCGGCTTATACATCGGTGCCGACGTCGGTTACGGCTGGGGCCGCTCGACCGGCATCTCGACCAACGCAGCTGGATTTTTCCCGGCCCCCTACAGCATCGACCCGAGCGGCGTTATCGGTGGCGGGTTTGTGGGATACAACTGGCAGGTCAGCAATGTCGTGCTCGGCATCGAGGCGGACTGGCAGGCTGCCGATTTGAACGATTCTGCGATTTTCCCGAATAGCGCTGGGACGCTTTATAACATTGGAACCAGCGTCAAGGATTATGGCTCGGTTAGGGGACGGGTGGGCTTGGCCTTTGATCGCTGGATGGTGTTCGGCACTGCCGGCTGGGCGTGGGGAAGCTGGGATACCTCGTATGGGTTTGCCGGCGCCGCCAATCCCTTTGTAACCATGAATGTCAATTCGAGCGATGGCTGGACGGCCGGCGCCGGCATCGAATACGCCTTCGCCGATAACTGGCTGGGTCGTGTCGAATATCGTTACACCGACCTCGGTCGCGCCAGCTTTGTTTCCCTCCTCACGAACAGTGCGGAAGTCGGAAACCGGGTGACCATCAACGACGTTCGCGTGGGCATCGCCTACAAGTTCGGTGGTCCCGCCCCGGTTGTCGCGAAGTACTGATCTTCGTCAACCCTCGACAGCTCAAAGCCCCGGCATCGTGCGGGGCTTTTTGTTGCGGTCGCGCGGACAACTGCCCCCGTCAACGCACTTGCTCTATCGGCTCTATGATGTCGACCTTCGGGCGCCAGCTCGACGCCGGCCTGTGCCGCCAGCAAGGGCGGCATAGTGCAGTTCATCCGATCCTGCGCCTGGGTGGCCGGCAACATCCAGGCCAACGCCGTGCTGCCGGGCTGGATCGACACCGATTTGACCAAGCGCGCCCGCAAGGAGATCGACGGCCTGCACGACCGGGTGCTGGCGCGAACGCCCGCGGCGCGCTGGGGCGGGATAGACGAATTTGCGGGCATCGCGGTATTTCTATCCTCGGCAGCGTCGGATTTCGTCACGGGCACGGCGCTTCCAATTGATGGCGGCTATTCAATCATGGGGTAGCCAAAGACGGCTTGCCGGATCCTTCGCCTGTACGAAAAAAGCCCCGGCCAAGGCCGGGGCTTTTCCATCGTCTCTGGATTTCAGTACGTGGATCAGTACCTCGCCACGACCGGCGCGGTCGGCCACGGATTGAACTTGTAGCTCACCCGGGCCATCACAGCGTCGACATCCGCATCGACGTTGCGATTGTTGAACGGATTGCAGGTGATCAACGCCAGATTACAATTGTGTTGCTTGCTGTCGAACTCGTAGTGCTTGTAGTCGATGCCGATGATCAGGTTGTCGAGAACCGCGTATTCGGCACCAACGCCGGCATACCAGCCGCCATGCGAAGCGCCGGCATGGTCGAACGTAACGCCGGTCACATTGACGAGGGTCTGGGTGTCGATATCAGCTTGCGCGTAGCCGCCTTGGCCATAAACCATGAAGCGGTTCCAAGCATAACCGACCCGCCCACCGATATACCAGATGTCATTGATACGGCTTTGGCAGGAAAGGCCAGCACCTAGCCCGCAGCGCTCACCGATCAGGCCGGCGCTGCTGGTGGTGTTAAAGCCGTTGTCGAGGGCATTAAAGCCGCCTTCGATACCGAGGACGAAATTGCCCCACTGCTTCTGGATTCCGGCAAAGCCGCCGTAGATCAAAGCGGTGTCGCTGTTACCGGTGCCCCAGAGGAAGGGCGGAGTATTGTAGAGGTCTCCGGCGGTGTCGTGCCAGGCGCCGCCAACCGCGCCGCCGACATAGATACCGGACCAGTCATAGGTAACGACCGGAGGCACCACGGGCGCCTTCGCGATGCGGGCCGGCATGTCTGCGGCGAACGCGCTCACCGCGCTGGCGGCAAGGATGGAAGCAGCGAGTACCACTTTCTTCATTGTCATTCCCCTCTGTAAGTTGCGCCGGCGACCTGCGCGGATGGAGCATCGGAACTGCGGATGAAGCATCGGAAAGCCTGATCAAAATCTACCCGGATTCTGGCTCAAAAACTGTCACCCGGTTGCGACAGTTGCGAGCAATGTGTTCCGACTACATGGAACCGGTTGCATTGGATGGTATAAAAACACCTTCCAAGGTCGCCTAGCAGCTCAACTGCCGGATCGCACGTGCTCGGGCCGCACACCTAAGCCCACAAACCGCGCCGTAATTCCCTGCAGCCAAGGCACGGCGGTGACCAGCCGCATGACGAGCGGAACCCTCAGCGGCTGATTGCCGGGCTTGAGCGCGGCGCTGACGATGTTGTTCTGGACGACGACCTGCATTCGCTGCGTCATCTTCACCGGAAACTCGCGGCGGCGGCGCACGGCGTCGAGTTCTTCCTCCGATGGACACCCGTGCGTCAGCTTCGCTGCCAGCAGATTCGCGGCCGCGACCGCGTCCTGCACCGCGAGGTTGACGCCGACGCCGCCGATCGGCGACATCGCGTGCGCGGCGTCGCCGATGCACAAGAGCCCTGGCCGCGTCCAGCGCTTCAGCCGGTTGACTGCAACCGTCAGCAGCTTGACGTCGTCCCAGCTTTTCACCTCGGCCAGGCCACGCTTGAGGATCGGCGCCATCCGCGCGACGTCGTCGAGCAATGCAGGCAATCCCCTCGCCTTCACGGCGTCATACTGCCCCTTGGGAATGACGAAGGCGCATTGCCAGTAGTCGCCGCGGTTGAAAGTCACCATCATCTTGCCGGGGTCAACCCGCGCGAACAGGTTTTCGCTTTCGTCTCCACGCTTGCCGGCGCGAAACCACAGCACATCCATCGGCGCGCCGATTTCCTCGACTTCGAGGCCAGCGCGTTGGCGCACCAGCGAATGGCGCCCGTCGCAGGCAATGGTCAGGTCCGCCTCGACGTCGATCACGCCATCAGGCGTCCTCGCCGTTACGCCGGTGATGCGCTCGCCGTCACGGATCAGATCGATAGCTTCCGTCGACATCATGACTTTCAGCGATGCAAACCGCTTGCCGCTCTCGCGCAGGAAATTGAGAAAGTCCCACTGCGGCATGAAGGCGATGAAGGGATACTTCGCATGGAGCCGGCTCAGATCGGCGAGCCGCACTTTTTCGCCGCCGAACATCCCCTCCATCTTCTGCAGGCGCTGATGCGGCAGTTTCAGGAAACCTTCGATCAGCCCTAGCTCGTCCATCACCTGCAGCGTCGAGGGATGCACGGTGTCGCCGCGAAAATCGCGGAAGAAATCCGCATGCTTCTCCAGCACCACGACATCGATGCCGGCGCGCCCGAGCAGGTATCCCAACATCATGCCGGCCGGCCCGCCGCCGACGATGCAGCAACGCACCTTCATCGCTCGCTCCGCTCCGATTTGTCCGACGTGCACAATCGACCATCTGCCCCAGACCGGCAACACCCTATGCGGCACGAAAACCGCTGCGCCAAAAGAGTAGTGTGCGTTTTTGATGCGCACTTTTCCACACGAGACCGCGGGTGCAACGAGCACCCGGCATTCCCTGCTCCCTCCGTTGGGAGACAAGTTTGACGCAAACTCGGGCTAAACGCGCCGCGAGAACGCCGACACATATTCGGTTGTCGTCACCCGCCTTGTGCGCAATTGCGCACTGGGGCGGGTGATCCAGTATCCTAGAGACAGCAATGATTGAACCGAGAAGCCGCGGCGTACTGGATACTCCGCGTTCGCGGAGTATGACAGTCATTGTGGCGCCTCGGTATTTCACCGTCATTGCGAGCTAAGCGAAGCAATCCACTCTTTGTTTGTGCGGCTAAATGGATTGCTTCGCAGAGCCTGTCATCCGGCGGCGCTTTGCACCGACCGGGTGGCTCGCGATGACGCGGATAGGCCGCAGCGGAGCACTACCGCCGAAAACTCTTGATCTCCGAGACGCTGCCGTCGCGGTAGGTCAGTTCCACCGAGACCGATTTGGTCGCCGGCGTGAGCTTCAAATAGGGCTGCGCGTCGTGCGGAATGACACTGGGATCCCTGGGATCGCAGGGCGGCATTTTCAACACCTTGTCGGGCACCGTGCTGTCGATGCCGACGCGTACTTCGCGGATCGCGCAGCGATAGGACATCAGGTGCGTATAGTAGACCAGAAGCCCGTTGTATTCGCGGAACGACAGCCAGCTCGTCGCAGTCATGTCGAGGATCTTGCGCTGGTCGCGGATCAGCGCGGCCTCGGGATCGAACCGGATCGGGAATGGCCCTTGCAGCTCGCCATTGGTATCGACATAGCGGACCTGGATGATGGCCGCAGGTGCATCGGCCGGCAGTTCGATCGACGGATTGGGCATCCGCTTGCGGGTCCGCGGGTCGAGCGTATCCATGAAGCCGGTCTCGCGGAAATCGCCGCCCTCTCCAATCCGCCAGGAAATGCCGAGCGTCGGGTCGGCAATCGAGAACACCACGGTCCAGCCGCCATTGTGACGCGAGAACATCGCGATCGGCGCGTTGACGGAATCGTTCTGCGGCTTGAGTTGCTGCACCGGCGGCAACGCCGCCAGCTTCTGCAACGGCTCGGCGGGCTTCGCCGCCACTTCCGCCGGGCCTTTCGCAATGCCGTTGAGGAACACGTCGTCGACCATCTGGTCGAAATAGACCGGGATCTGCTTGTGACGAACCGTCTCTGCCAGTTCGCTGACCGAGCGCCGCGTGCGCTGCGCGACCTGAACGAGGTTCGCGCCGGGCTGCGTCAATTCCTTGGAGAAGGTTCGCGTGAACACCGAATTGGGATTGGCGTCGTCATTGGAAAGCCGGTCGAGCGCGGTCTGCCGCGGCCCCGCAGAGAAGATCGAGAACACGCCTTCCGGCAATTGCGTCATCGGCGCAAGGCCGCCGCCACCCGCCACCGCACGCGTGCCCGCGCGTTCGAACGGATTGTTGCGGCAGGCATCAAACACCAAAATGGCGGTGCGCACTTTCCGGTTTTGCAGCCGCTCGATGATGCGGTCGGCCAGGATCGAAGCGTCGCGCACCAGCTCTTCCTGGCCTTCGGTCGCCGCCGGCACGTCAGTCGGCAGCAGGAAATTCTGGCCGGCGATTTCAAAACCGTGGCCGGCATAGAAGAAGAACGCGGTGTCGCCGGCGTCGACCGCCTTGTCGAAGGCCAGCAACGTCTGGCTGAACGCCTGCCGGTTCTGGTTTTCCGCCACCATCACCGTGAAGCCGAGCTGCTTGAGCGTATCGCCCATGGTGCGGGCGTCGTTGACCGCCTTCTGCAGCCTGGGCACGTTCCGGTAGTCGTTGTTGCCGACCACGAGCGCAACGCGCTTTTCGGCATAGGCCGGGACCGCGAAGGCCGCCATGCAAGCTGCAAGGCCCGTCACCGCGAGCAATCTGGAAAGCCAACCCTTCATCGAAATCCCCCAGCGCACGAATGGTCCTGGTTCAGGCCGTGCAAAGCCGCTTCATGCCATAGTCAGCATCCCGATGCCCACGGTTCAACGGCTCCGGTTGATAGGAATACAGCGGCTCGGTTTGACGGCCAAATGACGGTTTTCGCCGTTATTTGTGCGAAAACATTAAGCTTTTTCGCTATATGGTCAGTTCCCAGATTGACTTTGGCCATTTCGACCCTATGTTCGCGCTCAACGCGGCCTTGGATCGAAACGCGATTCTTTAGGTTAGCCGCTCGTCTGCGTAAGTCAGAGCCCCCAGCTTTTCAAAGCGCGCCGTTTCGGGGCAAAACGCGACAGCCTTTTTACCCTCGATTCCGAACGGCGGTGTCGACTAGAGGCTCAATGTCTTTTTCCCATCTCGGACTTTCCGATAAGGTCCTCGCCGCAGTTGCGGCCACCGGCTACACTACCCCTACCCCCATCCAGGAACAGGCGATCCCCCACGTTCTGGCCCGCCGCGACGTTCTCGGCATCGCCCAGACCGGCACCGGCAAAACCGCCGCCTTCGTCCTGCCCATGCTCACACTTCTGGAAAAGGGCCGCGCCCGGGCTCGGATGCCCCGCACCCTGATCCTTGAACCGACCCGCGAACTCGCCGCCCAGGTCAAAGAGAATTTCGACAAATACGGCGCCGGCCAGAAACTCAACGTCGCACTCCTGATCGGCGGCGTCTCGTTCGGCGACCAGGACAGTAAGCTGACCCGCGGCGTCGACGTCTTGATCGCAACCCCCGGCCGCCTGCTCGACCACACCGAGCGCGGCGGTCTCCTGCTTACCGGCGTCGAACTGCTGGTCATCGACGAAGCCGACCGCATGCTGGACATGGGCTTCATCCCCGACATCGAACGGATCTGCAAGCTGGTGCCGTTCACGCGGCAAACCCTGTTCTTCACCGCGACGATGCCGCCGGAAATCAGCCGCATCAGCGAAACCTTCCTGCACAATCCCGAACGGATCGAAGTTTCGAAGCCCGCCACGACTGCGACAGGCGTGTCGCAGTTCCAGGTTCGCGGCGGTCGCGAGCCGCACGAGAAGCGTGAGTTGCTTCGCTGCCTCCTGCGCGACGCCAAGGACCTCAACAACGCGATCATCTTCTGCAATCGCAAGCGCGAAGTCGCCGTCGTTTACAAATCGCTGCAGAAACACGGCTTCAGCGTCGGCGCCCTGCATGGCGACATGGATCAGTCGGCGCGCACCGCGGCGCTCGATCAATTCCGCAAGGGCGAGATTCCGTTGCTGGTGGCCTCCGACGTCGCCGCCCGCGGCCTCGACATTCCCGCCGTCAGCCACGTCTTCAATTTCGACGTGCCGCATCATGCCGACGATTACGTGCACCGCATCGGCCGTACCGGACGCGCCGGTCGCGCCGGCACCGCGATCTCGATCGTCACCTCGCTCGACAGCAAATCGATCGCTGCGATCGAACGGTTGATCGGGCAAACCATTCCGCCCGCCGAAGGCGATTACGCCGTACACCCGGATGCATCCGGCGAGACCGATCAGCCGCGCGAACATCGCTCACGCGAGGGCTCCCGGGACGGTTCGCGCGGAGGCCGCAAACCGCGCCGCGAACGCGAGCCGCGACAGCCCAAAACGGCCGATCGCGAACCGCGGCAGGCCAAGGGTGCTGGCCGCAGCGCCAAGCCCCAGCCGGAGTCGCCGGCCGCACTCTTCACGCCGCCGGCTTCTGCACAGCCTTCGCGCGTGCCCTCGATCGGCCGGCCCGAGCCGCGGCGTGCCCAGCGCGAGGTCGAATCGGAGCCCGCCGATCACTCGCACCTTCCCGCATTCCTGTTGCGGCCCGTGCGCGCCCGCGTCTGATTGGACGTCGATATCGACGTCGATCCTTGCGGCCGGAAGCATTTACCGGCCGTTCATCCTCCTCCGTTAACTTGGCAGCATAATTTAAATCATTGCCGCACGGCAACGACCGGCGCTGCTCGCTATTGGGGACGGGATCAGTGGTCAAGCTGCTGGACGAACACGAACGCACGATGGCGTTTGCCGAAGTCGCATTGGGCCAGATCAAATCCCTCCGGCAGACCGCCGTCCCGCGCAACTATGAAATCTGGTACGTCTACGCGACCGGATACAACGCCCCCCTCAACAAGATCATCAACGAGACGCTGGCGCGCAACGGCAGGCTGAGCGAGTCAGATCTCGAACAGATCTACGAAACCTATCTGTCCCACATCAAGGCCTCCGACCGCATCGACAAGGTCGGTGCGCGCGTGATCGGCGAGATCGACGACGTGATGGCCCTCATCACCGAGGCGCTCGGCATGTCGGAGAGCTACGACGCCAAGCTGAGCGGCGCCAACGAGAAACTCAGGAATGCCAAGAGCCGCGATCAGATCAAGGCAATCGTCGACGGCCTGGTGAAGTCAACCCGCGAGATGCGCGACACCAACAAGGCGCTGGAAAACCGGCTGTCGCTGTCGAGGACCGAGATCAGCAACCTCCAGCACAGCCTCGAGGCGATCCGCACCGAGAGCCTGACCGATCCACTGACCGGATTGGGCAACCGCAAATATTTCGACCGCTCGATCGAGATGGCGGTGCAGACGGCGCTGGCGAACGGCGAACCGCTGTCGCTGTTGATGTTCGACATCGACCATTTCAAATCGTTCAACGATTCCTACGGCCATCTCACGGGCGATCAGGTGCTGCGGCTGGTTGCGATGTCGTTGAAGCAAACCATCAAGGGCCAGGACATCACCGCCCGCTACGGCGGTGAGGAGTTCGCGGTCGTGCTGCCCAATACCGGGCTGCGCCAGGCGCTGACGGTCGCCGACCACATCCGGCGCGCGGTAATGGCGAAGGAATTGAAGAAGAAGTCGACCGGCGAGATTCTCGGGCGCGTCACCATCTCGGTCGGCGTCTCCATGCTCAAGCCGGACGACGACACGGATTCATTGATCGAACGCGCCGATGCGTGCCTGTACGCAGCCAAGCGCAACGGCCGCAACCGCGTGATCTGCGAAGTCGATCCCGAATACGCCGACGAGACTCGCATCCAGGTCGCGTAATGGGATGGGAACTATCGGCGCGGCGCCTTCGCCTTTGTCGCCGGCTTCCTCGCCACCGGATTCTTCGTCGGCGCCTTACGGCCCGCAGCCGGCTTGGTCGCGGCCCGCTTCGCTGCCTGACGCGCCTTGGGACGCTTGCGCAAAGCGGCGCGCTGCGCCGCCGCCAGTGCGGCCCTCGCCCATTCCGCTAATTCCTCGGAATCGTCAAACAGACGCGCCGGCAATTGCCAGTAGGAGTTCACGGTGACCGTCTTGGCCCGCGTCTGGTACTGGAATGGTGTCGATCCCTCGGCTTCGAATTGCGGGATCGTTTGTTCGTCGGCGCGAAGATAAAGCCCGGCGCGCAGCGCGAGCGCGAAGTTGGTGCCGTCGGCGGAGATGCCGAAGCCGGAAAACATCTTGCGGATGGTGACCGGGCCGAAATCGGCGAACAGATCGATCAGGAAATCACGGTCCATCGCTCACCGCCCCCGGCGATGCGGTTGTTAGCCCTTCGCCGGCGTCAGTTGCACCGACTCGCCGCAGCCACAGGCCGAGACCTGGTTCGGGTTGTTGAAGATGAACTGGGCCTGCATCTTGTCGGCCTTGTAGTCCATCTCGGTGCCGAGCAGGAACAAGACCGCCTTGGGGTCGACCAGGATTTTCACGCCCTTGTCCTCGACCACTTCGTCGGTCGGACGGACCTCATGGGCATATTCCACCGTGTACGACTGCCCGGCGCAGCCGCCGTTTTTGATCCCGACGCGCAAGCCGACGATCTCGGAATCGGCGCGCTTGGTCAGCTCCGTGATCCGCGCAGCCGCCGCCTCGGTCAGTTTCATGACCTGCGGGCGCGGCCGCGGCTTCGGCTTGGAAGACTGTACGGTGGTATCCATTGCACTCGATCTCCCGCGTCGCATTGTGGCGACGAGCTATCATGGCATTAAAATAACAACGAAAATCCCGCTGTGAAGGCCTCTCGTCATGAACTCGATCAGAACCCGTCGAAACCAGCCGCAAGTATCCTAGTAAATCGCCCAAATTCCCGGTGTTGCCAATTCCAGCAGGTGATTGTCCGGGTCGCGGAAGTAGACGCTCTTGCCGCCGCGCGGCCAGTCCGTCCTGCCTTCGATCGCCACTTGGTGCTCGCCAAGCGACTTTTCCCAAACCGGCAACTCGGCTGCCTCGACGGCAAAGGCCAAGTGAATGGGGCCACTGCCGTCATGCGGCGGAATGGTGCCGCCGGGGAGCTGGATCGTCTCAGGTGTCGAGCCGCGGAGAAACAGCAGCAGCACGCTCCGGCCGCCGATATCGTACGCCAGAAACCGCGAGTCTGCAGTCAGTGGCACAAGCCCGAGCACCTTCTCGTAAAACGCGCGGGCGCGGTCGAGGTCATCGACATAAAGCGCGGTCTCGATGACACCGGATAGTTTAGGCAACGGGTCCCTTCACCACATGTTGAGGACGAGGCGTGCCTCGTCGGACATCCGATCGGGCGTCCAAGCCGGATCCCATACCAGGTTGACATTGACGACGCCGACGCCGGGAACGCTGGCGATCGCGTTCTCCACCATGGTCGGCAGCTCGCCGGCCGCCGGACAGTTCGGCGTAGTGAGCGTCATCGTCACGTCGACGCCGCGGTCGTCCTTGAGGTCGACCTTATAGATCAGGCCGAGCTCATAGATGTCGGCGGGAATTTCCGGGTCGAACACCGTCTTCAGCGCCGCGACGATTTCGGTCCCCAGCCGCTCGGTCTCCTCGGGCGGCAGCGCCGACTGGGTTTCCATATTGGCTGACTTGACTTCGGCCGTATCACTCATGAGAACAAATCCCGCGCCTTGATCAGCGCCTGTGCCAGATGGTCGACTTCTTCCCGGGTATTATACATCCCAAACGACGCGCGGCAGGTGGCTGTGACATTGAACCGCTCTAAAAGCGGCATCACGCAATGGGTGCCCGCACGCACCGCGATGCCCTGCCGGTCGATCACGGTCGAAACGTCGTGGGCATGGGCACCCTTCATCTCGAAGGAAATCACGGGGCCCTTGTTGCGCGCAGTGCCGATCAACCGCAGCGAATTGATTTCCCGCAGGCGCTCCTGCGCATAGGAAAGCAGGTCATGCTCATGCGCGGCAATGCGCTCCTTGCCGATCGAGTTGACGTAGTCAATCGCAGCGCCCAGCCCGATCGCCTCGACGATCGGCGGCGTGCCGGCCTCGAACTTGTGCGGCGGATCGCCATAGGTGACCCAGTCCTTTGCCACCTCGCGGATCATCTCGCCGCCGCCATTATAGGGCCGCATCGCGACCAGGTGCTCATGCTTGGCGTAGAGCGCGCCAATCCCGGTCGGGCCATAGATCTTGTGGCCGGTGAAGGCGTAGAAATCGCAATCAAGGTCCTGCACGTCGATCGGCAGATGCACCGCGCCTTGCGCTCCGTCGATCAGCACCGGAATGCCGCGGTCATGGGCGAGCTTCACGACCTCCTTGACCGGGACGAAAGTGCCGAGCGCGTTCGACATCTGGGTGATGGCGACGAGCTTGGTGCGCGGCGTCAGCAGCTTCTCGAATTCCTCGATCAGGAAATTGCCGTCGTCGTCGACCGGCGCCCATTTGATCACGGCCCCATGGCGCTCGCGCAGGAAGTGCCAGGGTACGATGTTGGAGTGATGCTCCATGATCGAGAGCACGATCTCGTCGCCCTGCTTGATGTTCGGCTCGCCGAAGGACGACGCCACGAGATTGATGGCTTCGGTGACATTGCGGGTGAAGATGATTTCTTCGCTACGCCCTGCATTGACGAATTTCGCCACCTTGGCACGGGCGCCCTCGTAAGCCTCGGTCGCGGCATTGGCTAGGTAATGCAGGCCGCGATGCACGTTGGCGTATTCGCTTGTGTAAGCCTCCGTCATGCGGTCGAGCACGGCGGTCGGCTTCTGCGCGGAGGCGGCGTTGTCGAGATAGACCAGCGGCTTGCCATAGACCTTCATCGCCAGCGCGGGGAAATCCTCCCGCACGCGGGCCACGTCATAGGCACCATTCCTGACCGCCGGGTGCTGCGTCATGCCCGTGCCTCCAGCCAGCGCTGCGCGGCTGCAATTGCGAGTTCTCGCAGATGGTCGTTGACGATGGATTCAATCGCCTCGCCCACGAAGGCCTGAATCAGCAGCGCCTGTGCTTCCTTCTCGGAAAGGCCGCGGGCGCGCAGATAGAACAAGAGGCTCTCGTCGAGCGCGCCGGTGGTCGCGCCATGACCACAGGTGACGTCGTCAGCGAAGATTTCGAGCTCCGGCTTGTTGTCGGCCTCGGCGTCGTCGGACAACAGCAGCGCCCGCGTCATCATCTTGGCGTCGGTCTTCTGCGCGTCGGGACGCACGATGATGCGGCCCTGGAACACCGAATGGCCGCGGTCGTCGGCGACGGCGCGGAACACCTCGCGGCTGGCGCAATGCGGCACCGCGTGGTCCATCAATAGGGTCGTGTCGGCGTGCTGGCGGCCGTTGAGCAGATTGACGCCATTGGTCTCGACCCGGGAGTGTTCTCCCGCGAACGCAATCGTCGCCTGGTAGCGGCTGACAGCAGCGCCCGAGGTCAGGCCAAAGGTGTTGAAATGCGCATGCGCACCCAGCGTCACCACGGCGGAGGAGATATTGAAGGCCTCACGGCCGTCCTCGACCAGTCGAACATGGTCGAGCCGCGAATTGTCGCCGATCGCGAGAACCAGCGAGTCGTGGGCCTGATAGATCTTGGCACCGTCGGCCGCAATGTAGCTTTCGACCAGCGTCGCGCCGGCATCCTTGCCGAGACGCAGCAGGGAGCGCGTAAACATCGCCGCGGGCACAGGCCCACTGGCGACATGAATGATTTGCAGCGGCTGCTTCAGCACGATGCCGTTGGCGATCTCGATCACCACGCCATCGGTCATCATCGCGCTGTTGAGCGCCACCATCGGATTGGTGTCGTCGGGCGTGAACAACTGCGTCTGCAGCGCGGCATCACCGGCCTCCAGCACTTCCTGCAAGGTGCGGACGGTAACGCCATTCTCCAGGCCGCCGAGCTCGGAAAGCTTTGGCGCGAACACGCCATCTACCAGCACCAGCCGGCGCGCGCCCTTGACCGCCTGCAGTTTCACAGCCGTCGCAGCCCGCGTCAGCGCGGCGGCATCCGGCGCAGGCGCCAGCGGCAGCAGCTCGCGCATCAGCGCGCGCAGATCGGTGTATTTCCAGTCCTCGATCCGGCGATGCGGCAGGCCTGCACGTTCATAGGCTTCGAAGGCGACACTTCGTGCTTCGGCCACCTTGCCGGCGCCGGGCAACCGGCCGCGCGCGATCGCAAAGCTGTCGCTCAGCGCCCGTCCGGTCTCGTTCTTTGCCAATACCAGGTTCATCACAAATCCGCTTTGCGTCAGGCCGCGTCTTCGAACTGGGTATAGCCGGAAGCCTCGAGCTCCAGCGCCAGATCCTTGCCGCCGCTTTTGACGACCCGGCCCTTCGACATCACGTGCACGAAGTCAGGTATGATGTAATTCAACAGCCGCTGGTAGTGGGTGATGACCACCATGGCGCGCTCCGGCGAACGCAGCGCGTTGACGCCATCAGCCGCGATCCTGAGCGCGTCGATGTCGAGGCCTGAATCCATTTCATCGAGGATGCAGACGGCCGGCTCAAACAGCGCCATCTGTAAGATCTCGTTGCGCTTCTTCTCGCCGCCGGAAAAGCCGACATTGACGCCGCGCTTGAGCATGTCCTGCGGGATGTTCAGCGACTTTGCGACTTCGCGAACCTTCTTGAGAAACTCCGGAGACGAAAGCTGGCTTTCGCCGCGCGCCTTGCGCTGGGCATTCAATGCGGTGTGCAGGAAATTCCAGGTGGTGACGCCGGGGATTTCGACCGGGTACTGGAACGCCAGGAACACGCCCTTGGCGGCGCGCTCATCCGGCTCCATCTCCAGGAGATCCTCGCCCCTGAACAGGATCTCGCCGTCGGTGACGTCATAGCCCGGCTTGCCGGCGATGACGTGCGACAGCGTCGATTTGCCGGAGCCGTTCGGCCCCATGATCGCGTGCACCTCGCCCGGATTCACGGTGAGCGTCAGCCCGTGGAGAATTTCGTTATCCTCGACACGAACTTTCAGATTTTTGACTTCGAGTAATGACATGGCTTTCCCTGGTCGAAATTCGTTTAGTGGCGCCGCCGGATCGGGCGTTCATAGGCGACAATCGCGGCGTCCGGGCACGCTTTTTCCAGACTTGCGATCTCGCCAAGCTTGGCCGCATCGAGCTCCGCCACTGCGATCAAATTGCAAAGTCCATCGCCGACGCCCGCGCGGCAGTTCACCCGATAGGCCATCAGATAAACATCCATCCTGTCGGCGGCGGCCTCAAGGCGGCGCGCCTGCGCGGCGCTTGGCCTGAACCACTCTGAACGGTCGAGCCGCGACAAACTGGGTTCGTCGATCTCGTTCAAGATCGGCAGCAGCGTGCGCATCTCGCTGATATCAGGCGCGATCATCCCACGCTGCCTTCCAGCGAGATCGAGATCAGCTTCTGCGCCTCAACCGCAAACTCCATCGGCAGTTGCTGCAGCACGTCCTTTACGAAGCCGTTGACCACGAGGCCGACCGCTTCTTCCTGGCTGAGACCGCGCTGGGTGCAGTAGAACAGCACGTCCTCGGAAATCTTCGACGTGGTCGCTTCGTGCTCGAAGGTCGCCGACGAATTCTTCGCCTCGACGTAAGGAACGGTGTGCGCACCGCACTTATCGCCGATCAACAGCGAGTCGCAGGCGGTGTAGTTGCGCGCGCCAGTGGCCTTGCGGTGAGCGGTGACCAGCCCGCGATAGGTGTTCTGCGAGACGCCCGCCGCGATACCCTTGGAGATGATCCGGCTGGTCGTGTTCTTGCCGAGATGCAGCATCTTGGTGCCGCTATCGACCTGCTGGTGACCGTTCGAGATCGCGATCGAGTAGAACTCGCCGCGCGAATTGTCGCCGCGCAGGATGCAGCTCGGATATTTCCAGGTGATCGCCGACCCGGTCTCGACCTGGGTCCAGGAGATCTTCGAATGGTTGCCGCGGCAGTCGCCACGCTTGGTGACGAAATTGTAGATGCCGCCGAGGCCCTCGGAATTGCCCGGGTACCAGTTCTGCACCGTCGAGTATTTGATCTCGGCGTCATCGAGCGCGACGAGTTCGACGACGGCGGCATGGAGCTGGTTCTCGTCGCGCTGCGGCGCGGTGCAGCCTTCGAGATAACTGACGTAGGAGCCCTTGTCGGCGATGATCAGCGTGCGCTCGAACTGGCCGGTGTTGCGCTCGTTGATGCGGAAATAGGTCGACAATTCCATCGGGCAGCGCACCCCCGGGGGCACGTAGACGAACGAGCCATCCGAGAACACCGCCGAGTTCAGCGTCGCGAAATAATTGTCCGAGGTCGGTACGACCGAGCCGAGATACTTCTGCACCAGCTCAGGATGCTCGCGGATCGCTTCCGAGATCGGCATGAAGATCACGCCGGCCGCCTTCAGCTCCTTCTGGAACGTGGTCGCCACGGAAACTGAGTCGAACACGGCGTCGACGGCGATCTTGCGCTCGCCTTCCGGCTTCACGACGCCTTCGAGCACCTCGACTTCCCGCAGGGGGATGCCGAGCTTCTCGTAGGTCTTGAGGATTTCCGGATCGATCTCGTCGAGCGAGCCGATCTGCTTCTTCGGCTTCGGCGCCGAGTAGTAATAGAGTTCCTGATAGTCGATCTTGGGATAGTTGACGCGGGCCCAGGTCGGCTCGGTCATGGTCAGCCAGCGGCGATAGGCCTCCAGCCGCCATTCCAGCATCCAGGCCGGCTCGTTCTTTTTCGCTGAAATGAAGCGGACGGTGTCTTCCGACAGCCCCTTTGGGGCCTTGTCGGACTCGATCAGCGTCTCAAACCCATATCGATATTGATCGACGTCGATGCGCCTGACGCGCTCGACCGTCTCTTGAACGGCTGGCATTCCATCCTCCGCTCGCGGTTTCAAGGACCGCGGTGGAACAATTGCTAAACAGTGACGAAGCGTTCCGGCGAAACTCACTTAGAACGTTTCAAGCCGTGTTTCGTCGCCCTCTAAGTAAGGCATCGGCAAGCTTTCGCCAAGCCTCAAGGGCCAAATCAATGTCTACCTGGGAGGTAGACCAGCCCATACTGAGCCGCACCGCTCCCTGAGCCAGGTCCTTACCGAACCCCATGGCGGCGACGACGTGCGAAGGCTGGACCTTGCCGGAGGAACAGGCGGAACCGGAGGACACGGCGATACCGCCGAGATCGAAGCCAATCACGGCTGTTTCGGCCTTCAAACCGGGAACCGTGAACAGCGTGGTATTCGGCAACCGCGGGGTATCAGCCGAAAATACAATCATACCAGGGGTTTGCATCAACCCCTTCTCAAGCCGCTCGCGCAGTGCTTGCAACCGCACAGCGTCGCCAGCCAGCGCGTCCATTGCGACGGTGGTCGCCGCGCCAAAGGCCGCGATACCAGCGACATTCTCGGTGCCGGCGCGGCGTCCCAATTCCTGTCCGCCGCCGCGCAGCAGCGGCTCCAGCCCCTGCACGCCCTCGGCCATCACAAGAGCACCGACGCCCTTGGGACCGCCGATCTTGTGCGCAGACAGCGTGACCAGATCGGCTCTTATCAAATTGATATCAAATGGTATTTTTCCCAAGGCCTGGATCGCATCGACGTGCAGCAGCCCGCCTGCTTGATGCACGATGTCAGCGACTTCGCCGACCGGTTGAACGGCGCCGGTCTCGTTGTTGGCCAGCATCACCGACACCAGCGCGGGCGGCCCGTCAGCGAGCAAAATACGCAGATGGTCGAGGTCGACCAGGCCGGAGCCAGTGACCTTGATCGTCCGGATCGCGCCCGCGGAAAACCGTCCCCCTGACAGCACCGAGGTATGTTCGATAGCCGAGACCAGCAGCCGCGTGACCGGCTCTGCCGAGCCCCGGCGCAGCCCCGGCGTCAGCGCCAGCGCGTTCGCCTCCGTCCCGCAGGACGCAAACACCACATCCTGCGACCGGGCGCCGACGGCCACCGCGATGGCGGCACGCGCATCCTCAACCAGCCGGCGCGCCTGACGCCCTTCGGTATGAACCGAGGACGGGTTGCCGGCCATGTTCCAGGCGGCTGCCATCGCCTGCCTCGCCTCGGGGCGAAGTGGCGTGGTTGCATTCCAGTCGAGATAGATCCGGTCAGCCATTGCTGTATAATATTACCTATATCGGCAGACAGCTCCCGCCAGCAGTGGCCTCGCGCCTGCGCGAGACGTCTTATGGCAATTGGGGATCGCGCCGTCTCTTACAATCGGAGGCTAACGCGTTGAACAGCCTTCCAGATGTTCAATATGCTTGCTTTTTGCCCCTCGCCTCATGCTAGAAGGCCGCAACCAGTTCACGGGAGCGCCCGTTCGCGCATCGCCCAACGACGCATGATCACATTTTCGCCGCCGGATCACGTCCGTTGCCTAGGGATCATCAATGCCTGAAGTAATTTTCACCGGCCCCGCGGGCCGCCTCGAAGGCCGTTATCATCCGGCCAAGCAGAAGAACGCGCCGATCGCGATGATCCTGCATCCGCACCCGCAGTTCCACGGCACGATGAATCACCAGATCGTCTACCAGTGCTACTACGCATTTGCGCATCGCGGCTTCTCTGTATTGCGATTCAATTTTCGCGGTGTCGGCCGCAGCCAGGGCTCGTTCGACCACGGCACCGGCGAACTCTCGGACGCCGCTTCCGCGCTCGACTGGGCGCAGACTATCAACCCCGAAGCGCGCGCCTGCTGGGTCGCGGGCTTTTCGTTCGGCGCCTGGATCGGCATGCAACTCCTGATGCGCCGGCCCGAGGTCGAAGGCTTCATCTCGATCGCGCCGCCTGCCAACCTCTATGACTTCTCCTTCCTCGCGCCCTGCCCGTCGTCAGGCCTGATCGTGCACGGCGAGAAGGATGCGGTGGTACCGCCAAAAGACGTCAACACGCTGGTGGAGAAGCTCAAGACCCAAAAGGGCATCGTGATCGATCAGCAGATCATCCCCGGTGCCAACCACTTCTTCGACGGCAAGCTGGAGCCGCTGATGGAGACGGTGACCGGCTATCTCGACATGCGGCTCGCCAACGTCCGCTAGTGCTGTTCGTGCCCCGGACGCGGTGCAACACGAAGTGGTGCACCGCAGAACCTATCCTTTCTGCTGTTTCCGTTATCAGCATGGGTCCCGGTTCTGCGAAGCAACGCTACGCGCTGCATCGCGCCCGGGACACGCGGGCCCACGCTACCATCCCGGCAAAGCGCTACGCTGCCAGTTTCAGCATATGCGCGTTATGGCGCACCAGGAACGCGTGCAGCAATTGCGGATAGTCCGGCCCGACTGCCGTGCGCACGCTCGGCCGCTGTGCCAGCGCCTTTCGCCATGCACGGACCTTCGGCGTGTCGGCGAAGACCGAGAGATCGATCAATTGATCGAACACGTCGAAATAACGGAAGATCGGCGCGAACACCGCGTCCACCAGGCTGAACTTTTCTCCCGCAAAATATGGACCCGCGCCCAGCGCCTCCTCGACCCGTGCGAATTTTTCGGCAACGGCCTTCCGCTTGCTTTCAAACACCGCGGGATCGCCGGTCGTCTCCAGGCCCCATAGTTCGCCGAGAATCGTCGAGCCGAACTCCATCCACGCGCGGTGCTGCGCGCGCTTGAGCGCATCCTGCGGGTGCAGCTTCGCGCCTCCTTGTGTCTCCTCGATGTATTCGCAGATGACGTTGCTCTCAAACAGCGCAGCCTCGCCGTCGCCGGTTTCGACAAGCAATACCGGCACCTTGCCGAGCGGCGAAATCTTCAAAAACCAGTCGGGCTTGTTGGCGAGATCGATGTCGAGCCGCTCAAACGGAACGCCCTTTTCGGTGAGCGCGATCACGGCGCGCTGCACATAGGGGCAAAGCTTGTGGCTGATCAGCGTGAGTTTTGGTGCCATGACGACCTCCCAGGCGAAGCCCGGGCAGGCTTCGCTCCATGCATCTGCATCTAATTAGATGCATTTGCATGCAGTCGTCAAGATCGATGCAGTTGCATCAACAGATCTTGAACCGGTCACGGTCGCGCGATGATGCCCCCGGTCATCGGGAATGCCACCCCCGTGGTGGCGGGGTAGCTGAGCGGCAGGCCCTTCAGGCCCCGTGCCGCCAGAAAGCCGAAGGCCTGCGCCTCGATGGCGTCGGACGCCCAGCCCAGCGTGTCCGCCGCGCGGACTGTCGCCGGGGCCAGACACTCACGCAGCATCCGCAGAATGGTCAGGTTGCGGGCGCCGCCGCCGGCCACGATCCAGTTCTTGGGTTCCTTCGGCAGCAGCGGCACCACCCTGGCGATCGCGGCTGCGGTAAACGCGGTCAGCGTCGCCGCGCCATCCTCGGGCGGCACATCGCCAAGCTTCAGCCCCGCAAAATCGTTGCGATCGAGCGATTTCGGCGGGGGCAGCGAAAAGAACGGCATCTGCAGCGCGCGGGAGATCCAGGCCGCATCGACCTTACCCAACGCAGCAGTGCGGCCCTCGGTATCGAAACGCTGGTTCAGCCAGCGGAACATGTAGTCGTCGAGCAGCGCATTACCTGGGCCAGTGTCGCAGGCGATTAGCGTATCGCCGTCGATATAGGTGATGTTGGCGACCCCGCCGATATTGACCACGACAGTCGGCCCCTCCCAGTCCAGCGATTGGGCGAGCGCGCGGTGATACACCGGCACAAAGGGCGCGCCCTGCCCGCCAGCTTCGACGTCGGCAGCGCGGAAATCGTACATGACCGGAATGTGGATCGACTTGGCAAGCGCGGCCGCGTCGCCAATCTGGACGGTCAACTTTCTGTCGGGCCGATGCAGCACGGTCTGGCCGTGAAAGCCGACGATGTCGATGTCGTCAAAACGCAACCGGTGTTGCGCGGTAAAGGCGGCCACCGCCTCGACATGCGCTGAGGTGACGATCCGCTCGGCCTCGCGCAGGCAACCGGGCCGCGCCGCACGGTCCGGCAGGTCGGCGGCCTCGTACAGCGCCTGCCGCAGCAAGCTGCGCTCCATTTCGGTATAGGGCCGGTAGCCGGACGGCCCTAGGGCATTCACCCGGCGGCCGTCGGTCTCGATCAAAGCGACATCGACCCCGTCGAGCGAGGTGCCGCTCATCAGACCAAGTGCCGTCAACATCATTTTAAATCGTGCCTTTGCAACGCCCTGCTCGATCGTCCCGCCGACGACGATCAGCTTGTGCCAAACACGGACATCTTATAATGCCACAGCGCCCGGGTTTGCGGCAGCCTGTTCCGCGATGGTTCCGCTAACAGTTACAATTACAGTGAAAATAGAATGATCAAAGCAGCCCGCCATGACCGCATTTAAATCAGATTTCCTGAACATTTTACAGGAGCGCGGCTTCATCCACCAATGCTCCGATTTCGAGGGCCTCGACGCGCTGGCCGCGAAGGGCCAGGCGACCGCCTATGTCGGCTACGACTGCACGGCGCCGTCGCTGCATATCGGCAATTACCTCACCATGATGATGCTGCATTGGCTGCAGCAGAGCGGCAACAAGCCGATCACCCTGATGGGCGGCGGCACCACCATGGTTGGCGACCCCTCCGGCAAGGATGAATCGCGCGCAATCCGCTCGATCGAGGAAATCGAGGCCAACAAGGCCTCGATCCGCGGCGTGTTCGCGAAGGTACTGCGCTACGGTTCGGGCCCGAGCGATGCCATCATGCTCGACAATGCCGAGTGGCTGACGAAACTGAACTACATCGAAATGCTGCGCGACGTCGGCCGGCACTTCTCCGTCAACCGCATGCTGACGATGGACTCGGTGCGGCTCCGTCTCGAGCGCGAGCAGGAGATGAGCTTCATCGAATTCAACTACATGGTCTGCCAGGCCTACGACTTCGTCGAGTTGGCACGGCGCACCGGATGCCGGTTGCAGATGGGCGGCTCCGATCAATGGGGCAACATCGTCAACGGCGTCGATCTCGGCCGCCGCATGGGCACGCCGCAATTGTTCGCGCTGACGACGCCGCTGCTGACGACTGCCTCCGGCGCCAAGATGGGCAAGACCGCGCAGGGCGCGGTGTGGCTCAATGCCGATCAGTTCAGCCCTTACGATTTCTGGCAATACTGGCGCAACGTTGAGGACGCCGACGTCGTCAAATTTCTAAAGCTGTTCACGGTCCTGCCGATGAGCGAGATCGCAAAGCTCGCGGCATTGCAGGGCGGCGAGATCAACGAGGCCAAGAAGGTGCTGGCGACGGAAGCGACCGCGCTGTTGCACGGCCGCGAGGCCGCCAACACGGCGGCCGAAACCGCCCGGCAGACTTTTGAGCAAGGCGCGATCGCGGAGTCGCTTCCGACGGTGCAAGTTTCGCGCGGCGAACTCGATGCCGGCATCGGCGTCCCGGGCGCCTTCGTCAAGGCCGGCCTCGTGGCCTCGAACGGCGAAGCACGTCGCCAGATCAAGGGCGGCGGCTTGCGCGTCAACGATGCGGCCGTGACCGACGACAAGATGGTGCTGACGCCGTCCAACCTCACGCCGGAAGGCGTCATCAAACTTTCCATGGGGAAGAAAAAGCACGTCCTGCTGAAGCCGGCTTGAGCCTACCTGCATAGGCGCATTCGTTTTTGAGGCTTGCGGCTATCAGCGGAAACGCGCTCCCATGCTCGCATGGATAACAAGACCCGCGGGGAGGATATCGCGACGCAACCGCTCGAGCCGGGGCGGGTTGCACTCAACGTGCTGGCGCTGTGCTTTACTCTGGCGCTCCTCGGCCGCGGCCTCGGCGAGAGCTTTACGGTTTTTCTCAAACCGATCTCGGAGAATTTCGGCTGGGACCGCGCCCAGGTGGTCTCGGTCTATTCGCTGACCTGGCTGGCCGGCGGGCTGATGGCGCCGGTAGTCGGCCGGCTGTTCGACCGCTACGGCCCCCGCGCCGTCTATTCGCTGGGACTGCTGCTGCTCGGCGGCGCGTTCCTGGTGGCCTCGCAGGCGCAAGCACTGTGGCAATTCCAGTTGAGCGTTGGTCTCTGCGTCGGGATCGGCATCGCCTTCATCGGCAACGTACCGAATTCCATCCTGCTCGGGCGCTGGTTCGGCCCGCGGTTGCCGACGGCGATGGCGATTGTCTATTCCGCAACCGGTGCAGGCGTATTGGTGCTGCTGCCGGCGTCGCAGCTTCTGATCGATCACATCGGCTGGCGCGGCGCCTACCAGATCTTCGGCCTCATTGCGCTATGCCTGCTGGTACCGTTGTTGCTGCTACCGTGGCGGCTGTTCGCCACGGGCTCGCCGCACATCGCCAAAAAAGCCGATCCCGATTTCGTCGACAGAGGCTGGACGCTTGTGAGCGCTATGCGCCACCACGCGTTCTGGGCGCTGTTTTCAACCTTCTTCTTCACGGCAATCGGCATGTACGCGATCTCGGCGCAGATCGTCGCCTATCTGATCGACGCCGGCTTTCCGCCACTGCAGGCCGCGACCGCCTGGGGCTTTTCCGGCATCGTGCTGCTGTTCGGCATGCTGGGCGTGACCCAGCTCGATGCGATGATCGGACGAAGGCCGTCCGTGCTGCTCAGTTACGCCATCTCGATTCTAGGCATCATCCTGCTGTGGCTGCTGCAGTACTATCCGAACTTCTGGCTGCTCGGCGCCTTTGTCGTGACCTTCGGCAGCATGATCGGCTCGCGCGGTCCGCTGATCACGGCGACCGCGATGAGGATCTTTCGCGGCGAACGGGTCGGCACCATCTACGGCACCATTTCGATCGGCAGCGGCCTTGGCTCGGGATTCGGCGCATGGGCCGGCGGCCTGATCCACGACTGGACCCACAGCTATAATCCCGTGATCGCGTTCGCGCTGGTCGCCGTGGTGCTCGGGATGATCCCGTTCCTCGTAGTGCCGGCGCTGCGGCGGTAGCTAGGTCTCGGCCTGCCTGCCGGGGCTCTTCTTGGTTGCCGCGATCGTTTCAAGCAGCCAGCTTTTGAATGAGAGCATCGCGGGTGATGGTTGCCTTGAATGCAGCGACGTAATCCAGTAATCGCCAAGCGCCACTTCGATCTTGAAAGGACGTACCAGCCGCCGTTGACGAACCTCGTCCTGGAATAACGCCGCCGGCAACAACGCAACGCCGAAGCCGCGCGCCGCTGCGCTGGCGATCGTGATCGATGAATCGAACACCATTCCTTTGAGGACCGGGCTCTGCAGTCCCGCTGCAGTAAACCAGCGCGGCCATTCCTCCTGCCGGTAGGAACGCAGCAGCACCTCGCGCTTGAGATCGGCCGGCCGGCTCAGCCTGCGAGCCAGCGAAGGCGCGCAGAATGGGGTAAATGGCGCCCCCATCAAGTGGGTCGCTTCGGTGCCGTGCCATAGGCCATCGCCAAACCTGATCGCGTAATCGAGGCCTTCGCCCGCAATGTCGATACGGTTATTGTTGGTGAACAGGCGCAAATCGATCTTCGGATACGCCCTCCTAAAAGCGTCGAGCCGCGGCAGCAACCATCCCGAAGCGAAGGTACCGACCACGCCGACCGCGATGACCTCCTGATAGCGACCGTCTTCAAAGCGGTTGAGCGTTTCGGTGAGCCGGCCGAAGGCCTCGACAATGCTCGGCAGCAGCAATTGTCCTTCATCAGTGAGCGCGACGCCGCGCGGTAGCCGGCGAAACAACTGTACGCCAAGCCGGTCCTCGAGCACCTTTACGTGCTGGCTGACGGCCGCCTGCGTGACTCGAAGTTCCAGGCCAGCGCGGGTGAAACTGAGATGGCGCGCCGTCGCTTCAAAGGCCCGTAGTGCATTGAGCGGAAGGTGCGAAAGCTTCGTCCGGCGCCGCATTGCTCGTCCCTAGTTTTTCTTATGCCTGCCCGCAGAACTGATCGTTTGTCAAGACGACGACCTATCGGCACCTTCCCGCCCGCAATACGGAGGGATTCGAAAGTGATCACCAGAAGACAGTTCCAGCTTGGATGCGGTGCAGCGCTGATAACGACTGCGCTGAGCGGCCGGCAAGCGATATGTGCGTCGACCGCAAATCAACGACTGATCGACGAAATCAGGCGTCTGGAGCGCGAGAGCGGCGGCCGGCTCGGTGTTTGCGTCCTGGACACGGCAACGGGTGCTCGTCATGTCCACCGGGGTGACGAACGCTTTCCGATGTGCAGCACCTTCAAGATGCTGGCAGCCGCCGCGATCCTGGCGCGGGTAGATGCCGGCAAGGAACAATTGACGCGGCGCATAACCTTCGACGCATCCGCACTCATCGTGTACTCACCCGTAACCGAGAAGCGCGTCGGCGGCGACGGCATGACGCTCGCCGAGGTTTGCGAAGCGGCGGTGACGTTGAGCGACAACACGGCCGGCAATCTCCTGCTTGCCGGCATCGGCGGACCGCCGGGGCTGACGGCCTTCGTGCGGAGCCTCGGCGACCAAGTCACGCGGCTGGACCGGGATGAGCCCTCGCTCAACGAGGCTTTGCCCGACGATCTCCGCGATACCACGACACCGAATGCGATGGCTTCGAATTTGCAAGCGCTGATCCTTGGGACTAAAGCGCTATCGGCGGCATCGCGCGAGCAACTGACGGCATGGTTGGTCGCCAACAAGACCGGCGACGCCCGACTGCGTGCAGGTTTTGCGAAAGACTGGCGCGTCGGCGACAAGACCGGTACTGGTGCCCGAGGCACCAACAATGACGTTGCTGTGATCTGGCCACCCCGCAAGGCGCCCATCGTGATCACCGCCTATCTGACTGGCGCCACCGTTTCTGCCGCGCAGCAAAACGCCATTTTGGCTTCGGTCGCGCGGGCGGTCTCGGCCATGGCCTCTGGCTAGGTGCTGAATGCACGCAGCAACTGGCGGATTATCGGTAGCAACCATTGTCCTGTGCTTTGCAGTGCCGAGCTCGACTCCGTCAATCGCGTCGAACGATATATTTGCCGACCGGCCGGCATTTTCCGTAGCGGAGCAGCCCGCGCGGATGCCGGCCGACTGCAAGGATGTCAGGCGGATGGCGGATGGCATTCCTGAACGCGACTACCGGATCGATCTCTCGGTGGTCGGCAACCTCACGGCGGTGCAGACGGATCAAGTCTTGTGGTATCTCGTGCTGTGCTCACCGCCGGATATCAGGATCATGTGCGTGACCTACCAATCCAACGGCCTAGCGGTTGGCGACAGGGTCATCGTGAGAGGCGGATATCGACGACGCGACGTCAACCATGTCCTGCTGGATCCATGTCTGGCGAGCAGACCAGAGCAGTGAATTCTACCGAGAGAAAGCTTCCCATCCCGAAGCTTCCATTCGATCATCCACCAACCTGCGACGCGGCCTGCCTAATTGTTCGGCGGCAATTCGACCGGAGTGTTGTTCTGCTTGCCGGTATTGAACTCGAAGATCTTCCGCAACACACCGGGCATCACCGCCGAAATCGGATTGACGCGAAGTACCGGCTGGCCCGGCGTGCCAACCACTTCATAGGTGACGCCGATCAGGCCCTCGTTGCTGCCGCCGCCGAGGAACAGGCCGAGCACGGGAATCTGACCGAACATGTTGTTCAATCCATACATCGGAACGAAGGTGCCGCTCATGCGAACTTGATTGGCCACGGTATCGATGCTGCCTTCGATCGTTGCCCCGACCATCGGTCCTTTCACGACACCATCGCGGATCGTGAGCTGTCCATTCTGCCGGGTGAATTCGGCCCGCAACGCGGTAAAGGAAACGCCGCTCTGAGTGCCAGAAGAGCCACCTGCGGCCACTCGGTCGAGCGAAGCCTCACCCTTGATGGAGAAGTCGCGGACGTTGATCAGGCCTTCCTTGGCGCTCGGTTCGACCGTCGGCGGCTCCATCGCGAGCGAGAGCTGGCCACCAATTACCTTGGAGTACATGTCAGTGAAGCGTAAGAAGGCGCCCGCATCGTTGCTCTGCAGGATAATGATGTCCCGGCCATGCCCCTGCCCGCGGCCGCGCAGATCGGCGGTCAGAGGCGTGTCGCGCCCGACTTTGCCGGACAGCGTAAAGTTTCGGACAATGCCGTTGCGGCGGGAGAACTTGCTATCGACGCTGCGCAACGCCTCACCGTTGAAGCCTGCCACCGCGCCGAGCTTGAGGTCGATGTCGAGGTCGATATTCCTGGACTTGTTCTTGGGATCGGAGTCCTTGCCCGAGATCGCCGATTTGAGGAAGCCGCGGCCGTCGAACACGTCGCCGCGCATCGTGACCTTCACGACGCCGTCGGCGCCGCGTTCGGCCTTCAGCGTGGTCCTGTCGCCATCCGACGGGGCGTAGGTCGGGAAGCTCGCCATCAGCAGGTCGCCATTCTGGTCAACTTCGAGCGATCCCTTGATCGAAACGCCGCCGCCTTCGACCACGATGTCCTGGAACAACGTCGATTGTTCCTTCTTCACCACAGTGAACGTCGCCTTGCCCGACTTGCCGGGCACCTTGACCCAACCCGGCAGGATGTTGTCGAGCCGTAGCGAGGTCAGATCGGCCTCGATGCCGACGCGGCTGTCATTCTCGCCGATCTTGCCGATCACCTTGATCGGAATTGCGCCGCTCACGGCAGATCCAAGGTCGATCCCGAGGCGTGCACGGCTGGCGTCGTCAAGCGTGGCCTGCAGCCTGATATCGGCGTCGCCCTCGTTCGGCTTGCGATAGTCGAGCGAGGCCGCCTGCCCATTAATCTTGACGTCGCCCCTCACCTGATAGCCGGCGTTGTTGGCGACCACCTTCAGCGTATTGGCTTCCAGCTTCTGGTTCATCACGAGCTTGTCGGCGGCAAATCCGCCGATGTCGGCCGTGACGGTGTAGGTGGTATCGGCTTTGGTCATTGAGCCCTTGACGGGCATGCCGAGCAAGACGGTAGCGGTAACGTTGCCCTTGCTGGAATTCGGATCGATCAGATTGCCTGATACGTCGCTGATGCGGTCGGAAGCCAGAATCTCGGCCGCCGCCGGCACCGGACAATCCACCCTGAACTTCACCCGCGAGGGCGACGGCTTCGGCGCCATGTCCGGCACCTCGAACGTGAAATCGGAAATGTTGATCTTGCGCCCGGCGGGCGTGTCGGCAATCCCTTGCCCGATCGTCACCGTTGCCGTTCGCCCGGTAACCCGCGCTTTCAAGTCCGCATCGCGGACCGCGGGCATGTCATCGACCGGACGCGCCGTGACGCCGGAGGCTACGATGTTGACGGCCAGACCATCGTCCGGAATCGGCGGCCCCTTGCGCGACAAATTGCGCACCGGCGAATTGACGCCGACCTCGATGCGCTGGAGCGTGCCGCGCTCGATCCGCTCGATCACCCATTCGCGCACTTCGGGCACGATCAGGATCGGCCACATCCGCTTCAGTGCGGATGCCGACATCGGCGTTCCCGCGAAACCAAGCTGGAGCCGCGCCTCGTTCGCATAGTCGATGCTGCCGGTACCGGCGATGCCGATCTCGCCGTTGCTGATATCGGCCTGGGTGAGCAGCACCCGTTTCCGGTCGGTGTCGAAGCGCATGCCGATGTTGATACGGTTGAAGATCAGCGGCGGTTCATTGTCGGTGCCCGCCAGCAGAATCGTGCCACCGCTAAAGCCCGCCTGCCATTCGGTGGTGGCGCCGTTCGGCGGTTCGAGATGGGCGAGCAGCGTGATCCGGTTCGCGCCGGAAACGACCTTGAAGGGCGCGACCAGCACACGACGTCCGGAATCCCATTCGACGCTCACCTCGGCCGAATCGATCGCCATCGGATAGTCAGGCGTATCGGTATCAATGAGGTTGCCGGCGCCGGCGCTGATCTTGCCGCGGAAATAGGTCGGCAGGCCGTCGCGGCCCAATTCGCCCTTCAGCTCGCCGGAGAGCGGCAATTCCGCGCTGTAGGTCAGATCCTTGACCCGCATCGCCAGCAGAATATTGGCGGCCGGTACCTTGTCGGCGCGAAGATCGACCGACCGCACGCCGTTCTGCTGCGGGCCGACCGCGACCTTGAGTGACCATGGGTGCGCGCCCTCCTCGCCAAGGCTTACCGCGACCCCGCCGCCGCGCGGCCGGCGCATGCTGAGGCTGATATTCTCGAACGTCCATTTGTTGCCGCGCTGCTGGTCGTCGACAACGAGATTGCCGTTCTTGAGGCCGATCTCGTTCAGATTCTGTCCGTCGAGGCCGGTCAGGCTGAGGCTGTCGAGCCAGTCCAGGCCGGCCAGCAATCCGCTCTGCGTCGTGTCGGGAGCCGTCGCCGCCGAGCCCTGGGCGGGTGCGGGCGCCTGGCGCGGGAATGTCGGCGCCATGCCGGCATCGCGCTTGGAGGCGACGCCCGTCGCCAGCGGCTTGGCGGTGTCGCCGGCAGACACCGTCACCTGGCCGTCCGGCGTGATTCGCACGGCGAGTTCGGCGTCGACCAGATTGAGGCTTTCAGCGCGCAGCCGCCCCAGCAGAAGCGCGGTGCCTGATAGTTTCACCTCGGCCTTCGGCGCGGTGGCGACGACAACCTGATCGCGATCGCGGACCACGATGTCACGGATGCGCACCGCGATTCGAATCCGACCGGCCCGCTCGATCTGCGTACCGCCGACCGCAACCGTATTGCCGTGCCCGATATTTTCTTCGATGGCGGCTGCGAGCCAGGGCGTCGCCACGTCGAGATTGATCGGCCCGGCGCCGAGCCGCCACCACAGCCCGCCGAAGCAGCCGATGAAAATCACGGCCAGTACGGCGATTACAATCGCCACGCGCTTGACCCAGCGCTCGCCGGTCAGCCAGCGCTGCAGCCCTGCAAACCTGTCGCCCAGCCGATGGAATCTGGAATTGGAACGCGACAACAGCCGCTTTGTCCGATGGCGCGCCGCCTCGTCAGGCTCTTGATCCCAGCCGGCCGCATCATCCCACTGAGAGATGTGGGCCTCGGCACCCGGATTCGACCCCTTGGGCGAAGTATTCCTAGCCATTGCCTCTCGGTGCCGGCGCTGAGGTTGATCGCCGCCAACGGCGCGCTCTTCGATTCGTATCGAGCGCTCCTGTGCCGGCATCGCTGCCAATCCTCGATTAATACTGTTACTCGTGGTCGGGCCCAAGGATTCATTGGGCGGCCCCATCGACGAGCGGACGGGTGTAGCGTCGAATTCCTTGTAACCATACTCCGGGGTCATCAAAGTTGCCCAGCAGCCGGAGCGAATCCGACGGTCAAGGGCGAGACCCGCAATACCCTAATGGTTGATCTGCGGAAAGCGACGAAAGGAAGGCGTATGTCCAAGAAAACGCGCAAGAAATCCTCCAAGCCATCCCCCAAAAGCCGCAAGACGCCCGCCCGCAAACCATCCGTGGCCAAGACTGCTGGCCGCCGTGCTGCGGCATCGGTCAAAAAGCCTGCCGCCAAGGTAGCCAAAACCGCCGCCACGACGGCTACCAAGGCGGCCGTCGGAAAACCGGACAAGACGGCCAAATCCGCGTCGGTCAAAGCGTCGCACAAGCCGCCATCGAAACAGTTAAAATCCAATCTATCGGTCCCGCCCAAACCGGCTACCGGAACCGGACTGGTCGAGGGCGCAATGGCTCCCGGCTTCAGCCTGCCGCGCGATGGCGGCGGCAGCGTCTCGCTGGCCGACTATGCGGCCAAGAAACTGGTGCTGTTTTTCTACCCCAGGGCCGATACCCCGGGCTGCACCCGGGAGGCGATCGACTTCACGCGGCTGAGCAGCGCGTTTGCCGAAGAGGGAGCCGCGGTGCTCGGCATCTCGGCCGACACCGTAAAGGCCCAGGAATCCTTCCGCAGCAAGCATCAGCTTTCGGTTCCTCTGATCTCAGATGAGCAACATGAGATGCTGGAGGCCTATGGCGCCTGGGGCGAAAAATCGATGTACGGCAGGAGCTTCATGGGAATCATTCGAACGACGGTTCTGATCGGCGCCGACGGGCGGATCGCCAAGATCTGGCGCAATGTGCGGGTCGATGGCCATGCCGACGAGGTGCTGGCCGCCGTCCGCGCCATGTGATTGGCAGGTTCCATTTCCCAAAAATTAACCATGAAAGGGTCAAATCGGCACCGCAAATTGAGCCGTACGGAATTGGTGTCCGACCGGCGCGGGAGTGCCGATGTCGTACCGTTCCGGTCATCATTATTCCGATCACCACCATCCCCATGACCACGGCCGGACGCCGCCCCGGCGTCCCGCCCCCCATGCGGCAAAGGCCGCAGCACTGGACGCCGACGGCTACACCATCGTCCATGCCGGCAAGCAGGTCCGGTTCGGCCCTGTCGTGTTCTGGATCGTTGTCGGCACAATCGTGCTGCTCGGCATGTGGTCGGCGGCGACCGCCACCTATTTCGCGTTCCGCGACGACGTCCTGACCCGGCTGATCTCCCGTCAGGCCGAGATGCAATACGCCTATGAAGACCGAATTGCGGAGCTACGCGCCAAGGTCGACCGCACCACCAGCCGCCAGTTGCTCGATCAGGAACAGTTCGACCAGAAGCTCGACCAGATCATGCGCCGCCAGACCGCGCTCGAATCGCGCGCCACTGCGCTTGGCGCGATTCCGGATAGCGCGGCCACCGGTTCGCTTCGGCCTCCGGCCCGCGGCGCGGCCTCGGAGACGCCGGCTTCCGGCACCCTGAAACCCTCCCCGATCAGCGACACCGTCATCTTCGTGGCGCCGCCGGATCGCGAAGCGCGACTGGAATCGCGCGCGCCCATCGTCATCAAGCCGCAGCCAAATCAGTTCGCCAAGGTTCAGGGCATCGACAACGTTCTGGTCCGTCTGCAGACCTCGCTCGATTCGGTCGAGCGGCGGCAGATGGCGGCGTTGAGCTCGGTCGAGGACGGCATGGAATCGCGCCTCCGCCGCATGCGCGGCGTGTTCACCGATCTCGGCCTCGACATGGCGCAGCTCGAAGCGGCAACGCCTCGTTCCGCCATCGGCGGCCCGTTCGTGCCGGTGAAGCTTTCGGCCGACGCCGGCACGTTCGAGCGCCAGCTCTACCGGATCAACGTCACCCGTGCCCAGATGCAGCGCCTCAACGCGACGCTGGCGCTGGTCCCCTATCGCAAGCCCGTTGTCGGCGAGGTCGAATTCACCTCGGGCTTCGGTGTTCGCAGCGATCCGTTCCTCGGCCGCCCGGCCATGCACACCGGTCTCGACTTTCGCGCCGCCACCGGCGATCCCGTGCGCGCCACCGCGAACGGCAAGGTCGTCTCATCGGGATGGATGGGCGGTTACGGCCGCATGGTGGAGATCGATCATGGCAACGGGTTGTCGACCCGCTATGGCCATCTGTCGGAAATTCACGTCAGGGTCGGCGACGCCGTCAGGATCGGCCAGGTGATCGGCGCCGTCGGCTCGACCGGCCGCTCCACCGGCCCACATCTGCATTATGAAACGCGGATCGACGGCGACGCGGTCGACCCGCAGAAGTTTTTGCGCGCGGGCGTCAGGTTGAGCGCGGGCTGAGAGCTCATCTCCGAAAGAAGCCCGCGCCACGCTGAGACCAGCCGTCAGTGTCGCCCGCCTCTGCCGAAGCCGCCGCCACCGTGACCGCCGCCGAAGCCACCAGGACCGCCTCCCGGAGGGCCAACGCCGCCTAGTCCGGGGGGACCGCCGCCTGGGGGCTCGCCTGGACCGAGGCCTCCGTGGCCGCCGCGCCCGCCGTGCGCATCAGGGCGGCTGCCACCGGGGACATTGGATCCACCGCCACCACTGTGCCCTGGCGCTCCGCCGGGTGTCCGATCGGGCCCGGGCGGACCCTGCATCGAAGATCCCGGGAAATGACTTACCGACTGGACCGATTCAACGCGCAAACCCTGGACGCCATCGCGAACGGCATTCACCACCACGCGCATGTCCTTGCCCGGCTCGAAGCGCGACGTGTCGCGCGCCACATATCCTGAACCGAGCTGCAGATTGGGACCGACGCGCCGCACATAAGCTTCAATCGACAAGCGCGTGGCGCCGGACAAATCAGAGAGGTCATCGGCTCTCGCGCGCGCGACCTGCATTGTGCCTTGCAGAATACTTCCTTCGACCTGAACGCGTTGACCAACCAGCGCGGCATCGACGCCGCCGAGCCGCAAGCCACCGATCCTCAAGCCGTCGCGACCCCGTTCCAACGGTCCCGTCACACGCGTGGTGACGTTGCGACGCTGCTCGACCAGGCTTGCGACAATCACGCCGTCGGTGCGCCGAAGCCCTGAGACAGCCACTTGCGTACCAACGCGACGCCAGCTTTCACGACCCGTCGACACGACGTTCTGGCCGAGGACGGTCATCTCGCCGCCCTTGATACTTTCAATCGGCCCTATGACTTCGCTGACCGCGTCGATGCGCCTGGTGGTCAGCGTGCCGTTCGACTGGCGCTGCGCCACGACGCGCGCAACATGCCCGATCCGCAACGCCTTCACTGACGCAGCCTCGCCGTCGATCCTCACCGGCACGTCCGGTGCGTAGCCGATGCGCTCGCCGTTGACGAAGATGCTGCCGAAACGCTGGATGACGCCGACAATGCCGGTGCCGCCGATCCCGTGATCATCGCCGCGCGAGATCCCGGTGCCACCGATGCCCTGGTCGTTGCCGCGCTTGACCTGTGCCCATAGTGGGGACGTTCCGGCGAGCCAAAATCCCGCCAGCAGCAAGCGACGCGTGATGATTGGGGGCTTCGTCATCACTGACCGCCTTCACCTGCATCATCAGCCGCACCGTCCGGATCTTCGGAATAGATGTAGACGCCGAAATTCCACCGGCTGTTGCCGCCCTTGTCCTTGGCCAGCGCGCGGTTGGCTTCGCGGTTCGCGACCTTCAATGCCTCCATCGCAAGTTCGCGCGAGCGCGCCTCCAGCCGTTTCGCCAATTTCGGCGAGAGACCGTCGTAATGCACTGCGCGTTCGAGGAAGCGCGGCGCCGGCCCGGAAACGTTCTCCGCTGCCGCCGCAACGTGATCATGTAGGTTGCGGCCGAGATAGTGCCATTTGCGATCGTCGTCGCCCCGCGGCACAAAGCCGGTGTCGACCAGCACGATCTCATCGTCGCCATTGATGGTGACGAGCTTGCGATCCTGCCATTCGTCAAGCACCGCGCGCGGGCGCACGTCCTTTGTGATGGACTCGACGAGCTGCTCGAACGACGGCGCGTCGCCTTCCGCGGTGCGCGGCAGCGGCAGCGGCTCGCCTTTCGCATCGGTGAACTCAGGCGCGGCGAGCCAGCGCGCGATGATCGCGCTGGTGCGCGACAGCGTGGTCGGCGCCTCATGGACCGGCGCGCCAGCGCCGCGCAACCGTGCCACCTCCTTGCGATGGATCCCGGTGAGCAGGCTGACGCGGCTGTCGGTCTGCTCCTTGCCCTCCAGCTCGAAGTCGTGCTCGGCGACGTTGACAAAGAGCTCGCGCAACAACTGCGCCAGTGCCGGAAATGTCATGCCGCTGCGGATGCAAAGCCGGACCAGCGGACGCAATAGCCGCGCCAGCGGCGCATGCAGCTTCGCCGCGGCGTTCGGCTGGTGCGAGGCCGGCTTCGAAATCCCGGATTTGGCATTCATGGCAAATTGTACCGGCACGCGGCGTGGGACACAATCCCACATTTTTCTGAATCATGATTGACGTGTGAAATATTCCCACATATTAAAAACCGTCAACCGCGGGGAAATCGACGCATGTCTGGCCGTTCGGTCCGAGTTTCCGCCTCCACCACCAGCGATGTCCTGACCGAGCGCGACAGGCGCGACGGTGGGTTAACCAACGGTGATAGTTCTATGTGCTTTGACTTGTGGCTGGCGGATGCGTGCAGGACGGCGGACGTCTCCTATGACGACTTCATCTTGACGATCGCTATCGGTGGTTACCCCTGCCTGCCGGGTACTGCCCCCGGCTCTCCCCGCACCTTCGACGAAACCGATCTGCTCGCACTCTACGTCTATGGCCGGTTGCTTGCCTTCGGTCTCAACGTCCTGCGGGCTGGCGAATATGCTAGTCGCGTGCATGACGCGCTGAGAGCCAACGCGGACACGACATCCGTCGCTATCGTCGCCACGTCACACGGCGGCAAGCGTGTGGTGGTCGAGCTCGAATCACAGGCGCCGGCGCGATCCGAGAAGATCGAGTTCGACATCTCCGAGATTCAGAAATTCCTGAACAGGCGGATCGAACGCCCCCGCGAAGAGCAAACCCAAGATCAATGAGCTGTCTGATCCCAGTACACCACACCGCCCGGCGCCTGTCGGTGCTTCATATCCACTATCCCGACCTGTTTGGCAGGACGCACTCGGTGCAATGGGACTGGCCGGCGTCGCGCTTCTAACCTCGCCGTTCCACAGTCACCTAACGTGGAACCGGCGCGCGCCCGCGTCGGTGAAATTTTTTGGGCCCCGTGTCGGCTCGCAGGGAGGCCAGGCGTCCTTGGGGCAGAGACTGAGCCAACCCAACCAAATCCTCCGATATACTCCGCTCAGTAATGGAGAAAGTAACGTCATGTCCCAAGGCAATACCGTTCGTTTGCACCGTGTCTTCGCCACCAAGCCGGAGAAGGTTTTTCGCGCCTTCCTCGACGCGGAAGCCATGGCCAAGTGGCTGCCGCCCTACGGCTTCACCTGCAAGGTCCACCATTTGGAGGCGAAGGTTGGCGGCACATTCAGGATGTCGTTCACGAATTTCACCACGAATGCGGGCCATTCGTTCGGCGGAGAATATCTGGAGATCGTCCCAAACGAGCGTATCCGCTACACCGATCGCTTCGACGATCCCAATCTGCCCGGCGTTATTGAGGTCACCGTGACCCTCAAGGCAGTGTCGGTCGGTACCGAAATCAACATCGAACAGACAAACCTGCCGACGGTGATTCCGGTCGAAGCCTGCTATCTCGGCTGGCAACAATCGCTTTCCCAGCTCGCGTCACTCGTGGAGCCGGATATTCCGGAATAGTAACGGCCTGAGGAGAGGCACCACGCTGTGGTGCCTTATCCTCTAATGCCCGACCTCGCCCGTAATGGTGTCGCCGAACAATTCCCACGCCTCGCCGTTGAACTTCATCAACTGCATCTGCTCGATCGGGAAGAAATCATTCGGCGCCGTGTTGATCTTGATACCCGGCAGCAGCACGTCGCTGGTGAAATCCTTCAGGTTCGCGGCCTGCTTCATCACGTTCTCACGGGTGAGGTTGTCGCCGCACTGCTTCAGCACCTGGACCATGGTCTGCGCCGTTGCATAGCCGTAGATGTTATTATTGTTGGTCTTGTCGCCGTCGGGGAAATATTTCTCCATGAAGGTGATCCAGGTCTTGATGCCCGGATCGTCCTTCCACAATGGATCGGTCGGGTCCTTCAGGTAGGCCGTCGAGATGATGCCTTTGGCATTGTCGAGACCCGCGGGCTTCAGCACCGTTGCTACCGAGGTCGAGACGTTGCCGAGGAAATAGACCGGCTTCCAGCCGAGCTCGGCGACTTTGCGGATCGCCTGCGCCGCGCCCTTGGGCGCCGCCCAGGTCACGAGGATATTGGCGCCGGAATCCTTCAGCGCCACGATCTGCGAGTCGATGGTGGGATCCTGGACCTCATAAGACTTGTCGGCGATGATCATGCTGGCCTTGTCACCAAGGCCGTCGCGCAATCCCTTCATCTGGTCTTTGCCGGCGTCGTCGTTCTGCCAGAGTGCGGCGATCTTGCCGTTGGGATAATTCTTCAGGATGTAGGCGGCGTAGATGCGGCCCTCGCTCTGGTAGTTCGGCTGCCAGCCCATCGTCCACGGAAAATTTTGCGGATCGCCCCATTTGGTGGCGCCGGTCGCGACAAAGAGCTGCGGCACCTTCTTGGCGTTCATGTATTTCTGGGTCGCCGAGTTCGACTGCGTACCGAGCGGCTGGAAGATCAGGAGCACCTCGTCGCTTTCCACCAGCTTGCGCGCCTGCTCGACGGCTTTCGGTGGACTGAAGGCGTCGTCATAGCTGATGAAGTTGATCGTGCGGCCGTTGATGCCGCCTTCAGCGTTGACCTTGTTGAAATAGGCCGCCTGCGCCTTGCCGATCGTGCCATACGTCGACGCCGGGCCGCTATAGGGCATGATGTTGCCGACTTTGATTTCGGTATCGCTGGCGCCGGGATCATATTTCTTCTGTGCGTCGGCCGTGGTGGCGACCATTGCAGCGACGGCGAACGCCGTCAGGGCACCAAGGTTCTGCAAGCGAACCGGCATCGTTTTCTCCCGTCGTTTCTTGTTCTGACCAGATCCTGTTTTGACGAAGTCTCGCAAGCCGCTGCAACGCTTGCAAGCATGTGCTTATTCCGCATGACGAAACAGCATTGTTGCCCGGCGCAAATTGTGATTGATGCGGATGGCGCCATGACTTGGCGTAATTGCAAGGCCCAGAGGTTGGACAGGATTGAAACAGAACACACGAATTGGTCCGCGACACCCCAGGCTCGCGGCCGGGGGTTTCCGCTTCGCACGCTGGCTGGCGGCGAAGACCATGGGGCTTGCGGGATTTCACCAACTCGGATCTGATTTCGCCGACGCGCAGATTGCGCATGTTCGCGAGAAGCTCGCGCGAGGCGAAGCCGTCTATCTCGCTGGCCTCGGCGCACCCGGCACGCATAATTCAGGCCTGGCGCTGGTCGAGGTGACGCAGGCGGAAGGGCCACGGCTGATCGTCAGCAACGAGGAAGAGCGCTTTTCCGGCAACAAGCACACGACCGAATATCCGAAGCTGTCGATCGACGCTGCGGTGGCGACGCTGCGAGGCATGGGCCGCGATATCGGCGATATCGATGCCTGGCTCACGAGCTGGGATTACCCGACGCTCGCCGGCACGCTGGCACGCTCGGTGCTGGAGGAATTGCCGCAGAGCTTTAAGCTCGCGCGCACCACCGAGGCCGCCGGCTTCGACGGCCGCCGCCTCGACCAGATGACGCGGACACCGAAGATCCTCGCGCGCCAGCTCGGACTTGCCGAGCGCGTGCCGCTGATCTGCCTGCCGCATCATGACAACCATGCCTGGTTTTCCTATGCGGCCTCGCCGTTCACCGATGACAGTGAACCAACGGCGGTTGCGGTGCTCGACGGCACCGGCGACCAGGGCTCAATCTCGCTTTACGTCGTCGAGAACGGCGCGCTGCGCCAGCTCTACTGCAACGACAGCATGTTCGATTCACTCGGCGCGTTCTACAGCGTGATCTCGTCGACGCAGGGCGGCTGGACCTGGCTTTCCAGCGAGGGCCGATACATGGGCGCCGCCGCGTGGGGTGACATGGACCGTGCGAGCAATCCCTATTATGCGCGGTTGCGAGACGTGCTGCATTTCGGCAGCAACGGCGATATCAGGCTTAATCGTGCAATGGCCAACTGGTATTGCGACCCCTTCGATCATCCCTACAAGCAGGCGCTCACCGATATCCTCGGCGAACCGCTCAGGCCGGACCAGCTCTGGAATCCGGATGCGGTGCTGCGTGTCGAGGACATCCATCACCGCCCCGACACCAAAGACCGCCTCGACAAGGCGGCCGCGACCCAACTGGTGTTCGAAGACGCCATGATCCACGTCGTCGACCATCTGTTACGCGTCACCGGCGCCCGCCGGCTGGTCCTGACCGGCGGCGTGGCGTTGAACGCGGTCGGCAATATGCGATTGCTCGAGCATTTCAATGAGGCCTGGTTCGCCGAGGCGCAGCAGCGCAATGCGCGGCTCCATCTGTGGGTGCCGCCGGTTCCCGGCGATCCCGGCGTTACCATCGGCGCCGCCTGGCTGTTTGCGCATCTGGCGGGCGCGCCGCGCGGTGCGCCGATGACGCACGCCTTCTATTGCGGCACGCCGCCATCGCAAGACGACATCGTCCGCGCCGTCGGGGCTGATGACATCGCCTCGCAACGGATCGGCGATATCTCGACCTCTGACGGCCTCGACGCGATCGCCGACCTGATGGCATTCATGGTGGCGCAAAGCGGCGTTATCGCGCTGTATCAGGGGGCGGCCGAAACTGGCCCCCGTGCGCTCGGCCACCGTTCGATCCTCGCCAACCCCTGCGACCCCAAAGCGCGCGAGCGCCTCAACGAGCGCGTCAAATACCGCGAGGCCATTCGCCCGCTGGCACCGATGGCGACGCTGGAGGCGGCACAACAGTATTTCGAACTGCTGCCCGGCGCCGCGGATGGCGGCTACAACGCCTACAATTACATGGTGCTGACGGCGCATTCGAAGCCGCATGCCCGCGAAAAAATTCCGGCGGTCATTCATGCCGACGGCACCGGCCGCATCCAGATCGTGCGCGCAGGCGACGATCCCCTCACCTACGCCTATCTGAAGGCGCTCGGGCGCCATATCGGCGTCGAACTGTCCGTCAACACCTCATTCAATGTCGCAGGTCCCATCGCGCAAACGCCGCAGCAGGCGATCGACACGCTGCGCCGCTCAAAAGGGCTCGATGCCGTCATCATGGTTGCCGACGACGGCACCGTGCACGCGGCCTGGCATGGCGGCGAGCGCGACAGCGGAAGGTTCAGAAACTGGCTTGCTGACTGGAAGGCATCAGCTTCCAGCCAGCCTGCCTGATAATTCGCTTCTTCCCTGAGATCGGGTGATCCACCGGTTCAGAGATCGACGCGTTCGCTCGCAACAGCCTTGCGTTCCGCCATGTTGAACCGGCCGCTATAGATCGGGCGCTCACCGGTCGTCGGACCAGGATACTGGACGATGAATATCTCCCCGCCCGTCTCGGTGCGGAATTCGCCTTCAAAGTGCGGGTCGGGATGGAATAGCACCGTTCCCGGACCATGCAGCGTTCCGTCGATTGAAAACTCGCCTTTCAGGATGTGCCAGACCTGCGCGAAGCCATGATAGTGCTCGGGGTGATAGGCGCCGGGCTCAAGCCGCAGAATTCCCGCGTTCGGTTCGGTCGGCCGTTCCGGTCGCGGATGAAAAAGCATTTTGCCTGTTTCTCCCGGCCAGCGGATCGTCTCCCATTCGGCTTCGTCGAAATGGCGCGCCTCGTAAGGCTTGTGATCCTTTCGCGACGCTTCGCGCGCAGTCGTCAGTTCCGCATTAGCGGCCGCGGTATCGGGAATCTCCTTGCTCCTGACAGCACTCATTTTGCTCTCCCTTTTGCCGTGCTCTCTCGTTCGCTTTTCCTGCCCGCAATATTGCTCCACCACTCAACCGCGATGGCCGACTGATTTTCGATTGATGTCACCATGAGCAGGCGCGCACTGTCGGATCCGCGCGCCCATGCCATATGCGGTACGTCTGAGCGCAAATGAATCGAATCGCCGCGCTCCAGCGTGATGGTTTCGTCGCCCACCTGAAATTCGACACTGCCTTCGAGGACAAAACACATTTCTTCGCCTGGATGCGCGACCAGCGTCGGCTTGCGTGGTTTTGCCGACAATTCGAGCAGGAAAGCCTCCAGCCGCTGCTCGCCAATGCCCGAAGCCAGCTTGCGCCAGGCATAATTTGCATCAGCGCCCTTCGGTGGAACGGCATCGATTGACCGCACCACGCGATACGCGCGCGTCCGGTCCTCTCCTTCGATGTCGGCAAACAATTCGGCCGGCAGCAACTGAAGGACGCCGGCAATTTCCAGGAGATTACCGATCGAACACGCGATGAGTCCGCGCTCGATCCGCGAGAGAAATGTCGCCGATAGGCCGACCATTCCGGCGAGTTCATCGAGCGTCAAACCGCGCGCCGAGCGGGCCCTGCGAATGACGGCTCCAATTGCGGCAAGGCGAGCCGCCTCGCGGGCGCGCCGGCCAGCTTCTACCGAAACCACGCTACTCCCCTCATTTGCTTATAAGGCAAATCATATTGCTGTATAGGCAAATGTCAAGTTGGCCTCGCGTTGCCTGCACGGGCGAACCAACGTTCGAGAAACTTCAGCACGCGGCCGTCGATCACGAGCAGCGCGCTGCCGATCACAAGCGCGCCCGCGATTTCACGCGGCGAAATCTGCTCGCCGAGTACCAGGACGCCCAGCAGGATCGCAGTCACGGGTATCAGCAGCGTCACCAGCATGACATTGGTGGCGCCGGAGCGCCGCAGGATCTGAAAGAACACGATATAGGCCAGCGCCGTCGACAAGCCGGCGAGGCCGGTCACGGCGAGCCATGTCGCAGTCCCCGGCATCGGCAACTGCCAGGGACGGTCAATGAATGCGGCCACGACGGTCATCATCGCGGCCGAGGCCAGCATCTGAAACGTCGCCGTGCCGAGCGGCGGCGAGTTTGACAGCAGCCGTCGCGCCAGCAGCGCCGATAGTCCGTAAGAGAAGGCGGCCGCAAGGCAGAGCAGAATGCCGAGGCCCTGCCCGCTCTCCAATCCAAACCGGCCGCCCTGGAGAATGATCACGCCGATCAAGCCTGCGATGACGCCCGCGATCCGCCGCGCAGACAGCTTTTCCTCACCCGCCACTGCCATCACGACCACGGTGAACAGCGGCGTGGTCGCGTTCAGGATCGAGGCCAGCCCGCCCGGGATATAGGTCTGCCCGACCACGATCAACGAGAATGGCGCTACGTTGTTGAGAAGCCCGATCGCGATAAACGGCCGCCAGCCCGACAGGCCGGCCGGGAAGCGGATGCGGTAGAACCACAACAGCGGCAGCAGCATGATCGCCGCGAGCGCGACGCGCAAAAACACCACCGTGAACGGCGGCAATTCCTTCAGCACCACGCTGTTGAAGAAGAACGACCCACCCCAGAGGATCGAGAGCAGGCCGAGCAGCGACCAGTCGCGGGCGTCGATCGATGAGTCTTTTGCGGTCATTGCGGCTCAGGTCCGGGAGGCAAAAGGCTCTAGTCAGCCGCGCCGGACTTTGCCACCCGATTTCCGGATACAGCTAGTCGACGTCCTCGACCTGGCCGGGCGCGGTGCCGAATGCGCGCTGCGCCAGGGTTGCCGCCATGAACTCGTCGAGGTCGCCGTCGAGCACGCCCGACGTATCCGAGGTCTGCACGCCGGTGCGCAGGTCCTTCACCATCTGGTAGGGCTGCAGCACGTAGGAACGGATCTGGTGGCCCCAGCCGATATCGGTCTTGGCGGCCTGATCGGCAGCGGCCTGTTCCTCGCGCTTTTTCAGTTCGATTTCATAGAGCCGCGCGCGCAGCATGTCCCAGGCCTGGGCGCGGTTCTTGTGCTGCGAGCGGCCGGCCTGGCAGACCACCGCTACGCCGGTCGGAATATGCGTCAGGCGCACCGCGGATTCGGTCTTGTTGACGTGCTGCCCGCCGGCGCCGCCCGAGCGCATGGTATCGGTGCGCACATCCGATTCCTTGATGTCGATCTTGATCGAGTCGTCGACCACCGGAAAGATCGCGACGGACGAGAACGAGGTGTGCCGGCGCGCATTGGAATCGAACGGCGAGATCCGCACCAGACGGTGCACGCCCGCCTCCGTCTTCAGCCAGCCATAGGCGTTGTGCCCGCTGATCTGGATGGTCGCGGATTTGAGGCCGGCTTCTTCGCCAAGGGTTTCTTCCAGATATTCGATCTTGAAGCCGTGGTTCTCCGCCCAGCGCGTATACATGCGCAAGAGCATCGCGGCCCAGTCCTGGCTTTCGGTGCCGCCGGCGCCGGCATGCACTTCAAGATAAGAATCGAACCGGTCGGCCTCGCCCGATAGCAGCGCTTCCAGCTCGCGGCGGGCGACTTCCTTCTTCAGGGCCTTCAGCGCGTTCTCGGCCTCGACCACGACGCCTTCATCGTTCTCGGCCTCGCCGAGCGCGATCATCTCGACATTGTCGTCGAGCTCACGCTCGACCTTGCCGATGCCCTCCAGCGCATCCACCAGCGAGGTGCGCTCCTGCATCAGTTTCTGGGCCTTCTGGGGATCGTTCCAGAGATTGGGATCTTCGGCGAGCTTGTTCAGCTCGGCGAGGCGAGCCGTGGATTTCTCGACGTCAAAGATGCCTCCTCAGCAGCCCGACTGACTGCTTGATCTCTTCAACGAGGCGTTCGACTTCGGCGCGCATAGGTCTCTCTGATCTGCGGTCGGAACCGCTACTGGATAGAGCCTGATCGGTTCTGAGCAAATCAGAACCGGGCTTTGTCTTGTCTGAGGCGTCGGATGTAGCGGCGTCCGCCGCAAAGCGCAATCGGCTAGTAAAGCCCGCCGGTTCCCGGACGCATGATGTTGCCGGCGTCGGGCTGCTGGTAGCCTTGCGGGTATCCCTGCGGCATCCGGCCGTCCGCATCGGCGACCCCGATCACGGAGTAATTATCCGGCGGCGCGGTGCCCGGCTTGAACGCTTCCAGGATGGTGCGGCCACCCTCGCCCGGTCCGGCGCGCATGCCGCTCTTGGCATCGACGCGGACGAGCTTGATGCCAGCAGGTACCTTGAAGGGAGTCGCCGGCTTATCGGCAAGCGCCAGCTTCAGGAAGTCCTTGGCGATCGGGGCGGCCAGATGACCGCCGGTCATGCCGCGGCCGAGATTGCGCGGCTTGTCGAAGCCGACATAGATGCCGACCACCAGGTCCGGCGAGAAGCCGATAAACCAGGCGTCCTTTTCATCGTTGGTGGTGCCGGTCTTGCCGGCGATCGGCTTGCCGACTTCCTTGACCACCGTCGCGGTGCCGGCCTGCACCACATACTCCATCATCGAGGTGATCTGATAGGCCGTCATCGGATCGAGCACCTGCTCGCGGCGGTCAACGAGCTGCGGCTCAACCTGATTCTTCCAGCCGCCGGGTGCGTCGCAGCCGCGGCATTCGCGGGCATCATGCTTGAAGATGGTGCGGCCGTAGCGGTCCTGAATGCGATCGATCAGGGTAGGCTTCACGCGGCGACCGCCATTGGCGAACATCGAATAGGCCGTGACCATCCGCATGACCGTGGTTTCGCCGGCGCCGAGCGCATAGGACAGATAGTTCGGCAACTCGTCGTAGACTCCGAAACGCTTGGAATACTCGCCGATCAAGGGCATGCCGATGTCCTGGGCCAGCCGCACCGTCACCGTATTCAGCGAATTCCGCAGAGCGTTGCGTAGCGTGACCGGTCCCTGGTATTTTCCGGAGGAATAGTTTTCCGGGCGCCAGACGCCGACGCCCTGCCCCTGGTCGATTTCAATCGGCGCGTCGACCACGACGGTTGACGGCGTATAACCGTTGTCCATCGCCGCCGAATAGACCAGCGGCTTGAACGACGAGCCCGGCTGCCGATAGGCCTGGGTCGCGCGGTTGAACTGACTTTGGTCGAACGAGAAGCCGCCGACCATCGCCAGCACACGGCCGGTCCACGGATCCATGGCAACCATCGCGCCCGAAACTTCCGGCAATTGACGCAACCGATACTGGCCTTCGACCGGCTTGCCTTCCTTGTCGAACAGCGGGTCGGCATAGATCACGTCACCCGGCGACAGCACCTGCGCCACCGAGGTCGGCGTCTTGCCCCTCGTAGGACCCGAGGCCGCCTTGGCCCAGCGCACGCCATCGAGCGTGATGATGCCGGTCTGCCTGGCCTTGCTGACGGCGCCACCGAGTTCGCGGCCCGGCTGGAAGCCGATCCGCGCCGATTGGTCTGATGTCTCCAGCACCACCGCCATCCGCCAAGGCGAGATGTCGCCGAGTGATTTGACGTCGGCGAGCTTGACGCCCCAGTCGCCGGAAATATCGAGCTTCGAGGGCGCGCCGCGCCAGCCGCTCGCCTCATCATATTTGACGAGACCGGCGACCATGGCCTTGCGCGCCATCACCTGCATCTTCGGGTCGAGCGTGGCACGGACCGACAATCCGCCTTCGTACAGCTTCTTTTCGCCGTAGCGCTCAAAAATGTCGCGCCGGACTTCCTCGGCGAAATATTCGCCGGCAAAGATATGCGCGCCGTTGCCGCGGCTGGTGGTGACGTTGAGCTGTTCCTTGCGGGCCTTGTCGGCATCGGCCTGCTTGATCCAGCCGTTTTCTACCAGACGATCGACCACGTAGTTGCGCCGCTCGACCGCGCGATCGCGGTTACGCACCGGATGCAGCGCCGCAGGCGCCTTCGGCAGCGCCGCCAGATAGGAGGCCTCCGCGATCGTGAGTTCGTTCACCGACTTGTCGAAATAGACCAGCGAGGCCGCCGCGATGCCGTAGGCGCCGAGGCCGAGATAGATTTCGTTGAGATAGAGCTCGAGGATGCGGTCCTTCGAATAGGCGCGCTCGATGCGCATCGCCAGCAAGGCTTCCTTGATCTTGCGGGTGAAGGAAACCTCGTTGGTCAGAAGGAAGTTCTTGGCGACCTGCTGGGTGATCGTCGAGGCACCCTGCGGTCGACGATTGGAGCCGAAATTCTGCGCATAGAGGACGGCCGCGCGCGCCATGCCGGTGAAGTCGATGCCGCCATGCTCGTAAAAATTCTTGTCTTCGGCCGCGAGGAACGCGTTGATGACGAGTTTTGGCACCGCTTGAATCGGCAGATAGAGCCGGCGCTCCTTGGAATACTCGCCGAGCAGCGCACCGTCAGACGCGTGCACGCGCGTCATCACCGGCGGCTCGTAATCCTGAAGCTGCGAATAGTCGGGCAAGTCCTTGGAGAAATGCCAGATCGCGCCCGCGACGCCGGCGACGCCGACCAGGAACACGACGGTCCCGGCAGCGAACAGGAAACCCAAAAACCGGACCAGCAAGCGCATTATCGAAGTTTCCGTTCCAACCCTGTGCGCCGGTATCTGCGGCGTCTATCCTAGCCACGGCAATCCAGCCGAACGAGTTGCCGCTACGCGGTCGAACACTAAAAGGTCCGGCGGACAATAATTTACCGATTCCGAAGACCAGCCGTCGATTTTCTATACCGTTGCCGCTGTGGCCAAACTAGGGCTTGGTGCACCGGATGGCATGCTTTTCAGCCTGCTCTTACCCCATGCGCACCGGACTTTTCACTTGCCCGGTCCGGCAGTTGCCAGCCGTTTGGCTAAAAACGCATCAATTGCCTGCGCCATCGATCCAACCGTCCGGTTCCGCCAGTTTTCCGATACCAGATGCTCAAGGTCGCCCTTGTTCGAGACATAGCCGAGCTCGACCAGGACCGAGGGCACATCCGGGGCCTTGAGGACCCGGAAGCCGGCCGATTTCAGCGGATGCTTGTGCATCCGCACCGTATTCTTCATTTCGCCCATTAGTGTCCGCGCGAAGCGGTTTGAAAAGGTCTTGGTCTCCCGCTGCACCAGGTCGATCAGGATATCGGCGACCTCGGTCGGCTCGTCCGTGAGATTAACACCGGCGATCGCGTCCGACTTGTTTTCGGCATCTGCCAATCGTTCGGCATCGGAGTCGGTGGCCTTGTCGGACAGCGTGTAGATAGTGGCGCCCCGGGCGTCGCCTTCGCCGCGCGGCAAGGCATCGGCATGGATCGAAATGAACAGTGCGGCAGCTTCGCTGCGTGCGACCTTCACGCGATCGGCGAGCGCAACGAACGTATCGTCCGTCCGGGTCATGACAACGCGATACTTGCCCGATTTCTCGATCCGGTCGCGTAGCGCCAGGCCAAAGCTCAGCACTAAATTCTTTTCCATGACGTCGGCACCGCCGGCCTGGGTGCCGTTATCGACGCCGCCATGACCGGGATCGATCACGATCACCGGCCGCTTGTCGGGCGCTTGCGGCGGCTTGTCGGGCGCCTGCGGCGGCTTGGCCGCAGCCGACGAATCCGCCCGCGCGACGGCGGCGTTGGCCTCGGCGATCGCGGGCCGCAGTTCGGGCCGGCTTTCGGGCGCCAGAGACTGAACAAAGTTGGTGCGGTCCACCTCTTCGAGTTCAAGCACCAGCCGCGGCGGCTGCCCGTTGGCCGCCTCCAGGACGTAGGATTTGGCGATCTTGGCCGGCCCGGTCAGGTCGAACACGATCCGCGATCCGCCCGGCATGATGAGACCGTAGCGGAACGCCTTGACCAGCCCCCGCCCCGCGACTCCGATCCCCGCAGGAAGCTGGAAACTTATCTGCGGAAGGTCGACGATCACGCGATAGGGATCTGCCAGCGTGAAGGCGCGAAACTGGACTGCCTTGTCGAGATCGAGCACAAAACGGGTCTGTTTGGCATCGCCAGCCAGGCGAGCGTCAGACGCGACGGGGAAATTCGATACTGCCGCCGGGCTGGGGATGGCGGCTTGAGTAGCCGGTCCTTGATAAACCGGTGCTTGGGCCATGCTGGGGCTGACCAGCTGGGTGCATAGCAATGCTGCGGCGCACAACAGGCCGTGTCCCAGCAAAACAAGGTGATTTGCGCGGCTCGCCAACGATTCGGTGCCTCCGGAGGAGCCTTCCCTTACCGCATTAGGACCACAGGGTTAATTGGACCTTAAGGCCAGATCGGCGAAAAGCAGCGAGTGTTGCCGCACTGCGACGGTTCCATGATGCTTCCCTTGCACGCAGCCCCCAATCCACGTATGTACGAAGTGCTGACGGCTAATACTCCCGGTTGTGTCGCGTTCAGCCTCCCGGTGCAGCGCCGGAACCTTCGAAGCCGGAGGAACCTGCGTCTTTCCCGACCCCTCCACGGCCAGCGCCGCGCGCGGCTGACACGGAGAGCGGCGGTTTCGAGCCCGAGCGGCGTCCGATCCCAGGTCCTTTCCAGGGACGGTTTGAGACACGGCAAAACTGATTATCCGGACCAAAAACGGTCCGATATGCGATGGCCGGCGGGCGTTTAGGCGCCGAACCGGGCCTTCAGCGATAAATACGGCGGTATCCTTTTCCGCCAACATGTTCAGACGGGCCGACGCATGATGCGCCAGACTGTATTGCCGACCAAGATCCACGGAACGATCGCGCCGACGCGAGGCGAAAGCTTCGCACGTCGCATCGCTCTGGTGGGCCCCCGTTCGGCGCGGCGCCAAGAAGTGCGTTTTGGCCTTCCCCTCACCCCCGAATCAGGTGGACCGTCGCGTCACCGGGCCGCGCAATTTGCGCGCGCCATGCACCGCGCCCGCCGCCGTCAAGAGTTCCAAAATGCCCAACAAGATGTTGATCGACGCCACCCACCCGGAAGAGACCCGGGTCGTTGTGGTCCGTGGCAACCGCGTCGAAGAATTTGATTTCGAGACCGCCCAGCGCAAGCAGCTCCGCGGTAATATCTATCTGGCCAAAGTCACGCGCGTTGAACCGTCGCTGCAGGCGGCGTTCATCGAGTATGGCGGTAACCGCCACGGCTTCCTGGCCTTCAGCGAAATCCACCCGGACTATTATCAAATCCCGGTTGCCGACCGTCAGGCGCTGATCGAAGCCGACGAGCGTGCCCACCGCGAGGCCGAGGAAGAGAGCGAGAACCGCTCCAGCCACCGCCGCCGCTCGCGCCACCGCAATGCGCGACGCCGCGGCCATGGTGATCGTGTCCAAAGCGACGTCATCGAGAGCGCCGGCCAGGATCCCGCGCAGGCAGCCCAGCCCTATGAGGGCCAGGAGCTTGAACAAGGGCATGAGCACGAGGGCATGTATGCCGGCGAAGCGCATCCGCACGAGGCCGAACATCATGAGGATGATGCCGGGCATCATGACGATACGGCCCAACACGACACCGCCCAACATGACCAAGAATCGCATGACCACCAAGCGCATGGTCACGATCCCGACCATCCGCACGATCAAGCCGATCACGAGGCGCCCGCGCCTCACGAATCGGCGGAGGCCTCAAGCGAAGCGCCGGTCGTTCAACTAGAACCCGGCACAGTTGCCGCGGCGCCAGCCGAGACAGCCGCCGTCGAAGCAACGGCTGAGCACGCGCATGATGAGCGTCATGACGAGGAACAGGCGCGCGAAAACGCTGCCCATGCCGACGATGCGCCGCATATCGAGCACGCCGGTGAAGGGTACGCCGCAGCTTCTACGGACGAACTCGCCCCGGCTACCGAAGGCGATGACGGCCACGACGATGAGGACGATGCCGACGACGCCGAGGAGGAAGTCGTCGAATCCGTCGGGGGCGACGACGTCCTGGAAGAAGTTCCGGAACGCCCGTTCCGCCCGCGCCGCCAGTACAAGATTCAGGAAGTCATCAAGCGCCGCCAGGTGATGCTAGTTCAGGTCGTCAAGGAAGAGCGCGGCAACAAGGGCGCGGCGCTCACGACCTACCTGTCGCTCGCCGGCCGCTATGCGGTCCTGATGCCCAACACCGCCCGCGGCGGCGGCATCAGCCGCAAGATCACCTCGGCCCAGGACCGCTCGCGACTGAAGGAAGTGGTGCAGGATCTCGACGTGCCGGAAGGCATGGGGATCATCCTGCGCACCGCCGGCGCCTCGCGGACCAAGCCCGAGATCAAGCGCGACTTCGAATACCTGATCCGCATGTGGGAAACCGTGCGCGACATGACGCTGAAGTCGCAGGCCCCCACCCTCGTCTACGAGGAAGGCTCGCTGATCAAGCGCTCGCTGCGCGACCTCTACAACAAGGAGATCGACGAAATCCAGGTCGCCGGCGAAGCCGGCTACCAGGAAGCCCGCGACTTCATGAAGATGCTGATGCCCTCGAACGTGCGGGCGGTGAAGCAATATCGCGACGGTCAGCCGCTGTTCTCACGGATGGGCGTCGAGAGCCAGTTGGACGCGATGTTCTCGCCGACCGTCCAGCTCCGTTCCGGCGGCTACATCGTCATCAACCAGACCGAGGCGCTGGTCTCGATCGACGTCAACTCCGGCCGCTCGACCCGCGAACATCACATCGAGGACACCGCGCTCAAGACCAATCTGGAGGCGGCCGAGGAAGTCGCCCGGCAACTGCGTTTGCGCGATCTCGCCGGCCTGATCGTCATCGACTTCATCGACATGGACGAGAAGCGCAACAACCGCGCGGTCGAGCGAAAACTCTCAGACTGCCTGCGGCAGGATCGCGCGCGCATCCAGGTCGGACGGATCTCGCATTTCGGCCTGCTGGAAATGTCGCGCCAACGCATCCGCGCCAGCGTGCTGGAGAGTTCGACCGAGCCGTGCGCGCAATGCGGCGGCAGCGGCCATGTGCGCTCGGTCTCGTCGGTCGCGCTGCAGTTGCTGCGCGGCATCGAGGAAATCCTGATGAAGGGCGCGACCCACAATCTGGTGGTGCGCACCCGCACCGACGTCGCGCTCTATGTGCTGAACCACAAGCGCGGCCATCTGCGCGATCTCGAAAACGCCTTCAAGGTTTCGCTGGCCGTCGTCGCCGACGCCACCGTGAGCGGCCAGCAGTCGTATATCATCGACCGCGGCGAGCAGGTGCACACGCTGGAAGCCGCCAAGGCGCTGCTCGCGGCACAGGCTGCCGCCTTCCTGCCGCAGGTCGAGGAAGCCTATGACGACGACGAGGCGTTCGACATCGAAACCGAATCCGAGGTCGAAACCGAGGAGACCGAGGGCTTGACCGACGATGCCGCCGAAGCGGCGGCGGGCGAAGGCGAAGGAGACGGCCACCGCCGCAAGCGGCGCCGACGCCGGCGCGGCCGCGGCGAGCCGCGTGACGGCGGCGTCCCGCGCGAGGACGCTGACACGATCCGCGTCGCGGGCGAGGCCGTCGAAGACGCGACCGCCGAGGACGGCGGCGAAGCCGACGAGGACGAAGGCGACGAACAGCCCGGCATGGTCCGCGGCGATCAGCCTGCCAATGGCGAACGACGCCCGCGCCGCCGCGGCCGCCGCGGCGGTCGCCGCCGACGTGGCACCGGGCTGGAAGACGGTCTTGCCGGATCGATCGCGGATGAACTCAGGCCGTCCCCGGCTCCGGAAGTCGCCGGCGCGGTCGCCGATTTCGAGGGCAGCACGTCCGAACCCGCGCCATCGCTGGTGCAGGCCGACGTTCAGCCCGAACCATTCTCGCAGCCGGCGGAGATACAATCTCCGGCCTACGTCCAGCCCGAGCCGGTTGCGAGCGCGCCAGCGCCAGCCGCTGAAGAAAGCGGGCAAGAGGCCGAGCGGGCCGCTGCGCGGCGGCGTTCGACCGTGCGCGAGAAGGTCAGCTTCATGGCCAGCGCTCCGGCCGAGCCGGCGCCCTCCATCAGCGAGAGCACGCCAGAGCCGGTCGCGCCTCCCGCGCCCGCTCAGGCCGAACCTGCACCGGCGGAATCGGGCGAGCCCGCACCACGCAAGGCAGGCTGGTGGTCGCGGCGTTTCGGCAGCGGCGAGTAAGGAATCGAACCCAAAAGAAAACCGCCCGGCGAAAACCGGGCGGTTTTTTTGCGTCGAGCTGATCGCTAGCCCGTCGTGATCGCGGTCTCCACGTCGGACGGATCAACCTGCTTGTTCAGATTCGCGTGCAGCTTGTCCTTGTCAAGTTCGCCTTCCCACCACGACACCACGACACAGGCAACGCCGTTGCCGCACAGATTGGTCAGCGCGCGGCACTCGCTCATGAACTTGTCAATGCCCAGAACGATGGCCATACCAGGCACCAGACGTGGATCGACCACGGCGAGCGTCGCAGCCAGCGTGATGAAGCCGGCGCCGGTAATGCCGGACGCGCCCTTCGAGGTCAGCATCGCGACCAGGAGGATGGTCAGTTGCTGGCCGAAGGTGAGATCGAAGCCCAGCGCCTGTGCGATGAACAGCGTTGCCAGCGTCATGTAGATATTGGTGCCGTCGAGGTTGAAAGAGTACCCGGTCGGCACCACGAGGCCGACGACCGATTTGGAGCAGCCGAGCCGCTCGAGCTTTTCCATCAAGGACGGCAGCGCGCTTTCCGAGGACGATGTGCCGAGCACGATCAAAAGCTCGTCCTTGATGTAGGCCAGGAACTTGAAGATCGAGAAGCCCACCATCCGCGCGATCACGCCGAGCACCACGAACACGAACAGCGCGGCGGTGACATAGAAGGTCGCAATCAGCCCGACGAGGTTCAGGATCGCGCCGGTTCCGAACTTGCCGATCGTGAACGCCATCGCGCCGAACGCGCCGATCGGTGCTGCCTTCATCACGATGGCAATCACGCCGAACACGGCATGCGCCGCATCGTCGATGAAAGCACGGATCGTGTGGCCGCGCTCGCCGAGGCCCATCAGCGCAAAGCCGAACAGGATCGAGAATAGAAGGACCTGGAGGATTTCGCCCTGCGCGAAGGCGCCGACGACGGTGTCGGGAATGATGTGCAGGAAGAAATCGACCGTCTTCTGCGCCTCGGCCTGCTTGGCGTAGCCGGCGACGGCTTGCGCATTCGCCATGCCGCCGCCGAAACCCGCGCCCGGCTTGACCAGATTGCCGACCAAGAGGCCTAACACCAGCGCGAAGGTGGAGACGACCTCGAAATAAACCAGCGCCTTGACGCCGATCCGGCCGACCTTCTTGGCATCTTGTATGTGCGCTATGCCGGATACCACGGTGCAGAAGATGATCGGCGCGATCACCATCTTGATCAGCTTGATGAAGCCGTCGCCGAGCGCCTTGATCCAGTCGTTGGTCGCCAGCACAGGCCACAGCCAGCCAAACAGCGCACCGAGCACGATCGCAATCAAGACCTGAACGTAAAGAACTCGGTACCAGGGCTTTGCTGCGCTCGCGGGCGCTTCGGTCGCAATCGTTGCCGCCATGACGCTTACTCCCCTCAGAGGCGCGGACCGGTCGCATGCGCCAATCCGTCGCACACAGCCAAAGCCCTTTAAAGAAGAATATTTTTCCCGATCGGCGCGCGCGCGGTGGAACGAAAACGCGGGTGGCTGCCCGTTCGAGTGTGAGCCCATAATTCCAGAGGCGGGGGCGAACGTGCTGTTGGCGGCTGTGTTCGTCCGGTTTGGAGCAAAACATCTCGGCATACGTTAGCTGCGGAGCCTGATACCGCGAGGTCGCCATGCTGCCGCGCGTGTTGGTGACGATAACGATCGCCGTCCTCCTGTTCTCCCCTGCGGCGGCGCAAGAGCCGCGCGCGCTGCTCGACCTGCCGCAGCTTGCTCCTTGCAGCTCAACATCACATCCGCGCCTGCCAGAGAAATGGCGGGGTACTTATCTGATGGCGCCCTTCACCAAGGCGCAGCTCGTGCTGGCCGAAATCGTCTTCGACGCCGCGCTTTCCGCGATGCGAGTTAGGCTTCATGGTGTCAGGCGCGGGTCGCTCGATTTGTTTGTTGCCGGCAACCGGACGTATGTCCTCGAGTCGGATGGCTCCACGATCAAGGAGTGCCGCGCTTTAGGCGATACCGGCTGGCGGCCGCTTCCGACAGACTGGCTTGCGCCGCAGTCGCAATGCACGGGCTCAGCGCCAATCGGCGAGACGCCGGTCGAGTGGTGGAAAACAGCGATCGCTCCAGAGCCTGCAAGCTATTGGCTCTGGTTCAAGACATCGGATCAAACGCCGTTTCGTCTCGTCTTCCCATTTGCAAGCGATCGGCTTCCACCACTCAGCGGATATGCGCTCAGCTATCAGGTTCGATTCGATACACTGGACGAAACAGGTCTTGCCGGGATCGATGCCGCCTGCCGACAGGCCAAGCCGGCAATGACCGGAAATCCGGTGCGCACGCTGCATGGCCTGATCGGCAAAATATCGCAATCGCGCCAGCTTGCGCAGAGCGAGATCAACCAGATCATGCCCGAACTTCAGGCAGATTGTCCTGCGGTCCCATTTTCCGAGTGGCCCGAGAGGCTCGCGATCACAGGCGTGATGACCCCTTTCGATTCCGATGAAAACCCGTACCCCGCCGAAGTGCTGTATGACTGGACCGTGCCGGCACAACGCACCCGCACGTTCGGGGGACCGGAAGCCGGGATCACGGCTCAGGACTCACTGCTTCTGGACCCGCACGGTTACACAATGACGCATTATCGTGACCGGCCACTGGTCTGCAGGCCGGTCTTGCCCGGCACCATCCGTCCCGGTTGGGCCGCCCGCGCTCCCTGCGAGTGCGCAGCGACGATCAACGGCACGACCTCCCTGTCGCCCTACGGAACGGCGCGAATTTTGGTGTGTCCACTCGCAAGTCCGCGCGTCGCGTGGGCCTGGTACGCCCTCTCGGGGAGACCCACCGTGTTCATGGTGACTTCATTACGAGGCGATGAAGGAAAACGCCTCTTCGCGGTGCTCGACTATCACGCGTGGCTTCCTGACCATTCGTTCTCGCGCTCCGTATTTGGCAAGCCGCCGCAATGTGCAATTGCTTCGCATTCGCGGACCACTCGATCGCCGTTGAGACGCTGCTCCACATGCCATCTTGGTCCCGCGTACTCACGTTGACCTGCAGGAACGCGGACAGCATTCGCGCGTTCGCTTTTGGGGTGAGTATCACTGCAGATGGAGGAGCAGATGAGAAAGCTGACATTGATCCTTGCTGCCGCCGGCTGTGTCGGCCTTGCGGCGCCCGCGGTCGCTATCGAGAGGCCGCTCGCCGGGCAGAGCGGACCGCAAGTCTTAAGCACGGACCTGAACGGAACAAGCGCCATCGGTGAATTTTCTGCACAGAAGAAGAAGGCGAAGAAAAAATCGACGACCGACCGCAGCTCTTGGGGCAAATAGGCTGATCCGTCGGCTCTCGCGCTCTTCTTGAGATGACTTCAGATCTATCGCCGTGGCTGGCGGTAGGGGAAAGGCCATGACGTTCGTCGCCGAGATCGGCGCAGGTCTGTGATCGGCTTAATTGGCACGTACCCGGTTATGTTCACCTCAACGTGCGATCTGTTATGCCCTCGCGCGGGCACGGAGGCGCAGTCAGCGGCGAAAGCGAAACGTCTACATGGTGGCTTCGTCGAAGCGTCACGAGGTCGTGCTGCTTAGTTTGAAGCCAGCTAGGAACGTGCTCGGCGCTCTCACGTTGTGCGCATCAAGCATCGCACTGGTGCCGAGGTCGCGCCCGATAGCGTCCTTATAGCGGTGAAGAGCGGCGCGGCCCCCAATCAGAACAGAGGAGGGTTACGCCATGAAGTCGTTGCGTATTTCGCGCCGGCAATCGATCGCCGGCCTATCAGTCGCTGGCCTTGCGGGATTGCTCATTCCGCACGCCTACGCCCAGCAGAAGCGAGAGACGACCGGCGTTGGAATCGGCCCGAAGGGCGCCGCTATCGACGACGAGGACATCTTCACCTTCGCCCTTAATCTCGAATACATGGAAGCCGAGTTCTATCTGCGCGCCACCACCGGCAAGGGTATCAGCGACACCGATGCCGGGATGGACGCAGCTCGGGTGGTGGGTGGACACGAGGCCCAATTCAAGGACAAGGCGATCCGCGAGTTCATCGAGGAGACGGCGGAAAACGAACTGGCCCACGTTCGCTTCTACCGCAAGACACTTGGCAGAAACGCCATTTCGAGACCGGCGATCGACTTCGACGCGGGCTTCAAGGCCGCCGCCCAGGCTGCCGGACTGCCTGCCGATTTCGATCCGTTTGCCGACGACATGTCTGTCCTGCTCGGCGGCATGCTGTTCGAGGACGTCGGGGTGACCGCGTATGCCGGTGCGGCGCCGCTGCTCAAGAAAAAGGAATTCGTGCAGGCGGCGGCCGGGATCCTTGCCGTTGAGGCCTACCACATGGGAATGGCACGCTCCCAGCTTTACATGATGGGCGAGAAGGCGTGGGAAGCCGCCAACGCAATTTCGGACGCGCGGGATAAAATTGACGGGACGCCTGAAAAGGAAGACGAGGGAATCAGGCTCGACGGCAAAGCCAACTTCGTGCCTTCAAACGCCGACGCGATTGCCTTCCACCGCACGCCGCAGGAGGTTCTGCATATCGTCTACCTGACGGAAAAGGCCGGCGTCAGTAAAGGCGGATTCTACCCGAACGGAATGAACGGAGAACTCAGGAGCACCTGATGCTCCCGGGTTTGCACATGCGCGGATCGGCCGTCGCAAGGCGGCCGATCTCGTCGCGATCCGGCGACTTAATCCGAAATTGACTAGCTCAAACCCGAGCCCTGCCCGAGCCAGCGCGCGATGCGTGTCACCGCTTCACGCATCTCGTCGGCCGAGCGCGCGTAGGAAAAGCGAATGAAGCTGCGGCCGTGGATCGGATCGAAATCGACGCCCGGCGTCGCCGCCACATGCGCCTTCTCCAGCATGCGGCCGGCAAATTCGAAACTGTCGGATGTGAAGTCCGAAACATCGGCGTAGAGATAGAAGGCGCCATCCGCCGGCAGGAACTTGGTGAGACCGGCCTTCGGCAGTCCCTCGATCAGGATGCGGCGGTTCTCCTGGTAGCCGCGCTTGATCGCCTCCATCTCCTCGCGTCCTTCGAATGCTGCTTCGGCCGCGATCTGCGATAGCGTCGGCACCGAGATCGACAGGTTCTGCTGCAGCCGTTCGATCGGCCGCACCAGCGGCTCCGGAACCACCATCCAGCCGACCCGCCAGCCGGTCATGCAGAAATATTTCGAGAACGAGTTGATCACCAGCGCATGCGGCGAAAGCTCCGCCGCCGTCACCGCCGGAAACGCATAGTCGAGACCATGATAGATCTCGTCCGAAATGAAGCGGATGCCCGCGCCTTCCGCCGCATTGATCAGGCCGGTGAGCGCCTCGCGCGACATCATCGTTCCCGTCGGATTGGCGGGGCTGCCGACCAGCACGCCCTTCAGCGGCGCCTTGCGATGCGCGGCCAACAAAGCCTCTCCGGTCAGCGCATGACGCGCCGCGCTCGATGTCTCGATCAGCACCGGCTCGCAGCCGAGCGCGGTCAGGATATGCCGGTATGGCGGATACCCCGGCACCGTGACCGCCACGCGGTCGCCCGGTTCGAACATCGACAGAAACGCCAGAATGAATCCGCCGGACGAGCCGGTCGTGATCACGATGCGTTCGGGATGGACGGTACAGCCGTAAGTATCACGGTAATGTCTGGCGATTCGCGCGCGCAGCGTGGGCATGCCGAGCGCGGACGTGTAATCGATCCGCGCCGCATCGAGCGCGGCGTGCGCGGCCGCGATCGCGACCTTCGGCGCCGGCGCCGCCGGCTGCCCCACTTCCATGTGAATGACATGGCCGCCGGCCGCCTCGATGCGGGCTGCGGCCGCCATCACGTCCATCACCATGAAAGGCGGAACGTCGCTCCGTCCCGAGGGCGTCAGCAGGTCCTTCACACGGTCTCTAAGTGTCGATTCCAGCATCGATATCTGCTATCTGCACGGGCGCTGCCCGAATTCAGGTCCCTGAACCGGTTACCGCCCCAGACTGGCCGTATTCGGTGGCTTGTTATAGCGTTTTCAAGCGAAGTGATACCGGCTCGGGTGAAGAAAACACGTTGAAACAACAAACTGGGACCCGTCTCTGATCTAATCAGAAACCGAACCGGCCTCCGGGCATACCACCAATCGCCAAAGACTGCTCATGCTGCTCCGCACCGCCTTACGCAAGAAATTATTGAAGCTGACCGCGCTGACGACAGCCGTCGCGCTTGCCGTGTCGCCCATGGCGGCGATGGCGCAAGAGAACAGGGGGCCGCCGGTGCTCCGCGACACCGAGACGGAACAATTGCTGCGCGAATACACCCGGCCGATCCTGCGCGCCGCCGGTCTGGAAAAACAGAACATCCAGATGGTGATCATCAACCAAGGCGTCTTCAACGCCTTCGTTGCCGATGGCCGCCGCATCTTCGTGAACTACGGTGCGATCATGCAGTCGGAAACGCCGAACCAGATCATCGGCGTCATGGCGCATGAAACCGGCCACCTTGCCGGCGGTCATCTCGCCAAGATGCGCGAGCAGATGGCGCAAGCCCAGACGCAGATGATCATCGCCATGCTGCTTGGCGCCGGCGCGATGGTGGCTGGCGCGCAAGGCGGCAGCAACAGTGGTTTGGCCAACGCCGGCGCGGCAATGTTCTCAGCTCCCGGAGAAATCATCCGCCGCAACCTCCTCTCTTACGTGCGCCAGCAGGAGGAAAACGCCGACAAGGCCGGCGTGAAATTTCTGACCGCCACCGGCCAGTCCGCGAAGGGCATGTACGAGACCTTCAAGCGATTCACCGACGAGAGCCTGTTCGCCGGGCGCGGCACCGATCCCTACGTCCAGTCGCACCCGATGCCGTCTCAGCGCGTCGCCGCGCTGGAAGAGCTGGCAAGGTCGAGCCCTTATTGGGACAAGAAGGACGACCCTGCCCTGCAGCTTCGCCACGACATGGTGCGCGCCAAGATCTCGGCCTTCATGGAGCGGCAGGACACCGTGTACCGACGCTATCCGTTGTCCAACAACAGCCTGCCTGCGCGCTACGCGCATGCTATCGCAACTTATCGGCACGGCGACCTGCGCAGCGCGCTCGCGCAGATCGACGCCCTGATTCAGCAGCAGCCCAACAACCCCTATTTCCACGAAGTGCGCGGCCAGGCGCTGCTTGAGGGCGGCAAGCCGCAGGAGGCGATTGCGCCGCTGCGCAAGGCCGCAGCGCTCTCCAACAACTCCCCGCTCATCGAGATGCTGCTTGGGCAGGCCCTCGTGGCAACCGGTAACAACGCCTACACCGACGAGGCGATTGCGATCCTGCGTGCGGCGGTAGCGCGAGAGAGCGAGGCGCCGCTCGGCTACATGCAGCTTGCGATGGCCTATGGCCGAAAAGGAGATTACGCGCAGGCCGATCTGGCATCGGCCCAGGCCGCCTACCTTCGCGGCGACAGCAAGACCGCGCGTGATCTTGCGTCCCGGGCGAAAACGCGCTTTCAAATCGGGACGCCGGGATGGGTCAAGGCTGACGACATTGTGAGCGCCAAGCCGTTGCCGGGCCAGAAGAGCAACTAGAAATAAACTGCATTCAGCTATAATCGGACTTGATCACCAAGGATTTGGTCCCAAGGACCAAGATATTCTCGAGGAGCCGGCCTTCAGCAGAATTGCCCGGGAACTCGCCGCATAAGGATTAACCGATGCCCTCGTTCCGCCGTCTCATCCCCGCATTGTTCGCTTTGGCGCTTTGCGGCGCACCGCAGTCCGCTTCCGCGCAGAGCTTCACCGACGCCCAGCGCGGTGACATCGAGGCCATCGTCCGGAATTACCTGATCGCGCATCCCGAAGTGCTCGAAGAGGCGATGACCGAACTTAGCAAGCGTCAGGCCGCGGCGGAATCCGCCAAGCATGAAGCAGGTGTCGCCAACAATGCGGATGCGATCTTCAACTCGCCGCGCAACGTCACGGTCGGCAACAAGGATGGCGACGTCACCTTCGTCGAATTCTTCGATTACAATTGCGGTTATTGCAAGCGTGCGATGATGGACATGATGGAGCTGATGAAGAGCGATCCCAAGCTCAAGGTCGTGCTGAAGGAGTTTCCCGTACTGAGCGCGGGCTCGGTCGAAGCGGCCCAGGTCGGCGTCGCCGTGCGCATGCAGGATCCGTCCGGCAAGAAATATCTCGACTTCCACCAGAAGCTGCTCACCGGCCGCGGCGCCGCCGACAAGGCGCGCGCGATGGCCGTTGCCAAGGAAGTCGGCCTCGACATGGCGAAGCTGGAGAAGGATCTCTCGAGCGCGGAGGTGCGCGGCACGCTCGAAGAAAACTTCAAGCTCGCCGAAGCGATGGGCATGAACGGCACGCCGAGCTACGTGATCGGCAAGCAGGTCGTGATCGGTGCGGTCGGCGTCGAGAGCCTGCGGGAAAAGATAAGCAACGCCCGTTGCGGCAAGGCGACGTGCTGAGGCGACACTTGCTTCGCGCATGAAGTGAAAAAGGCCGGCTCGACAGCCGGCCTTTTTCGTTGCGGCATTCTGCGGCGTCGCGGTTCATCCCGCGTTCACAAAACAAAGACGGCGGAACCGCCAACTATCAGGAACATCAGGCAATTCCTTTCGTTGTTGGCGCGGGCAACGCAGAAACGTGAGGAGACATTCAATGAGTAATCGCTTTCTGATGACGGTCGCCGCGGCCGCCCTGATCGCCGGAACCGGCTTTGCGAATGCGCAAGGCACCGGCATGGGACGTGGTGACGCAGGGTCGGCCGGTGGTTCTGCGGCGCAGCAGGGCGCGCCTTCTGAGCGGGGCGGTGCTGCTTCTGAGCGGGGCGGTGCCGGCACTACGCAGCAGCGCGAACCCGGCGGCACGACCGGCATGAAGGGCGCAGAGTCCGAACAGAAGTCGAAGGGCGGTGAAAAGGCCCAGCGCAGCGAAGACCGCAAGGGCGGCAAGGACATGAAGGCCGAGGGCAAAGAGGACCGCGGCACCATGAAGGGCGACAAGGGCCAGACGACCGGCCAAGGCACCGCCCCAGAAAAGATGCAGCGTGATCAGGGCACGACCCAGCGTGACCGTGACAAGACTACGACCCAGGGCCGTGAGCAAATGCAGCGTGACCAGAAGGTCCAGGGCCAGCAGGAACGCGACCGCACGCAGACCCAGACCCAGGGCGGAGCCGCGGGCGAAACGACCACAACAGGTCAGGCCGGCGCGGGCGCCAAGCTCTCGACCGAGCAGCGCACCCAGATCACCACCGCGATCAAGGAGACACGCGTTCAGCCGGTGACGAACGTGAACTTCTCGGTTTCGGTCGGCACCCGCGTACCGCGCGACGTGACCTTCCACACGCTGCCGGAGCGCGTTGTGACGATCTATCCGGAATGGCGCAGGTATAAGTACATCCTCGTCAAGGAGCAGATCGTGATCGTGGATCCGAACACCTACGAGATCGTGGCGATTCTGGAAGCCTGACACGGCACCTCCTGAGTATCGGGGGCGGGCAGCAATGCCCGCCCCCGATTTGGTCGGCCTAGGCTCCACTCAATGAAATACGCGGCTTCGCTTCACTTTTGCAGAAGCAGCCGCACCAGTTCGGCCTGGCGACGTGAGCCCGTCTTGTCAAAGATACTGGACAAATGGCTGCGCGCCGTTCCGACTGTGATGCCTAACCTGTCGGCGGCTGCCTGGCGACCATCACCCTTGACGATCTCAAGCGCGAACGCGGCCTCTGCCTGCGTGAAACCAAACCGTTGACGTAAGTCCTCGGCGCGCGCCTGGATTTCCCCTTCGGGATCGGAGACGAGCACGATCGCGATAGCACGTTGCGAGAAAGTCCAGGGGATGACGGCCTTCGCCGTTTCCTGCTTTACTGGCGTCACGACAACATCAAGCGGCAACCGCTCCGCTCCTCGCGACAGCGCGACGCCGCCGCCAGAGCCGGTTACAGCACTGGCATCACCAGCGCATGACTTGATCAGCCCGCGCAATGTCCGCCCGCCGTCGGCATCGGATGCGGACAAGGCGCCGGCTTCGAGCCGCAGGCCATCGCGATTATCGAGCAGCGCCCGGGCGGCACGATTGACGAACAGCGGCCGCGCCTCCGCATCGACAAGCAGAAAACCCTGCTGCAATCCGTCGAGGCTGGTTAGCGCACGCTCGTTTGCGATCGTCAGATGATACACACGGCGCTGCAGCGCGACCGCGCGAACGAGATGCTGCGCCAGCGCCGCGAACAAACGTTTCTGGCTGCTGTCAAATGGCGACCGATCCAGCAGTCCGTGACTAGCAATGTGCCCGGAGGCCGCGCTATCGGCAAACAGGTTGGTGACCAGGGGATCCGCGCTGAAACCGCCCGGCCGCCACAATTCATTATAGAATGCGGTGTTGGTAAACTCGTCACGCGAGATGACGTCCGCACCGGTAAAGATCTCGCCGGGCCGATGGTTGCCGGTGCACGGCAAGGCCGGAATATTCAGCGTCCAGTCGTCGAAGCTGCGCAAGATATCCGGATCGGTCCGCGGCGCATGCATGCTGACGATGCCGTTCGCCGGGTCGTAAAACCCGAACACCACCTGCGGCCCGCCCACGGCATCGCCAATTCTGTTCAGGACGCCCGGCCAAAGCTGCGCATCGAGCGCGGCATCGTAAATCGATCCGACAAGGTCCAGCACCTTGTCCTCGCCGGATAGTCCACCGCCAGACATTCGCCCTACCTCAAGCCCTGCCCGAACTGTGGCCCAGGTGCCATCCCGGCCGCAAGGCTCGATTATGGGCATCAAGCACGATGTTGCCGCGAAGCCTCACTTCGCAAACATCAGCTCAGAACGCTCCGTTTGGTTCGATGCCTCTGACGTTCGTCAGATGCGGCCCCTGCATGGCTTGGGCCAAGGTCGCGTCATGGCAGACCGAAACAACAGAATCATGCCGTCTGCCGTGGGAGCTTTTTGGATGTTTGATATTCGGCGCGGGACACTGCCAGGGCTAGTGCTAGCCGCCAGCGTTTCAATCGCAGCCGCAACCCTCTGGGCCTTTCCGGCGATGGGCCAGCAATCCCTCGACGGCGGGACGGCTACCGGCGCCAATGCCTACGCTTCCGGCAATAGCGCGGTAGCGACCGGCGATGCCGCGACCGCGATCGGTCAGTTCAGTGTCGCGAACGGCACTCTCGCGACCGCGACCGGCGGGGGCAGCAACGCGACCGGCGACAACGCGACCGCGACGGGCCAGAACGCCAACGCGAACGGCACCGCCGCGACGGCAACGGGCGTCAACAGTTTCGCGAACGGTTCGACCGCGACAGCGACAGGCACGAGCAGCCAGGCGAACGGAATTTTCGCGACCGCGACCGGCTCGGGAAGCACGGCGAACGGCACCGCTGCGACTGCGACCGGAAAATTCAGCACCGCGAACGGCAGCTTCGCGACCGCGACCGGCACGGGAAGCGGCGCGGCCGGCGCCCTGGCGACCGCGACGGGCGCGGACAGCGTCGCGAACGGCGCGCAAGCAACGGCAACCGGCCAGCACAGCATTGCCAACGGCACTACGGCAAGCGCCTACGGCCAGGGCAGTAGGGCTACCGGCGACGGCACCACGGCGATCGGCCAGGCAAGCCAAGCCACTGCCACCGGCGCGACCGCGCTTGGTGCCGGCGCCACCGCGGCGTTCACCAATTCGACCGCTATCGGCAATGGCGCTACGACGACGGCTGTCAACCAGGTCTCGATCGGTACCGCATCGAACACCTACCGGATGTCCGGTATTGCCTCGGCGGCAAGCCTTGCTGCGCAATCCGGCCCGACGTCACTCGTCACCACCGATGCGGCCGGCAATCTCGCTGCGGCAGGTTTCAGCGGCCAGGATATCTCCCTGCTGCAATCCAACGTCGCGACGCTGCAGACGCAAATGCGCCAGGCTTTTGAAGGAACGGCGATTGCCATCGCCATGGGCGGCTCCGCGCTGCCGTCGGACAAGAAATTCGCGATCTCGACAAACTGGGGCACCTTCCGCGGCCAGAATGCCATGAGCCTGGGCGCCCAGATGCGGTTGAGCGAATATGTGGTCGTCAATGGCGGTGTCGCCGCGGGCTTTGCTCAGGGCGGCGTCGGCGGACGGGCCGGCGTGACATTCGCGTGGTGACGGCGAAAACCAGTGCCTGGCGAATCCTCGGTGCTCTCTTGCTGGCAGCGGTCGTGATCGCATGCGGATTCCGCGCGCAGGCGGAGACGCCGGCAGCCCCCAAGCCCGCGCAGATCGATCGCAACGGGGTGATCATCCTGATCCGCTCGACGCTGCTCGCGCTGGATCAGGCCAACAAGACCGGTAACTACACGGTGCTGCGCGACATCGGCGCGCCGGGTTTCCAGACCAACACAGCGGCGCAGCTTGGCGAAATCTTCACCAAGCTCCGCAACGACAACCTCGACCTCTCCGGCGTCGTCGTGATCGAACCGCAGCTCAATCTGCTGCCGCAGATCGAAGCCAACGGCCTGATGCGTATGGCGGGCTTCTTTCCCTCGATGCCGACCCAGGTCAATTTCGACCTGTCGTTCGCGCCGGTGAACGGGCAGTGGCGGCTGTTCGGCATCTCCGTCGGCGTCGGATCGTCCGCACCCGCCGCGCCTGAGCCGCCCTCGTCGCCGATTGCGCAAAGGCCCCCTCCTCCGAACCACGCCAAGCAGGCTGCATCAGCAAAGCCCGCGCCGACTATCAAGCTGACGCCGCCAGAGAACAAGCCGACAGGCAACCAGCAACCTAAGTAGGCCGAGCGCGCGGTTCTATCTGCAATGCAAGGTGCTGCATCTCGGGCAGTACAATTTCCGCAGTGGCCTCGCCGAAAGCCTGCAGGGCCAGAACCGGCGGTAATGTGGGATGATCCGACCGCTCGGTTACGGTGCCGGTTCTCCTAACATTGGTTAACGGAACAGTTTCAGAAGGTTCTGTGCGCCTTTTTATGAACAGGATGAGGCTTTTGAAGGGGGGCCAGAGTGGCCTAAAGGCTTCCCCTTGGGCCCGTTGTTACCTATAACCCCGCGACCTGCCTGCCCCCATTTGCTGGAATCCGGATGGCCCAAGCCTCTGCCGCGACGATCTATGTGCTCAACGGCCCGAACCTCAACATGTTGGGGACGCGCGAGCCGGAGACGTATGGCCATGCGTCGCTGGCCGATGTCGAAAAGCTGTGCGTCGAAACCGCGGCGCAATTCGGTCTTAAGGCCAATTGCCGGCAGTCCAACCGCGAAGGCGAATTGATCGACTTCATTCATGAGGCTCATGCGAAGAAGGCGGCCGGCATCATCATCAACGCCGGCGGCTACTCGCACACCTCGATCGCGTTACATGACGCGTTGGTCGCGGTGAAAATCCCGACGGTCGAAGTTCATATCAGCAATATCCACGCCCGCGAGAGCTTCCGCCACCACTCCTTCACGGCCATGGCCGCCTTCGCGTCGCTCTGCGGCTTCGGCATCGATGGCTATCGGCTCGCAATCAACGGCCTTGCCGCCAAACTCGGCGCCAAGGCCAAAACCTGACTTCAAAACCCGACGTCGACCGACACCAAGCCTGACGCCTAAGCCGTCCACCCACATCGAGAATTCCGGATCAAGAGCATGGCCCGCCAGCCCGAGAACAAGTCAGCGGACAAATCAGCCGCAAATCTGCAGAGCGACGACAGCTCGCTCATTCGCGAACTCGCGCTGTTGCTGGACGAGACCAGCTTGACCGAGATCGAGATCGAGCGCGCCGGTTTGCGGGTGCGGGTCGCGCGCAATATCAGCGTGTCGGCGGCGATGCCGGCAAGCTTCCAGCCGATGCCGGCTGGTGCGGCGGCCGTCGCTTCCGCGGCGGCGGGCGCCGATCTGGCCAAGCATCCGGGCGTGGTCCCCTCGCCGATGGTCGGTACCGCCTATTGGGCGCCTGAGCCCGGCGCCAAGCCGTTTATCGAGGTCGGCACCAAGGTATCGGCCGGCCAGACTCTGCTGATCATCGAAGCGATGAAGACGATGAACCAGATCCCATCGCCGCGCGCGGGCACGGTGACGCAAATTCTCGTCGAGGACGGCCAGCCGGTCGAGTTCGGCGAGCCGCTCGTGATCATTGAATAAAATTCGTCAACGTCAGGCGCTGCGATGTTCGACAAGATTCTGATAGCCAATCGCGGCGAGATCGCGCTCCGCGTCCTGCGCGCGTGCAAGGAACTCGGCATCTCCACCGTCGCGGTGCATTCCACTGCCGACGCGGATGCCATGCATGTGCGGCTCGCCGACGAGAGCGTGTGCATCGGGCCGCCGCCGTCAAAGGACTCTTATCTCAACGTCCCCGCGCTGCTCGCAGCCTGCGAGATCACCGGCGCGGATGCCGTACATCCCGGCTATGGCTTCCTGTCGGAGAATGCACGCTTCGCCGAAATCCTCGCCGACCATAATCTGCATTTCATCGGCCCGAAGGCCGAGCACATCCGCCTGATGGGCGACAAGATCGAAGCCAAGAAGACCGCCAAGAGATTGGGCATCCCGGTGGTGCCCGGCTCCGACGGCGCGGTCACTTCCGATGACGACGCGATGGCGATCGCCAAGGGAATCGGCTTCCCCGTGCTGGTCAAGGCTGCCGCCGGTGGCGGCGGCCGCGGCATGAAGGTCGCACGAACCGCCGACGATCTGATGATGGCGCTGACGACAGCGGGCAATGAAGCCAAGTCGGCGTTCGGCGACGCCTCGGTCTATCTGGAAAAATACCTGCAGAAGCCGCGCCACATCGAGATTCAAATTCTCGGCGACGGCCGCGGCGGTGCGATCCATCTCGGCGAGCGCGATTGCTCGCTGCAGCGCCGCCACCAGAAGGTCTGGGAAGAAGGCCCCTCGCCGGTTCTCGCCGCCGCCGCCCGCGCCAGGATCGGCGAGACCTGCGCAAGAGCGATGCAGGACATGAAATATCTCGGCGTCGGGACCATCGAATTTCTCTATGAGGATGGCGAGTTCTATTTCATCGAGATGAACACCCGCATCCAGGTCGAGCATCCGGTCACCGAGAGCATCACCGACATCGACCTTGTGCTGGAGCAGATTCGCATCGCCGCCGGCGGCGACCTGCCCGCAAAGCAGGAAGAGATCGCCATCATCGGGCATGCCATCGAATGCCGCGTCAATGCGGAAAACCCGCAGACCTTCCGTCCCTCCCCCGGCAAGATCACGCAATTCCACCCGCCCGGCGGGCTCGGCGTGCGGATCGATTCGGCCGTTTATCAGGGCTACGTCATCCCGCCCTATTACGACAGCCTCGTCGGCAAGCTGATCGTGCACGGCAAGACACGCGCCGAATGCCTGATGCGGCTGCGCCGAGCGCTGGACGAGATGGTGGTCGACGGCATCGAAACCACCCTGCCGCTGTTCCGGGCGCTGGTCCGGGAGGCCGACATCATCAATGGCGACTACCATATTCACTGGCTCGAGCACTACCTCGCCGGCCAGCCGGTGGACCGCTAGGGCCTCCCGAGCGACAACCTCCTGAAATATTCGATGGCGCTTGGAACCGACGGGTTCCATCGTACGTTGGGGTGTGGGGGTTCGCAGGGGCGTTTGTTCCGTTTGTCTATGACGCGAGATCACCGTGACCGCTGATGCCCAGCGCAGGCGCGCCGTGGGGCATATCCTGCTGCTTGCGGCGGGACTTTTGGTGTTGACCGCCATCAGCGCCGGTTCGGTCCACCTCGTAAACAACGCGCGCGAGGACGCGCGCGCCGTTCAGCGCACCCTTGAGGTTGAGAACCAGATATCGCTCGTCCAACTGCAGTTGCGGCGTGCCGAAAGCGCACAGCGCGGCTATCTCGCGACATTGCGGCCGGATTTTCAGACCGATTTTGAGCAAGCCATATCCGAGCTGACGCCGGCGTTGACGAAGTTGAGCCAACTTATCACCAACAATCCGGTTCAAAGGAGGCTCATCAACGAAATGATGCCGCTCTACGAGCAGCGGATCCAGGAATTCCGTACGACGAACGAACTGGCCCGGTCGAAGCGCATGAGCGACGCCGCCAAGATCGTGCGCGAGGGCATCGGACGCGACACCATGAAACACATCGACGATCTGGCCGGCCGGATGCGGGCGGAGGAAGATCGTCTGTTTGTCGAGCGTACGACCAACGCGGACCGCAGCCAGACGCTGGCGGCTTCGATCACCGGCATCGGCTCTGGTTTCGTGGTCGTGCTGGCCGGCATCGCGATCTTCATGGTCCGGCGTTCGTCGCACGCACGCGACGAGGCCGACGCCAGGCTGCGCGACAGTCATCTCAACCTCGAGGCCACGATCGACGAGCGTACCGCGGACCTGCGCGAAGCCAATGACGAGATCCAGCGCTTCGCCTACATCGTCAGCCACGATCTGCGCTCGCCGCTGGTGAACATCATGGGCTTCACCAGCGAGCTCGAGGAATTGCGCGGCGACATCTTCAAACGGATCGCAGCGCTGTCCCGCGAGCAGTCCGCCGCATCGCCCGCCCCGGAAAACGCCACCGATACCGCCGAGCCCGTACTCGAGGGCTCCGACAAACAGCTCTCGGAAGACTTCTCCGAGGCACTCAGCTTCATCAAGTCGTCGATCGGCAAGATGGATCGGTTGATATCGGCGATCCTCAGTCTCACCCGCGAGGGGCGGCGCGAGTTCGAGCCAGTCTGGATCGATACCAAGGAGCTGATCGAGGGCATCGTGGCGACCGTGGCGCATCAGGCCGCGGAAGCCCAGGCCGAGATTCGGATTGACGCGTTGCCGAATATCGTCAGCGATCGCCTTGCGTTGGAGCAGATCTTCTCCAATCTGATCGACAATGCGCTCAAATACCTCAAGACAGGCGTCCCTGGCGAAATCACGGTGCGCGGCCGCACCAAGCTCGGCTTTGCGATTTTCGAACTATCGGACAATGGGCGTGGTATCGACCCCAAGGACCATCAGCGCATTTTCGAGTTGTTCCGTCGCGCGGGAACCCAGGACAAGCCGGGACAAGGTATCGGCCTTGCCCATGTTCGCGCCTTGGTGCGTCGCTTGGGAGGAACCATGTCGGTCGCGTCGGAACTTCACCAGGGCAGCACGTTCACGATCACGTTGCCCATTAATTGGTCTGCCAACCGGAACCCACGGCCATGAGTAATGCCATGAGTAATCCAGTCACCATCATCATGATCGAGGACGACGAGGGTCATGCTCGCCTGATCGAGCGGAATATACGCCGGTCCGGTGTCAACAATGAGATAAAGCCGTTCACCAGCGGTACAGCCGCGCTGAACTACCTGCTCGGCGAGGACGGATCGGGCATCGATCACAAGGGCAGCGCGCTCCTGATCCTGCTCGATCTCAATTTGCCCGACACGACCGGCATCGACATTCTGAAGCGGGTCAAGGAAAACAAGTATCTCAAGACCACACCGGTCGTGGTGCTGACCACGACCGACGATTCCCACGAGATCAAGCGCTGTTACGACCTCGGGTGCAACGTCTACATTACCAAGCCCGTGAACTACGAGAGCTTTGCCAACGCCATACGCCAGCTTGGTCTGTTCTTCTCCGTCATTCAGATCCCTCCGGCCGCCATATGAAACCCACTACGCCGACACTGCTGTATATCGACGACGACGCCGGGCTGGCCCGGCTGGTCGACCGCGGCCTGACGCGGGCTGGCTTCAAGGTCGTTCACGCGGCCAGCGGCGAGCAAGGGCTGGCGCGGCTGGCGCAAGGCGGCATCGATGTGGTTGCGCTCGACCAGTACATGCCGGGTCTCGACGGCCTCGAAACGCTGGAACGGATCATGGCGATAGCGGACGCCCCGCCCGTAGTGTTCGTCACGGCCGCGCAGGATTCGGCAATCGCCGTCACGGCGCTGAAGGCCGGTGCCGCCGACTATCTGGTCAAGGACACGCAGGGCGATTTCATTCCGTTGCTGCAGGTCGCGATCGACGGTGCGCTCAGGCAGGCCGAGCTTCAGCGAGCCCGCGATGAGGCCGAAGCCGAGGTTCACGCCTCGCGCGACCGCTATGCGGCGCTCGCCGCCGAACGCGAAGTGCTGCTCCGCGAAGTCAATCACCGCGTCGGCAACTCCTTGCAGATCATTGCCTCGCTGCTGCACTTGCAGGCCAATTCGACGACCCAGGAGGACGTCAAGGCGGCGCTGACCAATGCGATGGGCCGCGTCGCCGCGGTCGCCCAGGTCCATCGCCGTCTCTATACGTCGCACGATCTCAAGAGCGTGTTGCTGAACCAGTATCTCGAAGCCTTGCTGGAGGACCTCCGGCGTTCGGCCGAAGGCAACAGGATGTCGCGGCTGACGCTCAAGGCCGAACCGATCGAGATCGACCCGGACCGCGCGGTGGCCATCGGCATCATCGTCAACGAACTGGTGATGAACGCCGTCAAATACGCCTATCCCGACGGCGCCGGTCCCATTCACGTCGAGCTCAAGCCCGAGGGCGAAGACCTCGTCGTCGCGATCGCGGACGACGGCGTCGGTCTCAACGCCAAGGCCGACCCACGCTCGACCGGCATGGGACAACGCATCGTGAGCGCGATGGCCGCCAAGCTGGACGCCAGTGCCGAGCGTGATCCTGCGCATAACGGCACAAGGATCGTACTGCGCTTCCGTCGCGCCCCGGCGGCGGTGGCGAAGACGACCAACGCAGCGGCGAGCTAGGCGGCTAATCCCGCGGCGTCGCCGCTTCGATCGCGCGCGCAGCCGCGACGAGAACGTCGGCCACCTCGATCGCGCGACGTGGACTCAACCTGTTTCGCATGGCGGAGAGCGTGATCGCGGCGGCGGGCTGGCCGTCCGGAGTCCGTATCCATGCTGAAAGCGACTTCGTTCCCTGCACGAGGCCGACATCACGCAGATTGTAGCCTCGGCGCCGCGCGAGCTGGATCTGTCCAAGGACCGTTGGCGTATCGGTCCGGTAGGCCTTAAATCTCGCTTCGTTAGCCAGGACAATTTTGCGCGCCTCGGGCGCTGACATGGCGGCCAGTATCGCCACCCCCGCGCTGCTGACACCCAGCGGCCGCCGCGCACCAACCTCGATCGACAATACCTGGATTGGATAGCCGCCGATGCGGCGCGCCACACACAGCGTATCGAGCCCGGTGCGCACCGTGAGAAAGATGGTATCGCCGAGTTGCGCCGACGCCGCCGCGAGGTGGGGCTCGGCTGCAATCAGCAGCGGCGAACGCGATGGACGCGCCAGCGCCAGTTCAGGCACCTGGTGGCCGATGATGTAATTGCCCGTTCTGTCGCTGCGCTCGACGATGCCCTCCTCGATCAGGACATGCACGATGCGATGTACCGTGGGGCGTGTGAGGGACGTCGCCTGCACGACTTCAGCTAGCGGTACGCCTGTCTCGCGGCCGACTGCCAGGGCCCGCAACACAGCCAATGCCCGGCGGATCGCTTGCCCACCCTGCAGCGGCCCTCGCCTGCGCGCCTTTAACCGACCGTTTGTCATACGCGTTGTCCGATGTCCACAATGTGGACAAAAACACCACAATTTTGTCGACAGCGGAAGGGGCGCGCGCAAAATCCGCGGTGCGGAACAATATAGGCGCATGCCGCTGGGACGGGGCTCGCGCAAAAACAAAAGGTAGCGGCAGATTTGCCGCTTTTCGGGAGAAGACGATGAAATTTTTCGCGATCGCAGGCGTCGCAATATCGGTACTGTCAGCAGCAGTATTGAGCACTCCGGCCGAGGCCCAGCAATGGCCAGCGCGGCAGGTACGCCTGATCGTCCCCTATCCGGCAGGCGGCAATGTCGACAGCGCCGCGCGTGTCGTTGCCGACAGGCTGCAGGCGAAATTGGGCCAACCGTTCATCGTGGAAAACAAAGCTGGCGCCGGCGGCCTGATTGCCGGCGAGGCGTTCGCGAAAATGCCTCCCGACGGCTACGCGCTGTTTGTCGGCGCCAACGGCCCGGTCCTGTTTGCACCCGAGATCGCCAAGCGCGAGGCCTATAGCTGGAAGCGGGATTTCGTCCCGATCACGTCGATCACGATGACGCCGCTGGTGCTCGAAGTGCATCCGTCGGTGCCGGCCAAGAATCTGAAGGAATTCCTCGAACTCCCCCGCCGCGATCCCGGCAAGCTGACGATGGCCTCACCCGGCCAAGGCACCACCAACCATCTGCTCAGCGAGCTGATGCAATCGACGCTGGGCCTGCAATGGCTGACCGTACACTACCGCGGCAATGCGCCTGCTCTCAACGACCTGATCGGCGGACAGGTGCAATTTGCCCTAGACCAGATCTCGGTCGGTTTGCCGTCCATCAAGAGCGGCATGCTGCGCGCGCTCGCAGTCACCGGCAGCCGCCGCGCCTCCTGGCTTCCCGACGTCCCGACCTTCACTGAACTCGGCTACAAGGAATTTGACGGCCAGACCTTCACCGGCCTGTTCGCGCCCGCGCGCACGCCGGCCGAGATCGTGACCAAGCTGCACGAAACGCTGGCGGAGATCCTGAAAGATCCCGCCATCATCGAGAAGTTCAACGCGCTCGGCGCCGAGGCTGTATCGATGACGCCGGCGGAGTTCACGAGCTACCTCGAACGCGAGGACGCCAAGTGGATTCCGGTCGTCCGCAAGGCGAACATCAAGGCTGACTGAAAGCCATCAGATGCGGATTGATCCTGCATATCTCGACCCAGAAACGGCCTACCGGCTGCTCACCGGCGTCGTGGTGCCGCGCCCGATCGCCTGGGTGACCAGCCTGTCGAGCAGCGGCGTGCTCAACCTCGCCCCGTTCTCTGCCTTTACCTTCGTTTCGCCGAAGCCGCCGATGCTGGCCATCAGCGTCGGCCGCAAGGCCGGAATCTACAAGGACACCGCGCAAAATATCCTCAACAACGAGGAGTATGTCGTTCACATCGCAAACTCGAGCCTGATGACAGCGGTGCACGAGAGTTCTACCGAGCATCCGCCCGATGTCAGCGAGGTCGAGGAATTGCGGCTTGCGACGCTGCCCGGGGAACGCATCAAGGTGCCCCGTCTCGCCACAGCGCCGATCGCCATGGAATGCCGCTTTCGGCAGTGCCTCGAATTCGGCGAAACCCGCAGCCGGCTGATCGTCGGCGAGGTGCTGGTCTTCCATATCAGGGATGGGCTGCTGCAGAACGGCAAGATCGAAACCGAGGCGCTCGACCCGATCGCCCGCATCGCCGGTCCGCGTTACGCGAAGCTCGGCGAGATCGTCACCCTGAAGCCTGTATTCCAGACGTCGAAAACTAAATCCTGAAGCGTCGAAAGGCGCGGTCGCCGCGTGAACACGGCGCTGATCCGGAGATCCACCGCATGCATCTTCTGAGTTTTCTCGCAGACGGTGAGCCGCGCTTCGGCGCGGCCGTTGCCGGTGGCGTGGTCGATCTCACCCAACGGCTCGGACCGAAATGCCCTGACCTTCGAACCCTGATCGCCAAGGACGGTCTGGAAGTCGCACGTCAAATGGTGGCTGGCCTCAAGCCGAGCCATGCACTCGACGATGTCGTGTTGTTGCCGCCGATTCCGAACCCGGAAAAGCTCTGGTGCATCGGGGTCAACTACAAAGATCGCAACGCCGAGTACAAGGACAATTCGGACCTGCCGAAATATCCGAGCCTGTTCGTCCGCAACCCCTCCTCGGTCGTCGGCTCCAACCAGCCGATCGAGAAGCCGAAGATCTCCGAACAGCTCGATTACGAGGGCGAGCTTGTGATCGTGATCGGCAAGGAAGGAAGACACATCCCGCGCGAGCGCGCCTTTGAGCACATCTTCGGCATGACGCTGTGCAACGAAGGCAGCGTTCGCGACTGGCTGCACCACGGCAAGTTCAATGTCACCCAGGGCAAGAATTTCGATCGCTCGGGCAGCATCGGGCCATGGATCGTCACGTCGGACGAATGCGATCCGCGCGGACCGCACGACATCGTCACCCGCGTCAATGGTGAAGAGCGCCAGAGCGATTCCACCGAGCGGCTGATGTTCCCGTTCGATTTCCTGATCGCCTACCTCTCCACCTTTGCCACCCTGAAACCCGGCGACATGATCGCGACCGGCACCCCGACCGGGGCCGGCGCCCGCTTCACGCCGCCGCGCTGGCTCAAGGTCGGCGACGTCGTCGAAGTGGAATCCAAAGCCATCGGCATCCTTCGTAACACCGTGGCGGAGGAGCAATAGGCCGATGCTCGATCAACAGACCATCGAACGGCTGGCGCAGCGCCTGGATGAGGCCGAACGCAGCAAGTCGCTGATACCCGCATTCACGCGCGAACACCCCGATCTCACGATCGAGGACGCCTACGCGATTCAGCGCGCCTGGACGAAACTGCAACTCTCCCGCGGCCGCGTCGTCAAGGGACACAAGATCGGCCTGACATCGAAGGCGATGCAGAATGCCGTCGGCATTGCCGAGCCGGATTACGGCGTGCTGTTCGCGGACATGTTCTACCCAGACGCATCCGCGATCCCGTTCGACCGCTTCCGCGCGCCGCGTATCGAGGTCGAACTGGCCTTTGTGCTGAAGACGCCGCTGAAAGGCCCTGAGTGCACGCTGTTCGACGTGCTCAACGCTACTGACTACGTCACGCCGGCGCTCCCGAGACGAAGGCGCCGCGCAAGGTGATGGACACGATCTCCGACAATGCCGCCAATGCGGCGCTGGTCGTCGGCGGCCGGCCCATTCGCCCGCTCGACGCCGACCTGCGCTGGATCGGCGCGCTGCTGTTTCGCAACGGCCAGATCGAGGAGACCGGCATCGCCGCCGGGGTTCTCAACCATCCCGCCAACGGCGTGGCCTGGCTCGCCGACCGCCTGGCCGCCCAGGGCGAGTATCTTGAAGCCGGTGAAGTGGTGCTGGCCGGATCGTTTACGCGCCCGGTCGAGATCGCCAGGGGCGACACCTTTCATGCCGATTACGGCCGGTTCGGATCGGTGTCCTGCCAGTTCGTCTGAGCAAGAAGCATCGCGGAGGAGGAGTAGAGATGACAAGGCGCAGGAGCATTCATATCGGCGAGTTCAAGCACGCCAATCCCATTCCGAACGCTTGCCGCATCGGCAATCTCCTGATGTCCGGCGTCATTCTCGGCCGCGACCCCACAACCGGCGCGATGCCGGAACGTATCGAGGACCAGTGCGCCAACATGTTCGCGCACATGAAGGCCATCGTGGAGGCCGGCGGCGGGACAACCGACGACATCATCAAGATGACGGTGTGGCTGCAGGACCGCACCCAGCGCGCGCCGGTGAATACCGAGTGGCTGAAAATGTTTCCCGACGAGCACTCACGCCCCGCCCGTCACGCGCTGCAGATGAACATGGACGGCGGCGCGCTCGTGCAATGCGATTTCACCGCCGTGATCGGCTGATCAAACAAGGAACCCGAGATGGCGACTTATCTCCCCTTCGATCCGAACCCGCGCCGCCCCTCAAAACTGCCGCCGCCCAAGAGTGTCGACAGCCAGTTTCACGTGCTGGGCCCGCTGGAAAAATATCCGGTGCGGCCGGGTGCCGCCTACCAGATGCCGACCGCGACCTGGGAGGCCGCGCTGCGCGTCCACAAGGCGCTCGGCATCGAGCGCGGCATCATCGTGCAGACCACGACCTATGGCGCCGATCATTCCGTGGTGCTCGATGGCCTCGCCGCGATGGGACCGAACTATCGCGGCTGTGCCAACGCGCTGGTGTTTGCCGAAGCCGATGACGCCTATCTCGCCAAGCTGCACGATGCCGGTGTCCGCGGCGCCCGTTTCAGCTTCCGGCAGGAACTCGGCGCGGTGCTCTCGGACAAGGATTTTGCCCGCGCCATCGCGAAGATTCGCGAACTCGGCTGGTACGCAAAAATCCAGCCGGAGAAGGACGGCATCGTCTCCAGCGTCGCGAAGTACCAAAATCTTGACGTCCCCGTGCTGATCGATCACATGGCGCGGCCGGACCCGACACGCGGCAAGGATGACCCGAACCTGCAGAAGATGCTGGAGCTCCTGTCCAAGGGCAATTTCTGGGTGATGCTGTCGCTCGGCGAAAAGACCTCGAAAAAGGGCCCGCCCTGGGACGACGTCATCCCGATCGCGCGCGCCTATATCGACGCGGCGCCGGACCGTTGCGTCTGGGCCAGCGATTGGCCGCACCCCGTTTCGGTGGTGCAGCCGCCCAACGATGCCGACCTGCTCGAACTTCTCTACCGCTATGTGGCCGATGAAGCGGAGTTGCGGAAGATACTGGTGACCAATCCGGCAAAGCTGTTCGGCTTCGACGACTAGCCAGACTGCATCGAAGTTGATGTCCGGCCGCGGCTGCGCAGCCGCGAAATGACGCGATGCGGCCTCAGGCCGCCTCATGATCTACCGACAAGAAGCAAATGGTCCGTGGCGTGTCTGTACTGCGGTAATTTGCCTGTTAGAACGCCAAAATCGATGATCTTTTCGAAGATGCTGGGATTGTTGTTCGCAATAGCAGCGATTTCATTACGAGCGCCACTTGCAAACCCTTCCGCGCCAATTTCCTCCAGAATGACGAAACCAGCCTCTTGCATTTCCTTTCGGGCGTGGTCGGGATTGGACCAATGACATTCTGTGAAGCCCGAACAAGCGCGCGCTCCGACAAACTCAGCGCCGGTCAATAGAGCGGCCACGTTAAAACTGTCGGCAAACCATGCGGGAGCGTCCGTCAGCAACGTCCGCGCGATCCCCCAAGCGTTCAGATACGCTGCAATGACGATTCCATCTGGCTTTAGCAGCTGCCTTGCGGCCTGCAAGAACGCGATACGCTCTTCTCTCGCGGTGAGGTGGTAAAGAGGTCCAAGTGCCAAGATGCCGTCAAACTGCTGGCTGCGCAGTGCCGACAGGTCACGCGCATCTCCCACCAAGTATCGTTCGGCCTGCAAACCAAGCTCAGCCACTTTCGTCTCTGCCAAGGCGATATTTTCAGGTGACAAGTCAAAGAGGGTAGCGTGACAACCGCGCTTCAACAATTCGATCGTATAGCGACCCGGCCCACCCCCTATGTCGGCCACCTTCTCCTTTCGACCGGTTAAATACGCATCGATCAGTGCAAGGGTCGAGGCGAACTCAATTTGACATAGTGGGATATCCAAGCGGTCCCATTCTTTTTGGGCGTCCTTATAGAATTCCCGCACTAAACTCATCCTTCAATCTCCCAACTTTTCAGCCATCACACGCATGGCTTGGTGTCGACCCGTGAAACATTTAGCGCAGCGCGACCGTTACGAAGGCTACGACGACGGGCAACGTCACCGCCGCCAGAACCGTCCCGAGCGCCACGGCGCCCGAGACGGCTTCGGTCAGCCGTCCGTACTGGGCCGAGAAGAGGTAGGCATTGGCACCGGTCGGCATCGCGGCAAAGAGGACAACCACAGCCGCGGAAATCGGCTGCAGCGCCAGGACGTAGAACGCAAGGATCGCGGCAATGGCCGGCATCGCCAGCAGCTTGAGCGCGCACATGACGGCCATCGCGACCGCCTGGCCCTTGATCCTGAATCCGAAGAGATTGATGCCGAGCGCGATCAGCGCCGTCGGCGAACCCGCCTGCGCCAGCAGTTCCAGCGTCTTGTCCGCAACGGGATGCAGCCCCAATCCGGTAAGGCGCCAAAGAAAGCCGAAGCCGAGCGCGAGCATGATCGGATTGCGCGCGATCTCCCGTACGGCCCGCAGGACCAGGAGCGGCGCTGTCTCGGAAGACTTCCGCTCAGCCCATGCCATCTGCAGCGTGCCGCAAAGCCAAAGCAGCGGCGTATTGACCGACAGGATCAATGCCATCGAGCCGGCCGCCTGACTTCCCAGAGCCGACAACGTCAAGGGAATGCCGAGCATCACGATGTTGCCGTAGATCGAGCCGATCGCGAGGACCACGCCGTCGGCCCGGGATTGCCGAAGAACGGATGACGCCAAAAGCGCGACCATCCAGGTCGCCGCCGTTGCCCCATAATAGGCGCCCCACACCGAGAAGGCATTGACGGCAGGAAATTCTGCGACGACCACGATCCGGAACAGGAGGGCGGGAATGGCAATGCTGAAGGCGAACTCGGAAATGCCCTTGTGCGCCGTCGGGGAGATGAAACGCAGAGCTACCGCCGCATAGCCGGCCGCGATCAACGCGAACACCGGAACGACGATCAACACTGCGCTCATGATGCACTCATTCACCTGCGATCGGGCCGCGCCGCCACTGTTACGGAACGTAGCATTCGCCCCGCGCATCCTGCTATCATGAGCCCATGACCTCGCGCGAGTCAGCCGCTTCCGAAATCACGCCCGACGTGCTGCTGCGGGCCTATGCCTGCGGCATCTTCCCAATGGCCGAGAGCGCCGGCGATCCAACGCTGTTCTGGGTCGAGCCGGAAATACGCGGGGTGATCCCGCTCGACGGCTTCCGCATCGCCTCGCGGCTCGCCCGCACCGTGCGCTCAGACGTGTTCACCGTTACCGTCGATACCGCCTTCAAGGCGGTCATCGCGGGCTGCGCGGCGCCGCAGCCCGGCCGCGACGACACCTGGATCAACAAGCGCATCCGGGATCTCTATGTCGGGCTCCACGAGCTCGGGCACTGCCACAGCGTCGAGGTCTGGCAGGACGGCGACCTCGTCGGCGGCCTCTATGGCGTGAGCCTGGGGCGGGCTTTCTTCGGCGAGAGCATGTTTCATCGCGCCCGCGACGCCTCCAAAGTGGCGCTGGTGCATCTGGTGGCGCGGTTGATCGCAGGCGGATTCGAGTTGCTCGACACGCAATATGTCACCGAGCATCTGCGCAGCTTCGGCGCGGTCGAAATTCCACGGCGCCGGTATCGCGTATTGCTCGACAAGGCGATCGCGGGCGAGCCTGCGGATTTCCTGAACTTGGCCGCCGGCAAACCGGTCGGCGGCGCAGAAGCGCTCGCGATCATTGCCGAACGCAATTGATGCGTAGTCTTGCAAAACACCGAGGCGCTGCGGCGTCCGCTTCCGGTCGGCTCAAACCGGCGGCGGGTTCAATCGCGCAAAGCCTTCCTGGACGCGATAAGGATAATAGGGATAGCAGGGCATCACCGCGCTCGCCTTGTCGAGGAGCGCGATCTGCTCGGCGGTCAGCGACCAGCCAATGGTGCCGAGATTGTCGCGGAGCTGCGCTTCGTCACGCGCGCCGATGATCACGGACGCCACGCTTGGGCGGGTGAGCAGCCATGCGATGGCGACCTGCGGCACGGTGCGACCGGTCTCGGTCGCGACCGCATCCAGGACGTCGACAACGCGATAGAGCCGCTCCTCGTCGACAGGCGGACCGAACTGCGCCGTCTCGCGCAGGCGACTGCCCGTCGGCAGCGGCTGGCCGCGTCTTATCCTGCCGGTGAGACGTCCCCAACCCAGCGGGCTCCAGACCAGCGCACCAACGCCCTGATCGAGGCCGAGCGGCATTAGCTCCCATTCGTAGTCGCGGCCGACGAGCGAATAATAGACCTGGTGCGCCACATGGCGCGGCCAGCCGTGACGCTCGGCAATGGCGAGCGATTTCATCAACTGCCAGCCCGAGAAATTGGAGGCGCCGACATAGCGCACCTTGCCGCCACGGACGAGCCCATCAAGCGTTGACAGCACTTCCTCGATCGGCGTGAAGGCATCGAAGGCGTGGAGCTGCAGCAAGTCAATGTAGTCGGTCCCGAGCCGCCGCAAGGCGGCGTCCACCGCCAAAATGAGGCGATGCCGCGATGAGCCCGCGTCGAATGGACCGTCACCCATCGGCAGGCTCGTCTTGGTAGAGATCAACACCCTGTCGCGGCGACCTTTGATCGCAGCGCCGAGAATCGCTTCCGACGCGCCGTTCGAATAGACATCGGCGGTGTCGAACAGGTTCACGCCCGCTTCGAGGCAGATGTCGACCAGCCGCCTTGCTTCCTCGGCACCGCTCTGGCCCCACGCCGAGAACAGCGGCCCCTCTCCGCCAAACGTGCCGGTGCCGAAACTGATAACGGGGACCTTCAGGCCCGAGGCACCCAGGTTGCGATATTGCATCGACGTGCTCCCTTTCTTGATTGCTTTGCTTTCATTCCGCCGGGCACGCCGCAGCGGAAGATACCGGCCGGTCGAGACGCACGCTCCATAGCGCCAGCAGGAGCCCCGCCGCGGTGATCGCCGCCGCGACGAGTGGAAGCGCGGCCAGACCCGGGCCATGATCGATCGTTAGCCCGCCGGCCCAGGCGCCGAGCGCATTACCGAGATTGAAGGCCGCGATGTTGAGGCTGGATGCGAGCGTGCGCCCCTCCGTGCCGGCAGCTTCGAGCACGCGAAGCTGCAGCGGCGCCACAGTGGCGAAGGCGGCGGCGCCGAGCAGGAAGATAAGCGCCACCGCGAGGCCTTTGATCGACAGCACCGCCGCAAGCGCGACGAGCACAAGCGCAAGCGCCGCAAGCGTGCCGATCAGGGCGCGTCCGAGACCGCGGTCCGCGAGCCGCCCACCCGCAACATTGCCGATCGACAGGCCGACCCCGAACACGAGAAGAATCGGCGAGACCGCCGCTTCAGAGAAGCCGGTCAGTCGCGTCAGGATCGGCTGGACATAGGTAAAGACCACGAACAGGCCGGCAAAGCCGAACACGGTCATGGCGAGGCCGAGCAGGACTTGCGGACGGCCGACCAGCGCCAATTCCTCGCGCAGCGAAACGGCTTTCTCATTGCCACCCACATGATTGGGAACGAAAACGACAAGCACCGCGAACGCGACCACACCGATCGCGGTCACCGCCCAGAACGCGGCGCGCCATCCCAGCATCAAGCCGAACCACGCGCCGAAGGGAACGCCGAGCAGAGTAGCCACCGTCAGCCCAATGAACATGGTGGAAATCGCCGAAGCACGCTTGTCCTCGGCGACGAGGCTCGTAGCCACCACCGAACCGACGCCGAAGAACGTGCCATGGGCAAGAGACGTGAGGATCCGCGCCGCCATCAACAGCCCATAGTCCGGCGCCAGCGCGCAGGCGGCGTTGCCGAGGGTAAAAATCGCCATCAGAGCAAGCAGCACCGACTTGCGCGGCATCCGCCGCGTCGCCAGCGTCAGGATCGGCGCGCCGACGAACACCCCGAACGCATAGCCGGAGATCAGCAGACCCGTCGCGGAGACGGAGACCTGCATATCGGCGGCGACCTGCAGCAAGAGACCCATGATGAGGAATTCAGTGGTGCCGATGCCGAAGGCACCGGCGGTTAGCGCAAGAACAGCGGCAGGCATGCGTTACTCCGGATCAGGACAGGGTTGCTGCAACGCAAATAGCGGAAGGGCGGCTAAAGAATTAGAATGCCGGTAGTCCAATCATTTGTGACGTGAAATCAACATGACCCGGCTCGACATCAACCGTTCCGCCGAGATGGAGGTCTTCGTCCGCGTCGTCGACCTCGGCGGGTTCACCGCCGCGGCAAAAAGCTTTCGCATGACCCCATCCGGCGTGAGCAAGTTGGTGTCCCGCCTGGAAGCCCGGCTCGCCGCGCGGCTCGTGAACCGGACCACGCGCAAGCTCCAACTGACCGAGGAAGGCCAGGCCTTCTATCAGCGCTCGTTGCGCATCCTCGGTGAGATCAACGAGGCGGAGCGCGAGGCCGGCTCCGGTGCAGCGCCGCGCGGGCATCTGATGGTGAACAGCAACATCCCCTTCGGCATGCAGTACGTGATGCCGATGCTTCCGCGCTTCCTCGCCGAGCATCCCGATATCACGCTCGACATCGTCCTCACCGATACGGTCATCGACCTAATGCAGGAGCGCGCCGACGTGGCGATTCGCGTCGGGCCGCTCGGGGCTTCCCGCCTGGTCGCGCGCAAGCTCGGGACGAGCCGCATGGCGGTGGTGGCCGCGCCGACCTATCTTGCCCGTTTCGGCGAGCCGAAGACCCCGGCTGAACTCGCGGGGCATCGCGGCATCGGCTGGACTTTTCCGCGCAGCATTCGCGGTTGGCCGTTCCGTCGCGGCGAGCGGATCGAGGAGGTACTGCCGCCGCCGGCAGCACGCGCCAGCGACGGCGAAGCGGTCCGCCGGCTTGTGCTCGGCGGAGTCGGCTGCGCACGCCTGGCTCTATTCCACATCGGTCCGGACATCGAGGCCGGGCGCCTGGTTCCGGTGCTGCAGAACTACAATCCCGGGGATCGCGAAGACATCCATGCGATCTACGTCGGCCACGCCGGGCCGCTGCCGGCGCGCGTGCGCAGCTTCATCGATTTCCTCGCGACGCACATCCGCATCGGCGACCTGACCGTAAGGCGCACTGCCGACGGCAAGTGGCGGCTACACGGTGAATGAGTATTTGGGATGGACGATATGCCGACGTGGAGGCGCGGATGGCCTAATTCCCGAACAAACCGCCGAACAATCCACCCGGCCGCTGCTGCGGCGGGGGCGGCGGTGGAGGCGCCTGTTGCGGCTGCTGCTGGAATTGCGGCTGCGGCGGCGGTCCCGGCGGCCGTGGAGCTGCCTGCTTCGGCTGCGGCGGGCGCTTTGCGGCCGCCGGCGGGGCCGCCTTCGGCGAATCAGGCTGCGCGCTGACGATGGTTTGGTCAGGGCCTTTGCAGTCGGTCAGCCAGATGTCGTAAACCGGGTGCTCGACGCCGTGCAGACCGGGGCTCGCGGCATACATCCAGCCCGAGAATATCCGCTTCACCTCGCCCTGCAGCGTGATCTCGTCGACCTCGACGAAAGCATCGGTGTTGGCGGCCTCGGTGGACGGCCGTGTGTAGCAGGCACTGGTCTTCACGCGCAGCGCGCCGAACTGCACGGTCTCACCGATGTCCTCGTCGAAATTGATGATGCGGCCTGTGATCTTGTCGAGGCCGGAGAAGCTCGCCTTCTTGTTGGTGATCTTGGTGGCTGGCGGTTCGGACACGACCTCGTCGCCCGGCTGCAGTGTCGCCGGCGAACTTGGCACGCCCTTGGCCGGAGGCTGGCGCTGGCCCGGCGGTGCATTGGCAACGCCCGGCTGGCCCGGCTGCGGCGGCTGAACCGCGACGCCCGGCTGGGTGCCTTGGGGAGCGACGGTCGTTCCGGGAGGCGGCGGCAGCGGTTGCGACTGGAAGCTTCCCGGCGGCGGAGCGCCCTGCCCCGGCGGCGGCCGGTTCGGCGTCGGCAACAGGCGGCCACGCGGCAGTTCCGGCACCTCCTCGTCGTCCTCGGGGAATTGTTGTTGCTGCTGATTGCCGCGGGGAATGGCGCCCGGCGGCCGCAGCGGCGGATCGGAAAAGATATTGCCGATCTGCGCCTGCGCCGGCGGCACAAGCGAGGTCAAGGTGGCGGCAATCAAGGCCGCAAGACCGGTCAGGGCAATGGTTCGAAGCATCTCGCGGCTTTTACAGGCGAATCGGGCTCGCGACATTCTACAGACATATCCGCCGCTCGCGTCCCACCCGGTTAACACGGCGAATACGGCGGGGAAAGGGCCGGTTTGCCGCCTTCCTGCCGCGCTCGATCACGGCCGGAAGGGCGGAAACCTTTTTCGATGGTCGCGCCATGATCTCAATCATGGCCCAGGAGCGCGGAAACCGTTTTCGATAGTACGCCATGATCTAGTCAGCGTCAGCCGCAAATGAAATAGTCGCTCCCGTTCGCGCTAGGCGCCCCGCCAGGCGCGAAAACCACCAAAATCCGGGATAACCGGAAGAGCGAGAGGAACCCCCAGGAAATGCCCGATCGAATTCGCCTCGACGGCCGGGTTGCCGTCGTGACCGGCGCGGCCGGCGTGATCGGAACCGCGACCGTCCGCCTCCTGGCGGAACGCGGCGCCCGGATCGTCGCCGTCGACCGCAGGGAGCAGGATCTTGCCGCCGCCATCAGGGACCTGCCGGCCTCGGCCGAAGCGCTCGCGGTCACGGCTGACGTCACAAGGGAAGACGAGGTCACGATCGATGCGTTCTACAACAACGCCGGCATCGAGGGCGACATCAAGCCGATCCCGGAATATTCGGTGGAGAGTTTTCGGCGCGTGCTCGACGTCAACGTGGTCGGGGTCTTTCTCGGCATGAAGCACGTGCTGCCGGTGATGCTGAAGCAGAGCAAGGGCAGCATCATCAACACCGCCTCCATCGCCGGCCTGATCGGATCGCCGATGATCGCCGTCTACAGCGCCAGCAAGCATGCCGTGATCGGTCTCACCAAGAGCGCCGCATGGGAATGCAGCGGCACCGGCGTGCGGGTCAATTGCGTCTGCCCTGGCCTGATCGACAGCCGGATGCTGAGCACGATCCTGCAGGGGCGCAATCCCGGCAATGAGCCGCCGCCGACCGAAAAGATCCTCGACCGCATTCCGGCGCGGCGGCTCGGGCAGGCGTCCGAAGTCGCCTCCATCGTGGCGTTCCTCGCCTCCGACGAGGCGAGCTACGTCTCGGGCTCCGCCTACACCGTCGATGGCGGCCGCACCGCCGCTTAGCACCGTCATTTCCGGGATGGTCCGAAGGACCAGACCCGGAATCTCGAGATCCCGGGTTCGCTGCGCGCCCCGGGATGACAACTGAAAACGAGAGGTCCCATGCCCGTCACGCTCGATCCCGATGCCGCCGCCGTTTACAAGGCTTTTCAGGAAGCGGGCCGTCCCGCCTATGAAACGCTGACCGCACCGGAAGCGCGCGAATATTATCGGAACGCCCGCGTCGTCAGTAACCCCGAGCCGCCCGCGCTTGAATCAAACAAGCCGCTGTCGATCCCCGCGCCGCACGGCACGATTCCCGCCCGCCTCTACACCCCGAAAACGCTGCGCAAGAGCAACGGCCTTGCACCATGCCTGGTGTTCTTTCACGGCGGCGGCTGGGTCATCGGCGACCTCGATACCCATGAAGTGGCCTGCCAGAAGCTTGCCCATGAGGGCGAGTTGATCGTCATCTCGGTCGACTATCGGCTCGCGCCGGAGCACAAATTTCCTGCCGCTGTCGACGACGCCATCGCCGCGACCAAGTGGATTGCCGCCAACGCCAGCCAGCTCGGCATCGACGCCGGACACTTGCTGGTCGGTGGCGACAGCGCCGGCGGCAATCTCGCCGCCGTCGTGGCGCTGGCCGCGCGCGACGGCGACGGCCCAAAACTCGCCGGCCAGGTGCTGATCTATCCTGCCACCGATTTTGCGATGAGCCATCCCTCGCACAGCGAGCCCGAGACCAGCATCCTGCTGACACACTCCGTGATCAAATGGTTCTGCAACCACTACCTCAACGGCACGGCCGACATCGATCACTGGAAGGCCTCGCCTGCGCGCGCCAAAACGCTCGCCGGCCTGCCGCCGGCCTATGTGCTGACCGCGGGCGCCGATCCGCTGCGCGACGAGGGCGCCGAATATGCCGCGCGGCTGAAGGAAGCCGGCGTGCCCATGACCTACCGGCACTTCCCCGGCCAGTTCCACGGCTTCTTCACCATGGGCAAGCTCTTGCAGCAGGCCAATGTCGCGGTCAGCGAAATCGCCGGCTGGCTGAAGACACTGAAATAAAGCACATTGCAGATTGCGACCTGAACCCGTGAATTTCTCTCGCGCTTATCCGAGGCCGTTGTGATCGAACCCATTCTTGTATTCGGGATACCCGTCGACTTCATCCTGTTTGCGCTGACGCTGCTCGGCGTCGCGCTGTTTCATCATCACACCCTCCCCGTCGCGCTGACCGGGCTCACCGCAATCGTCGTCTACAAGCTGATCTTCACCGGGTTCAAATACGGCACGGGCCTCGCCGGCCTCGGCCACCATATGGCGCATGAGTGGGTCACGCTCGGCAATCTGTTTCTGCTCTTGATGGGATTTGCGCTGCTGTCCCGGCATTTCGAGGACAGCCGCATTCCCGATGAGATGCCGGCGCTGTTGCCGGACGATTGGAAGGGCGGCGTTGTGCTACTCGTCCTGGTGTTCGTGCTCTCGAGCTTCCTCGACAATATCGCCGCCGCCCTGATCGGCGGCACCGTTGCGCGGCACGTGTTCCGGGACAAGGTTCACATCGGCTATCTCGCCGCGATCGTCGCGGCCTCGAATGCCGGCGGAGCCGGCAGCGTCGTCGGTGATACCACGACGACGATGATGTGGATCGCCGGCGTCAGTCCGCTCGCCGTGGTGGAGGCCTATATCGCGGCCATCGTCGCCATGCTGGTCTTTGCCGTGCCCGCCTCCATTCAGCAACATCGCTACTCGCCGATCCAGAAGGATCCGTCGAAGGGTCTTAAGATCGACCCGGCGCGCGTTTACATCGTCGCCGCCATTCTGCTCGCTGCGCTCGCCGCGAACATCACCGCCAATGTGAAGTTCCCTGCCCTGCTCGATGTGGTCCCGGTTCTCGGCATCGCTGTCTGGATGGTTATTCTGCTGACGGCTGTATGGCGCGCGCCGGACTGGAAGGTGATGCCGGAAACCTTCAAGGGCACGCTATTCCTTCTTGCATTGGTCACCGCGGCCTCGCTGATGCCGGTCGAGAGGCTGCCGGCCGCTTCATGGCCGACCGCGCTCGGCCTCGGCCTCGTCTCAGCGGTGTTCGACAACATTCCGCTCACCGCGCTCGCACTGAAACAAGGCGGCTATGATTGGGGGTATCTCGCCTATGCGGTCGGCTTCGGCGGATCGATAACCTGGTTCGGCTCGTCGGCGGGCGTCGCCTTGTCGAACATGTATCCGGAAGCCAAATCCGTCGGCCGCTGGGTCAGCCAGGGCTGGCCGGTGGCCGCGGCCTATGTGATCGGATTTCTCGTGATGCTGGCGGTGCTCGGCTGGCACCCCGACAGGCCGGTTTAACGCGCCTGCATCCACGCCGCGCAAAACATCCAGAGCGCATCTTCCGGACGCGGCACAACCGAGCGACCGCGCGGCGCACGGGCCCGAAAGTTGTGGCCGGCCTCGCGCCGACCATCGCCCATTGGCGGCTGCGCTGTACCGACTCAGGCCGCAATGTTATCTAAGTTTCGTACTAGCTTTGGCACACAACGATCGGCCAGATGATTCGGCACACGATCGCGAGGAGAGAGCTATGGCATTTTTCAAGCGCGAGCTCGGCCCGATCGAGCGCTTCGAGAACGCGCTGAAGGAGAAGCTGGCGGCGCGGCAGAAGCTGGCCGACCGGTTGAGTATCGCCGAAACGGAACTTGCAGAAAAACGTGCCGCAGCCGAACGGCTGGCGGTGGCGGGGGCTACCGCTGCCCGGCTTGATCGCGCAGACGCCGACATGCGCGCCGTCGAAGAACGCACCAAGACATGGCGCGCCGCATTGGCGGAATACGACGAGCAGGTGGCCTCGGCCGAGCGCGCACTGGCAGATGCCAAGGCGCAGCGTGAACGTGACACTATGGCTGACCAGATCGAAGCGATGGCTGCGGCTATCGAGCGGGCCGCGCCGGGATTTGATACCGGCGCCACCGCGCTGGTCGAGGCCGTTACCAAAGCCGCGCTGTCGATACCGGAAGCGACCAGGTTTTCGACCAATGTGGATGCCGTGCGTCGCGAGGTTCTCTCCGCGGCGGACTTGATGTGCTGGGAGCTGCGATCGGCCGCCGTGCGCACACGTGCGGGCAACGCCAACCTCGCCAGCCTCACGCTGTCCGAGTCGGAGCAGCCGCCATCGTCGGAGATCGAGCGGCAGTTGATTTACACCCTCCATCCCCTGCTCTGGCGCGAGGACGGCGAGGTGCGCAAGGTTCCGGCCTTTACCTTGGTCGGGTTGCCCAAAGCGCTGCTGACGGTAGCGCTGCAGCATCAGCATGTGGACCATCTCAACGCCCGCCGTGTGCAAACCTTGATGCATCTCCACGGCAGCGCAGGACTGGGCGAACCCGAGACTGACGATCCGCAGCTCGTCGATCTCGATGCCTTGCTCGCAGAAGAACAGCAGACCGCGCAAGCCAACGTTGCGTGAGCCGGCGCGGGGCGCTTGCTCATCGAGCGCCAGACGACCAGCAAGCACTGAACCAACGCCCCTGACGAACGTTGTTCGGGTTCATTCATGAGCCCGGTTCGGCCATGCGGCTGCGCGTTGTCACGCTCAACGTCTGGAATCGGCAAGGCGATCCGAAACGAACTGGCTTGATCAATCGGGAACTGTGCCGGCTCGCTCCTGATCTCGTGTCGTTCCAGGAAGTCGCCAAGTCGCCGGACCGTTCGCAGCTCGATGAATTGATCCATGACGCCGAACTGTATGGGACACATCAGGCCGACGTTCTACGCAGCGTCCCGCCCCATGCCGATCGCTTTGGCGGAAATGCCGTCGCGACGCGATGGCCGCATCGTGTCGAGGAGGTCCTCGACCTGCGCATGTCGGATGCAAACGACGTGCCCTGGTGCTCGCTGGCGGTAACGGTGCCACTGCCCGGCGAGGGCGATCTTCTGTTCATCGCGGCCGCGACGTCGTGGCGGCTCGCCGCGGAATCAGCCCGGGAACGTCAGGCTGTCGCGCTGACAGATCTCGATGCGCGTCACCGGCAGGTGCTTCCCACCATCATCGCCGGCGATTTCAACGCGACGCCTGACGCGGCCAGCATTCGCTACATCAGGGGATTGCAGTCACTGGGCGGGCGAAGCGTGAGATATCACGACGCCTGGGAGATCGCGGGCGAGGGTCATGGCCATACCTGGAGCGTCGATAATCCGAATGCAGAGTCGGAGATCGGCATGATCGTCCGCCAGCCGCATCACCGCCGCCGAGTGGACTATGTGTTCGTCGGCTCCTGGGACGCCCATCCGAAAGCGGCTTGCGAGGTTCGGGCCGCCTCGCTCGCGTTCGACCAGCCGGTTGATGGCATCTGGCTCAGCGATCATTTCGGCGTTGTCGCCGATTTGGAAATCAGTGCCGCTCCCGCCGTGTGAGGCGCCCCTGCCCTTGCCGCGCGTAACGACAAAGTTCCTTTCGGAAATCGGGTGGCCGCCACGCGTCGATCCTGCGATCCCAAGCATTCACGAGATAAGGCAATTGCAGTTGGAGACGCCAATGAAATCCGAAAACGCCAAGCGAGACGCCGTGTCCGAAAACGATCCGGCAACCCGAAATCCATTCGGCGTCATGGACGTTCCGCATCCCAACGACGATAGCGTGACGCAGTTCGCCTGCAACACGGCGCCGGAAGAATCTGGCACCGATGAGAATGCAAAGCCATGGGGCACTCAAGACACCGGCTACCCGCACGGCACGATCGAAGGTCAATGGTCGAGCCGCTGGAAGGGCGCTGCGGATCCCACCATACCGGGCGATGCGCCCGATAAATGGAAACAGGGTCAGGGCGAGGCGAGAATCGTCGGAGACCGCGTCTACCTGCTATTCGACTGGGATTCCGGCAAGCGCAGGGGTCTCATCGACGCAAGGCGCGAAGGCCCGCGGCGGCTGGTCGGCAAGTATATCAACTTGAACAACCCGGAAATCACCGTTCCCTGGGTCGGCCTCGTGGTGAGCGATCAGCAAATAGACGGCTACTTTGCACAAGGCCGGGTGGATTTCCGGAGATGATTTTTTCCCGAAACATCTACCCCGCCCTTAGGCGCAGGCGGTGCCGATCACGCCGGCGCCGAGAACGATGACTTTCATGGCGTCGTCCGGAATACCTCAAGATGGACATCGAGAGCCCGATCCGCGTGACGCGATCAGGCTCTCGTTGCCGTCATTCGGCTTTGATGTTGGCGTCCTTGACGATCTGCTCGTACTTCGCCATCTCGTCCTTGATGTATTTGGCGAAATAGTCCGGCGTGGAGCCGATCGGTTCGAAGCCGAGCACCCCGAGCCGTTCCTTGACGTCCGGCCGCTCGACGATTTTCGCCACCTCGCCTTGAATCTTCGTCACCAGATCGGCGGGAAGACCTTTCGGCGCCCACAAACCGTACCACGAGGCGAAATCGAAGCCCTTCATGCCGGATTCGGCGACGGTGGGAATTTCGGGCGCGACCGCCACGCGCTTGGTGCTGGTAATGGCCAGGGCCTTGATGCTTCCGGCTTTCGCCAGCGGCAGCGAGGACAGCATCGGATCGGCCATCAGCTGCACCTGGCCGCTCATCAGGTCGGTCAAGGCCGGGCTCGCGCCCTTGTAGGCGATCACCAGCGTTTCGACGCCGGCATCGCGCTTGAGCAGCTCAAGCGCGAGGTGACCGGCCGACCCGAAGCTTGAGGTCGCGAAGGTGTATTTGTTCGGGTCTTTGCGCACGAGATCGAAGAATTCCTTGAGCGTCTTGGCCGGCACGTCCGGTGCCGTGCTGACGACCAGCGGTCCCGACGCCACCAGCGTGAGCGGCGTGAAATCCGTGACCACATCGTAGGGGACGGTCTTGCGCAGGAACGGCGTCACCACATGGATCGAGGCCGTCAGCATCAAGGTGTAGCCGTCCGGCGCCGCCTTGGCGACGTAGTTCGCGCCGACGATGCCGCCGGCGCCGCCCGCCCGGTTTTCGACGATAAAGTGTTGCCCGAGCGTCTCGTTCAGCTTCTGCGCGATAATGCGAGCGACGCCGTCGACCGAGCCGCCGGCGGGATACGGCACGACGATGGTGACGGTTCGACCTGGATAGGTGTCGGCCGTCACGGATGCCGAGGCAAACCCGAACAGGGCGATGCCCAGTGCGGCAATGAATTTAAGGTGTCTCACGAAGGATCCTCTCAGCGTTTGCAATTAGAAGGTTCCTGGGTAGCTTCCCCCGTCGATCAATATATTTTGGCCGGTGACGAAGCCGGCGTGTGCGGAACACAGGAATGCGCAATAGGCGCCGAGCTCAGCCGGCTGACCGTAGCGCCTGGCCGGGTTGGCGGCCGCGCGCTCCTGCCAGATCTGACCGAATGATTTGCCGCCCGGCTCCAGCATGCCTTCGATGTGCCGGACCTGCGCACCGCCGTCGAAGATGCCGGGCAGCAGGTTGTTGATGGTGACGTTGCGTGCAACTGTCTGACGCGACAGCCCGGCGACGAAACCCACGAGGCCCGAACGCGCGCCGTTCGACAGGCCAAGCTCGACCTGCGGAATCTTGACGCTGCGCGACACGATGTTGACGATCCGGCCGAAGCCGCGCTCCATCATGCCGTCGACAGTCAGGCGCATCATCTCAATCGGGGACAGCATCATCGCGTCGAACGCGGCGATCCAGTCGTTACGAGTCCAGGTCCGGAAATCGCCGGGCAGCGGGCCGTCGGCATTGTTGAGCAGGATGTCGGGCGCGGGGCATGCCGCCAGCGCATCGGCGCGTCCCTGCGCCGTGGTGATGTCGCCCACCACCGGCGTCACCGTGACGCCGGTCGCCGCGCGGATCTCCGCGCAGGTGTTTTCCAGAACGTCGCGGGTGCGGGCCACGATGGTGAGGTCGACCCCATCCTGGGCGAGCGCCATGGCGCACGCCTTGCCCATTCCGCGGCTGGCGCCGCTCAGCAGAGCCTTGCGGCCGCGGATACCGAGATCCATGGTTGCGTCGATCCCTGGTTCAGGCTGCGACGGCCGACAGCGGCTTGATGTTGTAGCCGTAGCGCTTGTCGAGGCCGAGTTCCTGAACGATGCGGATGCCCTTGGCCAGTGCCTCGCCTTCGAGATTGGTCAGCGGCTTGCGCAGATCGCCCGCCGGCATGCCCAGCGCCTTCATCAGCGATTTCACCGCCACCGGATTAATTGCCGAATACGTGTAGTGCAGCAGCGGCAACAGCGAGAGATAGGCATTCTTGAAGCCTTCGGCCTCGCGATAGCTGGTCCAGGGCGTCGAGATGGTGGCGAGTTCGGCTGGAGCGATATTGCCGGTCATATTGGCGGTGCCGTGTCCTCCGAGGCTCATGGTCGGTACCACCAGGCCGAGATTGGGGCTGTCGCAGCACATCACGGCGACATTAGGCTTGCCGGCTAGCACCTGCGCGACCTGGCCGACGCGTCCGGTGGATTCCTTGTGCACGACATAGTTTGGGTGCTTGAAGATGCGCAGCAAGTTATCCCAGTGCAGGTCGCTCTTCACCCGCGGCGGATTGTTGTAGATGCCGAGCGGCAGGTCGGTGGCATCGGCAACATCGAGGAAGAAGCCCTCGATGTCCGCCTCTGGGGCGCAGATATAGGCGGGGGCGGCCAGGATGGCGCCGTCGGCGCCGTTGTCCTTGGCGAACCTGACATTGGCGATCGTCGTCTCTGTATTATTGCCGGTGCAGCCAAAGAAGATCGGCATGCGGCCGGTCTTCATTTTCGCCGTCTCGACGATGATCTGCTTCTTCTCCTCCGCGGAGAGCATCGAGCTTTCGCCGGTTGAGCCCATGATCAGGATTGCGCTGGTGCCGTTGTCTTCATGGAATTTGAGCAGAGTCCGAAACGCTGCGAAGTCCACCGACCCGTCCTTGTTGAACGGGGTAATCAGGGCAACGAATGAACCGGTCAGCTTCTTATTCGACATCTCATGTCTCCTTTTCGATTTCTCGCAGTCTAGCGGTTGTCAGTTCCAATTGTCAGTTGTGATAGTCCGTTGAATGTCTCGTCGTTCGTTGCTGTCTGCGTGACGAGCCGCGGCGGGGACCACGCCTCCACCGCCGGCAGCGCGGCGTCCCAGCGCTCGACCTCGACAAGTGCGCTGAGCGCGCTCGGCCCCTGGGTCAGCCGGGACGTGCCGATGTCCAAGGTGAGCACGTTAGGGTTGCCGTGCCGCTCGGGCTCTCCGTCCGCCAGCGCCGGATCGAACCAGGCCCCGGTGGCCATGATCGCGACCCGAGGCCGCATGGCGGCCTCAACCTGCGCCGCTGCGAGGCACGCCCCGCGATCGTTGAATACGCGGACCACGTCGCCGGTTTTGATGCCGCGTGGGTCGGCGTCCTGCGGATGCAGGCGAATCCGCTCGCGTCCGTGCAGCTTGTGGCCGCGCGAGACCGATGCCGGGTCCATTTGGCTGTGCAGCCGGCCGGCCGGTTGATGGGTGATCAGATGCAACGGCCAACGCTCGGCCGTGGCGCTGCCGAGCCATTCTGCCGGCGGCAGCCATGCTGGATGCGGCGGACAGTCCGCGTAGCCGAAGTCGGCGATGGTCTGCGACGCGATCTCGATCTTTCCGGACGGCGTCTTGAGCGGGTGAAGCTGCGGATCCCGGCGGAAATCGTCGAACAGCACGAAATCCTCGTCGGGCAGCGGCAACTCGACAAAGCCGTCGGCCCAGAACGTGTCGAAGTCCGGCAGCGCGACGTTCTGATTGGCGGAGCCGGACCTCACGCGTTCATAGATCGAGCGGCACCAGGCCATCTCGTCCCGGCCCTCTGTGAAAGCATCCTCGTAGCCGAGGCGGCAAGCGAGGTCGCGGAAAATCTCGAAATCATGTCTCGCGTCGGCGAGCGGCGCGATGGCGCGGTGCATCGCGAACACGTAACGGTCGCGTGACGAGCCGCCGACGTCGCTGCGCTCCAGCGATGTCGTCGCCGGCAGCACGATATCGGCATGACGCGCGGTCGGCGTCCACCAGCTGTCGTGGACGATGATCGTGTCCGGCTTCTGCCAGGCCTTGCGCAGGCGATTGAGATCCTGGTGATGATGGAAGGGATTGCCGCCGGCCCAATAGACCAGATGGATGTCGGGATAGATCCCGCGACGGCCGTTGAACTCGTAAACGCCATTGGGCGCGAGCAGCATGTCGGCGATGCGCGCGACAGGAATGGCGCTGCGGGCCGGATTCGGCGGCGCCGAGACTTCCGGGCCTGGCAAGTCCGCGCGCGGCACGCCGACGCCGCTGAGCGAGCCGTGGCCGAACGCGAATCCGCCGCCCGGCAGGCCGATGCCGCCGATCATCGCGGCGAGCGCGATCGCCGCCCAGTAAGGCTGTTCGCCATGATGGGCGCGCTGCAACGACCATGTGCAGGTGATCAGGCTGCGGGTGTTGGCCGCGCGCCGCGCGAGATTGCGAATGTTGTCCGCATCGATGCCGCAGATCGCCGAGGCCCAGTCTGCATCCTTGGGCGTTGAATCATCCGCGCCCAGCAGATAGCTGCGCAACGTCTCGAAGCCGGTGCAATAGCGGTCCAGAAATGCGGCGTCATGCCGCTGTTCGACCAGCAGCGTATGGGCGAGCGCCAGCATCAGCGCGGTGTCGGTATTCGGACGAATCGCGAGCCACTGGGCATTGAGAAACCCGGGTGCATCCGAGCGACTGGGGCTGATCACCACGAATTCGATGCCGGCGGCTTTGGCCCGGCCGAGCCATGATTCCAGCACGTGCGAGCCGCTGCCTCCGGACGTCACCTGGCTGTTCTCGAGGCGCAAGCCGCCGAATGCGATCACCAGCCGGGTGTGCTTGACCACCGAGTTCCAGTCGGTCACGCGGCCGGTCACCGGCTGGTAGGTGCCGATCACATGCGGCAGCAGAAACTGCGCCGCGCCCCAACTGTAGTTTCCGATCTGATCTACGCAGCCACCGCCGAGAAACAGGAAGCGACGTACCAATGTGCGCGCATGATGCAGGCGTCCCGCGGACGACCAGCCGTAGGAGCCGCCGAAAATAGCGGTGTCGCCGTAGGTGCCGCGCACCCGCGTCAATTCGCCGGCGACCAGATCGAGCGCCTCGTCCCAACTCACTTCCCGAAAGCGATCGGCGCCGCTGCGCGGCCGTCCTTCGCGCCAGCCTTCGCGGATCGCCGGCCGGGCAATCCGCAGCGGTGAATGAACCATCTCCGGCATGGCGGCGAGCATTGGTGATGGCAGCGCGTCTCGGACGAACGGTTCGCATCCGATCACTCGGCCGTTCTCCACCAGCGCGTTGAACGCGCCCCAATGGGCCAGTGAAGGGGTTCGGGCAATAGTCATCAAACACTGGGTTCCGAGGTGCCGTGGCGATCCCCCGCCGCAGGCCGCTGGCCGATGGGGATAGCGCGGACACCTCTTAGCGTGAAAAGAATCCGATGGAGAAGTGGGGCGGACGCAGGCGCCATGGCCGGATTATGCGGCATTGCGCCGGGGCGCGTCACTCTGCTCCAGCGCAAAGTCGACGGCGGAATCAGCGTGCAACAGCGTGGAATCGAATGTCGGCAGGCCGACATGGTCCGGGCTGATCAGGAGACCTATCTCGGTACAGCCGAGGATCACGCCGTCGGCACCGGCCGCCCTCGCCTTGGCGATCACGTCGAGATAGCGCTGCCGCGACTGTTCCAGCACGATCCCGCGACAGAGTTCGCCGAAGATGATGTCGTGAACGCTCGTGCGGTCCTCGGCATCCGGCACCATGGCGGCAATGCCGTGCTTGGCCCGCAGTTGCGACAGATAGAAGTCCTGCTCCATGGTGTAGCGGGTCGCGAGCAGCAACGGCCGCTTCACGCCCGCCGCCTTGACCGCCTGCCCGGTGACATCGGCGATATGCAACAGCGGCACCGTCACAGCGCTTTGAACGGTATCGGCCAGCTTGTGCATGGTGTTGGTGCAGATCACGACGCACGCCGCGCCGGCGGCTTCGAGATCGCGCGCGAAGCCCGCCAGCACCGTGCCGGCCTTGTCCCAAGCATCCGCCTGCTGCAGCGCCACGATCTTGTCGAAGTCGACCGAGCGCATCAGCACTTCGGCGGAATGCAGGCCGCCGAGGCGATCGCGTGTCTGTTCGTTGATGCGCCGGTAATACACCGCCGTGCTCTCCCAGCTCATGCCGCCCAATAGCCCGATCGTTCGCATTACCGTCCGCCTCTGCTGGTTTCGAATCCGCGCCGAAACGATAGCAAGCATGGGATGCAACGTTGGTATCGAATTTTTTCTGAATCACACCAATATGAGCAATGCTATTGCTATAATTTGCAAGTATGAGATATTTGCTCCCAATATTTCGTTTGATTAAGAAATATACATTCAGCCTAAATGAAGGGCAACGTGATGGATGCGATCGACCGCCGAATTCTCGATATCCTGCAAACTGACGCTCTCGTTCCCGTTGCTACGATTGCCGAAAAGGTGGGGCTGAGCCCCGCCCCCTGCTGGCGCCGGATCCGGCGGCTCGATGAGGACGGCGTCATTGTCCGGCGCGTGGCGCTGTTGAACCGACGTATGGTCAATCTGCCGATGACGGTGTTCGTGTCGGTCAAGGCGCCGCGCCACGAGGCCGCATGGCTGCAGGCATTCCGCCGGGTGATCGTCGATATCCCCGAGATTGTCGAAGCCTGGCGGCTCACCGGTGAAACCGACTATCTCCTGCGCATCGTCGTGCCCGACATCGAAACGTACGATGCGGTCTATCAGCGGATGATCAAGCGCCTGGAATTCTCCGGCATCAACTCGTCCATCGCGATGGAGGAACTCAAGTTCACCACCGCCGTTCCGACCACCTACATCAAGGTGAAATCATAAGTTCGGATCTTGGCTCTTGCCGCGGCGCAGATAACAGTTTTCCAATGCCCCTACCCCGCCCTTGCCGCGCGGCGCAGCGATTGCGGCGGCTGGCCGAAGGCGCGGATGAAGGCACGGCGCATCCGCTCCGGATCGCGGAAGCCGGTGGTTTGCGCGACGCGCTCGATCGCCTCGCTGGAGGACTGCACGCGCTGCCGCGCCACCTCAATGCGCAGCCGCTCCACCGCCTTTGACGGCGTCGTGCCGGTTTCCGCCATGAAGGCGCGAGTGAAATGCCGCGAACTCATGCCGGCCTGTTCGGCGAGATCCTCGACGGTGAGCGGCGCATCGAGATGTTCACGTGCCCAAGCCAAGAGCGGCCCGAAGCGGCCGTTCGGCGCCTTCAATTCCAGCAGCGAAGAGAATTGCGACTGGCCGCCGCTGCGGCGGTGATAGAGCACCAGTTGCTTCGCGGTCTTCTGCGCGATCTCGTCGCCGTAATCTTCCGCGATCATCGCCAGCGACAGATCGATGCCGGCCGATATCCCGGCCGACGTCCAGACGTCGCCGTCGCGCACGAAGATGCGGTCGGGCTCCAGCTTCACCTGCGGATAGGTCTTGAGAAAGTGCCGCGTGCGCTGCCAATGCGTGGTGGCGCGGCGGCCATCGAGCAGGCCGGCCTCCGCGAGGACATAGGCGCCGGAGCAGACGCTGGCGATGCGGACACCACGTCTGGCAATAGCGCGCACGAAGCCGAGCGTCTTCTCACAGCTTGCCGCCTGCCGAACGCCCTCGCCGCCCGCGACGATCAGCGTGGTGATCGCCGATGCCGACTTCAATCCCCTCGCGACGATCTCGACGCCCGACGACGACCGCACCGGCCCCGGCGTCACCGCCAGAACCCGGATCGATGGCGCGCTCTCGGCAAAACGCGCCGCGATCTCGAATGCCGAAATCGGCCCGGCAGCGTCGAGCAACTGGAAATCCGGAAACACGAGAACGCCGATCATGATGCTGGCCCGCTTTTTGGTTTCTGTCCCAACTTGGCATATGTCCTAAAACGAGGGAAAAATGCCATTTCGGACATGAAGCGACCATGGCAGAATACCTCTCGTCAAGCCAAATTTTCCGGAGGTCACGATGTCCGCGCCGTCTCCAACGCCCACGCCGCTGCAAATCGGTCTCGTGTTGTTCCCACGGGTCACCCAGCTCGACTTCACCGGCCCCTTGCAGGTGTTTTCCAGCCTCCCCGACGCCAAGGTGCATCTGATCTGGAAACGGATCGAGCCGGTCACGAGCGACTCCGTGCTGATGCTGACGCCGACCACAACCTTTGCCGACTGCCCGCAGCTCGACGTCATCTGCGTGCCGGGCGGATTCGGCACCGACGACATGATCAACGACGAGGAGATGCTGGCCTTCCTGCGCAAGCAGGCCCCTGGCGCAAAATACATCACCTCGGTCTGTACGGGCTCGCTGGTGCTGGGCGCTGCCGGCCTGCTCAAAGGCTACCGCGCGGCGACGCACTGGACGGCGATGGATTTTCTCAGCGCGTTTGGCGCGATCCCGACCAAGACGCGGGTCTGCGTCGACCGCAACCGCGTCACCGGCGGCGGCGTCACCGCAGGTATCGATTTCGCGCTGACGCTGGTCTCGCTGCTGCACGACCAGAAGACCGCAGAGGCGATCCAGCTCCGCCTCGAATACAATCCCGCGCCACCGTTCAATTCCGGCTCGCCGGACACCGCGCCGCCGGAAGTCCTTGCCCTCATGAAAGACAGGATTGCACAGGCGCAAATCCGCCGCGGCGAAATGATCAACCGCGCCGCCGCGCGGCTGGGGTGACCTCCCTCCCGCCGTCATGCCCGCGAAGGCGGGCATCCAGTAAACGCAGGTGCCAACTGGAGCCGAGAGATCACGGAGTACTGGATCGTCCGCGCCACGGCCGATGAAGATGGGCACTATTGTTTCGCCATGCCGCTATGATGGCGCGGCCGCCGATGCGCTCCGGCAGCATGATCAGCGATGTCCTGTAATTTTTCGCTAGCCGCGGCGTAGATGTCAGGCGACACGGAGTGACTCGCCAGCCGGCGCGTTCACGGCTGCAAACTGTCTTCCGGCTTGAATCTAGGGTGTAAGCAACCGTTAACCAACAACAAGAAATCGCGACTTTCGCAACGTCAATTTATTGAAAGAGGTTTCAGGTTCGCCCGAGTGTCTAGTGCGGAGAGCCAATGTTTGAACTTGATTACTGCGATCAAGCCGGGACGCGTCCGCCAATAGCCGCCGGAGTGTTCCGTTGGTCCGAGGGCGTACCGATCACGGCGCGCCTGCTGATTGCCGAGAGGGTTCGCCGGGAGCTCGAACCTCTCTTCGAACGTTTCGACGCGCGCGGCGACGAACTGCCCATCGCCTTGGTTACGATGAGCGCGAACACGCACGCCATGACGCTCGACGAAGCGATTGAGACTGCACTGCGCGCATTCTCGGCAAATCGCTTTTTCCTGCTCGTCGACCGCCAACAGATCGTCGGTCTCGACGCGCCCTTCCTGCTTACGCCAAAAAGTACCGTTGTGTTCCTGCGCCTGACGCCGCTCAAAGGCGGATAATGGCCTTCGCTTTTTGAACCGTTCGCACTTCTGTCATCCGCGGAAGAAAATTGCATGTCCGACCACCGCACCAACATCGCCGCCGAGTTGCTGACCGCATTGCACGAGGCACGTGACGCCATGTTCGCAAGCGCCGCCCTGCGAGACAAGAACGACCACGACAGCCTGGCGTCGAAGCGTGACCACGCTCGCCTCATGCCCGGAGCCGATCGTCAAAGCGTGGCGGATCTCGACGCGCTGTTCGATTTGGCGGCGGCTCGGACACCCCGCGTCTGGTTTTCGCTGAGATGGGTTACGGAGGACGAGGCCAAGAAAAGCCGCGCGGCGATCCGCGCGCTGCCGGCCGAGCGCCGCGCATCCCTGTTTTGGCATCTTCTCGCGGTCAAGGCGCATCTTGGCTGGGACGGCGAGCTTGAAAGCTACGTTAACGGTTTTCCCGTCCACGTAGCCGAAGGTGATGTCTGGCTTTTCGAGAAATTTTGCGAAGGCGTCATGATGGTCCTGTGCGATGCGGGCTATCCCGTCGACGCCGAGCTGGTAGCGCGGACGCTGGATTGGCTCGCCCACCATTGTCCGCAAGGCTACGACCTGAAGAATATGGCCGGCCGCAACTACTGGAAGAAATCGTTGGGCGCCGTCAAGGTGATCGCCCAGGCCGTCGCCAAGGGCATGGCACTGCCGGACACCGCGCGGCGCGACGCGCTGATCGTCTTCGATCGCTATCATGACATCAGCGCGGACGCGCGCGACGCATTGCTGGCGAAGGGTGGCACGCTGGAGCCGGCCGCGAAAGCCTTGCTCGACATCTCCGGTTACGGCCGGCAGGACACGTTCTTCCAGCGTATGCAGGCAATCGCGCCAACGCGGGTGGCCGCTGTGCGATATGGAAACTTCAGCGGCGCCAACTGGGCATTGTACCGCGACTTCCACCGGGAAGTTCGCGTGCTCGTCGACGACGTCAAGCGAGCCTTCGCCGACGGCTTCGCGTCGCCGAGTTGGTTGAGCGATCCCGAGGCGTTTCGCGCAACCTTCGACGTCTCTGATGACGAGGTGGCCTGGCAGTGGTGGACTCTCGAAGGTTCTACGTCGCCTCCGACGCCGGAAATCTTGGCCCGGCCGGGATTTGCTGCGCTGCGCGAGTCCAACGGGTTGCAGCGGGTGGCGGAGGCCAGCTTCCGATCCTATACCGACGCGGAGCTCGAAGATTTCCAGCGTTTCGCGCGCGGCGAAATCAATCCCTCGCCATTCACGTTCGACGGCGAGGGCGTCCCCGACATCGCCGCCTTCACCTTTGAAGGCGCCGACGGCGAAGGGCGCTTCCTCGATCATCTCGTCAGCCTTGATGCGACCAAGCCCTCGGCCAAGTGGCTGAAGGTAGCCGACGAACATCTCGCACGCATCGGTGTCGACAAAGCGCTCGGCGGATTCGTGCGCTGGCTCGGTCACCTGCATGACCATTCACTCGACGCGGTCGATTGGAACTACGCCGGCGAAGCCACGATGGCGTTCAGCACCCTTTGGCGGCTTTGCGACGGTTTTGCGCGCTCGTCGCGCCATCGCAGCCCCCAGCTCGCGCTACGCCGTCTGGCTCTGGACAGCTTGTGGAGCGCCGGCGTCTTCGTTGGTCCGCATCATTCTTCGACCGCCGATTACGCGCGAAGCGATGCCGAAAACCGCCTGCGTCGATCGATGTCGGAGCCTTGCGTCGCCATCGCGCGCGGCGTCGTCTGGGCGATGTCGCGCATCGACGACGTACGCGTTCCGGCTCTGCTTGAGGCGGCGGGTCGCGAATTCTACTTCAAGAAGTTCGGTGACTTCCGCTCCAAGGTAGCCGGCAATGCCGTGCTGTGGTCGCTCGGGCAAATCGGTACCCTCGAGGCCGCCTATGCGCTGGCGCGGCTGCGCCGCACGATCCGTGACAAATCGGTCGCAAAACTCGTCGACGCGGCACTCACGGCCACGGGCACCAAGGTAGGACTTGGCCTCGACGACATGCAGGACCTGGCGACGTCCGATTATGGCATCGGACCGGATGGGACGCGCACTGAAACGCTGGGAACGTACGCCGTCACGCTGGCCGTGGTCTCCTCGCGCAAGGCGACCTTGACGAGCCTCGACACGTCAGCTTCAAAGGCACGGCGCAAGCGCGGCATACCGAAGGCTGCACTTACGGACGAGAATGTCAAAGCCCTCGCCGATGATCTTGCCGAGGCTGAAGGCGACATTGCGCTGCTGCTGCCCGAGGCGCGGGCGCGATTGCAATCCGCATGGCGGCGCGACCGATGCTGGCGCCTCGCTGACTGGCGCGAGCGTCTGCTCGACAATGGCCTCGTCGCCACGCTCTCGCGCAGGCTCATCTGGCAATTCAATATCGAAAGCGGCACGCTGGAGGGGATTCCGCGCACCGACGGAACGATCTTGTCGACGGATGGCGAGGTACTTCCGCTTCCGGGACCGGAAACCAGTGTGCGTTTGTGGCATCCGCTGGCCGAGCGCGTGGGCGCCGTCACGGCCTGGCGCGAACGGCTGAAAGCCAGCGAAATACGCCAGCCCTTCGCACAGGCGTGGCGCGCGAGCTACGTCGTGACAGACGCTGAGCGCGAGACGCGAACCTATTCCAATCGTTTCGCCGGTCATATCCTGCATCAACCGCCGCTTATCGCCATCCTTCGCAAGCGCGGCTGGATCGCGGCGAGCCGCGTCGCCTACGATGAGAGGTCGGACGCCAAGCCGAACCGGCTTCTGCTGCCCGCTTTCGGCGTGGCGGCCGAGTTCTGGTTCTCCGGCGTCGGCGCGCCGAGCACTCCGGGGGATTACGGCGCCCCGAACTACGAATATGTGACGACCGATCGGCTTATGTTCCACGCGCTCGATGCGAAAAGCGTCGCCGCCGAGCCTCTGCCGCTCGATCAGGTTCCCGCCATGGCGTTCAGTGAGACGCTGTGCGACCTGGAGACCGCCATCGACGCAACCTCCGTCGCGGCAGACCGCTTCTGGTCCGACCGTGGCGCGGATGCCCGGCGGCCGCTCTCGGAAGTGCCAGGCGCAGCGCGATATCGTGACGCCTTTGCCAGCGCCAATCGCGGAGAAGCGCAAGCGGTGCGTAAAGCATTCCTGGAGTCGCTGTTGCCATCACTCAGCATCGCGGAAAGCTGTCACTTCGCCGGCGATTGGCTGATCGTCGACGGCAAGCGAATGACCTATCGCATTCATTTGGGATCAGGCGCCAGCCAGCTCGCGGCCAGCGGTCGCCACCTGTGCATTGTGCCAGCAGCCGGCAACGACGATCTGGAATTCCTTTCCTTCGAAGGCGACGCGACGACGACGCTGATCCTCTCGAAAGCGATGCTGTTAGCTCAGGACGATCGTATCGAAGACCCCACAATCCTCTCCCAACTCGCTCCGTAACCGCCCGGCAAGGCTATTTTGGTCGCGCGCTCGCGCAGCGAGACGAGGTGGACGCGAAAGTCGTCGCCGCTTCCAGCGCAAAAAACGGCAGGTTTTGGAGTGCCCAGTTTTGTACCGAAATGGCGCGCCACGGCCGATGAAGATGGGCACTACGTCTTCGCTGTGGCGCTATGATGCCGCAGCCCGCCACGCGCTCCAATTGGTCAATCTGCGATGCCCCGCGGCCTTGCGCTACGCCTCACTGCAACAAGCTGCCAGGAAGTTAACGAATTCGCTGCAACTGCCGGCCGCTGGCCTGCATGGATGTTTACGTTCCGGAGGTAGATCGAAACCAGCAAAAGGCCCGAACGCACGCCGCTGAAGGGGCGATGCGCGATTTGTCCGGAGGACAGCCAGTTATGGAGCGAGCGGTCGACGTCGTCCATGCCGATCGAGCTTACATATCGGCAGTGCGGATCAAGGAAGGCGGCGGACGAGCATCGCGCTATTGGGTGCCGTTCAACTACGGGCGAACCACATACGCCTGGCCGCTCGGAAGCAGGGCCGTTCTGGCGATCGGCGGCGCCAGGGGCGAGATAGCGGTCTACGATCTCGCAGGCGGCACCACCACTATGCGCACAGAGATCAACTCTTCCGCGAGCGCATTCCTGTCGTCCGACGAGGCGTGGCTTTATGTCTACAATTCCTGGACGCTCGAAATCTGGTCCGTCGACACACTGACACGGCTTACGGTCTATGACAGCATCGTCACCGGACCTGACGGCACGATCCGGCTCGCCGACGGCCAACTCTGGGCGAACGAGGCAAAGCTCGCCCCGGGCGAGGACGTTTGGCGGCTCCACATCCACCACGACCACCACGGCTTCGATGCCGCCGTCGAGCACACCGACGGCCGACTGCTCGTCGTGACGTACGACGATGAGCTGCACCGTCCTAGCGGCATCCTGATCGTCGACCCCGCCGCCGCAACCGCCGAATGGCGTCCAAGGTCGGGGCTCGTCAAGCGATCGTCCTGGATAGGCCGGCTGTTCGGATCGCGCGCGTCCGACCCGGGACTGGAGGAGGCGTTGCGGCAACGGTTCGCCGTTGCTGAGGAGTGCTCGACAAGCGGTCGCCGCCGCCCGACGCTGGACATCAAGGATCCGCAAGCCGAGATTATCGTCGACCGCTTCATCACCAACCGCGTCGAGCTTCCCGACCTCTCAGCGGAGAGCGTCACCGCGTGCCTAGACGACATGGCGGGCAAGATCGAGCGCCAGGGCCTTCGGTCGATGATCCGCGCCGAGGAGCTCGATTTCACCTTCGAGGTTGGCGGCAGGACGGTCCGCGAGCGCGAGTTCTTCGACATCCTCGTCGAACGCAGGATGACGCAGGCCTTGCCGGCGCTGCGCCGCCTGCTCACGGTCTATCACGCCGGATTTGAGGGTGGCGAGGGCAGCCAGCCTCGCAACGAGTACCTGCGCGAGCAGCCCACTGGCGGCCTCGCCCATGCGATGCGTGCGCTGTTGCTTCTCGACCGCGGATCGACCGACATCTTTCGCACCTACATCGCCAAGCGAGACGGCGAGCACGAGGAATACGCCACCCGAACGCTCTATCCCGAATTCGTGGCCCGGAACGGCATGACGACTGAGGACGATATCAGGCTTGCGGTCGCGGTCGCGCTCAACATCACCTGGGGCGGACTTCACGGCCGGGTGTGGCACGAGCATGATCTCATCGGCATCGCCAAAAGCAGATTCGGCGCTGACCGCTTTGCCGCCATCGTGACCGACGAGGTGAAGGCGCTCGATCTTGAGCCGCAATGGGACGTCCAGGACAGCCAGGGCGGCTACTACCTGGGCACGCTGCTCGACGAGGTGCCGGCGAGCGACCCCTTCGGCCAGGACCTTCGCCAGGCACTCGCGCGCCTGTGGCCGTCGTTCGCCGATGCGATTACGAGCCACACCGGCCGCCAATGACGGCTTACTGCACAAGATCAAACAGCTGGTTTTGGAGTGCCCAGTTTTACGGAAATGGCGCCCCAGTGCGCAATTGCGCACAAGGCGGATGATGACAAAAAACAACACGCGATATCGCCCGCACGCAAGAAAAAGGCCGCCTGGTTTCCCAGACGACCTTTCCTGTCCTACGGCAGCCACACATTAGCGGGCGATTTCAGAACCTCTGCACCGGGGGCCTATCTCCCGGCCGTATCCTGATCGGTAGCCGCTGCAAATCGGGGCAGTCGCGAGCTGGAGCCCGACACCGACGCGATGGTTTCCCATCTCCGTAAGATGTCCCATTGAACCGCCACTACGCGCACAGTGCAAGACGGCGCCAAAGAATGTCCCCGCTGTTACCGTTGTCCACAGGCCGGGACCAAGACCATGATCGTCGTTACGACGCCTCCGCACCCCTGCCGGCACGGGCCAGTTGGGCGAAGATGACCGCGTGCACGATCAGGAACATCGGCACCAGCACGGTCGGAATCAGCGACCACGGCAACATCTGCACCGCTTCCGAGCCGGCCCCGGCGTGGATCAACTGCAGCGGCGAGCCGTTCGCCGAGATGACGCCAAGTGCGATCGCGACCACGAGATCGAGCATGCCGAATGCGTTCCAGACCCAAACCAGCGCTTTGCCTTGCCCGCGCAGCGCGAGCCAGGCCACCGGCAACGCGAGCGTGCCGGTGATAATGTCGCCCCAGCCCGCCGAGGTTGGAAATGGTCCGGCAAGCCGGCCTTCGGCCGCAAGGAGGAGGAAAAATCCTCCCGCTATACGCCAGACATTCAGACCGATCAGGAAGGGCATCGGCATTCCGAGCAGCGAAGCGCGCACAGCCGGCGAGATCGATGCCGCAACGGCAGTCGCGACCAGCGGAAACGCGATGACTGTGCCGATCACCGGCGGCCCCACCGGGTTTGTACCAAGGAACAGGTTTGCGCTGGCGAGCGCGGCAGCCAGACCCGTCCACAGGCCGGCGCCGACCGAAAGGACGAGACGTTGTGCTGTGCTGATCGGCATCGCGCCGGTGAGCGCATTGATGCTGACGATGATCGCAGCGACGAGAACGATAGTTCCGATGAAGTCCAGCATGGCACACCTCCGTATGTGTAGTTACACCTATTGAGATGAACGAAATGTCGGCCAAGGGTCCGGTTCGTCTCACTCCAAATTTCGGGAGCTCAAAAGTTTCAACGCGGCCTGGCCGTCGGTGCCGAGTAGCTTGCCGATATGCGCCTGCGCGTTCGACCAGTAGGGAAATCCGCGGCGAACCAGGCCGCGTCCCTGCGCGGTAATGGCGATCATGCGTGCGCGCGGATCCTCGCCGGCGCTGATCGAAATCCAGTTCTTGCCTTCGAGCAGGGTCAGGTTGCGGCTAAGCGTGGTGCGCTCCATCCCAAGCAGGCCCGCAAGCTTGCTGATCGGCATTTCACCGCGGAGCATCAACTGCGACAGGATGGTGAACTGCGTGATGCGGACGCCAGAACCCTGCATATAGGAATCGTACAGCCGGGTGATTTTCCGTGCGGCCTGCCGCGACGCGAGACAGAAACAGCCGGCGCAGGCCATGTAGTCGGTATCGTGATCGGAAGGTTGCTTCATGTCATGAGTGTATATACACCCATAATACCGACAAGTCGCCGGCGGCGAAATCGGGGTAAACTTATCGAGAGTTCAGCTTCCCGGCGTCCAGGCCTGGTAGTCGCCGGTTGCCTTGGGCCGGCGGCCGCTGGCGAGCGTCGAGCCCGAGGGACGGTAGGCCGCGGGCGTGCCGGTCAGGTTCGGGACGTGCGGCTTTTCCCATTCCCGCGGCGTGTAGCTCTCCTCGGTCGGCGCGGTGTCGACAACGTGATGTAGCCAGCCATGCCATGACGGCGGCACCCGGCTCGCCTCGGCATATCCATTATAGATCACCCAGCGCCGCTCGAAACCGAGCGTCGGATCGATCTTGCGGCCCTTGGTGCGATAGTAGCGGTTGCCCTGCTCGTCCTGGCCGACCAGCTCGCCGAATCGCCATGTCCACAATTGGGTGCCGAACGTCTGACCGTTCCACCAAGTGAAAAATTTCAGCAGAAATAGCTTCATGAGGGCTCGGCCGGTTCGAGATGTCGTGCCGCTCTGATGCCACCGGCGGGGCGGATTGTCCAGACAAAGGCTGCTATTCCAGCCCGCCGGACGGGACATTGCACGGCACGATGACGCCCGCGCCCTGTCGCGAAATCGGCTCAATCCGTTCATTCCGCATACAGTTCCGGTCCGACAGGCTACGCCCCCGCGTGCAATCAATGCGTGGGCTCGGGAACGTCCGCCCCTTAAGGGGGTTAGGCCCAATATCCCCCAAATGGAGCCGACAATGATCAACTTGAAAGTTTTGAGTACAGCAGCGGCGATCGCGCTTGTGTTGCCGCTGGTCGCGCCGAGCATTAGCGCCGTCCAGGCCCAGGA
>NZ_JAACFS010000089.1 GCF_029051645.1 Bradyrhizobium sp. CSA112
ATCAGCTTGATGATGTTATCTTTGGACACGGCATATCGCTCCTTCGGTGGAGAAGTGGAGGCTTCAAGCACCCCCACGATATGCCGCCTTCCCGATTCCCACCGTCACCAACTTTCAGCGATAGCTCTACTAAGAACGGTTGCTGGTTATGCATAACTCATCTCTTTGTTAAGGCTAATGTCCCGATGGCGAACTCACAGCCAAAGCGCTCGGCAAACTCTGTTCTTTACGCACCAGCATGCGCTTTTCGGCGCTTGCCATTGATGCCGCCGTACCTTTGCCCTGCTCAGAGACCCCGGCCGAACTGGTGAGCCAGGCCATGTGCTGCCCCTGAACCCAACATGGCCAACGCGTCGGCACGACCATCATTTCGTGGCGTGCCACAGGGCTTTGGCACCCCCGCCCGCAATTTAACGGCATTGGAAGCATGGCTGCGCGCACGATTGTCTGAAATGGGCCCCGATTTTGGGGCCATTTGCTTAGTTGGAAACGGCTGCTCCGTTTGATAGACGGAGCGGATAATGACGACGAAGACGAGACACAGGATCGACGCGACACTGAAGGCAAGGATTGCGCTGGAAACCGTGCGGGAGCAGCGACAGTAGGATCTGTCCCAGCGTTATGAGGTCAGCCCAGACCGGTGGCGCAATCTGACAGCCGGTATCGCCAACACGGTGCTCTCCTGGTGCCGCCGCACCTGGTTGACGGACAACTGCCGCGTAGACATAGGCCAACTTAGCCCGATGCGCCGCCGCGAGCCGTTCGTCAGCGACTTTCGAGCTGATCAGCAGGACCCACCCACTTGCGGACGTATGGGGTACGTGATCGGGGATATGGTGACTCGCCGTTCGGCGATACTCGTTTAGCGCGTCACGGACCTCGTAGCGATGCGATCTTCTTGGGACAACTTATGGACGATGTGAATCGTGTCGTCACAGCTTCTGGCACCCGCGAGTTTGGACATATGCACGCGACGAGCTCTCGAAGGGCTTGAATCGCACGTAGCGTCAAGTTGAGCCGCCATTATCAAGATAAACCTGCCTTCCCAAAGCTAACTGGACAGGCTCCTAGCTCCTCCGGCTAACGCGGGTATCCGGTGAAAACGGGGTGCAGTTCAGCGTGTTTATTGGCGAACCATTCAAGGCTCTCGATAACATGCGCGCCAAAACTTTGCGGTTTTCTGGGTTGCTCATCATCGTTACGTGATTGCCTGGAACTGAAACTGCATGAATGGCCGCCCCACTCAAAACGCGGTCCCAGCCGCGCATGACCGATCTTGCCTCCGGGGCGATTGAGTTTTTGCCCCGCACACGACGACTAGGGAAAGGATCAGCTGCATAAAACTGATGTATCTCAATTGGCAGGGTCGCAGCTCGATACGATCGTAGTGCCCTGTGAAAATAGACATACCTCAAGGCGTTGTCATAGAGATCGCGATCTGAAGCTATGGCCCCAATTTGCTGCGCCTTTTCAAACAACTGAGCAACTGAACTTTGTTCAGAAAGTTTCTCCAGCAATTCGAACCGCTCATCATCTAAAGACTCGAGAGGCTCGAATATCATATCTAATGCTACTTGGGCATCCGACCTGCTCGATGGATTTGCAGGTAATGTGACATCGATGAACGCCATAAATGAGACAGCTTCCCCGCGACTTAGCAAGTGTTTGGCAAGCGCATAAGCCAAGATTGCCCCTGAGGAGTAACCAGCGAAGCGATACGGACCCTGCGGCTGGATCTTTCTGATTGCGAGGATTACCTCCGCGGCGATCGCATCGAGAGCTGGTTGACAAAGTTCATTGAAAGACGGCCATGGCAAAGCATAGATCGGGCAGTCTACATCCATTTCTTTTGCTAAAGTGAGGACATACGAATAATCTCCGTAACCTGTCGGTACAAAGAAGAGTGGCGGTTGAGATCCCGTCGCCTGAACGGGTAGCACTCCAGCTGGATGACGTTGCGGGTCCAACTCAACCCTCGATGCAAGTTCCTTCAGGACAGGAGCCTGGAAGAGATCGGCGGCATTAAACTTCATTCCAAGATTTAGCGCTCGGCTGAGCAACCGCACCGCCAGGAGCGAGTGGCCGCCGAGCTCGAAGAAGTGGTCGTGGCGTCCGACCCGCTCGACCCCGAGAAGCTCCGCCCAGATCTCGGCCAGCGCCGTCTCGATCTCGCCTTGCGGCCGCTCATAGGCGCGATGCGCATAGGCATCATCTTCCGGCGCCGGCAGCGCCTGGCGGTCGAGCTTGCCGTTCACCGTCAGCGGCAGCCCCGCCAGCCGCACGAACGCCGACGGCACCATGTAGTCCGGCAGGCACGCACCTAAGTGCGTGCGCAAGGCGCTGGCAAGGTCAGCGCCATCCAGCTCATCCGATTGAGCTTCGGGCGCACACACCACATAGCCGACGATGTGCTTGTCGCCGGACCGGTCCTGGCGCGCCACCACAACCGCATCGCGCACCCAGGCGTGCTCGCAAAGCCGTGCGGCGATCTCGCCCGGCTCGATGCGGAAGCCACGGATCTTCACCTGGTCGTCGTTGCGGCCCAGGAACTCCAGATTGCCGTCGGGCAGATAGCGCGCCAGGTCGCCGGTCCGGTACAGCCGATCGCCGTCCACAAAGGGACTGGCGATGAACCGCTCCGCCGTCAGATCGGCACGGTTCAGATAGCCACGCGCAACCCCCGCCCCGCCGATGTAAAGCTCACCCAC
>NZ_JAACFS010000090.1 GCF_029051645.1 Bradyrhizobium sp. CSA112
GCGCGGCCTATGAGCCGCCGCGGGGCGAGACCGAGACCGCGCTGGCGACGATCTGGGCGGAGCTTCTCGGTGTGGCGCGGGTCGGGCGGCACGACAACTTCTTTGACCTCGGTGGACATTCGCTGCTAGCGCTGCAAGTGCTTGAGCAACTCCGGCGGCGGGGTTTGATCCTCGATCTTTCCGTGCATTTCACGAATCCTCGTCTCGATCAGTGCGCCGAGAAGGTGCGCCCCGCATCGAAGAACCATCGAAAATCTGCGAGCCAACTTATTCCGCTTCGACTCGCGAACAGTCAGCCACTTATCCTCTGTCACGCTTGTGGCGGAGGGCTGAGCGTCTATGATGACCTCGTGCGGGCGCTGCCAGCTACACAGACCATCTACGGTATACATGCCCTAGAGTTCGGTCACGAACTCCTGAAGGTGGGTTCGATTGATGAGATCGCCCAAGTCTATGCTCGGGCTATTGTTCCTGTGCTGCCGGACATGGCTTGTACGCTCGCGGGATGGTCTTTTGGCGGTGTGCTCGCCCACGCCGTTGCTGGGATGCTAATCTCTGCAAACGTGAGGGTCGATTTAGTGGCATTGATCGATAGTGCCCATCCGTCGGCGCCAGAGACGCCTTCCACTCTCACCTTGGACCAGGAATGGTCTGAATTCCTTGCATTCCTTGTCGACGAGGGAGGATTGTCGCCTGAGCACGATGCAACCATGAAAATTCGACCGGGTGACTTCGCTACGCTCGCGAGCGCTGCTTTTGGTACATGGAAAATCGGTGTACCGGCGCTTGAGGAAATCTTCCAAATGTTCATTCGCCATATTCGCGCGGGCAAACTATACGTACCTAAGAAGGTTTCGGCGCTCTGCGTCTATTACACTCGGGAGTCCACTAGCGCAGCAACTCCATGGCACGCTGCTTTCGAGAGCCTCGTTGAAGGGCCCCCTCTTCCTGGCGACCATGGTTCCCTTCTGAAGCATCCAAATGTGACCGTTCTTGCGGAGGACCTCTCACATCGCCTTCCCGGCGAGGCATTCGTTCGCCGTCCAACAAAAGCTTCAAAAGACGCACCTTTTCCAATAGATCAGGACCTGTAGCAGTGAAGTGGACCCCATCCGGTGGGGCCACGGCGACCAATCTCTTAGTTGGATTCTCGGCCGCTCCGATCTCCTGATATCACGCTGCGAACAGCTCTGTCTGCTGCTGTTGTTGCGCCTGTGATTGCTCACAATACACTCTCGACGATGGTGGCGTGGTGAACGAGGCGATCGATGGCGGCGAGGGTCTCCATCAGCCCATGCCCGATGAAGCACAGCTTCGTCTCCTTGCCTTTACCCTTGCGATAGAGCCTGGCATCGGGATCGGTGGTCGAAGCATGGGTGTCGTTCGAGCGTCTCTGGCCATGGAAGTCCGCTTCGGCATTGCGCCCGCCTTTGCGCCGGCGGCTCGCCCGAGCCGTCCTTCGGCTTGACGCTCTTCATCGAGGCCCAGGCCTCGATCAGCGTGCCATAGACCGAGAAGTGATCGCTCGACAGAAGCTTCTTCACCTTGGGCTGCGCGCCAGCAACGCCACGAGGAACTTGGCCGAGATGTCGCCTTCCAGTCGCCGGTCGCGGTTCTTCGAGAACACCGAATGGTCCCAGGCTGCGTCGTCAACGCCGACTCCGACGAACCAGCGGAACAGCAGGTCGTATTCCAGCCGCTCCATCAGAAGCCGCTCCGAGCGGATTGAATAAAACGTCTGCAATAGCATCGCCCGCAGCAGCTTCTCCGGCGGGATCGACGGCCGCCCAATCGGCGAATAGAGCGCTGCAAACTCGCGCTCCAGCGCCGAAAGCGCCTCGTTCACAATCGTCCGGATCGCTCGCGGCGGATGATCTCGCCGCACCCGCGCCTCCAGGTCAACGTAGCTGAACAGCTCGCCCGTTCGATTGTCGCCGCCACGCACGCACACCATCTCCGAATCTCATCGGAGCGAATGAATCACGGTCGTCGGTCGGCGGCGAGCGCCTTTTTCAACAGCCTGCTAGTCTTACTGCGTCATAAATTTCGATAGCTGCTTTGACTTGAGATTGCCCTGATGCAACAAGGACATCGAGATAGTGTAGACACGAGAGCAGCGTTCAGTCTTCTCCGAACGGTCGCAATCGAATTTGGAACGTGTCGTTCAGGCCGCAATGGCGGATCCCCTCGGCCGATAAGTTTCGGGAATTGCAGCT
>NZ_JAACFS010000091.1 GCF_029051645.1 Bradyrhizobium sp. CSA112
TCCAGCGGCAGATAGGCGCCGCCCGCCTTCAGGATCGCCAAGAGCCCCACCACCATCGCCAGGCTACGCTGAAGGCAGATCGCCACCGGCTGATCCGGCCTGACCCCGAGCGCGATCAGATGATGCGCCAGCCGGTTGGCCCGCGCATTGAGCTCGCCATAGCTCAGGCGCTCGTCCTCATGGACGAGGGCGACCGCTTCGGGTGCGCGCCGGACCTGTTGCTCGAACAGTTCATGGATGCACCGCTCCGACGGATAGGCCGCCGCCGTCCGGTTCAACTCCTCCAGCAGATACGCGCGCTCAGCGGACGGCAGGATGTCGAGCTCGCGCACCGGCGTGTTGGGGGCATGCTCCAGCGCCTCCGCCAGTTGCTCGAGCGCCCGCTGCATGTAGCCGCAGACCCGATCCGCAGAGACAGGCTCCGCCACCTGCGCCGTCAGCCCGAGCGCTTCGCCATAATCCTCCACCGACAGGGTCACGGGATAGTTGGTGCGCTCCTCGCCGCCCAGCCATTCCATCCCCGACAGGACATCATCCGTTCCGGAGCCGGGCGTGGCCGCCGGCCTGTTATGGCGGTAGTTCAACAGCGCGCTGAACAGCGGCGCCGGCGCCGCAACGCCGCTGCAGCGTTGCGCCAGCGCCAGCGAGGCATGCTCGTGCGCCAGCAGCTCGGAAAGCTGCGCATGGGTGCTGCGCACGCTCGCCGCAACCCCGGTGCCGTCGAGATCAAACCGCAGCGGCAGGGTGTTGATGAACAGGCCCATGGTGCGGTCGGCACCGGCGCCGCCATGCATCCGGCCAAACAGCACCGTGCCGAACACCACCTGCTCGCGGCCGCTGCTGCGCGCCACCACCTGCCCCCAGGCCAGATGGCACAGGCTGGCCAGGCTCACCCCGAGCCGCCGCGCCTGTTCGCGCAGCCGCTCGTTGAGCGCCTGCGGCAGCACCCGATGCGCCTCGCCGACGCCGCTGCCGTCGCCGTAGACCTCGCTTAGCCCGAACGGCATGGTCGGCTCGTCGATGTCGGCCAGCAGCCCCCGGAAGAACTCTTCATGCGCCTTGGCATCAACAGCAAGACGCGCCTGCGCCACCAGATTGCGGAATGGCAGCGGCGCGGCCAGTTCATAGGCCCGCCCCGCCAGCATGGCCCGCACCTCGGCATGCATCACGTCCAGCGTCGTGTGATCCCCGATCAAATGATGCTGCAGCTCCAAAAGCAGCCAGCGCCCGCTGCCGGGCTCGCGCGCGGTCACAAACCGCAACAAGGGCGCCCGGCCAAGATCGATGCGGTGCTGGCGCGGATCAAACCGGCGCCGGAGCTCATCGGCGCCGGGACAATCATAGCCATCCAGCTCGACCTCGCTCACCTCCAGCGGCGCACGACGCCACACCACCTGGGCCGGGCTCGACAGCCCCTCCCAGACAAAGGCCGTGCGCAGAATGTCGTGCCGATCCACCACCCGCTGAACCGCACCAAGATAGCGATCCAACAGGCCACGGTCGGCAAACGCCATCTGCGACACCAGCAGATAGGGATCGCCCCGGCTGGTCAGCAGATGATGGAACAGGATGCCGTCCTGCAGCGGCGACAGGCCATAAATGTCCTGGATGTTGCCGACGCCACCAGGCACCGTGGCGACGATCCGGTCGATCTCGCCCTGCGTCAGCTCGATCAGCGGCAGCATCTGCGGCGTGATCGCCGTACTCTGCTCGGTGATCAGGTTGGCAGGCACCGCCACCTCGTGATGGCTGCCCAGGCTTGCGGCAAGATCGGCCAGCACCGGCCTGGCGAATAGGGTGCGCACCTCCACCCCGAGCGACAACCGCCGCAGCCGGCTCAAGAGCTGCACCGCCAGGAGCGAGTGGCCGCCGAGCTCGAAGAAGTGGTCGTGGCGTCCGACCCGCTCGACCCCGAGAAGCTCCGCCCAGATCTCTGCCAGCGCCGTCTCGATCGCGCCGCGCGGCGCCGCATAGGCTGCCCGCACATAGGCATCGTCGGCCGGCGCCGGCAGTGCCTTGCGGTCGAGCTTGCCGTTCACCGTCAGCGGCAGCCCCGATAGCCGCACGAACGCCGACGGCACCATGTAGTCCGGCAGCCGCGCACTTAAGTGCGCCCGCAAGGCGCCGGCCAGCCCGCCTCCA
>NZ_JAACFS010000092.1 GCF_029051645.1 Bradyrhizobium sp. CSA112
TTTGCGATTTCCAGGCTGACGTCCTTCTCATCGAGACCGGGCAGCTCGGCGGTGATGCGCACCTCCTTGTCCGTCTCCTCGATGTCGATCTGCGGCCAGCCGAGCCCATCCAGAGTCCGGGAGGCAAACCCGAACGGTGCAACATCGAATCCGCGAAATACGTCCTCGAACATGCGATTCATTTCGCGGTGCAACGCAAGGAATGGATGTACTTCCGAGGCGCGCTGAAAACCGACCTCGCGCCCCTTGTTGTTCCAGGGAATGAGATCCTTAATAGCCATGGTTGTGTTCTCCCTCGATAGACTGACCTCCGCCGGGCACAGGACCGCCGCGGAAGTTAGTCTGCTGATATGAAGTTTTGAGTGTGGTCAGGCCGCTTGGCCGTCGATCTGCCGGACATCCGAAGCGGACGAACCCGCGATGGAAATCCGACGCGGCTTCATGGCCTCCGGCAGCTCGCGGACCAGTTCAATCCGGAGCAAGCCGTTGTCAAACGCCGCTCCCTTGACCTGGACGTAGTCCGCCAGATTGAACTGCCGCTTGAAAGGCCGCGACGAAATCCCCTGGTACAGGAATTCGCGCTGTTGTTTCTCGGCCTTTCGGCCTTCCACCGTCAGGACGCTTTGTTCTGCGGTGATCTCGATTTCGTCAGGCGAGAAACCTGCGACCGCCAGCGAGATCTGGTAGCGGTCTTCGCCCACGCGCTCGACGTTGCACGGCGGATAATTGTCCTCCGTGCCCGTCTGCTGCTGCGCGGCATCGACAAGGTCGAAAAGGCGGTCAAAGCCGATGGTCGACCGCCAAAGGGGAGCAAAATCGTAGGTAGTCCTCATAGCCAAATCCTCCGTTGAGCAAGATGGATACGAGCAGGCCCCGGACACCTCCGGCGCCCGGCTCCGCCGGGCCCCTGAAGGGCGCCCGGTCCGCTTGTCGCGGCACACAAGAAATTAGAAAACGCCAATCGGATTTCAAGAGGGGGCAGGGATCCAGTTGCGCAATCCGCACGGGCTGGAGGACGATCGTTAAAATCCGGAAGTGGCGCCCATTAAATTCACGACCATCGAACCACCGCCACCGAAGCGGCGGTGGTTGGCTTGCGCTTTCTATTCAACTCCCGTCCCTGCCAACAGCTGCTTGGTGTTAAAGACGTCGTCATTGGCAAACGCCGAGTCTTTCGGCATCGCCGGGACAACGAAACTGGGCGGCAACAGGGTGTCCACTCTTGGTCCCTTCGTCTCCAAGTCAAAGTTCATCCACGGCATCGTCTCAAGATGGGGGATCGGCGGGAGCGGAAGATTCTCCGGAAATTTCGACGCTGCTTGCCGTGCCTCGTCATTGCTGAACGCGCTCTCGCTCGCAAGGCCTGTGGTGGGAGTCATGAGAGCGCCCGCCAGCACAAATGCCAACAGTCTTTTCATCATGTCATCCTCCGTAAAAGTTCGTCGGGCTCGTCATTGTGGTTTCGGACTCGCCCGCTGGCCGCCGAACGCACCACCAAAGAAAACGTTCCTTGGGCTGCGCCCGGTCATGCTGCGTAGGCGATTCCTTCCTCTTGGTGCGGAAAGCGGCTGTCGGGAGCCACATCCGTCGTCGCCACCCGATTGCCTGGGTCCAAGACGGATGCCAGCAAGGCCAAAAAGGGCGCCGTGCTTGCCGCAACGGTGTTGACGATCATTACAAGAACGATCGACGGCGTAAGCATGGCCCCGGTATCCGCACGATTCGATCGTTCGGAGCCTAAGCGCGGTACAGGTCCGGCTGCTTACCGCCGGCACCGCGCCCGTAACTCTGCATCGCAGCCTGCACCTTTTGAAAAGCCCGCTGTTCGATCTGGCGGACGCGTTCGCGGGACACACCGTGTTCCGCAGCCAGCTCTTCAAGGGTCGGAGGCTCGTCCGTCAACCAGCGCGCGGTGAAGATTCGACGTTGGCGAGGGTTAAGCGTCTCGATGGCACTCTTCAGGGCCTGATGGCGATAAGCGGTCTCCTGCTGCTCGGCGAACGCTGTTTCCTGGGTTGGTGTGGGATCAACAAGCCAA
>NZ_JAACFS010000093.1 GCF_029051645.1 Bradyrhizobium sp. CSA112
TGATCGGGATAGGGGGACGTCTCGCGACGCCACCCCTCCCACACCACCGGGCATACGGGTCCGTACCACGGCGGTTCGATCGAGTTAAGCCGGCACAGGCATGAAGATTCGGGGGAGACCAAGAGAGTCGAACACCTGATTTCGTAGGGCGTGTTGAACCGCCGGGTGTCCGGACATGCGCCAGAGTCCCGTCGGTGAGCCGGCAGCGACCGATGCGGCGAACTTCGCGATGCCGAAGCGGCGAAGCTCCGTGAATCGGTTATGCCCGTTCCGCCATTGCCGCCAGAGATACAAACGCAGTCTCCGGCGGATCCAGGCTTCCAGGTTCGTTAGCACGCGCGGGGTCTGGCAGAAGCCGAAGTACCCGCGCCATCCGATGAGGTATGGCGTGAGGTCTGCGATCATCTGCCGCAGACTGATCCCTCGCGTCCGGCATGTGATTTCCCGGATTCGGTCTTTGAACTTGTCGAGGGCTTTCGGCGCAATGCGTCGCTCGCTCCCGTCATTCGCAATGCTGAATCCGAGAAATTTACGTTCCTCGGGTCGCGCCACCGCGCTTTTGGCCTCGTTGACTTTCAAGCGGAGCTTGTCGGTCAGGAACCGGCTTATCGAGGCCCTCACCCTTTCGCCGGCGTGATGGCTGCGAACATAAATGTTGCAGTCATCCGCGTAACGGCAGAACCGGTGACCACGTCGAGCCAATTCCTTGTCGAGATCATCGAGCACGATATTGCTGAGGAAGGGCGAGAGCGGACCGCCTTGCGGGGTCCCTTCGTCCACCGGTCGGACCAAACCATCTTCCAATACCCCGGCATTCAGGAATGCCCGGATAAGCTTGAGCACGCGTTTATCGGGTATCCGTGCGGCGACGCGCGCCATCAGGATGTCGTGGTTAACTCGGTCGAAAAATCTTTCCAAATCGAGATCAACCACTACGTTGTAGCCATCGGCGACGTAACGCTGTGCCTGGGCTACAGCCTCATGGGCGGACCGCCCCGGCCGAAATCCGAAACTGTGCTCCGAAAATGTCGGATCCCATCGCTCTTGGAGAACTTGCAACACGGCTTGTTGAATCAGGCGGTCGACGAGTTTCCTGACCCCGCCATCCGGCTTCGGGATTTCGACCCGCTTAACCGGCTGCGGCCGATAGTTCCCGTCGAGCAGCTGAGACCGAATGTTTGGCCAGTGCTGACGCAGGAACGCCTTCGCGTCATCGATGGTCATCCCATCAACGCCGGGGCTTCCTTTGTTCCTTTTAACACGCTTCCACGCTCTTTCGAGGTTCTCTCGGTCGCACACCTCCTCCATCAGTTGTTCTGTGAAAGCCGAGTTTTCGGTGGCTGATTTCGCCATGAATGGTTCGGTCTCCCCGTCACCGCGCGCCGGGGCTTCACCCCGGTCCTTCGGTTCCAAGGCCAGCACTTGCTGGTTGTTCTGCCGCTTTCTATTCACGAGATACCAGTCCTACTTGCCTCTCTCAATCGTTCGGGCCTTCAGCCATCGTTTCCGGCTCCGCCTATCTGTTTTCTCCACCTTTCGGCCTTGGAGTGCCTCAATAGCTTTGCCGACAGCCTAACCTAATACGCCCTCAGCTGACTTCTGCCCGGTGGTCAGACGGCCTCGCGGTCGTCTCAGTCGCCCGAGGGCGACACCGGGCAGATCTCCCGGGGTAAGCTCAATCGCCTTCGGTGCACAACCGCCGGACCTACGCTTCGCATCCTTGATGGATCTGGACTTCGCGATGTGTCGCCCGCTCGTCCGACGCTTGCGCCTCATATCCGGTTTTTGTTCATCGGCTCGCACCTTTGATCCACGCTTCCTTCAGACCCCGCCTCGCGACGGCAGCCCTTGCGTTTCACTAACCCTTCACCTCCATCAGGTTGGGTGGAAGACTTTCACTTCCGAGCTATTGAGCATGCCCGGCACACAACGAAGCCGCGGGCGCGGCATT
>NZ_JAACFS010000094.1 GCF_029051645.1 Bradyrhizobium sp. CSA112
GCGCGGCCTATGAGCCGCCGCGGGGCGAGACCGAGACCGCGCTGGCGACGATCTGGGCGGAGCTTCTCGGTGTGGCGCGGGTCGGGCGGCACGACAACTTCTTTGACCTCGGTGGACATTCGCTGCTGGCGGTGCAGCTGATGGCGCGTCTGCGGCGGCTGTCGCTGGGGATCGAGGTGCAGACCTTGTTCGCCAAGCCGGTGCTGGCGGATCAGGCCGCAAGCCTGGGCAGTCATCAGGAGGCGGCGGTCCCGGCCAACCTGATCACCGCGAGCAGCACGGCGATTACGCCGCAGATGCTGCCGCTGATCGAGCTGACGCAGGGCGAGATCGATCGGATCGTCGCCATGGTGCCTGGTGGCGTCGGCAACATCCAGGACATTTATGGCTTGTCGGCGCTGCAGGACGGCATCCTGTTCCATCATCTGCTCGCCAGCCATGGCGATCCGTACCTGCTGGTGTCGCAGACGGCGTTTGCCGACCGTGGCCTGTTGGATCGCTATCTTGCCGCGGTTCAGCGGGTGGTGGATCGGCACGACATTCTGCGCACGGCCTTTGTCTGGGAGGGGCTGTCGAGCCCGGCCCAGGTGGTGTGGCGTCGTGCGCCGCTGGAGGTGAGCGAGGTCGAGCTGGATGGCTATGATTGTCCCGGCGCCGATGAGCTCCGGCGCCGGTTTGATCCGCGCCAGCACCGCATCGATCTTGGCCGGGCGCCGCTGTTGCGGTTTGTGACCGCGCGCGAGCCCGGCAGCGCGCGCTGGCTGCTGCTGGAGCTGCAGCACCATTTGATCGGGGATCAAACCACGCTGGAAGTGATGCATGCCGAGGTCCGGGCCGTGCTGGAGGGGCGCGAGCATGAGCTGATAGCCCCGCAGCCGTTCCGCAATCTGGTGGCGCAGGCGCGTCTTGGTGTTGATGCCAAGGCGCATGAAGAGTTCTTCCGAGGGCTGCTGGCAGACATCGACGAGCCGACCATGCCGTTCGGGTTGAGCGAGATCCGCGGCGACGGCCATGGGGTCCATGAGGCGCGGCGGATGCTGCCGCAGGCGCTCAACGCGCGGCTGCGGGAACAGGCGCGGCGGCTGGGGGTGAGCCTGGCGAGCCTGTGCCATCTGGCCTGGGGGCAGGTGGTGGCGCGCAGCAGCGGCCGCGAGCAGGTGGTGTTCGGCACGGTGCTGTTCGGCCGCATGCATGGCGGCGCCGGTGTCGACCGCGCCATGGGCCTGTTCATCAACACCCTGCCGCTGCGGCTTGATCTGGACGGCACCGGGGTCGAGGCGAGCGTGCGGACCACCCACGCCCGGCTGGCCGAGCTGCTGGCGCACGAGCATGCCTCGCTGGCCTTGGCGCAACGCTGCAGCGGCGTTGCGGCACCGGCGCCGCTGTTCAGCGCGCTGTTGAACTATCGTCACACCACGCCAGCGGCCATGTCCGGTTCTGCACCGAATGATGGGCTAGAGGGGGCCGAATGGCTGGGCGGGGAGGAGCGCACCAACTATCCCCTGTCCTTGTCGGTGGAGGATTTTGGCGAGGCGCTCGGTCTGACGGCGCAGGTGGCGGAGGGCGTCGCTGCGGACCGGGTCTGCGGTTACATGCAGCGCGCGCTCGAGCAAGTGGCTGAGGCGCTGGAGCACGCCCCCAATACGCCGGTGCGAGACCTGGACATCCTGCCAGCCGCTGAGCGCGCCTACCTCCTGGAGGAGTTGAACCGGACGGCGGCCCCCTATCCGGCGGAGCAGTGCATCCATCAGCTGTTCGAGGCGCAGGTGCGTCAAGCGCCGGACTCGGTGGCGGTGGTCGATGCGGACGCGCGCTTAAGCTATGGCGAGCTCAATGCACGGGCGAACCGGCTCGCGCATCATCTGATCGGGCTCGGGGTGAGGCCCGGGGATAGTGTTGCGACAATGCTGGA
>NZ_JAACFS010000095.1 GCF_029051645.1 Bradyrhizobium sp. CSA112
GGCCGATGGCGCGGTGGTCGACTGGGCTGCGGCCAGTGGGGAGCTGCCGACGATGACGGTGAGCAGACCCTGGCCCCACAGCCGCTGCGCCGCCTTCCTGGCATCCTCCAGCGTCACCGCATCGACGAGCGCGCAGTGCTTCTCGATATAGTCGATCGGCAGCTTGTCGATCTGGTATTGCAGCAGCGCCTGCGCGAGTTTGGACGATGTATCCAGCGCCAGCATCTGCGAGCCCTTCAGGTACGACTTGGCCTCGTCGAGCTCCTGCTGGGTCGGGCCTTCCTCGGCCATGCGGCGGACCTGCTTTTCGATCTCTTCCACCGTCTCGCCGGCGCGATCGGCGCGGGTGCCGGTATTGCCGACGAACAGCGCGGAATGATCCATCCAGAGCAGCGTCTCATGGACGGAATAGGCGAGCCCACGCTTCTCGCGGACTTCGCGGAACAGCCGCGACGACAGACCGGCGCCGCCGAGGATCTGGTTGACGACATCGGCCGCCATGAAATCCGGCTCGCTGCGGCGGACGCCCGGACCGCCGAAGCTCAGGACCGTCTGCGGCACGTCGAGCGGAACGTAGACGCGCTGCGGCGGCTTTGCCGCAACCACATCGGGGACCTCTGTCAACTGCGCCTTTGCCGGCAGGCTGCCAAAGGTCTTGTCGAGCAATTTGCCAAGCGTCTCTGGATCGACGTCACCGACCACCGCGATCTTGAGCGTGTCCTTGGCGATCACGCGGCGGACATAGTCCTTCAGATCGGCGACGTCGATTTTCGGCACGCTCTCGACCGTGCCTCCGGCCTGGCGAGCATAAGGATGATCGTTAAAGGCGACTTCAAGGAACTTGCGATTGGCGAGCGTTGAAGGATTCGTGGAGTCACGCCGAAGGTTCGCGAGCACCGCCGCACGGATCCGTTCGACATCGGCCGCATCGAAACGGGGCGAGGTCAGCGCCATCCGCAGCAGGTCGAAAGCCTCATCCTTGTTGTCCTTGAGCATGCGCAAGGAGCCGCGAAACTGGTCACGGGACGAGGTAAAGCTCAGCTCAATGGCGCGGCGGTCGAGCCGCTCGTGAAAGCTCTTGGAATCGAGATCGCCGGAGCCTTCGTCGAGCAGGCTGGCGACCAGGTGACCGACGCCGGGCTTCTCAGCCGGGTCCTGGCTGGCGCCGCCGCCGAAGGCATATTCCATCGCGATCAGCGGGACGGTGGCCTCCTGCACGAACCAGGCTTCGATGCCACCGGGCGAGATCAGGCGCTGGATCTTGGTAGCGGCAAATGATGGTGCAGAGCCGAGCGCCGCGATCGCGAGCGAGGCCCCACCGAGGACGGCACGCCGAGTGAGAGAATAGGTCACGAGCGCTTCTCCTTACGTTTGGGCGCAGAATCCTTGATCAAATAGCCGGTCACCGAGCGCTTGTTGTCGAGCCATGCTTGCGCGGCCTCGCGCACCTGCTCGGCGGTGACGGCGCGGATGCGGTCCGGCCAGCTTCGGATATCGTCGATGCTGAGCCCGGTGGTGAGCGCCCTTCCATACCAGCCCGCAAGCGTCGCTTGGTCATCCTGGGCGTAGATCGCTTGCGCAATCAATTGGGTCTTGACGCGCTCGAGATCCTCGGCGCGCGCGGGATTTTGCGCGAGGTCGGCGATCACCTTGTCGATCGCGTCCTCGATCTGGGCGAATTCGACGCCAGGTTTCGGC
>NZ_JAACFS010000096.1 GCF_029051645.1 Bradyrhizobium sp. CSA112
CAACTATCTCTGGTTCCGCCAGGGCGACGCCGCCAACGCCGTCCTCGCCGCCGCCGGCTACAACTTCCGCCGCCTCATCCGCTGGCTCAGCCTTTTGCTGCGCCTGTTCCTGACCGCACTCTTCCCCACTCTTCGGACCAATCCCGCGTGAAATCCGTCTTCTTCACGGACGACTAAGCACCAATACGCGAATCAGTTCGACCGAACTCGCAGCCTCCACTATTGTTACATCGACTTTATCGGCCTCCGTCTGTTTGGAAACCTCCGGAACACGGTCAAAGAGTGCTGAATTTCTGCACCATTTAGCGCCTGCTTCGCAACGTTGCACCGCTCTTCCAATTAAAAGAGGTCGTCCAGGTAAGGAGATTGCAAATGAACGTCGGCGTTCCCAGGGAATCAAGGCGCACGAATACCACGTAGGTCTTACGCCTGAGGCCGTCCGCGAATATTTGGCGGCCGGCCACAGGGTGGTAGTCAAGACCAATGCCAGCGTTCAGCACCGGCGCCATGGACGACAAAGGCCAGCGCAACGATTCTGGACTCCGCTCATGAGCTATTTGCATCGAGCGAGACGGTGATAAAGTTCAAGGAGCCCCAGCTTTCCGAATGGACACAGCTGCGAGAGAACCAGATCCTCTTCACTTTTCCGCATCTGGTGCCGGACCCAGAGCAGGCCAAGGTGCTCCTAAAGCCTGGGTGCACCGCAATGGCCTAGGAAGCCGTTATCTGATACGCATGGCGGGACTTCAGCTGCTTGCGCCGATGCGCGAGGTCGCGGGCAGGCTTGCGGTCGAGCCGGCCGGTAGCGGCCGCGCGCTTGGCCGGCTACAGATGCCCACTGGCACCACTTTGGCACTGTGCCTTCGTGACCCGCGGCGACAGCTATATCACAGAAAATTTCGAGTGCTAGCATAACCGGGAGACCCCCCGGCTCTGCCGGGGAGGCAGCATAAGTTTGACATTTACGGCGGTCGCCCATCGCCGAAACTTCTGATCGTGAGCCTTCTAGCCGGCCATCTACGACATCGCAGACTCACTGCAAGCGCGCCCAGAGGAGTTTGACCATGGCTATGATCCACGGTCGCCCGAGATCAGCGCGACCTCGGATCTTCGGACCGCTGACAAGATCTCGGACCGGAGTGGAGCATACTAACAACCCACCCTATGAAATTTATACTCGTGAATCATAGAACCCCGCGCGGCGACAGAACCTGCACCGAATGTTCTCAGTCCTTGTCCAGGGTACGTGCGAGATGCGGTAACGCGGATAGGATATTGCGACTACGATTGCTATCGACGCTGCCAGTTAAGGGGCATCCCCTTTTCCGTACCTTACAAGGCGTGTCGATTCTAGGAGCCTGTCTGAGTAGTGACTGGTCAAGAGGGTGCGAGTCTGATTCCTTGCGTGGCCATGAGCAAGGAATTTCGCCCCTGGAAGATCGACGAGGTCCAGCTTCTGCCGCCGAGCGTGCAGGACTATGTGCCGCAGGACCACGTTTCGCGGTTGATCGTGTCGCTGGTCAAGGAAAGCCTTGATCTATCGGCGATCCTAGATTAGCGTTTTCTTGGTTCGAATCATATCAGGCGACCTCGGCGAGTTTGTAGGACCACGTGTGGATGACCGGATGGCGATTGACGTCGTCGATACCGGCCATGATGCGCTCCTTGAGTTCGTG
>NZ_JAACFS010000097.1 GCF_029051645.1 Bradyrhizobium sp. CSA112
CGGTGGCGGTGGTCGATGCGGACGCGCGCTTAAGCTATGGCGAGCTCAATGCACGGGCGAACCGGCTCGCGCATCATCTGATCGGGCTCGGGGTGAGGCCCGGGGATAGTGTTGCGACAATGCTGGACCGCTCCGTTGCGCTTGTGGTGGCGCAGTTGGCGACCCTGAAGGCGGGGGGAGTTTATGTGCCGATCGATCGCGCTCTTCCATCTGCACGACAAAGCTGGATACTGGCCGACTGTGATGCGCGCCTCGTGCTTAGCGAGAGTGACGATGACGATCTGGTTGAGGTGACAATCCCTGTTCTGCCCATTGAGCCGCTCATGGCCGGAACAGGATGTAGTACCGATCCAGGCCTGGCATTGAGCGCCGAGGCCGCCGCTTATGTAATGTACACCTCCGGCTCGACCGGCGTTCCCAAGGGAGTTGTTGTTCCTCATCGTGCTGTCAACCGGCTCGTCATCAACAACGGCTATGCGGAGTTCAGCTCGAGGGATCGTGTGGGATGGCTGGGCAATCCCGCGTTTGATATCAGTACGCTGGAAGTCTGGGCACCGCTGCTACACGGTTCGAGCCTGATTGCGATTCCATACACTAATGTGCTGGAGCCAGAAGTGCTGCGCAGTCTGGTTCAGCAGCACCGCATTACCGTCCTGCATTTGACAGCGGGGTTGTTCAGGCAGAGCGCTAATGATCTAGGCCCGGTGCTGGCAAGTTTGCGGTTGCTATTAGTTGGTGGTGATACGGTTGATGTGGCGGCAGTAGCACGGGTGTTGAGGCAGAACCGACCGCAACATCTCTTGCACTGCTACGGTCCGACCGAGACGACGACCTTTGCGACAGTCTGCGAGATCAACGCGATTGATGAGCCATTCCAGCGGCTCCCGATTGGCCGACCGATCGCGAACACGCAGGTTTACCTGCTGGACGGTCATGGCGCGCCCGTTCCGTTCGGGGCGGTCGGGGAGCTTTACATCGGCGGGGCGGGGGTCGCGCGTGGCTATCTGAACCGGCCCGAGCTGACGGCGGAGCGGTTTGTGGCCGATCCGTTCAGCGCTGAGGCGGGGGCGCGGATGTACCGGACCGGGGATGTTGCGCGGTACTTGCCGGACGGCAATCTGGAGTTTTTGGGCCGCAACGACGACCAGGTGAAGATCCGGGGCTTCCGGATCGAGCCCGGCGAGATCGCGGCACGGCTCGTCGAACACGCATTCGTGCGCGATGCGGTCGTCGTGGCGCAACAGGATCGCACCGGCGAGAAGCGTCTTGTCGCCTATGTGGTTGCGGCTGCGGAGCACGCCGGCGAAGCTGAGGGATCTGACCTTGCCGGCACGTTGCGCGCGCATGTGAGTGCGCGGCTGCCCGACTACATGGTGCCGGCTGCGTTTGTGCGCCTGGCGGCGCTGCCGCTGACGGCAAACGGCAAGCTCGACCGCAAGGCGCTGCCGATGCCTGAGGATGCGGCCTATGCGCGCGCGGCCTATGAGCCGCCGCGGGGCGAGACCGAGACCGCGCTGGCGACGATCTGGGCGGAGCTTCTCGGTGTGGCGCGGGTCGGGCGGCACGACAACTTCTTTGACCTCGGTGGACATTCGCTGCT
>NZ_JAACFS010000098.1 GCF_029051645.1 Bradyrhizobium sp. CSA112
GTCGTCCGTGAAGAAGGCCTAAGCCACTGATCGGGAATCTCGATTTGGGCTAAGGGGCGTTTGCAGATTGCAAGGTTTTGATGCTTTGGGCATCGGAACCTTGCGATTTCGTTTTTGGGATTCCCTCGAAGCGGGAAGCATGATTCCTTGTCTGCATCGGAGGGGACGATGCGGCCGAAGAAGCACCAGACGACTGGATCGAACGATCTGTTCCGGGCTCGGCTCGACCAGATCATCAATCTGAAGCACGAACTGGTTTTGCTGGCTGGCAAGATCGACTGGGACTGGATCGACGGCGAGATTGCGCCGCTCTACAGCGAGCACGGCCGGCCGGGGATCGCGAGCCGCTTCATGATCGGGCTGTTGCTGCTCAAGCACATTTACGGGCTATCCGACGAGGGGGTGTGCGAGCGCTGGGTCCACGACCCGTATTTCCAGTACTTCCCCGGCGAGGAGTTTTTCCAGCACGCCTTCCCGCACGAGCGCTCTGACCTGAGCCACTGGCGCAAGCGGCTTGGCGAGAAGCTGGAGCTGCTGCTGGCCGAGAGCCTGCGGGTGGCGCACGGCGCCGGCGCCTTGCGCAGCAACGACCTCAAGCGGGTCACGGTCGACACCACGGTGCAGCCGAAGGCCATCACCTTCCCGACCGACGCCAAGCTGCTGCATGCGGCGATCAAGGGGCTCAACCGCCTGGCGGCCAGACAGACACGGCGTGCAGTTGCGGCAATCCTACCTACGGATTGCCAAGGCCGCGGCGACGATGGCGGGGCGCTATGCCCATGCCAAGCAGTTCAAGCGGCATCAGCGGCAGTTGCGCATCCTGCGCAGCCGGCTGGGCCGGATCATCCGCGATATCCGCCGCAGGATCGAAGGACAGGCGGCTCTCGAGGAGACGTTCGCACTGCCGCTCGGCCGCGCCGCGCAGATCCGCTCGCAGCAGCAGCGCCAGCGCGGCTGGAAGCTCTATTCTTTCCATGCCCCGGAGGTGGAGTGCATCGGCAAGGGCAAGGCCAGCGCGCCTTACGAGTTCGGCGTGAAGGCCTCTATCGTCACCACCAACCGCCGCGCCCCGGGCGGCCTGTTCGTGCTGCATGCCACCGCATTGCCGGACAACCCCTATGACGGCCACACCCTCCGCGGCGTCATCGAAGACACCGAGAGGCTCACCGGATGCGCGATCGAGCGCGCCTATGTCGACAAGGGATACCGCGGCCACGGCACGGAGAATCCGCGCCGCGTCTTCATCTCAGGCCAGAAGCGCGGCGTCTTCGGCATCATCAAGCGCGAGCTGCGGCGCCGATCCGCCATCGAACCCATCATCGGCCACCTGAAGGCCGAAGGCCATCTCGGCCGGTGCTATCTCAAAGGCCGCGCCGGAGATGCCGCCAACGTCATCCTTTCCGCCGTCGGACACAACTTCCGCCGCATCCTCGCCTGGCTGAGGGATTTTTGGCGCCTCTTCCTCACTGCGCTCATCGCAGCCATCGCCGTCCAATCAACACTCAGATCGGCTTCTTAACGGACGACTA
>NZ_JAACFS010000009.1 GCF_029051645.1 Bradyrhizobium sp. CSA112
GGGCTAGGGAGAGGGGTAAGCCACGAGCACTGCCGTTGCCGCCACCCCTCTCCCCCGCCCTCCCCCGCAAGGGGGGAGGGCGCGCATCGTTCGGGTCGCAAGCAGCGTGGCTCGAAATCGCTTTAGCTTGCGCGCCTCTGTTGCCCGAAAGCTTGCGCTTGATGCGGTCGACGGGCAGGCGTGGCAGCCAGAGGCTGAGGATACGCCGCCGGTTCACTGAATAGGCACTCATCACATTTCCATTCCATGATCCACCGGCCGACCGGGCCATGACGGTTACGAACCAGCTGCGCGTCGAACATCGGCGCGCCCCAGGCGCTCCAAGGCGCCGCAGGCATTGAAGGCGTGGAAGGCGGCGAATGTGCCGCGCGCACGATCCATCTTGTCTCGGCCGTCGAGGGCCGCGGCTCCACCGCCATCCGCAGCAGCAGTGCGGTGACGCCGGAGGCTTGCGCGGCCAATGTAAGTTTGCGGCTGGCGACGAGATCGAGCTGACGCGCCTGTCCCCAGACTTCCAGTACGACGACGCCGAGCGCATCGCAGGCCAGCGCGTCGGCGGCGGTCCGCAATGCGGCGTCGGTGTCCGGGGCGCGCACGGTCACGAGTAACCGCGGATCGAGCCCGAGCTCGCAAAGCCCGCTCATCGACAGCGCACCGGATTCAATTTCCGAAAAATCCTGCCGCACCCAGACCAGCGGCCGGCGCGGCGACACCCTTCCCGCGAGCCCTGCGATGAAGCCCGTGGCCGCCGCGCTCTGATGGCCCTCGGCGAACACTTCATGCACCGCCGCGACTGCAAGGCCGCCGTGCAGTACCGCATCCGCTGCCGCATGGCCAAGCGCGACCTTGTTGAGGTCATGCGCATCGCCATGCGTCTCGATCCGCTCGATGCGCCCTCGCAAACTCGCAAGCGTGCTTGTGCGTGCGCTGCTCATGCGCCGCTCCTTTAAGGATTTGGCCTTTACCGCTTCTTCCCGAGTGAACTCGCGGCTGGCTCATTTGTTCATGATATGTTCTAATATAAAGCTAACAGGACCTGTGGAGTCAATCGGGATCGACGCTCAGTCGATTCATGAATGGAATCAAAGGGATTCAATGGCGGAGGCGCAATTTAAGCTAGAACTCCTGACGGATGCCAACCTCGCACGCATCCCCAAGACCTTCGCTCGTTGAGCTACGGCGGACAAGTCGCTTCGCTCGTAATGACGGGGAGAAACAACATGCACCACATCACCCTCGACAGCGAAACCGATTTCGACGGCTGGCGCAAGGCGGCGCGGGCACTGGCGCTGAATGACGTAAAACCCTCCGACGTGACATGGCGTGTCGCGGGCGATGCGCCCGAACTGTTCGAGCCGACGGCGCCGCCGCTCGAGCCGCCACACGGCACCTTCAACGTACCGGCGAGATTCGTCGAACTGGCTGAGCTCGCGATCCTGCATCGCAACCCCGAGCGGTTCGCCCTGCTCTATCGCCTGCTGTGGCGGCTGCGCGGCAACCATGACCTGCTCGACATCGCTACCGATCCTGATGTGGCTGAAGTCATCGCCATAGCCAAGGTCGTGCGCCGCGACGAGCACAAGATGCACGCCTTTGTCCGCTTCCGGGAAGTCGGCCGCGAGCAGAAGTCGCACTTCGTCGCCTGGTTCGAGCCGGAGCATCACGTCGTCGAGCTGGCCGCCCCGTTCTTCGCGCGCCGTTTCGCCGACATGCCTTGGTCGATTCTGACGCCGGACGTCTGCGCACATTGGGACGGCCATGCCGTCTCGATCACGCCGGGCATCGCCAAGAGCGAAGCCCCGACCGCGGATCGGCTGGAGGAAACCTGGCGGCACTACTACGCCAGCATTTTTAATCCCGCCCGCATGAAAGTGCAGGCCATGAGTAAGGAGATGCCCCGTAAATACTGGCGGAACCTGCCGGAGGCCTCATTGATTAAACCCCTGATCGAAGACGCCGGACGCACCGCCAGCGCGATGATCGCGAATGCGGCCGTCGAACCGCAGCGGCTGGAACCGCCCAAGGAAAGCGACAAGGAAAGCGACACGGCAAACGAAATGGCCCGCAAACACGCCGACGATATTGAGATGCTGCGCGAGGAAGCCGCCGATTGCCGCGCCTGCCCTCTCTACAAGCATGCGACCCAGACCGTGTTCGGTGAAGGCCGGCAAACGGCGCGGATCATGCTGGTCGGCGAGCAGCCCGGCGACAAGGAAGATCTCGCCGGAAAACCTTTCGTCGGGCCCGCAGGGTTGATGCTCGACCGCGCGCTGGAGGAAGCCGGGATCGACCGCCGCACAGTCTACGTCACCAATGCGGTCAAGCATTTCAAGTTCGTGCCGCGCGGCAAGATCCGCCTGCACCAGAAACCCACCACGCCGGAAATCAAGGCGTGCCGGCAGTGGTACGAACGCGAACTGGCTGCAATCCAACCCGACCTGGTGGTGGCGATGGGCGCCACCGCGGCGCAAAGCGTGTTCGGGAAAATCACGCCGATCAACAAGAACCGCGGCCACCCGATCGATCTCGACGATGGAACCCGGGCGCTGGTGACGGTGCATCCGTCCTATCTGTTGCGCCAGCCCGATGCCGATGCCAAGGCACGGGAATACCGGCGTTTCGTCGATGACCTGAAGATAGCGGCCGGCCTGCTGCGATCGGCGCACACAGCCTGAGTTCCTGGCAATCCGGCAGTCGCAATTTCTGGTGAAATATAACGGGAAAAATTGACAATTCCGTACACAACCATTAATTGATCTAGAACACAATCGCATTCTAAGAGAATGTGGGACGTCGGATCACGCCATGACGCTCCCATATGGTCGACGCGCTGCGCGGTTCCTCCTCCCAGCCCCCGGCGCCGTGCAGCGCGCGACCATTTTTTTCCGCCGCGCGTTGTAGCTTGTCCTGCCAGGCCCGCGTTCCAACCCCTCGCTGCGGCTTCCAGTTCGGCAATGTCGAACTTCACCATCTTCAGCATGGCTTCCGCGACGCGCTTGGCCTTGGGCCGCGGAGTATGGCCCTCGCTTCGTCTGCCGCGTCGGTTGGGCGAAGGGCGATGCTTGCAGACGCTACATGTCGGTAGCTACGACGACGAAGGCCCGACGCTCGCCAGGCTTCACAACGAGATTATGCCCGCCAAAGGCGTCACGTTCGCAGGGCCACATCACGAGATTTACCTGAGCGATGCACGCAAGACGCCACCAGAAAAACTTAGGACGCTTCTTCGGCAACCGATCAAGAGCGCTGAACTATGACGACGTCTCCTGCGAGCACCGCTCGTGAATAATCCGAGTAGGCCGCACCGGCTGGAATAGCTCAACCGCCAACGGCGACAGAACCGCCCGCGATGCGCGATCGCGCGACGTGGCGCAGCAATGCCTCAACGATTCCAAAAGGAAGCATTCGACGCTCCGGGAAACGCTGATCGGCAAGCCGACGCGCCCACCGGCCAACGTTGCGCGTGTCATCTAACCTTCAACTCCCTCGGTCAAAAATGCCGGCCTCAAGTCAGTTGTCAGGCGAGGTGTCAGAATGACCGATATCGCTCTCAATTCATCGATGGGCGAAGCGCCTGTCCAGCCGGCCTCGCGGCCGAACCTCGATAAAGGCTTCAACCCGCTGACGATGATCCTGTTCTGCGGCATCCTCGCCGCCGGAATGCTGTACGTCGCCTACAGCATTTACGTCGACATTGACGCGACCGGCATGCCGGTCACCACCTATTTGCCCTTTATCCTCCTGTTCGTCGCGCTCCTGATCGCGCTCGGATTCGAGTTCGTCAACGGCTTCCACGACACCGCCAACGCGGTTGCGACCGTGATCTACACCCATTCGATGCCGGCTGAATTTGCCGTGATGTGGTCGGGCTTCTTCAATTTCCTCGGCGTGCTGCTCTCTTCCGGCGCTGTCGCCTTCGGCATCGTCTCGCTGCTGCCGGTGGAGTTGATCCTGCAGGTCGGAAGCAGCGCCGGTTTTGCGATGGTGTTCGCGCTGTTGATCGCCGCGATCGTCTGGAACCTCGGCACCTGGTATTTCGGCCTGCCGGCGTCCTCGTCGCACACGCTGATCGGCTCGATCATCGGCGTCGGCATTGCCAACGCGCTGATGCGCGGCCGCGACGGCACCTCGGGCGTCGACTGGAGCAAGGCGACCGAGATTGGCTACGCGCTGCTGCTCTCGCCGCTGTTCGGCTTCTGCATGGCGGCGATCCTGCTGCTGGCTTTGAAGTTCATCGTCCGCAATCCGGCGCTCTATGCTGCACCCGAAGGCAACAAGGCGCCGCCGCTGTGGATCCGCAGCATCCTGATCGCGACCTGCACCGGCGTCAGCTTCGCGCACGGCTCGAACGACGGCCAGAAGGGCATGGGCCTGATCATGCTGATCCTGATCGGAACGGTGCCCACCGCCTACGCGCTGAACCGCGCGATGCCGGAGTCGCAGGTGACGCAGTTCCAGAAGACCTCGGATGCCGCCTCCAAGGTGATCGCCGCCAAGGGCGCCGGCCACAGCATCATCGGCGACCCACGGCCGGCGGTGACACAATACGTGTCCGCTCGCAAGATCAGCGAAGGCACCTATCCCTCGCTGGCCGCGCTGGTGAAGGACGTCGGTGAGCAGGTTTCGAAATACGGCTCGCTGAACAAGGTGCCGGCAGAGGCCGTCGGCAACACCCGCAACGACATGTACCTGACCTCGGAAGCGATCCGCTTCCTGATGAAGGACAAGGAAAACGACCTGCGCAAGGAGGAGGTCGACGCCCTCAAGGCCTACAAGGGCTCGCTCGACAGCGCCACCAAGTTCATCCCGCTCTGGGTCAAGATCGCGGTGGCGATCGCGCTGGGCCTCGGCACCATGATCGGCTGGAAGCGCATCGTCATCACCGTTGGCGAGAAGATCGGCAAGTCGCATCTGACCTATGCACAAGGTGCGTCGGCCGAACTGGTTGCCGCCTCCACGATCGGCGTCGCCGACGTGTTCGGCTTGCCGGTTTCCACCACCCACGTGCTGTCATCCGGTGTCGCCGGCACGATGGCGGCCAACGGCTCGGGCCTGCAGATGGCGACCATTCGCAATCTGCTGATGGCGTGGGTGCTGACGCTACCGGCCGCGATCTGCCTGTCGGCAAGTCTCTACGTGCTGTTCGCGAACCTGTTTTGAGTATCGGCGGTGCGGTAGAGTCGCTGCCGTGTCGGCAGCCCGACGGATAGCGGGAGGCCGGAACCAAACTCCGGCCTTCTGCTTTCCGCAAGGTGCCCTGACCGATGATGATACGGCAGGGCGTCGGCATTCACACACCCACGCGAACCCACTGCTCTGCAGCCGGAGCCCGCCATGACCAAAAGACCCCCGAATGGCACCATGCCGATCAATGACCGCATTCAGGCGGAAATGCTGGATAGTTTCGATGAGGAACTGGAACTTGAAATCGACGACGATCGTCTCGATGCGCTGACCAATGAATTTGCCGACCATACGGCAGAAGAGACGATCGACCGTCGCGTCTACTTCAAGGAATTGATCCGTCTGCAGGGTGAGCTGATAAAATTGCAGGCCTGGGTGCAGCACCACAAGCTCAAGGTGGTGGTGATTTTCGAGGGACGCGATTCCGCCGGCAAGGGCGGCGTCATCAAGCGTATCACCCAGAGGCTCAACCCTCGGGTCTGCCGCGTCGCGGCGCTTCCGGCGCCGAACGAGCGTGAGCGCACGCAATGGTATTTCCAGCGTTACGTTTCGCATTTGCCGGCCGGCGGCGAGATCGTGCTGTTCGACCGTAGCTGGTACAACCGCGCCGGCGTCGAGCGCGTGATGGGCTTCTGTACCGAAGACGACGTCGAAGAATTCTTCCGGTCGGTGCCGGAATTCGAGCGTATGCTCGTGCGCTCCGGAATCACCCTCATCAAGTACTGGTTTTCCATCACCGATGAAGAGCAGTATCTGCGCTTCATGATGCGGATCCACGATCCGCTCAAGCAGTGGAAGCTCAGCCCGATGGATGTGGAATCGCGCAGTCGCTGGGAGCAATATACCAAGGCCAAGGAAGCGATGCTGGAGCGTACCCACATTCCGGAAGCTCCCTGGTACCTGGTCGAGGCCGACGACAAGAAGAAGGCGCGGCTGAACTGCATCGCGCATCTGCTCGAACAAATTCCCTACCAGGAAATCAAGTTTGAGCCGGTGGTACTGCCGCCGCGGGTTCGCAATCCGGAATATAGCCGCGGGCCGATTCCACCCGAAATGTACGTACCGTCGCGCTATTGAGCGATTGGGATAAGGCATTTCAAGTTGCGGCTGAGCGCGAAATAAAGAAGGCCTGCATTGAAGATACAGGCCTTCCTTGATGTACTATCGCACTTCATCTGCGATCGAAGTTGAAGTGGCCCTCCGCGCTCTTACGACGCCGCCAGCCTGTTCTCGACCAGCTTGATCCAGTACGAGGTGCCATACACGATCGCCTCGTCGTTGAAATCATAGGCGGGGTGATGAAGCCCTGCGCTGTCGCCGTTGCCGCAGAAGATGAACGCGCCTGGCCGCGCCTCCAACATATAGGAAAAATCTTCCGCGCCCATTAAAGGCGGCATCTCGTGGACGTTCTGGGCTCCGGCCACTTCTTTGGCCACCTGCGTGGCAAAGTCGGTTTGCTCGGCATGATTTTTGGTCACGGGATAGCCGCGCTCGTAAGTGAGATCGATCTTGGCGCCGGTCATCTTGGCTACGCCCTCACACACCTCATGGACCCGCTTCTCCACCGTTTCACGCACTTCCGGCGTCAAGGTACGCACGGTGCCCCTGAGTTCGGCGGTATGCGGAATCACGTTGCGCGCGTTACCGGCGTGGAACTCGCAGATCGAGACCACCGCCGACTCCAGGGGATCGATGGTCCGGGAGACGATCGACTGCAGGGCGGTAATGAGCTGCGAGCCGACGAGGACGGAATCGATGCACTTGTTCGGACGCGCGGCGTGCCCGCCGAGGCCCTCGATCTTGATGTCGATCGAGTCGGTTGCGGCCATCACCGGACCGGGCCGGATGGCGAAACAACCGACCGGGATCCCGGGGCCATTGTGCATGCCGTAGACCTGCTCGATGCCGAACCGGTCCATCAGCCCGTCCTGGATCATCGCCGCGGCGCCAGCGCCGCCCTCCTCGGCCGGCTGAAAAATCACGACCGCATCGCCGGCGAAATTCCTGGTCTCGGCGAGATACCGCGCCGCACCCAAAAGCATGGCAGTGTGACCGTCATGGCCGCAGGCGTGCATCTTGCCTGATATCTTGGAGGCATGGGGAAGATTGGTTTGCTCCTCAATCGGCAGCGCGTCCATGTCGGCGCGAAGCCCGATCACCTTGATCTCGCCCTTGCCGGGCTGCTGCTTGCCCTTGATGACGCCGACGACGCCGGTGCGGCCAAGGCCGGTGGCGACCTCGTCGCAACCGAACTCGCGCAGGCGGTCCGCCACGAATGCTGCGGTGCGGTGGACGTCGTACAGCAATTCGGGATTTTCATGGATAACGCGGCGCCAAGCCTGAATATCGGGTTGCAGATCGGCGACGCGGTTGACGATAGGCATGGGATTCCTCGAACCTCAGTTTGGAATGCTAGGGCTTCTGTAGCATGCAAGCGGCGGTCCACCCAACACGCTGCTGCAGGAACCCCATCCACCCGAGAGCTTGGCGGACCAGGGCTGGAAAGCCCGAAATGTCCGTGAATGGCCTCACGCGGCCAGCGTGTTCTCGACCAGCTTGATCCAGTAGGAGGTACCGAACACGATCGCCTCGTCGTTGAAATTGTAGGCGGGGTGATGCAGGCCGGCGCTGTCGCCGTTGCCGCAGAAGATCAGCGCACCCGGCCGCTGCTCCAGCATGAAGGCGAAATCTTCGCCGGCCATCAGCGGTGGCATCACATGCACATTGGCATCGCCGGCGATTTCGCTGGCTGCCCGTGTCGCAACTACCGTCTCCAGGGGATGGTTGACCGTTACCGGATAGCCGCGATCATAGGTCAGATCGATCCTGGCGCCCGTGACCTGCGCCACGCCGGCGACGACCTCGCGGACCCTTCTTTCCACCATTTTCCGCACTTCGCCGTTCAGGGTACGGACGGTGCCTTGCAGTTCCGCGGTATGCGGGATCACATTACGGGCGTTGCCGGCGTGAAATTCGCATATCGAAATCACCGCCGACTCCAGCGGATCGACGCTGCGCGAGACGATCGACTGTAGCGCGGTGATCAACTGCGCGCCGACAAGAACGGAATCGATGCATCGATGCGGCTGTGCGGCGTGCCCACCCCGTCCCTCGATCTTGATGACGACGGCATCGCCTCCGGCCATGATCGGACCGGGCCGAAGCGCGAACGAGCCGACCGGAATGCCCGGACCGTTATGCATGCCGTAGACCTGCTCGATACCGAAGCGGTCCATCAGCCCGTCCTTGATCATCGCGGCGGCGCCCGCGCCGCCCTCTTCGGCCGGCTGGAAGATCACGACCGCATCGCCGGCGAAATTGCGAGTCTCGGCGAGATAGCGCGCCGCACCCAGCAGCATGGCGGTGTGGCCGTCATGGCCGCAGGCGTGCATTAAGCCCTTCGTCCTGGAGGCGTAGGCCAGATTGGTCGCCTCCTCGATCGGCAGCGCGTCCATATCCGCCCGCAGCCCGATAACCTTCACGTCACCCTTGCCAACGGGCCTGTTGCCCTTGATGACACCGACGACACCGGTGCGGCCGAGACCGGTAATAACCTCGTCGCAGCCGAATTCCCGCAAACGGTCCGCCACCAATGCCGCAGTGCGGTGCACGTCGTAGAGCAATTCCGGGTGTTGATGAATATCCCGGCGCCAGGCCTGGATATCGGGTTGAAATTCGGCGACGCGGTTGACGATTGGCATGGAGATAACAGACTTTCCGGGTTGAACGCTTCTGCCCTGTAGCATGCAAGGGGCGGTCCAACCAACGCACCCTGCCGCAGGCCCCATCCATGCAACGGCCCGGCGGCGGAGCATGGCCGGGCTTGTCCCGGCCATCCACGTCTGACTAATAAACGTCCAAGAAGACGTGGATGCCCGGAACAAGTCCGGGCATGACGGCGTCGATGGGTGGAAACTGAGAGATGCCGAAGCGGCTTGAAGGCGATTTCGACTATATCGTGGTTGGCGCAGGGACAGCCGGCTGCATCATGGCCAACCGGCTCTCGGCCGATCCCGGGAATCGCGTGCTGCTGCTGGAGGCCGGCGGCAACGACAACTGGATCTGGTTTCACATCCCGGTCGGCTATCTCTTTGCGATCGGCAATCCGCGTTCGGACTGGATGTTCAGGACCGAGCCGGAGCCCGGGCTCAACGGCCGCTCGCTTGCCTATCCCCGCGGCAAGGTGATCGGCGGCTGCTCCGCCATCAATGCGATGATCTCGATGCGGGGCCAGGCCGCCGATTACGATCACTGGCGGCAGCTCGGGCTGACCGGCTGGGGCTATGACGACGTGCTGCCGCTGTTCAAGCGGCTCGAAGACCATTTCCTCGGGGAAAGCGAACATCACGGTACCGGCGGCGGCTGGCGCATCGAGGCGCCGCGGCTGTCCTGGGAGGTTCTCGACGCGGTCGGAGACGCCGCCGAGGAAATGGGCATCAGGCGGATTGCCGATTTCAACACCGGCGACAATGAAGGCGTGAGCTATTTCCACGTCAACCAGAAGCGCGGCCGCCGCTGGTCTTCGGCGCGGGGTTTCCTCAAGCCGGTGCTGAACCGCAGCAATCTGCGGCTGGAAAAGCACGTGCTGGTCGACCGCCTGATCGTCGAGAACGGCCGCGCGGTCGGCGTGCGCTTCCTGCAAGGCAATGAAGTGATCGAGGCGCGCACCAGGGGCGAAGTTGTTTTGTGCGCGGGATCGATCGGCTCGACGCAGGTGCTGCACCGCTCCGGCATCGGCCCGGCCGACTGGCTCTCGCCGCTCGGCATCGATGTGGCGCTCGACAGACCGGGCGTCGGGCGCAATCTGCAGGACCATCTGCAGCAGCGCGCGATCTACAAGGTCGAGGGCGTGCGCACGCTGAACGAGACCTACTGGTCGCTGATCCGTCGCGGGATGATGGGGCTCGACTACGCCTTCCGCCGCCGCGGACCGCTGACCATGGCGCCATCGCAGCTCGGCATCTTCACCCGCTCCGACGCTACCCGCGCGCGCGCCAACATCCAGTTTCATGTGCAGCCGCTGTCGCTCGACAAGTTCGGCGATCCCCTGCACCGCTTCCCCGCCATTACCGTCAGCGCCTGCAACCTGCAGCCGACCTCGCGCGGCACCGTGCGCATCCGCTCCGCAAAACCTGACGAAGCGCCCTCGATTGCGCCGAACTATCTCTCGACCGACGACGACCGTCAGGTCGCAGCCGATGCCATCCGCACCACGCGGCGGCTGATGAAGCAGAAACGACTCGAACGCTATCGCCCGGTAGAATATCTCCCCGGCCCCAGCGTCGGTGACGACGACGCCTCATTGGCAAAGGCCGCGGGCGATATCGGCACCACGATCTTTCATCCGGTGGGGACCGCGAAGATGGGTACGGCGAACGACCCGATGGCCGTCGTCGACGAGCGCCTGCGATTCTTTGGGCTCGCCGGTTTGCGCGTCGCCGATGCGTCGGTGATGCCAACGATCACATCGGGCAATACCAACACGCCGACCGCGATGATCGCGGAGAAAGGCGCGACGATAATCCTGGAGGATGCGCGCTGACGCGCGAACGAACAAGTCCAGGCTATCGCCCCCGTAATAGAGGCTCAAGCTGCCGCGGCCGGTAGGTTGGTCACTTCGCCGCGCGCCGGATAGTCCTTGCCGATGACGTAGTCGATGGCGCCGAGAATATCGGCGAAATGCGGCCGCGCGAACGGCATCGTCTGTACGCTGGCGAAATAGAGCGTGTGGTCCGCCCGCACCAGAAACAGCCCTGGCTCTGAAAACAAACCCGGTTCCTCGACTCCGGCAGACGTCATTCCGCGGCCCGTCGAAACGTACAATCCCCACGCACGAGCGACATGGAGATCAAGGCCAAATCCCAGCCTTAGGTTCGGTAGCCTCCATTCTCGTTTGCTGCGGTCCGCGCGCTCGGCATCGTCGGATGATATCGCGACGACGCTAACGCCCCGCTTGGCGAAATCCGGCAGCTTTGTTTCCAAGTCACCTAGCTGCATCCGGCAAATCGGGCAGTGCAGACCACGATAAAATACGACCATGGTGAAGCGCTCTGGATTTTCGGCGGCAATATCGAAGCGCCCGCCACCAACCAAGCTTACTGCAAGAGTCGGAACGAGCTGGCGCGGAATAAGCGGCGTGATGTCATTCATGGGTCAGCTCCACTTGCTTCTCGTCTAGCAAATAGGCACATTCGCCCGCATTTGACATTCGCCCTCGATCACGCTCAGGTGAATGAACAGCGCCGGTCGTTGCCGCAAGACGCTGTGCGCAAGCGACGTCATCCGACAGCCACACTGTCCCAACCCAACGCCACCTTGTCGGCGACGACGGTGCGTTGCATCGGGTGGGGACCGCCAAGATGGGTACCGCCAACGACCCGCGCCGGTGGTTGACGAGCGACTGCGGCTTTACGGCATCGCCGGCTTGCGCGTCGCAGACGCGTCGGTGATGCCGACGATCACGTCGGGCAACACCAACACGCCGACGGCGATGATTGCGTAGAAAGGCGCCGCGATGATTTTGTAAGACGCAAGGTAGCCGCTTCGCTGAACGTGGCGCGAGACACTCGCGCTACTGCGCCCTGCGATTGTGTCTCGGCGCGACCGATCTCTGCCGCAGCCGCGGCGCGGGCACAGCCTCGTTGTAATAGGCGTTGGAATTGTAATAGGCGTTGGATTGATCGAACGATCGATAGGCCGGCCGGCCGCCTAGCACATCGGCATTGGGATGAAAGAAGGAATAGGCCCCCGGCTCCTGGATCGCAGGTTGCGCGAATACCGGCGCTGCAATCGCGGTCATCAGAAACGCGGCGGCGAGTGTTGGGATCGACTTGGTCATCGGTGAGATCCTCTTGTTTTGAAGTCACCCCACCCAATTGGGTATCGCGCCGCAAATGCGGATAGCTGTGCGACGGCTCTCACCGCGATTTGAAAAGCCGTGCGCGAAAATCCCGATGGCGTGAACGCGCGGAATATCCCTCGTCGGCAAACGCGCAGAATATTCGTCTACAAATGAAACGATCGACGCAATGCTTCTGCTAGTGCGCGGCAGCGCTGGAGGGCGGATTGGCGCAGCGTTGTCCGCCAACAAGCGTTGTGCGGTGAGACTTGCTGCGGATGGCGCTTCGCTAGTCCGCCCTACGATCAAGGCTATGACTGCGGCGGATAGCGCTCGAAGGTCGGCAGTTCGTGCGCACGCTCCATCCAGCGCAGGCGCTCTGCGGTCTGGATATGCATCATCGCCGGAACGGCGTCGGGGTCGTCATAGGTCGCGCTCTGAATGTCGACGATGCCGGGCATGATATTCGCGTTGGTGTAGAACAGGCCCGTGCCGCAATCGGCGCAGAATTGCCGCCGGCCATGTTCGGAGGACTTGTAGAGCTTCGGCGTCCCCTTCGTCACCTTGAGCGCGTCCTCCGCATACATCGTCCAGCCGACAACAGGCGCGCCAGCGTGACGCCGGCAATCAGCGCAGTGACACAGCGCATGAACGATCGGTTCGCCCTCGATCTGATAGCGGATAGCGCCGCAGTGACAGCCGCCGGTGATGTTGACCATGCACTCCTCCACTCCGCGTCATTGCGAGGAGCGTCAGCGACGAAGCAATCCACCTCTTTGCTTGCGGAGCCGTGGATTGCTTCGCTGAGCCTGTCATCGGGCGCGCATTCGCGCGACCCGTTGGCTCGCAATGACGGACCTACGCCGACTTCCTGACTGCGTTGTCGACCAGCGTCTTGCCGAGCGACCAGATCGCACCGGGCACCTTGTGGCTGGCAGCGATGACGTCGTCGAACGACTTTGCAATCCAGGCGCAATCTTCCTGGGTGATCACGAGCGGCGGCAGCAGCTTGATGGTGTGGCTGCCGTGGCCGGAGACCTGCGTCAGGATCTTGTGATCCTTGAACAGCGGCACGGTGATGAGCTGGCAGAACAGGCCCTTGTTGGCGGTCTCCAGGAGATTCCACGAAGCCTTCAGCTTCAGCGATTTCGGCGGACCGAACTCGATGCCGATCATCAGTCCCTTGCCGCGGACTTCCTTCAGCAATTCATAGCCCGGCACCATGCGGGTCAGCGCGAGGCGAAGCTCGGCGCCGCGCCTGGCGGCCTGCTCGACCAGTCTTTCCTGCTTGATCACGTCGAGCGTTGCGATGCCGGCGGCCATCGCCAGATCGTTCTTCGCAAAGGTCGAGCCGTGCACGACGGCGCGGTCCATCTGGTTGAAGATCTTATCGAAGATGTGCTTGCGCGTCAGCAGCGCGCCGACCGGGACATGGCCGCCCGACAGCGCCTTCGCCAGCAGCACCATGTCCGGCTCGACATTCCAGTGCTCGACCGCGAGGAATTTTCCGGTACGGCCGACACCGGTCTGGATTTCGTCGGCGATGAAGATGGTGCCGTATTTTTTGCACAGCGCGGCCGCGCCCGGCAGGAATTCGTCCGTGGGCAGGTTGACGCCCTTGCCCTGGATCGGCTCGACGATGAAGGCTGCGACCTGGCGCGAAGACAACGCCTGCTCCAGCGCAGCGAGATCGTTGAAAGGAATCTGCGTGCATCCCGGCAGCACCGGTTCGAATCCGGAGCGGAAGTTCGCATCGTCCATCAGCGACAGCGCGCCGTAGGACAGGCCGTGGAAGGAATGGGAGCAGGAGACGATGCCGGGACGGCCGGTCGCGCCGCGCGCGAACTTGATGGCGGCCTCGACGGTCTCGGCGCCGGAATTGGCAAAGAACACCTTGTCCAGATATGGCACATGTTCAAGCAGGCGTTCCGCCAGCACACCCGCGAGCGTGGAGACGTCGAGTTGCACCAGATTGGGAAAATCGCTGTCGAGCACGCTCTTGAGCGCCTGACGCAGCGCCGGATGATTGCGGCCAATCGCAAAAACGCCAAATCCGCTCAGTAGATCAAGATAGCGGGCCCCGTCACGATCGAACAGGTATTGACCTTGACCCTTCTGAAAACCCACATCGTAGCCGATGGTCCTCAGCACCCGGACGAGCTGCTCGTTCAGGTGGCGCGCATGCATGGAACTGCGCTGCGCCTGCCGCTCAACAAACAGCTCGGAAACGTCTAGATATGAACTTGGCATTCGCTACATACGTCGGTTGATGGCCGCTTCGTCAACTGAAAATGCTCAATGCGGCGTTTTGACCCCGCTTCGGATCATCTACTTAAACACAGGTTTGGACCATGTTGCACTGCCCAAGAACTGTCGCGCGTACAATAGTGTATTCGGGAATCATTTTAGCCACAGGTGTTAATACGGTACTCGCTGCCGATCCCACTGGTGACTGGAAAGTAGCCGATGGTGTCGCCAACATCCGCGTCGCCCAATGCAGCGGCAACATGTGGGGCGTCGTGGCCTGGGAAAAGACGCCGGGCGGCAAGGACAAGAACAATCCGGATACCGCAAAGCAGAGCCGACCGACCTTGGGCATGCCGATCCTGATCGACATGAAGAAGAAGCCCGGCGTCGATGCCTGGGAGGGCGAAGTCTACAACGCCAAGGACGGACAGCTCTACAGCTCGACGATCAAGCCGGTCGGCGCCGATCAGCTCGAGATTCAAGGCTGCGTGCTGGGCTTCCTGTGCGGCGGTGAAACCTGGACCCGTGTCGGGCCGCCGATCCCCTCGAGCCCTGCCAACAGCATGGCCAAGGGCGCGCCGAAGGCTGCACCCGGCGCACCGCCAAAGACCGCCGCGCCGGTCGCTCCGCCGAAGACCACGGGTGCGGTAAATCCTGCACCCGCGCCGAAGCCCGCGCCCGGTCAGAAGCAGGCGGCCGGCCAACCCAGCGATATCGGCGATATCTGCCTACTGCCCGACATCGCGCGGTTTGCCCATTAGCGCCGGCTGGAACAGCAACACCGCGGCCAGCGTGATGACAAATGACAGCGCCAGCAATTTGCCCATGCTGGCGGTGCCGGGATGACTGGATAGCCACAGGCTTCCGAACGCGGTCGCGGTCGTCAGGGCCGAGAAAAAGATCGCACGCGTCAGGCTCGACTGCAGCAGGTTATTTCTGCCCTCGCGCCACGCCACGACATAGTAGATCTTGAAGGCGACGCCGACGCCGAGCAGCAGCGGCAATGCGACGATGTTGGCGAAGTTGAGCGGCAGCTCGATCAGGACGCAGAGTTCCAGCGTCACGGCGCCCGCCACCAACAGCGGCACCATCGTCATCAGCACGTCGGTGATCCGCCGCAGCGTCAGCCAGAGCAACAGGCTGATCACCAACAGCGCCCAGATGCCGGCATGGATGAACGCCTTCACGATGGTGTCGCCGGATTTGAGGATCGACACCGGCCCGCCGATCGCATTCGGCTCGGCCGCTAGGACCGCATCGGCAAATCGACGGAGGTTGTCGTTGTCGTTGGGATCTCCCTTCGGCAACGCCTCGACGCGAATGAGCCCATCCTTGGATTTCCAGCTATTCAAGAGTTCCGGCGGCAGCGTCTTCAGCGTGACCGGACCGGCTTGCATCGTGTTCCTGAGCTGCTCGAACACGATCTTGAGCGGGACAACGAAGATGTTCTGCGCCTTGTCGCGCGTCGCCTGGTCGCTGCCGGCGAGCTTCGACAGCGCATCCGCCAGCCTTCGTGAGGCGACCGCGCCCGGTCCCTTGCCCTCGCCGGCGGCCCTGCGCAGGCTGGTGACCGAACTCTTCAGCGCCTCCACGTTCTCCTCATCGGCGGGTGCCGCATCGACCGAGTCGGGATTGAGCGCAGGCCCCACCACCCTCGCCGCCTTCGCGATAAGCTGCAGCTTCGCCGGCTGATCGTCAGGGACGAAACTGTCGATCGACATCACGCGCAGAACTTCCGGCAGCTTTTCCAGCCGCGCCTCGATCTTCTTGGCTTCCGCTTCCGAATTGGTCAGCACGTTGATGGCATTGGCGCCGGTGTTCGGGTCCTTGCGCAAATCGAGGAAGGTCGCGATCGATTCCGCCTTTGGATTGCGCAGGTTGATCGGATTGAAGTCGAACTTCATGAAATAAAGCAGTGGCAGGCCGGCCACGACGAGAATCAACGTGCCAACGACGATGATGACGCGATGCCGTTCGAGGAACGCGTCGACCGGCGCCAGAAATGCGTAACCGACCGGCTCGCTCTCGCCGGGCGGGTGAAGCAGCTTCAGCATGGCAGGCAGGGCCGTGATGCTGGTGATGAACGCGATCAGCATGCCGGCGCCGGCGATCTTGCCGAGTTCGGAAATGCCCTTGTAGTCGGTCGGCAGGAAACACAGGAAGCCGGCGGCGGTCGCCATCGCGGCGAGCGACAGCGGGATTGCCGAACGTCTGGCCGCGCTCTCCAGCGCCAGTGCCAGATCCTCGTTCTTGAAGCGCTCGGAACGGTAGCGGACGCTGAACTGGATGCCGAAATCGACGCCGAGGCCGACGAACAGCACGGCAAAGGCGATCGACAACAGGTTCAGCGAGCCCACCATCCACAGGCCGACGGCGGTCGTGACCGAAAGGCCGATGAACAGGTTCACGAAAACCGCAAAGATGATTTTCGAGGAATGCAGCGCCATCCAGAGAATCACGAGGACAATGAGGACGGTTGCGACACCGTTGACGATCGCGCCGTCCTGCACGGTCGAATATTCCTCATTCGCGATCGGAACCGGCCCGGTTAGCCGCACCCGCGCGCTGTATTGGCCCGCAAAATTGAGATCGGTCGCGGCCTGCCGGATCGCGTCGGTCGCGTCCTTGCCGGGTTCAAGCTCGCTGTAGTCGAGCTTCGGCTTGAACTCGATGAAGGCGCGGCGGTCAGCATCGGTCAAAGGCTTGTCGCTGACGAGCTCGCGCCAGGAAAACGTCGCCGTCCCCTTGTTCAGGATGTCTTCGACCGTCTGGCTGATCAGGTTGAAGGGCCGCTCGGTGTTGTCGAGCTTGAGCTGCCCGCGCTTGACGCCGGCAAGCCCGGTCTCCAGCGCGCCAGTGAGGCCGCGGATCGAGGGATCGCCGGCCATGATCTCTATCAGGGGTGCTGCGGCTTCGAGCTGGCCGCCGACCTTGCCGACTTCCTCCACCGGCAGGAACAACAGCCCGTTCTTTTCGAAGAATTCGCCGGAACCCAGCGGCTGTACGGATTCGAAGTGCTTGGTATCGCCGGAGAGCTTGGTGGCCAGCGCCTTGCTCGCGGCGCTGGCAAGTTCGGGCGTTGGCGCCTCCACGACGGCGAGAATCAGTTTTTCGCGTTCGAACGCCTGCTCGAACTGATTGTCGCGCTTGCGCCAGTCGAGGTCAGGCGAAATCAACGTATTGATGTCGGTGTTGATGGCGAAATGCCGGGCGCCATAGTAGCCCGCTCCGACCGCCAGAAGCAGGGAGACGATGACGACGAGAGTGGCAAACCGCGTACAGGTTCTGACAACGGAGACAACAATACTGGTCAGCACTTCGTTTCTTTCTAAATCTCAATGAGAGCTGGGCGAAAACGCCCGCTGTCTAGCGGAGTTCCCGGGGCCGATCTAATGTTGTTTTGGTTACCTCGCGAAGAGTTCAAGCGAAGCTACCAAAACAGATCGGAACCGGCGTTCGGGGGCCGGTATAGCCTGTCCGGGTGGGCGATAAAGTGACGAGCCGGTGAGGAACAACATTTCATACGGAGCGTTTATAGGTATTTAACTACCATCAATTCGGTAACCATTACGCGATCGACCTTTTCTATCTGCACGATTTTTGGCACATAGACCTGCGCTTCCATCTATGGGTGGGGATTACCTACGGGTTCCGGTCATGGTGCGGATATTGCAGATATCCGAATGTGACCGGCTGCACGGAGATCTTCGAGTGAATTTGCGAATTCAGTACCTAATGCAACTTGCGTAATGGACGTCCCATGGAAGTGTATCTAGCGCAGCCCCGCGGATTTTGTGCGGGCGTCGTGCGTGCCATCGAAATCGTTGAGCGCGCGCTCGAGAAGTACGGTCCGCCGGTCTATGTCCGGCACGAGATCGTGCACAACAAGTACGTTGTCGAAAGCCTGAAGGCCAAGGGCGCGATCTTCGTCGAGGATCTGTCGGAGGTGCCGCCGCTCGCGGTCACCGTGTTCAGCGCCCATGGCGTGGCTCGCACGGTCGAGGAAGAGGCCGCCGCCCGCGGCCTGCCCGTCCTCAATGCCACCTGCCCGCTGGTGACCAAGGTCCATAATCAGGGCAAGCGGTATATGTCCAAGGGCCGGACCCTGGTGCTGATCGGGCATGCCGGCCACCCCGAGGTCGAGGGAACCATGGGCCAGGTTCCAGGGCCGGTTCTCTTGGTCCAGAACGTCGACGACGTGGCGGCGCTGACGCTGCCGACCGACGCCCCGCTGGCCTATATCACCCAGACCACCCTCAGCGTGGATGACACAAAGGACATAATTGCCGCCCTTCAGGCCCGTTTTACAGATATTCAAGGCCCCGACATCCGGGATATCTGCTATGCGACACAGAACCGCCAATCTGCGGTAAGGGACCTAAGCAAGCTGGTGGACGTCATCTTGGTGGTGGGGGCCGCCAATAGTTCCAACTCAAACAGGCTTCGCGAAATCGGCACCGAGGTCGGGGTCGCGAGTTATCTCATTGCCGATGGCAGCGAGCTGGACCCTGTCTGGCTGAAGGATGCAAAGGCAGTCGGCATCACGGCGGGCGCATCGGCGCCCGAAGTTTTGGTCGACGACGTGATCGAGGCTTTGAGGCGTATCGGACCCGTCAAGGTGTCTGTGCTTCCCGGCCGGGAAGAAAATATCGAGTTCCGGCTTCCAGCCGAACTGACTGCGAGCTGATCGACTTCAAGATTTCCAAGTCCAGAAAGAAAATCTCTCACATGGCAATACCGTTCTTCAAGGAAATCCGTATCGGCGGCTATCTCGTCAAGCAGAAGCTGCTCGGCCGGAAGCGTTATCCCCTCGTGCTGATGCTGGAACCATTGTTCCGCTGCAACCTCGCCTGCGTCGGCTGCGGCAAGATCGACTATCCCGATGCCATCCTCAACCGCCGCATGACCGCGCAGGAATGCTGGGACGCGGCAGAGGAATGCGGCGCGCCGATGGTGGCGATCCCCGGCGGCGAACCGCTGATCCACAAGGAGATCGGCGAGATCGTGCGCGGCCTCGTGGCGCGCAAGAAGTTCGTCTCGCTCTGCACCAACGCGCTGCTGCTGGAAAAGAAGCTCGATCTGTTCGAGCCCTCGCCCTATCTGTTCTTCTCGGTGCATCTCGACGGCCTCAAGGACCATCACGACAAGGCGGTCTCTCAGAAAGGCGTGTTCGATCGCGCGGTTTCCGCGATCAAGGCGGCGAAAGCCCGCGGCTTCGCGGTCAACGTCAACGCCACCATCTTCGACGGCCATGCGGCGGAAGACATCGCAAAGTTCCTCGACTTCACTACCGAACTCGGTGTCGGCGTCTCGATGTCGCCGGGCTACGCCTATGAGCGCGCCCCGGACCAGGAACACTTCCTCAACCGCACCAAGACCAAGAAGCTGTTCCGCGATGTGTTCGCGCTCGGCAAGGGCAAGAAGTGGAATTTCATGCATTCCGGCCTGTTCCTCGACTTCCTGGCCGGCAACCAGTCCTACGAATGCACGCCCTGGGGCATGCCGGCGCGCAACATTTTCGGCTGGCAGAAGCCCTGCTACCTGCTCGGCGAGGGCTATACCAAGACCTTCAAGGAATTGATGGAGACCACGGACTGGGATTCCTACGGCACCGGCAAGTACGAGAAGTGCGCCGACTGCATGGCGCATTGTGGCTATGAGCCGACCGCGGCCAACGCTGCCTTCGTCAATCCGTTGAAGGCGATGTGGGTCGCGCTGCGCGGCGTCCGCACCACGGGCCCGATGGCGCCCGAGATCGATCTCACCAAGCAGCGCCCGGCGCAGTACATCTTCTCCGAACAGGTCCAGAAGAAGCTGTCGGAAATCCGCCGCGACGAGGCGGCGGCCGCCACCGCCAAGCAGCAGGAAAAAGCCTCCACCGCCGCCTAAGCGGGACAGCAGAAAAGATTATGGCCTCAAAGATTAGGGCCTCGGTTCTCAGGGAACCGAGGCCCTTTCTTTTTTGTCTGACGCCCTTTGAAAATCCTGAAGGCGGATGCCCCGTGTGCGGATCAGATCCCCGCGGTAGCGAGCCCCTCGTCGCTGTGCAAGAAGCCGCGGCAGCCACGCAGGGAGCGTAGCGCGCGATTGAAATCGATTCCCGTCGAGACCAGCGCGCGGAGCGAGGCGGGATTGCGCGCAACCCCGCGCAGCACCTTGCCGAGATCGATGTCACCGTTCGGCTTGATGGCGCTCTTGGCGAGCGCCGGAAGCGCCCGGTTGGCAGGATCGGAGATGACGCGGAGCGCTGCAAACGGAAGCCCCGCTTCGGCCGCATAGGCTGCGGCAATATGGCTCTCCATATCGACGGCCGCAGCGCCCGTCTCCGAATGCAACGCGGCCTTGCAGGCGGTTGCTGCGATCACCTGTTCCACGCCAGAAAGGACGCCGCGGACCACGCGCCGGCGGCGCAACGCCGCACGGGCGATCATTTCCTCGTTCAGCGCCAGACCTGCCAGGAAACGGGTATCGCCGGCCAGAACCTCGGTCGCCACGACCACGTCGCCTGATTTCAGCGATGGATCCAGTCCACCGGCGACGCCGAACGAAATCACACCCCTGAAAGTGGTAGAATCGAGCGTTGCCAGCAATGCGCGCAATTGCTGCGGATCGCTGGAACTGCAGATGACGATCATGCCGGGCCCGGCCGCGATGCGGGCTTCCTGCACCAATCCTGTTATGATCAAAACCGGCCGCGGATCATTCGAATTGCGATCAACCGAATTGTCCACGATCGCGGCGGCCCCCGCCCCCAAAGTCACATCCCGACCCCTACCACCCTGCTGTTGGTGCTCTTCAAATTCCGATACCGCGCCAGCGCCCAGAGCGGAAAGAACTTCGAGTAGCCATGATAACGCAAATAAAACACCCGCGGAAAGCCCGTAGCCGTGTAGCGCGCCTCGTCCCACAGCCCTTTCTCCGTCTGTGTGGCTTTTAGGTACTCCACACCCCGCAAGACCGCCGGACTCTCGACCTCGCCGGCCGCCATCAGTCCAAGCAAGGCCCATGCCGTTTGCGAGGAGGTCGACGGGGCCTTTTCATATCCTTTGTAATCGAGCCGGTAGCTGACGGCGTCCTCGCCCCAGCCGCCATCCTCGTTTTGGATCGATGCCAGCCAGTCCGCCGCCTTGCGAATCATCGGGTCTTGGTGATCCACCCCCGCGGCATTGAGCGCACACAGCACCGACCAGGTTCCATAGATGTAGTTGAGGCCCCAGCGGCCGTACCATGACCCTTCTGCGAGCTGGGTACGGCGCAAATACGCGATCCCGTCCGCAACCGCCTTGCTGTTCTCGGCGGTCCCGCCGAGTTGAGCCAGCATCGAGATGCAGCGCGCAGTGACGTCCTCGGTCGGCGGATCGAGCAGCGCGCCGTGGTCGGAGAACGGGATGTTGTTGAGGTAATACTCGAGGTTGTTGACGTCGAAGGCGGCCCAGCCTCCGTCGCGGCTCTGCAGGCCCTCGATCCACTCGCGGCCGCGCGAAATCGCCTGATCGTATTCCTTGCTGCCGTCTGCCCGGCGCGCCCGGTCCATCGCCATTACGACCACGGCGGTGTCGTCGAGATCGGGGTAATAGTCGTTGTTGTACTGGAACGCCCAGCCGCCCGGACGAACATCCGGCGCCTTCGCTGCCCAGTCGCCTTTGAGGTCGAGTATCTGCCTCGGCTTCAGCCAGTCGAGGCCCTGTTTCATTTTCTTGAGCGTGTCTTCGCCGCCGGCCTCCGCCAGCGCGTGGCAGGTCAGCGCGGTATCCCACACCGGCGAGACGCAGGGCTGGCAATAGGCTTCGTGCTCGCCGATCACCAAGAGCTTGTCGATGCCCTTGCGCGTGACCGCACGCGGCGGAAAATCCGGCCCCTTGCCGAGCGCGTCATACATCATGACGATGTTGGCCATCGGCGGGTAGATCGCGCCCATGCCGTCTTCACCGTTCAGGCGCTCTTCCGTGAACGCAAGCGCGGCGTCGATCGCGCGCTGGCGCAGCTTTTTCGGAAACAGCGGCTCGATGACCCGCAGGATCTTGTCCAGCGTGCTGAAGAGCGTGAACCAGCCCCGGCTCTGATGCGGCGCCTTCGGCGTCATTCCGACCGACTTCGGGTCCTGCAGGAACAACTCGTCGATACCGACGCCCCTGGGATTCTTCGCCAGCGGCTTCAACGCCGCCATCACCATCAGCGGCACGATCGTGGTGCGCGCCCAGTAGGAAATCTTGTTGAGATGGAACGGCGACCACGTCGGCAGCAGCATGATCTCGACCGGCAAAACCGGCACCGCACGCCAGCTCAGCACGCCATAGAAGGCCAGCAGGAAACGCGTGAACACGTTGACGCGGGCAGCGCCGCCGTGAGCGTGGATCGCCTCGCGCGCGCGCACCATGTGCGGCGCATCGACGGAATCGCCGATCATCTTCAACGCGAAATAGGATTTGACGCTGGCGCTCATGTCGAACGGGCCGTCCTGCACCAGCGGCCAGCCGCCATGATTGCCTTGCGTGCGGCGCAGATAGTTGGCGATCTTGGCTTCGAGCACGCTGTCGACGGGCTCGGCGAGATAATGGCGCAGCAGGATATATTCCGACGGTATCGTGCTGTCGGCTTCCAGCTCGAACACAAAGTGTCCATCGGACTGCCGGTAGCCGAGCAGCGCTTCGGTCGCGGAGGAAATGCTCTTCTCCAGCGCGACGGCGTCGACTGTCGCGACGGGATCGACTGCAATTTTTTTGCCTACGGAAAGCATTCGCTAGACATCCCTCTATTCGCGACCAGCTTCTGTGAAGCCGGTCACGCAACGTCCGGTCAAGGGTGGAGCCTGATGACCATTCCTTGAATAGTCATCAGGCTCCATCTCACTATTTGAGCATGATCTCCGCGCAACGCGTTCGCGTTTGTCCCGAGGGAAAACCGGTATCCACGTTTCCGGATCATGCTTTGGACCTTGCCAGGACCAGATCGGCGGCGCGGTCGCCCGACCGTATCGATCCTTCGATGGTTGCCGGCAACCCCGTATCAGTCCAGTCACCGGCGAGAAACAGGTTTTTGAACGATGTCACCGCTCCCGGCCGCAGCGCGTTCTGCTCCGGCGTGGCCTCGAACGTCGCACGGCGCTCGCGCACGATCTGCCAGGGCGGCAATGGCGGTTCGCCCGGCAGGCTGGCTGCCTTGCAGACATCCCGCCAGATCGCCAGCGCGAGTTCTTCGCGCGGCATATCGACGAGCCGGTCGCCATTGCTGATGGTGACCGACAGCCGCTGCGGAAACGCGAACAGCCATTCCACGAGGCCGCCGACGACGCCGAGGATTGGGGGTGCATCCTTCGGCGGATCGAAGCGGAAATGCGCGTTGACGATGGCGCGGAATTTTGACGGCGTCTTCAGGCCCGGCAACAGCGCCGCCGCAGGGCGCGGCGGCACCGCAAGCACCACGGCGTCGTCGGAGCCGAGCGCAATCGCGTCGCTGCCGAATTTCAATTCGCCGACCGCGTTGCCTGCGATCGCGAATTCGCGCAGCTCGTGGCCGAACTGGATCGAAGCGCCCTTGTCCTGCAACAGCTTGATCGCCGGCTCGACCAGCACCGCGCTCAGGCCGTCGCGCGCGATCAGCGGCCGGCAGGCCTGCCCGCCCGCCAGCAGCGTTTCCCGCACGATCGCGCCGGCAAGGCCCGCCGAACCCTCGGGGGGATCGACGTTGAGCGCGGCCAACAGCAGCGGCTGCACCAGCCGATCGTACAGCGTACCTTTGCAGGGGATCGTGTCGCCGACAAGTTTGCCGGTGCCTGCCCAGGCCAGAGGCATCAAGGCGAGATAATCGAGCAGCTTCGTATCGGGGACGCGGCGCGCTTCGTCGAACACCCATAGCGGCAATTTGCCGTCGCCAAGGTCGAGTTGCCAGCGCTGGCCGGTCACGATGTCGACGAAGGGAAACTGCGCAAGCTTCGGCCCGACCAGCCCGGCCTCGGTGCCGATCGATTTGGCGTAGGCCAGCGCATGACGGTTGCCGGACAACAAGAGATGGTTGCCGTTGTCGATGGTGAGATTGGTGGCCGCGTCGAAATAGGACCGGCAACGGCCGCCGGCCTGCTGCGTGGCCTCGTGGACATGCACCCGGTAATTGGCGTTGGCGAGCCGGACGCCGGCCGAGAGGCCGGAAATGCCGGCGCCGATGATATGAACGTTTTTCTGCATCAAATGATCGCGTAACGGAGAAGGATGGCGATCTTTGCCATCTTGTGGACGCGAACCGGCTGGCGCGGGGCGGCAAAGCCCCGGGCCAGCAACAGGTCCAGGATCGCGCGGTAATATTTCGACATGATCCGCGGCGCGCGCACTACGCGCCGCGAATTGCGTTTCATGATCTCGTCGGCCTTCTCGAAATGTTTCTTGGCCCGCTCGGCGAGCGGCAGGCACACTTTGGGCAGCGCGCGGTCGGCGATCACCCGATTGGGATCGTCGGTGGTGATGCCGGCAAGCAGCAAGCTCTCACGCGGCAGATACAGACGGCCGAGGCCCGCGTCTTCGTCGATGTCGCGCAGGATGTTGGTCAATTGCAGCGCGCGCCCGAGGTGATGGGCGAGTTGGATCCCGTCATCCTCGGGCAGGCCGAACACCCGCACCGACAGACGGCCGACGGCGCTGGCGACGCGGTCGCAATAGAGATCGAGCGTGGCAAGATCCGGCGCGCGGATGTCCTGCGGCACGTCCATCTCCATGCCGTCGACGACGGCCAGGAAATCCTCGCGCTTGAGGCCGAAGCGGCGCACCGAGGCGGCATAATCCCGCAAACGCGGCGGTGGATTGCCCTGATACAGCGCGTCGATATCGTCGCGCCATTGCTGCAGCGCCGCCAGCCGCTCGGGCCGCGGCCCGTCGGAATCGGCGATGTCGTCGACCTGACGGCAAAAGCTGTAGATCTGGAACATCGCCTGGCGCTGTTCGCGCGGCAGGATGCGCATGGCCGCGTAGAACGAACTGCCGGACGCGGTGGTGCCGTAATCTGCGTTGGCCGCCGCCGTCTGCAACGTCATGCGCCGGCCGCCGGGTTGGTCTGGGGACGGCGTCCCGCGGCACGCCTGATCATTTCGCCGGCGATGCCGCCGATGCTCTGCGCGAGCAATTCGGGCTTGCTCAGGTGTACGCGCTCGCTCAGGGGATCGCGCACCTTCAGCATGCCGACGATCTTGTCGGCAAAGGCCTGGATCACGGCAACCTCGAGCCCGAGCCGGAAATCCCTCACCTCGGCGCTGAGCGACTTGCTTTCATTGAGCAGGGTTTCGGTCCGCACTGCGAGCGCCTGCAGGCATTGCAACAGCGCCGGCTGTGACTTCGCCTCGCCCAGCATCTCGACGGTGGCGCCGCTCGCGGCCAGCGCATCGCGCGGCAGGTAGACGCGGTTGAGATTTTTGTAGTCCTTGGCGCAATCCTGCAAATGATTGTTGATCTGCAAGCCGGCGCACAGCGCGTCCGAAGCCGCCCAGGTCGAGGTGCTCTCGCCGTGGACGTCGAGCATGAAGCGTCCGACCGGCATAGCCGAATAGCGGCAATAATGAATGACGTCATCCCAGTTCTCGTAGCGCAGCTTGGTGACGTCCATCCGGAACGCGACCAGCACATCGAGGGCGTGGCGTGGTGCCATGGCGCGCTCGGCAAGAGCGCGGCGCAGGCTGACCGCTTCCTTTTGCGTGTCGCCCTTGCCCAGCAACTCCGCCTCGAGCAGGTCGAGATAGCGAAGCTTTTCGTCGGCGCCGAGTGTTGCGTGATCGGCAATGTCGTCGGCGGTCCTGACGAAATTGTAAAAGCTCAGGATCAGCGCCCGGTGACGCGGATGAATGATCCACGACGCGACCGGAAAATTCTCGTCGCGGTGGGTCTTTCCGGATCGCAGGTCGCTCGCGGTGGTCATCAAGAACTGACTACATTCATCGGGATTTGGCGGCATGCGCGGATATAGTTGGTCGCATGCGTGAAGTCGCGAGCCCCATATAGGGCGTTTTGACGCTCGACACAACTCTCGACAGCGCCGTTAACCGATTGAAGTTACTCGAAATCTTCACACATGCGGTGAGCATGTTATCGCGCAATCTGCGCGATCAATGTGACGGAAAGCACTGACGTCGATCGCAAGCAACTCGCCGACGGCCGCTCAAAGCCAGGTCAGACGATGGACACCCGGCGCCGCGCTTTTTCAGCGAACTTACTGGTAGACCCTGGCGCGCTTCTTTCGCGGCGCCGGACCTGCGTAATACGGGTTGACGACGCATTGTGCGGAGCGGCCCGAGGCTGACATGTTGCACTGTGCCAGCGAGGTGTAGCCGCATTCGAAGTAATAGTCGTTCCAGCCTGTATAAACCTGCAGGCAGACCGGATATTTCGGATCATAGGTCTGCGCGTGAGCCGACGGCGCGGCTGAAGCCGTCACTACGATCAAAATCGCCAAAGCCAGAATGCGCATCAGAGCTCTCCCTCGCGTGGGACTACAAACGTGGCCCAACAACACTAACCCCACGTTGACGCCGGTAGTTCCTGAACACAAGCCGCTCATGCAAGGCAGGGAGCGCGCGGCGTATCCACGCCGCTCCGGCCAAGCTCGAGACCGCTAAGGCTCAGCGGTGTACCGCGCACAGCAACGGACGCGGCGGCACGAGGAGCGCTAGCATCAGCGCGGGCTTGGCAAACGCGCAGCCGTTTTTGCTCCCCTTGCAGGGCCTTGCAGGGGACGCCGCCAAAACCAATGCGATGAGATTTAGCGCACCCGTCGCAGCCGCGACCGAGCCGGAAACGGGTCCGGCGCGATAACTAGCGGGTGAAAGCCGCGGCTTACTGACCGTTGTTCTTGAGAACCTGGTTGCAGGCCGCGCTGATCTTGGGCCGATGTTCCTTGAGGCACGCCAGGATCGTGAGATCGCCCTGGTCGATGACCGGGCGGCAGAACTTCTGCACATCGCGGGTACAGGCCTTCTGCTCCTCCTCCGTTCCGCTGCGCTGCGCTTGCTGGGCGAAGGCGACATTCGACGAGACCGACATCGACAACAAGGTGAGGGCCAGGAGAGATTTACGCATCGTATTCCTTCATTTCGGCAGCATGAAATCCCGTTCCCGATTTGCGTTTCGGCATCGCCGGGGTGGATTTTGTTTGGATGGCAGGTGCCGCGTAACGCAGCGACGTGCACAGGACAAGCATGGCAAATACGGCTAAATTTACGGCGATCTCAGCGCGGTAAATAACCGGCTGATATCTAACGTGTATTTCTGCCACACTTTCTTGGAAATTGGTTCTTGCAGACGGTCTAGCGCGAAGCTAGATGCTGCGCCGACGGAGCTAATGTGAATGTTTGATTCCACTCGGCCGCCTGTGGCCTTTTTCCTGCCGCTACCGCCGGAAACAGCACGCCGTCATTTGAACCTAAGATACTGCAGGAACACTAAATCTTCGATGCGGCGAGACGTATCTTTGCAAAGAACGTCTATTTTGAGGGGAAAACTCACGATGAAACTGTTTGGTTCCAGCTTGCTCGGTCAGGCTCTCGCAGCGGCCGGCGTCGGCGCCGCGCTTATGTTGTCGGTCACTGCAAGCCATGCCCAGGCGGGAGGCCCTTTTGCCGGTTTTGACGGAAACTGGAGCGGCTCGGGCACGGTCGCGCTCTCCAACGGCACCACCGAGAACATCCGCTGCAAAGCCGACTACAAGGTCAACGCCAACGGGCTCGGCCTGAAGCAAAACCTGCACTGCGCCAGCGACAGCTACAAGTTCGACCTGTCGAGCGACGTCACCAGCCAGGGTGGCCGCATCTCCGGCAACTGGAGCGAAAAGAGCCGGAATATCTTCGGCAATCTGCAGGGCACCGCCGGCGGCGGCCAGATCGAGGTGTTCGTCGAAGCGTCGGGATTTGCGGCCAACCTGAATCTGCGTACCACCGGCAACAAGCAGAGTGTGCAGATCGACTCCAAGGGCGAGATCCGCGGCGTCAAGATCACGATGTCGAGGACCTGACGCTGCCCTTCGAAACAGCATGAAACGGCAGCGCCCGGCGCTGCCGTTTTCATTTGGCGACCTAAGCTGGATCAGCCGAATTTCCAGCCCCAATGCGCGTCGCCGCGGTCGCGGCGTTCCGTTACCTCGATGCGCATGAAGCGATCATGCGCGAGCGCTGCCCCCACCCATAATTCGTTCCAGGCGTCGAACGCCGCGGGCGACAATGCTTCACGTTCCGCCATCAGGCGCCACGAACTCTGACGTACCGTCGCGCCTGAACCTTCTATCTGCAGCTCCGCATCATCATCCTGCCCCCTCGCCAGCCGTGCGAAGGCTTTGGCGAAACCCGCCGCTCCCGCTTCGACGCCACCCAACAGCGCAGCGACTTCGTCGAAGGTGTGCATCCCGACGAGCCGCGCCGCAGCGCCGGCGAGATGGCCGCCCTCTTCCGGGCCGAACACCCTGATCGTTTCCGGCACGATCGAGGTGACGTACTCCATCGCATAATTGCGCAGCACCTTCTGCAGCCGCTCCTCCGGCCATGTCGTCGCCGGCAGCCGCGGCGCGAGATCGGCCCGGAACGGCGGACAGCGCTCGCCGGGCGAAAACTGCAGCCGCTCCTCGGGCGCGAGGTCGCGATCCCACTCCTTGTAGTACCCCTCCAGCCCCGGCTGGCCGTCGACAGTCTGCCCCGTGCAGACGAAGCCGAGCCGGGGATTGCCGAGCACCACGCCGTTGTTGGCGTGCCATCCGCGCAGCATCGCCCGCGATACTTCGGAGGGGATTCCGCAAATGGCGGTGCCGGACCAGATCCAGCGTGGCGGCGGATAACGCACCCAGGCCTTGCTGTCGCTCTCGTAGACGTACTCGACCTTCACGCCGCCGACCTGATTCGAGAGATAGTGATACTGGGCACACGCGACCGCATGCGGAAGCCGGTCGAGGCCGAGCTTCTTCAATCCGGGAAGAAAGCGCGCCAGTTGCTGCCGCCGGAAGGTGCGGAACACCACCTCGGCCGCGCGCGGCGCGCCAGCCCGTGAGGCCAGCATCAGGATCAGGCCAGTAAGGTAGGAATGATAGATGTGTTCGACCGCGCGATAGGCGGCAGCATCCGCCGCAGGGCGAGCAGCTAATCCCGCAGACGTCATTCCTCAGCCTCTCTTCGACAAGCCGTTGGCCAGCAGCCCTCGTTTTTCAATAGCGCTTGTTATTCCGCCGGCTTGGCGTGGCTGACGCCGCGAATCTTTTCCGACAGATTGATCAGGAACATCGAGGTCGGACGCAGGATGAAGAGATCCGCGACCAGGGCCGCAATCATCGAGAACGCGCTGAGCCAGCCGAACAGCCGCAACGACGGCAGGTCGGAGAACACGGTGACGACGAGGCCGCAGGCCAGCACCACCGTGGTCAGAATCAGCGCCGGACCGACCAGCACGGTGGCGCGCTCGACCGCCAGCGCCGAGCCGACGCCGGGCTTGCTCTCCAGCCGCAGCCGGTTGAGGAAGTGGATGGTGGCGCTTAGCCCCAGGCCGAACGACACCGTCAGCGCGACCACGCTGGCGAATTGCAGCCCCTCGCCCATTATCCACAGCACCGTACCGGACGCCACCACCGGGAAAATGCCGGGCAGGATGCAGGAGAACATCACCACGACCGATCGGAATGCGAGGCCGATGAAGATCGCAACTATGAGGAACTCGATCGTCAGACCGTGATTGAGTTTCTCGATCATGTTGGCGCTGTTGCGCGCGGCGATCGCCGACAGGCCGGTGACGGCGATTTCGAAGCCTGGATGCTCTGATCGCACCTTGTCGAGCGCCTTGTCGAGCTTGTCGACCACGGGAAGGATCTCGCTGGAATCCAGATCGGGAACGCGGCCCGACACCACCACCGCATCCTGATCGGCCGAGATGAAGCGGCGGACCAGATGCTCCGGAATCACGCTGACATATTCCTTCAGCGTCGCGACATCGGTTGCGCCGGCTTTGTCGGCGAGCCAGCGGCGCAGCGTCTCCAGCGACCAAACATTGCCGACGCCTGCCGATTTCTCGACCATCGCGTGAACGTCGGCGATCGTCTTCAACGTATCCGGCGCGTAGAGCGACGCACCCTTGGGGAATTCGATCAGCACGTCGATCGGATTGGCGCCGGTAAGCTTGGCGTCCAGCCGGCCCGAAGCCGCCACCGCCTGCCGCTTGTCCGGCACCTGATCGGCGAGGCGATAGCGCGGCTCCAGCGTGGCGTAGATGAAGCCGAGGCCGGCGACGAGCAGCAACGCGAGCAGGCTGAACAGCCCGGGGCGGCCGACCATGCGCACCGCGATCCAGTAACAGAAATTGCGCAGCGCCTGCACCCCGGCGTCCGCGCTCTGGAATTTGACCGCGAAAATCTTCTCGTTGCGGACAAACAGCACGCCGAACACCGGCACCAGCGACAGCACGGCCACCAGCGCGATGATGGTGGCGGCAAGTCCGGCCTCGCCGAACTTTCGGATCAGTTCGGAATCGGAGAATTGCAGGGCGATGAAGGATATGCCGGCGGTGCCGTGGGTCAGCACGCAGGCCGGCCCCACCACCAGCACGGCATTGGTGAACGCGGTTAATTTGTCCTGGCCCGCGATCAGGCGGTCGCGCGCCGCGAACGTTAACTGCATCGAGTCCGAGAAGCTGATCACCATGATGAGCGGCGTCATCACGTTCAGGAACATGTTGAGATTGAAGCCGGCCCAGCCGAGGCTGCCGAGCGCGAGCAGGATCGCGATGATCGGCGGGAAAGCCGCGACCACCATGAACGATACCTTGCGGAAGAAGATGATCGCGATGATGCAGCCGGCGAGAATGCCGAGGATGTTGTAGGTCAGCCCGTCGCGCTTGACCGCGTTGCGGATCTCGAGCTGCATGACGGGAACGCCGGAAAGCTGCGCATTGAGCCCGCTGCCGGCGAGATCCTCGGCCATGATCTTCCGCATTTCGCCGACTACCGTGCCGAGTTCGTTGGAGGAAACGACCTTCGGCTCCAGCGACAGCACGATCAGCGCCAGCGTGCCGTCCTCCGATAGCAGCTTGCCGCGAATGATTTCGTTCGATTTGACGGTCTCGGCGAACTTGTCGTAGGCGGCGCCTTGCGGCAGTTCGGGCGGGAACAGCGCGGCCGGCAACTTGCCGGGCTCCGGCGCCTGACGCGCCGAGAATAGCGAGACCAGACCGCGCACGCCCTCGATCAGTTGCAGGTCGGTGACCATGTCGCGGATCTTTTCGAGGTTCTCGCGGGCCAGCAGCGTCTTGCCCTCTACCACGACCAGCACGTCGAATTCGGTCGCCGGGAAGCGCTTGGTCACAGCCTCATATTGCTTGTAGTCCTTGGAATCGGAGCGGAACAACTGGCTCAGCGAGTCGTCGATCTTGATCCGCTCGATACCGAAGAGCGCAGCCACGATCAGCGCGACGAGAATGATCATGGACACGATCGGCGCCTTGACCGCGATCAGGCCCATGCGCTCGAGCCCGAAGGCGATGCTCTTGCCCGGCGGCGGCTCCTCGATGGCTTCGACGTGGACGTGACTTTCGGAGTTCTTGTCGAGCATACCCTGTCCAGTTCTCACGTCGGCCTGTATGTGCAGCTTGGTTTATTTATGCAGCTTGGCGGCGCGAATGCGGCTTTGACGGCCCTATTCGATCGGCGCTAGCCCTTGAAATCACGCGGTAAATTAACCGGCGCCGTTTTACAGGGCCGAACCCCATCCGGCAAGCATGCGCGGGACGGCAAATCGGCAAGAAGATGACGAAAATGCGCGTTAAGTCTCTGATTTGCCACACCCGCCGGGCTCCCCTTGGGCCATTCCGGCTAATAACGCCAACGCCGCTCGCGATGGCGTGGCGCAACCGCGTCCGGTCAACTTTTCGGGAAGCGGCCCACGCGTGAAGATCGCGCCTGAAGTCACGCGGCGCTCAGTCCTTTTTCTTCTCCGCTTCCGTCTCGGCGCGGAGCGCTGCCCGGGCGGAGATGAGCGCGGCTCCGCTTTCGTCTTTCAGCGCCACGCCGGTAATCTGGCGCGCGATGCCTTCACGCACCAGCCAGGCGATCTTGAAGGCGGCTTCATCGTAGCTCAGGCCTGCACCGTGGATGTTGGACACGCAATTGCGCTTCTCATCCGTGAGGCCGATGCGCGGCGCAAAGGTCAGATAGGCGCCGAGGCTGTCGGGCGCCGACAGGCCGGGCCGCTCGCCAATCAGCATCACCACCAGCCGCGCGCCGAGCACATCGCCGATCTCGTCGCCGAGCGCCACGCGCGCGCCCGATGCGACCACGACATGGCCGAGCCTAACTCCCGCCTCCGTCAGGCGAGACGCAAGATGGCGAACCAGTTCGACGGCGTGACCATTGACGGCCGCCGGCGACAGTCCGTCGCCGACCACGATCACAATCTCGCCCGCGCCGCCGCTTCGGTTCTCCAGCGCGCGCCGCGAATCCAGGTCTAACATGCGTCCGAGATCGGGGCGGCGCAAATAGTCGCTGCGGTTGCGCGCCTGGCTGGAGACTTCGCCGACCTGCAGGCCGAGGCCGGCCAATTCGCCAACCAGGCGCTGAGCATCGAAAGCAGCATGCACGGCATCGCGCGCGCGGGCGTGGTCGAGTGTGAAGGCGAGAAGCGCGTCGGTCGGCATGCTCGCGCCGGAACGGCCGAGCCCGACGCGCGCGGGCGTCAGTTCCCGCAAGGCGTCGAGCGAGCGGGGCGGCGGTGCCGGCGTTTTCATGGCTTGCTACTCGGCCGGAACCGACGCCTCACGCAGCCGCATCGAATAATTCGACGCGTTCTGCCGGCCGCTGGTGGCAGCGCGCGCGAATTCGATCAGATGGTGCGCAATCGTCGCCGAGCCAATCAAGCCCTCGATATCGCCGCAGCGGAGCCGTCCCAGCGCGAACTTCCAGAACACCTTTCTGTAGTCGCCGAGCACGCCGACCTTCCAGAAGATGTTCCGGAGCATGATCAGGGCGCGCTTGATATTGGCCCAACTCTTCTGCTCGGGCGCCACCGGCACCTTGATCCGCTGCGCATAGGTGTAGTCGCATTGATACTGGTAGCGCGCGTACAGCTTTTCCGGCTGATAGGCGACTTCCATGCACCTGCGCCAGGAATCGACCACCTGCTCATAGGGCAGCAGGAACTCTACATTGGAGTCACGACTGTCGTCGTGATTGAGCCGGCCTTCGCGCTCCAGCCTGTCCCATAGCGGTGTCTTCGGCAGCGCCTGCAGCAGATTGATCGTGAGCAGCGGAATCCGCGATTCATCGACGAATTCGAGCAGCGCATCTGCGGTGCCGGGCTTGTCGGTATCAAGCCCCATGATGATGCCAGAGACGACTTCCATGCCATAGGAGTTGATGGTGTGAATGCCTTCCTGGATCGGGACCATCATGTTGTGGTCCTTGTGCATCGCATGCAGCGCGTCGGGATCGGGCGTCTCGATGCCGCAGAACACGGTCACGAACATCGCCTCGCGCATAAGCGCCAGGATTTCGGGTCGCTTGGCGATGTTGAGCGTCGCCTCGCAGGCGAGCCGCGTGACGTAGCCGGTTCGCTTCTGCCACTCGACGAGGTGCGGCAGCAAATCGAGCGTCGCTTTTCGATTGCCGATGAAATTGTCGTCAACAAAATAGATCGTGTCGGTCATGCCGCATTCGCGCAGCCTGTCCAGCTCGGCGACGATCTGCTGCGGGGTCTTCAGGCGCGGGTTGCGGCCATAGAGGCCGGGGATGTCGCAGAATTCGCACTGATAGGGACAACCGCTCGAATACTGGATGCTGCCGAGCAGATATTTCTTCACTTCGGCCAGCTCATAGGCCGGGATCGGAAAGTCGCTCATGGCAATGCGGTCGTTGGTTTTCAGCACGACCTGTTGCGCCGGCCGTGATGGGTCGCGCGCCAGCCGCGCGATCAGCTCGTTGGTGGCATCGCCGAGTTCGCCGACATGCAGATAGTCGAACGATGGATAGTAGTCCGGGCACGCGCTCACCGACGGTCCGCCGATCGCCACCGCGAGGTCGAAGGCATGCGCGCGGCGGCAGATGTCGTTCATCTGCTGGCGCTGGATATGCATGCCGCTGACGAACACCGCCTCCGCCCATTCAAAATCTTCCTTGGTCGCGGGGCGAATGTTCTCGTCGATAAAACGAACCGGCCAGTCCGCCGGGAGATAGGCCGCGATAAGCAACAGGCCTTGCGGCGGCATGAAGGCCTGGACACCGGCGGTCAGGGGATAGGCGTATTCGAATGTGCCAAAAGAGGAGGTATAGCGCGGAAAGACGCACAGGATACGCCGTACCGTTCCGATGCCTTCAGCTCTCATCAAAATTCCTCAAGGCTGACATGAATTTAAGCACGACATTGAAAGCTGGGCCAGAAATTCTTCAACATTGTGACAGCCAGTTCTAACTCGTTGTGGGTCCTAACTCATTGTGGGTTCAATTGGTTGCAGGAAATCTTCCGGCCCTTAGGCCAGCGCTCAGGCGATCAGCCGCGAGGCAAATTCGGGCAGCAGCAGCCCCGCGCTGCCCGCAAGCCGGAAATCGGCACCCGCAAGGCCGGTGCGCACCAACCAATCGTCGAACTCCGGCGCCCGCTTCAACCCGAAGAGGTCCCGGACGTAGAGCGCGTCGTGGAACGAGGTCGACTGGTAGTTCAGCATGACATCGTCGGCGCCCGGCACCCCCATGATAAAGGTGACGCCGGCGGCAGCGAGCAGCGTCAAGAGATTGTCGATGTCGTCCTGGTCGGCTTCGGCATGGTTGGTGTAGCAGACGTCGACACCGAGCGGCAGGCCGAGCAGCTTGCCGCAGAAATGATCCTCGAGGCCGGCGCGGATGATTTCCTTGCCGTCATAGAGATATTCCGGACCGATGAAGCCGACCACGCTATTGACCAGAAGCGGATCGAACGCGCGCGCTACCGCATAGGCCCGCGCCTCGCAGGTTTGCTGATCGACGTTGTGATGCGCATTGGCCGAGAGCGCCGAGCCCTGCCCGGTCTCGAAATACATCACGTTGTCGCCGACCGTGCCGCGGCGAAGCGACAGTCCCGCCTCACGCGCCTCGCGCAACAGCGCGAGATCGACGCCAAAGCTGCGGTTGGCAGCCTGCGTTCCCGCGATCGACTGGAACACCAGGTCGACCGGAGCACCCTGCCCGATCAATCCGAGCGTCGTGGTCACATGGGTGAGCACGCAGGCCTGGGTCGGGATCTGCAGCCGCGAGATGATGCCGTCGAGCAGGCGCAACAACTCGCCGATGATAGCCGGATCGTCGCTGGCCGGGTTGATGCCGATGCAGGCGTCGCCCGATCCAAGCAAGATGCCGTCGAGGATCGAAGCGGTAATGCCCTTGGCGTCGTCGAAGGGATGGTTGGGCTGCAGCCGCACGCTCATCCGCCCCTTCAGGCCGATGGTATTGCGAAAGGCAGAAGTCACGGCGCATTTTTTGGCGACCAGGATCAGATCCTGGTTGCGCATCAGCTTCGAAACGCCGGCGGCCATTTCCGGCGTGATTCCGCGCGAAACCTTGTTGAGCGTTTCGCTGGTTGCCGCATCGGACAACAGCCAGTCGCGGAAGCCGCCGACGGTCAGCGAGGAAATCGGCGCAAAGGCCTGCGCCTCATGGGTATCGAGGATCAGCCGGGTGACCTCGTCGTCCTCGTAGGGGATCACCGCCTCGTTGAGGAATTGCTTGAGCGGCATGTCGGCCAGCGCCATCCGCGCCGCGATCATTTGTTCCGCGCTTTCGGCCGCGACGCCGGCAAGACGATCGCCGGACCGCGGCGGCGTCGCCTTGGCGAGCAGCGCGCGCAAATCGTCGAACGCATAGGAGGTTGCACCGATGACCTGGCGATAGACCATGCTGACTTTCCTGCGCCCGTATCTGCTCCGTTGCCGCGCTATCCTATCACCACGCGCGCGACAGTGTGGAAGACGAGCCGAGTCCATTTTCCGAGTGCGGCATGGCCGCAGCCACCCGCCTCCGGCTAGTTCAGCGTGCCGTAATAGCGGCTGAAAAAGCTTAGCTCATAAACGAACGCGGCGAACACGAACAGCGCATGGAACCGGAGATTACGCGTTACCGCAGCCACCGCGCACAGCAATACGAATACGCCGATCCGCGGGAGATACTCTAGTCCCAGCGATCGCAGATGGTCTTCGCCCTTTATCAAGGTGTCGACCACATCGAGCGCTTCCGTCAACGCCAGAAAGCCAAAGAACCAGCGGCGGCGGGAAAGAAAGTAGTCCTGATAACCCTTATATTCATCGAGGGTCCTGGGGGAAAAGCAGAGCGCTCAGGAAATAGTACATCGATGCGTAAACGCAGATGAAGGCGTACATGACAAACGTCCAGTGCTGGACGAAGCTCAGCCGAAACTCCCACCACCAGAATGTGACCACGTTCATGAGCGCCCAGGCGACCCAGCCCAGATGAACTGACCAGATCGGGTAGCGGCCGGGATGCTGGATCAATGCCGCAACGCCGCTGACCAAGCGCGTGACGCTGAGCCCGAGGATGATGGCAACCAGTACGCGGATGTGAAGATAGAGATCGACGTTGCCCGGCAAGGCGGCACTTTGAGCCATTAAGTCCCCATTCTTGCCTACAATCGAAGTGGCGCGTCGCCTTGTGGCAACAGGCGTCGCGTGATGAATCGAGCGATGGCTTAAGGGTTGCGCGCTTGCCGCCCCGACAAGACGAGTTCGACCAGTTTCCGTCGCCGTGCCCACTGTCTAGCTTGATTCGTGCGACAGGTGTTTGCCCGATGCGGACCGCCCTTCGGAAACACGTGCCCGCTTGCGGCAATGGGTACGGCCCTTTCATTGGTGGCGTTACCCGTCTCGGATCGAGGACCGCACCCGTAGGATTGGACGGGTTGCGCCGTCACGGCGGCCCCGTTTCGTCTTGGCGGGTGGCACCCGGCGCCGGCCGCCAACGGCCACCTCCAATTGCACCGGTATATCAGGGCCCGTTTCGGTCGTGCAGAAATGCCAAATTTTCCCGGCGACATGGCATGCCATCAACGATACAACACATTGAAATTGCTATATAATCTTCCGCTATTTGCATAATTTATAGTTTCTCGGATTAAGAAATTGTCCATCAAAATTTAGCACAATTTGCAGATACCGACTGCACACACCCATCCGCTGTGGAGCGCCGGTTGTAGAATCCCTAACTCATTTTTGGTGGCACCATGGCATCCCGGTTTTCGCTTGCAGCCAAGTTGTACTCGATCTTCGCTCTGTTCGCGGTTCTGGTTGCCGCCATCACCGCCTTGTCCGATTACAACACCCGTCAGAATGCCGAACTCACCGAAGCGGTCTCGACTGCCAGCCGCGCCGCGCTCAACGTCGAGCGCATCAATTCGCTTGTCTATGCCGTCGTGATGGAATCGCGCGGCGTCTACATGTCGACCGAGCCCGCCGTCGTGAAGAAATTCGGCGACGGCTTGCTCAAGTTCAACGAACGCATTCTCGAGGTCGTCAAGAACTGGGAGACACTGGTCCAGGCTGACGACGCCCAGCAGTTCGCCACCTTCAAGAAGCGCATTGAACAGTTCGTCGACTTCCGCAAGGAGCTGGTTCGCCGAGGGGTCGAGATCAATGCGGCGGCAGGCCGCGAATGGGGCGACAACGACGCCAACCGCCAAGTACGCACGGCGCTGAACAAGGATCTCGAGGCCCTGTCTAAGGTCTACGCCGAACGCAGCAAGAGGCTGGCGCAGCAGACCGACACCAATCACACGATGGCCTTTGTGCTGACCTGCCTCGGTGTCATAGCGCTGGCGGTGGTCGTTATCGGCGTGCTGATCATCGCCCGTTCGATCGCCCGCCCGCTCTCGGTTATCACCGCGACCATCAAGCAGGTCGCCGACGGCGCCGAAGGCGTCGAGGTTCCGCATACCGGCCGCGCCGACGAGATCGGCGCGCTGGCCCGTGCGATCAGTGTCTTCCAGGAAGCGATGGACCGCAACCGCAACCTCAATTCGCAGGTGCTGGAGGACTCGAAAGCGCGCGACGAGCGCACCCGTCACATCGAAGCCTCGGTCGACGCCTTCCGCGAAGCGATCGGCGGCGTGCTGCGCGCGGTCACCGACAATGCGACCTCGATGCGCGGCACCGCGCAGACCATCGCCAGCGTCGCATCGGATGCCAGCGGGCGGGCGGTGGCCGCCTCCGGCGCGACCGAGCAGGCTTCCAGCAACGTTTCCGCCGTCGCCAGCGCCGCCGAGGAGCTGTCCGCTTCCGTCGAGGAAATCGGCCGCCAGGTGCGCCAGTCGGCCAGCGCAGTCGAGCAGGCCGGCCAGCGCACCGAGAAATCGGTCGCCGAAATCGAGGGGCTTGCGGCTGCGACCCAGCGCATCGACGGCGTGCTCAGCCTGATCCAGGCGATCGCCGAGCAAACCAACCTTCTCGCGCTCAACGCAACGATCGAAGCCGCCCGCGCCGGTGACGCCGGCCGCGGCTTTGCCGTGGTCGCCCACGAGGTAAAGGCACTGGCCGAACAGACTGCCAAGGCGACCGCCGAAATCGGCCAGAACGTCGGCCTGATCCAGACGTCGACCAAAACCTCCGTCGAAGCGGTTCGCGAAATCGGCAATGCGGTGCGCGAGATCAACGAGGTGACCTCCATCATTGCCAGCGCGATCGATCAGCAGGATGCGGCGACCCGCGAGATCTCGGTCAACGCGCAACTGGCGGCGCAGGGCAACGGCACGCTGGTCGTCAATATCGGCTCGCTCAGCGACGCCATGGGCACGACGAGCGCGGCGGCGACTTCGGTCCTCACCGTATCCAGCGAACTGACGGCTACGGCCGAGACGCTGTCGCGCGAGGTCGAGAAATTCTTCCGCAACCTGCGTGCGGATTCCTCCGAGCCGGCGCGGCGAACCGGCACCTAAGCGGACGGCATCTCAGGCTTGCGCCAGAGTGTGAGGCGTCCACAAAATCGGGCTCCGGAAAGTTCGCCAAGGCATCGGATCGGCACTGAATATGCCGACACGCCGATCATTGCGCCTCGGCGCACCGCGAAATCGATCGACAAATAAATCACCCCCCTTGTCGGACTCTCGTCCCCCCGTTCGTCCTCGGGCGAGCCCACGCAAAGGAAACCGGCTCATTGGACCCCACCAACAAGGACATCCGTCAATGACCTCCATCACGCCGTTCCTCTGGTTCGATAACAACGTCCCCGAGGCTGTCGCCTTCTACAAATCGGTATTTCCCAATGCAAAGGTCGAAACCGTCAATGACTTCATGGCGACCTTCGAACTGGAGGGGCAGAGGTTCAATGCCCTAAATGGCGGCCCAAAATACAAGTTCAACGAGGCGGTCTCCTTCTTCATCAGCGTCGAGAGCCAGGAAGAGGTCGATTACTTCTGGAACAGACTGACCGCCGATGGCGGCGAGGAATCGAAGTGCGGATGGCTCAAGGACAAATTCGGCCTGTCCTGGCAGGTTGTGCCCACGGCCCTCGGCCGCTATCTGAGCGATCCCGATCGCAAGAAGGCCGATCGCGCCATGCAGGCCATGCTGAAGATGCAAAAGATCGTCATCGCCGACCTCGACAAGGCATATGCCGGCTGATCCCGAAAATCCTTCCGGGGGATGCCGACCGGCTCCCCCGGAATTCGGGCGGATAACGAATTAAGATGCTGCCCGCATGTGTCTCTTGTTTGGCACGTTTGATACTTGCCGACGTACCCTGCGAACGTCCGCTGATTGGGGTGGATCGGAAGTGGCCAGCCAACCGTCAGAGCAACGCGAATGACCCAAATAAGACACTCGGCAGCGGCGCCTTCTTGCACGTTTTAGGGCAGCCCGTGTGCTAAATGACAACCCCATTGGCGGTCTACATTCAGCGCGGATGGCGCCTCATCAAGTACGCCATCCGCACCAGCAATTGGTCTCTTACGAACAAACGAGCCTTAAGCCTTCAGGTCCGTGATCCGCATGATTGCGACCACGTTCCCATCGTTGTACACCTGCTCTTTTGTGTTCTTGTTGCAGGTCCAGACATAGTTCTTCTTGCCCGTAAAGGTCTTTCCCTCCTGCTCGATCCGCATCTCCCCTTCAGTGATATGGCAGACCATGGCATTCTCCATCGGAGGACCCATAGTCTTCGATCCCGGTTGCATAATGACATCGCGCATCGATACGGTCTTAAAACCGGGGATGATGGATGGTGTCTCGCCATCATAGGCGCGCACTACGACACCAGGCCACGGCGTCGCATCCTTGTAGCCCGTGGTTTGAGCAGCGGCGGGCTTCATCATAGCCGCCGAAGCCGCTGCCAACCCAATTCCCAATGCTGACCTTCGATCGATCTTCATTGCTTTTCTCCTGAGGTTATGCAACGAGCCGCCGCAGAAGCAGCGCGCGCATTCATGCAATGTGAATGGTGGTGCGAAACCGAAAAAGGGGTCGGTCTCTTCAGAGAGCGTGCCTGCCGATGGCACCAGTGCTGCTCGTTTGCCCCGAACGGTGATTTCGGCACATCCCGCTTCAAGGCAACCACATTCTACACGACCTGATACGCCTGAGAATAGGTGGCGCTTCACTCCGTTGAACGGATAAAGCAAGTCAGTGTGATTGACCGACCTCGCTGCTCGGTCGGCAGTAAGTGCGCCGCCACGACCCATTGGCGTCCCATCCGTAGGCCGACGACTGCAGCTCCGAGGAATGTCCGGAGGTGGCACGTTCCGGACCTGGGGCGATGTCCGACTTGAATCCGCAAAGCGCTGCCAAGCGGACATGGATCAAGCCACGTTCACCAATCTCGATTCTTGGATCTACGGCCTAAGCCGACCGCACGGTCGCGAGGAACTTGCCCACCTCGGCCTTGAGGCGCTTGTTTTCGTTGGAGAGCAATTGCGCTGAGGCCAGCACCTGTGACGACGCCGTGCCGATTTCACCGGCGCCACGGTTGACGTCGGCGATGCTGGTCGCGACCTGGGTCGAGCCCACCGCCGCCTGCTGCACGTTGCGGGCGATTTCCTGGGTCGACGCGCCCTGCTCTTCGACAGCGGCAGCAATCGCTGCCGCGATTTCGGAAACCCTGCCGATGGTGCCGCTGATTTCCTTGATAGCGAGCACCGAATCCTGGGTCGCCGCCTGCATCCCGGCGATCTGGGTGGAAATCTCGCTGGTGGCCTTGGCGGTCTGCGTGGCGAGCGTCTTGACCTCCTGGGCAACCACCGCAAAGCCTCGGCCGGCGTCGCCGGCACGGGCGGCTTCGATGGTCGCGTTGAGCGCCAGCAAATTGGTCTGCTCGGCAATCGTGGTGATCAATTTGGTGACGTCGCCGATACGGTTCGCGGCATCAGACAATTCCGCAATCCGGGCGTCGGTCTTTTGCGCCTGAACCACCGCCTCGTTGGCGATCCTGTTGGAGTTCGCGACTTGTCTGCCGATTTCATTGACGGAGCTGGCCATTTCCTCGGTGGCGGACGCGACCGATTGCACGTTGGTGGAGGTTTCCTCCGAAGCTGCGGCGACGACGGTGGAGAGCTCCTGGGTGGCGGCGCTGCTGTTGGTCAGCACGGCTGCGGAGGTTTCCAGCTCGGCCGACGCCGAGCCGACATTTTCGACGATATCGCCGACCGCAATCTCGAAGCTTTCGGCCAGATTGTGCAGCTCGGTGCGGCGGGCGGCTGCCAGCTCGCGGTTCTTTTCTTCGCGCTCAGCCGTCTCGCGTTCGGCTTTGGCAATCGCCTGCACCTTGAATTCCTGGATTGCATGCGCCATCTGGCCGACTTCATCGCGGCGCTCGAGGCCCGGTAGCTGGACCTCGAAATTCCCGCCCGCCAGTTCGCGCATCGCCTTCGACATCGCCACGACCGGGCGGGAAATGCTCCGGCCGATCAGAAACGAAACGAGGATACCGGCAAGTGCAACCGCCAGCAGGGCCGCCGTCAGCGTCATCTGCTGTTGCTCGAGCTTGATCCCGGCACGGGCAATCTCCCGATCCTTGCTCTCGCTGCTATGTGTGATCAGGTCGTCGGCCAGCTTTTCGATGACGGCAAAGTTGCGTTCCGCGCCCTTGATGAATATCAGCGCCGAGCCGGCGTCGCCGTCGGCCATCTCGATCGCGTTTTTCGATTGCTTGAGATAGCCTGCGACGCCAGCTTTCAGCTTGTCGAAAGTCTCCGAGCCGACCCCGTCCTTGATGCCTTCGACGGCCTTCAGCGCGTCGGAAATCTTGCCGGCCGCTGCGGAAGCTTCCTTGGCGACCGCAGCTATTTTCTTCTCGTCCTTTTCGTTGGCTGCGGTGGCAGCAAGACGATAGAGCTTGGCGTGCGCCGTCCACACCGTGGTGGTGAGATCGTTGGCCAGCTCCGATTGCCGCACCGGGCCGGACACCAGCGCATCGACGGCGGCCTGATTCGACCGCAACGTTTGCAACGCATAGGCGCCGAGCCCGATCAGGACGAGGATCAGGAAAGCCGGCGCGAGCTGGACTTTCCACGAAAGACCAATGTTCTTGATCCAGCCGAGCATGTCACCCCTTCAGTGCGGCGATCGCCGCACAACAACGCAAACGCTGGTCAGAGCTTGTAGACGCCTGCGCAGACAGCCGTGTTGTCCAGCTTCTCGCAGTACATTTCCTTCGGCTCGACCTTCTTGCTCACCGGATTGACGAATTTGTAATCCTGCCAGAATGAGGCCTGCTTGGCGGCGAGTTCGACGCGCTCCTTGACGTAGAGCTTGCCGTCGACGTCCTGTGCATCGATCAGGTCCTTGCCGACGAATTTCTCGTTCGAGCCGTGAGCCAGCACTTTGCCGTCAAGCTGATAGACCACGACATAGAGATCGCGATCACGGAACTTGCTGGCCTTGTTGGTGATCTCCGGATACGCCTTTTCGACGCCCTGCTCCTTGATGAAGGCGACCGCCTGTTTGACCATGGCGACGGCTTCGTCCTTGTTCGCTCCACCGCCCGCACTGGCGACGCCTCCGAGAACGAGCATGGCTGCCACGGCAGAAACGAACGGCTTTGTTGACCAATTGTTCACGATTGTCTCCCGGCTATGTGGGTTGGACTTGCAGGCGCGGTTCCGCGCACGTCAGGATGGCGGCAAAAGAGCAAAGCTTCCGTTAAGCTGCCTATCCGTAGTGCAGCGGAGATTGGCGCGGCTTAATGCTGCGGCAGGATAACCGGTTGTTAAGAAGTCCGGGCGCGGGAGATAATCCCGCCTCACTCCACCAGCAGCACGTCGACGGCGACGCTGAGCTTCTGCTTGCGCGATCCGACGATGATTCCGTCGACCGGCGAGACGTCGGAGAAGTCCCGTCCCACCGCCAGGATGACGTGGTCGTTCTCGACCAGCAGGTCGTTGGTCGGGTCGAACCCGATCCAGCCGAGCTCGGCGCCACACCAGAGCGAAACCCAGGCATGGCTGGCGTCGGCGCCTTGCAGGCGCGGCTGGCCGGCTGGCGGAATGGTGCGAAGATAGCCGCTGACATAGGCCGCCGGCAGGCCAAGCCCGCGCAGGCCCGCAATCATCACATGGGCGAAGTCCTGGCAGACGCCGTGGCGCTTCTCGAACACTTCCCTGAGCGGCGTCGAGATTACCGTGGCCTTGGAATCGTACCTGAAATCGTTGCGGATCCGGTGCATCAGGCTGGCGGCGCCTGAGAGGATGCCGCCGCCCGGCGGGAAGCTTGGCGCAGCATAGGCGGTAAGCGGTGCCAGCACCGGCACCAGCGAACTCGCAAAGACATATCCGATCGGCGAGGCAGGGCCGAGACTGGTGGCCTCGAAAGCCACATCGCGGATATCTTCCCATGACCGGCTCGGCGCATTGCGCGCCGGCACCTTGCGCGACACCGAAACCCGCGAGCGGGAATCGATCCGCAGGTTGCGATGCGCGGTCTCGATCAGCACACTCTCGGTATGTGTTCCGAAAAAATCGTGCCGCACCGTGCGCTCGGCCGGCCGCGGCCGGATCTCGACCGAGTGCGAGATCAGTTGTTGTCCGTCGCCGCTCCGCGGCTCCAGCCGCAGCGAGCACCGCGCAAAACTCACCGGGCTCTCGTAAGCGTATGTCGTGACGTGACGGATATCGTAGATCACGCGAGTCCCGTGAGCTTCTCCGGGCGGCTCGCATTGGGCCCGTGCGGGAAGTAGTGCAGGCCGATGGCGTCAGCCAGGTTGAGCAGGTCCTGCTCCAGCGCGAACAGGCTCTTGACATCAAGCGTTGCGGCTTCGGCTGTCGTCAGCGTCGCCTGCAATGCCACCGCCAGCCGCTGCGGCCGCTCGATCAGGCCGTGCTCCTTCAGGCTCGGCAGTGCGGCGATGTGATCGTTCAGCGCCGCGACCTGAAACGCGACCGAGCGCGGATTATAAGGATCGAGCACCGCGAGATCGCGCACCGGCGCCAGCGCCGGACCGACCAGATAGCGCGAACGATAGGTGATCTGGCAATCCACCAGCGTCAGCAGCACATCGAGGTCTTCCTCGCCGGCTTCGTCGTAGGCAAACTGCCGCGCAAAACGCACGGTGTTGATGGCGCGCTCGGCGCGGCGGCCCATGTCGAGGAAGCGCCAGCCGGCGGCGCGGTTCATGTTCTCCTGCGCCAACCCGGCAAGGCTCGCCAGCTCCTGCAGCGTCAGTTCGGCGGCGCTGACGATGCTGTCATCGTCGTCGACCTGCAACGCGAGGCGCTCGACCATCTCGGTGATGATCTGCCAGGCGTCGGGCGAAAGCCGCTCGCGCAACGAGCTCGCGGTCCGTTGCACCGATCGCACCAGCGACAGGGCCGAGCCGAACTTCTCCTCGCTTTGCAGCGCTTCGGCGATCACCCGCGCGGGGTTGGTCCGCGTCGCCTGCGAGGTGGCGCCCCAGGTCACCAGAATTCGCTGGATGCGCTCGACCGAATGCAGCGCGGTTGATGCTCCCTTGATGGGATCACGCGTCGAGGTGCCGAGCGCACGGATCAGCCGCAGCGTCGCCTCGGCGCGCTCGAGGTAGCGGCCGAGCCAGAACAGATTGTCCGCGGCGCGGCTTGGCACCACCCCCGCGATCCGCCTGATCCGCACGGTGTCAGCGCCGGGCAACAGCGTGGAAGCCGATACCGCCTTGTCAGACACCACCCAGACATCCGCCGACCGCGCGCCATCGCCCATCGATACTGCACGGGCATCGGGCTCGTCAGCGATCCGGCAGAAGCCGCCAGGCAGGATCGTCCAGCCCTGGGGCGTTGCCGCGGCAAATACCCTGAGCACAAACGGGCGCGGCGTGATCCGGCCCTGCTCCCACACCGGAGTCGTCGAGAGCCGCACCAGCTCCTGACCGACATAATCAATGCCGCGATCGGTGATCGCCTGCCTGAGCCGGTCGCGTTCGGCGGTCGGCAATTCGCCGGCGAGCACAGGCCCATGGCTGGAAAAGCCCGGAACGGCCCGGCCATAGGCGCCCTCGATGGCAAAATCCTCCAGCCGCGACAGCACTTCCTCGCGCGCGGATTTCTGGCCGCACCACCAGGTCGCGATGTGCGGCATGATCAAATTCTCACCGAGCAAGCGCCGGCACAGGCTCGGCAGGAATCCGAGCAGCGCCCGCGCCTCCAATACGCCCGAGCCCGGCATGTTGGCGACGACGACGCCGTTCTTGCGCAGCACGTCGATCAGGCCGGGCACACCGAGATGCGACGATGCATCGAGTTCCAGCGGATCGAGGAAATTGGAATCGACCCGGCGCAGCAACACATCGAGCCGCTTCAGGCCGGCGACGGTGCGGATATGGACGCGGTCGCCGCTGACGGCAAGATCGTCGCCCTCGACCAGAAGGAAGCCGAGATAGCGCGCCAGCGTGGCGTGTTCGAAATAGGTTTCGCTGAACGCGCCCGGCGTCAGCAACCCGATCCGCGGCTCGTCGCGATCGGCGCTGGCGCGCAGCGAATCGCGGAACGCTTCGAAGAACGGCGCCACGCGCTCGACATTCATCGACTTGTAGAGACTGGAAAAGGCGCGCGACAGCACCAGGCGGTTTTCCAGCGCGTAGCCGGCGCCTGATGGCGCCTGGGTGCGATCGTTGAGCACCCACCAGCGCCCGTCAGGGCCGCGGCCGACATCGGCCGCATAAAAATGCAAATAACGGTTTCCCGGCGGTTTGACGCCGCAAACCGCCCGCAGATATTCGGTGCTGCCGGCGATCGCGGCCGCAGGCACCGCGCCATCGGCGACCAGCCGGCCCTCGCCATAGAGATCCCGCAGTACCATTTCGAACAATTGGGCGCGCTGCGCGATGCCCGTGGTCAGTTGCTGCCAATCGGCCTCGTCGATGATCAGCGGCAGATGGCTCAGCGGCCACAGCCGGTCGGCAGTCTCGCCCGGCGCGCGATAGGTGACGCCGGCCTCGCGCAAATGCCGGTCGGCGGAGGCGAAGCGCCGCTCGATATCAACGGGCGAAAGCGCCGCAAAGGCATCGAAGAAGCGGCTCCACGCCGCGCGGGGCGCACCGTCCTCGCCGACATATTCGTCGGGAATACCGGGCAACCGCGCATAGTCGCGCATCCATTGCGCGATCCGGCGCTGGCCCGGACGGGCCCTGCTCTCCTGGCTGCTGCCTTGGCCCGTCATTCTCGACTCCCTTGGGGCGTGCTTCCTGAATAGATCAGAATCGCAGTCCCGGCCCCTTCTTTTTTTGGCGCGTTTTCCGCTGGAAAACGCTATGGCAGGAGCGGGGTCCTCAAGTCGAGCGTCAAAGGGAATTCAATTGTGCGTTCCTCGGGCGGCGGGTCTACCCTGCCGGGGGTGTGGCCGTGATCCTGAAACCGGGCCAGCCGCCGCGCCTCCGCCTCGTAGGAATTGACCGGCTTGGTCTCGTAGTTGCGGCCGCCGGGATGGGCGACGTGGTAGACGCAGCCGCCAAGCGAGCGGCCGTTCCAGGTATCAATTAAGTCAAATGTCAGCGGAGCATGAACAGGAATGGTCGGATGCAGCCCTGAGGCCGGCTGCCAGGCCTTGAAGCGGACGGCTGCGACCGCCTCGCCGGCACGGCCCGTTGACGTCATCGGCATCCGCCTGCCGTTGCAGGTCACGACATGGCGGCCTTCGACGAAGCCTGTTGCCTTGACCTGCAGCCGCTCCACGGAAGAGTCGACATAGCGCACGGTGCCGCCGGCCGAGCCCTCTTCGCCAAGCACATGCCAAGGCTCCAGCGCCTGACGCAATTCCAGCGCGACTCCGCCATGATGGACGCGGCCGAACGCCGGGAAGCGGAATTCGAGCTGCGCCGAATACCATTCCGGCGAGAATTCGTAGCCGGAATGCCTGAGCTCATCGAGCACGCCCAGAAAATCCTCCCAGAGGAAATGCGGCAGCATGAAGCGATCATGCAGCGCCGTGCCCCAGCGCACGAACTTGCCCTGCTGCGGCTCGCGCCAGAGCTTTGCAATCAACGCGCGGATCAGGAGTTGCTGCGCCAGCGACATCCGCGGATCGGGCGGCATTTCGAGCGCGCGGAATTCGACCAGCCCGAGACGGCCGGTCGGGCTATCAGGAGAATAGAGCTTGTCGATGCAGATTTCGGCGCGATGGGTGTTGCCGGTGATATCGACGAGGATGTGCCGGAACAGGCGATCGACCAGCCATAGCGGAGCCTCGATACCGGGCGGCGGCACGTGTGCGAGCGCAATTTCCAGTTCGTAGAGGCCGTCATGGCGCGCCTCGTCGATGCGCGGCGCCTGGCTGGTGGGGCCGATGAACATGCCGGAGAACAAATAAGACAGCGAGGGATGGCGCTGCCAGTACAGCACGAGGCTCTTCAGGAGATCGGGGCGGCGAAGGAACGGCGAATCCTGCGGCGTCGAGCCGCCGACCACAACATGGTTGCCGCCGCCGGTGCCGGTGTGGCGGCCGTCGACCAGAAAACGGTTGGCGCCGAGCCGGATTTTTGCGGCGTCTTCGTACAGGCCGAAGGTGATGTCGACAGCGTCGCGCCAGCTTTGCGCCGGCTGCACGTTGATTTCGATCACGCCGGGATCGGGCGTCACCTTGATGACCTCGATGCGCGGATCGTAAGGCGGTCCATACCCCTCGACATGAACCGGGATCTGCATCTCCTCGGCGGTCGCCTCCACCGCCGCGATCAGTTCGAGGTAGTCCTCGATCTTCTCGACCGGCGGCATGAAGACGCACAACACGCTATCGCGGATTTCGACAGCTATCGCCGTACGCACCGGCTTGGGTTTTGGCCTGGATGTCGGCTCCGGCTTTGTGGGCTCGCCTGCCGCTGCGGAGTCTTTATCTTCGACCGCGAGTTCCAGACGCGGCTCTATCGGATCCTGTTCGACGACATAGGGATATTCATCCGGGGGAATATCCGGCAGTGACGACATCGGCAGCCGCAGTCCGAGCGGGGAATCGCCCGGTATCAGGAAAAGATGGTCACGCCGGAGCTGCCAGTGTTCGCTCATCCAGCCAGACGCGTCAGCGCCCGCATGCTGGATCGGCAGCACGAAGCCGCTCGCCTTGTTGAGCCCGGTACTGAATACCCGCGCCATGCGAGCACGCTCTTCCGCGTCGGACAGTTTGGAGTCGGTCGGATCGACATTGACCGGCAAGGCGGCTTCCTTCTGCAGCCAGTGCACGGTGTCTTCATAGGCGGGCATCACATAGCCGGCGTCGAGGCCGAGCCGCTTCGCGGCGCCCTCCATAAACGCCTTAGCATCTTCGACTATCGCCTTGTGCGGGTTGTCGATCTTCGCGATCAGGTCGGCGTTCTTCCAGATCGGCACGCCGTCCTTGCGCCAATAGAGGCCGAACGCCCAGCGCGGCAGGCTTTCGCCCGGGTACCATTTGCCCTGCCCGTAATGTAACAGCCCGCCCGGCGCAAAACGCGCGCGCAGTTTGCGTATCAGATCGTCGGCCAGCGCCTGCTTGGTCGGGCCGATGGCGGCGATATTCCATTCCGGCGATTCCAGATCGTCGACGGAGACAAAAGTCGGCTCGCCGCCCATGGTCAGCCGGACGTCGTCCTGCTTGAGATCGGCATCGACCTGCTCGCCGAGCGCATCGAGGCGCGCCCAGGATTCATCGGAGAACGGCCGCGTGATCCGCGGCGCCTCGCGGATGCGCCTGACGTTCATCTCGAAGCCGAATTCGACGTTGGCGAAGCCGGCACTGCCACTGATCGGCGCCGCCGAGCGGTAGTGCGGCGTGGCGGCAACGGGAATGTGCCCCTCGCCCGTCAGCATGCCCGAGGTGACGTCGAATCCGATCCAGCCCGCGCCCGGAAGATAGACTTCGGCCCAGGCGTGCAGATCGGTGAAATCGCTTTCGACCTCGCGCGGTCCCTCGACGGGATCGATGTCGGGACGTAACTGGATGAGATAGCCGGAGACGAAGCGCGCCGCGAGGCCGAGGTGCCTGAAGATCTGGATCAACAGCCACGCCGAGTCGCGGCACGATCCGAAGCCAGAGGCCAGCGTCTCCTCCGGCGTCTGAATGCCCGGCTCCATGCGGATGACATAGTTGATCTTCTTCTGAAGCTGCGCGTTGAGCTCGACCAGAAAATTGACGGTGCTGTCGGCCTCGCGCGGAATCTCCTTCAAGTAAGCTGCGAACAGCGGTCCCTGCTCCGCGGTGACGAGATAGGGCGCGAGCTCGGTCTTGAGGTCGGCGGGGTATTGAAACGGAAAGGAGTTGGCGTAGGGCTCGACGAAGAAGTCAAAGGGATTGACGACCGTCATCTGCGCGCTGAAGTCGACTTCGATTTTCAGTTCGGTCGCCTTCTCCGGAAACACGAACCGCGCCAGCCAGTTGCCCTGCGGATCCTGCTGCCAGTTCACGAAATGGTTTGAAGGCGTCACTTTGAGCGAATAGCTGAGGATCGGCGTGCGCGTATGCGGCGCCGGACGCAGCCGAACGGTTTGCGGGCCGAGATCGATCGGTCGGTCGTATTTGTAGTGCGTGACGTGATGTAGTGCGACGAAGATCGACACGGACCGGAGACTCCAGCGGCTTTTTTAAGCAGAACACCGGTTCCGGGTCGGATCAAGCATTAACAACGGGCACGGGGTGCCTATGGGACGTGCGGGACACAGTCGTCCCTGCGAACGCAGGGACCCATACCGCGTGGTATCTCGAGTGAAACAAGATCGCAGACACCGCCTCAAACAACAAACGCCGGTGGTTATGGGCCCCTGCGTTCGCAGGGGCGACGCAGATCGGTGCGAGAAACTACATCGTCGCCCCTAATACCCACGGCGCGAACTCGGCGCTGCCGAAGTCAAAACTCTCACTCTTGGTCGGCTGGCCTGATGCCGTTTTCAGCATCAGCTCGAAGATGCGCTGGCCGCATTGCTGCACAGTCTCCTCGCCGTCGAGGATGGTGCCGCAATTGACGTCCATGTCGTCTTCCATGCGCTTGTACATCGGCGTGTTGGTCGCGAGCTTGATCGAGGGCGCGGGCTTGCAGCCGAACACGCTGCCCCGGCCGGTGGTGAAGCAGACCATGTTGGCGCCGCCAGCCACCTGCCCGGTTGCCGCGACCGGGTCGTAGCCGGGCGTGTCCATGAAGACAAAACCCTTCTTGGTGATGGGCTCGGCGTAATTGAGCACATCGACCAGGTTGGTGCTGCCGGCCTTGGCCATCGCGCCCAATGATTTCTCGAGAATCGTGGTGAGGCCGCCGGCCTTGTTGCCGGGGCTCGGATTGGCGTTCATCTCGGCCCCTTCGCGCCTGGTGTATTCTTCCCACCAGCGCATTAAACCGACGAGCTTTTCGCCGACCTCGCGGCTGACCGCACGCCGGGTCAAGAGATGCTCGGCGCCATAGGTCTCCGGCGTCTCCGAGAGGATCACGGTGCCGCCGTGAGCAACCAGCAGATCGCTCGCCGCGCCGAGCGCCGGATTGGCTGACACGCCGGAGTAACCGTCGGAGCCGCCGCATTGCAGCGCCACGGTCAACTCGCTGGCCGGCACCGGCTCGCGCTTTACTTTATTGGCGTCGGTCAGCGCCTCCTTCACGAAGGCGATGCCGGCCTCCACCGTCTTGCGGGTGCCGCCGACTTCCTGGATGTCCATCGCGCGCAGGCGGCCGGCGAGTTTCTGTTCCTGCATCAGCCCGCCGATCTGGTTGACCTCGCAGCCGAGCCCGAGCACGACCACAGCGGAAAAATTTACATGCCGCGCATAACCGCCGAGCGTCCGCCGTAAGAGCGCCAGCGGCTCGTCCTGCGTCATGCCGCAGCCGGTCTTGTGGGTCAGCGCCACCACACCGTCGACATTCGGGAAATCGGCCAGCGGGTTATCGCCGGTAAATGGATTCTTCTTGAACATGTCGGCGACGATGCCGGCGACATGGGCGCTGCAATTCACCGAGGTGAGGATGCCGATATAGTTACGCGTCGCCACCCGGCCGTCGGCGCGGCGAATGCCGTCGAACGTCGCCGGCAGATCGAAATTCGGCACCGGCTTGACGTCGACGCCATAGGCATAGTCCTTGGCGAAATCGCCCATGCCGCAGTTCTGGGTGTGCACGTGCTGGCCCGGCGAAATCGGCGCGGTGGCAAAGCCGATGATCTGGCCGTAGCGGCGCACCGGCTCGCCCACGGCGATCGGCCTGATCGCGACCTTGTGGCCGGCCGGGATTCGCTCGACCGTGGTGACGCCATCGGCCACCACCATGCCCGGCGGCAGGCTCGCGCGCGCGATCAGCACGCCATCGTCAGGATGCAGGCAGATCACGGGTGCTGGGGTGGTCATGGGGTGTTTCTCCAGTGGTTCGCTTTAACCTCTCCCCGTCCTTTAGGGGAGAGGTCGGATCGCATCGAAGATGCGATCCGGGTGAGGGGCAAGGCAGTGACTTAGTTACTGGCGCAGTGCTTGCCGGATAGAGGCCCCTCACCCCAACCCTCTCCCCGCAAGAGCGGGGCGAGGGAGAAGTAAGAGCTTAGGCCTTTCCGCCCGAATCCTTCCTCGTCTGGTTCACCTGCATCTTGGCGTAGGTCATCATCAACCCGCTCTCGTTCGAGAGCGTCACCAGCTTGAAGCCCATGTTGATGGCGCGCACCGCGCCCTCGGCGCCGGAGCAGTGGATGCCGGGATTGAGGCCGCGCTTGCCGCATTCCGTGACGATCTTCTCGTAGATTTTGAGGATTTCCGGCTCGTCGCGGTCGAGCTTCGGCACCAGGCCGTAGGAGAAGCCGAGGTCGGACGGGCCGATATAGACGCCGTCGATGCCTTCGACGTCGAGGATCGATTCCATGTTCTCGACCGCGGTCCTGGTCTCCATCATCGGCAGCAGCACGATCTCGTCATTCGCGGTCTGCTGGTAACTGCCGGCCGAGCCGTACATGCCGGAACGGATCGGGCCGTTCGAGCGCGTGCCCTTCGGCGGATACTTGGCGTACTGGACGAGGTTCTTGGCTTCCTGCGGGGTGTTGATCATCGGGCAGATCACGCCATAGGCGCCGCCGTCGAGCACCTTGCCGATGATGCCGGGCTCGTTCCAGGGCACGCGAACCATCGGCGTCACCGGATGGCCGTTCATCGCCTGAAAGCACTGCACCATCGAGAGATAGTCCTGCACGCCGTGCTGCATGTCGACGGTGACGCTGTCGAAGCCGCACTGAGCGATCACCTCGGCGGAGAAGCCGGACGGGATCGCGAGCCACGCGTTCACCACGGCCTTGCCGGAGGCCCATACTTTCTTGACGTTGTTGGTTGCCATTGATCGCTTTCCCTTTGTGATCGTTACATTTGTTGGAGTTCGTGAAATTGATTAGCTGGTCGCGCGCTGAATAGCGGCCTCGCTGACGCCGACCTCGCGGGCGGTATTGACGATCGCAGCCCAGGTATCATCCGGCAGCGGCACGCCGTTCCTGGTGCGCTCGGCGCGCATCTTGCGCTCGGGATCGCCCGGGACCAGCACGGACTCGACGCCGGCGATCGGCTTGGTTTCCCGGATGAAGTCGGTGTAGCGCGAGATTTCGCCGTCGAAGTAGTTGGCCGTGTCGATCACCTTGGGATCGATATAGAAGGCGAGCATGCCGTTGGCGAACTGCCGGCCGCCTGAGGTGGCGCCGGTGCCGGTGAGCGCGCCGCCGAGCAGTTCGCAGATGAAGGCGAGCCCCGAGCCCTTGTGCTCGCCGAAGGCGCGGATCGCACCTGTGCCCTTGGTGTGATCACGCGGCCCGTCCGGGGTGTAGGGGCCATAGAGGACCGACGGCTCCTCGCTCAGCGTGCCGTCGGCATCGACCAGCGCGCCGGTCGGCAGTTTCTTGCCGCCGCGGCTTGCCACCAGCACCTTGCCTTCGGCGACGATAGAAGTCGCAAAATCGAGCACGATCGGATCCTGCCCCTGGCGCGGAATCCCGACGCAATAGGGCGCGGTCGAGAGCCGCTTCTGCACGCCGCCGAACGGCGCCACCAGCAGCGAGCCCGCCGCATTGACGAAGTGAACCGAGACCAGTCCTTCGGCGGCGGCCATCTCCGCCCAGTCGCCGACGCGGCCGATATGCCCGGCGTTGCGCAACGCGACCGCTGAAAGCCCCGCCTTCTTGCATTTCTCGATGCCGGTCCGCACGGCAAACGGCGTCACGGTCTGGCCATAGCCGAACTTGCCATCGACCACAGCGAGCGACGGCGTATCGACGACGATCTCGGGGGTCTGGTTGGGAACGACGTTGCCCGTCTTCTTCCAGCGAATATAGACCGGCACCCGGATCACGCCGTGGCTGTCATGGCCGGTGAGATTGGCTGTCGTCAGATAGGTCGCGATGCGCCTGGCTTCCTCGGGAGAGGATTCCGAATGCGAAAAAACCTCGGCGACGAAATCGATGAGATTGTTGACTTGGATGGTGACCATTTTTTCGGATTCAGCCCTGACCTTGCACCGGGAAAGCCGGCGATATCAGCGGCAAACCCTGGAACTCCCACACCGGTTTTGATGACCGGCTTGGCCGGCACTTTGAACGAAAAATCGCACGCGTGTCTACCATTAGACAAATGATTGCAATCATTTGCCCGGCCGTTATGCATCGGGCCGCTAGCATCATGCAAATTTGCGCTTACTCGTCCGCCTCAGCCTCTGCCTCACCGGCCACTTCCATTTCCGCCAGGCCGCGTTCGAGTTCGCCCAGCATGTCCTGCAGCTCGGCGAGCTTGCGCGCGCCAAAGCGGTTGGTGATCTCGGCGTAGATCGCTTCCGAGGTTGGCGCGACGGCCTCGATCAGCTTCAAGCCCTTGGACGAAATCGATACCTCGCCGCGGCGCAGATCGGCCTTGGCGGTCCGCCGCTCGATCAGATCGCGCGCTTCGAGATCGCGCAGGATTCGCGACAGGCTCGGCCCCAGCAGGAAGGCAACGCGCGCCAGCTCGGTCACCTCGATGGTATCAACCGCCGTCAGCGCGCGCAGGATCCGCCATTGCTGCTCGGTCAGCCCATGATTGCGCAAGGACGGGCGGAACTGCCGCATGACCGCTTCGCGGGCGCGCAAGAGCGACATCGGCAGCGAACGCGAGAACTCGCGCATCGGCGCGCGGCGGGCCTCCGTCGTTCCCTCCGGCTCCGAACGCGGTCCGTTCGGCGATTTCTTCCCTGCCATCTTCAGTGGTCCGCCATCAGGAATCGTGGATTCCGCGAGGATAAAGTTTTGCGCCGCAACAAGCATCAAAGGAGTTTGCGCGGGATAACTTAACATGTTAAACAAATTTCAGCACGCGCTTTTTTCAGACATGCCGGACGCGCCCATGGCCCTTTCGAAAGACGAAATCCGCAAGTCCGCCGAGCGGCTCGATCACGCCGAAAAGACCCGCACGCAGATTCGCCAGCTTTCGCTCGAACATCCCGGCATAACGATCGAGGATGCCTACGCTATTCAGAAAGCCTGGGTCGAGATGAAGCTCGACCAGGGGCGCATCGTGAAGGGCCACAAGATCGGCCTGACCTCGAAGGCGATGCAGAGCGCGCTCAACATCGACGAGCCTGACTCCGGCATCCTGCTCGACGACATGTTCTTTGCCGATGGCGGGCTTGTCCCGTCCGATCGCTTCATCGCCACCCGCGTCGAGGCCGAACTCGCCTTCGTGATGAAGTCGCGGCTTTCGGGACCTGATTGCACACTGTTCGACGTGCTCAACGCCACCGACTTCGTGGTGCCGGCGCTGGAGATTCTCGATACGCGGGTTGAACGCGTCGATCCGCAAACCAAAGCTAGCAGGAAGATTTTTGACACCGTCGCCGACAATGCAGCGAATGCCGGTATCGTGCTGGGTGGCCGACCGATCCGGCCGATGGACGCCGACTTGCGCTGGATTGGCGCGCTGTGTTTCCGCAACGGCCAGCTCGAGGAAACCGGGCTTGCGGCCGGCGTTCTCAACCACCCGGCCACCTCGGTGGCCTGGCTTGCCAACAAGATCGCACCGAATGGGCTGGCGCTGGAGGCCGGGCAAGTGGTGCTGGCGGGATCGTTCATCCGCCCGATCGAGACCCGCAAGGGCGACACGATCCAGGCCGACTATGGTCCCTACGGTTCCGTGAGCTGCTACTTCGCCTGATGCGTTAGGGAAGACCGGAGTCATCGCAACATGCCGCACTTCACGATTGAATATTCAGGCAATCTCGATCGCCACGTCGACATGGGCGCGGTCGTGGAACTGGTTCGCAAGGCCTCGGTCGAAACCGGTATCTTCCCGCTCGGCGGTATCAGAGTCCGCGCGATCAAATGCGAGCACTATGCGATTGCAGACGGCCGCCAGAATTACGGCTTCCTCGACATGGTGCTCCGCCTCGGCGAGGGTCGCGACCTCGCTACGCGCCAGAAGGCGGGCGAGCATATTTTCAAGGCCTTGTCGGCCTATCTCGATCCGGTGTTTGCGAAGGAGAAGTTCGCGCTGTCGTTCGACATGCAGATCAACGACAAGGAAACAAGCTGGAAACGCAACAACATCCACGACGCCCTGAAAGTGGAGGCTATCAATGGATAAGGCGACACCGAAGGACATGTTTCAGGCTAACCGCGACCGCGTAGCTTCCCCGCTCGCCAAGTTAAAGAGCGAGGGCATCGGCCACATGATCGGCGGCAAGACCGTGCCGTCGGTCTCCGGCCGGACTTTTGAGACGAAGTCGCCAGTGGATGGGACGGTGCTGGCGTCCGTGGCGCGCGGCAATGCCGAAGACATCGACCGCGCTGCTACCGCAGCCGCAACCGCGTTCAAATCCTGGCGCGAGGTGTCTGCGGCGGCGCGGAAGAAATTGCTGCATCGCGTGGCCGATGCCATTGAGGACCACGCCGACGACATCGCGGTACTCGAATGCATCGACACCGGCCAGGCCCACCGCTTCATGGCCAAGGCTGCGATCCGGGCGGCGGAAAACTTCCGCTTCTTTGCCGACAAATGCGCCGAGGCCCGGGACGGCCTGAACATGCCAAGCGAAGAGCACTGGAACATCTCGACCCGGGTGCCGATCGGCCCGGTCGGCGTGATCACGCCGTGGAACACGCCGTTCATGCTGTCGACCTGGAAGATTGCGCCGGCACTCGCCGCCGGCTGCACCGTCGTGCACAAGCCCGCGGAATGGTCGCCGGTGACGGCGGACCTGCTGGCAAAACTTGCGAAACAGGCAGGCCTCCCCGACGGCGTGCTCAACACCGTCCACGGCATGGGCGAGGAAGCCGGCAAGGCGCTGACCGAGCATCCCGCAATCAAGGCAATCGGCTTTGTCGGCGAGAGCTCGACCGGCTCGGCAATCATGGCGCAGGGCGCCCCTACCCTGAAACGCGTGCATTTCGAGCTTGGCGGCAAGAATCCCGTGATCGTGTTTGGGGATGCCGATCTCGACCGGGCGCTGGATGCGGTGGTCTTCATGATCTACTCGCTGAACGGCGAGCGCTGCACCTCCTCCAGCCGGCTGCTTGTCCAGGAGTCTATCGCCGACAAATTCATCGAAAAGCTCACCGTTCGGGTGAAGGCGCTGAAGGTCGGGCACCCGCTCGACCCCGCTACCGAAATCGGGCCGCTGATCCATGAGCGGCATCTGGCAAAAGTCTGCAGCTATTTCGACGTCGCGCGAAAGGACGGCGCCACCATTGCCGTCGGCGGCAAGCCGCATGACGGGCCCGGCGGCGGGCATTATGTGCAGCCCACGCTGGTGACCGGCGCGCATTCGAAAATGCGGGTGGCGCAGGAGGAAGTGTTCGGCCCATTCCTTACCGTGATCCCGTTTAGGGATGAGAAGGACGCGATCGAGATCGCCAACGGCGTGCAATATGGCCTGACCGGTTATGTCTGGACCGGCGACATGGGCCGCGCTCTGCGCGTCGCCGACGCGCTGGAGGCCGGCATGATCTGGCTCAATTCCGAAAACGTCCGCCACCTGCCGACGCCGTTCGGCGGCATGAAATCGTCAGGCATCGGCCGCGACGGCGGCGACTACTCGTTCGACTTCTACATGGAAACCAAGCACGTCTCGCTCGCGCGCGGGACGCATAAGATTCAGAAGCTGGGTATTTAAGACACCGTCGTTCCGGGGCGATGCGAAGCATCGAACCCGGAACCTCGAGATTCCGGGTTCAGCCCTGCGGGCTGCCCCGGAATGACGAACCAACCAAGGGAACGCCCATGCCGGTGCCTACTCACACCTTCGATCCGCCCTTCAACATCATCCGCTGCAGCCATGCCGTGCTTGATGTCGTGGACCTCAACAAGAGCCGCGCGTTCTATGAGACCACCGTCGGCCTCCATGTCGAGGACGCCGACGACAAGGCCGTGTATTTGCGCGGAAGCGAGGAGCATCAGCATCACTCGCTGGTGCTGCGGAAAGCCCCTGTTGCGGCCTGCAGCCGGCTCGGCTTCAAGGTCGGCAATGACGGCGATCTCGACAAGGCGGCGACGTTCTTTTCCGAGAACGGTATCGCCTATGCCTTCGCCGATCAGCCGTTCCAGGGCCGCACCCTACAGTTCACCGATCCCGCCGGCTTCCAGTTCGAACTCTACGCAACGATGGAAAAGCGCCCGCACCTGCTGCGCCGCTACGACCTCTACAAGGGCTGCCATCCGCAGCGGCTCGACCATTTCAATGTCTTTTCGCCCGAGGTTCAGGGCACGATCGACTTCTATGCCCGGCTCGGCTTCCGCCTGACCGAATATGGCGAGGAGGACGGCCCGAACGGGCGGATCGCCGCCGCCTGGATGCACCGCAAGGGCAATGTCCATGACCTCGCGATCACAAATGGCCGCGGCCCTCGTTTGCACCACTTTGCCTATTGGGTGCCGACAGCGATGAACGTCCTGCATCTCTGCGACGTCATGGCTTCGAGCGGCTACCTGAAGAACATCGAGCGCGGCCCGGGTCGGCACGGCATCTCGAATGCATTCTTCCTTTACGTCCGGGATCCGGACAGCCACCGGCTCGAGCTATACACCAGCGACTATTTTACGGGCGATCACGACCATGAGCCGCTGCGCTGGTCGCTGAAGGACCCGCGCCGGCAGACGCTGTGGGGCGCGCCCGCGCCACGCTCCTGGTTCGAAGAGGGCTCGCCGTTTTCGGGGCAAGCGGTACGCGAGCCGGCCTTTGTCGCCGACGTCACGATTGCGGATTGATGCCGATGGCCACTCCCCGCCTCGCCACCTACACCGTCAACGGTGCGGAGAAATATGGTGCCGTGACCGATTCCGGCATCGTCGATCTCTCCGCGCGCTTCGGAAAGGACTATCCGACGCTGCGCGAAGTCATCGCCGCGGGCGCGCTGATGAAACTCGCGGAAGAAGGCGCGCAGCACACGGCGGACCACGCGCTCGACGCGATCACCTGGCAGCCGCCGATCCCCTCGCCGGAAAAGATCATCTGCATCGGCGTGAACTACCCGGACCGCAACGCCGAATACAAGGACGGGCAGGACGCGCCGAAATATCCGAGCATGTTCATGCGCACGCCGCGCTCCTTTGTCGGGCACAACACGCCGCTGGTGCGCCCGCGCGCCTCGACGCAGCTCGATTACGAAGGTGAACTCGTGATCATCATCGGCAAGGCGGGGCGGCATATCAGGGAGAGCGACGCGCTTGACCATATCGCCGCGGTCACGCTCTGCAACGAAGGCACGATCCGCGACTGGGTGCGGCACGCCAAGTTCAACGTCACGCAGGGCAAGAACTTCGATTCCACCGGAAGTCTCGGCCCGTGGCTCGTGCCCTACACCGATGAAAGCCAGATCGCGGACATCCGCCTCACCACGCGGGTCAACGGCGAGACGCGGCAGGACGACCGCACGGGACGATTGATCTTCAGCTTCCGATACCTCATCAACTATCTCTCGACCTTTACCACACTGGTGCCGGGCGACGTCATCGTGACGGGAACGCCGACGGGGGCCGGCGCGCGGTTCGACCCGCCGCGCTATCTCAAGCCCGGCGACGTTATCGAGGTTGAAGCCGAGGGCGTCGGCGTGCTGAAGAACGGCGTGATCGACGAAGCCTGACAATCCCCCGCAAGCGAGTGGACAGTACGATGAAATCAACTTCCGGCGGCGAAGCGATCGTCAATAGTCTCGTCGCGCATGGCGTCGACACCGTGTTCGGCCTGCCCGGCGCGCAAATCTATGGCTTGTTCGACGCCTTTCATCAGGCGCAGTTGAAGGTGATCGGCGCACGCCACGAGCAGGCCTGCGGCTACATGGCCTTCGGCTACGCGCGGTCTTCGGGGCGGCCCGGCGTGTTCAGCGTGGTGCCCGGCCCCGGCGTGCTCAACGCGGGCGCGGCGCTTTTGACCGCATTCGGCTGCAACGAGCCGGTGCTCTGCCTGACCGGCCAGGTGCCGACGTCCTTTCTCGGCAAGGGCCGCGGCCATCTGCACGAGATGCCGGATCAGCTCGCCACGCTGCGCACTTTCGTCAAATGGGCCGAGCGCATCGAATATCCCGACGTGGCGCCGGCCATGGTGTCGCGCGCGTTTCAGGAGATGCTGTCGGGCCGCCGCGGTCCCGTGTCGCTCGAAATGCCGTGGGACGTGTTCACGCAACGCGCGCAGGTCGGCCCTGCCCAGATCTTCGACACCCTCCCCGCGCCACAGCCCGACCCTGACCGCATCAAGGCTGCGGCTGCGCTGATCAACGATAGCAAGCGGCCGATGATCTTCGTCGGCAGCGGCGCAATCGATGCCGCTGAGGAAATTCTCGAACTCGCGGAAATGATCGACGCGCCCGTGGTGGCGTTCCGCAGCGGTCGCGGCATCGTCTCCAATGCGCACGAACTCGGGCTGACCATGGCGGCGGCCTACAAGCTCTGGCCGAATACCGATCTGATCATCGGGATCGGCACCCGCATGGAGCTGCCGACCTCCGGTTTCCGTTGGCCGTACCAGCCGAAGGGTTTGAAATCCGTTCGCATCGATATCGATCCCGTCGAAATGCGCCGGGTTTCGTCCGACGCTGCCATCGTCGCGGACGCCAAGGCGGGCACGGCCGATCTGGTGGCGGCCGTGAAGAAGTCCGGCTACAGCAAGACCAGCGGCCGCCGCGCCGAAATCCGCGAGGCTACGGCAGTGGCGCAGCAGGAGATCCAGAAGGTTCAGCCGCAGATGGCGTACCTGAACATCCTGCGCGAGGTGCTGCCGGCCAACGCCATCGTCACCGACGAGCTGTCGCAGGTCGGCTTTGCCTCCTGGTACGGCTTTCCGGTCTACGAGCCGCGCACTTTCATCACCTCAGGCTATCAGGGCACGCTCGGCTCGGGCTTCCCCACCGCGCTCGGCGCCAAGGTCGCCAATCCGGACCGGCCAGTGGTCGCGATCACAGGCGATGGCGGCTTCATGTTCGGCGTGCAGGAACTGTCGACCGCCGTGCAGTTCAAGATCGGCGTGGTGACGCTGGTGTTCAACAACAACGCATATGGCAACGTGCGCCGCGACCAGCGCCAGCATTTTGACGGACGCGTGGTGGCGTCCGACCTGGTCAATCCGGATTTCGTGAAGCTCGCGGAATCCTTTGGCGTCGGCGCCGCGCGCGTCACCTCACCGGATCATTTCCGTCCCGCGCTGGAAAAGGCGCTGGCCGACGGCGGACCCTACGTGATTTCGGTGGAGGTGCCGACGGATTCGGAAGTCTCACCGTGGGCGTTCATTCATCCACCGAAGCCGTGATCTAGGCACGTCGTTCCGGGGCGATGCGAAGCATCGAACCCCAATGTGCAATTGCACATTGTGGAACCTCGAGATTCCCCGATGCGCAATTGCGCATCTGAGGTCTGGTCCTTCGGACCATCCCGGAATGACGACAGAGGTTAAATCGGCTTCTCCGCCAAACTCCGCTGCATCCGTGACGCCGCAACCACCAACAGGCCTGCGCCGGCGACCGACCAGCAAGCGACAGGGGCCCACTGCAACAGCGGCGCATATTCCGGCAGCTTCTGCAGGCCGCCTGCGACCGCCGCCATCCGCGCAAAGGTCGCGAGCGCGAGCGCTGAGAACACCAGCCCCACCACCTTACCCTCGGCACCGGTTTCGCCGATCGCGAGCGCCGCGGAGACCGCGGCCATCAGCATGCAGCCCCACGCGGCGCCAGCGATGAACTGCGCCACAATCAGCATGTTGAGATTGCCGGCCACTTCCGCGCCCAGCACGGCCAGCGCACCGAGCAGGCCCGCAGCGCCCATCACGACCAGCCCGCCACGGTGCTTGACGACGGCACTCGCCGGAAACATCGCGATGTTGAAGCCGATCCAGAACACCGGCATCAGCCATTGCAACTCTTCCGGCTTGGCGAAACGCAGGAAGAACGGCGTGCTGTTGATGGAAAAATGCAGTTGATAACCGAGCGACAGGATGACCATCGAGGCGATGAAGAACATCGGCACCGGGCCCAGCGATTTTGCAGGCGCCGCCGGTTGTTTCGCGACAGATGGCGCCTGCGCCAGATCACGTTCGACCTTCGACAAGGCTAGCGTGGTGAGCAGCAACACAGTGCCTGAAATCACAAAAGGCAGCCGCGGATCGTGATTGCGCAACACCACACCCAGATAGGGTGATACCGCGCCCGCCAGACCATAGCCGAGCATCGCCAGCGCCGACAAAAACGGGATCGCCGGCCGCGCGCCGTATTTGCCTAGTAGCGTCAGCGGCGGCGCGCGCAGGGCCGAAGACGTCACAACCCAGACCAGGATCAGTCCGATGAACCAGACCTGCGCGGCCGGCCCGGTGCCGGCCACGAACGGCAGCGCGACAAAGGCCGCGCAGGAGATTGCGGTCAGGCCGCCGACGAACACGCCGAGCCGGCCGACAAACGGCGCGATCTTGTCGGCGGCAATTCCCATCGCGGTGTCGGTGACCGTGAAGATCGCCTGATCCAGCATCAGGATCAGGATCACGGCCGATGGCGCAATTCCGACGTCGGCGCACAGTTTTGGCAGGTAGATGACGTAAGTGGTCCAGCCCAGCGTGAACACGAGTTGCAGCACGGCGAGATAGACGCCGGTGCTGTTAGCGCTGGTGCTGGTTTCGGACTTGATGTCTGTGGCGGTCATGTTTGCCCCCGGCAGAGGGAGCATAGACCAGAGAATATGCGGATGGAACGCCTCTTCCCTTCTCCCCTTGTGGGAGAAGGTGGATCGCTGACGCGCAGCGGCAGCGAGACGGATGAGGGGTCTGTCTCCGCGGAGAGAACCCCTCATCCGGCGCTGCGCGCCAGCTTCTCCCACAAGGAGAGAAGGAAGATCACCGTGCTTTGCGAAAAGTCAGATTGATGCGCTGGCGGCCCATCAGCGCATGCTCGCCCTCGGCCAGCGGCGCCACACCGTGAAAGAACAGCCGCGATGGGCCGCCCCACACCACGACGTCGCCATGCTCCAGCCGCTGACGCGCAGGCTTGTCGGCGCGCTTCAAGCCGCCGAACAGGAAGATTGCGGGCAGCCCCAGTGACACCGACACGATCGGCGCGGCAAAATCCTGCTCGTCTTTGTCCTGATGCAGCGACATCCGCGCACCGGGCGCATAACGGTTGATCAGGCAGGCGTCCGGCGCAAAACCGTCGAAGCCGCCCGCTGCGGCTGCCTGCTCCGCCAATTGACGAAACACAGCCGGCATCGCCGGCCATGGCCGGCCGGAGTTCGGATCGATGCCGTCATATCGATAGCCGCTCGGATCGGTAACCCAGCCCGCGCTGCCGCAATTGGTCATCGCGACCGACATCTGGTGACCGCCAGGGGTAACCATGCGCCGGAACGGCGCCTGTGCGATGACCTCGCGCAGCGCCGCGGTGACCTCACCTTCAAACGGCTTGGCGAAACCTCGCAGCAGCACCGCGCCCTCGGCCATCGCTTCGCGCGGCGGGCGCACATCAGGAGCAGCGTCGAACAAATCTGCAGTCAACTCAGTTCGCACTCATTTGGCATCGTGAAAGATCACGCCGACGGTGTGACGATGGCCGGAACGGATCCGGCTGACGCCGTGGCGCAGATTAACGCGGTAAGGCCCGCGCGTCCCCTGCACCGGCCGGTGATGCACAGCAAAGGCAACCGCATCGCCCTGCCTGAGCGGGACCACCTCGGGCCGTGACTGCATCCGCGGCCGCTGCTCGGTCAGCACGAACTCGCCGCCTTCGAAATCGCGCCCCGGCTCCGACAGCAGGATCGCGACCTGCAGCGGAAACACATGCTCGCCGTAAAGGTCCTGATGCAGGCAATTGTAGTCGCCCTCGCCATATTGCAGCAGCAGCGGCGTCGGCCGCGTCTGCCCGGCGTCGTGGCAGCGCTTCAAGAATACCTCGTGCCGGTCGGGATAGCGGATGTCGATGCCCATCGCCTCGTTCCAGCGGTTGGCGACACTGCACAGCCGCGCATAGAGCACAGGCCGCAGTTCCGCGATCAGCTTCGGCAGTGGATATGTGAAGTATTTGTATTCGCCGCGGCCGAAGCCGTGGCGGCCCATCACGATCCGGCTGCGGAAGTTCGCGTCGTCAGGATAGAGCGCCGCCAGCGCGTCGCATTCTTCCGGCGACAGCAATCCCTTCAGGACGGCGCAGCCCTGTGCGTCGAGGTCAGCGGTCGCCGGGGCCCAGTCGATGGCGTCGACGCGGGCGGCGATGGTGGGCAGACGGTCGATATTTCTTGCGGTTGCTCTCATAGCGCGGAGTCTCGCAATCAGGCCACAACAAAACCACCCGATTTCCGTTTCTGACGTCGTCCCTGCGAACGCAGGGACCCATAACCACAGGTCATCGTGGTTCGCCGGGCTGTGGCTCCAGTCCGCCACAACAACGAACAACGGTGGTTATGGGTCCCTGCGTTCACAGGGACGACAAGTGGAGAAATCTAACCCAACACCGGCATCGTGATCACATCATAGCCGTGGCTGATCTTCCGCTTCAGCACGGGGTCCTCGAGCTCGAACTCGAAGCGATCAGCTGGGCGAATGCCGCCCTTGGCGGCGAAGGTGCCGCCGAACATGGCGCAGCCGTCAGGAAGGCCCTTGCCGCCGAAGCCGCGCTCGATCAGGTCGTTCACCGGCAGCATCGCATCAAGCGTGCCTTCCTGGTACAGCACGCGCGCGCCGCCGATCACGGCCCAGGAGCGCAGGATCAACTTGTCCCAATGCGCGATGACCTCATCCAGCTCCCACAGCACCGAGGCTACCGGCTTGTCACACATCTGCTTGGAGACGGTGACGCTGTAGCTCTCGACCTTGCGATCGGTGTGGTCGGAGCCGCAGCCAACGAAGATGCGGCCCTGCCAGCCGATCAGCACGAACTCGACCTCGCCGCTGGAATTTTCGCCGCAGACCTCGATGCGGTCGTCCTGCGTAATCCGCCGCGCCGAGCAGCGGTAGTAGATCGGCGTCGAAGCTGGCCGCGCGATGCCGAGCGCTTCGAGCTCGGCGATGTGCTTGTCGCGCGCCACCGGATCGCGGCCGGTCCAGCCGGCGATGACGGCCTGATCGATCGCGAGCGTCAGCGGCGTCAACATACCCTTGTCGTCGACGTTGAAGGTCAGATCAAACACGGATGATATCCTCCATTCCGGCGGCGAGTTCGAAGATGCGGCGGTCCGATCCCCCCGCTGCCGCGAGCATCAGCCCGACCGGCATGTCTCCTTCGCGGTGCGCCGGCAGCGAAATCGCGCAGCCGTCGAGCATGTTGATCAGCGTGCAGTTGCGCAACGACCGCAAATTCTGCCTGGCGAAGGCCTGGTCGTCGGCGAGGTCGGCGATGACAGGCGGCGTGTTTGATGTGGTCGGCAGCACCAGCGCGTCATACGGCGCGATGCGCTTCTCGGTCCGCGCAATGAACGCGCGGCGCGCACCGACGATATCAATATAGTCGGCCGCGCTGATGCTTTCGCCGCGCAGGATGCGGACGCGAACGCGCGGGTCGTAGACATCTCCCTTGCTCGTGAGCAGATAACGGTGCCAGGCGTAGCTTTCCGCGGCGGCAAAACCGCCTTTGCTGTTCATGACGCCGACGTCATGGAATTCCGGCACCTCGATCCGCTCGATCGACGCGCCCTGCCGCGACAGCGTCGCCAGCGCACGCTCGAATGTTTTCGCGACCTCGTCGTCGAGATCGTCGAGTGCGATCGTGGTCGGCACCGCGAGCCGCATGCCCTTGACGGCGCGCGGCTGCAACGGCTGCACGGCTTCATCGGCCAGGACGGCATCCAGCACCGCGCAGCAGCCGACCGAACGTGCCAGCGGTCCAAAACTGTCGAGCGAAGAGGACAGCGGCACGCCGCCGTCGAGCGGCACCCGGCGTTGCGTCGGCTTGTAGCCGACGATGCCATTATAGGCCGCCGGAATCCGGCAGGAGCCGCCGGTATCGGTGCCGAGCGCACCATGGGCCATCCGATCGGCGATCGATACCGCCGCGCCCGAGGACGAGCCGCCGGGGACATGGCCGACGCCGCGATTGAAGACGCTCTTCGGCGTGCCGTAATGCGGATTGATGCCGATGCCGGAATAGGCGAACTCGGTCATGTTGGTGCGACCGATCACGATGAAGCCGGCACGGCGGAGCCGCGCCACCACAGGCGCATCGGCTTCGGCGGGAGCCGAATCCTCCAGCGCGCGCGATCCTGCGCGGGTCACCTGCCCCTTGATGTCGAACAGGTCCTTGATCGAGACGGGGATGCCGGCATAGGGCGATGGCGCGGCGTTGGCTTTACGCAGATGATCCATCGCATCGGCTGCTGCGATCGCGGCGTCCTTGTCGACGTGGATAAAGGCGCGCGCGCCCTCGCCGGCTGGATCGGCAATTTTGGCGAGACATTCCTCGACCAGTTTGCGCGCGGTAGTGCGTCCGGCATCGAGGTCGGCGGCGACGCTGGCGAGCGTCGGATGGTTCGGCATGGCTTTCTTGTTCGCTTCCTTTGGCGTCACTTGTGTCTGAAGCGAGCCTGATGACGAAAAATGCAGTCGGCAATTTGCCGTGGGGCGGACTATCTCCGATGATACGCTGGCATACAAGCGCCCTCACGCGGAGGAATGCGGCCATGCAATCGCCGTCGTCGCTGAGCCGTTGACGGGCAACTGCCAAATGTCGCATCAAGACCGCAAGCAAGCGGGCAGACGCCCGGCTTCCCCGAGGAGAAATTGCCGATATGGCCGAGCCCGCCCGCGCGAGACCAAAGCCCACACCTGAAACCCAGCATTTCTGGGACGGAACGCAGGCCGGCGAATTGCGCCTGCAGCGTTGCGACGTCTGCGCCAATGTCTATTTCCCGCCGCGGCCGTTCTGTCCCTCCTGCGCCTCGCGCAAGGTGAGTGTGTTCAAGGCCAGCGGCAAGGGCAAGCTCTACAGCTACGTCATCAACCATCGCCCGGCGGCGCCCGGCTTTACCCCGCCTTACGCAATCGCGGTCGTCGAACTCGACGAAGGCCCGCGCATGATGAGCAACATCATCGACTGCCCGCAGACGCCGGAGGCGCTGGAGCTCGACATGAAACTCGAAGTCGCGTTCGAAAAGCTCGACGACAAGATCACCCTTCCCATGTTCCGTCCGGCGAAGGGCTAAGCACCATGCGCAGAAACCAGGTCGCCGTCGTCGGCGCTGCCGAGACCACCGAGCTCGGCGTCATCCCGAACGTGTCGCAGATCCAGCTCCACGCGGATGCGGCGCTCAACGCCATTGCCGATGCCGGGCTGAAATTGTCCGATATCGATGGCATCGCCACGGCGGTGGAAACCCCGCAGCAGATCGCCCATTACCTCGGCATCACGCCGACCTGGGTCGACGGCACTTCCGTCGGCGGCTGTTCGTTCATGCTGCATGTCCGCCATGCCGCGGCCGCGATCGAGGCCGGCCTCTGCAAGACCGTGCTGATCACGCATGCCGAGAGCGGCAAGTCGATGATCGGCAAATTGCCGCGCTCGATCCCCGCCGATAGCTTGCAGGGCCAGTTCGAGGCGCCGTTCGGCATCTACGGCCCGCCCAGCATGTTCCCGATCCCCGTGCTGCGCTACATGAAGACCTACGGCATCACCCATGAGCAGATCGCGATGGTCGCCGTGGTGCAGCGGGAATGGGCCGCGAAGAACCCTCGCGCGATGATGAAGGACCCGATCACGGTCGCCGACGTCCTTAACTCGCGGATGATTGCCTATCCCTTCCGCCTGCTGCAATGCTGTCTCGTCACCGACGGCGGCGGCGCGCTGATCCTCACCTCCGCCGACCGCGCCAGGGACTTTCCGAGAAAGCCGGTCTATATTCTCGGCACCGGCGAGAGCGTGGAGACGCCGATGGTCAGCCAGATGGAGACGTTCAACTCCTCGCGCGCCTTCAAAGTCGCCGGCCCTACTGCCTTCAAGGAGGCCGGCATCACCCACAAGGACGTCGATCATCTGATGATCTACGACGCCTTCGCGCATCTGCCGCTTTATGGGCTCGGCGATCTCGGCTTCATGCCGCACGAGGAGACCGGCAAGTTCATCGCCGACGGCAACACCCGCCCCGGCGGCAAGCTGCCGCTCAACACCAATGGCGGCGGCCTGAGCTACATGCATTCCGGCATGTACGGCATGTACGCGCTGCAGGAGAGCGTGCGGCAGATGCGCGGCATTGCGCCGGCGCAGGTCAAGGACGCGAAGATTTCGGTCTGCCACGGCGTCGGCGGCATGTTCGCCGCAAGTGGCACGATCATCTTTACGAACGAGAAGTAACACCCTGTCATTCCGGGGCGCGCGAAGCGCGAACCCGGAATCTCGAGATCCCGGGTCTGGTGCTTCGCACCATCCCGGAATGACGGGCACAACCGGAGCAACACAATGGCAAAATCACTGCAAGACAAAGTCATCATCGTCACCGGCGCAGGCCGCGGCATCGGGCGTGAAATCGCGCTGCTCTGCGCCGCCGAAGGCGCCAAGGTCGTGGTCAACGATCCCGGCGTTGCCGCGGACGGCGCCGGTTCGAGCGCTGCGCCCGCCGAGGAGGTGGTCGAGGAGATCAAGAAGCGCGGCGGCACCGCGGTCGCCAACTTCGAGTCGGTGGCGGAAGCGATCCCCGCGAGCAAGATCGTGAAGACGGCGACCGACCATTTCGGCCGCCTCGACGGCGTCGTCAACAACGCCGGCATCCTGCGCGACATGATCTTCCACAAAATGAGCGTGGAAGCGTTCGAGGCCGTCATCAAGGTGCACCTGATGGGTTCGTTCTACGTCTCCCACGCCGCGGCGCGGCTGTTCCGTGAGCAGGAGAGCGGCTCCTTCGTGCACTTCACCTCGACCTCCGGCCTGATCGGCAATTTCGGCCAGGCCAACTACGCCGCCGCCAAGCTCGGCATTGTCGGCCTGTCGAAATCGATCGCGCTCGACATGGGCCGCTTCAACGTACGCTCGAACTGCGTCTCGCCCTTCGCCTGGACCCGCATGATCGGCACCATCCCGACCGAGACCGAGGCCGAGAAGGCGCGCGTGGCCAAAATCCAGCAGATGGGACCGGAGAAGATCGCGCCGATCTGCGCTTATCTGCTCAGCGATGCCGCCAAGGACGTGACCGGCCAGATTTTCGGCGTGCGCATGAATGAGATCTTCCTGTTCAGCCAGAATCGTCCGCTGCGCTCGGTGCAGCGGAGCGAAGGCTGGACGCCGGAAACCATCGCCGAGCACGGCATGCCCGCGCTCAAGGGATCGTTCTACAAGCTCGACCGCTCGGCGGACATTTTCCCCTGGGATCCGATTTGAGAATGCTCTTGGTCGTCCCTGCGAATGCAGGGACCCATACGCCGCGGCCTATCCGTGGAGCGATGAGATAAATTATTTCCACCACAGCCCGCCCGCTTTATGCCGGAATGCGGGCTGATGTTTTCCTCCCAACAAAAAACATGGGAGGAAATCATGACAACCTCGTTGACCCTTTCCGATCCCCAGCACCAAGGCGGCGGTGTCGACCGCCGCAAGATATTGACAGGCGCAGCGGCGCTTGCCGCCTCGGCCGTGACGATGAAGACGGCTTCCGCGGCCTCCGTGGCACCGCTCGGCCAGACCGGCGCGCCGACCACGGCAACGCAGCCCCTGCCGCTCGGCCCGCTTCCCGGCGCCCGCTATCCGGATTCCCGCCTGGAGTCGATGAAGAAGCCCAAGGTCTCGTTCGGGCCCACCGGTTTCCCGGCCTTCGCGGGCACCATGGCGGTCGAGCGCGTCGCAACCGGATTCCGTTGGGCCGAAGGCCCGGTCTATTTCGCAGCCGGACGCTACGTGCTGTTCTCCGACATTCCCAACAACCGCATCATGCGCTTCTCGGAAGATGACGGCCATCTCAGCGTCTACCGCCAGCCGTCGATGAACTCCAACGGCAACACCATCGATCGCGAAGGACGCCTGATCACCTGCGAGCATTCCGGCCGCCGGGTAACCCGGACCGAACTCGACGGCTCGATCACGATCATCGCCGACAAGTACAATGGCAAGAAACTGAACTCGCCGAACGACGCGGTCGTCGCGGCCGACGGTTCGATCTGGTTCTGCGACCCAGCCTACGGCATCGGCGGCTTTTACGAGGGCATCAAGGCCGAGCCCGAGCAGGAAAAGAAAAATGTCTACCGGGTGGATCCGAAATCCGGCGACATCAAGATGGTGGTCGATGACTTCGTGCAGCCGAACGGCCTTTGCTTCTCGCCTGACGAGAAGAAGCTCTATATCTGCGATACCGGCTTCACCGACGGACCGGATAACCCGTCGCATATCCGCGTGTTCGACGTCGATCTCGCGGCCGGAAAGCTTTCGAACAGCAAGGTCTTTGCGGACATGCCCAAGCCCAGCATTACCGACGGGCTGCGCTGCGACACCGCCGGGCGTCTTTGGTGCTCCGTGGGTTGGGGCGATCCGAACGAAGACGGCGTGCGCTGCTACACTCCTGACGGCGATCTCCTCGGCAAGATCCACATACCGGAAACCGTCGCCAATTTGTGCTTCGGCGGTCAGCAGCGAAACAGACTTTATATCTGCGGCTCGTCATCGCTCTATGCCGTCTACACCAGTGCGCAGGGCGCCATGAAGCCGTGAGAAGCTGGGAGGCAGCAAATAGGCCTTACTCGTCGCCCCCGCGAAAGCGGGGGCCCATAACCACAGGGCGTCGTTGAAGGAGAACGGCATCTCCCACCCTGCTTATCGAGAGATCACGCGGTATGGGTCCCGGCGTTCGCCGGGACGACGGTGGGGGGAGCAGCGTCCCTCACCCGCTATTCCGTAGCCCCGCCGAAATGCCATTGATGGTGAGCTGAATCCCGCGCAGCACCTGCTCGTCCGGGTTCTGCGCGCGGTGCTCCTTCAACAGTTCGACCTGCACGTGGTTGAGCGGGTCGAGATAGGGGAAGCGGTTGCGGATCGAGCGTTCCAGCAGCGGGTTTCCCTGCAACAGCCGCTCATGCCCCATGATGTCGAGCAGCGACTCGATCGAGGAATGCCATTCGCGCCGGATGCGCCCAAAGATACTCTCGCGCAAGGCGACATCAGGCACCAGCTCGGCATAGCGCGAGGCGATCGCGATCGAGCTCTTCGCCAGTACCATGTCCATGTTCGACAGCAGCATGCGGAAGAACGGCCATTCGCGGTAGAGTTCCTGCAGGAACGGCATGCCCTGCTCCGGATGCTCCGCAATCCAGGTCTCTACCGCCGAACCAAAACCATACCAGCCCGGCAGCATCAGCCGGCATTGCGCCCAACTGAACACCCAGGGAATGGCGCGGAGGTCCTCGATCTCGCGGGTCTTCTTGCGCGACGCCGGGCGGCTGCCGATGTTGAGCGTCGAGATTTCGGTGATGACGGTGGAGCCCCAGAAATAATCGGCAAAGCCTTCGGTCTCGTAGACCAACCCGCGATAGGCCATGAAGGCCAGCGCGGACAATTGCTCCATCGCAGTCAGGTATTCCTTGCGCGGCGCGCTTTGCCGCGGATGCAACAGGCTCGCTTCCAGCGTGGCGGCAGCGAGGATTTCCAGATTGCTGCGGCCGACCTCGGGGTTGGAGTATTTGCTGGAGATGATTTCGCCCTGCTCGGTGATGCGGATCTGGCCGTTCACGGCGCCCCCGGGCTGCGCGATGATGGCGTCATAGCTCGGCCCGCCGCCGCGGCCGACCGATCCGCCGCGCCCGTGAAACAGTCGCAGCCGGACGCCGTGGCGCTCGAACACGTCGACCAGATCGATCTCGGCCTTGTAGAGCTCCCAGCCCGAGGTGACAAAGCCGCCATCCTTGTTGCTGTCGGAATAACCGAGCATTACTTCCTGGACGCCGCCGCGGCTGTCGACCAGTTTGCGGTAATCGTGCAGCGCCAGCATCCGGTCCATGATGCGGGACGACGCCTGCAAATCTCCGATCGTCTCGAACAAGGGCACGATGTTGATCGCACTACGGCCGGAGGGATTGACGAGCCCTACCTCCTTCAGCAAAAGCGCCACCTCCAGCATGTCAGACATGCCCTTGCACATGGAGATGATGCATTGGGGGATTACATCGGCACCGAATTTGGCGTGCGCCTCGGCGGCGGCGTGAAATACCGCGAGTTCACCCAGCGTTTCCTCGCTGTACTTGACGAACGGCGATGCAAGCGGCCGCGCATTGCGCAACTCGTTCGCCAGCAGCGCAACGCGCGCTTCCTCGCCGAGCGCGAGATAGGACATTCCGGGCGTCGCGGCATCGAGCAATTCGGCCACGGTGCGTTCATGCACGGCCGAATTCTGTCGCATGTCGAGCCGGGCGAGATGGAAGCCGAAGCAGTCCACGGCCCGGCGGAGCAACCGCAGGCGCCCGCGCGCGATCACGCCGGAATTGTTCGCAATCAGGGAACGATCGAGCACGTCGAGATCGGCCTTGAATTCCTTCACGCTTGCATAAGGCGCAGCCTCGCCGACCGGTCGGCGGGTGGTCTCGACCTCCAGCCGCACCGCCGTCGCCGTCAGCCGGGCATAGATGCCCGACACCGCCAGGCGATAGGGTTCACCGCTCCGATGCGGCGAGGTGTCGGGCGAGCGTCCGGCCAGCGCGCGCAACTCGTCGGAAATGTCGGCGAGGTGCGCCGCCAGCGACAGTTCCGAGCCAAGGACGTGCAACTCCTCGAGATAAAAACTCATGACCCGGCTCGACTGCAGGCGCAGCGTGCCGCGCATGACGTCGGCAGTGACGAACGGATTGCCGTCTCGATCGCCGCCGATCCAGCTTCCCATGGTCAGGAACGAGGCCAGCTCGCCCGGCGCACCGCCCTCCTCCTGGTTCAGCCGGTCCTCCAGCGCGCAATGCAGCCGCGGTACCTCGTGCAGGAAGGTGTAGTCGTAGAATGAGAGTCCGTTGGCGACCTCGTCGAGCACGGTCAGCTTGGTCCGGCGCAACAGATTGGTCTGCCACAGCGTCAGTACGGCGCGGCGCAATTGCTCGTCGCAGGCTTCGGCTTCTTCCGGGGTGAGCTGCACCCGTTCGCGCCGGTCGAGCAGCGCCGCGATCTCCATTTCGCGGTCGATCGTGCTCTTGCGGCGGACCTCCGTGGGGTGCGCGGTCAATACCGGGCTGACGAGCGCACCCTTGAAAAAACGCCGCAAATCAGCGGCACTGAAGCCGGCCGTCTTGGCATGTGACAACGTCTGCGTCAGCAGGCTCGGCCGCGGCCCGCCGGGACCTCGACCGCGCATCTGGCGGATGTTGTTCTGGTCCTCGGCGATGTTGGCAAGATGCGAAAAATAGCTGAAGGCGCGGACGATCCGCAGGGTGTCACTGGTCGACATGCTGTCGAGTATGGTCTCGAGTTCCCGCCGCGCCAGCTTGTCCTCGTCGCGATGGAACCTGATCGAGGTCTGCCTGATACGTTCGACCAGGTCGAAGACGTCAGCGCCTTCCTGGTCCCGCACGGTGTCGCCGAGAATCCGCCCGAGCAGGCGGATATCGGTCCGCAGCCGCGCATCTTCCTCCAACGCCAGCGCTTCGTCGCTGCGATTGGACCGGACGTCGGTCTGGGACGGCATGGTCTGGGAAGACACGATCTGGGAAGACATGGGCTGGCTACCTCAGAAACTGTCCGGCGATTCCGAGTGTGCAAGTTTTCTGCCGCAGTGCAAGATAAAGATGGAGGCGGCCTCTCTTCGTCGTCCCTGCGAACGCGGGGACCCATACTCCGTGTCCTCTCTCGTGACACGCTGGGGAGAGAGACCTTTCGTAAGCCCCACGGCCTGTGGCCATGGGTCCCTGCTTTCGCAGGGACGACAGCAAGCTAAATCTTCCGTCCCGCCCGCTCCCAATAGGGATCGCGCAGGCGGCGCTTGAAGATCTTGCCGGAGTCTTCCCGCGGCAGGTTGGACTGGATCTCGATGTGTTTTGGCACCTTGTAGTCGGCCAGCGAGACCTTGAGCTGGCTGCGGATGGACGCAAGATCGAGCGTCACCGCCGGCTGCGGCTCCACCACAGCCATCAGCGCCTCGCCAAATTCCGCATCGGGAATGCCGAACACGGCGCAGTCATGCACGCCTGGAATCGCATGCAGCGCGGCCTCGATCTCGGCCGGATAGATGTTGACGCCGCCTGAAATCACCATGTCGCGCTTGCGGTCACAGATGAAGACATAGCCGTCCGCATCGATGTATCCGACGTCGCCCGAGGTGATGAACCCCTCGCGATCGATCTCGGCGCGCTTTTCCGGCTTGTTGTGGTAGGTGAAGTCCGGATTACCCGCGATACGCGAATAGATTTCGCCGATCTCGCCCTGCGGCAACAGCCTTCCGTCGTCGCCGATAAAGCGCAGTTCCGCGCCCGGAGCAATCTTGCCGACGGTGCCGGGCTTCTTCAGCGCATCCTCGGAAGTGGCAAAGGTGACGGCGCCTGACTCGGTCGAGCCATAGAATTCGTAAATGATCGGCCCCCACCATTCGATCATCGCGCGCTTGACGTCGGCCGGACAAGGCGCAGCGGCATGGATGACGTGGCGCAGGGATGACATGTCGTACTTCTTGCGGACCTCCTCCGGCAGCTTCATCAGGCGGATGAACATGGTCGGCACCATGAAGATGGTGTCGATCTTTTCGCTCTCGATCACGCGCAAAAACTCTTCCGCGTCGAAGCGCGGCATGATCACGAGCGCACCACCGAGGCGGCCGGCACGCAGGCCGAACGAGTTCGGTGCGGAATGATAGAGCGGTCCCGGAAGCAGCGCGCGGGCGCCCGGCTTGAGGCCGTAGATCAGGCTGCGCATGCGTTCGGCATTGGCGCTCTGCTCCGGCGTCGGCGCAAAGCGCCGTACGCCTTTGGGGTGCCCCGTCGTGCCCGACGTGTAGATCATGTTCTGCGGCTGCGGCACTGCCGGCCCGTCATAGCGCGGGTGCTGCGCGAGCCAGGATTCGAAATCGATCGCAAAGTCGGGCGTCGCGAGATGATCGGGGTTGATCTTGTAATGGCTGAGGATTTCCGGCGGCGTCGGCACGCTGAGTGCGGTGACGCCGCCCGGGATCGCTTCGCGCAACTGATGCAGCATGTCGGCATGCGCGATCAGCACCGATGTGCCGGAATCCTTCAGCACATAATTGATTTCTTCCGGCTTGAAGTGCCAATTCACCGGCACACCGTAGGCGCCGAGCCGCATGGCCGCATAAGCCGCCTCGATGAAGGCGATGTCATTACGCATCAGCATCGCGACGCTGTCGCCCTGCTTGACGCCGAGCTTTTGCAGGCCGGTGGCAATGCGGTCGACGCGATCGGCGACTTCTGCATGGTCGCGCCGGCGCGGGCCGCTGATGATGCCGAGGAAGAGTTGGGAGGCGGGCATTGTCTCTTTTCCGATCTGTTGCCGGGTTGTGACCGTCATTCCGGGGCGATGCGAAGCATCGAACCCGGAATCTCGAGATTCCGGGTCTGGTCCTTCGGACCATCCCGGAATGACGACGGAGGCTACCCCACATCCACAAACCGCGGCGCCCGCTTTTCCATATTGGCGCGTACCGCCTCGGTCTGGTTGGGGCTGCCGAGCAGCTTCTGCTGCTCGACGGATTCGGCCAGCAGCGCCGGAGCCGGATCGACAGACAGTTTGTTGAGCATGCGTTTGGCGGCGCGGATCGCATCGGGGCTCTTGCCGGCGATTTCGCGCGCAACCTCGTAAGCCGCGGCACGCGGGTCGTCGCAGATCCGCGTCGCGAGACCATAGCCCATGGCTTCCTGCGCCGAGAAGATGCGGCCGGTGTAGGTGAGTTCGCGCAAGATGTCGTCACGGACGAGGCTTGCGAGGATCGGCGTGCCGGCCATGTCGGGCACCAGGCCCCATTTGATTTCCATGATCGACATCCGCGCGTCTGGCGTCAGGAAGCGCATGTCGGCGCCGAGCGCGAGCTGGAAGCCACCGCCGAACGCCACGCCCTGGATTGCAGCAATCACCGGCACCGGAAGCTGGCGCCAGCCCCAAACCGCAGCTTGCGGAAAGTTCGCAACACCATGCGTGCGTGCAGTGAGGTCACGCTTCTCGCCACCGGCGACCCCGTTACCGCCATTCTCCTTCATCGCCGCAAAGCGTCCCATATCGAGACCGGCACAGAACGCCCGCCCCTCCCCGGACAATACTACCGCCCGGACACCTTTTTCATGAGCAAGCCGTTCAGTTGCGGCCACCAGCGCCTCAAACATCGCGGCATCGAGCGCGTTCATCTTGTCGGCCCGCACCAAGCGGACATCGGCAATGCCGTCCGAAATCGAGATCGCGACGCGTTGCTCCATGATAAATCCTCCACACTTTCTTTCTTGACGCTTTACAGAAAGGCTGTTGTCCGGTTTTAGTCAATCGACCAATTAACAGACAATCCCGTGGGTGGAAACGATGTTCAACGATCAGCTTCTCGTCGGGCGGCGCATTCTCGTGACCGGAGGCGGCACCGGCCTCGGCAAGTCCATGGCCGCACGGTTTCTTCAACTGGGAGCCGAGGTCCACATCTGCGGCCGCCGCAAAATCGTATGCGACGAGACCGCGACCGAATTGATGGACCTGCACGGCGGACGTGTGATCAGCCACGGCGTCGACATCCGCAATGCGATGGCCGTCGACGAAATGATCGAGCAGATCTGGACCGAAGGTCCCCTCACCGATCTCATCAACAACGCCGCCGGCAATTTCATCTCGCGTTCGGAAGAGCTGTCGCCGCGCGGCTTCGATGCCGTCGCCAACATCGTGATGCATGGCACCTTCTACGTCACGCACGCGGTAGGACGGCGCTGGATCGCCGCCAAGCAGCGCGGCAATGTGGTGTCGATCACGGTGACATGGGTGCGCAACGGCTCGCCCTATGTGGTGCCGTCGGCGATGAGCAAATCGGCGATCCACGCCATGACCATGTCGCTTGCGGTCGAATGGGGCAAACACGGCATCCGCCTCAATACGATTGCGCCGGGCGAAATCCCGACCGAGGGCATGAGCAAGCGCATCAAGCCGGGCGACGAGGCCGGTGCGCGCACGCGGGCGCAGAACCCGATGGGCCGGGTCGGCACCATGGAGGAATTGCAGAACCTCGCCGTGTTCCTGATCTCCGGTGGCTGCGACTGGATCAACGGCGAGACCATCGCCATGGACGGCGCGCAGGCGCTCGCGATGGGCGGCAATTTCTACCAGCTGCGCGACTGGAGCGACGACGACTGGAACAACGCGCGCGAGTCGATCAAGGCGCAGAATGAGAAGGACCGCGCCGCGCGGGGTTAGGTTGTCGTCCCTGCGAAAGCAGGGACCCATAACCACCGGCATTCGTTTTGCGAAGGAAAACTGACCGTATCGTCTTTGCCGATAAGCCGCGGCGCATGGGTCCCTGCGTTCGCAGGGACGACGTACCGTATTGTCTTTGTCGCGCGATATCGCCAAACTCCGCGCAACGATAACAAGACGCTACGGGAGAGACATGTCCGCGCCAGAGCAGCTGACGAACCTCGCCGACATGGTGCGCGAACGCGCCAGAACGCGCGGCGAGGCGATCGCCTATGAGTTCGAGGGACGCCAGACCAGTTTTTCCGAGTTCGACATCAAGACCAACCGCGTCGCGAACGCGCTGATGGCGCTCGGCGTCAAGCCGAGCGAGCGGATCGCCTACCTCGGCAAGAACAGCGACATCTATTTCGAGCTCTTGATGGGCGCGATGAAGGCCAAGGCGGTGATGGCGCCGGTCAACTGGCGCCTGGCCGGCCCCGAGATCGCGTTTATCGTCGACGATTGCAAGGCCCCGGTGCTGTTCGTAGGCCCCGAGTTCATCACACAGGTCCGCAACATCAAGCCGCAACTGCCTGATGTCCGGACGGTCATCACGACCGAAGGCGGCGCGCCGGAATGGCAGGATTTTATGGCTTGGCGCGATGCCGCCAACGCGAGCGATCCGAAGGTCCCAATCAGCCCCAAGGACATCGCGATCCAGCTTTATACGTCGGGCACGACAGGCAAGCCCAAGGGCGCGATGCTGTCGCATGCCAACTTCCTCAATCTGGTGAACGCCGGCAGCGAGGCCGAGAAACCCGAATGGAACAAATGGTCGAGCGATGACGTCTCCCTGGTGGCGATGCCGATCTTTCACATCGGCGGCTCCGGCTGGGGTGTGATGGGCCTCTATCACGGCGCCAGGGGCGTGATCGCGCGCGAGTTCGATCCGACCAAGGTGCTGGATTTCTTCGAGCAGTCCGGCATCACCAAACTGTTCATGGTGCCGGCCGCGATGCAATTCGTGGTGCGCCAGCCGCGGGCGCGGCAGGTCGATTTCTCCCGCCTGAAATACATGCTCTACGGCGCCTCGCCGATTCCGGCTGCCCTGCTCAAGGAGTGTATCGAGGTGTTCAAATGCGGCTTCGTGCAATTGTACGGCATGACCGAGACGACAGGCACCATCGCAGCCCTTCCGCCTGAAGACCATGTCGAGGGGCTGGAGCGCATGCGCTCCGCCGGCAAGGCGCTGCCCGGTATCGAGCTTGCGATCGTCGACCCCGACGGCAAGCGGCTGCCGCCGCGCCAGGTCGGCGAGATCGCCACCCGTTCCGGCTCCAACATGGCCGGCTACTGGAACCTGCCGGAGGCGACCGCCAGGACGCTCGGCAGCGACGGCTGGCTGCGCACCGGTGACGCCGGCTACATGGACGAGGACGGCTATCTCTACATCCACGACCGCATCAAGGACATGATCATCTCCGGCGGCGAGAACATCTATCCCGCCGAGGTCGAAAGCGCGATCTGCGACCATCCCGATGTCGCCGAGGCCGCCGTGATCGGTGTTCCCGACGACAAATGGGGCGAAGCGGTGAAGGCGATCGTGGTGATGAAGCCGGGCAAGCAGGCGACCGCCAGCGACATCATCAATTTCACCCGCGAACGCATCGCGGGATTCAAGACGCCGAAGTCGGTCGACTTCATGGCAGCGCTGCCGCGCAATCCGTCGGGGAAGATTTTGCGGCGGAATTTGCGCGAGCCGTACTGGGCGGGGAAGGATCGGCAGGTGAATTGATCTGTGATCTATCAACGATGTCGTCCCTGCGAACGCAGGGACCCATAACCACTGATGCCAGTGCTTATGCTTGGCTGGAGCTCCAGCGTTTTTCAACAATCGAGATTTGTGGTTATGGGTCCCCGCATTCGCGGGGACGACAGCACGTCAAGGCGTAGCACCCGTCACTTCTTCATCCGTTCACGCACCGCGCGGTGGCGCGCCTTCGCCTCATCCGACCAGACCTCCGCGGGATTGTAGAATTCGGCGAACGCTTTTGCGCCCGGCGGCAGCGTCACCCAAGGCTGCTTGGTCGACGTGAAGATGTGGACGTCAGGCGGGCACTGGGTCGGATCGTCCATGGTGCCGACACGAACGAAGCGCACGGCGGGCCCGGAGCCCGGATAGTTGCTCCAGACGGCGACCTTGCAGACCGGGCAGCGTGCGATGCGCTGGCCCTTGCCGCTGGCCGACGGCGTATCAATGATCTCGGGCTCGGCGGCGATATGCTCGACCAGTTCCGCCTCATAGAGCGCGTTGAGGGCATGCACGGTGCCGGTCTCGCGCTGGCACCAGGTGCAGTGGCAGGCGTGCACGATCATCGGCCTGCCGTTGAGGCGATAGCGGATATTTTTGCACGTGCATCCACCTTCCATCTCTCGCTCTCCTCTTTCTGTTTGAGTATGATCCTTGGCCGAAAACCCACTTTGCGCTGACGCGGCCCTTCGGGTCGGGGATCATGCTCAGTGCTTGCCGGGCCCCATGTAACCGAACAAGAATCCCGCCACCTTCCGCATCTGGATTTCCTCGCTGCCTTCGGTGATACGGTAGCGACGGTGATGACGGTAGATGTGCTCGAACGGCTTGTGCCGCGAATAGCCCATGCCGCCATGCACCTGCATGGCGCGGTCGGCGGCCTCGCAACACAGCCGGTTTGCCCAATAGTTACACATCGAGACCCGGTCGGACAGCGTGTGCTCAACCTGGGCCTGGGTGAGCTGGTCCATCTCCCACGCGGTCTTGCGGATCAATAGCCGCAACATCTCCGCCTGCGTCGCCAGTTCCACCAAGGGCCATTGGATCGCCTGGTTCTCCGCCAGCGCCTTGCCGAACGGCTTTCGCTCGCGGGCGTATTTCACGCTTTCGTTAATGCAGTAGACGGCCGCCCCCAGCGAGCTTGCGGCCTGCCGGATCCGGTTCTCATGCACAAAACACTGCGCCAGCGACAGGCCACGGCCGATCTCGCCGAACAGGGCATCCTCGGGCACGAACACATCGGTAAAGCTGACGCGCGGATGGTCGGTCGGCATGTTGAAGGTCCACATGTACTCCTCGACCTTCACGCCTTCGCTCCTGGCCGGCACCAGGAAGCACGTGATGCCGCGCGCATCGCCGTCATTGCCGGACGTGCGCGCAAACAGCGCGCAGTGAGTCGCGACATGCATGCCGGTCGTCCACATCTTCTGGCCGTTGATGATCCAGCCCTTGACGTTGTCGCGGGTCACCTGGATGGCTTTGGTTTCCATATGCGTCGCATCGGAACCATGGTCCGGCTCGGTGAGGCCGAAGGTGATGCGAAACTTGCCGGTGATCGAGCCGTCAATCATCGCCTTCTGATCGTCAGTGCCGTAGCGGTCGAGCATGGTGACGATGGGCAGATTGCCGACGATCGAGTGCTCGTTCTGCAGGTCGTTATGCAGGCCAAGCCCCTTCGAGGCAAAATGCTCGCGGATCACGGCCATCCAGAGGTTTGAACCGTCCTTGCCGCCATAGCGCTTCGGAATCGCAAAGCGCAGATGGCCGGCGGCGTCGGCGAGGTTCTTCGCCTTGCGCAGCAGCGCTTCCCATTCATGCCGAGGCAGGCCGCCGTTTTCGAAATCGGTGCGCGCCCATTCGCGGCGATGATCGAAGAAGCGGATGTTATCGTCGGCCTCCTCCAGCGGCTTGATCTCGCGCGCGATGAAGCGGTCGAGCTCGTCGAGATAGGCTGTGAGGTCGGCAGGCAGGTTGAAATCCAAGGTGGTCGCTCCCGGAATTATCGTTTGTTTTGATTTGCGTTTAGGCGCTGCGCGAGCGCTCCTGCTCGGATGGATTTAGCTGAGAAGACCACGCCCAAGTCAAGCAACGGAATGGACCTTGGCACGCGCGGGGGCGTTGCGTAATTGGATGGTATCGGACGCCGCGCTGGCGCTATGATCGCGGCCAATATTCTTCGCCGCAGAAAATCCAAACGGGAGCAAACATGGACCTGAAATTCTCCAAGGTAACGCGCAAGGGACCGATCACGATCATCACGCTGTCGCGGCCCGAAGTGTACAATGCGTTGCATATCGACGCGCATTTCGAGCTCAACAAGGTGTTCGACGATTTCTCGGCCGATCCCGAGCAATGGGTCGCAATCGTCACCGGCGCCGGCGACAAGGCGTTCTGCGCCGGCAATGACCTGAAATGGCAGGCCGCGGGCGGCAAGCGCGGCTGGGACAAGGGCGGCTTCGCCGGCCTCACCTCGCGGTTCGACTGCGACAAGCCGATCATTGCCGCGGTGAATGGCGTCGCGATGGGCGGCGGTTTTGAAATCGCCCTGGCCTGCGACCTCATCATTGCGTCGGAGAACGCGACGTTCGCGCTGCCCGAGCCGCGCGTCGGCCTCGCAGCGCTTGCCGGCGGCGTGCACCGGCTGCCGCGGCAGATCGGGCTGAAGCGCGCCATGGGCATGATCCTCACCGCGCGCCACGTCTCGGCCAAGGAGGGGCTTGAACTGGGCTTCGTCAACGAGGTGGTTCCCGCCGGTGAAGCGCTTGCGGTCGCCGAGCGCTGGGCAGAGACGATCTGCAAGAATTCGCCGATGTCGATCCGTGCTTCCAAGCAGGCGATTCAGCGAGGGCTTGAAGTCTCGCTGGAACAGGCGATCGCCGAGCAGCGGGAATATCCCGCGGTGAAGGCGATGGCGGCCTCGCAGGACTACATCGAGGGGCCGAAGGCGTTTGCCGAGAAGCGGCCGCCGAAGTGGCTGGGGCGGTGAGGCTTCTTTGCGCGTAACGGCCTCTCTCTCCGTCATGGCCGGGCTTGACCCGGCCATCCACGTCTTGCTTCTCGCAGACAAAGACGTGGATGCCCGGGACAAGCCCGGGCATGACGACGGGGTGACATCCGAGCTACTTATTTCCCAACTCCCGCTTGTATGACGCGTAATTCGGTTGATCGACGGCGAGCTTGTCCATCGTGGTTTGCCAGAGATGTTCGGACAGCCCAGGCGTCTGCAGATCGACCTCGCCTTTGGCAATCTTGTCCGACAACGCGCGATTGAGTTCGATCAACGCCCCGTCCATGCCAAGCACCTGCCTCAGCCGCGCGTGCTCTGCGGCATCACCCCCCTGCTCCAACGTCAATTGTCGTGTGACCAGATCCAGCGCGTTGATGCCAACGCGGAGCTTGAAGGCGTTGTGGCCCTTGATCTCCGGCGCGATCTCGTTGCGGAGGAAGTCCGCGACCGCCTTGATCAGTTCGGTGGGTGTCGGTTCGTCCTGCATGTTATTTTCCCCGCGGAACGAGTAGTCTCAGCAAATCGATCTCCGTCTCCGACGAGCGGCGGCCAATCATGGCGCGTTCCATCGAATGATCCGGGCCGGTGCGAAAGCGCTGCATCATGCCGCAGCACATGATGCCCCAGCGCAGCGTGCCCATCACTTCCCAAAACATCACGCGATCAGGATCGACCTTGCGACCCGCTTCCTCGTATCCCGCGAACAACTCTTCGCGCGAACCGAAGCCGCCGACCGGCTTGTCGATCTCGCCAAAGCGCCAGGAGTTGACGCAGATCCAGCCGAGATCCTCCATGGGATCACCGAAATGCGCGAGCTCCCAGTCCAGCACCGCGCGCACGCCATCGGGGCCGATGATGAGGTTGCCGTGGCGGAAATCGCCATGCACCAGCGTCACCTCCTTCGACGGTCCGGGATCGCGCTCGCGCAGCCAGCGCAGCGCCAGCTCGAACACCGGACGCGGCCAATTGAAACTGCGGTATTCCCGCTCTAGGTCGGCGATTTCCTTCGTCGCGGTCATCTCGCGCAGCCTTAGTGACCTTCCAGCCGGCAGACCGTGAATGCCGGCGATCACGCGGCCAAGCTGCCGCGCCAGGATCGGCCGTGCCTTGGCAAACTGCTCGTCGCGCAAAATTTTGCGCGCAATGGTCTCGCCCTCGATCCTCTGCATGATGAAGCCGGTGCCGAGTTCGTCCTCCGGCTTCAGCACATGCATCACCCGCGGCGACGGCAGGCCGGCGTCATGCGCGAGCTGCATCAACGTCGCCTCGGCATCGAGCCCGGCGGCCCGCCCCGGCGACGCGCCATAGCCCGGCGGCGCGCGGCGCAGGATCGCGCCGACATTGCCGCCCGGGTGGATGATGTCGAACGTCCAGGTCTCCTGGCTGGCGCCGCCGGAAAGTTTTGCGGCGCCGGTGACGCCGCTCGCTCCCGGATACCAGGAGGCAATGCAACGTTCGAGTTGGTCCTCGATCATTTGCCTTTGAACTTGGCGGGGCGCTTCTCAAGGAATGCGGTGACGCCTTCCTTGAAGTCTTCGGCCGCGCCCGCGATGCGCTGCGATTCGAATTCGAGGTTGAGCTGTTCCTCAAAGGAATTTTCCGGGCTATCCCAATAGAGCTTTCGGATCAGCGACAGCGCGATCGTCGGCCCGTTGGCGAGGTCATGCGCGAGCTTCATCGCCTCTTCCATCAGCACCGCATCGTCATAGACGCGGTTAACGAGGCCCCACTCCAGCGCCTTCTCCGCCGGCAGCCGCTCGCCCATCAAGGACAGTTCGACCGAGCGTGCCTTGCCGATCATCCGCGGCAGCAGCCAGGTCGAGCCGCAATCCGGCACCAGGCCGATGCGGCGGAACGCCTGCAGGAAATAGGACGAGCGCGCGCACAGGATCATGTCACCCATCAATGCAAAGCTCATCCCCGCGCCGGCGGCCGGACCGTTGACCGCTGTCACGATCGGGCAATGCAGCCTGCGCAGCCGCCGCAGGAACGGATGAAAGCCGATCTCCAGCGATTGCCCGGCATTGCTCTTGCCGGGCTTCTGGTTGTTGCGCCCCTGCAGATTGGCGCCGGTGCAGAAGGCGCGCCCGGCGCCGGTGAGCACGAGGCAGCGCACCTCATCCCGCTTGTCGTCGACCGCGTCGAGCGCCTCGCCGAGACCGCCCAGCATGTCCATCGAGACCGCGTTCATGACCTCCTGGTGGTCGAGCCGGAGAATGGCGACTGCGCCGTCGAAATCGAGCGTGACGTGCTTGAATTGCATTGTTTCCTCATGACTTGCGTTTACGCGCTATTTCGCTGCGCGGAAGATCGGACGATGTCTCAACCCATATTTGATTTTCCGGGCGCGGTTGTCCATGCTTGCGCGAGAACATCTGCCCGCCACCGGGCGCACGGCTTAGCGCGCACGACATCAAATGGAAACATCCAATGAGCATCTTTGACCTGACGGGCCGCACGGCGGTCATCACCGGCGGCAATGGCGGCATCGGCCTTGGCATCGCGCAGGCGCTGAACGCGCAAGGCTGCAACGTCTCGATCTGGGGCCGCAATGGCGAGAAGAACAAAAGCGCAGCGGCAACGATGTCGGCGGGCCCGGGCAAGGTCGACACCCAAATCTGCGACGTCTCCGATCCTGCTTCGGTGAAGGCCGCAATGCAGGCGACCCTCGACACGTTCGGCCGCGTCGACGGCTGCTTTGCCAATGCCGGCATCGGCGGCGGCGGACGGCGGGCCTTCATCGACCGCACCGAGGAGGAATGGCGACGGATGTTCGCGACCAATCTCGACGGCGTCTTCCACGTGTTTCAGGTCGCCGCCCGCCACATGACCGAGCGCGCCGAGGTCGGCGACAAGTTCGGCCGTCTGGTCGCAACCTCCAGCCTGGCATCGCTGTTCGGCACCGCCCGCAACGAGCACTACGCCGGCACCAAAGCAGCGCTGAACGCGCTATGCCGCGCGCTTGCGGTCGAACTCGCGCGCCACGGTGTCACCGCGAACGCGATCCTGCCCGGCTGGATCAAGAGCGACATGACCGCCGGCATCATGGCGAACGACAAGTTCGTCGCCAACGTGATGCCACGCATCCCGGCGCGCCGCTTCGGCGAGCCGAGCGATTTCGGCGGCATCGCGGTGTACATCATGAGCCAGGCGTCGTCGTATCATACGGCGGATTGTTTCGTGATCGATGGCGGGTATACGGCGTTTTGATGTCGTTTGACGTAGGCGATCTCCATCGTCGTCCCTGCGAACGCAGGGACCCATACGCCGCGGCAGCTCTTGTTGGAAAAGACAAGATAACGACGACCTCACAAAACAACTTGGGCCGGTGGCTATGGGTCCCTGCGTTCGCAGGGACGACGGAAGAGCTGTAGGGTGGGCAAAGCCACCGGGTCGTGCGAATGCGTGCCCGATGACAGGCTCCGCGTGCCCACCATTTTGCAAGTACGATCGGTGAGAGAAGATGGTGGGCACGGCGCGAATGCGCCTTTGCCCACCCTACGCGACTTTCCGATAGTCTATCCCCACGGTCCGCGCGAGGCCGAGGGGCGGCCCCACGGGCTGCGGCGGGGATAGTTGCCGCGGGTGCTCGCGGAAAGCGTTCCGCCATGCGCGCCCATCTCCGCCGCAAGCTGCTGCAACGCGGCGATGCGGTTCTCCGTGGACGGGTGCGTCGTGAACAAATTGTCCATGCCCTGGCCCGACAGCGGGTTGATGATGAACATGTGCGCCGTCGCCGGATTGCGCTCGGCTTCCGGATTCGGGACCACATGTGCGGCGTTGGCGATTTTGGCGAGCGCCGACGCCAGCCATGTCGGCTGACCGCAGATGCGCGCGCCGAGATCGTCGGCGGCGTATTCGCGGGTGCGGCTGATCGCCATCTGCACCAGCATGGCGCCGAGCGGCGCCAGGATCATCATGGCGATCGAGCCGATGATACCCGGGCCTTGGTCGCGGTTGCCGCCAAAGAACATGCCGAACTGCGCCAGCATCGAGATCGCGCCGGCGATCGTCGCGGTGATGGTCATCAGCAGCGTGTCGTGGTTCCTGATGTGCGCGAGCTCATGCGCGATCACGCCGGCGAGCTCCTCGCGGCTGAGCGACTGCATGAGGCCCGTCGTCACGGCGACCGCCGCGTTCTGCGGATTGCGGCCGGTGGCGAACGCGTTGGGCTGCGCTTCGTCCATCACGAACACGCGCGGCATCGGCAGACCGGCGCGGCCGGCCAGCTCGGCGACCAGATTGAAGAGATCGGGCGCGGTGCTCTGGTCGACCTCATGGGCGCCGTACATCGACAGCACCATGCGATCCGAATTCCAGTAGGCAAACAGGTTGGTCGCGGCGGCGATCACGAGCGCGATCACGGCACCGGTGGCACCGCCGATCAGATAGCCGACGCCCATGAAGAGGCCGGTGAGACCGGCCAACAGAATGGCAGTCTTCAGATAGCTCATTGTCGTCTCCTTGCCGCCTGCGGCGGATGCGCCCTGGCTGGCATTCCAAAGGTAGGAACTCCTCCGGCGGCGCTGCAAGATGCCCGCGGTGCGTCGAGGCGCCGCGCTCGGGCGTGGAAACCAGTCTTCCGGGCGGGATTACCGAAACGTAATCTGGCGGCCCCGGGGTGCTTCCCGGAGCTCCCGCCAGCCCGCTCGCCAGCTTGTGCAACGCCAATGGCGGAGTCTACATTGCACGGTAACGAGCACCGCGCGGGGTTGTTCCGCCACGCGAAACTGGGAGGAATTGAGGAAATGTTTTCGCACGTGATGATCGGCACCAACGACCTCGAAAAGGCCAAGGCGTTCTACGACGCGCTGCTCGGCACGCTCGGCGTCCGGCCGGCCAAGGTCGACGGTCACCGCATTTTCTACTTCACCAAGACCGGCGTGTTCGGGGTGACGAAGCCGATCAACGGCCAGCCCGCGACGCCCGCGAACGGCGGCACCATCGGTTTTGCGGCAGACTCGCCCGAGCAGGCCGACGCGTGGCACGCCGCCGGCATCGCCAACGGCGGCACCACGTGCGAAAATCCGCCGGGCATTCGCGAAGGCAGCGCGGGCAAACTCTATCTCGCTTACTTGCGCGATCTCGACGGCAACAAGATCTGCGCGATGCACAGGATGCCAGCGTAGTTTTGGTTCTTTCGTCATGGCCGGGCTTGTCCCGGCCATCCACGTCTTCGTTGCAAGAGGAAGAAAGACGTGGATGCCCGGGACAAGCCCGGGCATGACGAACCATGCTGCACACTTGCCATAAGGCGGAAAATCGCGGCGCCTCGCCCGCGCTTGTACAAGCCCCTTCCCCACGTCTACATTGCCGGCCAACGAGCCGAGTGCGCGCCCCGCAGCGACAATCTGCGCAAATGGGAGGAAATAATCCATGAAACACGCCTACATCCCGCGAACGACGACCTACAACCTCAATCCGGGCGAAGAACTCAACGATTTGCGCATGTCGGACGAGGTCCGTCCGCTCTACGAGCACGTCAAGAAATTCATTCGCGAGACGGTCGACCCGATGTCGGTCGAGTTCATGCGGCTTGGCGAAGGCAAGAAGGACCGCTGGAGTTTTACGCCGGAACAGCTCGCGGTGCTGCAGAAGGCCAAGGACAAGGCAAAAGAAGAAGGCCTGTGGAATTTCTTCCTGCCTGACGACGAGACCGGCCAGGGCCTGAAGAATTTGGACTACGCCTATATCGCGGTCGAGCTTGCGAAGAATCCGCTGGCATCCGAGACCATGAACTGCTCGGCGCCGGATACCGGCAACATGGAAGTGCTGGAGCGTGTCGGCACCAAGGAGCAGAAGGAGAAGTGGCTGAAGCCGCTGCTGGCAGGCGAAATCCGCTCGGCCTATGCGATGACCGAGCCGAATGTCGCCTCATCCGACGCCAAGAACATTTCCACCACGGCAAAACTCGTCGGCGACGAATGGGTAATCAACGGCGAAAAATATTACATCTCCGGCGCCGGCGATCCGCGCTGCAAGATCATGATCGTGATGGTGAAGACCAATCCCGACGCGCCGCCGAGCAAGCAGCAGTCGCAGATCCTGGTGCCAACAGACACGCCCGGCGTGGAGATTCTGGGCCCGATGCATGTGTTCGGCCACGACCACGCGCCGCGCGGCCACATGCATTTGCGCTTCAACAATTGCCGGGTGCCGAAGGAGAATATCCTGCTCGGCGAAGGCCGCGGCTTCGAAATCTCGCAGGTCCGCCTCGGGCCCGGCCGCATCCATCACTGCATGCGCACCATCGGCAAGGCGGAGAAAGCGCTCGACCTGATGGTGTCGCGCGGGCTCACCCGCGAAGCCTTCGGCAAGAAGATCGCCCATCTCGGCGGCAATCTGCAGATCATCGCGCAGGCGCGCTGCGAAATCGAGGCGATGCGGCTGATGGTGCTCAAGGCCGCAAAGGCAATGGACGTGCTCGGCAACAAGGAAGCGCGGATATGGGTGAGCATGGTGAAGGCCATGGTGCCGGAGCGCACCTGCAGGATCATCGACCAGGCGATCCAGATGCACGGCGCCACCGGCATCTCGCAATGGAGCCCGCTCGGTGAGATGTATCAGGATGTTCGGCACCTGCGCTTCGCCGACGGTCCGGACGAGGTGCACTGGATGGTGGTCGGAAGGCACGAACTGAGCATGCCGTAGCCTATTCCCCCTCTCCCCGTCTTCACGGGGTCGAGACAAGCGAAGCTTGCTCTTAGAGGGTCGGGGTGAGGGGCTGCTTCCGCAAATACAGCAGGCAGCGAGTTCGCGGAGAGTCCCCCTCACCCGCCGCGCTCAGGCGCGCAAGAGCGCTGCCGAGCGCGTCGACCTCTCCCCGCAAGCGGGGCGAGGCAAGAACCTCCGCCGAAGCAGTCGCAGGGTAGGCAAAGGCGCGCAAGCGCCATGCCTCACCACCACTTGTACCCGCGCTGAATGGTGGGCACGCTGTGCTTTGCCCACCCTATGCGGAGCCCCCTTGCATGCAATACGACCCCAGCGACCTCAAACCCCGCGAGCGCTACAAGGTGCTCACATCCTTCGTGCTGCCGCGGCCGATCGCGTGGGTGACGTCGATCGGCCCCAACGGCGTGGTCAACGCCGCGCCGTTCAGTTTCTTCAACGTGTTCTGCGAGGATCCGCCGCTCTGCATGTTCGCTGCGAATCTGCGACCCGACGGCCGGATCAAGGATACCGTGATCAACATCCGCCGTACCGGCGAGTTCGTGGTCAACATGACCGACGAGCCGCTGGCGCGCGCGATGCACGAGAGCAGCGGCGATTTCCCGCCCGATATCGGCGAGCCGGATTACCTCAATCTCAAGTTGGCGCCCTCGACGAAAATCGCCGTGCCGCGGCTGGCGGACGCGGCGTTTTCGATGGAGTGCAAAACCTGGAAGGAGATCGACGTCAACGGCGACCGCCTCCTGGTGATGGGCGAAGGCATCCACTTCCACATCCGCGACGAATTGTGGGACCATGCCGCGATGCGCGTGCACATGGATCACTATCAACCGATCGGCCGCATGTTCGCCGATCGCTATTGCCGGACCGACGACCGCGTGGTGTTTCCGCCGGCCGAGGGGGCGAAGACGGCCGTTTAGACGTAGGATGGGTGGAGCGAAGCGATACCCATCGCATCACGAACGGTATTGATGGGTATCGCGGAGCCTGTCATCGGGCGCGCGTTCGCGCGACCCGTTGGCTCCACCCATCCTACGAAACTACAAATTCGCGGGCGTTGGCCTATGCGCGCGCAAGAAAGACCGGATCTGGCGCACCGCGAACGGCACCCTCTCCTTCGGCTCCTTCCACGGAAACAGGCTGACTTCCGCGTTCGGCGCCAGCATTGCGCTCTCCATCGCGACTGCGTAGGGATGCGCGGGGATATCGTCGGGCAGGATCAAGACCGGCGTCTGGCATTGCCGTACGAAATCGCGCGGTACGGTGAAGACGAAATCCGGATCAGTGCGGTACATCCGCGTCAGGAATTTCTGGGCCTGCTCCATCGTGATGTCGGGCCGGCGTTTCGTCAGTTCCGGCGCCCAACCCTTCATATTGTTGTCGTAGAACAGATCACGCATCTCGGGACGCGAGCCTGACGGCATCGCCAGTACGGCAGCGACAACGCGATCCGGCGCGCGCTTGATCAGATTCCAAATCAGGGGCCCGCCGATGCAGAAGCCCAGCACCATGAATTTTTCGAAGCCGAGGTGGTCCATCAGCGCGAGCTGGTCGTCGGTGTGGGAATCCCAGGGGCGATCGATTTCGAGCGGGCCGGACGACTGGCCGGGCGGGGCGTTGCGCAGGTCGTAGGCGATGCAGCGGTACTCGTTGCCGAACTCCTTGATGGCGTTGAAGGGCGGATAGTCGCCGGTGATCCCCGAGATGTTCGAGTTCAATCCGCCGCCGGCGATCAGAAGCAGCGGGAAGCCGGAGCCGGCTTCTTCATAGTGGATGCGGACGGCGCCCTTTTCGAAAAAGCTCATGGTGTTTTCCCTTTTGCCCGTTCGTTCTACGCGGCGCGGGATTGACGGGCTTATGGTTAGAGTCCCCGTGGGGCGCCCCAACCCAGCCCTCCCCCGCAAGCGGGAGAGGGAGAAGAGCGCGCCGTGTGGTGAATAGCTTAGTCGACAAGACAGATGTGGCCAACAGACGTGGGCGTGATGATCTCCAGTCGCTCGCAACCGCCAGTGCGCCCCCTCTCCCGCTTGCGGGGGAGGGTTGGGGTGGGGGTGTCTCCGCGAATTCGACTTGCAGTGAGTCCCGTCACCCACTCCGCCATCACCCCTTCGCGGGCTCGCCGATCTTGTCCTGCGTCTTCGTGTCAAAATCAGAGGCGTCGTGCCGCTCATGCAACTGGCTCGCCGGATCGCCCGAGATCCGGTTGACCATGCGGCCGCGTTTCACCGCCGGGCGTTTGGCGATCGCATCGGTCCAGCGCTGCACGTTCTTGTATTCGTGCACCGACAGGAATTCGCCGGCGCCGTAGACCAGGCCCTTTGCCAGCGCGCCGTACCACGGCCAGGTGGCCATGTCGGCGATCGTGTACTCGCTGCCTGCAAGATATTCGTTGTCGGCAAGACGCCGGTCGAGCACGTCGAGCTGACGCTTCACCTCCATGGCGTAGCGGTCGATGGCGTATTCGATCTTGGTCGGCGCATAGGCGTAGAAATGGCCGAAGCCGCCGCCGAGAAACGGCGCACTGCCCATCTGCCAGAACAGCCATGACAGGCATTCGGCCCGCGCCGCACCACCGGCCGGCAGGAACGCCCCGAACTTTTCCGCGAGATGCATCAGGATCGCGCCGGACTCGAACACCCGGATCGGCTCAGTCCCGCTGCGGTCCATCAGCGCGGGAATTTTCGAGTTCGGATTGACAGAGACAAAGCCGCTGCCGAACTGGTTGCCGTCGATCTTGATCAGCCAGGCGTCGTATTCCGCGCCGCTGTGGCCGGCGGCCAGCAGCTCCTCGAACATCACGGTGACCTTGACGCCGTTCGGCGTCGCCAGCGAATAGAGCTGAAACGGATGACGGCCGACCGGCAACTCGGCCTCATGCGTGGGGCCTGCAATCGGGCGGTTGATGGCGGCGAACTGGCCGCCGCTCGCCTTGTTCCAAGTCCAGACTTTTGGCGGAGTGTATCCCGCGGGTTCGTTGAGGGGGGCGTCAGTCATTCGGGTTGGCTCCAGGCTCCTTCGAGCCGTCTCGCGATTGCGTGATCTGTCGCGCGGCGGCCGGCGCAATCCATGTAAGGTTTCGTATCAGCACTGCAACTAAACAAAAAGCGCACAAAAGTCAGAGGAGGAATGCGTCATGCCACGCCTGCCCTGATTGCACGAGGCGGGCGTACTCGGAGCAATGCTGCTGTGGCTGACGTAGTCGAGATCAGCCATAATGGATGTGCCGTCACCAAAGAGACCATCCAAATGCTCCCATCACAGCGCGCCTTGTTCGAGATACCGCGCCAGATTTGCTACCTGAATGCCGCCTCCTACAGCCCGCTGCCGCTTCGAACGCTGGAGGCCGGCCGTGCCGCGGTTCTCCGTAAGGGCACGCCGTGGACGCTCAAAGCCTCCTTCGCCAACCAACAGTACGAACGCGCGCGCCTTGCTGCCGCCCGGCTGATCAATGCCGAGGCCTCCGATATCGCGCTGATTCCCTCGATCAGCTACGGCGTTGCGACCGCCGCGAAGATACTGCCGATCGCCCATGGCACGCGCGTGATCGTGCTGGAGGACGATCATTCCTCGCCGGTGCTCGAATGGCACACGCGGGCTGAAACGGAAGGGTTCACCGTCGAGACGGTTCGGCAGCCTGGCGATGGCGACTGGACGTCGGCGGTGCTTGCCGCGATCGAACGATCCGGCGCACCGCCCGTGAGCCTGGCCTCGATCTCATCGGTGCACTGGTCGGACGGCGGGTTGATCGATGTCGACAAGGTCGGCGCGGCACTCCAGCAGCAGGGCGCGGCCTTCCTTGTCGACGCGACGCACAGCACTGGCGTACTATCGACGGACGTGAAGCGTCTCGACCCGGATTTTGTGATCTTCCCGACCTACAAATGGCTGCTCGGCCCTTACGGCCGCGCCTTTCTCTATGTTGCTAAACGCCATCAAGGCGGCATCCCGCTCGAGCAGACCGCGTCCGGCCGCCGCAACGTGCGCGCCGAGAACGCGGTCTATTTCACAGATGTCAGTTACGTTGGCGATGCGCGGCGCTTCGATATGGGCGAGCGCGATCATTTCATCTCGATGGAGATGGCTTCGATCGGCATGGAGATGATGGCTGATTGGGGCGCGCCGGCGATCGTGCAACGTCTCACGATGCTGACGGATCGGATCGCCGAGGGCGTGCACGGCATCGGCGTCCACGTTCCCCAACCTCATCTGCGGGCGCCACATATATTGAGCCTCGCGTTCAAGGGCGGAATGCCGGCCGGCCTCGTCGAAGGATTGGCTAGCGAAGGCGTCTATGTCGCACAGCGCCTCGGGCGCATGCGCATCTCGCCCCACGTCTATAATGACGAGGCCGATGTCGACCGGTTTGTTGAGGTTTTGACGCGGCGGCTGCGGGCAGACATGTAGGGTGGGCAAGCGAAGCGTGCCCACCATCGGTGCTATCGAACCGGAGGGACGGTGGGCACGGCGCTTGCGCGCCTTTGCCCACCCTACGGCAGCCGCTTACGATACCGCCACCTTTTCGCGGCTGCTCTGCGCCGGTCATCACAAACCCCTCGTAGCCCTTGGCCGCAACATCGTTGCAGATCTGCCGGTAGGGGCCGACGCCGCCGATATAGGGCATGAAGATACGCGGCTTGCCGGGGACGTTGGCGCCCATGTACCAGGAATTGGCCTGCGGGTAGAGCGTGGTGTAGGCGACCTCGTTGACATGGGCGACCCATTTGTATTCGGCATGGCTATCCGCTTCCATGGTATCGAGGCCGTGATCGCGCATATAGGCCATGCAGTCGGCGATCCAGTCGACATGCTGTTCGATCGAGACGATCATGTTCGACAGCACTGAGGGACTGCCGGGGCCTGTGATGACGAAGAGATTGGGAAAGCCAGCGCTCATCAGGCCGAGATAGGTGCGCGGACCCGCCGCCCATTTCTGATTCAACGTCTGGCCGTTGCGGCCGTTTATATCGATCTTCGCCACTGATCCTGTCATGGCGTCGAAGCCGGTCGCCAGCACTAGCGCGTCGACCTCGTAGTCCTTTGCACCGACACGCACCGCGTTATCGGTGATCTCCTCGATCGGATTGGACCTGATGTCAACCAGCGTCACGTTCGGACGGTTGAAGGTCGCGAAATAGTCGGTGTCGATGCAGATGCGTTTTGAACCGATCGGATGGTTGTTCGGCTGCAACAGTTTTGCGGTCTCCGGGTCCTTGACGATCTCGGCGATCTTTTCGCGGACGAAATTCGCGGCGGTGTCGTTGGCGGCCTTGTCAAGTGCGAGGTTGTTGTAGACCGACATGAAGGTAAGCCCGCCGCGGCTCCAGCGCGCCTCGTATTTGGCACGACGCTCGTTGTCGCCGTCGTCGAGCGCGCCGCGGTCAGGCATTTCGGTGTAAATACCGTTCTTCGCCACCTCGCGCGCGAAGCGCCTGATCTCGGGATAGTTATCGCGGAATTTCTGCCGCTCCACTTCGCTCAACACGGCGTTGCGCGCAGGGATCGAGAAATTCGCAGTGCGCTGAAACACCGTCAGATGGCTCGCCTGTTCGGCGATCACCGGCACCGACTGGATTGCGGAGGATCCCGTGCCGATCACGCCGACGCGCCGACCGGTGAAGTCGACTTCTTCGTGCGGCCAGTGGCCGGTGTGGTAGACCTTGCCCTTGAACCGATCGAGACCCTTGATGTCGGGCATCCGCGCGTTCGACAGGCAGCCGGTGGCGAGCACGACAAATTTTGCGGTAACCGTCTTGCCGTCTGAGGTCGTGACGGACCACAAGGAGGCGGTCTCGTCGAACACCGCGCTGTTGACGCGGGTGTTGAACTGGATGTCGGGCCGCAGGTTGAAGCGGTCAGCGACGTGATTGGCGTATTTCAAAATCTCCGGCTGCGGCGCGTAGCGCTCGCTCCAGTCCCATTCCTGCTGCAGCTCGTCGGAGAACGAATAGGAGTATTGCATGCTCTCGACGTCGCAGCGCGCACCGGGATAGCGGTTCCAGTACCACGTGCCGCCGACGCCGCTGCCCTGCTCATAGACCCGCACCGTCATCCCCTGCCCCCGCAACCGGTGCAGCATGTACATGCCGGCAAAACCTGCGCCGACCACGACCACGTCGTAGGTCTCGGGCGATTTGGCGGAAACGGAAGACGTGGCGGACATAAAGGCTCCCTGAAAAATTCTTTTGGTTGATTGGCAGCATTCTCTCGATAACGCCAAAGCGCAAGACGCAAATCGGCGGCCGTGCTCTGCATATTTTGCGAGATGGAATTGCAAGCCCCTCGTGGTGAGGAGGCGCGAAGCGCCGTCTCGAACCATGAGGCCCCATCTGTGGCCTTCATCCTTCGAGACGCCTGCTGCGCAGGCTCCTCAGGATGAGGAACTAACACCGCTTGGCATGCAAGCCTCCAATGGGCTAGCGTCTCGCGGAAAGCCAAGCAGCATCCAAGTGCTGCCGCCCGGAGGACAAAGCCATGAAATCGCCGATCTGCGACATGCTGGGCATCGAGTTTCCGCTGCTCGCCTTCAGCCATTGCCGCGACGTCGTTGCCGCGGTCAGCCGCGCCGGCGGATTTGGCGTACTGGGCGCGACCTCGCATTCGCCTGAAACCATCGAGCAGGAATTGAAATGGATCGACGGTCACACCGACGGCAAGCCCTACGGGCTCGACGTGCTGATCCCCGAGAACATTTCGACCGCGGGTGAAAAGGACGTCACCTGGAAGAGCCTGGAGGCGCGGATCTCGCCGCAGCATCGCGACTTCACCCGCAACCTCCTGAAGAAATACGGCGTCGAGCTGACGACGACCAACGTTGCCGACAACCAGCCGCAGCCGTTCGACGCGCAGCGCGCGCTCGAGGTGCTCGAGGTTTCGTTTCGCCATCCGATCAAGCTGATCGCCAATGCGCTTGGCGTGCCGCCGAAGGCGATGATCGACATGGGCAAGAGGCATAATGTCCCGGTCGCGGCGTTGGTCGGCGCCAAGGAACATGCGCTGCGACAGGTCGCGGCCGGCGTCGACATTCTGGTGGTGCAAGGCACCGAGGCCGGCGGCCATTGCGGGGAAGTCTCGACCATGGTGCTGGTGCCCGAGGTGATCAAGGCGATTAAGCCAGTTCGTGACGTGCCGGTGCTGGCCGCCGGCGGCATCATGACCGGGCGGCAGATGGCGGCCTGCATGGCGATGGGAGCCGCCGGCGCTTGGACCGGCTCGGTGTGGCTCGCCACGGTCGAGTCCGAAACCACCGAGATCTTCCGCGAGAAGATGATCGCGGCGTCCTCGCGCGACGCGGTGCGCTCGAAGGGCCGCACCGGCAAGCCCGCGCGGCAACTGCGCTCAGTGTGGACGGATGCGTGGGACCGCGGACCCGACAGTCCCGGTGCGCTGCCGATGCCGCTGCAAAGCATCATCAGCCGCGACGCCTTCAACTCGATCGATCGCGCCGCCGCCGCCGGCAACGTGCAGGCGCGCGACCTCGTGACGTATTTTGTCGGCCAGGGCGTCGGCCTGATCGACAGCGTGAAATCGGCCGGCGCCGTGGTGCAGGAATTCAAGGAGGATTTTGCCGACGCGGTGGAGCATATGAATATGCTGATGGAGGAGTGAGAGCGACCTCCCGTAGGGTGGGCAAAGCGAAGCGTGCCCACCATTTTCGAGCAAGACGTTAGATGGTGGGCACGGCGCTGGCGCGCCTTTGCCCACCCTACGAGTTTGAATCTTGAGAAAGCGAAACAAGAAGAAATGTCCAGCACGCCCCTCCCCGAAGACCGCATTCCCGTCATCGTCGGCGTCGGCGAAATCGTCGACCGGCCCAAGGACATCGCCGATGGCCTCGAGCCGCTCGCGCTGCTCGAGGAGGCCGTGCGGCGCGCGGAGGCCGATAGCGGAGCAAAACTGCTCGGCTCGCTCGGCTCGCTCGACGTCGTCAATTTCCTGAGTTGGCGTTACCGCGATCCCGAGAAGCAGTTGGCCGTGCGGCTGGGCGCCAACCCGGCGCATTGCTATTACGGCCCGGTCGGCGGCGAGAGTCCGATCCGCTACATTCACGAAGCGGCCAAGCGCATCGCGCGCGGCGAATGCAGCGTGGCGGTTGTCTGCGGCGCGGAGGCGCAATCGACCGCGACCAAGGCCGAGCGCGGCGGGATCTCGCTGCCGTGGACGCCGTTCGCCCACGATGTCGAGGAGCCGAAGCGCGGCGCGGCGTTTCAGAAGCCGATGGCGGTGAAGCTCGGCGTATTCCGCCCCATTACGGTCTACCCGCTCTATGAATCCGCCACATCAGCGCATTGGGGCCAGACCCCGCGCGAGGCGCTCGCCGAATCCGGTGCGCTGTGGTCGACCTATTCGCGCGTCGCGTCAGAAAATCCGAACTCCTGGCTGAAGAAACGTTTTGAGCCGGACGAGATCACCACGCCGACGGCTGACAACCGGTTGATCGCCTGGCCCTACACAAAACTGATGGTGGCGAATCCGACCGTCAATATGGGCGGCGCCGTCCTGCTGACATCGCTGGCAAAAGCACGTGCGGCCGGCGTTCCCGAAGATCGCCTGGTCTACCCGATCGGCGGCGCCTCGGCCGAAGAGCCGCGCGACTATCTCGTCCGCGACCAGTTCTACGAAAGCCACCCGCAGAACGCGGTGCTGAAGGCGGTGATGGATCTCGTCGAGGGCGACGGCAAGAAGTTCGATGCGATCGAGCTTTATAGCTGCTTTCCCTGCGTGCCCAAGATGGCGCGGCGGACGCTCGGCCTCGGCCGCGACGTGCAGCCGACGGTAACTGGCGGCCTCACCTTCTTCGGCGCGCCGCTCAACACCTATATGACGCATGCGGCATGCGCGATGGTGCGAGCCTTGCGTGAGCGCGGCAAGCTCGGCCTGCTCTACGGCCAGGGCGGTTTCGTCACCAAGCATCACGGGCTGGTGTTGTCGCGCGCGGCGCCGAGGCAAGCGATCGCGCAGGACACCAGCGTGCAGACCGAGGCCGACCGCAACCGCCGCAAGGTGCCGGAGTTCGTCACGGAAGCTTCAGGCAAGGGCAAGGTCGAGAGCTTTACCGTGATCTACAAGGCCAAGGGCGACGTCGAGCACGGCGTGGTGATGCTGCGCACGGAAGCCGATCAACGGGCGCTGGCCCGCATCCCCGCTGCTGACGCAGCGACGCTGAAGCATTTGCTGAACATGGATCGGACACCGGTGGGAACCGTGGGCTCGATTGTTGCGGCAGACGACGGCGTGCTGGAGTGGCGCGTGGCGTAATACCTTCTTCCCCTCTCCCCTTGTGGGAGAGGGTGGATCAATCGCGCGCAAAGCGCGATTGAGACGGGTGAGGGGTCTGTCTCCGCGGATACAGACCCCTCATCCGCCTTGCCTTCAGGCACCTTCTCCCACAAGGGGAGAAGGGAAAGGAATTCTGCTTCTTCCTCGCCCCGAACCGGCGCTTACGCCGCCCGCACCGTATCCAGGAACTTGCTGACCTCCATCTTCAGGCGGTTGCTGTCGGCTGAGAGCGACTGTGCCGCCGAAAGCACCTGTGCGGAGGCAGAGCCGGTCTCGCCGGCGCCGCGCTGCACGTCGGTGATGTTGGAGGAGACCTGCTGGGTGCCCTCGGCCGCCTGCTGCACGTTGCGGGAGATTTCCTGCGTCGCCGCGCCCTGCTCTTCCACGGCGGCCGCGATGGTCGAGGCGATCTCGGCCAGCCTTTCGATGGTGCCGCTGATCTCCTTGATCGCGCCCACCGACTCCTGGGTGGCGCTCTGGATGCCTGATATCTGCTGGCCGATCTCGCCGGTGGCCTTCGCGGTCTGTTCGGCGAGCGCCTTCACCTCGGAAGCCACGACCGCAAAGCCGCGGCCGGCCTCGCCGGCGCGCGCCGCCTCGATGGTGGCGTTGAGCGCTAGCAGGTTGGTCTGGCCCGCGATGGTGTTGATGAGTTCGACGACGTCGCCGATGCGGCTCGCCGCCTTCGACAGTTCGCTGACCCGATCGTTGGTAATGCGCGCCTGGTCGACCGCCTCGCCGGCCATCCGCGCCGATTCCTGCACCTGCCGGCTGATCTCGTTGACGGAAGAGGAAAGCTCTTCCGTCGCCGAAGCAACCGATTGCACATTGGTGGACGCCTCTTCCGAGGCCGCAGCCACCATCGTGGTCACCTGCTGGGCGCGCTCGGCGGTTGCCGTCAGCGTACTGGCGGAGGCTTCGAGTTCGGTGGACGCCGACGATACGGTTTCGACGATCTCGCCAACCGCCGTCTCAAAGGAATCCGCCAGCCTGACCATGTCGGCCCTGCGCTGCTGGGCCGCGACCTGGTCCTGCTTGATCTTGGCTTCCGCCTCGTCGCGCGCCTTCTGTTCCGAGACGACCTTGAACTTCTCGACGGCGCCGGCGACTGCGCCGAGTTCATCGTGACGGCCGAGACCAGGCAGCACCACCGCGAAATTGCCGCCGGCGAGTTCCTCCATCGACACGCTCAGCGCGCGCATCGGACGGGCGATCGTGAAGTAGGAGAATATGCTGGTTCCGATCAGCAACAGCATCGTACCGATACCGACTGCCATGGACTCCCGTTCGGCGGCGGCCATTTCCCGAGTGGCCCGGGCCGCTTCCTGATCCACACCCTGCTTGGCCGACTCGGCGATCTGGTTGGCAAGAGATTCCAGTTCGGCCGCAATCGGCAGCGTCACTTCGCGGGCAATCCGGACCGCCTCTTCATTCAGTTTGGTGATCCGTGTGGCGGCGTCGGACCCGCCCGCCGCAGCCACGGCTTCACCGCGAACCGATGCGATCTGTTGGGCTGCTTTCGCATAGTCTGCTGCCCTGGCCTTGAGCTTCTCGGTGCGTGCGCGGGTTTCTCCGGGGTCAGACAATTGCAGCAGTTCGTCGGCAAAACGGTTCACCGATTTGAGCCGCGCCGCCAGATAGTCGTTGGCCTTCTGCAGATCTGCCGCATTGTTTGCGAGACGGAGATCACGGACGCCGGTCTGCATGCCGCGAATCGACGCCTTCGCGTCCACCCCATCTCGCGCGATCGTCTGCTGCGCCGACTTGCGCACATCCGCGTCGCGCATCGCCGCGTTGGCCCGCATCTGGCTGACCATCATCACGGCGACGAGCAGAACACCGAGGCCCGAGGCGATACCGAGCTTGGCGCCGATCGAGAGATTCAGAAGAAAACGGATCGACATGATGTGGGCGTCCTTGAAAGCAGCAGCGTCGGTGAAATCGCAGCGATGCCGTTGTTTCCCGCGCAGCGGGATCACGGTTGAAAAGCGCCGGGCCGGATAATCGGACGAGCCGGTTCGTTGCGAACGAAGGGCTCCTGCGGCGTCCTCGCCACAGAGCGACACTCATGCCGATAGGGTTTCATACGATGGTTAATCAGGGGCTAAGCGGAGAGACTTGGGGAAATCGTAGAACTACGGTATCGACGCTCGCTTCGCCGGTATCACGACTGACTGTCCGTATTGTTACGTGCCGCCGACAATGTCTGCTGCGGCGTTTCGCCGAACAGCTCGCGGTACATCGAGGTGAACTCGCCCATGTGCCAGAAGCCATTCACAAGCGCGACCGCCTTGACCGATTGCGGCGATTCTCCCCGCACCAGTTGCTGACGCACGTTCCAGAGGCGCCGCAGCCGCATATAGCGGTGCATGCTCATGCCGCGAATGGCAACCACGGCGTTATGCAGCGTCCTCACCGAGACTCCAAGCTGTCGCGCCACATCGGCGCTGTACAGCGTCTTGCCGGCGTTCACGGCAACGAACTCGTCGAGCTTTCGGACCAGCGCCAGATAATTGCTCAGGCTCAGGCGCCTGGCTTCGTGCGTGGGCGATGCCGCCGCCATCGCCAGATCGACCGCCTGCAGAATCGATTCCTCAACATGCTCGATCACGTTCGGCTGGGCGAACGTATCGGGCGAATGCGAAGCGAGCGTCAGGACATCGCCGACCATTGCCCGCAGCGCTTGGCATTTGTCAGGCAGTGTCACTATCAGTTGAGCGCTATCGGCATCGCCCGGCCAGCCTCGATCGTCGATCGAAGCGAAGTTCACAAGCGCCAGCAGATTGGCCCGCTGCTCCACGATCTCGCACGTCGCGGTACCCTTGACCAGGAGCAGGGCCGGCGCACGGGCCTCAACGCCGTCGATGATCAACGAAGCCGCATCGTCCATCGTGAAGCCGACGATCGCGCCGGTCGTGGAATAGTGCATCTGCAGAATTCGCGGAAACGTCCGCTGCAGATGGATCGAACAGGACTTCAGCTTCAACGAGGCGAACGAGGCGGCGAAGTTCTTGGCGTCGATCGGAATGCTCCTGGCCTCGCCCAGTCCTTCGATGCTCCGGAAACGATCAACGTCCAGAGATCGGCTAACCTTTACGAAGTCAGATTCAACTAGTTCATCAAGCAACGACACGCGGCGGTCATCCGAGCCGTCGGTAGCGATCGTCGCAACAACGAAAAAAAGCGCTAGCCGGGATTGAGAGGGATCATATGCGCAACTTGACCATGGCGGATGGGTGCCTCGATGCGCCCTGCCATCGAACGAAGCGTCTTCAGTCCTGCCGTCTTCATTGACGCAGAACACGTGGCATCAGATCTTCCCGATACACTTGCATCTTACCACTTTTTCCCGACTTCGGAAATCCGTTGGCTGCATTCGGCATCAGTTTCACTCAGGGCGATTGGTCGGCCCATGCCGCAATCGCAATCTTGCGATCTAGGGATGTCTCCCGCTCCTCGTGCAGCCGAATAGCAAGCTGCTTGCGGCGCTCGCGCTTCTGATTCGCGTCATGGATGATCGCGAAGCCGGCATGAGGAGCCGGCTTCGGACCGAAGAGTCACCATGATCAGGCCGCCCGCACCGAATCGAGGAACCTGCCGACTTCGACCTTGAGGCGGTTGCTGTCGCCCGACAGCGATTGCGCCGCCGCGAGCACCTGCGAAGACGCCGATCCGGTTTCGCTGGCGCCGCGCTGCACGTCGGTGATGTTGGAGGAGACCTGATGGGTACCGGTCGCTGCCTGCTGCACGTTGCGGGAGATTTCCTGCGTCGCGGCGCCCTGCTGTTCCACGGCCGCTGCGATGGTCGACGAAATCTCCGACAGCTTCTCGATGGTACCGCTGATCGCCTGGATCGCGTTCACGGATTCCTGGGTCGCCGCCTGGATGCCGGTGATCTGCTGGCCGATCTCGCCCGTGGCCTTTGCGGTCTGCTCGGCCAGCGCCTTTACCTCGGACGCCACGACCGCAAAGCCGCGGCCTGCCTCGCCGGCGCGCGCCGCCTCGATGGTGGCGTTGAGCGCAAGCAGGTTGGTCTGGCCCGCGATGGTGTTAATCAGCTCGACGACGTCGCCGATGCGGGTTGCCGCTTTCGATAGTTCGCTGACACGATCGGTGGTGGTACGGGCCTGGCCGACAGCGTCAGAAGCCATTCGCGCCGATTCCTGGACCTGGCGGCTGATCTCGGTGACGGACGACGCCATCTCTTCGGTGGCCGATGCGACCGACTGCACATTGGTCGAAGCTTCCTCGGAGGCCGCCGCGACCGTTGTCGCGAGTTCCTGCGCGCGTTCCGCGGTCGACGTCAGGGTGCCCGCCGAGACTTCGAGCTGGCTGGACGCCGACGATACCGCTTCGACGATCTGACCGACCGCCGCCTCGAAATCGTTGGCCATCTTGTTCATGTCCGCCTTGCGGCTCGCCACGGCGCGGCTCTCGGCCGCGCGTTGCTCGACCTCCAGCGACTGGCGGGCGACGGCGTTGCTCTTGAACACCTCGACGGCCTTGGCCATTTCGCCGACCTCGTCGCCGCGCCCGATGCCCGGCACCTCGACGTCGAGTTTGCCGTTGGCGAGGTCGTTCATGGTCTCGGTCATATGCTGCAGCGGTGCGGTGATGCTCCGCGCCACGAAGATCGACACTGCAAGCATGAACAGCAGGATCACGCCGGCAAAGATCAGGGAGCGCTGGGTCGATACCCAGGCCTGCGCCTTCAGGTCGTCGATGTAGACGCCGGTGCCGATGACCCAGTTCCAAGGCGCAAAACCGACCACATAGGACAGTTTCGGCTGCGGCTTGTCGAAGCCCGGCTTGGGCCACTCATAGGGAACGAAGCCTGAGCCGTCCTTTTTGACGGTATTTACGAAATCGACGAACAACAGATTGCCGTTCGGGTCCTTGTAGGTCGAGAGATCGTTGCCATTCATTTCCGGCCTGATCGGATGCATCACCATTTTCGGATGCATGTCGTTGATCCAGTAATAGTCGTTATTGCCGTAGCGAAGCGCGGCGATCCGCGCCATCGCCCGCTTCTGGGCGTCCGCCGCCGGAACGTCGCCCTTCTGCGCCGCGGCATGCTCTTCCTTGACGATGCCGAGCGCGAGTTCGCCGAGGTGTCGCAGTTCGATCTGCTTCTGCTGATTGAGGCTCGACGCCAGTTCGCGCGAGTCTAAAAAGGCGACGCCCAGGAGCCCGACGAAGCTGAGGCAGATGAGGGCATAGATCTTTCGGCCAACCGTCATCCTGGCCCGACGTACCATTGCAAACATGCTTGATCTCCACGCGACGACGGAGGTCGTCCATCCCATTGCGCGGAATCGTATAGGTCAGCCGCTTTCTTCCCGTTAATTTTGCAGTCAGTAAATCTACTGGGTTTTCGTTAACCAGAACCCTTCGGGCCGCCTCCGTGCCCCGGACGCAGCGCGGCACGAAGTGACGCGCTGCTGAGCCGGGGCCCAACTTCTGGGCTCGCATTGTGGGTCCCGGCTCTGCGGCGCATCGCCATAGCGCGTCGAAGACGCGCGTGAACGCGCTTATGGCGCTGCACCGCGTCCGGGACACGAGTGTCTCAAACGGCAGAAGGCCCGCCCCCTTCAATCAAGAGGGTGGGCCTTTTGGGTTGCGTTTTGTCGGCCGATTATGCCGCCCGCACCGAATTCAGGAACTTGCCGACCTCGCGCTTGAGGCGGCTTGAGTCTGATGACAGCGACTGCGCCGAGGAGAGCACTTGCGAGGAGGCCGTGCCGGTCTCGCCGGCGCCGCGCTGCACGTCGGTGATGTTGGCCGAGACCTGCTGGGTGCCCCGGGCCGCCTGCTGCACGTTGCGGGAGATTTCCTGGGTTGCGGCGCCCTGCTCTTCCACGGCGGCCGCAATGGTCGATGATATCTCCGACAACTTCTCGATGGTGCTGCTGATCGCCTGGATCGCGCCGACCGACTCCTCGGTCGCGGCCTGGATGCCGGTGATCTGCTGACCGATCTCGCCGGTCGCTTTCGAGGTTTGTTCCGCCAGCGCCTTCACTTCGGAAGCCACCACGGCGAAGCCGCGGCCGGCATCGCCGGCGCGCGCCGCCTCGATGGTGGCGTTGAGCGCCAGCAAATTGGTCTGTTCGGCGATGGTGTTGATGAGTTCGACCACCGCGCCGATGCGGGCCGCCGCCTTCGACAATTCGCTGACCCGGTCGTTGGTGGTGCGGGCCTGGTCGACGGCCTCGTTGGCCATCCGCGCCGATTCCTGAACCTGACGGCCGATTTCGGTGATGGACGACGCCATCTCCTCGGTGGAGGAGGCTACCGACTGCACATTGGTGGAGGCTTCCTCGGAAGCCGCGGCCACCATCGTGGTCAGCTCCTGGGCGCGCTCGGCGGTCGCCGTCAGCGTGCCGGCGGCGGATTCGAGTTCGGTAGATGCTGACGACACGGTCTCCACGATCTGGCCGACCGCACCTTCGAAATCGTCGGCGAGCTTGATCATTTCGGCCTTGCGCCGCTGCGCCGCGACCTGGTCCTGCTCGACCTTGGCCTCGGCTTCCTCACGCGCCTTTTGCTCGGCGTTCTCGCGAATGACGGTGACCGTCTTGGCGAGGTCGCCGATTTCGTCGCCGCGGCCGGCGCCGGGAATCTCGACATCGAGATCGCCGCCGGCCATCTTGCCCAACGCACCGTTCAGGCGCGTCATCGGACGTGCGACCCCGAGGAAGGAAAACACGACCGAGGCGATCAGCGACATGACGACGATGATCGCCATGATCAGATTGATGCGGTTGGCACGCTCGGTATCGGACATCACCGCGTCCTTGGAAACCTTCGCATCCTTCTGCGCACCCTCGACCGTCGCCTCCATCAGGCCGGCGACGTCAGCGGCAGCCTTGACGGTGCGGGTCGCGATGATTTCGCTCTTCGACTGCTCGGTCCTGACAGCCTCCTCATTGGCGGCCAGGAAGCGCTTCACGATCGAGGAAAGGTTGCTGACCACGACCAGCAAATCCCGGTCATCGGCTTCGCCACGCAGCTTGTTGAAAACATCCTTCAGCGAGGCCTCGGTCTTGGCCATCTCCGTGACCAGGTTGGCATCGCCGGTGGCGCCGAGCTTCCAGGCAGCCGCCCGCAGCGCGTTCACCTTGCCATCGGCCTGAAACAGCAAACGCTCGATCTCGAGACGGTTGTCCAGCTTCGCCATGGCCGGCAACTTCATCTGAGTATCGACCGACTTGTTCCATTCTTCGGAAATGACCGACCGCTTCTCGATCTGCGCCAGCAGCGTCGTCTGCGCCTTCGCGAGATCTTCCACTGCCGCGGCAAAGCCTTCCATCAAGGCCTTGGTCTTCTGGAGCTGTTCTTTGGCTTCCGGCCGCTGCGCCATTGCCAGCGCCGCCTCCAGCTCCTTTGCCGCGCTCGCCTTGTGGTGCTGCAAATCGGCAAGGGCCTTTTCGACTTCCGCCGGAGTTCTCGCCAGGCGGACATCGCCGGCGGCAAGCTGAATCTTGCGCAGGTCGATATGCGCGGCGAGCGCATTACCCGCCACCTGCTGCGATCGGGCGGCGCGCTCGCTGGATTCCTCGATCTTCGATTCGGTGACCATCTGGTTGGCCACCATGCCGATCGCCAGCAAGACGCCGACCGCCCCGGCCAAGCCGAGTTTGTTTCCGATACGGTTGAGCTTGATCATGACGACGACCCCAAATTTTTCTGAAGCGGAATTTGCAACGGAACCGGCAACCTGCGCATGCAAATCCCGAAGATGCGGGCCAGCGTAGCGGCGACCGGTTAATTTCCGCTTGCGCGAAACTACGGAAAACCCAATCGGGTTGTAGCGCCATCGACTTCGCGCCAGGCGCGAAAAGGCGCGGCCTTTTCGGGAGCCGGCCTGCCGGCGGCCGGTTGTCAGGCTGCCCGAACCGACTCCAGAAACTTGCCGACCTCGAGCCTGAGGCGCTTGCTGTCGCCCGACAGCGACCGCGCCGCCGACAGCACCTGTGACGAGGCGGCGCCGGTTTCGCCGGCCCCGCGCTGCACATCGGTGACGTTGGCGGAAACCTGCTGGGTGCCCTCGGCCGCCTGCTGCACGTTGCGGGAGATTTCCTGCGTCGCTGCGCCCTGCTCTTCCACGGCGGCCGCGATGGTCGAGGCGATCTCGGCCAGCCTTTCAATGGTGCCGCTGATCTCCTTGATCGCATTCACCGACTCCTGGGTCGCGCCCTGGATGCCCGTGATCTGCTGGCTGATCTCGCCGGTGGCTTTTGCGGTCTGCTCGGCCAGCGCCTTCACCTCGGAGGCCACCACGGCAAAGCCGCGGCCGGCCTCGCCGGCGCGCGCCGCCTCGATGGTGGCGTTGAGCGCCAGCAGATTGGTCTGGCCCGCGATGGTGTTGATGAGTTCCACCACGTCGCCGATCCGGCTCGCCGCCTTGGACAATTGGCTGACGCGATCGTTGGTGACGCGGGCCTGACCGACCGCGTCCGTCGCCATCCGCGCCGATTCCTGCACCTGGCGGCCGATCTCGCCGACCGAGGTGGAAAGCTCTTCGGTCGCAGACGCCACCGACTGCACGTTGGTGGAGGCTTCTTCGGAGGCCGAGGCCACAGCCGTGGTCAGGGCCTGCGAGCGTTCGGCAGTCGCCGACAGCATGCCGGCCGAAGCTTCGAGCTGGGTCGACGCCGACGACACCGTCTGCACGATCTCGCCGATTACGTTTTCGAAGTTACGGGTGATGCCGTCGACCCGCCGGCCGCGCTCGATCTTGGCTTCGGCGTCGGCGGCTGCGGCGGCATCCGCTGCCTTCTTGGCAATCAAAGCCTGCTTGAATACCTGCAAGGTGTCCGCCATCGCGCCGATTTCCGTCTTCTCGCCCTGATGCGGCACATCCGCGCTCAAGTCGCCGTTGCCCAGCGCCTGCATCGGGGTCACGATCGAGGCGATGCCATCAGATACGTCGTGAACCAGATAATAGCTGACGGCGATGCCAATGAGCACGGCCGCGCAGAGGATCACGGCCAGCATGATCAAGGCGGAAGCGTAACTGTCGGCCGCGTCCTGTGCCGCCTTGTCGGCGCCTGTGTTGTTGAGGTCGATACTTTTCTTCAGGACGGCATCGGCCTGGAGCCCGATCTTGTTCACGGTCGTTGCATTCAGGTCGTTGGCTTCAGTGGGAATCTGGCCGACCGCATTGCGGGACAGTTCCATGACTTCCTGGGTGCCCCTGCGGTATTTATCCCAGAGCTGCGCCCACTCGCTATACAGCGCGCGCTCTTCCGCCGACGTAATCAGCGGCTCGTAGGCCGCGCGGATCTTGGTGTTGGCCTCGATCACGGCAGCCAGGGTCTTTTCCGTCGCCAGCTTTTCTTCCAGCGTCTCAGACAGCATGTGCTCGCGGATCACGTTGCGATAGGTGATGACGCCGGCGCGCAAATCACCCAGCACGCGAACGCTCGGCATCCAGCTTGTCGCGATGTCCACCGTGTTGGCGTTGATGGCCCGCATGTTCCGGACCGCGAGCAGGCCCATGCCCGTCATGGCGGCGAGCAGGAAGGCGACCACGACGATGATCTTGGTGCGGATGGAGTACCTGGCGAACATGGCTGGAATCTCTTGGTCTTGGGCGCGCGGGGGAGCACGCCGGATGGCGGCAAGGCGGGAAGACTGGAAGACGGAGAATGCCTCGCCGACATCAAACCTGATGCGTCCTCAGGTTGAGTTAACGCGCGTTGGCAAAAATACCGACGCGAGCCGACCTCACCGGGACATAAACGCCGTTGTGGCGATCAGCGCATCAGCTTCAGCGCATCGGAAAAAAACTCGGGCCCGCCGAAATTGCCCGATTTCAGGGCAAGCAACATCTCGCCGCTGTCGGCGCCAACCGCGCTCAAAACCGGCACTCCTGCAGCGATTTCTGCGCCTACCAGGAATCCGGGAATGTGCAGGCGATCGACGACGGCGCCTGAAGTTTCACCGCCTGCGACCACCAATCGCCGCACGCCTGAGCGCACCAAGCCTTCCGCAATATCGGCCATCGCCTGCTCGATGGCATGCCCGGCTGCATCGCGGCCATGCCTAGATTGCAGAGCTGCGACCTGATCCGGCGTCGAGCTGCTGGCGATCAGAATCGGGCCGTCGCTGATTCGGTCGCTCGCCCAGGCCAGCGCGCGACGTGCCTCGGTAGGGCCCGCGATGATCTGTTCGGGATCGAGGTGCAGGACGGCCATGGTCTTTTCGGCATTGGCGATCTGCGCCAGCGTCGCCTGCGAACAGCTCCCCGCCAGGCACGCCGCCGGCCCGCCGACCGGCGCCCCGGACGCCGCACCTGCGGAAGCCGGTTTGACCTTTCCGGAGGCCACCAGCGCCCGGGCGAGACCGAGGCCGATCCCGGACGCGCCGACCGACAGGCGATGATCCAGCGCGACGGTGCCGATGGTTTCGAGATCGCGGTCGAACACGGCATCGATGATCGCAGCGCCGATGTTCTTTGCCGAGAGATCGGCAAGACGTTCGCGAACCGCATCCGCGCCGCGCGAAAGCGTGGCGAGATCCACCAGCCCGACCTTGGTCTGGCTCTGGCGCGCCAGCACCCGCACCAGGTTGGAATCGTGCATCGGGTTGAGCGGGTGATCCTTCAGCGGGCTCTCGTTCAGCGGCACGCTGCCCACGAACAAATTGCCCTGGTAGACGGTGCGGCCGGTTTCCGGAAAGGCCGGGGTCACCAGCACGATGGTCTCGCCCGAGTCGGCGCGCAGCGCATCCATCACCGGGCCGATATTTCCGGCATCCGTGGAATCGAAGGTCGAGCAGATCTTGAACAGCACGTGACCTGCGCCGCGGCCGCGCAGCCATTTCTCCGCAGCACGCGAACGCGTCACGGCGAGGCCAGCCTCGATCGAGCGGCTCTTGAGCGACACCACGACCGCATCGACCTCGGGCAGTGCCAGATCGTCCGATGGCACGCCGATGGTCTGCACCGTGCGCAGGCCGCAGCGGGTCAGCGTGTTGGCGAGATCGGAGGCGCCGGTGTAGTCGTCGGCGATGCAGCCCAAAGACAATTTCACGGTTTCACTCCGGCATAGGGTTTGAACCAGGCAAGCCCCTCGGTGGTCTTGCCGCGCGGGTTATATTCGCAGCCGACGAAGCCGCCATAGCCAAGCCGGTCGAGCTCGGTGAACAGGAACGGATAGTTCAGCTCCTCACCGTCAGGCTCGTTGCGCGAGGGGATGCTGGCGATCTGGACATGGCCTGTGATCGGCATCATCTCGCGCAGCCGCATGGTGACGTCGCCGTGGATGATCTGGCAGTGGTAGATGTCGAACTGCAGCTTCAGGTTCGGGATCTTCAATTCGGTAATCAGGTCGCGCGCGAAGTTAAAATCGTTGAGGAAGTAGCCTGGCACGTTGCGCGCGTTGATCGGCTCGATCACGACGTCGAGACCGTGAGGCGCATAGAATTCGGCCGCCCACGTCACCGATTTATAAAACTGCTCGACGGCTTTCGGTTCGCTCCGGTTGGCGATGCCGGCCATCAGATGCAGCCGCTTGACGCCGGTCGCCTGTGCGTAAGGAAGCGCCGTCTCAAGGCTGCGCTTCAGATCGTCAAAACGCTCCGGCAGCGCGGCAAAGCCTTTTTCACCTGCGTCCCAATTGCCCGGCGGGAGATTGAACAGCGCCTGCGTCAGGCCGTTCTTCTTCAACCTTTCGCCGACGGCCTCCGCGGGATGATCGTAGGGAAACAAAAATTCAACCGCGGCAAAGCCCGCTTTCGCCGCCGCCGCGAAGCGGTCGAGGAACGGGACTTCGGTGAACATCATGGAGAGATTGGCGGCAAAGCGCGGCATCGGCGGTCCTCTTCTTGATCCTGGCTCTATTTCGGCTCGCCCGGCAGATGCGTGCCGGTGACGCGGGCATACATCCGCGCCACCGAGGCGTCGTCGTCGCGGCCCATGCCTGATGCGGCCGTCATCAGAAACATCTGCAGCGCAGCAGCCGCAACCGGCACCGGGAATTTCTGAGAGCGCGCCATGTCCTGGATAATGCCGAGGTCTTTGACGAAAATCTCGACCGCGCTGCGCGGCGCATAGTCGCCGTCGAGCACATGCGGCACGCGGTTTTCAAACATCCAGGAATTGCCGGCAGAGGCCGTGATCACCTCGTAGACCTTTCGGATGTCGAGACCCTGCTTGGCGGCAAACGCGATCGCCTCCGACGCGGCGGCGATGTGCACGCCCGCGAGCAACTGGTTGATCATCTTGAAGGCGGCGCCCTGGCCGGCGGCGTCGCCGAGTTCGTAAAGCTTTGCGGCCATGGCATCGAGCGCCGGGCGCGCTTTGGCAAAGGCCGCCGGACTGCCGGATGCCAGGATCGTGAGTTCGCCCTGCGCCGCGCGCTGTGCGCCGCCTGAAATCGGCGCGTCGAGGTAGTGCCGCCCGGTTCCCTCCAACTGCTTGGCGAGCCGGCGCGCGACGTCGGGGTCCATGGTGGCAGAGGAGATAAACACCGCGCCCTTCCCCAAGGTTTCGGCGACGCCATTGGGGCCGAACAAAATGGTCTCGGTTTGGGCTGCGTTGACGACCACGCTGACGACGATGTCGGCGGATTTCGCGGCTTCCGCCGGCGTCCCGGCGCCCTTGCCACCGTCAGCCACAAACCGCGCCACGGTATCCGCCGAGACGTCGCAGCCGGTGACTTCGAGGCCGGCGCGGCGCAGCGAGGTCGCCATGCCGAACCCCATCGAGCCCAGCCCGATGACGGCAACACGCGGTTTGGCGGATTCTGGCATGCGGCGGTCCCTCAAATGGTTTCATTTTAGCCGCGATCTGGCCGGCGGCTTTGCCTCTGGGTATCACGGCTTGGCCGCGCTGCCAAAGCGTGGGACAAGACAAAAAAGGGATGCCGCCGGAATACTGACATGAGCGAAACCAGGATCCGTGAGGAAATCTGCCGCCTCGGCCGCTCGCTGTTCGAGCGCGGGCTGACGCCGGGCTCCTCGGGCAATATCAGCGTGAAACTCGACGATGGCGGCTGGCTGGTGACGCCGACCAATGCCTCGCTGGGCTCGCTCGATCCGGCGCGGATGTCCCGGCTTGGCCCCGACGGACGGCTGACGTCCGGCGATGCACCGACCAAGGAAGTCCCGCTGCACACCGCGCTCTACCAGACCCGTAGCGCCGCGCGCGCCGTGGTGCATCTGCATTCGACTCACTCGGTGGCATTGTCGATGCTGCCGGAGATCGACCCCCGCGCCGCGCTGCCGCCGATGACGCCTTATTATCTGATGAAATGCGGCCACACCGCGCTCTTGCCCTACTACCGCCCCGGCGATCCCGCGGTCGCCGACGCCATCAAGGGGCTGGCCGGGAAATACTCATCCGTGCTGCTCGCCAATCATGGGCCGGTGGTATCGGGCGACACGCTGGAGGCTGCGGTGTTCGCGATGGAGGAGCTGGAGGAGACGGCGAAATTGTATTTGCTGCTGCGCGGACTGAATCCGCGGTATCTGTCGCCGGCGCAGGTGAAGGATTTGACGAAGGTGTTTGGGCTAACGCTGCCGGAGCATGACGAGCATACATAGCGATTATGCCAAACTCTCTCCACGTCATTGCGAGCGAAGCGAAGCAATCCAGGGGCCACGGGAAGACTGATTGCTTCAGCGCTAGCGCCCCCACAATGACGGCGGAGAGATCGGATGAAACAGCCCTGCGTCTACATCATGGCGAGCCGCCGCAACGGGACACTCTATACCGGCGTGACAAGCAACCTGCCGAAACGGGCTTTTGAACATCGCGAAGGCTTGGTTGCGGGGTTTTCAAAGAAGCACGCGTGCAAGATTCTGGTTTGGTACGAGCTTCACGGCAGCATGATCGAGGCCATCACTCGCGAAAAACAAATCAAGGCAGGCAGCCGCGCCAAGAAGCTGGCGCTGATTGAGGGTCATAACCCCAGTTGGAAGGATCTTTACGGCGATCTCATTTGAGTTCGTCATTTCGCGGAGCATGGTCGACGTGCCCCCAGACCGTCTCCGCGGTGAAATTTCTGGATTGCTTCGCTTCGCTCGCAATGACGCGGAGAGAGCTTACTGTCTCCGCTCTACCGCAATTAGAGCCTCAGCAGCCGTAGCCCGGATGAGCGAGGCGACATCCGGGGTTTCTGTCGCCGGACCAAGTGAAGGATTTGACTGACATGTTCGGGCCCCGCCGGAGCATGGGGAGCACACATTAGCGATTATATGCCAAGCTCTCTCCACGTCATTGCGAGCGAAGCGAAGCAATTCAGGGGCCACGGAAAGACTGATTGCTTCGGTGTTCCAACGCCATTTCGCGGAGCATGGTCAACGATACCCCAGACCGTCTCCGCGGTGCGATTTCTGGATTGCTTCGCTTCGCTCGCAATGACGTGGAGAGAGCTCGCCTTCACGGCAGCGGCTACAGCCCCAGATATGCCTTCCTGACATCCGGATTGACCCGAATGTCCGCCGCACTGCCCTGCATCAGGACGCGGCCGGTCTGCAGGATGTAGGCGCGGTCGGCGATTTCGAGGCATTCGGACATGCGCTGCTCGACGATCAGCACGGTCATGCCGGCATCGCGAATGCGCTTCACCGCCTGGAAGATTTCATCGACGAGCTTCGGCATGATGCCTTGCGACGGCTCGTCCAGCATCAACAGGCGCGGGCGCGTCATCAGCGCGCGGCCGATCGCCAGCATCTGCTGTTCGCCGCCGCTTAGCGTTTCGGCGCGCTGCTCCAGCCGTTCCTGCAGGCGCGGAAACAGCTTGAACACGAGATCGAGCGGCTCTTCGCGGTTGGCCTCGCCGCGATAGAGATAGCTGCCGAGCCTTAAGTTGTCGCGCACCGACAGGCGCGGAAACAGCCTTCGGTTTTCCGGCACATAGGCGATCCCGCGCGAGGTGATGACGTGCTGCGCCATGCCGTCGATCCGCATTCCGTCGAACGACACGGTGCCGGAGCGCGGACGCTCCGCGCCGGCGATCGATTTCAGCAGCGTCGACTTGCCGGCGCCGTTGGCGCCGGCCACGCAGACGATTTCGCCTTTTGCCACTTCGATCGAGACTGCCGAGATCGCGACCAGGCCCTGATAGGCGGTGGTGACTTCATGCACCGACAGCATGACGGTCTCCCAGATAGGCGGTAATGACTTTCGGATCGCGGACTACGTCGGCAGGCTTGCCCTCGACCAGCACCTTGCCGAGGTCGAGCACGATGGCGCGGTCGACCAGCGGCATCACGATTTCCATGACATGCTCGACCATCAGCACGGTGACGCCGGTGTCGCGCACCTTGCGCACCAGCTCGACGCCGGTCTTGGCTTCGACCGGCGTGAGCCCGGTGAGCACCTCATCCAGCAGCAGCAATTTTGGCTCTGTTGCGAGCGCCCGCGCCACCTCGAGGCGGCGCTTTTCGGACGGCACCAGATCGCTGGCGAGCACATTGGCGCGCGGGCCGAGACCGCAAAACGCCAGCACCTCATGCGCCTTGCGGCGGGCGTCGCGCATCACGGTGGAGCGGACCAGCGCACCGACGATGACGTTGTCGATCACGGTCATGGTCTCGAAACTCTTCACGACCTGGAAGGTACGGCCGATGCCGCGGTGGCAGCGTTCCGCCGCCGGCAACGCGGTGACGTCCTCGCCGTCAAAGATGATCGAGCCTTGGGTCGGCGGCAGCACGCCCGCGATCAGGTTGAACAGCGTCGACTTGCCGGCGCCGTTCGGCCCGATCAGGCCGACGATCTCGCCGCGCCCGACCGAGATCGAGACGTCGCTGTTGGCGATCAGGCCGCCGAAGCGCTGCCAGACGCCGCGGGTTTCCAGAAGAGGCGTGGTCATCGGGCCGCCTCCTTGCGCCTGGGCGAGAACAGCCCGACCAGGCCCTGCGGCCGCGCCAGCGAGATCGCGATGATCAGGCCGCCATAGACGATCAGGTCGACGCCGCGGCCGGAGCCGCCGATGAAGGAGCGCGTCAGTTCCGTGAGCGGGATCAGGATCACCGCGCCCAGCAGAGGACCCCACAGCGTGCCGATGCCCCCGAGCACTGCCGGAAGCGCCATCAACAGCGAGAACTGAAAACCCATCACACTTTCAGGATCGATGTAGGAGACGAACTGCCCATAGAAGCTGCCGCCGACCGCGACCAGGAACGCCGACACCGCCGCCGCGCCCATCTTGGAATTGAAGACGACGACGCCGAGGCTTTCGGCGGCGTCCGGATTGTCCTTCACCGCGCGCCACCAATAGCCCCATTTGGAATCTTCCAGCCACCAGGTGACGAACCAGGCGACGCAGGCCAGCGCCAGCGCGAAGTAGAAATACGGCAGCTTGCTGCGCGTGAACTGGAACTTCAGCCAGCTATCGCCGCGCACGGGGATATCGATACCCATCGCCGCGCCTGCCCAATCCCAGTTATGGAACAGCAGCAGCACGATCTCGGCGATGACGATGGTGGCGATGACGAAATAGTGGCCGCGCAGCCGGAAGCAGGGATATCCGAGCGCCATCGCAAGGACGGCAGAAATGATGCCGCCGCCGAGCATGCCGAACCAGGGCAGCACGCCGAACTTGGTGAACAACAGCGCAGTGGTATAGGCGCCGATGCCGAAATACATCGCGTGGCCGAGCGATATCTGGCCGCAATAGCCGGAAAGGATATTCCAGCTTTGCGACAGCGCGCCCCACATCAGCGTCAGAACCATGATGTTCTGAACGTAAACGTCCTTGACGAACAGCGGCACGACGGCTGCGATCGCGGCAAGACAGAATGCAACGATGAGGTCGCGGCGGCGGCTTCTGGCGAAACTCGTATCCATCACATCGATCCGAACAGGCCGCGCGGCCGGATGAAGACGACAAGGAGATAGACGGCGTAGATACCGACCGCCTTGAGCGAAGGCGGCAGCAGCAATGCGGTCGTCGCCTCGACGAGGCCGACGATGATGCCACCGGCGAAGGCGCCGAACACGCTGCCGAAGCCGCCGAGCGCCACCGTCACATAGGCGATCAGCGCAAAGGAAGCGCCGACGTCGGGATAGATGTAGAAGAATATCGCCATGACCGCGCCTGACAGCCCCACCAGCGCCGCACCGAGCCCCCAGCCCAGCGCAAACACCTTGTTCTTGTCGATGCCGACAAGCGCCACCGCGCCGGCGTCCTCGCGGGTCGCCTCCAGCGCGCGGCCGAAATCGGTGCGGTTGATGAAGAGGTAGAGCGCGCCGAACGCCGCGATCGCGACCAGGGCGCCGACCAGTTGCGGCACCGGCAGAAAGATGCCGGCCACCGAGACCGTCTTGCCGCCGAGCCATGAATGCGTGACGCTGCGGTAGTCCGGCGTGAAGAAGTACTGCGCCAGGCCGCGCATGACGATGGCAAGGCCAAAGGTCGAGAAGATCTGCACCATGCCGGCATTGGCTTTCGCGCGCACGGCAAATCGCACGATTAGTAGATAAACCACGGCCCCGAACACGAACAGCGCCGCCGCGACCAGCGGCGCCGCCAGCAAGGGGTCGATCGCAAAGAACACGAACAGGAAGAACGTCGCATACATCGCGATCATCAGGAATTCGCCGTGGGCGAAGTTCACGACGTCCATCAGCCCGAAGATCAGCGCGAGGCCGACGGCGATGAGACCGTAGAGCAGCCCCATGAGGAGACCGCTCGCCAGGCTTTGGATGATGGTTTCGGCGGTCACCGGCATTCCCCCATCGCACGTCGTCCCTGCGAACGCAGGGACCCATAACCACCGGAGTCGCATTTGAAAGAAGGACGTGAGGCCACGATGAAACCGATGCTCCCCGGCGTATGGGTCCCTGCGTTCGCAGGGACGACGCTGCGTTTGTGATGTCTTTCCAAAGAAAGACGGCCTACTTCATCGGCCAGACGGCTTCGGCGATGGCGGCCTGCGGCGGGAAGATGGTGACGAACTTGCCGCCGATATATTGCAGCAGCACCGGGTCGGCGTCGTTGTTCTGACCCATCTCGTCGAACTTGACGCGCTTCCAGGGCATGATGGTCTGCTCGCCCGGAATGTCGGTCGCAACCAGCGCATCGCGGATCTTTTCGCCGTCGGTCGACTTGGCGCGGTTGATGGCTTCCGCCATCACCAGGAGACCCATGAACTGCCGCGACGTCAGGTCGTTGAAGTCCTTGCCCGACTTCTCCTTGAACATGGCGTTGATCTTGCCGACCATCGGCCGCTTGGCGGCGAGATCGAGCGAGAAGCTGCCGCGCGAGATCACGCCTTCGAGGTTGTCGCCGACCGCGTCATACAGCGCCTTTTCGGAGAAGCCGGCGTTCTGCGCCACGATCGCGTTCGGCTTGTAGCCGAGTTCGGCCATGGTCTTGACCAGCAGGATACCGTCGGTGGTGTAGCTCGAGGGCATCAGCACGTCGGCATTCGCGGTCTTGAGCTGCTGCACTTCCGCCGACAGCGAAGGAGAGTTGGAGCGGTACTTGATATCGGAGATGACCTTGTAGCCGCGATCGGCAGCCAGCTTGAGCTGGGCGTTGGCGGAGTCGGTACCGAAAATGGTGTCCTCGTGGAATAGCGACAGGGTGTCGATCTTGGCGCCCTTCTTCTTCATCGCGTCGAAGAAATTGAACATGGCGGCCGAGAACATCTCGTCATGCGGCGCGGCGCGGAAATAGAACTTGAGACCGCGTTTGTGCAGACTCGGCGAGGAATTATCCGCCGAGATGAACGGGATCTGGTAGCGCTCGCAGATCTGGCTGACAGTGACGGCGACCGAGCTCTGGTAGGTGCCGATGACGGCGCAGACTTTCTCCTGGGTGATCAGGCGTTCGGTCTCGGCGCGGCCTTTCTGCGGATCGGCCTGGTGATCGGCGAAGACGAGGCGGATCTTGGCGCCGCCGAGGCCGGGCAGACCCTCGCCTTTCGCCAGCGGCAGATCGAAATCATGGTTCTTGTTGATGATGTCAAGCGCGGTCTCGAACGATTTCTGCGCATCGACGCCCATCTGGGCGCTGGCGCCGGAGAATGGATAGATCACGCCGATCACGATTTCGGACGTTTGCGCGCGGGCTGCGACGGGTCCGAGCGCTGCAGCAGCGGTGGCTCCAAGCAAGACGTTTCGGCGCGTGATGTTCATGGCGATATCCTCTGTAGGTCGGCAACTATCGATGAAACGGGCGAAGGTTGGGGTAAAGCCTCAATGATCAGCAAGCGCTGCATCAAAGCACGGCAAGCGCTTTATTCCTGAGATCGGTCACGAGCATCAATCCGGGCGCATGCGTAATCGCAAACGGCACCTTCGCGGCTTGGATGACCGATTGCGGGGTCACGCCGCAGGCCCAGAACACCGGAATTTCATCAGCTTCGATCGGCACTGGATCGCCGTAGTCGGGTTTGGCGAGGTCAGCGATGCCGATCAACTCGGGAAGACCGATATGAACCGGCGCACCATGCACCGAAGGAAAACGCGAAGTGATCTGCACCGCGCGGATCGCGTCCGCCGGCTTGAACGGCCGCATCGTCACCACCATCGGACCGGCAAACGGGCCTGCAGGGCTGCAGGCAATGTTGGTGCGGAACATCGGCACGCGTACATCGCGCTCGATATGGCGTATCGGCAGACCTTCCTCCAGCAGCGCCTCCTCGAATGAGAACGAGCAGCCGAGCACGAAGGCGACGAGATCGTCGCGCCAGTGCGCCATGATGTCGGTCGGCTCCTCCACGATCTCGCCGTCACGCCAGACGCGATAGCGCGGCAGGTCGGTGCGGATGTCGAGGTCAATGCCAAGCGCGGGAATGCGGGGATCGCCGACGTCGGACATGCCGATGATCGGACACGGTTTGGGATTGACCTGGCAGAAGCGGTGAAAGGCGCCCGCGAGTTTTTCCGGCAGGATTGCGAGGTTGCCCTGGACGAAGCCGTTGGCGACGCCCGCCGTGTGATGGGCCATGCCGGTCCGACAGGCATGCCGGGCCGCGACGCTCGGCGATAAATCCGCCGTATCGTGACCGGGTCGTTCGTTCCTCGCCAAGCTGGTCATCATTGATATCAGCTCCATTCTTGTCGACATCTACTCCCGCATAGGACTATGATAATGTCTAATCGTCTTTTTTAATCAAGTTCGATAAATCAAAGTTATCAAGATGCGGGCAGAGAGTGCATGACTGATTTCAAGGCAATTGAGACTTTCATGTGGGTGGTGACCCTGGGCAGCTTCCGCGGCGCCGCCCAGAAGCTCAACACCACCCAGCCTGCGATCTCGCAACGGATCGCGCAGCTCGAACGCGAAGTAGGCGTGCGGCTGTTACAGCGCGACCGCCGCATGGTGCTGCCGACGCCGAGCGGACGGCAATTGATGGTCTATGCCGAGAAGCTGATCGGGCTGCGCTCGGAAATGCTGGCGGTCGTCGGCGACCGTTCGGCGATGCGCGGCGTGCTGCGGCTCGGCGTCGCCGAAACCATCGTGCACACCTGGCTGCCGCAACTTATCAAAAGCGTCAACCACGCCTATCCGAACCTCTCGCTCGAGATCGAGGTCGACATCACCTCGAATTTGCGCAACCGGCTGCTGGCGCAGGAAATCGAACTCGCCTTCGTGCTCGGGCCGCTGACGGCGCCGATGGTCAATAACCGAACGCTGTGCGATTATCCCGTGGGCTTTACCGCCAGTCCCTCGCTCGGCCTCGGCAAGCAGGAACTGACCCTGCACGATCTGGCGAAGTTCCCGATCATCACCTTTTCGCGCCGGACCCAGCCTTACGAAATCGTGCGTTCCCTGTTCAACCGGCCCGACCTGCCGCCGATACGCCTGCATGCCAGCGCTTCGCTCGCAACCGTCATCCACATGGCGATCGAGGGTCTCGGCATCGCCTTGATACCGACCGCGATCGTCGAAGACGATATGGCGAGCGGACGGCTGCAATTGCTGTCGACCAATCTGCAGTTGGCCCCGCTGACGTTTTCGGCAAGCTGGCTCGCCTCCCCCGATACGGTCGCGGTGGAGCGCGTGGTCGAACTCGCCGCCAGCCTGGCGCGAGGCGGCGTCATTGTTGACGCGCCGCCGCAAGCGCGGCATTGAAAACGACGCCGCGCTCGCACCTCACGTTCGGAAGTACCCCATGACCAAAATCGGATCCAACCTGCAGATCGACTCCGCCCGGCTGTGGGACACGATTCACGAAACCGCCAAATTCGGCGCGACGCCGAAAGGCGGCGTGCGGCGGCTGACGCTCGGACCTGAAGACAAGCAGGTGCGCGACTGGTTCCGCGAACGTTGCGAGGCCGCAGGCCTTGAAGTGCATGTCGATGCGCTGGGCTCGATGTTCGGCCTGCGCAAGGGCCGCGACATGTCGAAGCCGCCGATCGGCCTCGGCTCCCACCTCGACACGCAGCCGACCGGCGGCAAATATGACGGCGTGCTCGGAACCCTGGCGGCGCTGGAGGTGGTACGTACGCTGAACGATGCCGGCATCGAAACCGAGACGCCGATCTGCATCTGCAACTGGACCAACGAGGAAGGCTCGCGCTTTGCGCCGGCGATGATGGCGTCCGCGGCTTACGTCGGCGACTTCACCACCGATGACATTTTGTCCCGCAGGGATGCCGAAGGCGTCACCGTGGCGCAGGCGCTCGACAGCATCGGCTACCGCGGCGAGACCCCGGTGGGGACGCAGAAATTCTCGGGCTTCGTCGAGTTGCATATCGAACAAGGACCGATTCTCGAAGCAGAGAACAAGACCATCGGCGTCGTCGATTCCGGCCAGGGCGTCTTGTGGTACGACGGCAAGATCACCGGCTTCGAGAGCCACGCCGGCTCGACGCCGATGCCGCTGCGACGCGACGCGCTGGCGACGCTGTCGGAAATCGTGCTGGCGATGGAAGCGATTGCCAGGAAGCACGGCCCGAAGGCGGTCGGTACCGTCGGCGAGGCGGTGATTGCCAACCCCTCGCGCAACGTCATTCCCGGCGAGATCGCCTTCACGGTTGATTGCCGCAGCGCGGATGCCGCCATCATGGATGCGCTGGATAAGGATTTGCGCAGCTCGATTGCCGAGATCGCGGCGCGGCGCAAGGTCGAGGTGCAGTTCGATCTGATCTGGCGCAAGCCGCCGACACATTTCGATCCCAGGCTGGTGGATGCGGTGGAGAACGCCGCAAAGATGCTCGGTTACTCGCACCGCCGCATCACCTCCGGCGCAGGCCACGATGCCTGCAACCTCAACACCGTGATGCCGGCGGCGATGGTCTTCGTGCCGTGCAAGGACGGCATCAGCCACAACGAGCTGGAAGACGCGACCCAACCCGATTGCGCAGCCGGTGCCAACGTGCTGATGCATACCGTGCTGGCGCTGGCCGGCGTCGCATCCTGATAATCAAAAACGAGGGGAAAAGCCGTGCGTGGAGTTTTTGTCGACGCCAATGAATCGCTGGCCGTGATCTTCGAGCGGCTGCAGAAGCCCGGCGATCCCGAGGTGCGGATCCACCGCGACCCCGACATCACCTCGGATCAGTATCCCCAGATACTCGATGGCGCCGAGATCGCCATCGTCGATCATACGGCGCTGCCGACCGACGTCGCGAAGAAATGCACCGGGCTCAAGCACATTGTATTTCTCGGCACCGGCGCGCGCAGCTACATGAACCCGGAAGAGCTCGCCGAGCTTGGGATTTCGGTGCACCTGATCAAGGGTTACGGTGATACGGCGGTCGCGGAATGCGCCATCGCGCTGATGTGGGAAGGCGCGCGCGGCCTCGCCAAGATGGACCGCGGCATCCGCGCCGGCAACTGGCTGCGCGACGACGGCATGCAACTGACCGGCAAGACGCTCGGCCTGATCGGCTTCGGCGGCATCGCGGCGGAAGTCGCGCGGATTGCGCTCGGTTCGGGCATGCGCGTCGTCGCCTGGAACCGGTCGCCGAAGAAATATCCAAAGGTCGAGTTTGTCGACCTCGACGAACTGCTGACCGAGAGCGACGTCGTCTCGATCCATCTGCTGCTCAACGACGAAACGCGCGGCATGATCTCGCGCGCCTGCATCGAGGCGATGAAGCCCGGCGTCATCCTCGTCAATACCGCGCGCGGCGCCATCGTCGACGAGGAAGCCATGATCGACGCCCTGAAATCGGGCCAGATCCGCCATGCCGGCCTCGACGTCTTCAACATCGAACCGCTGCCGGCCGACCATCCCTTGACGGAACTGCCCAACGTGACGCTGTCGGCGCATTCGGCGTTCCGCACGCCCGAAGCGAGCGAGAATTTGATGCGCGCGGCCTGGGAGCATTGCCGGCGGGTCGTGAAGAGGTGATGCCGCTTCTTCCTTCTCCCCTTGTGGGAGAAGGTGCCGTAGCGAAGCGTAGGCGGATGAGGGGTCTCTATCCGCGGAGACGGACCCCTCATCCGGCTCGCTGCCGCTTCGCGTCAGCGATCCACCTTCTCCCACAAGGGGAGAAGGGAAGAACTTTGCCTCACACTCCAGCCTCATCCTGAGGAGACCGCGAAGCGGTCGTCTCGAAGGATGGCCGCGGGCGAGATCGGGCCTCATGGTTCTCCCGGCGATGCGAAGCATCGTCCGGAGACGGCGCTTGGGCGCCTCCTCACCATGAGGGTCCGGCTAATCCACCATCTCCGCGACCGCCTTGCCGCTTCTTCCTTCTCCCCTTGTGGGAGAAGGTGCCGTAGCGAAGCGTAGGCGGATGAGGGGTCTCTATCCGCGGAGACCGACCCCTCATCCGGCTCGCTGCCGCTTCGCGTCAGCGATCCACCTTCTCCCACAAGGGGAGAAGGGAAGAACTTTGCCTCACACTCCAGCCTCATCCTGAGGAGACCGCGAAGCGGTCGTCTCGAAGGATGGCCGCGGGCGAGATCGGGCCTCATGGTTCTCCCGGCGATGCGAAGCATCGTCCGGAGACGGCGCTTGGGCGCCTCCTCACCATGAGGGTCTGGCCTAATCCACCATCTCCGCGACCGCCTTGCCGCAGGCAGCCGTGTCGGCGTTGCCGCCGAGATCCCGCGTGCGTAGCGTGCGCTCGCCCAGCGTGCGCTCGATGGCGCCGACGATGGACTCCGCCGCTTCCTTCTCGCCGAGATGCTCCAGCATCATCGCGCCCGACCAGATCATGCCGATCGGGTTAGCGATGCCCTGCCCGGCGATGTCGGGCGCCGAGCCGTGCACGGGTTCGAACACCGACGGAAAATTGCCTTCCGGATTGATGTTGCCGGATGGCGCGATGCCGATGGTGCCGGTGCAGGCCGGGCCCAGATCGGAGAGGATGTCGCCGAACAGGTTGGAGCCGACCACGACGTCAAACCAGTCCGGATGCAGCACGAAGTTCGCGGTGAGGATGTCGATGTGGTATTTGTCCCACTTCACGCCTGGATATTTCTTCGCCATCGCTTCCACGCGCTCGTCCCAATAGGGCATCGTGATCGAGATGCCATTGGACTTGGTCGCCGAAGTGAGGTGCTTCTTCGGGCGCGACTGCGCCAGATCGAACGCGAACTTCAGGATACGGTCGACACCAACGCGCGTCATCACCGTCTGCTGGGTGACGAATTCACGGTCGGTGTCAGGGAACATGCGTCCGCCGACGGAGGAATATTCACCCTCGGTATTTTCGCGTACCACCCAGAAATCGATGTCGCCGGGCTTGCGGCCCGCGAGCGGCGACGGCACGCCGGGCATCAGCCGCACCGGGCGCAGATTGACATACTGGTCGAACTCGCGGCGGAACTTGATCAGCGAGCCCCACAGCGAGATGTGATCCGGGATCTTCGCGGGCCAGCCGACCGCGCCGAAATAGATCGCGTCGTGCTTGCCGATTTTGGCCTTCCAATCCTCCGGCATCATCTCGCCGTGCTTTTCGTAATAATCCCAGGACGCGAAGTCGAAATGATCGAAATGAACCGACACGCCGTGCTTTTTCGCCGCCGCCTCGAGCACGCGTAGCCCTTCAGGAATCACTTCCTTGCCGATGCCGTCGCCTGGAACGACTGCGATCCGATACTGCTTCTTGGCGTTGCTCATCGAGAGTTTCCCTGAAAGGTTCGTTGGCTGTTTGTCAGGCGGCTAATGCCGGTTATTTGATTGCCTTGCAATGGACCAAACCTGCCGCCCGCGCAACGCTGCACTGCAATGTTGACCGCCACGGCACCGCGAGCCTAACAATTTCGCCAAGCTCCATCCCACCTCTCCTCACCCAGCGAGCATTCCATGGATCTGCACCTGCGCGGCAAGCGTGTCCTGATCACCGGCGCCTCCAAGGGCATTGGCGCGGCTGCGGCCGAAGCCTTTGCCGTGGAAGGCTGCGACGTCATGCTGGCCGCCCGCAGCGGCGATCAGTTGAACGCGCTGACCGAGCGGCTGCGCTCCGCGCATCAGATCGGAGCTACCGCCCATGTCGTCGACCTGCGCAAGGCGGAAGACATTGCAAGACTAGCCAAGGAAGCCGCCGATATCGATATCCTCGTCAACAATGCCGGAGACATTCCGGGTGGCTCGATCGACAAGATCGAAGAGGCGACCTGGCGTCACGCCTGGGAGCTGAAGGTGTTCGGCTACATCAACCTCACCCGCGCGATCTACGCCCAGATGAAGGCGCGCGGCGGCGGCGTCATCGTCAACGACATCGGCGCGGCCGGCGAAAAATTCGATGCCAACTACATCTGCGGCAGCGCCGGCAACGCCGCGCTGATGGCCTTCACCCGCGCGCTCGGCGGCAAGAGCCTCGCCGATAATATCCGCGTGGTCGGCATCAACCCCGGTCCCGTCGGCACCGACCGCCACGTCACGCTGCTGAAGACGCGGGCCAGGAACCAGTTCGGCGACGAGAACCGCTACAAGGAATTCCAGAAAGGCATGCCGCTCGGCCGTCCCGCGCACGCCCGCGAGATCGGCGATCTCATGGCGTTTTTGGCGTCGGACCGGTCTGGGTATACGTCGGGGGTGATCTTCACGGTGGACGGTGGGTACACGTCGGGGTGGGGTTAGGCGCCTCGCTACGCACACCGACCTCATCCTGAGGAGCATCGCGAAGCGGTGCGTCTCGAAGGATGGGCCGCGGATACGGTGGGGGCCTCATGGTTCTCCCGGCGATGCGAAGCATCGTCCGGAGACGGCGCTGTCGCGCCTCCTCACCATGAGGAGTAGACGTCGGCGCGACTAACTAACCCGTCGTCCGCTCGAACAACTGTCGGATCAGCGTCGTAATCCTTCCCTTCAGCGACATCATCTCGTACAGGATGGTGAAATGGTTCGCGCCGGGAATTTCCTCATACGTTACTGGCAAGCCATATCGGGCGCGGTGGCCGGCGAAATCGGCGGTCTGCTTCCGCAATAGCGGCAACTCGGCGCTGCCGACCACGAGCGACAGCGGTTTTAAGGGACCGCCTTCCTGCATCATCGGCGAGTTGCGGCGTGAAGTCGCTTCATCGGCCTTCAGCTTCTCGTTGAGATAGGAATGGCGGATCGGCTCCAGATCGTAGATGCCTGAGATTGCCATGCCCGCTCTCACCTTCGGATGCGATAGCACCATCGAGGTCAGGTGCCCGCCGGCAGACCAGCCTGATACCACGATGCCGCCGGCCGCGGCGCCAAGCGCCGGCAGTTGCTCGGAGAGATAATCGATGCCGGCGTGGATCTCAGTGACGATTTCGTCCAGTGTCGCCTCCGGCGCCAGCGTATAGCCGATCAGGGCCACGTTGATGCCGTGGGCCATCGGACCTTCGGCAACCACGGTGAAAACCTCCTTCGCCCGCGCCTGCCAGTAGCCGCCGTGGATGAACAGCAGCGTCGGCGCGTTGTCCGCCGCTTTCAAAAAATCAATCCGGTTGCGCTCGCGCGGGCCGTACCCCAGGTCGAGATGCCCGGGGAAGCGCTTGCGCAACTCGGCAGACCGCTGCTCCCAGCCCGCAATCATCTCGACGCTGCCGGGCACCGCAACACCGTTGTTGAGGCCGAGGTCGCGCTCCTGCTGGTTCATCGCGCGCCAGTCCAGCGCAGAGAACAATGTCGTCATGCAATATCTCCGGTCGGCCACAACTTCCATGTGATTCCACTTTGCCGGAAAATGTTCTACAGCACCATCTGCGACAAACGCAAAACGAGCGGAGATAGCGAAGTGGCTGATCAGGGGCTGGTGCGAGAGACGGCGATCGCCATTGTCGGCAAGCTGAAATCGGGTGAAGTTACGCCGCTCGACCTGCTCAACGTACTGGAAAAACGCATCGCCGAAGTCGACGGCAAGGTCAACGCACTCCCGACGCTGTGCTTCGATCGCGCCCGAAAGCACGCCACCGTGCTGATGAAAAAGCCGGCCAGCGAGCGCGGGCTGCTCGCCGGCCTTCCGATCCCGATCAAGGACCTGACCAATGTTGCCGGTGTGCTGACGACGCAAGGCTCGCCGATCTACAAGGATAATATCCCCGCGAAGTCCGATATCCTGGTCGAGCACCTCGAGAACAATGGCGGCGTGATCTATGCCAAATCGAACACGCCGGAATTCGGCGCCGGCGCCAACACCTTCAACGAGGTGTTCGGCCCGACGCGCAATCCATGGGACACGTCGCGATCTGCAGCCGGCTCTTCCGGCGGCGCGGCGGTTGCGCTCGCCACAGGCACCGCGTGGCTCGCACATGGCTCCGACATGGGCGGATCGCTGCGCAACCCTGCGAGCTTCTGTGGCATCGTCGGATTGCGGCCGAGCATCGGCCGCGTCGCGCATACGCTGGCGGCGGCGATCGACCGCAATCTCGGCGTCCAGGGCCCGATGGCGCGCAATGTCGAGGACCTCGCGCTATTGCTCGATGCCATGAGCGGCGAGCATCCCGCCGATCCGCTCTCGCTGCCCGTGCTGCCGACCTCGTTTCTGTCCGCCGCCCGTTCCGGCAACAAGCCAAAGCGCGTCGCCTATTCGCCCGATCTCGGCATCACGCCAGTCGATTCCGAAGTCGCCGCCATCACCCGCAAGGCTGCGCAGCGTTTTGCGGAAGCCGGCGCCATCGTCGAGGAAGCCCATCCGGACCTGCGCGAGGCCCATGAGTGCTTCCATGTGCTGCGCGCGTTCGACTTTGCGCTCTCCAAGGCGGCGCTGTTGCGTTCGAAGCGCGACCTGTTGAAGCCGGAAGTGATCTGGAACATCGAGGAAGGCCTCAAGCTGACGGTCGAGCATCTCGAACGCGCCGAGGCGCAGCGCGTCGCGATGACCGCGCGCACGCTGGAATTTTTCGACAAATACGATCTGTTGCTCTGCCCCGCCACCATCGTGCCGCCGTTCCCGGTCGAGAACCGTTACGTCGCCGAATGCGCCGGCAAGAAGTTCGACAATTACGTCGAATGGCTCGGCATCGTCTACGCAATCACGCTGGTGTGCTGCCCCGCGCTGTCGCTGCCATGCGGCTTCACCGCCTCTGGCCTGCCGGTCGGATTGCAGGTGGTGGCGCCGCCGCGCGGCGAGGCTCAGTTGCTCGCGGGAGCCAAAGTGCTGGAGGATATTCTAGGCGTGCGCGGCACGACGCCGATCGATCCGAAGGCGCCGAAGTAGATATCAACCCCTCATGGTGAGGAGCGCCAACGGGTCCGCGCGTAGCGCGGCCCGATGACAGGCTCCGCGCCGTCTCGAACCATGAGGCCACAGCCGGACCTTCATCCTTCGAGACGCCGCTCCGCGGCTCCTCAGGATGAGGTGAAATTTTCGCCGCTGGCGGTTCATGTCTGTGTCGCTATACTGCCGGCAACAAGGTCGCGATCGACATGACCAATGACCACGAGCCGCCGCCGGAGAGCAAGCTGACGCGCAGCAAAGAGCGCTGGGCGCGCGAGGGAAAATTCCTCACCGGCAAGATGTCACGGCCTCAGGAAGCGCGCCTGCCGCCGGGCCAGCATCTGACCAAGGATTGGCCGACGCTCGATCTCGGCTTGACGCCGAACATCTCGCGCGAGCGCTGGCGGCTCGATGTGTATGGCGCGGTGGAAGCTCCGCTGTTCTGGGATTTCGCGCAGTTTTCCTCGCAACCGCAGAGCAAGTTTATATCAGACGTCCACTGCGTCACGACCTGGTCGCGCTACGACAATCAGTGGGAGGGACTCTCGACCCGCGATCTCCTCGATGCCTGCCGACCGCGCGAGGAAGCGCGGTTCGTGGTGCTGCATTCGCATGACGGCTACACCACCAACCTGGCGCTGGAAGATTTCGCCGCCGAAGATGCCCTACTCGCCCATAGCTGGTCCGGTGCGCCGCTGGAGCAGGAGCATGGCGGCCCGGTACGGCTCGTCGTGCCGCACCTCTATTTCTGGAAAAGCGCAAAGTGGCTGCAAAGCATCGAGTTTCTCGCAGGGGACAAGCCGGGCTATTGGGAAGTCCGCGGCTATCACAACCGCGGCGACCCGTGGGCGGAACAGAGATATTCAGGCGACTAGAACCAGATCCGGGAGAACATCCGTGCCGAACGAACGCTTTCAATTCACGGGCGAAGGCGGCCACCAGCTTGCCGCCGCGCTGGATATGCCTGACAGCCCGGTGCAGGCCTACGCGCTGTTTGCGCATTGCTTCACCTGCGGCAAGGACGTGCTGGCGGCCAAACGCATTGCGACCGCACTAGCCTCCAAGGGGATTGCCGTATTGCGTTTCGATTTCACCGGCCTTGGCTCCAGCGAAGGCGAATTCGCCAACTCCACCTTCTCTTCCAACGTGGCCGACCTCGTCCGTGCTGCCGATCATTTGCGCGAAACCCGCGGAGATCCAGCTCTCCTGATCGGGCACAGCCTAGGCGGTGCGGCGATCCTTGCCGCCGCCGGACAGATTCCGGAGGCAAAGGCGGTCGTGACTATCGCCGCCCCTTCCGATCCCGTGCATGTCACGCATCTGTTCAAGGATCGTATCGAGGACATCCGCAAGCATGGCAAGGTGGAGGTTCAACTCGCCGGGCGGCCGTTCCACATCAAGCGCGAATTTCTCGACGACGTCGCCGAACACAACCTGATGTCGCATATCGCAAAGCTGCACAAGGCGCTGCTGATCATGCATGCACCGACCGACGACACGGTCGGTATCGACAACGCGACGAAGATCTTTGCCGCCGCCAAGCACCCCAAGAGCTTTGTTTCGCTGGCGGGCTCGGATCATCTGCTGAGCGGCAAGCGCGATGCGGCCTATGTCGCCGGCGTCATCGCCGCCTGGGCCGAACGCTATATCGAGCCCATTGCAGCGCAGCCCGCCAGTGCCGCGAACGATGCGCCGCGCCACGTCGTGGTGCGCGAAACCCGTAACAGCAAGTTCCAGCAAACCGTCACTTCCGGTCCGCATGAAATGGTGGCGGATGAGCCCGTTGCCGTCGGCGGCCAGGATAGCGGGCCCGGACCGTATGATTTCGTGCTCGCCGGCCTTGGTGCCTGCACTTCCATGACGATGCGGATGTATGCCGAGCGCAAATCGCTGCCCGTCGAGCGCATCACGGTGACGCTGAAGCACAGCAAGATTTACGCAAAGGATTGCGAGGAATGCGAAACGCGGGAGGGCATGCTCGATCAGATCGACCGCGTGATCTCGATCGAGGGCGTTCTCGACGCCGATCAGCGCAAGCGCTTAATGGAAATCGCCGACAAGTGTCCGGTGCACCGGACGCTCACATCGGAAATCCGTATCGTGACGAAGGCGGCGGACTAGTGGACCGGCCACGGGCCTTCATGGTTCGAGACGCGCAGCTTCGCCGCGCTCCTCACCATGAGGGGATAAAAAGACCTCATCCTGAGGAGCATCGCGAAGCGATGCGTCTCGAAGGATGAAAGCCCGGCTATCGAAGCGCGCTCTAAGCCGTCGCCAGCGGGCGCACGCGCAGCGCGCCGCGCAGGCCCGCGGCGGTGCCGACCAGAATGCCGGAGAATGCGATCAGCGATGCCACCGCCAGCGTGGAAAATCCCGTCAGGCCCTGCCCGATCGAGCAGCCGAACGCCATCACGCCGCCGGCGCCCATCAGCGCAGCGCCGCCACCGGAGCGCAGCATGTGGCGCGGCGACTGAAAGCCCTCGAGCTGAAAGCGTCCGGTCAACAGCGCGGTGACGAGGCTGCCGGCAAACACGCCGAACACCGTGACGATGCCGAAATTCAGCGTCGATCCCGTCGACAGCATGACGTATTGCAGCGCGTCCGCAATCGGCGCGATGAAGGTGAGCGAGGTCACCGGCGTCGGGTTGAAATCGTCGGCGCCGAGGTAGCCGGTCGCCAACCAGCCGCCGGCTACCAAAAGGCCGATCGCGAGGCCCGCGGCGATCTGGCCCGGCGAGCGCCGGAAGGCCGGATGCGCAAAGGCGAAGATGATCAGCGCCGCGGAGATGATCGAGGCGGCCAGCATCCGCGCCGCCGTTGCGCTCAGGCCCGCGGCGGCGAACAACGCCGCGACCGAATTTGCCGTCGTCGTGGTCTGCGACGCGGCGACCATCGCAATGCGGGGCGGTGCGATCAGGCCTTTCAGCGTCATCTGCGCGAAAATCGCCAGCACGACCACCACCACGAAGGAACGAAGATTGCCCCGGCCGAGCAGCACCAGCGCACGAGAGCCGCAGCCGTTCGAGAGCACCATGCCGTAACCGAACAACAGCCCGCCGAGGAACATCACCGGCGCGGAGAACGAGGACTGCAGATAGATCGACTTTCCGATATCGACGAGACCGGCGGCCGCCAGCAATTGCGTCGCGGCGACGGCGACGCCGATCGCCAGCGCATAGGTGCGGACCAGGCGGCCATCGCCATCGGCCCACCAGCCGCGCAAGCCAGAGAGCAGGCAGAAGCCGCTCAACAACCCGGCCGCCCCATAGATGAGGCCAATCAGCAACCCGCTCGCGACGATAATTTGGCCACCGTCCAGTACTGGCATTTCCCTGCTCTCTAGGCGCCGCGGACGCGGCTGCGACTGCTCGAATAAGATGCAATTTCCGGCTGCTAATACGTTGGAAGCATGGGTCCGTCCACGGCTTGCCAACGCAGAGAATGAATCTCTCGCACGACCTAACAATCGGGGAACAAAAATGTTGCCGGTAACCGAGGCAGGAGATTTGTTTTTCCGCGAAGTCATGGAGGTAGCGGCCGCGAAGCCTAGGCCGATGGCCGCAGGATCACGCGATCGCGCGATGATCCGGCCACGGCCATAAATGCCGCCTTGGCCTGCTCCAGTGGGTAGATCGCGCTCGGCTTGATCGGGAACGGCTTGAGATGACCACTGGCGAAGCCGGGACCGAGTTCCCGCAGCACCGCACCGGTCGCGACCGACGACAGGCCGAGCGTATCGATGCCCACGTAAGTGTGCTGGCCGCGATAGAATTCCAGAATGTTGAACTGCACGATGCGGTCAACCGCGGCGATCAGGATCTGCCGCCCGCGCAAGCCGAGCGATTGATGCGCGGCCTGGAAATAGGGATCGCCGACTGTGTTGAACACGATGTCAGCGCCCTTGCCATCAGTGAGTTCGCGCACGCACGCCGCGACATCGGTTTCGGAGGCATCGATGACTTCGACTTTCGAACTGGCATGGCCTTCATACGGCTCGGCCTTGCGCACAACGCCGATGACATGCGCGCCGTGCCAGCTCGCGATCTGTACCGCCGCCTGCCCGACCTTGCCGTTGACGCCCATCACCAGCACGGTCTCGTCCGCCCTGGGAATGCCGGCGCGGCGCAGGCCTTCCATCGCCGTGACAAAGGGCACGCCGATGCCGGCGGCCTCTTCCCAGGAAATGCTGTTCGGCTTCTCCACCACGGCGTCGGCTTCGACGACGAGATGCGTGGCATGCGTGCCGTCGCGGCGAATGCCGAGATCACCGGACGAGCCGAACACCTCGCGGCCGATCCAGCCCGTTGGCCCGTCGATCACAACGCCCGCATAGTCGCGCCCTGGGGTGCGGGGAAATACGGCATAAGGCATCAAGCCGGTCGCGGCCTTCACGTCGGATGGATTGACGGCGGCAGCCTTGATCTCGATCAGCAGATCGTTTTCGCCGCGTGACAACGCGCGCGTCTCGATGACCGGTGCAAGCGACGCGGCATCGGCGACTTTTGCCGGCAAACGGATGCAGCGGGCCTGGACTGCAAGGGGCTTAACATCTGACCTTTGGGCAACCGGCATCACGGCCTTCCCGCTCTCTCATTCATGAGGAGCACGAGTTACCCTTTCGGCCGCTTGTCGTAAACACGTTTTGCCTTGCCGAGCGAACGTTCGAGCGTGTTCGGGGCCACCGCCTTGATGCGCGCTGTGATGCCGATGGTGTTTTTGATGAAGACCGCGACTTTTTCGGCATGCGCGTGGAGCCCACTGCCGTCCCAGCTTTCCGGACGGACTTCGGCGAGCACGGTCATCTCGTCCATACGGCCCTCGCGCGTCAGCTCGATGGTGAAATGGCCGCCGCACCAATCGGTCGCGAGCAGCGCTTCCTCGATCTGGGTCGGGAATACATTGACGCCGCGCAGGATAATCATGTCGTCAGAGCGCCCTGTCACCTTCTCCATGCGCCGCATGCCCGGCCGCGCCGTGCCCGGCAACAGCCGAGTCAGATCGCGGGTGCGATAGCGGATGATCGGAAAGCCCTGCTTGGTCAGCGAAGTGAATACCAGCTCGCCCTTCTCGCCGTCGGGCAGCACCGCGCCGGTCTCTGTGTCGATGATCTCGGGATAGAAATGATCCTCCCAGATGTGCAGGCCGTCCTTGGTCTCCACGCATTCCTGCGCCACACCCGGGCCGATCACTTCTGACAGGCCGTAAATGTCGGTCGCGTCCATGTCGAAGGTCTGCTCGATCTCGGCGCGCATCGCGTTGGTCCAGGGCTCGGCGCCGAAAATGCCGAACTTCAACGACGACTTTCGGGGATCGAGGCCCTGTCGCTTGAACTCGTCCGATATCGCCAGCATGTAGCTCGGCGTCACCGTGATGATGTCGGGCTTGAAGTCGTTGATCAGTTGCACCTGCCGCTCGGTCATGCCGCCGGACACCGGCACCACCGTGCAGCCGAGCTTTTCGGCGCCGTAATGCACCCCAAGCCCGCCGGTGAACAGGCCATAGCCATAGGCATTGTGGATGATCATGCCGGTGCGGCCGCCGGCGGCGCGGATCGAGCGCGCCATCACGTCCGACCAGATGTCGACATCTCCTTGCGTGTAGCCGACCACGATCGGCTTGCCCGTCGTGCCCGACGACGCATGGACGCGCACCAGTTTTTCGCGCGGCACCGCGAACATGTTGAAGGGATAATTGTCGCGAAGATCAGTCTTTACGGTGAACGGGAATTTGGCGAGATCGGAGAGTTGCCTGAAATCGGATGGATGCACGCCGGCAGCATCGAAGGCCTTCTTGTAATGCGCGACGTTGTCGTAGGCATGCGTGAGCGACCAGGCGAGGCGCCTCGTTTGCAGTGCCATGATCTCGTCACGCGAGGCGCGTTCGGCCTCGTCCAGTTCGGGGCGATAACCGATTCCGCTGGATTTCAATCTTGCCATGGCCATGACGCGTTTCCCTTCCTATTCTTGTGTGGCCGCGCTCGGCAACCAGGTGCCGGAAATCGTGCGGGAGTGGCCGCGAAATTCGGCAATCACGACATCGCCTGCGGTGACGCGCACGTCGTAAATTCCGGACCGGCCGTTGCGCGAGATTTCCCGCGCGGTCGCAACCAGAACGTCGCCGAGCTTGCCCGGACGGATGAAGGCGATGTCGCATTGCGCGGCGACGGCGCGTTCGTTGCGGGAGTTGCAGGCAAAGGCGAAGGTGGAATCGGCCAGCAGGAAGATGAAGCCGCCATGGGCGATGCGCTGGCCGTTGACCATGTGCGGCTGCACCGTCATCGTTAGCGTCGCCCGCCCGGGCTTCACCTCGACAATTTTCATGCCGAGGCCCTTGCTGGCGTCGTCTTCCTTCCACATCGCATCCGCGCAGGCGCGGGCGATTTCGTCGGGCGACAGCGCGACGGTCATAGCTGATAGCCCGCTCTGCGAGATGGTTCCACGACGTTCTCTCCCTGTGCGTACGGGCCTGTTTGGCCTCTTTACGTAGTTACTCAGTGTTGGGACGAAGCACCTGAAGTGTCAACGATCCCTCGATTTACAACTGCTTCCGTCATTCCGGGATGGTGCGTTAGCACCAGACCCGGAATCTCGAGATTCCGGGTTCGCTTCGCGCCCCGGAATGACGGTGTAGTCACACATGGTCGTAATCCACCACGACCTTGTCCGAACACGGCCGCGCCTGGCAGGTCAGGATGAAGCCTGCCTTCAGCTCCCACGGCTCCAGCGAATAGTTCACTTCCATCTGCGCGTCGCCTTCGACCAGCTTGGCGCGGCATGTCGAGCACATGCCGCCCTTGCAGGCGAACGGCAAATCCATGCCGGCGCGCAATGCGGCGTCGAGGATCGATTCTTCCTCGGCGACCGGGACCTCGCGGCGCTTGCCGTCGATGATCAACGACGCCGTCGCCTTGGGCGGCGCGGACGCCTCAATGACCTTCTTCGGGCGCGGTTTGCCGCCAAACTCCGAGACGAAGCGCTCGACATGGATGCGATCTTCGGCAACGCCGATGTCGCGGCAGGTCGCCTCGATATCCTCGCTCATGCCCGCAGGCCCGCAGATAAAGACATGATCCACGCTTCCCGCCGGCACCAGCGAGCGCAACAGTACGCGCACCTTCTCGCCATTGAGTCTGCCGTGCAGGATCGGGATATCCTGCTCTTCGCCCGAGATGACGTGGAAGAGCGAAAGCCGCTGCATGAAGCGGTCTTTCAATTCCTCCAGCTCTTCGAGGAACAACATGCCCGATGTCGTGCGGTTGCCATAGAACAGGAAGAAGCGGCTGTTCGGTTCGCGCGCGAGTACGCCCTTGACGATCGACAGGATCGGCGTGATGCCGCTTCCCGCGGCCAAGCCGACATAAATCCGCGCCTCATCGGGCGCATGGGCGATGCCAAAACGGCCGGTCGGCGTCATCACGTCGAGCTCGTCGCCGCTCTTCAACTCTTCCGCGGCCCAATTGGAGAACGCGCCGCCGTCGACCTTCTTCACTGCGATACGCAGCTCGCCATCGTCAGGGCCAGAGCAGATCGAATAGGAACGGCGCACTTCTTCGCCGTCCATCGTCGTGCGGAGCGTGAGGTACTGCCCCGGCGCGAAGCTGTAGTCGTCTTCCAGCTCTTTCGGAATGGAGAAGGTCATGGACACCGCGTCGGCTGCCTCACGGCGGAGGTCATTGACGGCGAGACGGTGGAAGCGCGGTGCGTGAGACATCAGTGTTTCCCCACCGTCATTGCGAGGAGCGAAGCGACGAAGCAATCCACCGCCCTACAGCATGGTTAGATGGATTGCTTCGCTTCGCTCGCAATGACGGCATAGAGGACCTCAATGACACTTGAAATAATCGAATGGTTCGCGGCAGCTCTTGCAGCGCCAGAGCGCCTTGCACGAGGTCGAGCCGAACTCCGAGAGAAGTTCGGTATTTTGCGAGCCGCACTGCGGGCATGCCACCTGCTGTTCGCCGAACAACGCGCGGCGCGAGTTCGAGGCCTGCGGCGGAGCGATACCGTATTCACGGAGCTTGCTCCGGCCGTCCTCGCTCATCCAGTCCGTGGTCCAGGCCGGCGACAGCACGGTGCGGATGGTCGGCCGTGCGATGCCGGCGCGTTCCAGCGCCAGCTCGATCTCGAGTGCGATCACGTTCATGGCGGGACAGCCGGAATAGGTCGGCGTGATCGCGACCTCGACACGGCCGTCATGGACTTCGACGTCGCGCAACACGCCGAGATCGGCGATGGTGAGCACGGGTATCTCGGGATCGACCACCTTTGAGGCCGCGTCCCAGGCGCGACGGCGCAGATCGGTATCGTTTGATACTGAAATCACCATGTCGCCCCCGGAAAGGTTCGCTGCATCGATTGCAGCTCGCTGAGGAGATGGCCGAGATGCTCGCTGTGCCGGCCGCTGCGGCCGCCCTGCTGCATCCAGTCGTTCTTCGGCAAGGCCAGCGTAGCCTCGTCCACGACACCGGTGATCGTCTTCAGCCATTGCGGACGCAGCGGCGCAGGATCGATCGCGATGCCGGCATCGATCAGGCCGCGCTCGCTATCATCGACGGCGAACATTTCGCCGGTAAAGGCCCAGAGTTCATCGATCGCTCCTTGCGTGCGGCGGTGGCTTTCCTCGGTGCCGTCGCCGAGGCGAACGATCCACTCCGAACAGTGCCTGACGTGGTAGGCGCTTTCCTTTTCCGATTTCGCCGCGATCGCCGCCAGCGTCGCGTCGGTAGAGCGCATCATTGCCCGCCAGTAGAGATCGGCGAAGGTAGCGTAGAAGAATTGCCGTACCATGGTGCGCGCGAAATCGCCGTTCGGCTGCTCCAGCAGCAGCAGATTGCGGTACTGCCTGACGTCGCGCAGATAGGCGAACTTGTCCTCGTCGTTGCCCCTGCCCTCGACCTCTGCCGCATAGGAATAGAGCTCACGCGCCTGACCAAGCAGATCGAGGCCCATATTGGCGAGCGCCATGTCCTCTTCCAGCATCGGCGCATGGCCGCACCATTCCGACAGCCGATGCCCGAGGATCAGGGCATCATCGGCGCGGCGCAGGGTGTAGAGCACCAGTGGCGTTTCGGAGACGGTGATGTTGGCGACGGTCATTCTTGAGTCCTGCCTATTCACATTCCGACCTCATCCTGAGGAGCGCGGAACGCGCGTCTCGAAGGATGGGCCACGAGTCCCTTTGCCGCCATCCTTCGAGACGCTTGCTTCGCAAGCTCCTCAGGATGAGGTCTGTATTTCTTGGCCGCGGGCCTCGTGGTTCTCCCGGCGATGCGAAGCATCGTCCGGAGACGGCGCTTGCGTGCCTCCTCACCACGAGGGGTGAGGAATTCACATATGCCCGACTTCCTCCGGCACATCGTAAAACGTCGGGTGCCGGTAGATCTTGGATTCCGCCGGCTCGAACATCATGCCCTTCTCGGACGGATCGGACGCGGTGATCGCGCTCGACGGCACCACCCAGATCGAGAGGCCCTCACCGCGGCGGGTGTAGATGTCGCGCGCGGCTTGCAGCGCCAGCGTCGCATCGGTCGCATGCAGCGAGCCGACATGCTTGTGCGCCAGCCCGTTGCGGCTGCGGATGAAGACTTCCCAGAGCGGAATATTCGGCGTTGCCATTGCTCGTCTCCTTACTCTGCGGCCTGCAAGGCGGAGCGCTGCCGGCGCTTCTCGGCATAGGCCATCGCCGCCTCGCGCACCCAGGCACCATCTTCATGCGCCTTGCGCCGTGCGGCCAGACGATCGCGGTTGCAGGGGCCGTTGCCAGCCAGCACCTGCTTGAATTCTTCCCAATCGATCGCGCTGTATTCCCAATTGCCGTTTGCGTTCTGCTTCATGCCGGGATCGGGAATCGTCAGGCCGAGGAACTGCGCCTGCGGCACCGTGGCGTCGACGAATTTCTGGCGCAGCTCGTCATTGGAGAAGCGCTTGATCTTCCATTTGGTCGAGGTGTCGCTGTGCTGGCTGACCTGATCGGGCGGGCCGAACATCATCAAGACCGGCCACCACCAGCGGTTCAGCGCATCCTGCGCCATCGCCTTCTGCTCCTCGGTGCCGCGGCACAGCGTCAGCATGATCTCAAAGCCCTGGCGCTGATGGAACGACTCCTCCTTGCAGACGCGGATCATCGCGCGCGCGTAAGGGCCGTAGGAACAGCGGCACAGCGGGATCTGGTTCATGATCGCGGCACCATCGACCAGCCAACCGATCGTGCCGATCTCGGCCCAGGTCAGCGTCGGATAGTTGAAGATCGAGGAATACTTTGCCTTGCCCGCCAGCATGAGATCGACGAGCTCCTCGCGCGAGGAGCCAAGCGTCTCGGCGGCAGCGTAGAGGTAAAGTCCGTGGCCGCACTCGTCCTGAACTTTTGCGAGCAGCGCGGCCTTGCGGCGCAGCGACGGCGCACGCGTGATCCAGTTGCCCTCGGGAAGCATGCCGACGATTTCGGAATGCGCGTGCTGGGAAATCTGCCGCGTCAGCGTCTTGCGATAGGCCGCCGGCATCCAGTCGTTGGGCTCGATGCGCTCGTCGGCGTCGATGCGCGACTGAAACTGCGCAGCCCGCGCGGCGTCCTCAATGTTGCGGTCTTCGCCCTCGGACGAATTGAGCGCCTGCGTGTACATGGCGGACCTCCCGGTATTTGTTGGGAGGAAATATATAACATAATTTTCGATATGCAATGTCTTTCTGTAACGTATTCACGACCCATCGAACCGCTGGAACAGTTCGGCGGCGGGTTTCGGAAGCGGGCCGGTTTCGTTCGTCGCGTGCAGGTCAAGCCATTGTTCCGATGCTGGAAGCAGCGCGCGATAGATTTCGCCGCACAGCGTACGGGCTGCCCTGCCCGGCCAGTCCGCGGGCAACAGCGACGTCGGCAACAGCGGGTCACGGAGCACCACGCGGCGATAATGGTGGATCAGAAGCACGCGCGCGGTGAAGGCGTCGGCTTCCGCCAGCCGTTCCCCCCTGATGATCCAGCCGTGCAGCGGCTCGAAGGTCTTCATGAATTTCTGATAGGCGTCTGCGGTGCGATCAAGCGGCCAGCTTTCGCTGAGCAGGCGCCGCCCGCTGTCGTCCTCGGCCGACACTTCGAGACGAATGGCGCCCGAAGCTTCCTTAGGGATGGGCACGCCCGACGGTGCGACCCACACGCCCGGCAGCGGACTGCCGAAGCCCGCATTCTTCAGCGCCTCGCGCGAGGCGTCGCGATCTTCACCATTGCCGATCAGCAGCAGTTCGAACCGCCCGGTCCAGTCGGAGACCGGCGGCCCATAGATGTGTTTCGTTGCGATATCAAAAGTTTGCCGCCCGCTCTGCACCAAGCGATAGAAGCTGTTGCGGCCGACCTTGTTGCGCTCGAACCAGCCATCGGCGGTCAGTCGCGACATCGCAGTCCGCACCACGCTGGCGTCGATGTCGAGTTGCTCGAAGAACTCAAGCAGCGTGCCGAGCCATACCGAGCCGCCGCGCGGCACGATGGCATCGCCGAATACGGTGATGACGATGGAGCCGGTGCGCGAAGGTTCGCGCTTCAAGTGTTGAATGATACGGGCAAGCGGCGGCGGCATGCGTGAAGGCATACCGCGTTTTGGGGATTTACAACAACGGCAGCATCTCTCCCTCTCCCCGTTCTTCACGGGGAGAGGGTCGGGGTGAGGGGCTGCCTCGGCAAATTCGATAGATGTGAGCGCGCGGAGAGAGCGCCCCTCACCCGGCGCTACGCGCCGACCTCTCCCCGCAAGAGCGGGGCGAGGTTAGCAAGCGTCCGCCCGCCTCAGCGATGCGGATTCGGATAAACCAGGCTGCGCCAGCCGCTTCGATCGAACGGCGCCCACTCGCCTTCCGGCTGCGCCAGGCGGTCGGCGACCGCGTAGACCGCGGCCGGGTGATGGCCCATGCCGCAATGGCTGCTCTCGACCTCGATGCTCTCAGAAGTCGCTGACGTCTTCTCCATGCAGCCCTGCCAGGCGCAGATGCCGTCGGTGCGGCTGAAGATTGCGGTGGTCGGCACCGGCGGCGTCGCCGACAGCGCGCCGCCGAAACGCGCATCCTCTTCATCGGCGCGTCGCCCGCTTGCCATCTCGTAGACGCGCCACGCATTGGTCGCCTTTGGTCCCGCGGCAAACGGGCTGCCGAGCGTGATCACCGAGCGCACGCGCTCCGGCATCATCTTGGCAAGCTGCCGCGCATAGAGGCCGCCGAGGCTCCAGCCGACCAGCGAGACCTTGCGGCCATGGGTGTCATTCAATTCGTGAACCAGATCGACCATCGCGTTCTGCACACCGTGACGCAGCCCGAGATTGCGTCCCTGTCGCCAGCCGCTAACGGCATAGCCGCGATTGCGCAGAAAGGAACGCAACGGACGCGTCGAGGTGTCGGACGCCACAAGCCCGGGCAGCACCAGCACCGGATGCCCATCGCCACGCGGCGCGAGGCTCAGAAGCGGCAACGCGCCGAGAAACGCACCCAATTCGTGAATGGCTCGCCCCTCCAGAAACATCAGCGTTCTGGACGGCGGTGAAAGCGGCTGCGCAGCAACGGACATCGTATCTCCTCTCGGGCCGGCCCCTTACGTCTCGGCAGCCAAGCCGCTCGTTAGGTTGAATGGACGCAAACGCAGCAGAATCTCACCGCAACGCAACATGTTCCACAAAAAGCTAAGGAACCGGTTTTGCTCTTGCAAGCGGCCCAGATCACATCCGGAATAACGAAAGCGTTGACGTGATTAATTAGTCACAGCAGCCGCAGCAAGTATTCGAGAGTATAGAGCGCCAGTCCGGCAAGCCCGCCGATCAGCGAGCCGTTGAAGCGGATGTATTGCAGGTCGCGGCCGATGTTGATTTCGATCAGCGAGATCAACTGCCCCATGTCCCAGGATTTCACCTGATCGGAGATGAAGGTCGAGACGCCGCTCTTCTGTTCGGCGACCACGGTTCGCAGCACAGCCACGAGGCCCTGATTTATTTCGGTGCGCAGCTCGGCATCGCCGGCAAGCGCCTCGCCCGCTTTCACGAACATGCGCACCAGATATTGCTCCAACACCTGGGTCTCGCCCGAGGCGCTGCGTTCGAAGAACGTCCGCACGTTTTCCCAGATGTGCCGCGCGAGCCCCGCCACTTCAGGACGCGCCAGCAGATCGCGCTTCAGTCCTTGGATGCGTTCGGCGTAGCTCGGATCGGTGCCGAGGCGGTCGACGAAGGAGAGCACCATGCGATCGAACTCGCCGCGGAACGGATGCGCGGGATCGTTGCGGACTTCCTCGAAGAAGGCGGTGGCGGAAGCAACGATCTTGTTCACCAGGAACTTGTCGGCGCGATATAGCTTTAGCAGCGTCGGCAATTCATTGCGGACCTTCTCGCGGATCATGGCCATCGTTTCGGCCTGCGTCATCATCTCATGCACTCCGCGCAGGAGATCGTCGAGCAGCCCCCGATGGCGACCCTCCTTCACGAAGGTGCGCAAGGTGCCGGCCGCGAGGGGCGCGAGATCGATCGCCATCAATTGCGCGGTGATGCGGCGGCTGACGAATGTCATCAGCCCGGAGGTCTCTGTCGCTGCCACCGCTTCGGGCAGCAGCCGCAGCGCAAAGCGCGCGAGATCCTCGCTGCGCTTGCGGTCGCGCAGCCAGTCGGCGATGAACGAGCCGAAATCGATCTGCCGCAGTTTCGCTTCGACGGGCGCGGCTTCGAGGAAATGCTTCTCGATGAATTCGCCGAGCTTGTCGGCAATGCGCTGTTGATTGCTCTGGATGATCGCGGTGTGCGGAATCGGCAATCCCAGCGGCCGTTTGAACAGCGCCACCACGGCGTACCAGTCGGCGAGGCCGCCGATGGTGGCCGCTTCGGCAAAGGCTGCGATGAAGCCGAACGCGGGATGCAGGGGCAGCAGCGCCCTTGCGGCGAGGAAGATCGCAAACGTCGCCGCCAGCACCGACGTTGCCAAAATCTTCACGCGCCGCAACTCGGCGGCGCGGATCGCGTCGCCGGGAGAGTCGATGACGAAGGTGGCGGGAAGGGTCATGACGGCTTTCGGAGAGCTACACCCACTTCAATCATAGCGCGATGCGCCCACCGCCGTCATTCCGGGGCGTGCGAAGCACGAACCCGGAATCTCGAGATTCCGGATCGCCGCTTCGCGTCGTCCGGAATGACTGGGACACCCGACAAAAAGAAGGCCCGCCTAGGCGGGCCTTCGAAACGGCAGTTGGCAGGCGGATCGCGATCAGGCGGTCTTGGAGTAGACCTTGGCGAAGTTGTCCTGCGCGTTCTTGGCACCCTCGGTGACGAGCTTGCCGAGATACTCAGTGGTGGCCTTCGCCCGCGAGACGAACATTTCGCCGCGCGCACGGACCATGTCCGACTGGATCTGGGCGGCTTCGCTCAGCGACTTGGCCGAAGCAAGCTGGTCGATGCCGGCGAAGAACGCTTCCGCGTCCTGATAGAACGCCTGCTGGATGTTGCGGCTGATCTTGGCAGCCTCGGAAACCGAACCGGCAACGGCGGTCTCGATGGCGGCAGTGACCTTCTCGGAGCCGGCATGCATGTCGGCGGCGCGAACCTTCGCGGTCTCGGCCTGCTTCTTCACGAACTCACGGGCGGCTTCCGGAACTTCCAGGTTCTGGAGCTTGGTGAACGCCTCGGTGACGGGCGCGAAGGCTTCCTTGACGGTGTTCAGCACGGAATTGGTTTCGGTGGTCATTGCAGTCTCTCCATCCTCAGGTTTGAGCTATGGGCTCACCCCGTCCGGATTGGCCCGGGGCGTGAGTGTTGTGCCATAGTTAATGGTGCGTCGCAACATTAATGTTGCAGCGCGATATCACGAATTCGTGAAAAGCCTGATGGGTGAGCGGTTCGCCCAGAGGACCGGCAAAAGTTCCACTTTAGGCTAATGCCGGCGCCGGCCCATCTACTTTGCATGGGGTTGATTTCGCGATTTTGTGTCTGGCTAGTGCTGGACAGCTCCGGGAACCCCATAGGCTTCGAGTTGTGCCCGAACCTGCGCCACGTTGTGCCCGAGCACGACAATATCGTGCTTCTTGCCGTCGACGTCCCGCACATGGTCCCGCAGCAGGGCCTCGGCCTTGAAGCCCAGGCTTTCGAACAGGGCGATCGCTGCCTGCTGGTCGACGGTCATCTGCACCGACAGCTTTTCCAGGCCGGCGCCCAAGGCCAAGGCAAAGGTCTCCTGCGACAGCGCCCGGCCGACCCCCTGCCCGCGGACATCAAGCGAGACCACCATCCGGATCTCGCCGACATGGGGCGACCAGGAATGGGAATCGCGCACCAGCGTGCCGCAGCCGACCACCGTCCCGTTTTTCACCGCGAGCAGGCTGACGATGGCGCCGCGCTCGATCTCGTTGATCCAGGCCGATAGCACTTTCGGCTGGCTGATGTTGCGCGGCAGGAACAGCAAATCATGCGTCGGAAGTTTTTGCGCAAACGCCAGCACGGCCGGCTCGTCGGCACGCGACATCAGGCGGAATTCGATGTCGCCGGCGTCGGTCTTGACGTGGCGCGGGTAGGAACGTGTTTCGCTCATGTTGATCTCTTACCTAACCAGGAGTCCAGTTTCGGCCACAGCCGCTTGATGGCGTTGGCGCCGGCGACGAGGCTGACGTGACCGCCCTTCAGCATCACCTCTTCCTTGTCCGTCGAGCCGACCTTGGCGATCAGATGTCTTGCGGCGTCATAGGGCACGATGTGATCGTGTTCGGCCACCGCATGCAGGATCGGCACCGTGATCTTGGAAATATCCGCCGCGCGCCCGCCGACCGACATGGTGTCGTTGTAGAGCTTGTTGTCCCACATCAGGTTCTTGGTGACGTCGCGGAAATACTCGCCCGCCAGCGGCAGCGTATCGGTCGCCCAGCGGTCGAACATCCGGTACGATTTTACAAACTCGTCGTTCCAGATGTTCTCCCACAATTGCACCTGGCTGACGGCGCGCGAGGCCGGCCGCAGCATTTCGAACGAGGACAGGATCATCTCCGGCGGCACGTTGCCGACGCTGTCGACCAGACGGTCGACGTCGAAATAGCGACGGTCCGAAAAATTCTGGAACAGCTTCATCTCGCGGAAATCGATCGGCGTGGTGAAGCAGATCAGGTTCTTCATCGGCCCGTCGTTGAAGATCGAGCCGTAGAGCAGCGACAGCACGCCGCCGAAGCAATAGCCGATCACGGTGACGTCGTGCTCGCCGGAATCCTGCTGCACGCGGCGGACGCAATCCGGGATGAAGTCGAGGACGTAGTCCTCCATCCGCAGGCATTTTTCTTCCGGCTTCGGTGCGGTCCAGTCCAGCATGTAGACGTCGTAGCCGCGCTTCAACAGAAACTCGATAAAACTCTGGCCGGGCACCATGTCGAGGATGTAGCCGCGGTTGGTGGTGGCCATCACGATCAGGATCGGCACCCGGTAGATTTCATCCGCGACAGGACGATAGTGGTAGAGGTTCATGGTGCCGCGGGCGGCCAAAATGTCCTTCGGCGTCGAGCCGAGCGAGGGACCCGAGGAGGAAATATATTCGACGCCCTTGATGCTGCGCTGGATGGCGCGCTGCACCTCGGACTGAATCCGTTCCGGGATGTCAGCCAGATCGAGGCCCGCGGGAGCGTTCATTTCTGCTCCCCCTCAGATGGCGGACGCTTGGTGCGCGGCGGCCGCGGCGTGCCAAGGCCGCTCTCCGGCGACAGCGAGTTATGATGCACCTGATGCAGCAGCGCCTTGATCTCGTTGAGCTGACCCTCGATCGACTGCAGCCGCTCGGCCATGCCGACCATCTGGGCACGGCTCGGCAGGTTCATCGCGAGCAGATATTTCTCCATCAGTTCGCCAAGCTGCTTTTGCGCGCCCGCCGTCGCGCCGCCGACCTGGTTCATCGCCTTGGAAAATTCAGGCGACGCCATCGCCTGATTGGCAAAGGAGTTGAACCCCTTTTCCATCTCACCGATCATGGTCTGCCAGATCGCGGCAGGATCATTGCCTTTGTCGGCCATAGGCGCCCTCTCCCGAAAGGTTACGAGCGCTTGCCACGCTTCGCTTCTGTTGAGCCCATACCACACCGTTGCGGCAGGCCGGTCAACCACCGCAAAGCCTTCTGCGGTGCGGGAAACCATGCCATAGTTACTCAAAGCTCAGGTCACCCAAGGGAAGACACACGCGATGCTCGCCCATCAGCCGCCACAGATTGCTCGCGCCAACGGCATCGACATTTGCTACGAAATTTTCGGCGATCCGGCCGCGGAACCGCTGCTCTTGATCATGGGCCTCGGCGCCCAGATGATCCATTGGGATGACGATTTCTGCCGTCAGCTGGCCGCGCGCGGCTTTCGCGTCATCCGCTTCGACAACCGCGACATCGGCAAATCCTCCCACCTTTCCGGCGGCGGGAGGCTGACCCCGTTCGAATTGCTCAAGCTGCGGTTCCTGAAGATCCCGATCGCGTCGACCTACAAACTGATCGACATGGCCAAGGACACCGTCAGCCTGATGGACGTGCTCGGAATCAAGTCGGCGCATCTGGTCGGCGCGTCGATGGGAGGCATGATTGCGCAGGAAATCGCGCTCTCGTTCCCGCAGCGGGTGCGGTCGCTGACCTCGATCATGTCGACGACGGGTAACCCCAAGATACCGCCGCCGACCCGCGAGGCCTCCGCTGTGCTGATGGCGCCGCCGCCGAAGACCAGGGAAGAATATTTCGAGCGGTTCGCCAAGACCTGGAAAGTGCTGCGCGTCGGCTCGTTTCCCGAGGACGAGGCGCTCGACCCTGCGCGCGCCGCCCGCACCTACGAGCGCGGCCTCAATCCCGCCGGTGTCGGCCGGCAGTTGCGCGCCGTGCTGGCGTCCGGCAGCCGCAAGGAACGGCTGGGCCAGGTGAATATCCCGACGCTGGTCATTCACGGCACCGTCGATCCGCTGGTACGCCCCGAAGGCGGCAAGGACACGGCGGCGTCGATCCCCGGCGCAAAGCTCCTGATGATCGAAGGCATGGGCCACGCGCTGCCGATCCCGATGTGGCCGCAGATCATCGACGCCATCGACAAGCACGCGCATGGCGCGGCGGCGAAGGCGGCGTAACCTCTCACCGTCGTTCCTGCGAAAGCAGGAACCCATAACCACCCGGGGGCGATGGGTTAAGCAAGGCGGCAACCATTGCATTTCATCAGGCTGGCCGCGGCGTATGGGTCCCTGCGTTCGCAGGGACGACGGTGAGAGTTGAGGCGTTTAATTCTCAGCTCTTTGTTGCGATCCAGATGACGTGGCGAACACCGCGGCCTTTGCCGGTTGCGCGGAGATTGACTTCATTGACGTCGAAGCCCGCGCTCTGAAGGCGTTTTGCGAACGCCGGATTGGGCCCCGAAGACCAGACCGCCAGCACGCCGCCCGGCCGCAGCGCGGTGCGCGACGCGTTCAATCCGGCCCCGCTATAGAGCGCATCGTTGGCCTTGCGGGTCAGCCCTTCCGGCCCATTGTCGACGTCGAGCAGAATGGCGTCGAATTTTGAACGATGCGATCGGATGATTTCGGTGACATCGGCTTCGCGAATGGTCACGCGCGGATCATTCAGGCTGTCGCCAAAGATTTCCGCCATCGGGCCGCGCGCCCAGGCGACAACGGCCGGCACCAATTCCGACACCACGATCCTTGCCTTGCTGCCGAGAACGGCGAGCGCCGCGCGCAACGTAAAACCCATGCCGAGGCCGCCAATGAGCATATGCGGGCTTGCGAGCTTCTCGATCTTCTTTGCCGCTAGGGTCGCCAGCGCCGCCTCGGAGCCCGAGAGGCGGCTGTTCATCAGCTCGTTGGTGCCGAGCATAATGGAGAATTCTTTCCCGCGGCGCATGAGGCGGAGCTCGCCATCGGTGCCGGGAATGCGGGTGGTGTCGATCTTTTCCCAGGGAATCATGCGGCGGCTTTTAGCATGATCGGCTAGTAGCCGTCGTCCCGGCCAAGCGAAGCGCGAGCCGGGACCCATAACCACCGCAGCCAAATTGGCGATGGCTGGAGCTACAACCCAGTGCATCAACAAACGATTGTGGTTATGGGTCCCTGCGTTCGCAGGGACGACAGATAGAGCTTACCCACCAGCCCACACATCCAGCACGTAGCGGTTCTTGGTGCCGAGATCGTCGATCCAGCGCAGGCCGGCGTCAGCGTCGGCGCCGGACTTTTCGCGATAGATCGCAACCAGCGCGGCCTTGACGTCCGGCTCCATCTTGCCGCCGTCGCCGCAGACATAGACGATCGCGCCCTGCTCGATCAGGCTCCAGACGCGATCCTTTTGCGCCGTGACCTGATGCTGCACATAGGTCTTCGGCCCGTCGGCACGCGAGAAGGCGGTGTGCAGTTCGGTGATGCCGTCGGCGGCAAAAGCCTTCAACTCATCGGCGTAGAGAAAATCCTGGTCGGGATGCCGGCAGCCAAAGAACAGCATCGCCGGCCCAAGCCTGGCGCCGTGTGCCTTGCGGTGCGCGCGCTCCTGCAGGAAGCCGCGGAATGGCGCCAGCCCGGTGCCGGGACCGATCATGATCACGGGCTGCGCCGGATCTTCGGGCAAGCGGAAGCCGGCCTTGGTCTCGCGCACGGTCGCATGCACGTTGTCGCCGACGCGGCGGCCGGCGAGATAGTTCGAGCAGACGCCCTTGTAGACGCCGCGTCCCGAACTTGCCGGCGCTTCGACGACGCCGACGGTGACGCTGCAACGCGCCGCATCGCCCGACGGCGACGACGAGATCGAATAATAGCGCGGCGCCAGCAGCGACAGCATCTCCAGATAGGCGTGGAACGGCAGTTCGCAGGCCGGATGCTCCTCCAGCAAATCGAAGACCGATTTGCGCTTGGCCAGGACGTCGGCGCGGTAAAGCTCCGTAGAGGCGTCGTCGTCGCCTACATATGCGAGCAGCTTCGGCTTGGTGACGGGGCAGCGCGTGTGCTCCGACATGATCTGGATCTGCTTGCGGGTCGCGATCTGCTGCAACTCGACGAACTCGGTCAACAACCGGCCGACCGAGACGGCATCGCCGATCGGCAATTGCGCGCGGCGCCCTTCTGCGACCTGCAGCCGGATCTGGTCGGCCGGCAAAAAGCCGAAGCGGCGCGCAACGGAATCGACCAGCGCCGGATCGTTGCGCGGCACCACGCTGAGATGGTCGCCGACGCGGTAAGTAATACCGGGCGGCAGTTGCACCTCGACATGGCGGGTCGACCGGTCGGAACCATTGGCGCCGGCCTGGTTCTGCAGCTCGGAATTGACCAGCACCTTCATCGGAGCAACGCCGCCCTGCGCCACGATGGCGTGAACAGCCGACGGCGCCACCGGTTCGATCGAATAGAGCGGCGCATCGTCGGCGCTGCGGGTAAAGCTGGAATCGACACCCAACTCCTTCATCGCCGCGGGCGCGGCCGCCGCAAACCACTTCTCGAACTGGCCGTCGAGATCGCTGCGCGCATCGCCCTCGCCGCGAGCATAGAGGCTGCGCGCGCCATGCGCCGCCAACTGATCGTCGATCATTCGCGGCACGGATTGATAGGTCGCGGCCCAATCGCTGTTACCGCAGCCGAACACGGCGTAGCGGACCTTGGCGAGCGCGTCCTTCGGCAGGCCGCTGTCCAGCCATTTGACGAACTGCGTCGCGTTGTCAGGGGCTGCGCCGTTGTAGGAAGCGCAAAAGATCAGCAGCGCACCCTGCTCCGGCAGCTTCCCGACATGATCGTCGAGCGTGCCGAGCTTCGTCGCAAAGCCGTTGACCTCGGCCAGATCCGCCACCCGCGTCGCCAATTCTTCCGCCGTGCCGAGGTTGGAGCCGTAGAGCACCAACAGCGGTGTGTTGTGTCCCGGGCGGGTCCGCGCCTGCGGCGCTGCCGCAGCATTCGAGGCGGCTGCGGCGACCGCTGCGCGGCCGGCGAAGGCGCCACGATCCTTGTCGGCGCGCGGCCGCACCTTGATCTTGAAGCCGTCCGGCTTGATCGTCAGCGTTTCCTTCAGGTGCATCTGATAGCGGTGTGTGTCTATCAGCTTGAAGCGCTGCAGGATCATGCCGATCGCAAGCGCCGCCTCGTGCATCGCAAAGCCGCGGCCGATACAGGCGCGCTGGCCGTTGCCGAACGGCTTCCAGGCGTTGATCGGACGCTTGGCCTCGGCCTCGCGGCTGAAATTTTCGGGATCGAACGCATCGGGGTTCGGACCCCAGACGCTTGGGTCGCGGTGCAGCGCCATAACCAGCACCGTGACGAACGTATTCTTTTTCAGCTTGTACTTGCCGCCGATGGTTTCGTCCTGGAGCGGCGCGATGCCGTAGGCCGGCGCCGGCGGCCATAGCCGCAGCGCCTCCTTCAGGATCTGTGTAATGTAGGTGAGCTGCGTGACCTGCTGATAGGTCGGCCTGGCGTTGATATCGGGTCCGAGCACCCGGTCGACCTCTTCATACGCCTTCTTCAGCACGTCGGGGTGCTTGAGCAATGCGTAGATCGTGCACGACAGCAGTCCGCTGGTGGTCTCGTGGCCCGCGATCAGGAATGTGTTGATCTGGTAACGGATGTTGATGTCGTCGAGCTGTTCGCCGGTGGCGCGGTCGACGCCGGTCATCATGGCGCCCAGCATGTCCTTCTTGCCTTCGACGACCTCGGCGCTGCCGCGGCGCTCGGCGATGATTTCGTCGACCATCTTGTTCATGAAGGCGACGTCCTGTGCGAGCGTCTTGCGGCGCTTCTGCATCCAGAGATATTCCAGCGGCAGGCCGCGGGTCATCATGATGGTCTCGAGCGAGCGCACCAGCGATTCAACGAACGGGTGGTAGTCGCGGCGGTAGAACGAATTGAAGCGGTAGTCGAAGCCGCAGAGCCCGATGGTGTCGAGCGTCAGCGCCGTCATGTCGTGCACGACGTCGATTTCCTCATCGGCGTTGAGCCGCTCCCATTTCTTGACGAGCTGCTCGGCGATATCGACCATGCTCGGATGATAGGACTGCATCGCGCGATTACCGAACGGCTGCAGCAGGATGTTGTGCGCCTTGCTCCAGTTCGGCTCATTGGTATCGGCGGTGAACAATCCGTCGCCGCCGACGGCGCGGACGCGGCGCAGCGAACCGCGCACCGCCTTGTCGAAGCGCTTCTCGTCGGAAAGCTCGTCGATCAGGTCATGGCCAGAGACGATGACAAGCGGCGCGCCCATCATGTCGAGCCAGAAGATCGGACCCAGTTCCTTGGTCAGCCGCACCAGATGCTGCACCGGCGCGTTCGGATCCAGCGACAGCATGTTGCCGACGACGGGCTTTTTCGGCGGATGCGGTATCGGACTAAGTTTATTGGGGGACGCCATCTTGGTCGTGTCTCCTGCCCTGTCTCTTCTCACCGTCATTGCGAGCGAAGCGAAGCAATCCATCGTGCCGCAAACGAAAGAATGGATTGCTTCGTCGCTTCGCTCCTCGCAATGACGATGGGTTAGCTTCTTCAGCTCTATCCAAATCGCTTTCTACGCCATTCGATCAGCTTGGCGCTGACCTCGTCCGGCTTTTCCTGCTGTGTCCAATGGCCGCTGCCGCGCACGAGATACTTCTCCAGATCGGGGACCAGCTTCTCCATGCCGTCGGCGGACGATGGCGGCAGTACCGCATCATTCTCGGCCATAATCATCAGTGACGGCACGCGGACGGTATGGTCGAGGCCTTTCGAGCGTTGCCAGTTGCGCGAAAAATTGCGGTACCAGTTGATGCCGCCGGTGAAGCCGGTCCTGGTGAAAGTATCGACGAAGACCTTCTTTTCCTCCGGCGACAGGATCGGCGTGCGCGGATCGTGCTTGGCATCGTAGTTCGCGATCATCTGCGGAAACGCCAGATTGAGCCGCGGCGACGCGCCGATGCCGGCAATCGGCTGCTCCTCCGGTGTACCTTCGGGGCGCGCCACCGGCTTGCGCATGAACGCATCAAAGGTCTGCTCGACGCGGCTTGCGAAAATCCTGTCAGGCTCGCGGCCAGGGTCCTGGAATTGCACAATGTACATCTTGTCGCCGAAGCGCTGACGAAACAGCTCGATCGGATCGGCTGGCGTGCGGTCCCAATGCGGCGTGTTGACGCCGATGACGCCGGCCACGCGACCTGGATGACGCAGCGGCATCTGCCAGACGATGAAGCCGCCCCAGTCGTGGCCGACGAAGATCGCCTTGTCGATCTTCAGGTGATCGAGCAGCCCGACGAGGTCGCCGGTCAGATGCTCCATGTCGTAGGCCTCGACCGGCTCGGGCTGGTCGGTCGCGCCATAGCCGCGCTGATCCGGTGCGATTACCCGGATGCCGGCCTCGCTCAAGGCCTTGATCTGGTGACGCCAGGAAAAAGCGATTTCCGGCCAGCCGTGGCAGAGGATGACGGGCGGCGTGTCCGACTTCGGCCCTGCCTCATAGTAGCCCATGCGAATACCATTCGTCTGAGCGAACTGCAGCGGCGGCATGTCAATCATCACAAGCCCCTATTCAGCCGCGCGGGTCATGCTCGGCGGCGGCGCGAACGCCGCCTCCAGCGCCTCGAATTCGACCGGCAGCATGTCGCACATAACCTGGACATGCGGAATGATGTTGGCGCCCGCGATGAAGCCGAAATCGAGCTGGTCGCGATAGCTCTGCACGGTGATGTTGAGCGCGATTCCATGGGTTGAGATCGACACCGGGAAAATGTGCAGCAATTCCGCGCCCGCGGCGTACAGCGTTTGCCGCGGCCCCGGCACGTTGGACACTGTGATATTGGCCGACGGCGGCAATACGTTCGACAAGTCCGAGCGGCTATAGAGCAGCGCCAGGATCTGCACCAGAATCGGCGCACCCAGCATCGAGACGTTGGAGACCTGCGGCATGAAGGCCCGCAGCGGATGCGACATCTCCTTGGACTTGGTGGACTGCGCGATGATCGCCTCCAGCCGCGCCTTGGGATCCTCGATATTGGTGGCGATCGAGCAGATCATGCCGAACACCTGGTTGTTGGCCTCGGTGTTGCCCTCCTCGCGCAGCGAGATAGGCACCGCGGCCGTCATCGACTTCGCGGGCAACGCGCCGCGCTCCAATAGATAGCGCCGGACCACGCCGGAGGACAGCGCCAGCACCACGTCGTTGAGCTTGCCGCCGGATGCCTTGGCGACCGCCTTGGCCCGCGATAGCGAAATCGAGGTGCCGGCGAAACTGCGCTCCGACGAAATCGCCTTGTTCAAAATCGTCGACGGCGAAACCATGCTGGCGATGCTGTCGCGCGAGTTCGGGTCGGAGATCTTGCCGACCACGTCAGAGACGCTTTTGAGCATCGCGGGAATGCTGCCGGCGAATTTCACCGCGCTTTCGATCTGGAACATGGCGTTGTCGAACAGGATCGATCCGAGATCGCTCTTGCCCGAGCGCGGCAGATCGAGGGTCTTCGGCGTCGACGAGCCGTCGAACGGCTGACGCCAGAGCTGTTGATAGGAATCGATCAGGTTGGCGGCGATGTCGCGCGGCTCGTTGCCGCCTTTCGCCTGCGGAAGCGGTTTCTCGACCACGCGCGGCACCGGTGTGACGTCATAGATCATGTTGGTCAGTGCCGCGCCTGCACCGCCATCGATGCAGGCATGGTGCATCTTGGAATAGAGTCCGATCTCGTTGTCCTTCATGCCCTCGAAGACATAGAACTCCCACAGCGGCCGGGCGCGGTTCAGGAGCTTGGCGTGCATCCAGCCGACGATGCGTTCCAGCGTCGCGCGGTCGTAAGGCGCGGGCAAGCTGCCGCGGAAAATGTGACGGTCGATGTCGAATTGATCGTCCTCGACCCAGGACGGATGATCGATGTCGAGCGGCGCCTTTTCCAGCCGCGCTTTGAGGATCGGCGCGATGTGCAGCCGCGAGGCGATCATCGCCTTGAAGTCCTCGAAGAAGTTGCCGCTGTAGTTCTCAGGCAGGCGGAAGATCGCCATGCTGCCGACATGCATCGGCATCTCCGGCGTTTCCAGATACAGAAACGACGCGTCCATCGAAGACAGCTTCTTGGCGTCCGCCATTTATTCCTCCCGCGGTAGAAAACGCGGCGCCTTGGCGGCGCTTCTGGCGTCTGGAATGTCTTTGTTATTGGAGCATATCCGAAAACCGCTAGCCATCCCGCATCAATTGCAGGGCGGGACCTTTCGAGATTATGCCCTCAAGCTCAGGGCGTAGGCTCAGGATTGTGCATTTTCAGGGGGGCCGTAGGCAATGGCAAATGGTCCTGATCGGTCAAAATGCTTAAATTCGCCCTCGGCCTGCGCCAGACGGTCGGCCACCGCCCACAATGCAGCGGGATTTACGCCGAGCCCGATATGGCTGGCAAAGTGCACCTCGATGTTCTCGGCCGTCGCGGAGGGACGCGACAGGCTGGTGTGCCAGTTCACGATGCCGTCGGTACGGGAATAGATCGAGGTCGCCGGCACCGGCAGGTCACCGGCGATCGCCTGGCGGATTTCCAGATTATCGTCGACCGTCTCCCCCGACAGCACCTCATAGAGCCGCGTGGCGTTGGTCGCCCTTATGTCGTTGGCAAACGGACTGCCGAGCGTAATCACCGAGCGCACCATGTCCGGCATCTGGAGTGCGAGATCGCGCGCATAGACGCCGCCGAGACTCCAGCCGACCAGGCTGACCTTGCGGCCGGTCGATTCGTGAATGCGCCGCAGGAGGTCGCGCAACGCACCACGCTTGGAGGCGACACCGCCGAAATTGCGGCCCATGTGCCACGCATAGGTGTCGTAGCCGAGTTCTTTCAGGTAGCGCCGCATCGGCGCCATCGAAAGATCGCTGGCGAGAAAGCCCGGCAGTGCCAGCACCGGATGCCCGTCGCCCTTCGGCGCGCGCAACAATAGTGGCGACAGCAGCAGGCTCGAATTCAGTTCGAACAAGCACCTCGCCTCGGCCAGCATCAGGAACAGGCTCGGCGGCTGAAGCCTTTGCTCGCTTGTCGCTGCGCCGCCGTCCGCGAGGGCCACTATTTATTGTCCTTCTTGGCCATGCCGCCGAGACCGGCCATGGTCACGAACATATCCTGGAAACGTTCAGCGACCTTGGGATCGAAGGTGAACCAGCTTTGAAGCAGCGACTCCGGCGAGACCTTTTCGATGTTGGCCATCACCTGCTGCTGCATCTTGTCCATCACGGCAGTCTGCATCGGCGAGACATCGGGCAGTCCGAAAAATTGTCTGGCCTCCAGCGGCGTGCAATCGATTTCGACGTTAACTTTCATGGACCGCTCCTTTTGCTGGCTTGCTGCAGTATCGCCACGATGGCCCGAGTCACGCAAGGACAAGAGCCGGGCCCCGGCCCTCTCAATTTCCGATATGGTCAACCAAAGCGTTCGACGGCAAAAGGCCTAACATCGGCAAACGGGGTTTCACCGGTCATCATTTCAGCCAACAGGCGCCCGGTTGCGGGTCCGAGCGTCAGGCCGTGGTGCTGATGGCCGAAATCGAACCACAGCCCGCCATGGCGGGGAGCCTTGCCGATAACCGGCAGCATATCAGGCAGACAGGGCCGCGCGCCCATCCAGGGCCTGGCGTCGACCGGCCCACCGAGCGGAAACAGTCTGTGCGCCCGCGGCAGGGCCCGCTCGACCTGGACCGGCGTCGGCGGCGCATCGCGGTGGGCAAACTCCGCGCCGGTCGTCAGGCGAATGCCGCGATTCATCGGCGCCAGCAGATAGCCGAGATCGGTGTCCAGCACGGGATGATTCAAGACCGCGTTGCCACGCGGCTCGAGGTGCAAATGATAGCCCCGCTTGACCTGAAGCGGGATCGAATAGCCGAGCGGCGCGAAGATCTGGTCGGACCACGGCCCCATCGCCACCACGACCTCGCGCGCCGTAATGGTGCCTTCCAGCGTCGCCACCCGCCACCGTCCGCCTGAGGGTTCGAGCGTTCGGGCGTCGCCAACCAGATAGCGCCCGCCCTTGCGGCCGAACAGCGCCGCATAGGCCTTGGCCAGCCCGCCGGGATCGGGCACAAATCCCGGAGCTGGGAAATGGATTGCGCCAGTGAAATCGCCGGTCAGATGCGGCTCGCGCGCTGATATCGCCGGCCCGTCCAGCACTTCTCCCGTCACGCCATACTGCCGGGCGCGCTCCAGATCCCGCACCGCGTCCGAAAGCGTCACCTCCGAGCGAAACAGCTTGATCCAGCCCGACCGCTGCAACAGTTCCGGAACATTGGCTTCCGCAATCAGCGCCTCATGCTCGATCAGGCTGCGCTGGATCAGCGGCAATTCGGCCATCGCACTGTGCAGTGCACGCTCCGGCGACGAGGCGAGGAAATACCGTGTCAGCCACGGCAGGAAGGCCGGCAAATCCCTGAAATGGTAACGCACCTGTGGCGCGCGAAGGAACGCGTAGCGCAGGATCTGGCCTACATCGCGCGGAAACATGTAAGGAAAGACCGAGGCGCATTCGATCAGTCCGCCATTGCCGTAACTGGTTTCCTCGCCGGCGACCTCGTGCCGGTCGATCAGAACCACGTTCCGGCCGCGCTTCTGCAGATGTAAAGCGGCGCTGACGCCCACCATGCCCGCCCCCAGAACGAGAACGTCGGCCTTCAGTTCCGCCATCCGGCACTCCGAAAGTTTAATGTCACGTGCTTGCGCGCGCGCCTTAAGATGAAACTAGTCTTTGCCGCACCGCCGCGCAAACCGGCACGCGGTGCAGGATAATGATGCTTGCGCGGCGGCTGGACTTTGGCAACATGGCTCGGCAATATCCGCCGCCAGTTGCGGAAATTGGCGATCAAAGCGGGGAAATTGAACAAATGTCGGTACGTCGGAGTTTGCTTGCAGCGGCCACGGCTTCCATTCTTGCCTTGGCGATGGCCCCGGCATTGGCCCAGTCCTTGCGCTATGCCAACCAGGGCGATCTCAAATCGCTTGACCCGTACACGCTGAACGAGAGCACGACCCATGCGCATCTCGGGCAGGTCTTTGAGGGCCTTACCGCCCGCGACAAGGATCTGAAGATCATCCCGGCGCTGGCGGAGAGCTGGGAAACGCCCGAGCCGACACGCTGGCGGTTCCATCTGCGCAAGGGCGTGAAATTCCACAACGGCGATCCCTTCACCGCCGATGATGTGTTGTTCTCGGCGGACCGCGTACGCAAAAAGAGCTCGAACCTGCAGACCCGCGTTGCTCCCGATACCAAGGTCGTCAAGGTCGACGATTACACGGTCGATTTCATCCTGACCTCGCCTAATCCCATTCTCAATTCGCAATGGGATACGTGGTACATCATGAGCAAGAAATGGGCCGAGGCGAACAATTCCGTCGACCCGACGCCCGCCGCGGCGACGACGCCGAGCTTCGCCTCGCTCAACGCCAATGGCACCGGCGCCTTCTCGGTCGAAAGCCATCAGCCTGGCGTCAAGACCGTGTTCAAGGCCAATCCCAACTGGTGGCGCAAGCCGGAATACAACATCAAAGAAATCGTCTTCACGCCGATTGGTTCGGATGCGACCCGCGTAGCCGCGCTGCTGTCGGGCGAAGTCGACGTCATCGAGCCGGTTCCGATCCAGGATATTTCGCGGGTCGATTCCAGCCCCAACGCCCAGGTGCTGAAGGGACCTGAACTTCGCACCATCTTCCTCGGCATGGATCAGGTCCGCGACGAGCTGCTCTACTCTAACGTCAAGGGCAAGAACCCGTTCAAGGACGTCAAGGTGCGCGAGGCCTTCTTCAAGGCCATCGATATCGAACTGATCAAAACCCGCGTCATGCGCGGCCTGTCGACGCCCTCGGCGCTGATGATCGCACCGCAATTGTTCAAACTATCCGGCGACTTCACGCGGCCGAAATTCGATCCCGACGGCGCCAAGAAGCTTCTGACCGAAGCCGGCTATCCCGACGGATTCGAAGTCACGATGGATTGCCCGAACGACCGCTATGTCAACGACGCCGCGATCTGTCAGGCTGTCGTCGGCATGCTGGCCCGCATCGGCGTCAAGGTGACACTGCTGGCGCAGCCCAAGGCGCAGTATTTCGCCAAGGTGCTGAAGCCCGGCGGCTACCAGACCTCGTTCTACCTGCTCGGCTGGACTCCCGGCACGCTCGACTCCCACAACGTCCTGTATGATATCATGGGCTGCCGCGATGATCCGAAATCCAGTCGCGGCGAGGCCAATCTCGGCGGCTACTGCAACAAGAAGCTCGATGAGCTCACCGACAAGGTGCTGCAGGAATCCGACACGACCAAGCGCGACCTCCTGATCAAGGAAGCCTTCCAGATCGCGGCCAAGGATTTCGGCTACATCCCACTGCACCAGCAGGCGCTGGCCTGGGGCGTGTCGAAAAAAGTCAAGCTGAGCCAGCGCGCCGACAATCAGGTCCTGCTCTACTGGGCGACCAAACAGGACTAGTCAGGCGTCAGCACCAGGTCCCGGCGGCTTAGTGGCTTCCGGGACCTTTCTTTTCGAGGCGACAGCGACTTGCGCCGCCGCACGAGAAAGCAGTGAAAGGAATCCATGCTCGCTTTCACTCTTCGCCGCGCTATCCAGGCCATCGGCGTCATGATCGCGGTCGGCGTCATCGCCTTCTCGATGTTCCGTTTCGCCGGCGACCCCGTCAACCAGATCGTTTCGCTGGATACGCCGGCCGCTGAGCGCGAAGCGGTGCGCAAATCGCTCGGTCTGGACGATCCGGTGCCGGTGCAGTTCGCCCGCTATTTTGGCAACGCCGTGCAGTTCAAGTTCGGGGTGTCCTATCAGTTCCGCCAGCCGGTCTCGAACCTGCTGATGGAGCGGATGCCGGCGACGCTGGAACTCGCCGCCTGCGCCACCGTTCTTGCCATGGTCTTCGGCATCCTCATGGGCGTCTATTCCGCGCTGCGGCGCGATACCATTCTCACAAAGTTCTTCCAGGCCGTGTCTCTGATCGGAATCTCCCTGCCGACGTTCCTGATCGGCATTCTCTTGATCTATCTGTTCTCTGTCACGCTGGGCTGGCTGCCTTCATTTGGGCGCGGTGATGTGGTGCGGATCGGGTGGTGGACCACCGGCCTCCTGACGCTCTCCGGCCTCAAGGCGCTGATCATGCCCTCGATCACGCTCGGCCTGTTCCAGATGACCCTGATCATGCGGCTGGTGCGCGCTGAAATGCTCGAAGTGCTCCGTACCGATTACATTCGCTTCGCCCGCGCCCGCGGCCTGACGACCCGAGCGATCCATTTCGGTCACGCGCTGAAGAACACGCTGGTTCCCGTTATCACTGTGGCAGGCCTGCAGTTTGGCTCGGTAATTGCATTTGCCATCATCACCGAAACCGTCTTCCAATGGCCTGGTATGGGATTGTTGTTCGTGCAGGCCGTCCAGAATGTCGATATCCCGATCATGGCCGCCTACCTGCTGATGGTCTCGCTGATCTTCGTCACCATCAACCTGGTTGTCGACATCCTCTACACCATCGTCGATCCGCGCCTGCGCTCGACCATCAGCCGTCCGGCTTAGGAAAGACACCAGATGTCTGACGCCGTAGTCCCTCACCGACTAGAGCCGAACGCGCAAGCGTCGCGCTCCGGCCCGGGTTGGCTCAAGCGCGCGCTCGACAGCGACATCTTTTATTCGTTCCGCCGTTCACGAATGACCATGGTCGCGGCGGCCGTCACCATTCTGTTCTTCCTGCTGGCGATCTTTGCATCGCAACTGTCGGTGCAGAACCCGTTCGATCCGGCGCAACTGCAATTGATGAACTCGCGGATCTCGCCGCTGTGGACCGCCGAAGGTCAGAGCCCGTTCCTGCTCGGCACCGACGAACAGGGCCGCGACGTGTTTTCGGCCATTCTCTATGGCTTGCGGATTTCACTCGTGGTCGGCGTGCTCGGCGTGGTGCTTGCCGGCACGCTCGGCATCACGCTCGGGCTGATCGCAGGCTATTTCGGCGGCACCGTCGACGGACTGATCATGCGCATTGCCGACGTGCAGCTCACCTTCCCTGCGATCCTGATCGCGCTATTGGTCAATGGTGTCGCCAAGTCCGTGTTCGGCAACCGGCTCGACGCCATGAGTACGCTGGCGGTGCTGGTGGTCGCGATCGGCCTGAGTTTCTGGGTGCAGTATGCCCGCACCGTGCGCGGCTCGGTTATGGTCGAGAAGAACAAGGACTATGTCGCGGCCGCGCAGTTGATCGGCCTTCCCGCGCCGAAGATCATTTTCCGGCACGTGCTGCCCAACACGATGGGGCCGATCCTGGTGATCGCGACCATCAATCTGGCGCTCGCCATCATCACCGAGGCGACGCTGTCGTTCCTGGGCGCCGGCATGCCTGACACCATGCCCTCGCTCGGCACACTGATCCGGATCGGCAACAACTACCTGTTCGCCGGCGAATGGTGGATCGTCGCCTTCCCCGGCATTGCGCTGGCGGGACTGATCCTCTCCATCAACCTGCTCGGCGACTGGCTGCGCGACGCGCTCAATCCAAAGCTCCGATGACCGTGCCTGTCCTCTCCGTGCGTAACCTCGAGGTGGAATTCCTCACCCGCCGCAGCACGCTGCGCGCGATCAATGGCGTGTCCTTCGACATCGCCAAGGGCGAAGTGCTCGGCGTGGTCGGCGAGTCAGGCGCCGGCAAATCAGTCACCGGCCTTGCCGTAATCGGGCTGATCGACCCGCCCGGCCGCATCGCCGGTGGCGAAATCTACCTGTCGGGCACCCGGATCGATCACCTGCCGCCGGAAGAAATCCGCCGCATCCGGGGCAAGCGGATCGGGATGATCTTCCAGGATCCGCTGACAAGCCTCAATCCGCTGTATCGTATTGGCGACCAGATCGTGGAGACGATCCGGACCCACCTGAATCTTTCGGAGACGGCGGCGCGCAAACGCGCCATCGATCTGCTCGCCGAAGTTGGAATCCCGGCGCCGGAGAAACGCATCGACGCCTACCCACACGAATTCTCCGGCGGCATGCGCCAACGCGTCGTGATCGCGCTTGCGATCTGCGCCGAGCCGGAGCTGATCATTGCCGACGAGCCGACGACCGCGCTCGACGTTTCCGTGCAGGCGCAGATCATTTCGCTGATCAAGCGGCTCGGCCGCGATTACGGCACCGCCGTCATGCTGGTCACCCACGACATGGGCGTGATTGCCGAGACCTCCGACCGCGTGGCGGTGATGTATTCGGGCCGGATCGCCGAAATCGGCCCGGTGCAGGATGTCGTGCAGAACCCGCTGCATCCCTACGCCAAGGGCCTGATGGGCGCGATCCCGACGCTGGCCGGCGAAGACAAGCGGCTGGTGCAGATTCCGGGTTCGATGCCGCGGCTGTCGGCGATTCCGCCGGGCTGCTCGTTCAATCCACGTTGCGCCTTTGCGTTCGACCGCTGCCGCGTCGATCGGCCGGAGCCGCTCAAGCACGGCTCGCACGCCGTGGCCTGCCATCTCTTCGATACCGCGCCCGGTGAAGCGGCGAAGGAGACCGCGGCATGAGTCCGCCCTTTGTAGATGTCAGAAATTTACGCCGCGTGTTCGACGTCTCGAAGCCATGGCTCAACCGCGTCCTCGAAGGCGGCCATCTCGAATTCCTCAAAGCCGTCGACGGCGTGACCTTCGATATCAAGAAGGGCGAAACATTCGCGCTCGTCGGCGAGTCCGGCTCGGGCAAGACCACCGTGGCGCGGATGGTGGTAGGGTTGCTGCCGCCGAGTTCGGGCGAAGTGATCATCGACGGCGTGTCGATGACGAGTGCCAGACAGGCACAGGCGCGGCAGCGGCTGCGGCGCCGCATCCAGATGATCTTCCAGGATCCCTATGCGAGCCTCAATCCCCGCTTCCGGGTCGATGCCATCGTCTCCGAACCGATCCGCGCCTTCGATCTGATCCAGGGCGAGCGCGACATCCGCATGCGCGTCGGCGAATTGTTGAACCTCGTCGGGCTGCATCCCGATGACGGATTGAAGTATCCGCACGAATTTTCCGGCGGGCAGCGCCAGCGCATCGCGATCGCGCGCGCGCTGGCGTCCGAGGCCGAATTCATCGTCTGCGACGAGCCGACCTCGGCGCTCGATGTCTCCGTGCAGGCGCAGATCCTCAATCTGATGCGCGACCTGCAGGACAAGTTCGGCCTGACCTACCTCCTGATCAGCCACAACCTCGCCGTGGTCCGCCATATGGCGACCCGCATCGGCGTGATGTATCTCGGCCGCATCGTCGAGATTGCCGAAGGCCGCGAGCTGTTCGCCAATCCCCGAATGCCCTACACCAAGATGCTCTTGGGCGCGGTTCCTGATCTCGCGATGTCCGGCCGCCAGCGGATTCCGGTCAAGGGCGAAATCCCCAATCCGATCCATCCGCCGCCCGGCTGCGCCTTCAATCCGCGCTGCCCGTTGGCCTTCGATCTCTGCCGCCGGCAGGCGCCGGCGCTGATCGACGGCGTCGCCTGCCATGCCGTCAACCATCCGGTTGAAGCCGCCGCTGCGATATGATCACAGGGATGGGAGCAATGCGTGGCATGCCACCGGTTGGCATCCAGCTTCGCCTGTGGTCAAGTGCACCGGCATCGCGATACCAGCACGGCATTGGATTCCCATGAGCAACATCAACCCCGATCCCTTCACCACAAGACCGGAAATCGAAGGCACCTTTGGCGTGGTCACCTCCACCCACTGGATCGCCACCGCGGTCGGTATGAGCATTCTGGAAAAAGGCGGCAACGCGTTCGATGCCGGTGTTGCTACCGCTTTCACGCTGCAGGTGGTTGAGCCGCATCTGAACGGTCCCGGCGGCGACGTGCCGATCATTGTGCACGACACCAAGCGCGGCCGTACCGAAGTGATCTGCGGCCAGGGTCCGGCGCCTGCGAAGGCCACCATCGCGCATTACAAGAGCGAAGGCCTGGAAATGGTGCCGGGCACCGGCCTTCTCGCCGCCTGCGTGCCCGGCACGTTCGAATCCTGGATGCTGCTGCTGCGTGACTACGGCACGATGCGGCTGCGCGAGGTGCTGGAGCCCGCAATCGCCTACGCCCGCGACGGCTATCCGCTGGTCGAGCGCGCTTCCGCAACCATCCAGGTCGTCGAGCAGTTGTTCAGGAAGCACTGGACCACCTCGGCGGCGGTGTACCTGCCGAGCAACGAAGTGCCGAGGCCCGGCACGCTGTTCACCAACAAGCAGCTCTCGGAAACCTACGCCCGCATCCTCAAAGAGGCCGAAAGCGCCGGCTCCGATCGCGTCGCGCAGATCGAACGCGCGCGAAAGTCCTGGTCGCAGGGTTTTGTGGCGGAAGCGATCGACAGGTTCTGCCGCACGCAGGACGTGATGGACGTCTCCGGCTCGCCGCATCGCGGCGTGCTAAGCGCCGACGACATGGCGCGCTGGCAGCCGACCGTCGAGGCGCCGCTCACCTACGACTATGGCCGCTACACCGTCTGCAAGCCCGGCGTCTGGAGCCAAGGCCCCGTGATGCTGCAGCAGCTCGCGCTGTTGAAGGGCTTTGAGCTCGACGGGCTCGATCCCGCCGGCCCCGACTTCATCCATCTGCAGATCGAATGCGCAAAGCTCGCCTTCGCCGACCGCGAAAAATTCTACGGCGATCCAAAGTTCACGGACATCCCGATCACGACCTTGCTGTCGGACGCCTACAATGACGAACGCCGCAAGCTGATCTCGAAAGACAAGGCCTCGCTCGACTTCCTCCCCGGCTCGGTCGAAGGTTTCGGCTCGGTGGTGAAGCTGCGCCGCGCCGAAGGTCACCGCGAGGCGGTTGGCGCCATGGGCGCGGGCGAGCCGACGGTCGGCCGTTTCGGCGAGGTGCGTGGCGATACCGTTCATTTCGATATTATCGACCAGGCCGGCAACATGGTCTCGGCGACCCCATCCGGCGGTTGGCTGCAATCTTCACCCGTCATTCCCGAACTCGGCTTCTGCCTCGGCAGCCGCGCGCAGATGTTCTGGCTGGAAGAAGACCACCCGGCGGCGCTGGCGCCGGGCAAGCGCCCGCGCACCACGCTCTCGCCGACCATGGCGCTACGCGATGGCGAGCCGTACATGGCCTGGGGCTCGCCCGGCGGCGACCAGCAGGATCAATGGACCACGCAATTCTTTCTCCGGCACGTCCATGCAAAACTGAACCTGCAGGAATCGATCGACGCGCCGGCCTGGCACTCCGAACATTTCCCGATTTCGTTCTGGCCGCGCACCGCGCGTCCCGGCGTGCTCGTGCTCGAAAGCCGCGTGCCGAAGGCGACGATCGACACGCTGAAGGGCCGCGGCCATGTCGTCGAAATCGGTCCCGAATGGTCGGAAGGCCGCCTCACCGCAGCCTCCAGGGTCGGCCGCCGCCGCCGCGCCGCCGCCAATCCCAGGGGCATGCAAGGCTACGCGGCAGGCCGGTAATTCACAGGAACGAGACAAGATGACCTGGTCGATCATCGCCCGTGATCCCTCAACCGGCCAACTCGGCATCGCGGTTGCGACCAGGTTTTTTGCGGTCGGCGCGCGGGTGCCGCATATCGCACCCGGCATTGGCGGCATCGCGACGCAGGCGCTGGTCAATCCCTATTACGGCATCGACGGCGTGAGGCTGCTGCGCGAAGGGCGCAACCCGCGCGAGGTGGTGGACGCGCTGATTGCCGCCGACGACGGCCGCGAGAGCCGGCAACTGCATGTCATGGATATCAAGGGGCGGATCGCTGCGCATACCGGAGCCGAATGCATCGACTGGTGCGGGCATATCCAGGGCGACGGCTTTTCCCTCGCCGGCAACATGCTGGCTGGCGCCGCCGTGCTCGACGACACCGCACAGGCTTATCTCGGCAACGCCAAACTGCCCTTCGCGCAACGGCTGATCGCGGCGATGAAAGCCGGCGAGGCCGCCGGCGGCGACAAGCGCGGCAAGCAATCCGCGGCGCTGTTGATCCATGGCGAGGAGGAATGGTCCGATCTCGACCTGCGCGTCGACGACCACGCCGATCCGCTCACTGAGCTCGAGCGGCTGGAACAGGTGAGCCGCGAGCGCTGGGTGCATTTTCGTCCCTTCCTGCCGACGCGCAAGAACCCGGCCGGGATCACCGACCGCGCCGTCATCGATGCCAGCGTTCAAGCGGCGACGGCGGGCAAGGCATGAGCGCGAGCCCGCTGATCGAAATCGAGGGCCTGCGCGTCGTATTCCACGGCGATGACGGCCGCACCACGCACGCGGTGGACAGCGTCGACCTCAGCGTGGCCAATGGCGCGACGCTGGGCCTCGTCGGAGAATCCGGCTGCGGCAAGAGCGTGACTTCGCTCGCCATCATGGGACTTTTGTCGAAACATTCAGCCGAAGTCTCCGGCTCGATCCGCTTCGACGGCTTCGATCTGCTCGACGTCCCCGACGACACGCTGCGCGACCTCCGCGGCAACCGGCTCGCGATGATCTTTCAGGAGCCGATGACCTCGCTCAATCCGAGCTTTACCATCGGCGACCAGATCACCGAGACAATCCTGCGCCATCGCGGCGGCTCGCGCCGACAGGCGCGCGAGCGCGCCATCGAGCTATTGCGCCGCGTCCACATTCCCTCGCCCGACAAGCGGATCGACGAATATCCGCATAAGCTTTCCGGCGGCATGCGCCAGCGTGTGATGATCGCGATGGCGCTGGCCTGCGACCCGCGCCTGCTGATCGCGGACGAACCGACCACCGCGCTCGACGTCACCCTGCAGGCGCAGATCCTCGATTTGATGCGCGAGCTGAAAGCCGCAAGCGGCGCTGCGATCATCCTGATCACCCATGATCTCGGCGTGGTCGCTGAGGTCTGCGACGAGGTCGCGGTCATGTATGCCGGCGAGATCGTCGAGCGCGCGCCGGTCGACGAGCTCTTTGCCAACCCGCAACATCCCTACACCGTCGGCCTGCTCGGCTCGATTCCACGGCTCGGCCGCCGCACCGCACATCTCGCGACGATCGAGGGCATGGTGCCGAACATGGCGAACCCGCCTTCCGGCTGCCGCTTTGCCGCCCGCTGCCCCTTTGTCATCGAGATCTGCACCGCTGCACCGCCGCCGCTGGCGATGGTGAGCCACGGTCACGCCTCGCGCTGCATCCGGGCACCGCTGGAGCGACTGGTGTCATGACGACCTCATTCTCAGCTTTCGTGCCCCGGGCGCGGTGCAGCGCAAGCGAAGCGCGACGGTGCACTGCTGAACCGGGGCCCATTTTCAGTGTCTCCTCCTGCAGGTCCCGGTTCTGCAGCGCAACGCTGCGCGCTGCGCTGCGCCCGGGACACGAGGAGCGTCAGCAATGACCGCCCTTCTCGAAGTCGAAGGCCTCGTGAAGCATTTCGTCGCCGCGCGTTCGGTGTTCGGCCGGCCCACCGCGTACGTGAAAGCTGTCGACGGCGTCAGCTTTACCGTCGAGGCCGGCAAGACGCTGGCGCTGGTTGGCGAATCCGGCTGCGGCAAATCCACCGTGAGCCGGCTGGTGCTGCGGCTGATCGAGCCGGATGCGGGAACCGTTCGCTTCGAAGGCCGGGACCTCGGCGCGCTCGGCGCCAACGCGTTGCGCGCCTTCCGCCGCGATGCGCAGATCATTTTTCAGGATCCCTATGCGTCGCTCAACCCGCGCATGACTGTCAGCCAGATTCTGACCGAGCCGTTGGCGCTGCACGATCTGGTGCCGGCTCCGCGCCGGCGCGAGCGGGTCGAGGAGCTGCTGCGGCTGGTCGGGCTCGAGCCGCGCTTTGCCCGCCGCTATCCGCACGAGTTTTCTGGCGGCCAGCGCCAGCGCATTGCGATTGCGCGGGCGCTGGCGGTCGAGCCGAAGCTGATCATCTGCGACGAGCCGGTATCCGCGCTCGACGTCTCGATCCGTTCGCAGATCCTCAATTTGTTGCGCGACCTGCAGAACCGGCTCGGTCTCGCTTATATCTTCGTCTCACACGATCTTGCGGTCGTGAAGCATATCGCTGACCGCGTCGCCGTGATGAATCTCGGCGGCATTGTCGAGACCGCGGACGCCGAGGCGCTGTTCGCCGCCCCGCGGCACCCCTATAGCCGCGCATTGTTGTCGGCCATTCCCGTGCCCAAGCCCCAGGCGAAGCGCAGCCGCATCGTGCTGGAGGGCGAGTTGCCGAGCGCGCTCGATCCGCCCTCCGGCTGCCGCTTCCATACCCGCTGCCCTTACGTCATCGAGCGCTGCCGCGTCGAGGTTCCGCCGCTGCTCTCCGACGGCACAGGACATGCCACGGCGTGCCACCGCACGACTGAGCTGCCGGCAGCCGAGGCCATCATTCCTGCCGATGGCGATTTTTCGCCGGTGCTGGAAAAATTGGTCGCCGCCTTTAGCGGTGGCACGGAAGGCGCAAGCCGCGCCGGGGTTGATATGTCAGAGTCACGGCCAATGGCGTAATCGTGAATAAGGGGATGGCAGCAATGAAAATTTTTCGTTTGGCAGTTACCGCGGCGGCGCTGCTGCTGTCGCTTCCGGCAACCGTTCAGGCCCAGACGACGCTTCGGATCGGGCTCGCCGAGGATCCTGATATTCTCGACCCGACCATGGCACGCACCTATGTCGGCCGCATCGTGTTCGCCTCGTTCTGCGACAAGCTTTTCGACATCGACGAAAAGCTCAACATCGTGCCGCAGCTCGCGCTGAGCCACGAGACGTCGGCCGACGGCAAGGAAGTCACCATCAAGCTCCGGCCCGGCGTCAAGTTTCACGACGGCGAGGCCTTCAACGCGGAGGCTGCAAAGTTTTCGCTGGAGCGCCATCTGACATTTCCGGGCTCGTTCCGAAAGCCGGAACTGGCGGCGGTCGATCACATAGATGTCGTCGATCCCCTCACCATCAAACTGGCGCTGAAGGCCCCCTACTCGCCGCTGGTCGCGCAGCTCACCGATCGCGCGGGGATGATGGTGTCGCCCAAGGCGGCAAAAGAGGCCGGCGACAAGTTCGGACTGCGCCCGGTCTGCGCTGGTCCTTACAAGTTCGTCGAACGCGTGCAGCAGGACCGCATGGTGTTCGAGAAATTCGCCGACTACTGGAACAAGGACAATATCCATATCGACCGTATCGTCTATCTGCCGCTGGTGGACGCGACCGTCCGCCTTGCCAACCTGAAATCCGGCGGCCTTGACCTGATCGAACGGGTGCTCGCGACAGATCTCAAGGAGGTGCAGTCGGACTCGAAGCTCAAACTGTCCAGCGCGATCGAGCTCGGCTATCAGGGTGTGACGTTGAACGTCGGCAAGGACAAGGCCAAGGGGCCGCTCAGCCAGTCCGCCAAGGTGCGACAGGCACTCGAGCTCTCGCTCGACCGCGACGCCATCAGCCAGGTGGTGTCCAATGGAGAGTTCAAACCCGGCAACCAATGGATCAACCCCGACCATCCCTATTACCAGAAGGCCTTTCCGATACCGAAACGCGACGTAACCAAAGCCAAGGCGCTGCTGAAGGAAGCGGGCATCACGACGCCGATCAGCGTCGACTTCATGGTGTCAAAGGGAGCAGAAACCGAAGCAGCCGCTCAAGTGATTCAGTCGATGGCGGCGGAGACGGGTTTCGACATGAAGCTCCGGGTCACCGAGTTCGCGACGTCATTGAAGCAGGCCGAGGCCGGAGAATATCAGGCCTATCTGCTGGCCTGGAGCGGGCGGATCGATCCGGACGGCAATTCCTACGTCTTCCAGAAGACCGACGCACCGCAGAACTACAGCGGCTGGTCCAACAAGGAGGCCGACAAGGCGCTCGATGACGGCCGCCTCGTCACCGATCAGGCGCAGCGCAAGGCGATCTATGAAAAACTTGCGAAGATCGTGCTCGAGGAGAAGCCGCTGCTCTACATCTATCACCGCCGTATCCTGATCGCGCATACCACCAAGCTCGAGGGCTACAAACAGATGCCGGACGGGCTGGTGCGGGTGCTTGGGCTGAAGCTGAAGTGAGCAGCGTTCTCTCGCTCTCGTGTCCCGGATGCATTGCAGCGCGCAAGCGGTGCAATGCTAAGCCGGGACCTATTTCCTGTGGGACATGGGTCCCGGTTCTGCGGCGCAACGCTTCGCATTGCACCGCGCCCGGGACACGGATAGCGCTATGCTGAACTTCCTCGTGCGGCGCATCGTGCAGCTCATTCCGACGCTGTTCTTCGTGTCGGTGCTGATCTTCTCGCTGCAGCAACTGCTGCCGGGCGATCCGGCGCTGGTAATGGCGGGCGAGGAACGCGACCCTGACGTCATCGCGCAGATCCGCCAGCAGTACCGGCTCGATCAGCCGGTGCCGGTGCAATATGTCTACTGGGTCAAGGGCGTGCTATCGGGCGATTTCGGCGAGTCGCTGCGCAACAAGGTGCCGGTGCGTGAGCTGATCGCGCAGAAACTTCCCGTGACGATGCAACTGGCATCGATGGCGATCATCATCGCTTTCCTGATCGGCATTCCCGCCGGCATCGTCTCGGCGGTAAAGAAGGGCACGGCCTGGGACTATGGCGCCAATTTCTTTGCGCTGTGGGGCATCTCGACGCCGAATTTCTGGCTCGGCATCATGCTGATCTTCCTGTTCTCGATCGAGCTCGGCTGGCTGCCGGCATCGGGCTATGTGCCGCCGACCGAGAATTTTCGCGCCAGCGTTGCCTCGACCATCATGCCCGCTTTCGTGCTGGGCAATGCGATTGCAGCGATCCTGATGCGGCACACCCGCAGCGCCATGCTGCAGGTGCTGGAAAGCGACTACGTCCGCACCGCCCGCGCCAAGGGCCTTTCCGAGCGTTCCGTCATTCTCAAGCACGCCATGCGCAACGCACTGACGCCCATCATCACCCTCGGCGCGCTTGAGCTGGGTACGCTACTGTCGGGCGCGGTGCTGACCGAGCAGATTTTCTCGATTCCGGGTTTCGGCAAGCTGATCGTCGATGCGGTGTTCAACCGCGACTATGCGGTCGTGCAAGGCGTCGTGCTGACGACGGCGACGATCTACATCACGCTCAACCTCATTGCAGACATCGCCTATGTCCTCGTCAACCCGCGGCTGAGGACGTAGGCCATGACCAATACCACGCTCAGTGCGATACCGATTGCGATCTCCGACGAACTCGAGAGCCCCGCACGGCGCGCGCTGCGGCGGCTGTTCAAACGCAAGGGCGCGGTGGCGGGCCTTGCCGTGATCGCAACCTTCGTGCTGCTCGCGTTGTTTGCGCCGCTGATCTCGCCTTATGAGCCGATCGCGACGAGTTGGTCGCTGGTGCGCAAGCCGCCTTCCACACTGCACTGGTTCGGCACCGACGAGCTCGGCCGCGACATTCTTGCGCGCGTGATCTACGGCGCCAGGGCGTCGCTGCTGGCCGGCGCGATCTCGGTCGGGATCGCGCTTTCGATCGGCGTGCCGCTCGGCCTGTTGTCGGGCTATCGTGGCGGCTTCATCGATGCCCTGATCAGCCGCATCACGGACGCAATGCTGGCCTGCCCGTTCCTGATCCTCGCGATTGCACTGGCCGCATTCTTAGGCCCCAGCCTCGGCAACGCCATGATCGCGATCGGCATATCGGCAACGCCGATCTTCGTGCGGCTGACCCGCGGCCAGGTGATGAGCGTCAAGGTCGAGGATTACGTCGAGGCCGCGCGCGCCATGGGCAATCCGCGCTGGCGTATCGCGTTGTTTCACATCCTGCCCAACATCATGCCGGCGCTATTGGTGCAGGCGACGCTGTCGATCGCTGCCGCGATCATCGCGGAAGCCGCGCTGTCCTTTCTCGGCCTTGGCCAGCAGCCCCCGGCCCCATCCTGGGGAAGCATGCTCAACGTCGCGCAACGCTTCCTCACCAATGCGCCGTGGATGGCGATCTGGCCGGGACTGGCGATCTTCCTCGTCGTGCTGTCGTTCAATCTGGTCGGCGACGGCCTGCGCGACGCGCTGGACCCGAGGGAGCGGTGAGTATAAGTCCCTCATGGTGAGGAGGCGCATAGCGCCGTCTCGAACCATGAGGCCCACTGTGGCCTCATCCTTCGAGACGCGGCGCAAGCGCCGCTCCTCAGGATGAGGGGTTAGATCACCACCTCCCGCAACACCCTCCGGCAATCCATCTCATACTCGAGATCGATCACCGGCGGCCGCGCGAAATGCCAGGTCAGGCCTGAACGCGCGGCGCCACGGCGAACCAGCGCGTCAGTAAAGACGTGGTGGAAGTCGTGGATTGTGTAGGTCTGCACCGCGGTCGCATCCTTCCAGCCGAACCCGAACTCGCCCATGCGCCGCTCCATCACGCCGGCGACGTAGCGGACCTTCTCTGCAATGCCCTCAGGGCTGACGTCCCGGTAACGGACCGTGCGCTCCGCATAGCTCGCGTTGCCTTCCTGCGACTCGCCGCTGCCTGCGATCACGAAACTCGGCATCGCACCCTGGTTCGGGCGCGTAAACGAAAAGGCGTAGAACGACGGCTCGGCCGGCGGATCGATCTCCGGACAGACGTTGCTGCGCGCCACCGGATTGATCGTACCGTCATAGACGCCCCATTCGCTAAGCGTCTTGACGTAGTGCAGGTTGAAATTGCGGAACCCCTCGTCGGTGAATGCCGCCGGCGACCGTAATTCACAAGCACAGAACGACGTCAGCGGCCTGCCCGCCGCCTCTATGTAGCTTGCGATCCGCGCAAAACCTTCGGCCAGCGGCAGCCATTTGTCGAAGCGCACCCGCTCGATCTCAAATCCAGGATTGGCGGCGACACCGCCCGAATACTGGAACACGGCGGGAATGAAGCGGTAATTGCCGGCGGGAAAGTCGCTCGTCATGTTGGCTCCTTGCTTTTTCTATCTTTTAGCATCGAGATACACCGGCGTCGCATCTCCCGGCATGAAAAAGCGGCGGCAACGATTTCCCGCTGCCGCCGCTTGCTATTCTAGAGTTACAAAGACTCAGGTCGGCTTGAGCCCCGACCTTCCGAGATCGAAATCGGAGATCTCCTTGGTCCGCTGCGAGCCGGCCTTGGCCTGGTGGTCGGTGGCCATCCAGACATAGACCGCCGGCAGCACGAACAACGTGAACAGCGTGCCGATCGACATGCCCGCGACCACGACGAGGCCGATCGAGAAGCGGCTCGCCGCGCCCGCGCCGGTCGCCGTCAGCAGCGGGATCAGGCCGGTGACCATCGCCGCCGTCGTCATCAGGATCGGACGCAACCGGATGCGGGCCGCCATCTCGATCGCCGAACGCTTGTCGAGACCTTCCTTAAGCTGCAATTCATTGGCGAACTCGACCATCAGAATGCCGTGCTTGGTGATGAGGCCGACCAGCGTCAATAGCCCGACCTGGGTGTAGATGTTGATGGTCGCCACGCCGAAGAACAGCGGGATTAGCGCGCCGACGATCGCCATGGGTACGCTGATCATGATCACCAGCGGATCTCGCAAGCTCTCGAACTGGGCCGCCAGCACCAGGAAGATGATGATCAGCGCGAAGCCGAAGGTGATCGCAAGCTGGTTGCCTTCCTGCACATATTGGCGAGAATCAGCCAGATAGTCATGGCCGAACCCGGCAGGCAGCTTTTTGGCTTCGCCCTCCAGGAAGTCCACGGCCTGTCCCACCGTCACGCCCGGCATCGGCACCGCCGAGAAGGTCGCGGAGTTGAGCTGGTTGTAGTGCGTGAGCGAATTCGGATCGGTACCGGTCTCGATCGACACGATGGTCGAAAGCGGCACCAGTTGCCCGGTGTTGGTCGGGACGTAGTAGCCGCCGAGCGATTCCGGCGACAGCCGCTTGTCCCGCGACACCTGCGGGATGACCTGATACGAACGTCCCTCGAGATTGAAGCGATTGACGTAATTGCCGCCCAGCAGCGTCTGCAAAGTGGCGCCGACCTGCGACATGTTGATGCCGAGATCACTCGCCTTGGAACGGTCGATGGAGACGCGCACCACCGGCTGGTTGAACTCGAGGTCGCTGTCGGACACGATGAACAGCCCGCTCTTGCGCGCGGCGTCCTTCACCTTCGCCATCTCGTCATAAACGGCCTGGAAGCCGGCGGTGGAATTGACCACCATCTGTATCGGCAGCCCGCCGGGTCCGCCCGGGAGCGGCGGCAGGTTGAACGCGAACGCCTGGACGCCTTCGATCTTGCTGATCTCCGCCTGCACCAGCGGCTTCAGCTTAATCGAGGAACGCTCGCGCTCATCCCACGGCTTGAGCAGCATGCCGGCAATGCCGCCCTGCGGCCCGTTGATCCCGTTCAGGACGAAGCGCAGGTCGGTTTCCGGAAATTTGGCAAACGCCTTGTCGAGCTTGTCGCCGTAGAAATCGACATAGTCGATGTTGGCGTATTTCGGCGCCTTGGTCACCGAGAACACGATGCCCTGGTCTTCCTCGGGCGCGAGCTCCTTGGAAGTGTTCATATAGAGGAAGCCGACCAGACCGAGGATCGTCAGCGCGAACAGCCCGGTGATCGGACGATAGTCGAGCGAGCGGTCGAGCTGGCGTCCGTACCAGCGGGTCATCGCGCCGAATACCCTGTTGACCAGTCTCGAGAATCGCCCTTCGTCCGCGCTCTTCAGGAGGACCGAGCACATCATCGGCGACAGCGTTAGCGCGATCACGCCCGACACGATCACCGAGCCTGCAAGCGTGAAGGCAAACTCTCGAAACAACGAACCGGTCAAGCCGCCGAGGAATCCGATCGGCGCGTACACCGCTGCCAGCGTGATAGTCATCGAGATTACGGGACCTACAATTTCGCGCGCGCCCTGCAGCGACGCCTGTACCGGAGTTTTTCCCTCTTCCAGATGTCGATGGATGTTCTCGACCACCACGATGGCGTCGTCGACCACGAGCCCGATCGCCAGCACCATCGCCAGCAACGTCAGAAGGTTGAAGCTGAAGCCCATCGCCAGCATCAGGCTGCAGACGCCGATCAGCGACAGCGGAATCGTCACCACGGGAATGATGACCGAGCGGAACGAGGCCAGGAACAGGAAGATCACGACCACGACGATCAGCACCGCCTCGATCAGCGTGTTCTGCACCTCGTCGATCGACGACTGAATGAACTTGGTGGAATCATAAGCCACCTTCATCTTCATCGACGGCGGCAGGTTGCGTTCGAGCTCCGGAAACAGCGCGCGCACGCCCTTGACCAGCGTCAGCGGGTTGCCTTGTGGCGTCGCCTGCACGCCGATGAAGATCGCGCGCTCGCCGCTGAAGGCGACGCTCGCATCCGAGCTTTGGGCGGCGAGTTCGACAGTCGCGATATCCTCGATCCGCACGAAGCCGCCGTCCTTGGATTTGACGATCATCTTCTTGAATTGATCGAGATTCCGCAGGTCCGTGTTGGTCTGAACGTTCGAGACGATGAAGTAGCCCTTGGCCTGACCGGCCGCGGCCTGGAAGTTGTTGGCGGCAATCGCCGCCGAAACGTCGCTCGGCGATACGCCGCGCCCCGCCATCCGCACCGGATCGAGCCACAGCCGCATCGCGAACGTTTGTCCGCCGAGAATGTCGGCGGATGCAACGCCGTCGACCGTCGACAGCACCGGCTGCACCACGCGTGTCAGATAGTCTGAAATCGCCGACCCCGAGAGTTCTTCGCTGGAGAAGCCCAGATACATCACCGCCGTGGTTTGGCCGGTCGTCTTGGTTATGACCGGATCGTTCGATTCCTTCGGGATCAGGTATTTGACCGAGTTCACCTTGGCGAGAACCTCGGTCAGCGCCTGATTCGGGTCGAAATTCAGCTTGATGTAGACCTGGATCGTGCTGGTGCCTTGCACGGACGACGAGGTGATGTAGTCGACGCCCTCGGCGGAGGCGACCGCCTGCTCGATCGGAGTGGTGATGAAGCCCTGAATGAGGTTAGCCGACGCGCCCGGATAAGACGTGGTGATGTTGACCACCGTATTCGACAACTTCGGATATTGCCGGATCGGCAATACGCTGGCGGCCCTGAGACCGATCAGCAGGATCAGCAGACTCACGACGACCGAGAGGACCGGACGCTTGATGAAGATATCGGTTAAGGCCATCGCAGATTTATCCCGGTGAGTTCAGCAGTTTTGGGCGCGGTCTCGTCTCGAGGGCCGCTGCCCGTCTTTCGCCAACGCGGCCCCTCAGGATCGCGCTCATCTGTTGTCAGTAGCGCGGTGGCTTCGCGGGAATCGGCGGTGTCGGATCGGTCGAGATCGTCACGGCGGATCCCGATTGCAGCTTGAGCTGCCCCACCGCCACGACGCGGTCGCCGTCCTTCAGGCCCTTCAGGATTTCAGCCCGTCCTTCGACGCGCTTGCCGGTCTGCACGAACGTCCGCGTCACCGTGAGGCTGGTTTTGCCGTCCTCTTCCTTTTTCTCGCTGAGCAGGAAGACCGAGTCGCCATAGAGCGTGTAGTCAACCGCGGTTTCGGGCACGGTGACCACAGGCGGCTTGTCCGGCAGCACCACGGTGGTGGTCACGAACATGCCGGGCTTGAGGATACGGTCCGGATTCTGGATCGTCGCCTGCACGCGAATGTTGCGCGTTTCGGCCGCGATCTGCGGCTCGATGGTGGTGATCTTGCCCTCGAAGGTACGGCCCGGATAGGCATCGACCGCGATACGGACGATCTGGCCGACCTTGAGCTGGCCGGAATCCTTTTCCGTCACGGTGAAGTTCGCATACAGCGCCGACAGATCGGTCAGCGAGACGATCTGCGTGCCGGCCGTGAGATATTGTCCAACCTCGACCCTGCGAACGCCGAGTTCGCCATCGAACGGCGCCCGCACCAGCTTCTGCGAGATGATCGCCTCGGTCTTGGCGATGCCGGCGCTGGCCTGGTCGAACGCCGCTTGCGCGGTGTCCACCGTCGCCTGCGGCCCGACCTGACGCTCGGCCAGTTGCTTGGCGCGATCCAGCGATATCTGCGCCACTCGCTGCTGCGCCTTATAGTTCGCGAGGTCGCCCTGCTCCGGACCGTCGAACAACTGCACCAGCGGCGTACCTGCCTTCACGCTTGCACCAGCTGTAAACTGGATGTCGGTGATGCGGCCGTTGACGTCGGAGGTGACGTTGACCTGATGCACGGCGGCGAGATCGCCGACCGCGGTCAGGAGGTTCGGAATGGTCTCGGACTTCGCCGTGGCAACGTTGACGCTCACCGGCGGCGGCTTGTTGTTCGCGAAGAACTGCGCAATCATCTTGCCGCGGAAGTAGTTGAACCAGACGAGGCCGCCGACCAGCAAGGCCAGCAACAATCCCACGACGATGAACCATCGCACCATCCGGACCGGCCGCTTGTGCGTCTTATCGACAATCGGCTTGCCCGATATCTTGTGTTCAGTCACGATATTCATGTCATGCACTTTCTGCAGTTACCGATCGTCCCGAATTCGGTGACAGCTCGCCGTCCAAATGAGAAGCAATTGCGGCTTCGGTAAGTCCGATGCCGCGCAGGATGAATTGACAAAGTTGCCGCTGCAGATCGGCGGCGTTGCCGTAGGAAAGACAGGGCACGGCCGGAAGCCGCGTGAGCGCCGCCATCAGCACGGTGTGGTGCGCGAACCAGAACAGGTTGAGCGGGTCGCTGCCGATCCGCACCGCATCGCCAACCGCGACCGCGCGTTCGATCGATGTGGAAAATACCGGCCCGATTAGGCCGCCGATCTTGTCGTAAAGCAGCCGCGCGAATTCGCCGTCGTCGAGATGGCTCGTCGTCATCAGCCGCAGCCGCTGCGCTTCCTCCGGATCCGACCCGTCCGACACCTCGACGAAATGGCCAACCATGCCCTTGACCAGCTCGACCAGTGTGGCAGTTGAAGGTTCTTGGCCGAGCAGATGTGCGAAATCCGGATCGGCCTCGCACTCCTCGGTGAGAATTTCGGCGTAGAGCGCGGCCTTGGAGGGGAAGTGCTTGAACAATAGCCCTTCCGAAATGGCTGCGGCCGCTGCCACGCTCTTGGTCGTGGTGCCGGCAAAGCCGTTGCGGGCAAAGCATCGCTTGGCGGCGCTCAAGATCAATTGCCGCCGCAAATCACTGGTCATGCGCAGGGTAGACATGGGGGCGTGAGTAATCACTCACCTTGACAGAGTCAAGGATCCATTGCAGCGCACCAAGCGAATTATGTCGCGGGGTGACGTCAAAGACACAGCTTCATCGCGTTGTTTGAGCATGACTTTTCCTGGAATCCGGCGCTCACCTTGCCGGCTCATCCTGGATCAGCTGCAACCCCAACGCGCCGCGGATGGTTTCGGAGCTGGAAAATGCGCTCTGGCTTGACGCCCCGGGAATGGCATCTAAGATAGTTGCAGTTGCGACTAATTTGATGGTCGCTTGCTTAATTTTCCCAAAGAGTGTGCCGGGCCATGAATTTGGATGCGCGCGAACTGGCGGCCACCTTCGACCTCGAAAGGCTGACGCGGGAGTTCTACGCCGACCCCTACCCGACCTACCGCGCGCTGCGCGAGACCGAACCGGTCAAGCGGCTGCCGAATGGCTCGTATTTTTTGACCCGCTACGACGATCTGGTTGCAGCCTACAAGAACACCAAAGCCTTCTCTTCGGACAAGAAGAAGGAGTTCTCGCCGAAGTACGGTAATTCGCTGCTCTACGAGCACCACACCACAAGCCTTGTGTTCAACGATCCGCCCGCCCACACCCGCGTGCGGCGGCTGATCATGGGCGCGCTCTCGCCGCGCGCGATCGCCGGCATGGAGCCCGATCTGATCCGGCTGGTCGACCGCCTGCTCGACGCCATCGCCGCCAAGGGCAAGGTGGACCTGATCGACGATTTCGCCGCCGCGATCCCGATCGAGGTGATCGGTAATCTGCTCGACGTCCCCCAGGGCGAGCGCGAGCCCTTGCGCGATTGGTCGCTGGCTATCCTCGGTGCGCTGGAGCCGGTGATCGGCCCGGACGCCTTCGCCCGTGGCAACAAGGCGGTGGAGGATTTCCTGTCCTACCTCGAAGGGCTGGTGGCGCGGCGACGGGCCAAGCCTGGCAATCCCGACCGCGACGTGCTGACGCGGCTCATTCAGGGCGAAGACAATGGCGAACGGCTGACCGAAAAGGAGCTGCTGCACAACTGCATCTTCCTGCTCAATGCCGGCCACGAGACCACCACCAACCTGATCGGCAACGGCCTGGTGGCGTTGTCGAACCACGCCAGCGAGAAACGCCGGTTGATCGAGAATCCCGCGCTGATCAAGACCGCTGTCGAGGAAATGCTGCGGTTCGAGAGCTCCAATCAGCTCGGCAATCGCATGACGGTGGAGCCATTCGAACTGGGCGGCATCGCGATGCCACCGGGCACGCCGGTGACGCTGTGCATCGGCGCCGCCAACCGCGACCCCGCGCAGTTCGCCGATCCCGAACGTTTCGATATCAGCCGCACGCCGAACCGGCATCTGGCCTTCGGCACCGGCGCGCATCAATGCGCCGGCATGGCGCTGGCGCGGCTCGAGGGCGCGATCGCGATCTCTCATTTCCTCGCGCGCTTTCCGGATTATGCGCTCGACGGCGCACCGGTACGCGGCGGCCGCGTGCGCTTCCGCGGGTACTTGAGCGTGCCTTGCACGGTCAGCTAGCGCCGTAGGCGAACTGCATCAGTCCTGCGTCGCAAAATCGCAATGTAAGCCACAGACGCCAGGCGAACGATTTCTGCGGTTGCGCGTTGACACTTCCGGGCGACGAAGCACGAGGGAGTTGAGACCATGCTTCCGCGCGTCGCCCGCGTTGCAACGCTTCTTCTTGGTGTCTCCGCGATCGCGCTGAGCACCGGCTCATCCGCCCAAATGGGAAGGGGTCACGGTCCAGGGGGCGTGGCTGCGCCGGCAGCACCACCTGCCATGTCCCGTCCAGCGGGACCACCGCCGGCTATGGCCCGCCCAGCGGCACCTCCGGCTATGGCCCGCCCGGCGGCACCGCCCCCGATGGCTCGTCCTGCGGCGCCTCCGGCTATGGCGCGACCCGCCGCGCCGGCGATCCGTGCAGCTCCCCCGCCTCAGCGTCCAGCCATGGCCCCGCGCGCGGCGCCGCAAATCGCCGCACCGCCGCGAGCGGCCGCGCCGCGCATTGCAGGGCCACGACCCGAGATCCAGCGTTCCGCGCCGTCGCAGCGACCGGCCATGACGAGACCCGAACCGCGCATCGCCGCACCGTCGCGCCCGAGCACGCTGCCCGCTGTGGGCGGCCGACCGTCGCGACAGGAGCAGATCGAAACGCGCGCGCAACAGCGTGAGCAGCGCATCCAGCAGCGACAGCAAATTGTGCAGGAACGCCAGCGCGAGACGCTGTCGCGCCAGAGCACAGAGCGCCAGAACCGGATCGATCGCTTGCAGCAGCGCGTACAGCAATTGCAGTCGCAGCAGCCGGAAGGTCTCCGGGCGCAACGTGCGCAGGAACGGTTGCTGCAGACGCAGAACCGGTTGCTCCAGCGCGAACAGCGCCTGCAGCAGACCGATCAGGCGCGCCTGCAGCGGCTGGCGCCACCTCCTTCGGCTGAACGATCCGCCGCTGCTGCCGCCGCGCAGGCTGCAGCCCGCGGACGGTTTGCCGCGCAGTTCCGCAGCAATGATGCCTTGCAAGCCCGAACCGCGCTGATGGCCCGCGAGAACCACTGGGCTCCCCGCCACGCTTGGCGGCACGGGCACCGCGCCGCGTTTGTGGCCTGGCTCGGCCCGGTCTTCTGGCCCTACGCCTATTCCGACATCTTCAGTTACACCTTCTGGCCCCATGCCTACGATCCCGGCTATTGGGCCTACGCCTACGACGATTTCGTCGACACGGTGTTTTGGGGTACGGACAGCCCGTACTCCGCTTATGCCAGATATCCCGAACCCGGCGCGGCAATCACCGATTTCCGAGCGCGCAAGCCTGCAAGCGTGAGCCGGCAGACGATCCGGCAATTGTGTGGCGATCCGGATAAGGGCGTGACCGCCTGGCCAATCGCGGAGATCACGCGCGCGGTCCAGCCAACGCCCGAGCAGCGCGCCCTGCTCGACGAATTGAAAGCCGCTGCGGCAAAGGCTGCCGATGTGTTCAAGGAATCCTGCGCCGATACCTATGCGATGACGCCGCCCGGCCGCTTGCGGGCAATGACGAACCGCGTCAGCGCAACGCTCGACGCGGTGAGGATCGTCCGGCCGGCACTGGAGCAGTTCTATAATTCGCTGGACGACGAGCAGAAGGCGCGCTTCAACGCGCTCGGCCCGAACGTCGGCGAGCGATCGCCACAGCCGCCACAGCAGGAAGCGAATGCTCAGGCCGAGGCTTGTGGCGATCCGAAATCCAGCCTCACCCAGCTACCGATCGAACGGATCGAGGCTGTCGTACGGCTGGCGGGCGAGCAAAAGGAGGCGCTTGACCGCTTGAGCGACGTGACCAAGAAGGCCGTTGCAGGGCTACAAGCTGCCTGCCCGGACGACGTGCCGCTTACGCCGGTCGGGCGGCTGGACACGATGGAGAAGCGGCTCAAGGCCATGCTCGAGGCAGCCGATTGGGTGCAGGACGCATTGGACAAGTTCTATGCCACGTTGAGCAGCGAACAGAAGGCGCGCTTCAATACGCTGCAACAGACCGCAAGCCCCTGACCACAACTCTGACCCGATCCTCTTGCTGACGAGGTGATCGAATGAGGCAATGGAACTTCATCATGCTTCTGGCCCGGCCAATGTCCAGCCGGCTAGACGCATCTGTGCGGCGCCGTAACCGGATGTTCCTGATAGGGACATTGAGCGCAATGGCGTACATGTTTCCATCGCCTTCCGCCCTGCCTCAGGCGTCGCAGGGCACGGAGGACGCCTCAGGACAACAAGCGTTCAACAATGCCTGTAGAACCTGTCATATCGTGAGAGAGGGCGACAACCGGCTCGGCCCGAACCTGCACAAGATTATTGGTCGGAAGGCAGGATCGCTACCGGACTACGGGTTTTCCAGCGCGATGAAGGAGGCAGGCTTCGTCTGGGACGAGGAGAAGCTCGATCGCTTCATTGCAAACCCCGATGAGGTCGTACCCGGCAACAGCATGAAGCCGTATGGCGGCCTCACATCGAGCGAGGATAGAAAAAAGATCATCGCTTTCCTTGCTCAACCGCGATGACGCCGCAGCCGCAGGCGTTTTCGGAACGCAGGTCGGCTAGCCATCCATTACCTCACCGTGCGCGCCAATGCTAAAGCGCGTTCCATCGCCTGCGTCACAATCACCGCAGAGCGTTCGTCGAGATGAACGCCGTCCGCCCAGCGCAGTTCGCTTCGGTTCACTTCGACAGGCAACCATCGTTTCGTATCCGGAAACGCGGCGTGAACCATCTCCCGCGTGGTCGCTGCATACCGCGAGCCTTCAATCGGCTCCGAATACGGTAGCTCGAACAGCAACACCCGCGCGCCGCGATGCTCCACCATCCGGATCAATTCCTCAATTCGTTTCGCGTTGACCCGGGCGGCATCCGCCGGATCCTCCGCATTGAATTGCTGCAGCGCGCGATCCGCATAGACCCGGTTGTCGAAATCGCTCGGCGGCTGCTCGGTCAGTTTGCGCAGATTGAGTACGACCTGCTCATGCGTGAGGGGGGCGTGAAGCCGCTGCTCATAGGCGGCGACCGCAGCCCTGACGGGGCGAAAGAACAACGGCTCGGTGTCACCGCGTGAGTAACGCTCGACCAGCGCGGCATCGGTGGGACGGGTCAGAACATTCGCCTCGACCAGAATGAATTTCGGGAGCGGCGGCTGGTTCGCGACGATCTCCAGCCCGGTGATCGGAGAGCCCCCCGCAAGCGCCAGATTCCGCAAGCCGGCCGTTGCAAAATATTCCTCCTTGAGGCGGAACGTGATCGAGCTGCCCACCAGCACGATGTCAGGCACGGGCTCGCGCAGGTAACGGCTCAGGTTGATCAGCGTGCCATCCCGTGTCGTCGTCGCCGGCATTTGCAACCCGATGCCGAAGCGCATGGTGGCGAAGCCGCAGGCGATCAAGACAATCGCCGCGGCAGCCCCGCATTGTACCAACCACCTAGCGGCAGACATTTTTTCCTCGTCCCTAGAACTGAAAGTAGATGAACGACGTTTCGGGACCGGCCTCCAGATACATCAGCGCGGCCATCGAGCCATAGAGATAAGGTTCCACCCGGCGCAAATTGCCTTCGAAAAGCGGTCGGGAAACAAAGTGCTGGATCATGACGGGCAGCGAATAGAGCAGCGCCAGGCTGTAGAACAGCTTGGTCGGATTGGGATTCGTGCTCGGCGTAAACATGCCCGTGAGATAGCCGATCGCATGATCGAAGTTCGGCAGCTTGAAGAAGATCCAGAGCATGGTGACGCAGACAAAGACGACGGTCATTCGCGCCGCTCGAAGCGCCGCAAAATCGATCGAAGCCAGCCGCGCCAACAAGGGGCGTTCGAGCACCAGCAACAGGCCGTGCATCAATCCCCACAGCAGATAGCTAAGACCGGCGCCATGCCAGAGACCGCCTAGTCCCATGACGATCATCAGGTTCAAATAGGTCCGCCATATGCCATGGCGGTTGCCGCCGAGCGGAACGTAAAGATAGGTCCGCAGCCAGGTCGATAGCGAGATGTGCCAGCGCGTCCAGAACTCGGAGAACGATGTCGCGATGTAGGGAAGATTGAAGTTGATCGGCAGACGGTAACCGAACAAGAGACCAAGGCCGATCGCAATCGCGGAATAACCGAAGAAGTCCGCATAGATCTGATAACTGTAGAGGAAGACGAGCAGCCAGCGATCCTGGGTCTGTAGCGTCTCGTAGAGCGGGAAGCTCATATAAGACGTCATTTCATTGAGGTTGTTCGCAACGTAGAGCTTGAAGAAGAACCCGGTCAGGATCCATTTCGCGGCCTCGACGAGCGGAACGTCCGAAAAATATTTCGGCTTGATTTGCGGCATGAACATTTCCGCGCGCGTGATCGGACCTGACACGAGTTGCGGAAAGAAAATGATGTAGAGGAATACGCCGGTCAGCGTCGGCGGTGCCGTCTTCTGCCGGGTCAGATCAACCAGAAGGCTGATGTTGTGGAAGACGAAAAAAGAAATGCCGATCGGCAGCGGCAGTTTCAGAAGAAAGTCAAGCGGCGCGAAGTCGACCAGGCTGGGCGACGCCGGATCGATGAACAGCAGCTTGTACTTGAAGAAGGCTAGCAGTGCGACGTTGAAGACGATGCCGACCGGAAGCCAGACCTGCCGGTTTCGCAATGCCAGGACCAGGAAGAGATAAGTTCCGAAAACCGCGACAGCCAACAGCGCCAGCAGTTCCGGCTGGCCATATCCATAAAAGAACAGGCTGGCGAAGACCAGGAGATGGACCTGAAACGCCCTCAGCGCCGGCAGATAATAGGCCGCAAATATGATCGCGACAAAGGCGCCGAACTGCCAGGAAGTGAAAGTCATGCCGCCCCAACGGTGGTTGGGGAAGCTCTAGCATTTCGGCCCCGGAGGGCATAGCCGAAACCGGACCACCGTCCCGCATCGGGCGACCCGAGAGGGCTCAGGCGCCGCTCGGTTCCGCCCTAGCGTGCGGCAGTTCTAATTGCCGGCGGTGTTGAAGCGGGAAAGATCGCAATCCCGTTCGGCATATTTCACGCGCCGCAGGCCCTCGCGGTCTTCGACCACAGTCGGTCGGCAGCGCTCCTTCCAGGCAGCCTGGGCGGCGGCCTCATCGGCCTTCAACTCTTCCGCTGTCCGGGGCGCGATCTTCAAGGTGCCGCGGTTGCCGACGTAGAAGTTGGTTTGCTGGCTGGGAAGCAGCGGCGCGCCGGAGGCAATGGCCGCGGCCTTGGCATCCGCTGCAGCCCGCGCCGCCCGGGCGGCCTGCGCGGCATCCGCGGCGTGGCCGTGATCCATCGCGAATTGCGCGGACGCGGACGATACCGAAGCTGCGACAATCGAGATGGCGATGAAGACGCGCATGGACACTGCCCCTTGAAATGAATGCCGAACGTCAGGAATGCCCGACAAGCATTGAGGCGGCGTAAAGCGGCGTGACTAACCGGGTCGCAATTTGGTAGATAAAGATTTAGCGGAATTTCGGGCGCGACAAGGCGCCGTCGAGCCCGGAGTGCTCCGCGCCGATTGCGGGGAGCGCAAGCGACCAGTTACTCGCTGCGGCCGAACTCGCAGCCCTTGCGGGCGTAAACCAGGCGGACGACGCCTTCGCTATCGTAGGTGCGCTGCGGCTTGCAGAACGCTTCCCACTTCTCGATGCTGGCTCGCCTTGCCTTCTCGTTTTCCTGATCCTGCGCCGCGTTGCGCGGCGGATCGTCCAAGTAGGACGTCGTACACACATTGCCATAGAACTTGCTGTGGGTGCAGCGTTCGACGATCTGCCATGCCTGCGCCGACGTCGACAGCAGGGTGAGGGTCGCAATTGCGTAAAGGATTTTCATGTTGTCGCTCATCGCTATCGGAGACGTTCTCCGTGCGGAGTAGCTAGCGCCGGAGTTCTCGCGCGCGCAACGGTAACCCTTTGTTAATCTAAATAGCCACGGAAAAGGTTAAACCTGGAACCGCGCGCTGTCTCTTCGCGCGACATTATCAGAAAAGAGAACGCGCTGCAGTTCACATACGAGACAACACCGTCCGCCATTGAGACAGCGAACAAACGACTTCGATCGCCGGCTGCTACACTACCGTGCGATGCCGCTCGATGCAGGTCCTCAAAACCTCGTCCATCGGCCTTGCCCACCAGTCGCTGGAGAAGATTTCGATCTCGGAATAGCCGGCAAAGCCCTGCGCCTCAACTGCCGATCGTGCGGATTTGATGTCGATGACGCCGTCGCCCATCATGCCGCGGTCGTTGAGAATGTCCTTGGTCGGCACCAGCCAGTCGCAGACGTGAAACGCAAGCAAACGATCCTTCCCCGCGCGCGCGATCTGCGGCATCAATTCCGGATCCCACCAGATGTGATAAACGTCCAGCGCGACACCGAGCGCGCCGGTGCGCTGCGGATCGAGCTCGTCGCAAATATCCAGCGCCTGTTTTGTCGTGTTCACGCAAGCGCGGTCGGCGGCATAGGCCGGATGCAGCGGCTCGATCGCCAGCGGCATACTGGCCCCTTTCGCGTATTCCAGCATCTCCGCGATGGCGTCATGAACCTGTGTCCGCGCAGCGACGATGTCTTTCGAGGCCGCGCTTCCCGGGCGCGAATATTGCGGCAGGCCGCCGACGACCAGCACGATGCAGGGCGCGCCCAGCGCCTTGGCTTCGTCGACGGCGCGGCGGTTATCGTCGCGCGCCTCGATGCGGTGCGCCGCATCTGAGGTGAACATGCCGCCGCGGCAGTAGCCTGACAATTCAAGCCCGGCGTCACGCACCGCGCGGACGGCGCGATCGAGACCAATGGCCGCGACCTGGTCGCGCCAGGGATCGATGGCGCGGATGCCATGGCGCGCGCAGGCGTCGATGATGGCAACGAGATCGCCCTGCTTGCGGACCGTCGCCGTATTCAGCGACAGCCAGCGATGATCGGAAGAAAAATCGCGCATCAGGGCTCGATGCCGCGCGTTGCCAACACCGTCTTCATGCGCCGTGTCGCCAGTTCAGGGTTGGAGAGCAGCCCGGCCTTGTCGGCGAGCCGGAACAGGTCGGCCAGATGCAGCGTCGAGCGTGCGCTCTCCTGCCCGCCGACCATGGTGAAATGATCCTGATGGCCGTTGAGATAGGCCATGAACACGATGCCGGTCTTGTAGAACCGCGTCGGCGCCCGGAAGATATGGCGCGACAGCGGAACAGTCGGCCCCAGCACGTCGTGGAAGCCGGCCTCGTCGCCGGCGGCGAGCCGCGACAGCGCATAGGACGCCGCCGGCGCGATGGCATCGAAGATGCCGAGCAGCGCGTGCGAAAAACCCTTGTCGTCGCCGGCGATTAGTTCGGCATAGTTGAAATCGTCGCCGGTATACATCTTGACGTTCTTGTCGAGCCGCCGGCGCATGTCGATCTCGCGCTGCTTGTCGAGCAGCGAGACCTTTACGCCATCCACCTTGGCCGCGTTGGCGTTGATAATGGCAACCGCAATATCCATCGCCTTGTCGAGATCGGCAGTGCCCCAATAGCCTGAAAGCGCCGGGTCGAACATGTCGCCGAGCCAGTGGATAATCACGGGCTCGCGAACCTGCGACAGCACGCGATTATAGACCTTGGCGTAGTCGTCGGCGCTGCGCCCGAGTTTCGCCAGCGCGCGCGAAGCCATCAGAATGATGCGGCCGCCGGCCTTCTCCACCGCCGCGATCTGCTCTTCATAGGCACGGATGACGTCGTCGATCGTCTTGGCGTCCTCCACCGCGAGGTGATCGGTGCCGGCGCCGGAAAACACCAGCGCATTGCCCTTTGCCTTTGCCGCCTTGACCGAGCGCTGGATCAATTCCAGCGAGGTCGGCCAGTCCAAGCCCATGCCGCGCTGCGCGGTATCCATCGCCTCCGCGACGCCGAGGCCGAGGTCCCAGACATGCTCGCGGAACGCAATGGTCCGATCCCAGTCGATCGCAGCGCTAAGCCAGGGATCGTTGTCCGCCAGCGGATCGGCGACCACATGCGCGGCCGAGAAAGCCACGCGGCTCAGCGTGCCTTCGAGCTTTGCCGGAAACGTCCGCGACGCCGCCAGACGATAGGTCTCGATCGAGCGATCCGCTGCCGGCAATTTCAGCGACAGCGATGACATCGGTGGGACAGGCTTGTTCATGGTTAGGCCTCCTCACACCTTGATCGGGGCAACGTCGATCCAGCGCCGCTCCCGCCAGCTCTGCAGCGCGCATTCGGCAAGCTGCACGCCCTTGGCGCCTTCGAGCAGCGTGAACTTGTAGGGCGCATCCTCGCAAACGTGGCGGATGAACATTTCCCACTGCTCCTTGAAGCCGTTGTCGTAGACGACATTTTCCGGAACCTTCTGCCAGTCGGCATAGAAATCATGGGTGCGCTTCTCGTCCGGATTCCACACCGGACGCGGCGTCGCCTGGCGAGCCTGGATCACGCAATCGGTCAGGCCGGCCACCGCCGAGCCATGAGTGCCGTCGACCTGGAAGGTGACGAGGTCATCACGATAGACCCGCGTCACCCAGCTCATGTTGATATGCGCGATCACGCCGCCCTTGAGGCGGAAGGTGGCGTAGGCGGAGTCATCGGCGGTCGCCGTGTACTTCTTGCCCTTCTCATCGAAACGCTCGGGGATATCAGTCGTGCCGAGGCAAGAGATACTTTCGACCTCACCGAACAGATTGTCGAGCACGTAACGCCAGTGGCAGACCATATCGAGAATGATGCCGCCACCATCCTCGCTGCGGTAATTCCACGACGGCCGCTGCGCCTCCTGCCAGCCGCCCTCGAACACCCAGTAACCGAACTCGCCGCGCACCGAGAGCATGCGGCCGAAGAAGCCGGAATCGCGCAGGAACGCGAGCTTCTTCAGGCCCGGCAAAAACAGCTTGTCCTGCACCGTACCGTGCTTGACGCCCCTGGCATTGGCGAGCCTGAGCACCGCAACCGCCTCATCCAGATTGGTCGCGATCGGCTTTTCGCAATAGACGTGCTTACCGGCTTCGATCGCCTTGGTCAGCAGCGAGGGACGCGCCTGCGTGGTTGCGGCGTCGAAGAAGATGGTGTCGTCCTTTGCGGTCAGCGCCTTGTCGAGATCGGTCGACCACCGCTCGACGTTGAAGCGCTTGGCGAGCCGTTCCACCTTATCCGCATCGCGGCCGATCAGGATCGGGTCGGGCAGCATGCGGTCACCGTTAGACAGCAGCACGCCGCCCTGGTCGCGGATCGCGACGATGGAGCGGATCAGATGCTGGTTGAGCCCCATGCGGCCGGTCACACCGTTCATGATCAGGCCGAGGCGTTTGGTCGTCATACTGCTTTCTCCAAGGAAATTCTGGCTGTGGGCTGCTCAAGCGGCGACATCGCGGACCATTCCGGATGCGTGGCCGTGGCGAAGCCCGGCGTGGTCAGCGATCCCGTCAGGAGATCGCCATCGTGTATCGCGAGCCGGACCTTGCCGGCGTCGCGGGCATAGAGATCGGGATGCGCCGCAAGAAAAGCCGCCGCTTCGACGGCCGGCGTGTCGCCAAAGCCGTCGACATAATGATGACCGTTGCGCTCGGCATGGGTGACGCCGATCAGCGCGCCGAGCGCGAGATCCTGCTGCACGGCAAGGCCCGCCTGACAAGTCAGATCCTCGCCGGCAACGAAGCATTTTTCGCCGCCTGCGCTCCACTTGGCCGCGCGGGTCGCGTTAATCACCGATTTGTAGATACCCTTGCAGGATTTTGAGGAGATACCACGATAGCCGAGCGTCCGCGCCACTGGGAACGCGTCGTAAGAGTCGTCGGCTTCGTCAACGATGAAATCGCGCCGCGCCAGCGCGCCGAGCGGCGATTGTCGGGTGATGTCTCGCGGCATCGGCTGTTCGATATAGAGCAATTTGGACGCGATCGGCCGTAGTGCAGCCTCGCGATCGAGCCGCTCGACCAGCGCGCTCAAAGCTGCGAGATCGGCATATTGCTCGTTGGCGTCCAGCGTGACGCGGTAATCATGGGGGAGCGTGGCAAGCTCGCGGCCGATCCGGATGAGCCGATCTGCGTCGTGAGTGGGATCGCCGTTGAGCTTGAGCTTAAAATAGCGTGCTCCGGCGTTTTCCCTGCTGTCGGCAACCCCGCCCTCGCCTTCGACCTTATCGTCCATGCCGACGGTGTGTCGGATCGCGACGCGCTCCAGCCGCTTGCGGCTCGCGAGAAACTGCGTCACGTCATTATCGCCGAGATCACGTGACAGGCGGGCATCGATTCCGGCGACATTGGCCGCCATGCCGTCGAAGAAATTGGCGCCGGTGCAGCGCAAAAGGGCATCGAGGATCGCTTTGTCGATTTCGGCCGGTCCGTACGCCGCGGCCAGCCGCGGGATATCTTCTCTGGCGCATGCTTCGATCTGCGCGCCGATGCAGGCGGCATGCAGGCCGAACGCGGTCTCGAACCCGGAATGGGCCAGATAAATGTCCCGCGCGATCAGCAGTGAGCGCCGCAGTTCGGTCACCGTCTCCAGCGGCGAAAGGTGCGGCCGCTTGTCGAACCATTTTGGCACCAGGAATTCGGCGCTGGCGCCAATCGCGCTGCCCTTGCCTTCGACCTCGATTTCGACCCGCACGAAAGCCTGCGGCGTCGCGTTGATGACAACCGCGCCGAACCGGAACGGCCGGGCAAAGTTTACCTGCCGGTCAAAAAAATCGATGTCCTTTACGGCCAAACGATACGGCATGAAGCCAGCTTTCAGTCCAGCGCGCTTTGGGTGAAGAAATGCTTGCGAATCCGCTGCACCAATTCGGTGAAAGCGGGATCGGCCATCGCATCCAGCGAGCGCGGGCGCGGCAGCGGCACGTCGTAGATGGCGGCGATCGCGCCGGGACGCTCGGTCATGACCAGCACGCGGTCGGCGAGAAACACGGCTTCCGGTATGGAATGCGTGATCAGGAGAACAGTCTTGCCGGTCTCGCGTTGAATGCGCATCAGCTCAACGTTCATCTTTTCGCGCGTCATGGCGTCGAGCGCGCCGAACGGCTCGTCCATCAGCATGATCTTGGGATCGTGCACCAGCGCCCGGCAGATCGAGGCGCGTTGCTGCATGCCGCCCGAAAGCTGCCAAGGCAATTTCTTCTCGAAACCTTCCAGGCCGACCAGCTTCAACAGCGCTTTCGCCCGCGGCAGGTACTCGTTGCGCGGCAGTTTCTTCATGTCGATCGGCAACATCACGTTGGACAGGATGTTGCGCCATGGCAGCAGCAGCGCGTTCTGGAACACGATGCCGACATTGCCGTGCGGCTTCGTCACCGGCTCACCCTCGACCAGGATTTCGCCGGTCGACGGCGCGAGCAGCCCGGAGATCATCTTCAAAAGCGTGGACTTGCCGCAGCCGGACGGGCCGACCACGACAAAGAACTCGCCCTCATTGATGTGGAAATCCAGCGGCCGCAGCGACGGCACGTCGCCGTCGCGCGAGCGATAGGTTTTTGAGACGCCGGATAGCGTGATGCCCGGCGCAGCGCTACCTGCGCGATCTGACACCAGACGCAGATGTGCAGTTGGTTGGTCGATCTCGGTCGGTTTGGTCGCAGGGTTCATTCAGATGAGTCCATTCGGAAAAGTCTCTCCGCTCGTCGTCCCTGCGAAAGCAGGGACCCATACCCCGTGTCCTTTAGTTCGGGCACCCTGGCAGGGACCCGCTGTAACAACAAAGGCCGGTGGTTATGGGTCCCCGCGTGCGCGGGGACGACGATAGAATTGTCAAAAGCAGATCACGAACCGCCCTGCGGCAGGTAGTCGTTGGTATAAAACGCCTTCGGATTGTCCTTGGCCTTGGCATCCAATCCGCCATATTCGACCATCAGATTGACCGTGTCGGTCATATTCTGGTCGGTCACCTGGAACGGCCGCTTGTTCTTGGTTTCAGCCGTCCGGTAGAGCGGGATCGTCAGCTCAAAACCCTTCGTCAGCGTCTCGATCTTGCCGCCCTTCGGGTTGGCATCGAGGATCGACTGCGCCGCACCCTTCGGATCCTTCTCGGCGGCTTCGACCGCTTTCGTCGTCGCCGACATGAAGCGCTTGACGAGGTCGGCATTGGCCTTGACGAAGTCGGTGTTGGCGACGACGCCCGAGCAGACCATGTTGATGCCGTAGTCGGCGAACTTGATCGCGTTGACGTCCTTGCCGGTCGCGTCTTTGATCTTCATCGACTGGTCCATGACGTAGCCGAGCAACAGATCGGCCTGGCCGTTGATGACGGCGTTCAGCTTGGTCTGGCCGTCGCCCGCCACCGTCTGGAAGTCGCTTTCCTTCAGGCCGGTCTTCTTCAAGAACAGCGGCCAGATCTGCGTCATGGAATCGGCCGGCGTGATCGCCACCGTCTTGCCCTTGATGTCCTCGGGCTTCTTGATGTTCTTTTCGACAAAGCCCATCGCCGACATCGGGCTGGTTTGCAGCAGCACGCCGGTGGCGACGATCGGCGCGCCCTTCACCGCCGCGCGCATCATGGTGGGCACGTCGACATAGCCGAAATTGGCGGTCTTGGCCGCAACGGCCTGCGTGGTCGCCGCCGACCCGCGGCCTTCCTGGATCTCGAGGTCGATGCCCTCGGCGGCATAGATGCCCTTGGCCTTGCCATAATAGAACGGCGCGTGCTCGCCGTAGACGTACCAGTTCAGCATCAGCACGACCTTGTCGGCGGCCGATGCCGGAAACACCGAAAGCGCGGTCCAGATCAGGGCGACGGAAATTGCCGCTATCGTTCGTATCATTGTCTTCCTCCCTTTTGCTTCGTCATTGCGAGCGAAGCGAAGCAATCCATTTCTCTACTTGCGGCGCGATGGATTGCTTCGCTGCGCTCGCAATGACGGCCATTACCTTCTCTCGTTTACGAAGCAAAAATGATGTCCTCGCGCTGGCTGACATGCCAGGGAATCACGAGGCGTTCGATGCGATCGACGACCCAGAACAGAACGACGCCGAGCAGCGCGAGAATCACCAGCGCGGCGAACATCGTCGGCAGGTCGAACGTTCCGATCGAGCGCTGCATCACATAGCCGATGCCGGAATTGGAGCCGACGAATTCGCCGACCACGGCGCCGACGACGGCGAGCGTCACCGACACTTTCAGGCCGGAGAAGATCGCGGGCATCGCATGCGGCAGGTTGACGGCGCGAAACACCTGGAAGCGGCTGCCCTGCATCGCACGGGCAAGGTCGACCATATCAGGGTCGACCGACTTGAAACCCTGCACCGCGGACACCACGACAGGGAAAAATCCGAGCAGGAACGCCGAAATCACCTTCGGGATGATGCCAAAACCGAACCACACCACGAACAGCGGCGCGATCGCGATCTTCGGCACGGATTGCGAGAACACCAGCAGCGGATAGACATAGCTTTCCACCGTCTTGGATCCCGCGATGAGCATCGCGACGGGGATGCCGAACAGCGCGGACAGCAGGAAGCCGCAGATGGTGGCGTAGGTGGTAGGCCATGCCTGCCGGAGCAGTTCCGGCCACTCCGTCCGCAGCACCGCCACGACATCGCCGGGCGCCGGGATCTGGTAGGCCGGAATCTGGAACAGGCGAATGGTGAGGTCCCAGGCCACCACGATGAACAGCAGGAACAGAAACGGCCGCACCCACGCCGCGTTCAGCGCTTTCGACACGCCACTCTCGCGCTTCAGCTCGGCCACGTCCCGCTCCCTGGTGATCGTCTCTTGGAACGAAATTAACCCGTTGGATAAATACTGGCAAGCGGGTTTTCGTGCGATATTTTGTCGTTCCTGCGAAAGCGCCCGCGGCGTTATGCCCCCCGGAATCCCCCGCTGTGGAAAGCAGGGGCCCATAACCACAGGCGCCTGTTTAGCGAAGGCTGGGGCCGCCGTCCGGTACGACAACAATCAAGATCGGTGTTATGGGTTCCTGCGTTCGCAGGAACGACGGTTAGACCGGCTGACGCTCAGGCGACCGCGTGCCTTGCCCCACGGCCTTGCCGAAATCCGCTGTTGATTTCCCCGTCAGCGCCGCCAGCACCAGCGCCACCATATGCGCAAGCCGCTCGTCCCTCGCCTCCTTCTTCAGGAGGTCGCGGCCGAAGATCACGGAAAGTGTCGCGCTGTTGGAGAGATAGAAAAAGCACAGCGCCGCGATTGAAATGTAGAGCTGGACCGGATCGACGGCGACGCGGAAGTCGCCGCTTTCGACGCCGCGCGTCACCACCGTGCGAATCATCTCGACGAACGGCGAATGCATCGATTTGACCTTGGTCGAGCGCTTCAGGTGCCGGGCTTTTGCAAGGTTTTCGGTGTTGAGCAGCGCCAGGAATTCGGGGTTGCGGAGGAAATAGTTCCAGGTGAAGTCGATCAGCCGTTCGATCGCCTCCGGGGGATCTAGATGCTCGAGATCGAGGCCACGCTCCTCGGAACGGATCTTCTCATAGGCGCCCTCGAGCACCGCGAGGTAGAGGTCTTCCTTGTTGCCGACGTGGTAGTACAGCATGCGCTTGTTGGCGCCGGCATTGGCGGCGATGCGGTCGACGCGCGCGCCGGCCAGGCCGTGAGCGGCGAATTCCTGCTTGGCGGCCTCGAGAATGCGAAGTCGCATGCCCTCGGGGTCCCGCTGCCATTTCTGAACGCGTTTTGCCTTTGCCAAATCAGTCGCCCGGTAGACACACGATGTCTGCTGTAGCACGCGTTGCGCGATTTGAGAACGAGGCGGTACTGCTCTTCCCCTTCTCCCCTTGTGGGAGAAGGTGCCTTCGCGAAAGCGAAGGCGGATGAGGGGTCTCTATCCGCGGAGACAGACCCCTCACTCGTCTCGAATGAGCTGACGCTCATTCGATCCACCCTCTCCCACAAGGGGAGAGGGAGGGCTTACGCCGGCCCCGCCGACGGCTGCACCAGTAGTGTCGGAACGCCGCACGTCCCGCTGCGCACCGTCACGACCCGCGTGCCCGGCTTGCGGCCGGTGCGGACTTCCGAGACGTCGACGCCGGCCTGAACGAGCCGCGCGTGGGTGGCGTCGATGTCGGCGACGCGCCAGCACAGGCCGTGCAATTTGTCCTGCGTCGTGTCGGCCTGCTTGCCGGGTCGATGCGTGACCTCGACAATAAGGTCGCCGCAGCGGAAGAACATCAGCCGGCCCCAATCCGGGTGCGAGCGATCGAGCGCCATGTCAAGGCCGAGCCGCGCGCCATAGAGAGCGGCGGCCCGCTCGGGGTCTGACGTCGAGATCACGACATGGTCCATCGCCGTGATCGATCCGGTCGTCGTTCGCACCGAAAGCGGCCGCTCCTTGTCGCGCTCGAGGAAGAACATACGGACGCCGCGCGTGGCCTCCGTCGCCGCACGGGTCCGCTTCCATGCCAGCACAGCACCCGAGACCACGTCGCGGCTTTCCACCTCGGCAATGGTGTCGGGCTTCAGCGTGAGCCGATCGAGCCTGCGATGCATCCTGGCGATATCGCCGGTCCGGAAGCAGATGCTCGCCAGTCCCTCGCCCTGGGCCGCAAGCACCGCGCGAATCCGGTCGGCGTTCGCGCCGTCGCCGCTCGGCGCGATCAATTCCAGCGAGGTGTTGTCGAGCGTGAATAGGACGCGGTCGGCGCCCTCGCCGCTGTTCTGCCAGGCCGGCGCGCGCGCAAACAAGGTCTGGTAAGCGGCGGAGGCGGCATTGATGTCGCCGGTGAGAACGACGACGTGATCGAGGCCGGTGATCACGGAAAGAGTCCTCGCACGTTCTTGGCCGCGCGCACCTTCTCGACGCCGATCGCCATCGCCGCCGTGCGGTGCGGGATCTTATCGGCTTTCGCGCGCTGCACCATGGCATCGAAAGCGCGATCGAGGATCGCATATTCGCGCCGCGTCACCTCCTCTTCCTCCCAGAACAATTGCTGCAGGTCCTGCACCCATTCGAAGTAGCTGACTACGACGCCGCCGGAATTGCAGAGAATGTCGGGGATCAGGAACACCTCGACCTGCCGCTTCTCCAGCACCAGATCGGCTTCCGGCGTGGTCGGACCGTTGGCACCTTCGGCCAGCACGCGGCACTTCAGGTTTTCAGCGACCTTGGCATCGATCACGCGCTCCATCGCCGCCGGCACCAGCACGTCGCAGGGCAGCGTGAGGATCTGCTCGGGATCGAAAGTCAACTCATTGGAGAATCCGGCGATACTTCCGTGCGCGCCCGCATGTCGCATCAATGCTGGAATATCCAGCCCCTTCGGATCATGCAGCGCGCCTGTGTGATCGCTGACCGCGATGATCTTCAGGCCATATTGTTGTAGTTCCAGCGCGGCATAGGAGCCGACATTGCCAAAGCCCTGGATCACGGCGGTCGCGCTGCCCGGATTGATCGATAGCTCCTTGAGCACCCGCTTGGCGAGATAGGCGACGCCGCGCCCGGTTGCTTCGCGACGGCCGAGCGTACCGCCTGACGATACCGGCTTGCCGGTCACGATCTCGGTCACGGTTTGGCCCTGATACATCGAATAGGTGTCCATGAACCACGCCATCACCTGTTCGTTGGTGCCCATGTCCGGCGCCATCACATCGGTATGCGGACCGACGAACGGGATCATCTCCTGCATGTAGCGGCGCGACAGCCCTTCCAATTCGCGCTTGGAAATGGTGGAGAGATCGACATTGACGCCGCCCTTGGCACCGCCATAGGGCAAACCGACAAGGGCACATTTCCAGCTCATCCAGATCGCCAGCGCCGCGACCTCGCCGATGTCGACAGAGGGAGCAAACCGCGTGCCGCCCTTGGTCGGACCGAGCGTAAGGTGGTGCTGGACACGATAGCCTTCGAACACCGCAACTGTGCCGTCGTCGCGGTGGATCGGGCAAGAGACAGTAACCGCCCGCTTCGGCATCAGGATGCGATCGCGCTCGTCCATCGGAATTTCCAGATGGTTGGCGATGACGCCAAACTGATTAACTGCCATGTCGAACACGGGACCGGAATAAACCGTCATCATTTCCTCCACTTTTGTCGCGCCGGCGGGAAACCCGGGCAGCCGTCAGCCGTTATACGACGGTATGCCCAAGCCCCCCTTAAGGACGGTCGCAGTCTCCTCTATACTCCCATCTCAGGCAGCAAAGACGGCACGGTTGCGAATAATTTCAGCGAATGCATCCGATAACCAGTGCTAATGTGTGTGCGCCGCGCCGGGACCATCTTCGCCCAACACTCTGCAGGACACGACGGAAAACGCATGCAGGCTCTCTTCATCGGACAGACCTATATCGACGTTACCTTCATCACCGACCACATGCCGACCGGCGACGAAAAACACGTGGCCTCCGCCTACGCGGTGTCGTTTGGCGGCAACGCGGTAACGGCGGCATTCTGCTGCGCCAAGCTCGGCATCGTGCCGGACCTGATCGCGACCATGGCCAACGACTGGCTCGGCCGCATGTTTCAGGACATGACCGCGAAATACGGAATCTCGATCCATCCGCGCAAGGTCAACTCCTCCTCGCTGTCGTTCATCATGCCGAAAGACGGCAAACGCGCCATCGTGCGCTGCCGCGACGACGAACACATTCATCCTTTCCCGATGCTGAACCTGAAGGGCTGCCGCGCGCTGCATGTCGACGGCCATCAGCCGGACGCAGCAATCCATTACGCAAAACTCTGCCGCGAGGACGGCATCCTGACCTCACTCGACGGCGGCGGCCTGCGTACCAACACCCATGAGCTCCTGGAATTCATCGACGTTGCCATCGTCGCCGAACGGCTGTGCGAGCAGATGGACAAGACGCCGGAGGCCATGCTGGATTACCTGAAGAGCCGCGGTTGCCGGATCGGCGGCGTCACCATGGGAGAGAAGGGCCTGCTCTGGTATGACGAGACGGGCGCCGTCCGCCGTCTTCCCGCGCTTCCGGTTCCGCCCGAGCGGGTCATCGATACCAACGGCGCAGGTGACGTCTTCCACGGCGCCTATGTCTATTCCTATCTCGCCAATCCCGCTAAAAGCTGGCAGGAGCATTTCGAGTTTGCGCGCGCTGCCTCGACCTTCAAGGTCCAGCGCCTCGGCAACGAGGCCGGCTTGCCGACGGTGACGGATATCGAGGCGATCAAGCGGGAATTTCAGGTACACGCCTGAGGGCGCGAACGGGGGTATTACGTATGGGGCGCGTGTTCGTTGCCGGCAGCATCAACATGGATGTGGTGGCGACGGCCGACCGGCATCCGAAGGTCGGCGAGACGGTCGCCGGCAAGGAGGTGCACTATTTTCCAGGCGGCAAGGGCGCCAACCAGGCCGTGGCCGCCGCAAAACTCGGTGCACCGTCAACGCTGATCGGCCGGCTGGGGATGGATGCGTTCGGCCAGCAATTGCGACAATTTCTCGCCGCGCAAGGCGTCGACCTCGCCTTGGTCAAGGACACCGCGGATATCCATACCGGGACGGCCGTAATCACCATTGCCGATGCCGACAATACGATCGTCGTCGTGCCCGGCGCCAATGCGCTGGTCAGTACTGAGGATGTCGCCGCGCCCGTCCTAGCCAAGGGCGACGTTGCGGTGAGCCAGTTCGAAATTCCGCAGCCCACGATTAGCGCCTTCTTCAAACGGGCGCGTGCGGCCGGGGCCACCACGATCCTCAATCCCGCGCCGGCGATCGCCTGCGGCCCTGAATTGCTCGATCTCGTCGATATCCTTGTTCTCAACGAAACCGAACTGGGGCTTCTCGCGCAGACCGAGCTTCGCGACACTGATGCCCCGGTCCGTTTCACCGAAGCGGCGCGGCGCCTGCCAACGGGCTCCGAGAAAATCATCTGCGTTACACTCGGCAAGCGCGGCGTGCTCGCGCTTGTCGGCGGCGAACCCTCGCTGATCGCGGGACGGACCGTAAAGGCCGTGGACACCACCGGCGCCGGCGATTGCTTCGTCGGCGCCCTCGCCGCGCAGCTTGCCAACGGCAAGGCAATCCACGAGGCGCTCGAATACGCCAATGCCGCCGCGTCGATCTGCGTGCAGCGAATGGGCGCTGCGCCGTCGATGCCGACGGCGGCGGAGGTGGCGGCGGTTTTGCGTTCGTAGCTTCGTAGGGTGGGCAAAGCGACAGCGTGCCCACCATCAGGCGCTCCGCAACAACGGTGGGCACGCTTCGCTTTGCCCACCCTACGAAATATCAACCGAGCGCGCTCTTCAGATCGAAGCCGGTGTCGGCCGCCTGCTCGGGCGTGATCGAGCCGTTGGCGGCAAGCAGGCGCCGTCCGAACATGTGGTCGCCCGCGCGGTTGACGGACTCGATGCCGACGAGCTGTCCGGATTTGTAGCAGAACGCGGAGAACGCCCCCTGCGCGCGATCGCCACGGACCACCACGCGGTCATAACCGGTGGTCAGTCCCACCATCTGCAGCTTGTCGGGGCCCTGATCGCTCCAGAACCAGGGCAAGCCGTCGTACGGCTTGGCATCGCCGGTCAGCCGGGCCGCGACGCAGCGCGCGTGGTCGGTGGCGTTCTGCACCGATTCCAGCCGCAACGAGCCGCCGAACCGTGGGCTCTCATATAGCGCGCAATCGCCCACCGCCGAAATATTCGGATCGGCCGTCAGGAGATGCTCGTCGACAACGATTCCGGCCGCGACCGGCAAGCCAGCCTCCGCCGCCAGTTCGACGTTGGGCAGGACGCCGACGCCGACTACGATCAGATCGGCTTTGATATGCCGCCCGTCGCTGAGGCTCACACCAGTGACCTTGCCGCCATCGCTTTCGATGCTCGTGACCTGTACGCCGAGATGAATCCGGATACCGGCCGCGGCGTGCCGAGATTGAAAATATTCCGAGATTTCCGCGGTCACCGCGCGCGCCATCACCCGCGGCGCGAGCTCGATGACGTCGACTTCGGCGCCCTTGGCCCGGGCGGTCGCAGCGAATTCCAGGCCAATGAATCCGGCGCCGATCACGATGACGCGCTGACCCGGAGCGATGTAGTCCCGCAGAGCCTGGCTTTCGTCGAGCGTCCGCAAGTAGCGCACGCTGTCGAGATTGGCGTTGGGAATATCGAGCAGGCGATTGCGTGCGCCGGTCGCCAGCACCAGATGGCCGTAATCGAGGAAAGCGCCGGAGGCGAGCAACACCTTGCGCCCGGCGCGGTCGATCGATACCGCGCGACCTGCGATCAGATCGATCTTCTGGTCGAAATAGAATTTTTCCGGGCGGAACATCAGGCTATCGGGCCCGCCGGTCCCCTTCAGGTAGGCCTTGGATAGCGGCGGCCGCTGGTACGGCAAATGGCCTTCATCGTTCAACAGCGCGATGCGTTCGGAAAAGCCGTGCTGGCGCAGCGACATCGCGAGCTGGAAGCCTGCATGGCCCGCGCCAATGATGACAACCGGTCCTACCATCATGGAGACATCCTACGTTCGAGCACACGGGAATGACCCATGTCGTTTCCTCTCCACTGATGTTGGCTTGCCTGTCTCGTCCCTTGGAAGCGGCGCTCGTGTCCGTCCTGAACGATGACAGACGCTATCTGACCTCATGGCGCGATGAGACGCAAGAGCGCCGTGGCCCAGGGGGAATGATTGTGCGGTATTTTGCGGACCTTGCCGGGGGATTGTCACCTGTTATCCTCTCTATTTAAATGCTGCCCCCGTTCCGAGCCGAGGCCCAGCCATGCCGACCTCCAATGATACCGCCGCCAGCGCCCCTGCCCTGCTCAGGATCGATGGCGCGATTGCCACGATCACGCTCAACCGGCCAGCGGCCTTCAATTCGATCAATCTCTCGATCGCGCAAAAGCTCGAGCAACTCGGCGCCGAGGTCGAACGCAACGACGACATACGGGTGCTGGTGATCGAGGGCGAAGGCCGCGCTTTCTCCGCCGGCGGCGACTTGCAGACCATCGGTGCAGCCGCCGCCAACGACACCGTTGCGCCCGTGGTGGGAGAATTGCTGAAGCACTACCACGCCTTTATCGAGACGGTGCGACGGATGCCGAAGATCGTTCTCTCCAGCGTCCACGGCTCCGCCGCCGGCGCCGGCATGGGGCTGGCCTTCGTCACCGACCTCTGCATTGCCGCCGATGACGCCCGCTTTACGCCGGCCTATGCCAAGATCGGGGTTTCGCCGGATGGCGGCAGTACGGTCGGCATGGTCGGGACCGTCGGCACCCGTCGCGCGCTTCAGATATTTTTGGCCGAGGACAGCTTTACCGCGCAGCAGGCTTATGAATGGGGCCTGGTCGCCCGCGTCGTTCCGGCCGCGGAGCTGAAAGCGGAAACGCGCAAATTCGCCGAGCGGCTGGCGCAGAACCCGCCAGCGGCGATCGCAGGCACCAAGTCGCTGGTCTATCAGGCCGCCGTTACGCCGACCAAACAGCAGCTCGATGCTGAGGAAGCGAAGATCATCGACGCCATGCAGACCGACGACTTCCGCGTCGCCGTGAAGAAGTTCACCAGCAAGTCGAAGTGACTGTTGGCAGAGCTGGTGCCTCGCATGCGGCTGTCGTCCCGCTCTGGAAGTCGTCCCTGCGAACGCAGGGACCCATAACCACCGTCTCGAGTTGTTTGAAGACGCGACTGTCATCTCACTTCAACGGAGAGCACAACGCGGTATAGGTCCCTGCGTGCGCAGGGACGACCATATAGTGCGCTGAAGCGTGCTAATCCTTGCCCTGCTCGCGCATGAAATCGAAGTCGCAGCCCTCGTCGGCCTGCAGAATGGTCTCGTTGAACAGGTGCGCGTAGCCGCGCCTGGCCCAATCGGGCGCGACGGCGGGCGACAGCGCCGCGCGACGTTTCTCCAGTTCGGCCGCGTCGATCAAGAGATCGATGCTGCGCTTCGCGACATCGAGGCGGATCATGTCCCCGTTCTTCACCAGCGCCAGCGGCCCGCCCACGGCGGATTCCGGCGTGATGTGCAGCACGATGGTGCCGAACGCGGTTCCGCTCATGCGTGCGTCGGATATCCGCACCATGTCCTTGGTTCCGCCGCGCGCGAGTTTCTTGGGAATCGGCAGGTAGCCAGCCTCCGGCATGCCGGGCGCGCCCTTGGGGCCGGCATTGCGCAGCACCAGCACGTCGTCGGCGTTGACGTCGAGATCGGGATCGTCGACCCGTAGCGTCATGTCTTCCACGGATTCGAACACCACGGCACGGCCCGTATGTTGCAGCAGCTTGGGGCTCGCCGCCGATTGTTTGATGACCGCCCCGCGCGGCGCAAGATTGCCGTGCAGCACCGCCATTGCGCCTTCGGCCTTGATCGGATTGTCGCGCGGACGGATGGCGTCCTGCCCCGGCACCTCCTCGGCGCCGGCGACAACATCGCGCAGCGTTTGGCCGGTGATGGTCTTGGCATTGAGGTCGATGAGATCGCCAAGCTGTGCCATCAGCTTCGGCACGCCGCCGGCGTGATGGAAATGCTCCATATAATGCTCGCCTGACGGTTTCAGGTCGATCAGCACCGGCACCTCGCGGCCGAGCTTGTCGAATGCTTCGAGATCGATACGGTGTTTGGTGCGGTTAGCGATTGCCGTGAGGTGAATGAGGCCGTTGGTCGATCCACCGATCGCCTGGAGCACCACCTGCGCGTTGCGGAACGAAGCCGGCGTCAGCAATTCGCTCGGCCTTGGTCCCTTCGCCTTAGCCATCGCGGCGGCGACTTTGCCGCTGGCTTCAGCCGAGCGAAACCGCTCGGCGTGCGGCGCCGGAATCGTCGCGCTCATCGGCAGCGACAGGCCTAGCGCCTCGGTGATGCACGCCATGGTGCTCGCGGTGCCCATCACCATGCAAGTGCCGACTGAAGGTGCAAGCCTTCCGTTGACGGCTTCGATCTCGTTGTCATCGATTTCGCCGGCGCGATACTTCGCCCAGAGCCGACGGCAATCGGTGCAGGCGCCGAGCACCTCGCCCCTGTGATGTCCGACCACCATCGGCCCGACCGGAATGACGACGGTCGGCAGATCGGCGGAGACCGCCGCCATGATCTGCGCCGGCAACGTCTTGTCGCAACCGCCGATCACGACCACGGCGTCCATCGGCTGGGCGCGGATCATCTCCTCGGTATCCATCGCCATCAGATTGCGCAGGTACATCGAGGTCGGATAGGCAAAGCTCTCGGCGATCGAGATGGTCGGGAACACCATCGGCATCGCACCGCTCAGCATTACGCCGCGCTTCACCGCTTCGATGATCTGCGGAACGTTGCCGTGACAGGGATTGTAGTCGCTGTACGTATTGGTGATGCCGACGATCGGCCTGTTCAGCGCATCATCCGAATAGCCCATGGCCTTGATGAAGGCCTTGCGCAGGAACAGCGAGAACCCAGCGTCGCCATAACTCGTCAGTCCCTTGCGAAGTCCGTCGGCCATCTTCTTGTTCCCGTCTTCGAGGCTCTAGATTCCGGGCGCCCTAGCGAGCTCGGGCCACGATATGATCGTCAGTATGGTTTCCAGGCCCGCGCCGCAAGGGCGCATGACCCGGAATTAGAGATCTCACTTCCAGTCGATGATCCTGTTCTTGTCGCCGTCGAACTCCATGCTGCAGAACGTGCCGCCCTGGTAGTAATCGCCGACCGGATCCGGCTTCAGCTTGGCCTGCTCGGCCATGGCGTGTTCGCGGAAATCCTCGCCGCGGCCGGTCGGCCGATAGCCGAGCTCGTAGGCGCGGTGGTTGTCCCACCAGGCGCGCTCATTATGGGAGGCGCCGTAGAAGATCTCGAAATGGATGTCAGGGTGCTCGAGCCCGATGCGGCAGAGCTGCACCAGGTCTTCCGGCTTCAGCCAGATCGAAAGCCGGCGGTGGTCCAGCGGCATCTCGCCGAAATTGCCGATCCGCAGGCAGGTAACGCCAAGCCCGTGCTTGTCGGCATAGAGCGCGCCGACGGCTTCGCCGAACACCTTGCTGACGCCGTAGCGGCTGTCCGGGCGCGCGGTGACGTCGGTGCCGATCCGGTGATGGCGCGGATAGAAGCCGACGGCGTGGTTCGACGAGGCGAATACTACCCGCTTCACGCCCTTTTTCCGCGCCGCCTCGAACAGGTTATAGCCGCCGATGATGTTGGACTGCAGGATTGAGTCCCAGGGACCTTCGACCGAATAGCCGCCGAAATGCAGGATGCCGTCCACGCCTTCACAGATCGCCTCGACCTGCGCCAGATCGGCAAGGTCCGCCGCCTTGAATTCCTCGTCCTTGCCGAGATCGACCGGCGCCTTCAGATCGCTCAGCAGCAGATCCGGATAGATCGGCGGCAACAGCTTGCGCAGGCTCGTCCCGATCCCGCCGGCAGCGCCGGTCATCAATATGCGTGGCATTTCGTTCCTCTTAATCTCGCGACCGATTTGCGGTCATTAGCCGGGAATGATAGCAAACTCAAACGGTCAGGGAACGCAACAACGAGAACAGCAAATGTCCGATGCAGCATCGCATTCCGCCGGCTGGCGCCCGGCGACGTACTACCCCGATCCGGCCATCCGTGCACTCGATCCGCGCTTTGAAAAATATTGGCTCAAGCTGTCGGCGGTGGAGCGACTGACCACCGGCCTGCGCTGGGCCGAAGGGCCGGTATGGTTTGGCGACGGGCGGTATCTGCTGTGCAGCGATATTCCGAACCAGCGCATCCTCAAATGGGAGGAGGAGACTGGCACGGTAAGCGTGTTCCGCAAGCCGTCCAACTTCGCGAACGGCAACACCCGCGACCGTCAGGGACGGCTGGTCACCTGCGAGCACGGTGGCCGGCGGGTGACGCGCACCGAATATGACGGATCGATCACGGTGCTGATGGACTCCTTCGATGGCAAGCGGCTGAACTCGCCGAACGACGTCGTCGTGAAGTCCGACGGCTCGATCTGGTTCACCGATCCGGTGTTCGGCCTGCTCGGCAATTACGAGGGCTACAGGGCCGAACCCGAGATCGACGCCAATGTCTACCGGATCGACGGCGCGACCGGCAAAGCCACCATCGTCGCCGAGGGTGTGCTCGGCCCGAACGGGCTCTGTTTCTCGCCGGACGAGAAGATCCTCTACATCATCGAATCCCGCGGCGTGCCGAACCGCAAGATCCTCGCCTACGACATCGCTGCCGGCGGCGACAAGCTCTCCAACAAGCGCGTCCTCGTCGATGCCGGCCCCGGCACACCCGACGGCATGCGCTGCGACATCGACGGAAATCTGTGGTGTGGCTGGGGCATGGGCGACCCCGAGCTCGACGGCGTCGTGGTGTTCGCGCCCGATGGCGTCATGATCGGCCGCATCGCCCTGCCCGAGCGCTGCGCCAACCTCTGCTTCGGCGGCTTGAAGCGCAACCGCCTGTTCATGGCCGCGAGCCAGTCGATCTACGCGCTCTATGTGAACACGCAGGGCGCGCCTGGCGGCTGAGTATCCTGCATATATTTCTGTCGTCCCTGCGAACGCAGGGACCCATACCGCGTGATCTATCAATGAGGCAGTGTGGCTGACGCCTTGTAACGCAATTGCATTCGGTGGTTATGGGTCCCTGCGTTCGCAGGGACGACACTGAATTTGTTTCTGCAGCGAACAGAACGCAACACGCCGGAGCGAGATTCGCTCCGGCGCTTGGTGACCCCTCGATGATTTACGCCGCGTTGTAGCCGGCGACCGCCTTCACCTCGAGATATTCCTCGAGGCCGTACTTGCCCCATTCGCGGCCGTTGCCGGACTGCTTATAGCCGCCGAACGGCGCAGTGCGGTCGTTCGGCACGCCCTGCAGGTTGATGTTGCCGGCGCGAATCTGTTTGGCCACGCGACGCGCGCTTTCCACCGTATCGCCCGAGACGTAACCGGCGAGACCATAGGGCGTGTCATTGGCGATCTTCACGGCGTCGGCTTCATCCTTGGCGCCGATGATCGTCAGCACCGGCCCGAAGATTTCCTCCCGCGCAATCGTCATGTCGTTGGTGACGTCGGCGAAGATGGTCGGGCGCACGTAGAAGCCCTTGTTGACACCCTCAGGCAGACCGGGACCACCGGCCACCAGCGTCGCGCCTTCGTCGATGCCCTTCTTGATCAGCGCCTGAATCTTGTCCCACTGAATGCGCGACACGACCGGGCCGATGGTGGTGCCCTCGGCGCGGGGATCGCCGGCCTTGGTCTTGTCGGCGACGCCCTTGGCGATGGCAGCGACTTCCTTCATCTTCGACAGCGGCACGATCATCCGCGACGGCGCGTTGCACGACTGGCCGGAGTTGTTGAACATGTGCATCACGCCGCCGGTCACGGCCTTGGTGAGGTCGGCGCCTTCGAGGATGACGTTCGGCGACTTGCCGCCCAATTCCTGGCTGACGCGCTTCACGGTCGGCGCGGCACGCTTGGCGACATCGACGCCGGCGCGGGTCGAGCCGGTGAATGAGATCATGTCGATGTCAGGATGCTCGGCCATCGCGGCGCCGACTTCGGGACCGAGGCCGTTCAGCAGGTTGAACACGCCCTTCGGCACGCCCGCTTCATGCAGGATTTCGGCAAAGATCAATGCGGACGTCGGCGTGAATTCCGAGGGCTTGAGGATCATGGTGCAGCCGGCGGCGAGCGCGGGCGCGACCTTGCAGGCGATCTGGTTGAGCGGCCAGTTCCAGGGCGTGATCATGCCGACGACGCCGACCGGCTCGCGCAGCACCACGGCGGTGCCGACGTTCTCCTCGAAGTGATAGTTCTTCAGCACTTCAAGCGTGGAAGCGATGTGGCCGAGGCCGGCGCCGGCCTGCAGGCGTTCGGCCATCGGCAGCGGCGCGCCCATCTCGTCGGACACGGCGGCGCCGATGTCCTTCATGCGGGTCTTGTAGATCTCGATGATCTTCTCGAACAGCGCGATGCGCTCTTCGCGGCTGGTCTGCGAATAAGTCACGAAAGCGCGCTTGGCGGCGGCAACGGCCTTGTCGAGGTCGGCCTTCGAGCCGAGCGCAACTTCGTACATCGCTTCTTCGGTCGCCGGATTGACGACGGGGGTGGATTTCTTGACGGCCGGATCGACCCAGGCGCCATCGATGTAGAATTGCATGCGATTGACCATCGGAAACCTCTTTAATCTCGGAGCAATGGAGGAGCAGCGGAAGCGTTCTGCAACATCCTTGCACGAAAGCCAGGGCAGTTGAACCCGCCATATGCGGGGTGCCGCGATGCGGCAGGCGCTGGATATAAGGACAGGGGCATGGGGGTGGCAAGGTGCTCCGCCCGTCATTCCGGGGCGCGCCTCTTGGCGCGAGCCCGGAATCCATCGGGCCGCATAACCCGTGTCACGATGGATTCCGAGTTCGCGCTGCGCGCGCCCCGGAATGACGGCAGCAGATGTCTCACACCGCCATCTTCCGGTGCCGCACCGGCGCCCCGACGGTCAACGCCTCCGCCGCATCGATGATGGCGTTGGCGTCGATGCCGTAGTGGCGGTAGAGATCGCCAATCGTGCCGGTCTGGCCGAACTGCTCGACGCCGAGCGCCTCGAGGCGGTGGCCGCGCACGCTGCCGAGCCAGCCGAGCGCGGCCGGATGGCCGTCGATCACCGTCACAATGCCGCAGTCGCGGGTGAGCGGCGCCAGCAGCTTTTCGACATGGCTGAGATGCTGGATGCCACGGCGGTCGCGCCGCAAATTCCGCGCGGCGGACCATCCCGCATGCAGCCGGTCCGCCGAGGTTACCGCCAGTAAACCGACATCGCGGTGGCTTTCGCCGATGAAGCCCACGGCCTCGATCGCCTCCGGCGCTACCGCCCCGGTATAGGCAATCACGATATCGCAATTCGGCCCGGGCTCGCGCAGCCAGTAGGCGCCCTCGGTGATGTCCCTTTGCAGGTCCGGCGTCATGATCCGCTGCGGCTGATCGACCGTGCGGGTCGACAATCGCAAATAGACCGAGCCGCCCTCGCCGGCTTCGCGCTGCATGTGGCGAAAGCCCCACCCCATGATCACGGCAAGTTCATCGACGAAGGCCGGTTCGAACGAGGCCAGCCCATCCTGCGCCATGCCGATCAGTGGCGTCGCGATCGACTGATGCGCCCCGCCTTCCGGCGCCAGCGTGATTCCCGACGGCGTCGCCACCACCATGAAGCGGGCGTCCTGGTAACAGGCATAATTCAGTGCATCGAGGCCGCGCTCGATGAAGGGATCGTACAGCGTGCCGACGGGCAGCAGCCGCTCGCCATTGATCTGATGCGACAGCCCCAGCGCCGAGAGCATGATGAACAGGTTCATCTCGGCGATGCCGAGTTCGAGGTGCTGCCCCTTCGGCGAGAACTCCCAGGTGTAGGCGGACGGGATCTTCTCCTGCCGGAACAGGTCGTGGTTCTCGGCCTTGGCAAACAGCCCGCGGCGGTTCACCCAGGCGCCGAGATTGGTCGAGACGGTGACATCAGGCGACGCGGTCACGATCCGCGCGGCCAGTTCGGTATCGCCGCGCGCGAGTTCATTGAGCACCAGCCCAAAGCCCTGTTGCGTCGACATCTGCGCCGCCGGCTTGAAGGTGAGCTGTTGCGGAACGTCGATGACATCAGCGGTGAGACGGCGGCGCCCCTCCTGATTGAACGGTGCTGCCGCCAGGAATGCTTCAAGCTCGGCCGGCGCCTGCGACAGGCCTTCGAACTTGTCCCATTCATGGCCGGGGCGGATGTTCTGCGCGGCGCGCCACTTCTCCATCTGCGCCACCGTCATCAGGCCCGCATGGTTGTCCTTGTGGCCCTGCATCGGCAGGCCGACGCCCTTGATGGTGTAGGCGATGAAGCAGACGGGACGATCGTGATCGATCGCCTCGAATGCCTCGATCATGCTGGCCATGTCGTGGCCGCCGAGGTTGGACATCAGCGCCAGCAGCTCGTCGTCGCTGCGCCGGTCGATCAGTTGCGACACCTGCCCCTGATCGCCGATGTCGTCCTGCAGATGCTTGCGGAAGGCCGCCCCGCCCTGGAAGCACAGCGCCGCATACATCTGGTTCGGGCAATTATCGATCCAGCGCCTCAAGGCCTCGCCGCCGGGTTCGGCGAACGCCGCCTGCATCAGGCGACCGTATTTCACGATCACCACGTCCCAGCCGAAATTGCGGAACATGGTCTCGAACTTCTCCCACAGCCCTTCCCGCACGACGGCATCGAGGCTCTGTCTGTTGTAGTCCACCACCCACCAGGTATTGCGCAGCGCATGCTTCCAGCCTTCCAGCAGCGCCTCGAAGATGTTGCCCTCATCCATCTCGGCGTCACCGACGAGCGCAATCATCCGCCCCTCGGGGCGGTCCTTCATCCAGCCATGCGACGTGACGTAGTCCTGCACCAGCGAGGAGAACAGGGTTTGCGCGACGCCGAGGCCTACCGAGCCGGTGGAGAAGTCGACGTCATCGGTATCCTTGGTGCGCGACGGATAGGATTGCGCGCCCTTGAAGCCGCGGAAATTTTCCAGCTTGTCGCGGGTCTGGTGCCCGAACAGATACTGGATGGCGTGAAACACCGGGCTTGCGTGCGGTTTCACCGCGACACGGTCCTGCGGGCGCAGCACCGAGAAATACAACGCCGACATGATGTTGGCGAGTGAGGCGGATGAGGCCTGATGGCCGCCGACCTTGAGCCCGTCGGCACTGGGCCTGACATGGTTGGCATGATGGATCGTCCACGACGACAGCCATAACACCTTGCGTGCCAGCGCGGACAACAGCTCGAGGCGTGCGGGCTCTATGGGCATGGCGATGCTCCCGGAGAGAATTCAGTATGCGCCGATCTTAACGGCCGCGCAGGAGCCAAAATTCTCAATTTCCTGCGGCATACCGCCCAATATTGGGATAAAATACCACCATATGCCTTCAAACCGCGAGTTTATCCCAATGGCAACCCTCGACGCCATCGATCGCAGGATCCTCAGCCTACTGCAGACTGACAGCCGCATGACCATGCAGGAGCTAGCCGACAAGGTCGGCCTCTCAGTGTCGCCCTGCCATCGCCGGGTCAAGCTGCTGGAAGAACGCGGCGTCATCACCCGCTACATCGCGACCGTCGATCAGAAATCGTTGGGCTTGCACGTCAGCGTCTTCATCTCGATCAAGCTGGCACGGCAGAAGGAGGAGGACCTCAACCGGTTTGCGAAAGCGATTTCGAAATGGGACGAGGTGCTGGAGTGTTATCTGATGACCGGCAACCGCGATTATCTGCTGCGCGTCGTCGCCGCCGACCTCTCCTCCTATGAAGCGTTCCTGAAGAACAAGCTGACACGGCTCGACGGCATCGCCTCGATCGAGTCGAGCTTTGCGCTCAGCCAGGTGAAGTATTCGATCGCGCTGCCGGTGTAGCCGTCGTCCCTGCGAAAGCAGGGACCCATAACCACCGTCGCCAATTGTTGAGGGAAAGCCGTCAACCATCTTGCCAGGACAACAACCGCCGCGGCGTATGGGTCCCGGGATGTTGCACGAGTTCGTCATACCCGCGAAGGCGGGGTATCCAGTACGCTGCGGCCTATCGGTTCAATCACTGGCGTCTCTGGGATACTGGGTCACCCGCCTTCAGCGCCGCTGCATGAAGTTGCGCTTGCGTGCAAAGCAAATCAGTCCGGAGAAGTTTGCAGGGTGGGCAAAGCGACAGCTGTGCCCATCTTCACAAGCGCAGCATGAATGGTGGGCACGTCGCTCACGCTCCTTTGCCCACCCTACAGGATCTGCCGGCCTTGCAATTGCGGCGTGTACGATCCACCTTCCTGAGTGGCGGCATATCAACAGCGGCATATCGAATTGGAACGGTTGGACGATCTCGAAGCCTTTCTGGCGGTTATCGAGAAGGGCAGCCAGGCGGCGGCATCACGGCATCTTCGGCGCCCGCTGCAATCGCTCAACCGGTCGCTGATGGCGCTGGAGCGCGCGCTTGGCGTCGAGCTCGTGAAGCGCACCACGCGGCGATCAGAACCCACCGAGGCGGGACGCGTGTTCTATGAACGTATCAAGCCGGCGGTTGCGGAGATCATCGAAGCGCGGGCCGAGGCAGCCAATCTTCGCGGCGAAATCTCGGGCCCGCTGAAAGTCGGTGCGCCAATTCTGTTTGCGTCATCCTACGTCGCGCCGATCGTCAGCCGTTTCCTAAGGCTCTATCCCAACGTGGAGATCGAACTGCGCGCCTCCGACGAGCAGGTCGACCTCGTTGCAGAGGGCCTCGACATCGCCGTGCGGATCGGCGACTCCACCGATGAGTCCCTGATCGCGCGCCGATTGCACGTGCTGCGCGTCGTCATCGCCGGCGCACCATCCTATTTCGCCGAACATGGCCGGCCGAAGCATCCCAGCGATCTCGAGCTGCGTTCCTGCATCTTGCGGGCCGGTACTGAGGTGGTCGACAAATGGCCGTTTCGCATTGACGGCCAGATCCAGTCGGTCAAAGTGCACGGCCGCTTTCGCTCGAACAGCGCCGCCGCAATCCGCGCCGCCGCGAGCGAAGGCGCCGGGCTTGCCCGGCTGCCGCTGTGGCAGATCAGCGATCTCGTCTCACAGGGCGCGCTCGCAATCGTTCTGCCGGAATTTGAAACCGAGGGAATGCCGATCCAACTCGTCTGGCCACCGACACGAGCACCGCTGGAAAGAGTCCGGCGGTTCGTGGATTTTCTGGCGAGCAGCCTGAAGACCGATCTGCTTTAGCGGGGCACTCCTCGCAGCTCGCCCCGCGTCAAAATACATTATAGCCGGGCGCAAGCAGGTGCTCAGGATCGTGGCGCCGCTTGGCCTCGCGAAGCTGCGGCCAGCCTGATCCGAAATGAACCTCCCAGTGGCCGGGCGACATCGCGAAGGCGCTGACCGGATACTGAACGCCGCCGGCTTCTCGAATGCGATCGTACAGCGCGCGATTTTCTGTGGCCATCCGCTCCGCCGCCGCCGCATCGTTCGATGCCGGGATGCGAATGAGATTGAAGACAAAGACGATGTCTTCCGCCGGCAGGCGAAGCAGCGGCGTCCGAAACGCCCTTGTGAGTAAGGGATAGACGGTTATCCGCCCGAACGGACCGACCGCATCGCCGGTCAGGCCGGCCAGGATGTCGCCGGCAACCCGTTCGGCATTGCTGCCGCGCAGGAACGTCAAAAGCCAGGGCTGCGGGTTGGACCACTGGCCTTTCGACCGCAGCAGATTTTCGAACTTTCCAAACGCCAGGGCATCCTCGCGATAGGTCAGGTCGGCGATGACGGCGGCGCCGCGCTCATCCGACAATCCGGAAAGCACGGCCGTATCGTCGGGAGCCGAACCGCTCCCATAAGATACCGCGCCGTCGAGCTGATACCGCCAACCGCCGCTTCCATCGGGAAGGACTGCCCCCTGTAACTGATCGAAGCGCCCTTCCGTGAGCACGCGCCGCTGGTCCGCCGTCAGCGACGGCAAATCGCGGTAGAAGAGCTGAAAGCGCCTGATACGCTCAGGCGCGCGCACCAGGCGCAGCGTCGCTCGCGTGACGATGCTGCATTGGCCTAGGCCGGCGCGGACGCCGTCAAAGAGATCCGGATTTTCGGTCGCAGAACAGCTCACCTCATTTCCGTCGCCGGTCACCACGTCGAGCGCAATGACGTTGTCGGTTTGCATGCCATGCCGGGATGACGCAGCTCCAATGCCGCCCACCGCGATCGTTCCGCCGATCGAGAGGCCGAGATAGTTGGTCAGCACCGGCGGCGTAAGGCCGTGCGCCAATGTCGCCTCAAACAGATCTCTCCACGTCGCTCCGGCATCGACCACGACGCGATCGACCTTGATATCGCGGATCGAGTTCATCGCGCCCATATCGACCACGATGCCGTTCTCGACCAGGGCGCGGCCGTAGATCGAATGGCCCTGCCCGCGCGCCGCCACCTTGACGCCCTGGCCCTTGGCCCAACGCATCAGGCTCGCGATGTCGGCACCCGATGTGGGCCTCTGTACCCCGTGCGGTTGCCTGTGAATGAGGCGGCCGAAATCATGGGCGGTTGCGGCACGGGCGTCCGCATCCAGACTGACATTGCCAGGAAGAGGCGGGCTCTCGAGTGAGACCGCTTGCGCCGATGTCGTCAGCCCACTGGCGCGCGAAGCAAGCGCGGCGGTGACGCCGAGGCCTGCGCTCAAAAACATGCGTCTGTCCGATGGCATGAAGCCCTCCTTGTCCAGAGGCCGTGATGCTTTCCCGTAAAACTGCGGCGCCATACGGCATCAGACAATGGCCGCCTCGCCGGATGGACATTCCCGCAAACCGGGAGGATCCCTATTGCGTCGACCGCCGTCATGCGTGAGCGTGAAAGCTAGTGTCTGGAATTCGCCCTCCGCGGTTCCTCGATCTCTCAACTTGCGTTCCCCGGACGCAAGCGCAGCGCGTTCGGGATCGCGCTTCGCGCGACTCCTACGGTGCGCTGCAGAGCCGGGATCCACGCGGGCACACACAGCCATAGGTCCCGGCTCTGCGGTGCAGCGTTTCACGCTGCACCGCGTCCGGGACACGAAACTCGGACTGCGTCGTCGAGGTTTACCTCACGCCCCTTTCGTTTCGCATTTCTCGATGCATGGCCGTTTTCGCCGGATTTATGTCATTTCAGACGGATCATGGCCGCAGTAGAACTGGAACCGGTTGAAATGAGTGAGGCGCGAGCCGGCAGACCATGAATTCTCGACGTGTATTGTGGAGCGCGCTCGGCGCAATCGCGCTTGCCGCCCTGATCGGCGGCGCCTGGATTTTCTCGCTGCCGACGGCGCCTTCCGTCGCCGCCCCGCCGGCGATCGCGCAAGACGAACACGATGCGACGATCGCGGCGCTGAAGCCGCCGAAGCGACAGCGCCCGCTGATTGCCATCATCGGCATCAACGATGCTACCGAAACCACCGATTACCTGCTGCCCTACGGCGTCCTCAGGCGCGCCGACGTCGCCGACGTCGTGACTCTGGCTACCGCTCCCGGTCCCGTGACGCTCTATCCGACGCTGAAGGTCGAACCGCACGCAACAACAGCGGAGTTCGATGCGCAGCATCCCGACGGCGCCGACTATGTCATCGTCCCCGCGATGAGCCGCGATGATGATCCGGCGGCGCTGCAATGGATCAGGAGTCAAGCGGCCAAGAAGGCGATCATCATCGGCGTTTGCGTCGGCGCCAAGGTGGTCGGCGATGCCGGGCTGCTACATGGCAAGCGGGCGACCACGCACTGGTATTCCATCAAGGAATTGCGCGGCAAGCACCCCACGATGCGCTATGTCGAAGACCGCCGGCTGGTGGTCGATGACGGCGTGGCGACCACGACAGGCATCACGGCATCGATGCCGATGTCGCTGACGCTGATCGAGGCCATCGCCGGACGGGAGAAGGCCAAGGCGGTCGGCCGTGATATCGGCCTGACCGATTGGGACACGCGGCATGAAAGCGACGAGTTCAGGTTCACTCGGCCGTTTGCACTGACGGCGATCGGCAACACGGCCGCGTTCTGGGCGCACGAGCGGCTCGGCATCGAACTGAAGGAAGGCGTCGACGAAGTGTCGCTGGCGCTGGTGACGGACGCGTGGTCACGGACCTATCGATCGCAGGCGGTGACGTTTGCGCGCGCAGCCGGTGCCCACCAAAGCCGCAATGGCATCCGCATCTACCCCGATCAGGTTGCGTCAAGCTGGCCAGCGGAACGCCTGCTGCCGTCTCTCGGGGACCGGAAACCAGCGGACGCGCTGGACAACGCGCTAGAGGGAATTGCGGCGCGCTACGGGACGCAGACGACCGACTTCGTCGCAATGCAGCTTGAGTATCCGAGACATCGGGCAGCGGGTCCGTAGTATGGCAAAGCGGAGCGTGCCTGGTCTCTCGTCATTGCGAGCGCAGCGAAGCAATCCATTGTCACCCTATGCACGGAAAGATGGATTGCTTCGCTGCGCTCGCAATGACGTGGAGAGAGCGCGGGCCTCATGGTTCGAGACGGCGCTAAGGCGCCTCCTCACCATGAGGGTTTAATAGTTGCTACGCGTTCCGACGATCATCACCGCCACGGCTGGACGATGATCTTGGTGTGTGATTCCGGGTTGGCGAGGTCGGCGAACGCCTTCGCGACGCCGTCGATGCCGACGGTGGCGGTCACCATCGAGGCCGCATCGACCTGTCCTTCGGCGATCAAGCGGAGTGAATACGCGAATTCTTCCGGCGTATAGCCCAGGACGTACTGAACATTGAGCTCCTTGAGGATGCCGAGCATCGGCTCTGAGCGATCGGTTTCCATGCAGACGCCGACCACGACGATGCGCGCATCGCGCGGCGCGCTCTCGAACACCTGCTGGATCAGGCCGGGAACGCCGACGCATTCGAAGATCAGTGCAGGCTTCAGCGCGGGCAACAGCGCCTGTAGCGGCGGGCGCGCGGCTTTTTCCTCGGGCGACATCTGGGCGTGCTCGGCCCACGTCGCATAAGGCTGCGAGCGCGCGGGATCGACGACGACGTCGGCGCCGAGCTTTTCGGCGAGCGCGCGGCGTGCCGGCGAATAATCGGCGGCGACGATCGGGTGCAGCCCCCTGATCTTCAGCGCCGCGATGACCGCGAGGCCGACCGGCCCGCAGCCGATCACGAGCGGCACCTCGCCGCCTTTGATGTTGGCTTTCGCTACCGCGTGGACGCCGACGGCCAGCGGTTCGGTCAGCGCGGCGTGTTCGGCGGCGAGGCCGTTCGGGACCTCCAGCAGCAAGGCTTCGCTGAGCAGCATGCGCTCGGCGTAGGCGCCGATATTGTCGTTGGAGTAGCCGATGCCTTGCGGGCCGTCCGCGGTCAGCAGCGCGGGAAGCGAGCAGACCCTGGTGCCGGGCCTGAGTTTGCCCGTGGTGCCCGGACCGTAGTCGAGCACCTCGCAGCAGAATTCATGGCCGAACACGACGTCACGGGAAAGGTCCATCGGCTTGCGGCCGGGAAAGTGCTTTGCCAGCTCGACCATGCGGTGCGCGTGCTTGCGCGCGTGCAGGTCGGAGCCACAGATGCCGCAGGCCAGCGACTTCACCAGCACCATGCCCGCGCCCGGCTTGGGCTCGGGCATCTCGTCGACGATGATCTCGCCGCTTCTGAAAATGGCAGCGCGCACCAAAGTTCCTCCCGTGGTTTCCCCTCACATTACCACGGAGGTTCACCACGCATAGCGCACAACGCCCTTCCCTGCGTAGGAATTGGTGACGTTCGAGAACTGCCCTTCGAAGATCGCAGCCGCCGACCAGCCGTTCAGCCACGTCATCTCGGCGGCGCCGGTGACGAGCGCCGAATCGCGCGCCTGCGCCGCGCCGTTGACGACGAAGGCCGCGCCCGGCAGCGTCTGGAACAATGCCGTGACGTTGCGATCGGTATTGAAATCATGGGCCCAGGCGGCGTGGCCGCGCAGGGTCAGTATGCCATTCTGCACGGCGAAGGATTTATCGGTGCGCACGCCGAGTTCGGTGCGCGAGGCCGTGACGTCCTTGGCCGCATAGTTCAGCGCGAACGTGCCGGCGCCCGCCAGCACCTGCTCGGCATAGGCCGGCAAAGTGTAGGTGGTGAACTGGCCGGCTGCGTAGGGCGTGATGCCCATCCAGGGCGTCGTGTAGCGGTAGCCGCCCTCGATGCGGCCGGACCAGGCGTTGGCGTTGAACTGTGCGCGCAGGCGCTCGAAGCCGGCCACTGTGACGGTGCGGTCGGTCGTCACGTCCTGCCAGCCATAGGCCGCCGCAGCGGTGATGTAGGCAGCGCCCATATTGTGACGCAGGAAGGCGCCGGCCTGGAACAGATCCGAGCGCCCGGAGCCGAAACCGCTGACGCTGAAATTGGTGCCGCCGCCGGCTAGCGCAAAACCGGCCAGCGTGTCGCGCGAGAAGCGATAGTCGGCGCCAACAGCAAAACCGAAGGCGCGCGCGGTCGCGTCGTTCGATCCGAGCGCGGCGTTGCCTGACGTGTTGCTGCCGCCGCCATAGGCGGAGCCCCAGATGCTCCAGCGCTGATCGAACAGATCGTTGCGCACGGCATCCGCTTTGGTCGGGAATTTGGCAAAGGCGTCGCGCGCAGCGCGCGGCTTCTTCGCGGCATAGGCGCTTGCGCTCTCTTCGGCGAACGGGATCGCGCCGGCATTGCCGCCGAAGCCGCCATGGCGACCTACCACGAACGGATCTGAGATCAGCGAGAGGAACAGGTTCATGGCGTCGAAGGTGGCCTGCTGCGAGCCGGTCGCGAGCTCGCCGGAGACCTGCGTCAGGCCGGCCGGCGAGAGCGAGGCGAAGCCGACCGGAATGCCGCCGGTGGTATTGAAGAAATTGGTCAGCGCGTTGGCGACGTTCTGCTGATTGACATTGAGGCCGCCGCCGTAATTCAGCGCAAAATTCAGATAGACGTTGTTAGCGTCGTAGCTGAGGGCCGGGTTCAGGTTAGGCGAAACGCCAGATACCACCGGGTTGAACGTGTCGGGCACGCCGCCGGTCGCGGTCAGGATCGTGTACTGCTTCGTCACCGTACCGCTGGGAATGACGACGACGGTGGCGCCGCCAAGGGTCGCCACGCCGCTGACCCGGGTCAGATCGCTGCTCGCGCCCGAGACCTCGACCATGTAGCTCGACGCCGCCGAAAACGTCAGGCTGCCCGCCACGTTGAGCGTGCCGATCGAGTTACCCGGCGCCAGCGCACCGCCATTGACGAAGACGTTGTTGATCGTGCCGATGCCGCCGAGCGTGCCGCCGGCATTGACCGTCGCGAGACCGTTGATCACGCCGTTGACCGAGAGCGTGCCGCCGAGGACATTCCAGTTCTGCGCGCCGGTGCCGATGACGCTCCAGGTCGAACTGTCGACCTTGTTGAAGGTCGTGAAGCCGTCATATTGCCGGCCGCCGCCGATCAGGCTGAGGTTGAAGGTGTCCTTGCCGGTGCCGCCGAGCTGGAACGTATCTGTTCCATTGCCGAGCACGAGGCCGTTGATGACGCTGCCCGGGCCAAGCGTCAGCACGCTGTTGCCGCAGCCGCAGAGTTCGATCGCCGCGAACCCCGCCCCGGCATTGATGGTGCCCGAGTTGAAAATCGTACCGGTGCCGCCGAGGAGTATACCCGTCGCGTTCGCGCCGACGTTGATGGTGCCGGTGTTGATGACGGAATTGCTGCCGCCGAAACTGGCGACGTCGATGCCGACGGCGAAGCCGGCTCCGACGGTGATGGTGCCGCTGTTGGTGACGGTGTTGGAATCGCCGACCACGACGATGCCGAAGGCATCGTCGCCAAGAAGGATGCGGCCGCTGTTGTTGACCGTGCCGGACGAGCCGTTAAAGGCGATACCGGCGCTGTCGATGGTGCCATTGATGGTGCCTTTATGGGTGATCAGGGCGCGGTCGCCCTGCGCCGAGATTCCAGCGGCGTTGCCGGCAATGTTGATCACCCCGATGCTCGTGATCAACGCATCGTCGCCGAACACGTTGATCGCGGTGCCGGAAACTCCAACGTTGATCGTGCCCGCGTTGTTGACGATGAAGCGATCGCCCTGCGCGAAGATACCGTCGGCGTTGAGGCCGACGGTAATGGTCGCGCCGGCGAGGTTGCTGACGGTGTTGTCGTCATTGATTGCAAGGATGGCGGCTGCCGGGCCGGCCGCGTCGCCAATCGTAATGGCGCCGGCGTTCGTCACGGTGCTGTTGCCGGCCGCGAAGATGCCCGAGCCGCCGTCGCCGACGGTGATGACGCCTGAGGCGGCGTTGACAATCGTGTTGTTCACCCCGGCGAAGATGCCGGTGACCGAGGGCCCGGCAGTAAGCGTGCCGCCGTTGGTGACCGTGTTGAGGTCGTTGACGCCGATGATCACGCCGCCGCCGCCGTCGCTGACGACAGCCCCGGACAGGACGTCGACGGTGAGGTTGTCGACGCCGCCGCCGGCCTGAAAGCCGCCCGGCACGTTGCCGCTGCAGGTGACCGTCTGGCCGCTCGATGCCGGATCGGGCGTGCACGCCGCGTTCGCGGGCGTCGTCAGGCCAAGACCGACGAGAAATGCCGATATCGCGACTGCGCATGCAGCCGCATCCCGGCGACGTCGGCCCTGCGCCGACGAAAGCAACTGAAAATGCAACGCCCGAACCCCATTCCCCGGCGCTCTGCGGCGCCATCGGAACGCACTAGCATGGGTTCCGCCGTGGAATTACGGATGCGAGGTTGAATCCGGCAGATTTGCGCCACAACCAAGCGTTTTGCGGCGCCGCTGTGGCACTCGCGCCACGTTTCGGCGGCCCAGCCACGACAGCGGCCGGGCAGAATCAGGCGTTCGGCGACGGCTCGCCCGAGACGACGAGAAGCTGCGAGCGCCTGATACGCTCGCGATGGGCGGTGTAGAGCCCGCTCGCGACAATGAAGACAGCGCCGGTGATGGTGTACGCGTCCGGGACCTCGCCGAAGACCAGGAAGCCGAGCACGCTGACCCACAGCAATTGCATATAGGAGAACGGCGCCAGCACGGAAGCGTCGGCATAGCGAAACGCCAGCACCACGATCCACTGCCCCGCGGTCGAAGCGACGCCGATCAAAACGCCGAAGGCGATGTCGTGCCAGGTCGGCGTCACCCAGACGAACGGCACCAGCGCGGAGAGAATGAAGAGGCCGGCGATCGATGAATAAGTCATGGTGGTGATGGCGCGCTCGGTGCCGCTCATCATCCGCGTCATGATCAGCGTGCAGGCCCAGGCCAGCGCCGAAACCAGCGGAAAGAACGCAGCCGGGTGAAACGCGCCGGTGCCTGGGCGCAGAATAATGAGCACGCCGATCAGGCCCACTGCCGTGGCGATCCAGCGGCGCAGGCCGACCTTCTCGCCGAGGAAAATAATCGACAGCGCTGTGACGAACAGCGGCGCGACGAATCCGGTGGCGGAGGCTTCGGCGATGGGAAGGAACCGCAGGCCGGAGATGAAGAACAGCGACGAGCCAAGCAGCGCCGCGCCGCGCAACAGGTGCAGGCCGCGGCGCTTGGTCTGCAGCGCAAAGAGCGGGGAACCCGGCATCATGGCCGGCGTCATGATCAGCGCGAACACCAGGAAGCGGATCCAGGCGATCTCAATCGAGGGCAGCGTCGCCGAGAGGTATTTCGCCGTCACGTCGGAGGCGCCGAGAAAGACCGTCGAGGCCAGCACCAGCGCGATGCCCTTGAACGGCCGGTCGGCGCGCGCGGGCGCCTTGCGGGCGACGGACTTCTTCTCGGGCAAAGGTAATGGAGCGCTGTCCAGCCTCGCGGCTGCGGCGGGGGGCGGTGTCACGGCAATCTCGAAAGGCAGTAATGTTCGAATCGGGCGAGGCTGTAAAAAACACCAGATAGGCCGGCAGGACTAGGTCCGAAAACAGGATGCGGATATGCGCGGAGGGCGCGATTGCAACACTTTGTTAAGTACGGTGTTCCCAGCAGTGACTGCTTCGATGCGAGAGCGATGTGGGGTGGACCCATCTTCTCCCTCGCCCCGCTCTTGCGGGGAGAGGGTCGGGGTGAGGGGCATCTATCCGCGAATGCTGCGGCCCATTGATTGACCTGTACCCCCTTGTATCTGCCCATTGAGCAAAATGTGCGATGGAAGCGACTGAGCGCTTTGGCCGGTGGCCACCGGCCAAAGCGCGCGGCGATGTCGCCCGATACCCCCTGGGTAACACCCGTG